>NZ_JBFRHE010000017.1:0-108101 GCF_052115715.1 Allobosea sp. 2KB_26
CAGCGCCGCGTTCCCTTTACCGCGGGGTGGAGCAGCCCGGTAGCTCGTCAGGCTCATAACCTGAAGGTCGTCAGTTCAAATCTGGCCCCCGCAACCAAATCAAATATCAAACCCCGTCTCTCAAAAGAGGCGGGGTTTTCGTCGTTCAAGGCTTCAAAGGCGCAGAATCCGCGCGGACGATACGCGTCAGAGCGCCGTGAAATTCCTACGAAATGCGGCGCTCGGTACGCATGATCCGACCGATCGACTCGCAGATGGCCCAGTGAACCCGCCGACTTGGCGCCAAGGCCGGGCAAGGCCAGGACCCGAATCGTTACCTCTTCTCCCGCAGACGCGGGCGGCCGGCGTTCCAGTCTCGGGCACGAACGATCATCGCGCGGATATGATCAGGATCCGGGCCATTCTGGCGGACCAGGACTGCCGGCCAACCGGCATAATGCGCAGTCTGCCAGTATGTCGTGGGAGCCACCTCCATCAGCATGGTGACTGTGTCGCGATCGATCGAGATGCAGAACGAACCGGGCTCATGGCCTGCCGACAAAAAAGTCCGGCCGTTCACTTTGACCGCCGGCATGCCATAGCTCGTCGAAATCTCCGCGCCCGGAAGCGTCAGCGCGTAGGCGACGGCCTCATCCCAGCTGAACGACATATCAAGGCTCCCTGCAGTATCCGCAGGCCGACCGGCCTTGGGCTTGGCCAGATCCTCTGCTTGTCATGCCGCTTACCTATCCAGCAGGCAACTCGGCCTCAATGCTGTAGAAACAGTCTTGACTGTTTGTAACTGCGATTACAGGCTCGCCCGGCTCAGAGCGGAGGAGCGCAGCTTGACCGGAACCGGCGGGAGGCGATCGCAGAAGGAACGCAGCGCGGAGACTTCTGCGCGGCTGATGCATGCGACGATCGATCTGATGCATGACCGCGGGCTCGCTCGCACAACCACCCCCGAAATCGCCCGGGCCGCCGGCGTCTCGCGCGGCGCGCTGACGCATCACTTTGCCGGGCGCGAGGCTGTCATCACGGCTTCCGTCGCCGATCTGCTTGGACGCTCGTCACGGAACCTGCATCGCTTCGCCGAGGCGTTTGCAGAGCGGGGTGGCTCCAGCGACGAGATCGTCGACTACATCTGGCAAATGATGTCCGACCGGCTGTTCTATGTGACCATGGAGTTCCTGCCGGAGGCGCGCCACAATGACGAGTTCCGGGCCGATCTCGTGCCCGTGGTGCGCGAATTCCATGCCGGGCTGGACGCGGTCTGGACCGCACTTGCGGCCCGCACCAAGGCCGATCCGGACCATACCCGCGTCGTGATGAACGCCACCATGTGCCTGGTGCGCGGCATGATCGCCCAGACCGTGTTGCGGAAGGACCCCGCCTATTACGCCGCGATGCTGAACTTCTGGAAGCTCCAGGTCCGCCAGCACTTTCCGACACAGGCATCGCCTTCACGCCAGCCTGTCGCGGGGGCACCGGCTTCATGACGCCACTCCTGACGGTCACGGGCCTGAAACTCGACTTCTACGGCGTGCATGTGCTGCGCGGCGTCGATCTCGCCGTGCCGGCCGGAAGTTTTACCGGCCTGATCGGCCCGAACGGCGCGGGAAAGTCGACCTTGTTCAATGCGGTATCCGGCCTCTACCGGCCCAAAGGTGGCACCGTGGCACTGGGTTCGTCGGATGCCACGGGTCTGCCCCCGGAAGAGCTCGTTGCCGCGGGCCTGGTGCGGACCTTTCAGCTGGCGCGGGGGTTCCCCAAGCTCAGCGTCTTCCAGCATCTGATGCTCTATGGGGCGGATCAGCCTGGTGAGAATCTGCTCGCCGGGCTGTTCGGCTCTGCCGCCGCGCGCCGTCGCGAAGCCGAGCTGGCCGGGCGCGCCTTCGACATTGCGCGCCGGCTGAAGCTCGACCACGTGCTTGATAACCCGGTCACGGCGCTGTCCGGAGGACAGAAGAAACTGGTTGAGATCGGGCGGGCGTTGATGGCCAGGCCAAAGATCCTGCTGCTCGACGAGCCGATGGCCGGCGTCAATCCGAGCCTGGCCGACGAGATCGCCGAACATCTCGTCGGGCTCAATCGTGAAGGCCTGACGATCTGCCTGATCGAGCATGACATGGCGCTGATCAAGCGGCTCTGCGAGCCGGTCGTCGTCATGGCCGAAGGCAAAACCCTGACCCAGGGTTCGTTCGAGGAGGTTGCCGCCGACATCCGGGTTCAGGAAGCCTATCTCGGGAGGCGGCATTGAGTGCTGCTGCGGCGACCATCCTGCTCGCGGTCGAGGGTGTTGTCGCCGGCTATGGCGCGGCCGAGGAAATTCTCAAGGGCACGTCGCTCACGGTCGCGCCCGGTGAGATCGTTTCGATCATCGGGCCGAATGGAGCGGGTAAGTCGACCTTGCTCAAGACCGTCGCGGGGCTGGTGGCGGCGCGCAAAGGCCGGATCAGCCTGAAGGGCGCGGATGTCACGGCTGCGAACGCGCTTGGCCGGACGCGGGCCGGCATCGGCTTCGTGCCGCAGGAGCGCAATGTCTTTGGTGCGATGACGGTCGCCGAGAATCTGGAGATCAGCGGTTTCCAGGATCCTGGCGGGATCAGGACACGCAGCGAAGAGATGTATCACCGCTATCCGATGCTGGCCGAGAAGCGGCGTGCGCTGGCGCGGACGCTGTCGGGCGGCCAACGGCAGATCCTGGCGATGGCGATGGGGCTGATGAATGCGCCGAGCCTGCTGCTGCTCGACGAGCCGACAGCTGGGCTCTCGCCCAAGGCGGCCGATGAATTGTTCGAGGCGATCGTCGCCCTGAACAAAGGCGGCCTGCCGATCCTGATGGTCGAACAGCACGCGCTCGAGGCGCTCGAGATCTCGACGCGAGGCTATGTCCTCGTCTCCGGGCGCAACAGCCGTGAGGGGGCAGGTCCTGCTCTTGCCGCCGACCCCGATATCCGCCGCCTCTTCCTGGGTGGCTGAAGCCGACGCCGACGCAGTTCAAAAATTACAAGGGGATCACGATGACCGATTTCATGACGAACCGCCGGACGCTTCTGACAGGCGCTGCCGCGCTTGCTGGCATCGGTGCGCTACCGAAGCTCGCGCTCGCCCAGGGCGCGCCGATCAGGATCGGCACGCTGACGCCGTTGACCGGATCGGGCGGCCCCTATGGCCCGGTGATGGTCAAGGCGGTCAAGGCCGTCATCGATGAGGTGAATGCGGCAGGTGGCGTGCTCGGGCGCAAGGTCGAGCTGATCTCGGAGGACGACCAGACCAGCCCGGAAGCGGGCGTCCGCGCGGCCCGCAAGCTCATCGACGTCGACAAGGTTTCGGCCATTCTCGGGACCTGGGCTTCCTCGGTCACGACCGCGGTCGCGCCGCTCTGCTGGGAATCGAAGACCTTCCTCGCGACCGTCTCGGGCGCGGATTCGATCACTCAGCTGCCGCATCAGGGCTATCTGATCCGCACGCAGCCGACGACCACGCTGCAGGGCCGCAAGTTCGGTGAGTTCGTCATCGCCGAGAAGGCCAAGCGCGTCTTCTTCCTGTCGCCGCAAACGCCCTTCGCCAAGAGCCAGTTCGACAATATCACCGAGGCAGTGAAGAAGGGTGGCGGCGAGACGGCGTCCCTGATCTATGACGACAAGAAGCCGGCTTACCGCACCGAGATCGACGAGGTGCTGCGCTTCAAGCCCGATGCGGTCGTGTTCGGCGGCTATACCCCCGACACCGCTGTGATGCTGAAGGACCTCTTCCGCGCCGGCTTCGGCGGCCTCAAGGTTGCCTTCGGCTATTCGGTGAACCAGAAGCTGGTCGACAGCGTTCCGGCCGATGTCGTCGACAAGACCTACACGATCTCGCCCTCCTCGGCGGAAGGCTCGAAGGCCTATGAGCGGTTGGTCAAGTTGATCGGCGTGCCGTCGCCCGATCCCTACACCACGCAGATCTATGATCAGATCAACCTGGTGCTGATGGCGATCGCTCTTGCCGGCGATGCCTCCGGTACGGCGATCAAGGACTCGATCCGCAAGGCCAGCCAGGCGCCAGGTGGTGCCAAGATCGACAATGCCATTGACGGTCTGAAAGCCATCGCTGCCAAGCAGCCCGTCGACTATGACGGCGCCAGCGGGCCGTGCGACTTCACCGAGACCGGCGACATCAGCGATTCGAAGTTCCGTTACGAGCAGGTCCAGGGCGGGAAGATCGTCCTCGTCAAGATCGCCTGATCCGGAAAGACCCGCACGCGTGACCCTCCTCCTGCAGGCGCTCATCAACGGGCTAATGACCGGGGCGCTGATCGCCGTCCCGGCCGTCGGCTTCTCGGCCATTTTTGCCGTGCTGCGCTATCCAAACTTCGCCATCGCATCCTATGCCACCATCGGTGCCTTTGCCGCGTGGTGGGCGAATGTGGTGCTGGGGCTGCCGATCATCCCGGCTCTCGTGATTGCGTTTGCAATCGCCGGAACCGTCGGCGTGGTTGCGGAGGAGAGCGCGCTCAGCCGCCTGCGCGGAAACGGGGCGCTCATCGTCGCCATCGCCTCGATCGCGCTCAATCTCGTGCTCGAGAACATCATCCGGTTCTTCTTCGGCAACGATATGCGCGGCTACGACCTGCCCCTGATGCGCGACATGCGCTTCGGCGATCTGCGGATTGGACCGCAGCAGCTGCAGAGCCTCGCTCTGGCGGTCGTGATCATGGCCGCAATGTTTGCCTTCCTGCGCTATACGCGCTTCGGCAAGGCCATGCGCGCAGTCGCCGACAATCCCGATCTCGCCCGGCTGAAGGGCATCGATCCGGCCCGGATCGCCATCGTCACCGTCTTCCTGGGCGCAGGGCTCACCGGTGTCGGCGGCGTGCTGATCGGCCTCGATACCTCGATCGACCCGCTCACCGGCTATCGCGTCTTGCTGTCGGTTTTCGCCGCCGCGGTCCTCGGCGGGCTCGGCTCGATCCCTGGTGCCGTGGTCGGAGCACTCGCGCTCGGCATCGCCGAGGAACTGGCGTTGATCGCGGTGCCCGCGACCTATCGCACCGCCGTCGGCTTTATCGCGATCCTGATCATGCTGACCTTCCGTCCACGCGGCATCCTGGGCGAGAGGGCGGTCTGATGGTGTCCTATGTCATCTTCACCCTGACGCTCTGTGGCATCTACGCACTGCTCGCGCTCAGCCTGAACCTGATCTGGGGCGGCGTCGGACTGGTCAATCTCGGTCTCGCCGGGTTCTTTGCGGTCGGAGCCTATGCTTCTGCGCTGGCGACCGGGGCAGGGGCGCCGGTGCTCATCGGCTGGACGGCGGCGCTCGCGGTCGGTGCGGTGGTCGGGCTTGTCGTCACATTCGCGACCTTGCGCCTGCGCGACGACTATCTCGCCATCGTCACGCTCGGCTTTGCCGAGGTGATCCGGCTCGTTGCATTGAACGAGCGCTGGCTCACCAAGGGATCCGACGGCATCTCCGGGATCAAGGCGCCTCTCAAGGCCGAGCTCGGCCTCATGGGCTTCAACCTGTTCTATCTCGGTCTGGTCACGCTGATCGTGGCCGGTATCTGGCTGCTGCTGCGCCGGCTCGACGGCTCGCCCTATGGTCGGGCGATGAAGGCGATCCGCGAGGATCAGCAGCTTGCAGCCTTCACTGGCAAGACCGTGCTGCGCTTCAAGCTCCAGGCCTTTGCGCTTTCAGCTGCCATCGCGGCATTGGCTGGCGCACTCTATGCGCATTTCCAATCCTATGTTTCGCCCGACCATTTCCAGCCGCTGATCACGATCTACATCTTCCTGGCGGTGACCGCCGGCGGTGTCGGTCGCCCGAGCGGCGCGGTCGTGGGCGCCTATCTCGTCGTGATCTTCCTCGAGGCGACGCGCTTCGCCACCGAATGGGTGCCAGGGCTGCAGCCGGTCCAGGTCGCGGCACTGCGCGAGATCCTGGTCGGGCTCGCGCTGATCCTCGTCCTGCACCTGCGGCCGCAGGGGCTCCTGCCCGAATGCATTCCACGGGCACCCAAACCCGTCCCTTCCAAAGCCTGAAGCCCCGGAGTTCACGATGTCCGATGATCTTGCCGCCCTGTCGCGTCTGCTTGCAGAGCCCGGCCAGCCGGACACGCTGTTCAAGGCCTTCGAGGCTGCGACCAAGCGGCTCGTCGGGCATGAGCTCTTCACCCTGCTCTATGTCGATGGCGAGGAGGTCGCCCGGATCTATTCGAACCGCGCGGCCGAGTATCCGGTCTCGGGCCGCAAGACGATGGGGCCGACGCCCTGGGGCGACCATGTGCTCAAGGGGCGCAAGCCCTATCTCGGACGCGACAAGGCCGGAATCCGCTGGGCCTTCTTCGATCATGCGCTGATCGAGAGCATGGGCCTCGGCTCGGTGATCAATGTTCCAGCGCTCTATGACGGCAAGGTCGTCGGCACGATCAACCTGCTCGCGCCGGAAGGCTTCTATCGCGAGGAGCATGTGCCGCTGGTCGAGCGGCTGGCGCCCCTGCTGGTTCCCGCATTCCTGGCTGCCCGCGCAGCAGCGCGCGCTGTCTGACAGCTCCCATCCGACTGGAGAAACGCCGTGGCTTCCACCCTCTTCACCAATGCCCGCATCGTCGACGGTACCGCGCCGGAGCGCGGTGCACCGGTCTCAGTCCTGGTCGAGGGCGGGACGATCCGCGAGGTCGGCAAGGTTGTGTCCGCCGGCAAGGCGAAGGTGGTCGACCTCGGGGGCCGGACCTTGATGCCCGGGCTGATCGACGCGCATGTGCATGTCATCGCCGGTGTCGCCGATCTCGGGCGCAATGCGGCGCTGCCGGATTCGCTCGTGACGGTGCGCTCGCTGGTGATCATGCGCGAGATGCTGCTACGCGGCTTCACCACGGTGCGTGATGTCGGCGGCGCCGATTTCGGGCTGAAGGTCGCGACCGAGGAGGGGCATTTCCCGACACCGCGCCTCGTCATTTCCGGCAAGGCTCTGAGCCAGACCGGCGGCCATGCCGATTTCCGAGGCCGTTATGACGATCGCGAGGCGGTGACGACCCGCCACCGGCTCGGTGCTCTCGGCCGCATTTGCGACGGCATCGACCAGGTGCGCCGGGCGGCCCGTGAGGAGCTCAAGGGCGGAGCCGATTTCATCAAGATCATGGCCAATGGCGGCTGCGCCTCCCCGACCGATCCGATCCATTTCCTCGGCTATTCCGTGAGCGAGCTCGAAGCGATCGTCGAGGAAGCCCGGATGGCCGGCACCTATGTCTCGGCCCATGTCTATACCGACGAGGCGATCCGCCGCTGCGTCGAGGCTGGCGTCCACTCGCTCGAACATTGCAACCTGATCCAGCCGGATACAGCCAAGCTTGCTGCCGCGAAGGGCGCCGTCGCCGTGCCGACCCTGGTGACCTATGACAAGCTCGCCAGCGAAGGCGGCAAGCTCGGCTTCCCGCCGGATTCCGTCGCCAAGGTCGAGAGTGTTCGTGTCGCCGGCATGGATTCGCTCGCCATCATGAAAACGGCGGGGCTGGCCATGGCCTATGGCAGCGATCTGCTCGGCGAGATGCATCGCCACCAGTCCGAGGAGTTCGTCATTCGCGGCCGTGCCCTGCCGGCGCATGAGGTGATTGGTGCAGCCACGCATGTCGCGGCGAAGCTGCTCGGGCTCGAAGGTAAGATCGGCACCGTTGCGCCAGGCGCCCATGCCGACCTGATCGTCGTCGACGGCGATCCGCTGAAAGACCTGGCACTGCTGACCCGCCAGGGCCGGCATATGCCGCTGATCATGAAGGGCGGCTCCTTCATGAAGCGCTCAAGCCTGAACTGAGTTCACCTGCGGACAGAGGGTTGGGCGGTTCCGGGACGATCGGTCAGCCGAGGCCCGGAACCCGGATCCGCTGTCCCATGTCGAGAGCCGCGTTGGTTCACAGGGGCGGAGCCCGTGCGTTCCGACCCTGACTGCCCATTCGTCATTGACTTCGCGGAGGAGGAGAGGAGGATGTTGTCCTGACGCGTCGCCAGGTAACAAAGGGGCGCCTCCGATGACAATCGCAAAGAAACTCCAAGCCTATATCGACGGCGAAGGCATCGCCTATGATACCGTCGCGCATCACCGTACGGCCACCAGCAGTCAATCGGCGCAAGCCGCGCATGTTCCGGGCAGCAGGTTGGCCAAGTCCGTGGTGGTTCACCATGAGACCGGGTATGTCCTGGCCGTCGTTCCCAGCACGCACCGGATCGAACTTTCCACCTTGCAGGACGTGATACACCAGCGGCTCGGCCTCGCCTCGGAGGATGAGGTGAGTTCGCTGTTCGCCGATTGCGATCTGGGCGCGGTTCCGCCGATCGGATCGGCCTATGATGTGCCGGTGATCCTCGATGAAAGCCTTCATGACGCCAGGGACGTCTATTTCGAGGGTGGCGACCACAGGACGCTGGTGCGTGTCAGCGGTCCCGATTTTCGCAACCTGATGAAGGATGCGCGGGTCGCCCGCTTCAGCCACCCGTCCTAGAGATCGGGATCGTTCGGGGCGACGGAACTCCTATCGATCGGCGCGCGCGACCACGGAGCGGAACAGGACATTCAGTCCGGGCTCCAGATCCTCGCGCGTGCAGAGTTCCAGGTTGTTATGGGTGATGCCGTTCTTGCACGGCGCGAAGATCATCGCCGCCGGAGCATGGCGGGCGACGAAATAGGCGTCGTGCCCGGCCTGGCTCAGGATGTCCTGCGTCCGGTAGCCGAGCCCGAGCGAGACGGAGCGGATGCCCTCGATCAGGTCGCCCGCGAATATGCGACCGCCCCAGTTCCAGGTGTCGAGGATCTCGGCCGTGCAGCCGCCGCGTGCAGCAGCTTCGCCAATGGCGCGGCGCACGCGTTCGGCCATGACCAGGGTCGTCTCCGCATCGGGATGGCGGACGTCGCAAACGGCCTGCGCCCAGTCCGACAGGATGCCGGGTTTGTTTGGCCAGGCGACGAGCCGTGAACCCGTCGCCTTTCCGCCTGTGCCGGCGTGTTCCCAGCCGATATCGTCGACCGCGGTGAGCAGGCGCGCGCCGGCCACCAGCGCGTTCTTGCGCCGCTCCATCGGCCAGGGCCCGGTATGGGCGGTCTCGCCGCGGAATTCGACGAGCATGCCGCAACTGGGGTAGCCGCCGGTGACGACGCCGACCTGCATGCCCTCGCGATCGAGGATCGGGCCCTGTTCGATATGGAACTCGAAATAGGCGTCGAAGGCATGCGGGCTTGCCTCCATCTCGCCGAGATAGCCGATGCGCTGAAGCTCCTGGCCAAGGCTGATTCCGTCATCATCGGTGCGGCCGCGGGCCCAGTCCAGCGTGTAGGTGCCGGTGAAGCAGCCCGAGCCGATCATCGGCGGGGAGAAGCGGCCGCCCTCCTCATTGGTCCAGTTCACGATCTCCAGCGGGCGGCGCGTGCGATGGTCGAGCGCATCGAGGGTGCGGCAGACCTCGAGCGCACCGAGCACGCCGGCGATGCCGTCGAAGCGGCCGCCATTCACCTGTGTATCGAGATGACTTCCCATCACGACGGGAGGCAGCGTGTCGTCGCTGCCCTGACGGCGGGCGAAGATATTGCCGATTCCGTCGATGCGGACGCTCAGGCCCGCCTGCCGGCACCAGCCAACGAACTCGTCCCGGACCTGCTTGTCAGCGTCCGACAGGGCAAGCCTGGAGAGGCCGCCCGGCCGGCCGGTTCCGATTTCACCCGATCGTTCGATGGTCGTCCAGAAGCGCTCGATGTCGATGCGGGCGGCAGCAGGCGGGCTCATGGTGAACGTCTCTTGCGCAAGGTCGGTGAGCGAGGCCGTGCGCAGGCGAAGAGCCGTCACGGCATCACGGGATGCACCAACTCTGAGCGGCGCGGCACCGTGCTGGCAAATGGATATTCGTCATGGACTTGCCTGGCGTCGCACATTGGTCGTGGTTCTCGCCAAGCCTGGATCATCGGACGGGATACCGTATCCGGTCCGATGATCCAGGCTTCCGTGCTTGCATCGGCTTTCCCTGAAAACCGCAATTTACCTTTCGGGCCGATGCTTTAGCGCTCCAGCCAGAGCGCGGTTCTCGGCGACAGCGACAGGCTGACGGGTGCCGCGACCTCATGCAGGTCTCCGCCCGACTGGAAGGGCAGGTCGACCGAGACCTCGGTTTCGCCGATCGCGACGCCGTAGCGCATGCTCGATCCCAGGAACTCGCGATGCGCGATCCTGCCGGGCAACGCGACCTGCCCGGCATGCGCGGCGCCAGCCGCGCCGAGAGTCGCATGCTGGGGACGAAAGACCAGCTTGGCGCCCGTGGGAACGGCAACGTCGCCGGGGATTGGCAGCTTCGCGCCGCCCTTAACCTCGAAAGCGCGCTCGGTGCCGCTGCCGACAACCTTGCCTTCGAGGATATTGGCCGTGCCAAGGAAATTCGCGACGAAGAGATTGGCCGGACGCTCGTAGAGTTCCATCGGGGTGCCGACCTGCTGGACGATGCCCTCGTTCATCACCGCGATGCGGTCGCAGATCGTGTTGGCCTCCTCCTGGTCGTGGGTGACGAAGATCGTCGTCAGGCCGAGGCGCTGCTGCAGGTCGCGCAGCTCGCGCCGCACCTGCACGCGCAGCTTGGCGTCGAGATTGGAGAGCGGCTCATCGAGCAGTAGGACCTTCGGTTCGACCGCGACGGTGCGTGCGACCGCGACGCGCTGCTGCTGGCCGCCGGAGAGTTGGGACGGGCGCCTGTCGCCGAGATGGCCGAGCCCGACCAGATCGAGTGCGTTCCCGACGCGCCGCTCGATCTCGGCGCGGGCGACGCCGCGCTCCTCGAGACCGAAGGCGACGTTCTTGCGGACCGTCATATGCGGCCAGAGCGCATAGGACTGGAAGACCATGCCGACATCGCGCTTCCAGGGCGGCAGGGTGGAAATGTCCTGGCCGCCGATCCGGACCTGGCCGGTATCGGCCTGGTTGAAGCCGGCGATGAGACGGAGCAGCGTGGTCTTGCCGCAGCCCGACGGCCCGAGAAAGGCGAAGAATTCACCGGGCCGGATCGCGAGGTTGACGTTCTTCAGCACATGGTTGGTGCCGTAGGAGAGATTGATGCCCTCGATATCGACGGCGACGGCTTTGGTAGCGAGCGGTGCGATGGCGTTCATGATCAGTGGCCCATTCCCTTGGCCTTCTGGCTGCGTTCGATGATGAGATGGGAGAGGAAGGTGCAGGCCGCGACGAGGATGACCGCAACGACGCCGAGTGCCGCGCCAGGCCCGCGTCCGGCGGCGGACTGCATGAAGACATAGAGCCCGTAGGCCAGAGGCGCGTCGGAGTTGGACTGCACCAGCATCAGCGTGGCGGAGAGCTCGACTGCCGCGGTCGAGAAGCTGGTGACGAAGCCGGCGAGAATGCCGCCTGCCATCAGCGGGACGACGACGCGGCGCACGGTCCGGGATTTGGTGGCGCCGAGATTCTCTGCCGCTTCCTCGAGCGAGACGGAGATCTGCTGCAGGGCCGCGTGGCAGGCGCGCAGCGCATAGGGCAGGCGCCGGATCGCGAGCGCCAGCACGATGGTGATCCAGAGCGAGGCGAGCGGCGTGCCGTCCGGCAAGGTGATGCCGTAGAAGGTCCGGAGATAGCCGATGCCGAGCACGACACCCGGGATCGCCAGCGCCGCCGACGCAGTCCAGTCGAGCCATTCGCGGCCGACGAGCTTTGTGCGCAGCACGAGATAGGCGATGGCGACACCGAGCACGATGTCGATCCCGCCAGCGAGGCTGGCATAGATCAGCGTATTCTTGATGTAGATCGAACTCTCACCGAAGACGCGGGCGTAGTGGGCGACGGTGAAGGCGTCCGGCAGCGGCGAATAGGACCAGATCGTCGCAAAGGAGAGCAGCAGCAGTCCCAGATGCGGCGCGAGCACCAGCGCCAGGATCAGGATGACGACACCGTAGCCGAAAATGGCCTCAGTCGGCGACATCACGCGCTTGGCGAGACCGCCGCCGCCGCGTTGGGTTGTGGCGTAGTCGCGCCCTTTCAGCGCCAGGGCCGACAGCCACATGGCAACGACGGAGGCGACGATCAGGACGACCGCGATGACATAGCCCATCGGGTCGGCAATCCCGATCGAGGTCACGCGCAGATAGGCCTGCGGCGCCAGCATGTCCTTGACGTTGAGCAGGAGCGGCGTCGCCAGGTCGTCGAAGACCTTGACGAAGACCAGCGAGGCGCCGGCGAGATAGCCCGGCATGGCGAGCGGGAAGACGATGCGGCGGAACAGGCGGAAGCCGGAGGAACCGAGATTCTGCGCCGCCTCTTCCATCGCCCGGTCGATATTGCGTAGCGCCGCCGAGAGATTGATCAGGATGAACGGGAAATAATGGACCGACTGGACGAAAATGACGCCGTTCAGCCCTTCCATGAAGCCGATCTTGAAGCCGAACCAATCATCCAGCAGCAGGTTGATCGAGCCGTTGCGGCCGAAGAAGAGCTGCATCGCGACCGCGCCGACGAAGGGCGGCATGATCAGGGGCAGGAAACCCAGTGTCTGGACGATCGCAGCGCCGCGGAAGACGAAGCGCGTCGTCAGATAGGCGAGCGGCAGTGCGAAGACCGACGCCCAGACCACCGACATGGCCGAGACATAGACCGAGTTCCAGAACGAGCGGATGAACAGCTCGGTGCGGAAGAAGTCGTAGAAATTGATCAGCGTGAAGCTGTTCGTGCCCTTCTCGGTGAAGGCGACATAGATCACCGTTGCCACCGGCAGCACGAGGAAGAACAGCAGGAAGGCTGCAATGGCCAGCGCGAGCGCGATCTGGCCAGGCGTCGCCGACATGCGTTTGGGGCGCGAGAGCGCGGGGACGGCGGTCATGGGGAGTTCCCGAAAGAGGCTCGATCGATGAAGCCTGCACCGTCATTCCAGGAGACCGCTCGGATGTCCGGGATCCAGGCCTGAGTCTCCGCTGGGAGTTCGGCATGGATCCCGGCCCTGTACTCCGCTGCAGGCCGGGATGACGGCAGTGGCGACGGCTCAGCGCGCGAGCTTGAGCGCTTCCTCGGCCTTGGTCTTGGCCTTGGCGTAGTTCTCGCGGGCGGCATTGGCCCACTGGCTCTCGAGCTCCGCCTGCCTTGCGCCCTTCTCCTTGCCGCCGGTGAAGGCGCCGCGGAGCTCTGCGCTTGCTGCCTGCGCTTCGTTGACCGGCATGGAGGCGATCAGGTTACGCGCTTCATCGGCCGCAGCCTTGGCCTGGGCGTTGGGCTTCTTGGCCAGCGCGGCGTCGACCTCGTGCAGCGTCTTGGTGACTCCCTTCAGCGCATCGAGCTGGAAGGAGATCAGCTGGTCGAACAGGGTGTCGACGACAGCGGTTCGGGCTTCGGACTTGTCGACGTCGAAGCCGATCATCTTCTGGAAACGCGGATCGGTGAAGGGGTTGGGATAGTCGGCGCCGGCCTTGGCATAGACGGCCGGATTGACGGGCAGGCGGCGGATGCCGGGATCGAGCAGGACCTCCTGGCCGGCCGGCGAGAGCAGGAACTCGACAAAGGCCTCGGCCGCCGCCTTGTTCGGCGGGTTCGCGATGATGCCGACATTGGCCGGCACGACGGTGGTCACGGTCGGATAGACGAACTTGACCGGGAAGCCGGAAGCCTGGGCCGAGAAGGCGAAGAAGTCGATGACGATGCCGACGCCGACCTGTCCGGAGTTCACCGCCTCCGGCACACCAAACGAACGTTCCGTGATCGAGCGGAAATTGCCCGACATCTCCTTGAGCGTGCGCCAGCCCTTCTCCCAGCCTTCGCCCTGAAGGATGGTCTCGACGGTCAGGTGCGTGGTGCCGGAACGGGCCGGCGAGGCGATCGAGACATGGTCGTAGAAGGCCGGCTTGGCGAGATCCTGCCAGTCCTTCGGCTCGGGCAGCTTGTTGGCCTTGGCGTAGCGATCATTCCACATGATGCCGTAGCCCGATGCCGCGAAGCCGAAATAGAAGCCCTGCGGATCATTGATCGGGTAGGAGCCGATCTTCTCGGGGATGCCGGCCGCCTTGGGCTTGTAGGGCGTCAGCAGCTTCTTGCCCTTGAGGACTTCGAAAGCGTCAGGAGCCGAGGCCCAGAAGAGATCGACCTGGTTATTGGCCTTGGTCTCCTCGACATATTTCACGCCGGCATTGGTGTTGCGGTTCTGAACCTCGAGCGTGACGCCGGGAGCGGCCTTCTCGAAGGCCTTCTTGATCGGGTCGGTCACGTCCTTGGAGAAGGAGGTGACGACGGTGACCTTGCCGGCCGGAGCCTGGGCGAGGGCGATGGTTGCGAATGACGTGCTGAGCGACAGGCCGAGGGCGGTCGCGAGTGCGACCCTGCGATTGACCATGATTTCCTCCAAGACAGTTTCTGCTCACCCGGCGTCGAGGCCGATGAACATCTGTCAGCAACGACGGTGCCAACCGGGCGTCATATTGATTCTGTTGAGGAAATTCTGGTTTCGGGACGGAGTCTGCGATCTCTGCGGGTCGTTGTGGTAACCGTCGCGCCGAGCGGATGGGTCAGGGCGGTAACATCGCGACGTCAGTCGGGAAGCGCTGCCGCACCACTCAATCCGTAGCGGCGCATCTTGAGGTAGAGGGTTTTGCGGGTGATGCCGAGGGCGGCTGCTGTGACGCCGATCCGCCCGCCATGGCGTTTCAACGCCGCTCCTATCACCTCGGCTTCGGCGAGCGCGATCTGCTCTTCCAGCGTCAGTTCGGCGCTCGATGGTCCGGGGGTGGTCACGGGATCATCGAAATCCTCGTCCATCCCGAGCAGGCTGCGTTCGGCGGCGTTGCGCAATTCGCGGACATTGCCGGGCCAGTCCTGTCGCGACAGGCGCTGCAGCAGATCGCGGCCGAGCGGCGGGGCGGAACGGCCGACGCGGGCGGCAGCCAGCCCGAGGAAATGCTCGAACAGCAGCGGAATGTCTTCGCGCCGATCGCGCAAGGGCGGGAGGCGCAGCGTCACGACATTGAGGCGATAGACCAGGTCCTCGCGAAACCCACCGGTCTTTGCCAATGCTGCGAGGTCAGCCTTTGTTGCCGCGACGATACGGATATCGACCGCGATCTCGCGGTTTGAGCCAAGGCGTTCGATGCGCCGCTCCTGGAGCGCGCGCAGCAGCCGGACCTGCGCGGCCACCGGCATCGACTCGATCTCGTCGAGAAAGAGCGTGCCGCCGCTGGCATGCTCGATCTTGCCGATGCGCCGCTCGCGGGCGCCGGTGAACGCGCCGGCCTCATGGCCGAAAAGCTCGCTCTCGATCATGGTTTCGGGAATGGCGCCGCAGTTCACCGCGACGAAGCGGCCGCTACGGCGCTTGCCGAGATCGTGCAGCGCGCGGGCGGCGACCTCCTTGCCCGTCCCCGTTTCCCCGAACAGCAGCACGTCGGTATCGGCGTCGGCCATGAGGGTCAGGCGCTGACGCAAACGAACGATCGCCGGCGAGGCGCCGACAAGCCGTGCGACCCACGGGTCGTCGGGGGTGGCTCTTGCACGCAGCAGCCGATTCTCGATGATCAATCGGCGATAATCGCTTGCCCGGCGGACGGTCTCGGTGAGCAGCACGGGATCGGCCGGCTTCTCGACGAAATCCCAGGCGCCGTCGCGGATCGCCTTTACCGCCATGGGGACGTCGGCATGGCCGGTGACGAGCACCACCGGAATTTCGGGATCAATTGCCCGGACTGCCGCAAGCAGGCCAAAGCCGTCGCGGCCGGGCATCCGGACATCGCTGACCAGAACGACCGGGCTGTCGCGGGTCAGCAAGGGGAGGGCTGCGTCGGCCGAGCGCTTTGCCGCGACCTCGAAGCCTTCGAGCTCCAAGGTCAGCCGGCAGGCCTCGAGAACCTCGGCATCGTCGTCGACGAGAACAATCCTTGGCGCATTCATGCGTCAATTTCCATGGCAGCCATTGCGCGGTTCGGCAGGGCTTCGAGCATAATCAGAAAACGCGTGCCGGCGGGACCGGAACTGGCGACGGCGAGCGTGCCGCCAAGGTCCTTGATGATGTTGTAGGAGAGCGAGAGGCCGAGGCCGAGCCCCGAACCGACCGGCTTGGTCGTGAAGAACGGGTCGAAGATTCGCTCCAGATGCGCGCGGTCGATGCCAGGCCCGTTATCCTCGACCCAGATCTCGACGGCCTTGCCACGTTGGGACGCGCCGATCGCGAGCGTCGGGTCTGGCCGGCCTGCGATGGCATCGAGGGCATTGGCGATGAGGTTGACCAGGACCTGCTCCAGCCGGATTTCCTCGGCGCGGACATAGAGCCTTTCGGCGGGCCTGTCCTGCTTCAGCGTCACCTGCCCGGCATCGAGGCGCGGACCGAAGAGCGACAGCGCCGTCTCGACCACACCGCCGACCTCGACGGGAGAAAGCGTCACGCCCGGCTTGCGGGCGAAGCGCCTGAGGTGAGCAATCAACTCGGCGGCGCGGGTTGTCAGAGCCTGGATGCGCATGATGGCGTGGCGGGCCTCATCGGGCCGTTCGCGCTCCAGCAGCAGCACGCCGTTATGGGCGTGGGAGCGAATCGCTGCCAGCGGCTGGTTGAGTTCGTGGCTGAGGCCGGCCGCCATCTGGCCGAGCGCGGCGAGTTTGGCCGCCTGGATCAGGTCGTCGCGGGTCTGGCGGAAGACGGCGAGTGCCCGGGCGAGGTCGCCGAGCTCGTCATTGCCGGCGTGGGGCAGCACGGCCGAGGATTGCCCGCTGGCGATGCTGGTTGCGGCCTCGGTCAGCACGCGCAGCCGCGCGACGAGATTGCGGCGGACATAGAACCAGCCGATCAGAAGGGCTCCGATCAGCGAGGCGGCCGCGATCGCCAGGAGCAGGTTGCGGCCGAGCCTGATCGCCGCGGCGGAACGCTCGGCTGCGGCCTTCGCGGTTGCCTCCGTTCTCTGAACCTCCTGGGAGACCAGGGTGCCGAGCTCGCTGACCAGCCGGCGGCTTTCCGTGATCAGGCGTTGTGCGTCGGACTGGGCTGCCAGCTCGGCGCGCTTGATCGCGGGCAGTCCGGTGCCGGCATCGGCAAGTCCGATCAGTCGCTGGGCGATCTGCCTGACGGTAATGGTATCGGGCCAGCCGTTCAGTGCCCTGGCCTCGATTTCGAGCTGGTCGACCGCCTCGCCAATGACGTGGCCGGTCTGCTCCATATCCTCGCGGGTGCGGACCGCGCCGAGCCGCCCATAGAGGCCGACGATCAGGTTCGCCTGGGCATTCAGCGTCATCAACGCCGCGCTCTTGCGGGTCTCCTCGCGAATGGCATTCGGCTTGGCCGCGCCTGATGCTTCGGTCCCGGCCTGGCCCAGCGCGGTCTCGATATTGAAGCGGGCATCGTCGGTGAGCGGCTCGATTTCGTCGAGAAGATCGGCCTGGAGCCAGCGCAGCTCCTCGCCGATGGCACGGTTGCGCTCGCCAAGCGGAAAGCGCCGCTCAGAGACCGCATCAATGGCCTTGAGATTGGTGCGGATCTCGGTCGCAACTGCGGCCAGGGCGGGCGAGGCGAACCCGCCCTCGGCCCGTTCGGCCAGAACCCGGTCGAGCTCATCCAGCCGTTCGCCGACAAGCCGTCGGCTGCGTTCATAGGCGTCGCGCCGCTCGGCATTGGCAAGCTCGGGCATGCTGGCGATGACGCGCGCGCTGGCTTCGGCGAGCCTCGCCGAAGAGGCAAGGCCCGGCAGATGATCGCGGGCGATGGCCGCGAGCTCCGTGCTCAGCCGTTCATAGGAGATGACGCCGACGATACCCGCGCCGACAGCAAACAGACCGACGCCGAGGAAAGCGGCGATCAGGCGTTCGCCGATGCCGAAACGTCGGCCGCGCCAGAGGTGCCTCATGGCAGCCCTCCAGTCAGTCCGTCATCAGAGTTGGTCCAGCCCGCGGCGGTGAGCCGCTCGGCAGCCTGCCGCAACCTGACGGCGGCGTCCGCAGCTTGGGTTGCGATCGCGCTGCGGATTTCGGCTTCGATTCGGGCCTGTGCCTCGGGTACGGCCAGTCCGCGAGGTACGCGCACAAGATCGGAAAAGCGTTTGGGCTGGGCGAGGTCGGAGGCGGCGATGGGCGGGCGTATCAGCGCTCCGCGCGCTTCGGTCAGGAGGCGGGCCGCCTGCTGATCGGGATAGGCAAGAAGCGCGGCCTCCATCCCCTGCAGGCTGCGCCAGAGCCGGGCATGCTCCGCGCGGCGGAAGGTGATCCACTCGTCGAAGATGATGTTGACCAGTTCGTAGCGACCGGCCGACAGCCCGGCATCGAAGCGTGTCCGGTTGAAGAGGCCGGACACGTCCGAAAGATGCGGCGGCGCCTCGTCGGGACCATAGGCAGCCGGTGAGACCGCAAGCCGGCCGATCCGCGGCTCGCGCAGCAGTTTCTGGCCCTCGGGCGAGAGCACGAAGTCGATGAAGAGCTCGGCTTCCTTCGGATTGGGGGAGGTTGCCAGCCGCGCGATGCTGGCTGGTGCGAACAGCGTCTCCTCCGGCAGCAGGAAGCGGCTGGTTTCGCCCTCCGCGCCGACGGTTTCCGCCAGGAAATCGATCGAGATGCCGATGCCGAAGCGGCCACGTGCGACACCTGCCGTCACGCCGAAGCTGCGCGCCGTGATGGTCGCCAGATTGCCGCCGATCTCGGACCAGAGCGCCCAGCCGCGCTCCCAGCCGAGCGATTGAAGCAGGGCTTCGACCATCAGGTGCGTCGTGCCGGAGCGGGCCGGCGAGGTCAGCCCGATATGGCCGGCATAGGCGGGAGCGGCAAGGTCGGCCCAGTTGCGCGGCACCGGCAGCCCACGCGCCGCGAGATAGGACGGGTTGTAGACCAGCCCGTAGCCCGAGACGGCAAAGCCGAGATAGTGCCCATCGGGATCGTTGATGGGGTAACCCGCGATGCTTTCGGGGGAGCCGGTCGGCCGGGCCTGCAGCGGTGCCAGCAGTTTGCCCTGTTTCAGCAATTCGAAGGCGTCGGGGGCTGAAGCCCAGAACAGATCGGCCTCCTGACGCTGCTGTGTCCGAATGTCCGCGACGGCTGCGGTGGTCTTGCGCTGCACGACCTCGACCGCGATGTCTGGGTGTCGATTGCGAAAGGCGGCCCGGAACGGCTCGAAGAAAGAAGGTGGGAACGAGGTGATGATCTGAACGCGGCGAGCTTCCGCCGGGCCGGCGGCAAGCCAGGTCAAGGCCGCAAGGGCAAGGCAGAGACGTCCCGCGCGTCGGATCATGAATCTGTCATATAGCCGGCAATTCGACCCGCATAGATCGACGGGTGGACCTTGGCCCGTGCCGACCCTAAACATCGCTCGGCGCAGCAACGGGAGGTGCGATTGAGCGGGACGAATCTGATCGAGAGCCTGGCAGGGCTGAAGGCGGGCTCGCAGCTTGCGGATGCCGTATCCGAGCGCTCCGGGATCATGGAGATGAGCCAGGCCAGCCATGATGCGGTCCTGTTGCCACGCGAGCCGGGCGGCCTGAACCATGCCGAGCGTGCGGCGCTGGCGGTCAGAATGGCCCGATGGAACGGGGATTCCGGGCTGGCCGCTCACTACCGGGAACTGCTCGGCCAAGCCGGCGAGACCTCCGTGCTGGCCGCGGTTGCTTCGGGCGCTGCCCTTGAGGTGCTCGACGCGGATGCGCGGCTGATCGCCATCACGCGTCATGTCGATATCCTGACGAAGACCGTCAAGGACGCAACGCGGGCGGATATCGAGGCGCTCAAGGCGGCAGGTCTCGCGGAGCCCGACATCGTCCGGCTCGCCGAATTGGCTGCCTTCGTCAATTACCAGGTCCGCGTCATTGCCGGCCTGCGGCTGCTGGAGGAGGTCCTGTGAGCGTCCCGGTCCACGAACTCACGGTCGAGGTGCCGCGCTGGGCGCCCTATGTCACCCCGGTTACGCTCGAGGACGCGACCCCGGAGCAGCTCGATGCGCTGCAGATCACGCCGTCGAACAAGAAGGTTTCGGCCTATGTCCTGACGCTCGCGCATGATCCCGAATCGTTGAAGGTGCGCTCGCCGCTCTTTAACGCCATCATGTATGGCAAGGGCGGGTTGTCCTCGGCCGAACGAGAGCTTGGCGCGGTCGGCGCCTCGATCGTCAATCGCTGCGTCTATTGCGCGGCGGTGCATGCATCGCGCTTCAACCAGCTGACGAAGCGGACCGACGTGATCGAAGCGATCTTCGCGGATGGCGTCGATGCCGAGCTTGAGGAACACCAGCAGGCGATCTTCGATTTCGCGGTCAGGCTCTCGAGGACGCCGTCCGAGGCGACACCGACGGATATTGCCGCGTTGCGCGATCTTGGACTGTCGAAGCTCGAGATCCTCGACCTTATCCTGTCCGCCTCGATCTTCGGTTGGGCCAACCGGTTGATGCATACGCTCGGCGAACCGGTTCGCGACTGAGCCGTCCGCGCAGCAGGGGTAGAAGCGGCTCACGCTTGCGGCTGCCTTCGGACTCTCGGTGCGCAGCGTGCACGATCACTATGCCCTGTCCTGCGGCGTCGTGCCCGGCCCTGTCGGCGAGATGGCCGGCGCAGTCTACGCAATGCGCCCGGAGCTGATGGGGCCGAAGACGCTCGATACCCGCTTCATCACAGAGGACGTGCCTTTCAGGCTCGTTCCGCTCGAACTGCTCGGCGCCGTCCCGGGCCTGCCAGTGCCGTTGCATCAGGCCGGCATCGCGTTGTTCAATGCGGTCTGTGCGCGGGATTTCAGGGCGGAGAACGATCTTCTGCCCCTACTGAATCTGGGCAGCCTGGACGCCGCCGGCCTGCATCGGCGGTCACGCGACGGCTGAGGCCGGGCCGAACCTCTGCTGACAGGCGCTGACAAGCCGTTTGGCCACGATACTGCGATACAGGGGCGCGACACTGTCCGAAAACGGGTGGCCTGAATGCCCGTTTGCGACAAGAATGCCCCCAGCCAGCTTGAACGAGGAACCGTCATGTCCGCAGCAGCAAAGGGCGCCATCAGGATCGGCATCGGAGGCTGGGTTTTCGAGCCTTGGCGCGGCAGCTTCTACCCGGACGGTCTCTCGCAGAAGCGCGAGCTCGAATATGCCAGCAGCAAGCTGAGTTCGATCGAGATCAACGGCACCTATTACGGTTCGCAGAAGCCCGAGAGCTTCGCCAAATGGCGCGAGGAGACGCCAGATGGCTTCGTCTTCTCGTTGAAGGGGTCACGCTACATCACCAACCGCCGGGTGCTCGCGGAAGCTGGCCCCTCGATCGAGAAATTCATCACGGGCGGCGTGCTGGAGCTCAAGGAGAAGCTCGGCCCGATCAACTGGCAGTTCATGCCGACCAAGGCCTTCGACCCGGGGGATTTCGAGGCCTTCCTGAAGCTGCTGCCGAAATCCGTCGAAGGCCGCGCGCTCCGCCACGCCGTCGAGGTTCGCCATGACAGTTTTCGCTCCCCGGACTTCGTCGCGCTGCTGCGCGAATACGGCGTTGCGGTCGTCACCGCAGCGGATTCCAAATACACGCAGATTGCCGATCCGACGGCGCCTTTCGTCTATAGCCGCATCATGGGCACGCAGGAGGCCGAACCAAACGGCTATTCGGCCGGGGACCTCGACGCCTGGGCCGAGCGCGCCCGTCGCTGGGCGGAAGGTGAGGTGCCGAAGGATCTCGACACTGTCGCGACGCCCGCGGGAGCGCAGGGCGGTCGCGATGTCTTTTTGTATGTCATCAGCGGTGACAAGATCCGCAACCCGGCTGCCGCAATGGCCTTGATCGAGCGGGTCGGCGGCAAAGGCTGAGGCCCGTCAGGCCAGCTCCTGGCAAACATCGACCCATTCGGCCTTGGTCAGCTCCACCATCCGTTGCGGGCTGATGCGGAGCGCGCTCTGCGTGGATCCCGCAGCCGGCACCACCTCGTCGAAGGCCTTCAATGTGATGTCGCAATAGACCGGCAGCGGGGAGGCAAGCCCGAATGGGCAGACGCCCCCGACCGGATGGCCGGTGATCTCGCTGACTTCGCCGGCATCGAGCATGCGAGGCTTGCCGCCAAAGGCCGCCTTGGCCTTGCGGTTGTCCAGCCGTGCGTCACCGCGCGCGACGACCAGTACGACCCGCTCGCCGATCCGGAGCGAGAGCGTCTTGGCGATCTGCGCGGGTTCGACGCCATGAGCCGCCGCGGCCAGAGGGACCGTCGCGCTGCTCTCCGCAGTCTCGATGATGGCGATGTCCGGCGCGTGCTTCGCGAAGAACGAGCGAACCGATTCGAGACTCATGCCGAGGCCTTTCCAAAAAACCAGCGCAGCAGCAGCGCGATCGCCATCGGCACGCCGAAGACGATGAGCAGGATGGGAGCCTCCTCGATAAACGTGTAGCCGGCGCGGGTTACGCCGACGACGAGATTGATCAGCGAGACCGCGAGCCAGAGTGGAATGAACAGTTTGACCGCATAGGCGATCGGGTGCGCGCCGCTGCGGTTCAACCGCGGCGCGAGGAACAGCAGGAGGCCGAGCAGCGCAAAGCCGGCCGAGAGCATCTTCATCGTATGCATGCGTCAGGCCTCCTTCGGCCGGAGCGAGAGCGTTTCCCAGGCCGCGACCAGGACGAGGATGAGCGTCGCACCGAAGCTCAGAGCGAGCTGCGGCAGGACCGCGGCCGTCGGAGCCCAGAGAGCAAGCAGCCCGAGCCCGACGAGATGCGACAGCGGATACCATCCCGCGGTGGCCTTCTTGAAGAGCAGATTTCCGATCACGTAGAAGATCGGCCCGGCGATGACGGCGGTCGCTACCTTGAGCTCGGTATGGCCGGTCGGGTGCGCCAGCACGAACTCGTCGCCGACGGCAACCAGGATGATCCCGGCGACGAGGGGTAGCGGGATGAAGGTATAGGCGCTGCGAGCCAGCGAGCCCGGATCTTCCGCCGTGGAGATGCGCTGGCTGCCGCGCTCGGCGCCGACATGAAAATACAACCACCACATCGCGACGGAGCTGAGAAAGGCATTGCCGAAGGCGAGCGCGTCGGGCAGCGTCGCTGCCAGCTTCGAAGCGGTGGCGCCCGTCACCAGCACGGATTCGCCGAGCGCGATGATGATGATGAAGAGCGCACATCGTTCGGCGAGATGCGCGCCTTCGATATCCCATTCGGCGGTGCTGGAGCGGCCGAGGCCCGGCACCCTGAAGCCGATCCAGGGCGCGCCATATTCAAGCGCAA
This sequence comes from Allobosea sp. 2KB_26, assembly GCF_052115715.1. Taxonomy (NCBI): domain Bacteria; kingdom Pseudomonadati; phylum Pseudomonadota; class Alphaproteobacteria; order Hyphomicrobiales; family Alloboseaceae; genus Allobosea; species Allobosea sp. 2KB_26. The sequence goes on from NZ_JBFRHE010000017.1 coordinate 23,113, forward strand.
GCGCGAGCGCCCAAAAGCCGAAACGAAGACCGCCATCGGCCAGTCCGCCGCTGATCCAGAACACGCCGGACAGCGCGAACCAGAGGCAGATCCGTTGGAAGTTCCGGTAATTGGCCGGGCTGCGACCCCTCAGGCTGAGCAGCGTGAAGATGCTGCGTCCGAGCTGCATCGCGACATAGGCGCAGGCGAAGACCAGGCCGCGATCCTCGAATGCGCCCGGTAGCGAGGTCGTGAGCGCCAGGCCGATGAACATCAGCACGAACAGCATCAGGCGTACCGACGTCGAGTCGGGATCGAGCCAGTTGGTCACCCAACTCGTGCAGACCCAGGCCCACCAGACTGCGCCGAGCAGCAGGGCGGCCTGGGCGAGCCCGAGCAGCGAGAAATGCTCCAGCAATGTGTGCGAGATCTGCGTGATCGCGAAGACGAAGACGAGGTCGAAGAACAGCTCGACGAAGCTGACCTTGGCGTGTTCGTGTGCGACGCGCGTCCGCAGGGGCGTACGCCGCTGATGTGTCTGCGTCATGCCGGCCTCGCTCGCGACGCCGGCAGAATAGGACCAAGCCGCGCCCGTGGTCGAGAGCGGCCCTTGCGGCCGTTCGCGCCTCAGTGGCGGAAATGGCGATGGCCGGTGAAGACCATGGCGAGGCCGGCCTCGTCGGCCGCCTTGATCACCTCGTCGTCGCGCATCGAGCCGCCGGGCTGGATCACCGCAGTGGCGCCGGCCTCGGCCGCGGCAAGCAGGCCGTCGGCGAAGGGGAAGAAGGCGTCGGAGGCCACGACCGAGCCCTTGGCCAGGCTGTCGGCAACGCCCGCGGCCTTCGCGGCCTCGCTCGCCTTCCAGGCGGCGATGCGCGAGGAATCGACGCGGCTCATCTGGCCCGCGCCGATGCCGACGGTCGCCTGCGCCTTCACGTAGACGATGGCGTTCGACTTGACGTGCTTGGCAACGCGGAAAGCGAAGCGAAGATCGGCAAGCTCGGCCTCGCTCGGCGCGCGCTTGGTCACGACCCGGAGCTCCATGTCGTCGACGACGGCGTTGTCACGGGCCTGCGCGAGGAATCCGCCGGAAACTGTGCGCAGCGCCAGCCCGCCGCCGCGCGGATCGGGCAGGCCGCCGGTCAGCAGCAGCCGCAGGTTCTTCTTGGCGGCAATCATCGCGATCGCCTCGTCATCGGCTTCGGGCGCGATGATCACTTCAGTGAAGACCTCGACGATCTTCTTCGCGGCCTGAGCATCGAGCTTGCGGTTGAGCGCGACGATGCCGCCGAAGGCCGAGACCGGGTCGCAGGCCAGCGCCTTCTCATAGGCTTCGAGCAGCGAGCTGCCGCTGGCGACGCCGCAGGGATTTGCGTGCTTGACGATGACGCAGGCAGCCGAGACTGCAGGGTCGAACTCGGCGACGCATTCGAAGGCGGCGTCCGTGTCGTTGATGTTGTTGTAGGAGAGCTGCTTGCCCTGGACCTGGCGGGCGGTGGCGACGCCGGGACGCTGCTCGGGAGTCCGGTAGAACGCAGCCCATTGATGCGGGTTCTCGCCGTAGCGCAGCGTCTCGGCGAGGCTGCCGCCGAGGGCGCGGTAAGCCGGAGATGTCTCGGCCAGCTCATTGGCGAACCAGTTCGAGATCGCCGCGTCGTAGGCGGCGGTGCGGGCATAGGCCTTCTGGGCGAGCTTGCGGCGCAGCGTCAGCGTGGTCGCACCCTTCTGGCTCTCGAGTTCCCCGAGCACGGCGGCATAATCCGAAGCATCCACCACGACGGCGACGTCGTTGTGGTTCTTGGCGGCGGCACGGATCATCGCCGGGCCGCCGATATCGATGTTCTCGATGCAGTCGTCATAGGAACGGCCGGCGGCGACGGTCGCCTCGAACGGATAGAGATTGACGACGAGCAGGTCGATCGGCGCGATACCGTGGCCGAGCATCGAGGCCTGATGCTCCGGATGCGAGCGGATGGCGAGAAGGCCGCCATGCACCTTGGGGTGCAGCGTCTTGACGCGACCGTCCATCATTTCCGGGAAACCGGTGAGATCGGACACGTCGGTGACAGGCAGGCCGGCCCCGGCGATCGCCTTGGCAGTGCCGCCGGTCGAAACCAGCGCGATGCCGAGACGGTGAAGGGCGCGCGCGAATTCAATCAGCCCTGTCTTGTCGGAGACGGAAAGAAGGGCGCGTTCGACGCGGCGAAGCTCAGTCGGCATCGGGACAATCCGGTGTGCAGTGCAATGAAGGCAGCTTGGCGGGGGCCCTATCATGCTGGGCCCCGGATGCAAAGTGCGGTGCCCGAAGCCCTGTCCGCCGTCAAAGCAGCAGTTGTGCCTCGGGTCCGCCTCGTTCATGCGGCCGCGTGGCTCGGGGTGCCGTTCCGACGCGGGTCAGTTGCCAGGTGACTTGCGGCGTCACGGCAGCATCGAAGTGGATCGCCAGCTGTTCGGTTCGCCGCTTGCCGTCGGCCGCGGCGAGAAAGATGCTTTCTTCGATCGTGACCACGAGGCCGGAGGCCTCGAACTCCCAGACTTCGCCAGAGGGCAGTGCGAGCAAGGCGCTTTCGCCCTCGCGGATCAGGCTCGCACGAATGCCGGGGTGCAAGTGGAAGCGCGCCACGGCCGGCAGCGCTTCCGTTTCCTTGGGCAGGGCAATCTCGTCTTCGCCGGTCAGCGTCGTGCCGTCATTGCTGAGCAGCAGCCGGCGGGTGTGCAGCGCGCCGAGAGTGCGGCGATAGCCGTCGTGGCTCGCGACCCATTCATGGCCAGCCTCGCTGTCCTGCCGCGCGACCCGCACGTCGGAGGGGCCGGCGGTGATGCGGTGCTCGCCGAGCACGAGGCCGAAGGAGGCGCTGGAGCGCTCCGCCAGAATCACCGTGGAATGGGCTGCGGTGCTGCGCGCGGCCAGCCGAAGCTCGGGAGGCCCGAAACGGCTGGCACCGCAATTGACGACGATGCGCTGGCTGCCGCTGGAGAACTCGAAGGACAGGCAGCCTGCATGGGCTTCGACCGAGTTGGCCCCACGGGGCGCCGCACCGGCATCGACCACCACGGTGCTGCGGCCAGCGCCGAGCCGGTCATAGCCGGAATAGGCGGCATGTTCGATGGGGCGGGCACGCGCGTCGTCATAGGCCGCGAGCGTCGCCATCAGATCAGGCGGGGTAATGCCCATGCCGTTGAAAAGGGCGAGCGAACCATCGCCATGCCGGAACAGCCGCAGATGCGGCATCATCCGCTCGATCGCCATGAGCACGCTGCGCGGCGGCTCGAGCCCGCGCGCGACAAAAGTCTCGCGCAGGGGCAGGAGATCGAGCAGCAACTCGATGATCAGCCGCGGATTACGGCTGAGATGGCCGCCATCGGGCAGGATCTGGACGTCGAGCTCGTCGGACAGGGCGGCCTCGGCTCGTCTCAGCCGGCGCTCCTGGCCGTCGAGACTGATCGCGGCGAAAGTCACCGCGATCAGGCATTGCAGCCGCGCTGCACCATCGACTGCGCCGGACAGCGCCAGCGTCAGCCGCTCCGTCAGCCGCGCGACATGGCGGATGAAGCGCTCGTAGAAGGCGTGATCTGCGCCCTCGAGCAGGAGCGGCGAATGCGACAGGAAGGAGATCAGTCGACGCGCGGCGACTGCCGGCAGCCTCGCGATCTCACTGCGGTCGTGCCGCCTGTCGATGAACTCATCGACCAGCGCGCGCGCATTGGCGCGGGCGATCGCGGTATCGGCGGCGCGCATGTGCCGAAGCCATGAGAAGCCGTACAGAGCCTCGGACCAGCCCTCGCTCGGCGGCAGGCAGTCGAAGGGCGATTCGCCATGGGTTCTCAGCGTGCGCCCGGCAAAGGCATAATACCCGGAATAGATATCGCCGGCCGTGGTCGGATCGGCCGTGCGCAAATCATGCGGAGCAAAGAGCAGACGGGTGGCCTGAACATGGCCGAAAGGCCAGAGCCTGCGCGCGGCGCCGACGAACTGGCCACGCGTACGCCGCGCAGCCCGACCGATCGCCGCCTGGGCAAGCCCCCTACGCTCAGTCCAGCCGTTCAATGCCCCCGCTCACTCCGTCCCGATGCGAATCGTCCCGGAGGACGTGGTCGCGCCCTGCGAATCCCGGCTTCGTCATAGCCTGATCAGACGGCTTGCGTAAAATCCTGTCCATCCGGAGAGCCGCGGAGTTTCGCCGCGCAGCTGATGGGGCAGGGTACGAAGGTCGCCGGCGGCGTTGATCGCCTCAGGAAGACCGCCGATTTCCTCGGGCTTGATCGGCAGGCGCGTAAAGTCCGGGTTCGCGGCGAGGAAGGCGTCGATCTGGTGTTCGCCCTCTTCCGGTTCAAGCGAACAGGTGCAGTAGACCAGGCGGCCGCCGGGGCGCGTCAGGCGCGCCGCCGCGTCGAGGAGCCGGGCCTGGAGCGCGGCAAGCTTGTCGCGATCCTCGGGCGTCTTCGTCCAAGCGACATCGGGATGGCGGCGGATCGTGCCCGTGGCGCTGCAGGGAGCATCGAGCAATACCGCGTCGAAGGGCTCGGTCTGCCAGTTTGCAGCGTCGGTCGCCAGGATCTCGGCCGTGAGCCCGAGCCGCTCCAGATTGGCGCGCAGGCGGCGCAAGCGCGGCGCCGAACGATCGACTGCGGTCACGGCGGCGCCGGCCGCCGCGAGCTGTGCCGTCTTGCCGCCCGGAGCGGCGCAAAGATCGGCGATGCGTTCGCCCGGCTTGGCCGCCAGCAGCAGCGCCGGCAGTGCCGCAGCGGCGTCCTGCACCCACCATTCGCCTTCCGCAAAACCGGGCAGGCTCGGCACCGGCGAGCGTTCGCGCAGACGTACCGATCCGGTCGGCAGCACGATGCCGCCGAGTTTCTCGGCCCAGCCTGCAGCGTCACCCTTTACGCTCAGATCGAGCGGTGGCTCGTCGGCGTGGCTTGCTGCGATCGCGGCGGCCGTTTCATCGCCATAGGCGTTGCGCCAGCTTTCGGCGAGCCAGGGTGGGGTATCGGCAAGGGGGGCGGAGCTTCCGTTCAGGATGGCGTCGCGCTCACGGGCGAGCCGGCGCAGCAACGCATTGCCCAGCGCGACGTAGCGGGCCGAGCGCGCATCCTCGTGGAGATGGCGGATCGCGAGATCGACAGCGGCGTGATCGGGCACGTCGAGGAACAGGATCTGGGCCGCGGCGGCGACCAGGATTGGCTCGAACGGGCCGGAATTCTTCGGGCTGCCGCGTTCGAGCCGCGCATTGATGGCGTGCTGGATCGTGCCGAGCCGACGGAAGGCGGTGATGGCGATGGCGCGCGCCAATGCCGCATCGGCTGCATCGAGCCCGAAGGTCGGGCTCATGCGCTCATAGGTTTCGTCGAGCGCGGTGCCGGCCCGCAGCACCTCGTCGATCAGGTTTGCCGCAAGGCGGCGCGCCGGCAGACCCGGTGCGTCATCAGCCGGCCGGGCGGGAGCCGGTGCCGGTTTGCGGCGCGAATTGTCCTGTTCAGTCATCTCAGCCCCACGGGCCAGGCTTGTGGGAGCCGTTCCACGGGCTCCGTGCGGCCTGGCTGGTGAAACCGCCGGCATCGCGACCTCGGCCGATACCCATGGCGCGCGCCTGCTCCATCAGGGCGGCGATGCGATTGCCGGTGTCGGGGTGGGTCGAAAACAGAGAATCCATGCCGCGTCCGCACAGGGGATTGATGATGAACATGTGGGCCGTAGCAGGCTTGGCCTCCGCCGTCTCGTTCGGAATATGCGCGACACCCCCCGCGATCTTGGCAAGCGCGTCGGCGAGCGCGACCGGATTGCCGCAGATTTCGCCGCCGAGCCGGTCCGCCTCGTATTCGCGCGACCGCGAGATCGCCATCTGGATCACCATCGCGGCCATCGGTGCGAGCACCGAAATCAGGATCTGCACCAACAACCCCGGCCGGTTCTCACGCGAACCGAAGAACATGCCGAAGGTGGTCAGCGAGGAGATCGCGCCGGCCATGGTCGCGGTGATGGTCATCGTCAGGGTGTCGTGATTTTTGATGTGGGCAAGCTCGTGGGCCATCACGCCGGCGAGCTCATCGTAGCTCAGCGTGCGCAGGATGCCGGTGGTCGCGGCGACGGCTGCGTTCTGCGGGTTCCGCCCCGTGGCGAAGGCGTTGGGCTGCTCCTCGTCGATCAGGTAAACCCTCGGCATCGGCATGTTGGCGCGCGCGGCGAGGTCGCGCACCATGCCATAGAGCTCGGGCGCGCTGCGCTCGTCGACCTCATGGGCATTGTGGGAGGCGAGCGCGAGCCGGTCCGAATTCCAGTAGCTGTAGAGATTGGTCGCGGCGGCGATGCCGAGCGCGATCAACATGCCGCCCGCGCCGCCGAGCAGATAGCCGACCACGGCGAAGAGCGCGGTTAGGCCGGCCATCAGGATGCCGGTGCGGACGTAGTTCATCTTGGTTCCCTTTGTCTGTTGCAGGCCGGGATGGAGAATTGGCTCTCCCCGAATGCCGATTTCGGCCTTATGTGGTGAAGACCATGCCGATCCCGCAAGAGAGCACTGCGCCGATGCCAAACGACCTTGCCAAGGATCAAGCCGCGGTCCCGACGAGCGAGACCGATCAGACCAAGAGCCTTTCGCCGGCGGCGCAGCGCGCACTGGCCGAAGCACAGGAGCGGCGCGCCGAGATCGACGCCAAGGCGGCGGCGGCAAAGCGTGACAAGGAGCTCAACGGTCGTGGCGGTCTCGACCCGGTGCGCTACGACGACTGGGAAGTGAAGGGAATCGCAAGCGATTTCTGACGGGTGGTTGCCAAGCTCCGCACCTGCCGTCAAACAGGGCGGGACGGGGATGGAACGGCCACGCATGGATCGCGACACCAAACGCCTCGCCGCCTTGCGGCGACTTCTGACCGAGGCGCACCAGAAGCTCGGATTGAAGCTCGGCTTCGCATTATGGGACGGGAGCCGCATCCCGTCCGAGTGGCCCCAGGACGGCCTGGCGATCGCGATCCGAGATTCCGGCGCCGTCGCGGCGCTGCTCCGCAAGCCAAGGCTCGACACGCTGCTGCATCTGCATGTCACCGACCGGATCGCGATCGTGAACGGAACGATCTTCGATCTCGCGGCGGCGCGGCCGGAAGGCAAGGTCGGCCGGCTGGCGCGCGGTATCCCGAAATCGGCGGTGTTCGATGTCGTGCGGCGTTTCGCGTTCGCGCCCGGCGCCGCGCCGCAGGCCGTCGAGCACCTGCAGGGCGACAAGGCGGCCCGCGATGGCGCGCCCGCCACCAACAAGGCCAATATCGCTTATCACTACGACGTTTCGAACGCTTTCTACCGGCTCTTCCTCGATGAGGAGATGGTCTACACCTGTGCCTATTTCACTGAGGATCATACCGATCTCGAGCGGGCGCAGCGCGACAAGCTCGACATGATCTGCCGCAAGCTGCGTCTGCAGCCCGGCGAGAAGTTGCTCGATATCGGTTGCGGCTGGGGCGCGCTGATCTGCCACGCTGCGCAGCATTATGGCGTCGAGGCGCATGGCGTGACGCTTGCCGAGGAGCAGCTCGCGCTGGCTCGCGAGAAGGTCGAGCGACTCGGTCTTCAAGACAAGGTCACGCTGCATCTCAAGGATTTCACTGAGATGGAGGGGGTCTTCGACAAGATCTCCTCGATCGGCATGTTCGAGCATGTCGGCATCCGCAATCACCCGGCCTATTTCCAGGCGGTGAACCGGCTGCTCAAGCCGCGCGGTCTCTACCTGCACCATACGATCTCGCGGCGAGCCAAGAAGACCGAGCGCGCCTTCAACAAGATGCCGGCCGAGTACCGGGCGCTGGTGCGCTATATCTTTCCGGGCGGTGAACTCGACCATCTCGGCATGTCGATCGCCAATCTCGAGCGCCATGGCTTCGAGGTGCATGATGTCGAGGGTTGGCGCGAGCATTACCAGCGCACGACGCGGCTATGGTTCGAGCGGCTGAATGCACGCAAGGCCGAGGCCGAGGCGGAGATCGGTCCCGAGCGGACGCGGATGTGGCTGCTCTATCTGGCTGGCTGTTCGCTCGCCTTCGAGCGCGGTGGCGCGCTGATCAACCAGACGCTGGTCTCGAAGCGGCGCAAGGGACCATCTGGTCTGCCGCTGACGCGCGCCGACCTCTATCGCTGAGCGTGGCGATAAGCGGATAGGCAATATGGCCGGCCTGGAGCCGACCATCTCGTCCCGGACTGAACATGTGATCCAGGGATGCCCGGGTCGTGCCTGGGCATGCGCGCAGCGCGCGTCTACTTCTTCACGAAGAGATCGAGCTTACCGTAGTGCTCGGCGAGCAGGTAATAGAAGGTCAGGCGCGACTTGGTTTTGTCGTCCTTCATGTGCTCGCAGGTTGCCTTGATGGATGCGTCGAGATCGGCGCTCTTGAGACCGAGTTTCTTCTTCAGGAAGTTCTCGCGGACACGCTCCAGTTCGGCCGGATCCGTGCAGGCGACGAAGCGGGTGTCGGGCTTGCCCATGACGAGCGCGTAGGATTTGGACATACCGGCAAAGGCAGCTTCGTTGACGGCCTTCCTGGCGTATTTCTTGACGTCGGCGAGATGATCCATCGATAGCCCCTGTTGGGCTCGGTGCTTCAGGCCCGAGCGCGATTGAAGTCGTGCAGGCAAACGTTAACGCGCTTCTTTGTCGCAGGCGAGAGGTTACGCTAGGCGAGGGTGCCCTTTTTCGGCGAGCTGCCGGGAGCGCTTGCATTGCGTCGGCGAGATGGCGGTCCCCGCTCCGAAATGGGTTGAGCGAGCTGCCTTTCGATGTTGCGATGCAACACCGCCACGGAGCTCGATTCCAGATGAAGCCGACCATTCTGATGGTTCCGCGTCTGCCTGATCGGCTCGTCGCGCGTCTGAACGAACGCTACGCATTGCTTGGCCCGATGGCGCGCTCAGCTCCGGACGCGTTGCCAGAAGGGGCCGGGGAGGCTCAGGCCCTCCTGACCATCGGCAGCCACAAGACGGATGCGGCGTTGATCGACGCCCTGCCGAAGCTGCGGCTGATCGCGTGCTACGGCACGGGCTTCGAGGGGGTCGACAGGCTGCGCGCGAAGGAGCGCGGCATCCTGCTGAGCAATGCCGCCGACAGCAATGCGACAAGCGTCGCGGAATTTGCCATGGGTCTGCTGCTGGCCAGCGCGCGGCAGATCAATAGCGGAGACCGGTTCCTGCGCGCCGGACGATGGCAAGGCAATGCGGTCGCGCGGATGGCGCATGTGCCTGGCCTGGCTGGTCGCAAGCTGGGCATTTACGGACTTGGCGCCATCGGTGCCCGCATCGCCAGTCGCGCTGCGGCCTTCGACATGACGATCGGCTACCATAATCGTTCGCCGCGCGCGGACCTGCCCTATCTCTATCACGACAGCCTGCTCGGGCTGGCTCACTGGGCGGACCTGCTGGTCGTTGCCGTCCGTGCCAGTGCCGAAAACCGCTACGCGATCAACGCGGAGGTGCTGAAGGCGCTTGGCCCGCAAGGGCATCTCGTCAATATCTCGCGCGGCATCGCCGTGGATGAGTCGGCGCTGTGCGACGCGCTCGAGACGGGCGTGATCGCGGGCGCGGCGCTCGATGTCTACGAGAACGAGCCGCACGTCTCCGAGCGATTGCGGGCCTGCGAGAATGCGGTGCTGACGCCCCATATCGGCGCCAATGCGGAATCGGCGCAGCATGCCCAGCAGGATTTGCTCATCGGCAATCTCGCGGCCTTCTTCTCCGGAAAGCCATTATTGTCCCCGGTTGCCCTCTAAGGCATCGGCCCGAAAAGTGGATTGCGGTTCTCTGGACGGCCGATGCAATCACAAGAGATGATCTAAGGCAGGACCACCACGGGCGTGCCCATGCGGACGCGGGCATAGAGGTCGATCACGTCGGGGTTGTGCATCCGGAAGCAGCCAAAGGAGGCTGCGGTTCCGATCGTGCCCGGCGCGTTGGTGCCGTGGATGGCGTATTCACCACCCGGCCCGAGACCGATGACGCGGGCGCCCATCGGATTGCGCGGCGAGCCGCCGGCGATGACGTCGGGGAGGTTCGGCTGGGCGCGCTTGACCTCGGCCGGGGGGCTCCAGGCCGGTTCGACGGCGAGTTCCTCGACATATTTGACGCCGCGCCATTGCTTGCCGGCCTTGCCGACGGCGATCTGGTAGCGGATCGCCTCACCCGGCGCCGTGACAAAATAGAGGCTGCGCTGGCCTGTACGGATCACGATCGTGCCGGGATAGTAGCGCTGGTCCTGGAACTGGACGAGCTCGCGAGCGAGCGCGGGACGGCCGGCGAAGGCAAGGGCCAGCAGGGACATCGCGCCTGCAAGCAGCAGGTCGATGGGGGCGAGGCGTCTGGTCACGGTTCATCTCCCGCTTCGGGTTCTGCGGGAGATGTGGCGCTGCGACCGTGAACCGGCGGTTGAGCGATATGGTGAAGCCTGGATTCACGATGAATCCGGCGTAAAATCGATCATTCCGATGATTTCGGTCAGGCGTTCAGGACCTTCATCCGATTGAGCGCCTCAGTCACATCTCCGTCCGACAGCGCCAGGCCAAAGCCGAAACGCAGCACGTCGCCGCGATGATCCGTGGCGATGCCGCGCTTCGCCAGTGCCGCCTCCAGCGCGCCGGCTTCGGGCGTGCGGAAGGCCAGGAAATTGCCATGTGCCGAGGGATTGCCAAGGGGCGTCATGAGCTGCGCCGGGGATAGCCAGGGAATCGTCAGCGCATCGAGGCCGGAGAGGAATTGCCGTATCAGGGAGAGGGCGTGCGCGTGGACGTGATGCGCAGCGAGGCCATTGGCCTCTAGCCACGCCAGCACGGCTCGCATGCGATAGAGCCCGCCGGGATCGAAGGTGGCGCCGAGGAAGCGGCCGCCATCGGCGGAGTAGCCGACATTGCTGCCGGGCGGAGCCGCGAGCGCACCAAAGGCTGCAAACCATCCGGTGTCGCGCGGGCGCGGGCCATAACCCGGCGGGCAGTGCATGAAGCAGCAGCCCTCGCCGGCCATCGCGTATTTATAGCCGCCGGCGATGTAGAAGACGCGGTCCGCTATCGCCGAAAGGTCGGTCGGCAGGGCGAGGTAGCCGTGATAGCCGTCGATCGCGACCAGGGTTTCCTCGGACGCTACTGCGCCGGCAAGTGCTGCGAGATCGCCGGAGGTCGCTCCTGAATTGAACAGGACCTGGCTGACATAGATCAGGTCGTGCCCACCGGCGATGATCGCCGTCCGGAGGCGCTCGTGAAATGTGGCGAAGGGCTCGGCGTTGATTTCGTCGAGCTGGATCAGCCGCTCTTCGGCCAGTCGCGCGAGCTGCCGCCGCGCCGTGTGGAATTCGGCGTTCGTTGTCAGGACGCGAGGGGGGCGGTCGGTTGGCAGGCAGGAGAGCAGGCGACGCAGGAATTCGTGGGTGTTCGGCGCGAAGGCGATGCTCGACGGATCGGGAAGCCTCAGTTCGCGGGCAATTCCGGCCTGAACCGCCGGAATCAGCTCGCCGAAGACGAGGCTCCATTTATGGCCCGCAAGGCGGGCGGCATCGGTCCAAGCCTGTTCCTGTGCCGCGAAACTGACATCGGGCCAGTCGTGATGGCTATGGGCCGCGAGGTTGATCCGCTCCGGCGCCGCGCTCCGAAAACGGCTGAAATGAGCTGTCCAGTCGCCGCGCATCAGGCCGCTCCGTAGCTGAAACCCATGCGCCGGCGTACCCCCTCGGGCAAAGCCGGCAGGTCCCGGGCGGCAAGCAGATAGCTGGAGAGATGGAAGAGGTCGATGAAGATGCGGTGCTTCTCGGCCGTGGCACGCAAATAGCCCGAGCCCGAGGAGCCGCCGGTGCCGGGCCGGACGCCGATCATGCGCTCGACCATCAGCGCATGGCGCAGGCGCCAGAGCGTCAGGCTTTCGTCGATGTCCATCAGGCTCTGCAGCAGCCGGAAGGGCTGCTGGAGCACTGGCATGTCGCGATAGAGCGCGATGAACAGAGCCGCTTCGATCGCGCGCGCCGACATGTGCCAGGTTGTCCCGGCGGCGTCCGGCTCGAACAGGGCCTGGAAGCGGGCGAGCGCCGTTTCGATCGCGGCGGCATCGGCCTGGCGCTGCGCTTCCGGCAAGGACGGGTCGGTGCCGACGCTGCGCGCATCGCGCTGCAGCGCCGCGGTCACGGCGGCACGATAGCTTTCGCGGAAACTGTAGTCGCCCAGTGCGACGAAGGGCGTGCGCGCGAGCCAGGCGTCAAGCTGGGACAGCAGGGACGGCTTATGCGCGGCGTCGAGCCTGGCCCGATCCTCGGGCGCCAGGCGTTCGCGCATGCTCTGATCGTCGATCCGGAGACGGAGTGTATCGGCAAGACCGAGACGGCTCTCGATCAGCCGGAACTGCACGGACTGGAAGCCCGAGGCCGGGGTCAGCAGGTCGCGGAATTCCAGGAAGCCGGCGGGCGTCATCGTCTCCAGCACGTCGAGCTGGCCGACCAGAAGCTTCAGGATCTCATGAATGCGGCCGAGGCCCGCAACGATGCGGCCAAGATTCTCGTCGGCGACCGGGCTCGCCGAGAAATCGAGCTGGATGCGGTCGAGCTCATGCAGGATCTGCTTGAACCAGAGCTCATAGGCCTGATGGACGATGATGAAGAGCATCTCGTCATGCGCCGGAGTGCCGACCTTCGCGCTCTCCAGGGTCTGGCAGGCCAGCAGATCATCGACCTGCAGATAGCTTCCGTAGGACAATCTGCGCGGTGAAGCGGCCATGATCGCGGACCCCGGTTCGGAGCAGTTATTTCAAACTTAAAATAACTGGTCCGGGGGATCAAGCGGCTGCGGTGGGCCGATGCTGCTGGGGCAGGAGGAAGGGCAGGCCGGCGGCCGGCGCGCGGCTGAAGCTGAGGTCGACCTTGAAGACATTGCGCAGCAAGGCGTCGTCCAGCGTCGCTGCAGGGGCTCCCTGGGCGACGATGCGACCGCGGTCCATCACGACGAGGTGGTCCGCATAGGTCACGGCGAGATTGATGTCGTGGAGCACGATCAGAACGGCCACACCGCGGGCCGCAATCGCACGTGCCATGTCGAGCAGGGCGAGCTGATGGCAGAGATCGAGACTCGCGATCGGTTCGTCGAGGAAGAGTGTCTGCCGTGATGCGACGCTGCGGCCGGCCTCGAGCTGGCAGAGCACGCGGGCGAACTGCACGCGCTGCTGCTCGCCACCTGACAAGGTCTGATAGCGCCGTGCAGCGAGTTCGGCGACGCCGGCTGAGGCCAGGCACTCGCCGACGAGAGCTTCGCGGCGCTGACGCGACAAGGCGCGCCCGACACCGTCCACGCCGAGGCGCGCGACCTCATAGACGCTGAAGGGAAAGGCGAGCCGCGTGTGCTGCGCCATCACGGCGCGCTGGCAGGCCAGGCGCCAGGACGGGATCGCGGAGAGGCGCTCGCCGTCGAGCAGGACCTCACCATTGGCAGGCTTCAGCTCGCCGGTGACCAGCTTGAGCAGGGTCGATTTGCCGGCGCCGTTGGGGCCGATCAGGATCGTGGTCTTGCCGGGTTTGAGATCGAGCGAAGCCTCACTGACCAGCGCCCGCCCGCCGACCACGAAGCTCAGGGACCGACCCGACAGGATCGGCTCGCCATTGATCGGCTCAGACATCGAGACCATCCGCGCGACGCAGCAGGAGCCACAGGAAGAAGGGCGCGCCGAGCGCCGCGGTGACGATGCCGATCGGCAATTCGGCCGGAGCGACGATCAGGCGCGCGACGATGTCGGCGGCGACGAGAAGCGTTGCCCCGCCGAGCGCCGAGAGGGGGAGCAACAGCCGGTGATCGGGGCCGATGGCGAGGCGGATCAGATGCGGCACGACGATGCCGACGAAGCCGATCACGCCGGCCGAGGCGACGCTGGCGCCAACAGCCAGCGCCACCAGCACGATCGCCAACGCCTTGATGCGCTGCACCGGGATGCCGAGATGATAGGCTTCCGCCTCTCCAAGCATCAAGGCGTTCAGCCCGCGGGCCAGCAGGGGCACCGCCAGCAGCAGCGGCAAGACGATGGGCGCGATGACCACGAGCTTTGTCCAGCTCGCGCCGCCAAGGCTGCCGAGCGACCAGAAGGTCAGGTCGCGCAGCTGTCGGTCGTCGGAAATGAAGGCGAGGACGCCGGTGAGGGCGCCCGCCAACGCGCCGAGCGCGACCCCGGCGAGCAACATGGTTGCGACCGAAGTCCGACCCTGGCGGGTCGCAATCAGATAGAGGGTCAGCGTCGAGATCAGGCCGCCGCAGAAGGCGCCGAATGGGAGGGCTGCAAAGGGCAGCTTCATCGTCAAACCGGCGAGGAGCCGGTCACCGAGCACGATCGTCGCGGCCGCCGCCAGGCCGGAGCCGGCGGAGACGCCGACGAGCCCGGGATCCGCGAGCGGATTACGGAAGAGCCCTTGCATCAGAGCTCCCGAAATCGCGAGTGCGGCGCCAACGAGGGCGCCGAGCAGCACGCGCGGCAGGCGGATATTGAGCACGACGAGCGCGTCGCGCCCTTCCAGCAGGGCGGTCTCGCCTGTCAGCCTGGCCCAGAGGATCTCGGCGACCCGGCCAGGCGGAATCGAGAACGCGCCTTGCCCGACGGCCACGATCATCAACAGGCCGCAGAGCAGGACAAGGCCGGCAACGACCAAAGCGGCCTGCCGCCTTTGTCCGGCCGCGAAGCTGACGAGCGCGCTCATCGCGCCGGTCGGACGGACGGCGAGCGTCATGGCGCGGCGGCGGTCTTGAGCGGCGGGATCGCGGCCTCGGGATAGAGCGCCGCCATCAGGTCGCGGGCTGCCGCCGGTGTGCGCGGCCCGAAGCCGAGCAGGTAGAGGCCATCCATTCTGACGAGCGCCATCTTCGCTGCGGCCGGGGTCTGCGAGAAGGTCGGCATGGCGAACACCTCTTCCGGCGATGCATTATGACTGCTGCTGTTGCGCATCATCAGGATCACGTCGGGCGCCGCGGCGATGATGGCCTCCTCGTTCAGGGGCTTGAAGCCCTCGACCGCAGTCGCGGCATTGACGCCGCCAGCCATCTGGATGATCGCATCGGCGGAGCTGTTGCGGCCGCCGACCAGCACGCGGCCGTTCTGGAGCGACAGGACGAAGAGCACGCGCTTCTTGGCCGGCAGGCCGGAACGTAGCGTCAGAAGTTCATCGAAACGCAGCTTCGTCTGCTGTGCGAGGCGAGCGGCGGGTTCGGCTGCACCAGCCACCGCGCCAATCGCCTGGATCTTGGTGACGACACCATCAGGCGAGTTGTCTTCCGGGATGCTGGCGAGGCGCAACCCGGCTTCGTTGAGCAGAGAGACCGCCCCGGGCGGCCCGGCGCCTTCGAGGGCAATGACCAGCGAGGGCTTGAGGGAGAGCACGCCTTCGGCCGAAAGCGCACGGACATAGCCGACGCTCGCCTTGTCGCGCAGGGCCTCGGGCGGGAACTGGCTGGTGGTGTCGACACCGACGATCCGGTCCTGCAGGCCCAGAGCATAGAGCACCTCGGTGATCACGCCGCCGACAGCAACGATGCGATCCGGAGTTTGTGCCTGGGCCGGGCTGGGGAGCATGGATGGGGCAAGGAGGCCGGCGGCGGCCAAAAGGGTCAATCCGATCGCGGCGCTCAGCTCGCGTCGATGGGGCCGTGCGCCGAGCGGCCTCGCAGGCGCCAGGGGGCTTGGCATGATGGTCTCTCCGCTTCCGGGTTTCGCCTCAATGGAAGACGGGATCGAAATCGATCTCGTCTACCTAAGAGTGCGCGACATCTCGTCATCTGAAGGTGATCTAAAGCAGTTATCAGTTTTTAATTATTCTAAGAAACAATAATGCTTAAGCGTTGTTGACGGTGATATTCAGCTTTACTACAAAGGGTCAAGAGCGGCGCGCCGGGACGGTGCGACCGCCCGCGCCAGCCAGCCACACGCAGCCCGCGTCCAGCCAGCCAGTCGCTGCAAGATCTTCAGGTCAGGTTCGGGGCTGGACGCATGAATTCTCACGCCGCGCTGTTGCGCGCTTCCGTTTCCGTGGCGGCGATCGCGCTGTGGTCGCTTGGCGCTCAGGCTCAATCCCAGCCGGCGCCGACCGCCCCCGCTGCGCCGATTGCGCTGGACGAGATCACCGTAACGGCGAGCAAGCAGGAAGAGCGCGCGATCGATGCTCTCGCCTCGGTCTCGGTGATGACGCGCAACGAGATCCGCTCGCAGCAGCCGCAGAGGCTCGGCACTCTCCTGAACCAGATGCCCAGCGTGTCGACGCAGGAAAACCCGAATGATCCGGCAACCGCGATCAATGTTCGTGGTCTGCAGGATTTCGGCCGCGTCGCGGTGACGATCGACGGCGCGCGCCAGAATTTCCAGCGTTCCGGCCATAATGCCAATGGCGCCTTCTTCCTCGATCCCGCCTTCGTGCGCGTCATCGACGTGACGCGCGGCCCGGTTGCCAACATCTACGGTTCAGGCGCGATCGGTGGCGTCGTGTCCTTCGAGACGGTCGATCCCAAGGATGTCCTCAGGCCGGGCGAGCGCGCTGCGCTCGAGATCGGCGGGACGGGCGTGTTCGCCCGCCAGTCCGGCGTCTTCGGCAATGCCATCGGCGCCTTCCGCGCGAATGATGTCGTCGAAGGCCTGGTCGGGCTTTCCTTCCGCTCGCTCAATCCCTATCGCGACGGCAACGGCACGAAGATCGCCGATAGCGGGCAGGACCTGGTTTCAGGTCTCGGCAAGATCGTGATCACGCCCGGCGAAGGCCAGGAGCTCAAGCTCGGCGGCCAGTACCAGCGTTACGATTTCTCCAACGGTGTCGGCACCCCCACGGCCCCGCGTCGCGACAACGAGGTCACGACGCAGAACTACACGGCGCGCTACAGTTTCTCGCGGCCCGATATCCCGTGGCTGAACCTGAACATCGGTGCGTATTCGACCTCGACGGACACAGACCAGACCCAGATCTCGGGTACGGGCGCGGCCCTGGGCGCGAAGCGCTATTTCAAGGTCCAGACCACGGGGTTCGACATCTACAACACCTCGAAATTCGATCTCGGCGCGGCAGCGCTGAATCTGACTTACGGCGCGGACTGGTTCGAGGATCGCGTCAGGACCAGCGATCCGGTCGGCAATGGCGACGAGACGACGCCGTCCGGCAAGCGCAGCGTCTATGGCGGCTTCGTGCAGAGCCACGTCAAGTATTCGATCTTCGACCTGATCGGCGCGCTGCGCTACGACGCCTATGAGCTCAGCGGCGGTCGCACCTCTTCGGATGGCAACCGCATCTCGCCCAAGCTGACGCTCGGCGTCACGCCGCTGCAGGGCCTGCAGGTCTATGGCACCTATGCCGAGGGCTATCGGGCGCCGTCGGTGACCGAGACGCTGGTCGATGGGCCCCATCCCGCTCCGGCCAGCTTCATCTTCCGGCCGAACCCGAACCTGAAGCCGGAAGTGGGCAAGACGCTCGAGGCCGGCGTCAATCTGAAATATGACGACATCCTGAGCGAGGGCGACCGCTTCCGCGGCAAGCTCGCCGTCTACAGGAACGACGTGAAGAACTATATCGACGGTATCTTCGTCGATCCCGGTGCTCCCTGCGGCGCGCCCATTCCGGGCGCCTGCAACGACGCCTTCTTCTCGTACCAGAACGTTGCCAAGGCGCGCATCACCGGCTTCGAGGCCGAACTCGGCTACGACGCGAAGCGCTGGTTCATGACCCTTGCCGGCTCGACCATCCGCGGCGACAACAGGACGCTGAACCAGCCTCTGGAGTCGATCTATCCCGACAAGCTGGTCCTCAACGGCGGTTTGCGCTTCTTCGAGGAAAAGCTGACGGTGGGCGCCCGGCTGACGCTGGTCGACGATCAGAAGCGCCTGCCGCCTGGATCGCAGGTGCTCGCGAGCAAGGCCTATGCGCTGGTCGATCTCTACGCCGACTACAAGATCACGCCGGATGCACGCGCCTATCTCTCGCTCGAGAATGTCGGCGACGTTCGCTATCGCCGCTACCGCGACGGTGACAACAGCCCGGGCTTCGTCGGCAAGATCGGCTTCTCCACGCGCTTCGGCACATGAGGACTGCAATGCCGCGCGACATTGCCCGCTTCCCGTTCAACCAAGCCAGCCAACAGCCAGCCAACTGAGGATAATGACCATGTTCATCGCCATGAATCGCTTCAAGGTCGTCAAGGGAGAGGAGGCCGCCTTTGAGACGGTCTGGTCCTCGCGCAAGACCCGTCTCGACGAGATGAAGGGCTTCATCGCCTTCCATCTGCTCAAGGGGCCGGAGAAGGAGGACCATACCCTCTATTCCTCGCACACGACCTGGGCCTCGAAGGAGGATTTCACGGCCTGGACGAAGTCCGACCAGTTCCGCGAATCGCACCGCAATGCCGGCCAGCCCCGGGCTACGCCGATGTATCTCGGGCATCCCGAATTCGAAGGTTTCGAGACGGTGCTCAGCGAAGCCAATCCGCATTTGCCCCGCCAGGCGGCAGAGTGAGGGAGGACGGCATGTCGATCTCGCAGGCGAGTGCCGCGGCGGTCCAGGACCCGTCACAGGCAGACCCGATGGAGCGCGTCAGGCAGGCGCTGGCAGCCAAGCCGGATGGCGTGATCGAGGCCATCGCCCGCGAGGTCGGCGTGCCGACGCTCGCGGTGCTCGAGGCAGCGCCGGCCGACCAGCGCCATTTCATCGCTGCCGAGCGCTTCGAGGCGCTGTGGCAGGCGCTCTCGACCTGGGGCGATGTGCTCTTCATCGTCCACACCGCCGATATCGTGCTGGAATGTGAAGGGTCGCTTCCCGTTGGCTCCTTCGGCCATGGCTACTACAACATCCATGGCGACAGCCCGATCGGCGGACATATCAAGGCTGGCAACTGCACGGCGATCTACCTGGTCGATCGGCAGTTCCATGGCCGCCGCTCCTGTTCGGTCCAGTTCTTCAATGCTGCCGGGGAAGCGATGTTCAAGGTCTTCGTGCGGCGCGACGAGAAGCGCGCGCTGATTGCCGAGCAGGTTGCGCTCTTCGAAGGCCTGAAGACGCAATTTTCCTGACAGCTCGGGTCTACGATCCGCCAGCTCAACGCCGTCGTCGCGATCTCGTGACGGCGGCGTTCTTCATTGGCCTTGGCTTTGTGCCTCGATGCGACGATTTTTGCCGGCACCGATGGGAACGCTGACACGGCCTGACAGGATGGTCGGCACAATGGGCGATGTGGGAACGCCTGCGTCGCCGACGCGTTGACCGGTCGCGGCGGTTCCCGTGCCGAGGCGATCCCGTTCAGTCGAACCGAAGGCTGCACTCCATGAAAAACCAGATCATTGCCGGAGCCGCATCCACCAGAACAGGCGCGCACCCGTCTGCGAGCGCGGTACTCGAGAACACAACCTCGCTCCAGGATTGGCGTCGGCAGGTGGCTGATCTCTACGCGGCGGTGCGGGCGATGCCGGCGGAAGCGGGCTGGGCGCAGTGGCGCACTGTGCGCGACGGGCTGTTTCGCGAGCATCGGCAGTCGCCGCTTGCGGCCGCCCGGCGGCAACGCTTCAGGGGCATCCGCTATTTCCCCTACGATCCGGCGCTGCGCTTCGAGGTCGGCTCGCGGCCCGCAATCGGGCGCGAAACCATCCGGGTCGAAGCCGGAAAGGACGGCGCCATGGTGCTCAGGCCCTACGCGCTGACCGATGGGCTGGAGGGCGCGCTCGGTCGGGAGCTGACGCTCTACTGGATCGAGGGCTATGGCGGCGGGACCTTCCTGCCCTTTGGCGATGCGAGCAATGGCGAGGAGACCTTTGCCGGCGGCCGCTACCTGCTCGATACGATCAAGAGCGCCGATCTCGGCGCGACATCGGACGGGCGGACGATCCTCGACTTCAATTTCGCCTATTACCCGTCCTGCGCCTATTCCGAGGCCTGGGTGTGCCCTTTGTCGCCCATCGAGAATCGCCTGCCCGCCGCCATCCGCGCGGGCGAACGAAATCCCCTCAGTTGAGCGCTTGCCCGGGGCGTTCGTTCTCCGGGACCGGAAACGCGAAGGCGCTTTTCTCCTTCGCGAGCCCGAAACTTGCATCGCTGTTCGATCCCTCGTTAGCTAACCCCTTGAGCCATCCCAGGAGGCAGCCATGAAACTTGTCAGCATGCGCTTCGCGAAGACGGTCTGTACTGTTGCCGCCATGATCGTGGTCGGGCTGTCGGCAGCAGCGGCCCAGACGATCAAGATCGGTTCCAAGAATTTCACGGAGCAGTTCATCGTTGCCGAGCTCTATGCCGCGGCCCTGGAGGGGGCTGGCTTCAAGGTCGAGCGCAAGATCAATCTCGGCGGCACGCTGGTGGCGCATGAGGCCCTGAAGAGCGGCGCGATCGACCTCTATCCGGAATATACCGGGACTGGCCTCAACGCCGTGATGAAGGCGCAGGGCGTGACCGAGACCGACCCGGAGAAGGTGCGCGGCATGGTCAAGGCCTTCTACGAGAAGGAATTCAACCTGACCTGGCTGAAGCCCTCCGGTATCAATAACGGCTATGCGATCGTGGTGCGCCCTGAGACGGCGAAGGAATACAACCTCAAGACCCTGACCGATCTCGGCAAGGTCTCGTCCAAGCTCCGGCTCGGGGCCGGCACCGAATTCGTCGACCGTCGGGATGGTATCGCGGGCCTCAAGGAGGTCTATGGCGCCGAGTTTGCCGAGTTCAAGCAGTTCGCTGCGCTCAGGCTGCGCTACGAGGCGCTGAACCAGAAGCAGGTCGACATCGCCAACGGCTTCTCCACCGACTGGCAGATCGCGGCAGAGAAATTCGTGGCACTGGACGACGACAAGTCGTTGTTCCCGCCCTATTTCCTCGCCCCGGTCGTGCGTCAGGAGATTGCCGGCAACGCCAAGGTCGTCGAAATCCTCGAGAAGGTCGGGGCGGCGCTCGACAATGCGACGATGCAGGAGCTGAACCGACAGGTCGAAGTCGACAAGAAGGAGCCGCGTGTTGTCGCCGCCGCCTTCCTGAAAGCCAAGGGTCTTGTTCGCTAAGGCGGGCGGTCTGCGGATGGAGCTGGTGCAAGCGGCCCCTGCCGTCGTCATCGGTGTCGGGCTGCTTTCGATCGAACAGGTTCATGCCGTCGCGCATGGTGCTGAGCGGGTCGCGCTGGCTCCCGCACTGTTGGAGCGGCTGAGCGGGGCTCGCGCGGTGGTCGAGCGCAGCCTTGAACGCGGCGAGGCCGTCTACGGTTTGACGACCGGCCTTGGGGCCGCTGTCGACACGCGACTGGCGGCGGATCAGATCGCCGCCTTCCAGCAGCGGGCGGTTCGGGCGCGGGCCGTCGGCGTCGGGCCTTGCCTGCCGCGGGCCGAGGTGCGGGCGATGCTGCTGGCGCGGCTTGCCGGTCTTGCTCAGGGCGCGTCGGGCATTTCGCCGGGTCTTGTCGGGACACTCGCTGCGATGCTCAATGCCGGGGTTCACCCTGTCGTCCGACGCATCGGTTCGCTGGGGGAGGCCGATCTCAGCTCGCTGGCCCAGCTCTTTCTACCGCTGGCTGGAGAGGGCGAGGCTGAATTCGACGGGCAGATTCGACCTGGTCCCGAGGCGATGCGCCTGGCCGGCATAGCGCTTCCGGCCCTTGGGCCGAAGGATGGGCTCGCATTGCTCAATGCCAACGCCGAGAGTGCTGGCTTGGCTGCGCTGGCGCTTCGCGCCATGACAATGGCGCTGCAGGCGCTGACCGCAGCAGGCGCGCTCTCGCTTGAGGCTTACCGCGCCAATCTTTCGCCCATCGCCAGCAATCTGGTCGCCCTTCGGCCGGTGCCGAGCCATGTCGCCGGCGCGGCGAAGCTGCGCGAACTCCTGGCCGGGAGCGATCTCCTTGACGAGGGCGCCGCCCGGCGCGTGCAGGACCCGCTGTCCTTTCGCTGCCTGGCGCCCGTGAATGGAGCCGCATGCGCCGCGCTCGATACGGCGCGCACGCTCGTCGAAGTCGAGCTTAACGCGGCCGCCGACAGCCCGGCGGTGCTCATCACCGAGGATGTCCTGCGTTCGACGGTCAATTTCGACACCACGGCACTTGCGCTCGCGCTCGAAGGGCTCGGACTGGGGGCCGCCCACGCCGCGACGATTTCGGCGTTCCGCGTCACCAAGCTGATGTCGCCTGCGTCCAGTGAGCTGCCGCGCTTTCTGACCCGCCATGGCGGCACGCATGCCGGTTTTGCGACCACGCAGAAGACGACAGCAGCGCTGGAAGCGGAGATCCGCCATCTCGCCCTGCCGCTTGGCCCGATGACCATGCCGGTTGCCGATGGTGTCGAGGACTATGCCCCCATGACGCCGCGCATCGTCGCAAAGACGGCCGTGATCGCCGAGCACCTGTTGCGGCTTGCTGCGATCGAACTCGTCGTGGCGGCCGAGGCGGCGGATCAGCGCGACGGCATCCGGCTCGGTGCTGGTACCGGCCTCGCGCATGGTTTCGTCCGCGCCCATGTCGCTCGGCTCGACGATGACCGGCCAATGGGGCGCGAGTTCGAGGCGCTCGCCGAACGGCTGACGGCAGGAGAGCTTGCCGCTGCCCTATCGGGCCTGCCGGCATGACCTGGACGCTGGAGAATTACGACCGCCTGCTGATCGCGCTCTGGGAGCATATCCAGCTCGTCGGCATCGGGCTCGCGATCTCGCTCGTCATCGGCCTGCCGCTCGGGATCGTCTCGGCGCGGCGGCCGACCTTCTACCTCGTCGTGCTGTTGATTTCGGGGGCGCTCTACACGGTGCCGGCACTGGCGATCTTTGCGCTGTTGATTCCCATCCTCGGGCTGGGCTTCGGTCCGGCGATCGTGGCGCTCGTGATGTATGCCCTGCTGATCATCATCCGGAACACGGCAACCGGCCTGCGCGAGATCGCGCCCGAGATTCTGGATGCCGCCGACGGCATGGGCTACGGCCGATGGCGCCGGCTCTTCGCCATCGAGCTTCCGCTGGCGCTGCCGGTGATCATCGCGGGCATCCGCATCACGGTCGTCACGATGGTCTCGGTCGCGACGGTGGCAGCCTTCATCAATGCAGGCGGGCTTGGCGACATCATCTTCCAGGGCATCACCCAGGATTTCGGCGAGAAGGTCGTGGTCGGCGCGATCATGACCTCGCTGCTGGCCATCGCCTGCGACGAGATCTTGCGCCGGCTTGAACTCGGCCTGCGGGCGGCCCAGGCGGAGGGGGCCTGATGCTCGACTGGATTTCTGCCAATCCCCGCATCTTCTGGACAGCGGTCGAGAACCATCTCTGGCTCTCGGGCGTGGCACTTCTCGCCGTGATGCTGATCGCGCTGCCACTCGGGCTCGCGCTGACGCGCCATCGCAGCCTCGCCAATTCGGCGATCGCGATCGTCAACATCCTGCGCACCGTGCCCAGCCTGGCCTTGCTCGTCATCATGCTGCCCGTGCTCGGCACCGGCTTCCTGCCCTCAGTGGTGGCGCTGACGCTGTACGGCCTGCCGGCTCTGCTGCTCAACACCTATACGGGCTTGACCGAGGTCGACCGCGACATCGTCGAGGCGGCGCGCGGGCAGGGACTTTCGGATGTGCAAGTCATGACGCGGATCGAGATCCCGCTGGCGCTGCCGGTGATTTTTGCCGGCATCCGCACGGCTGCCGTGCAGGTCGTCTCGGCGGCGACGCTCGCCGCCTTCATTGGCGGCGGCGGCCTTGGCGAGCTGATCACCGCCGGTATGGCGAATTTCAATTTTCCGCAGCTGATTGCCGGAGCGGTAGCGGTCGCCCTGCTCGCGCTCCTGGTCGAGATCGGTTTTGCGAGCGTCGAGCGGGTGATGACGCGTTCCGCGCGAATGGGGGCCTGATGATCCGTCTCGAGAATGTCAGCAAACTGTTCGCGGGCATCGCGCGCGCCGCCGTCGACAGCCTCGATCTTTCTGTGCCCGAAGGCCGGACCTGCGTGCTGATCGGCCCCTCCGGCTGCGGCAAGACCACGACGATGCGGATGGTGAACCGGCTGATCGAACCGAGCTCCGGCCGGATCATCGTCGAGGGTGAGGATGTGACGCAGGCCGATCCGGTGCTGCTTCGCCGCCGCATCGGCTATGTCATTCAGCAGGTCGGCCTCTTCCCGCACATGACCATCGCCGAGAATGTTGCGACCGTGCCAAAACTGCTTGGCTGGCCAGCCGGGAAGATCAGGTCGCGCTCGGAGGAGATGCTGGCACTCGTCGGGCTAGAACCTGCGCAGTTTCTTTCGCGCTACCCGCGCCATCTCTCGGGGGGGCAGCGCCAGCGCGTCGGGGTGGCGCGCGCCTTGGCGGCCGACCCGCCGGTCATGCTGATGGACGAGCCGTTCGGTGCGGTCGATCCCGTGGTGCGAGGGCGCCTGCAGGAGGAATTCGTCGCGATCCTGCGTCGGCTGAAGAAGACGGTGATTTTCGTCACCCATGACATCGATGAAGCGATCCGCATGGGCGATGTCGTCGCCATCATGAAGGACGGCCGACTGGTGCAGTATGACACACCCGACCGCTTGCTGGCGGCTCCGGCCGACGCATTCGTCGCTGATTTTGTCGGTGCCGACGCTGCCCTGCGGCGCCTCTCTCTGGTCAGCGCGGCGGATGCGGTCGAAGAGGGAGCGCCAGAGAGTTCCGACCTGCGGCTTCCGGCATCGGCCAATCTGCGCAACGTGCTCTCGGCGCTTCTGACCGAGGGGCGGGGCGGGGCGACCATCGTCGACGACGAGAGCCGGCCGCTGGGGCGTATCACGCTTGCGGCGATCCGGGCGCGTAGTGCCGGGCGTCCGGCCGAACCCTAGCCCGGCCGACCATAGCCGGCGGCTTCCGCCCTGCGGGCGTCCTGAAGCAGCACGTCATAGGTGCCGTGTTCAACAACGGCGAAACCGGAGAGCTTGAGGCGAGCCAGCAGAGCCTGCGCCTGCGGCAGGGCTGCAGCCTCGAGCAGCGCATCGCGAAGGTTTGCAAGTGGAGCCGCTTCCAGCGTGCCGGAGGCGACCAGGAGCGGCATCGGTCTCGGGAGTGTGGTCTCGATGATCCGCAGCCGTGCAGCCGTTTCAGGCTCATGCGCGAGCAACAGGTCGTGAAAATACGAGTCGAGCGGACCAATATCGATTTCGTCGTTCAGCAGCGCGGCAATGACCCGGCGCGGCGTCAGGAGCGGGCCGATGCTCTGCCGATAGAGCGGCCCTGTCTTCCAATGCGGGAGCAGGTGACAGCGCAAGGCGTTGAAGCCGGACTGCGAGTGCTCGACCGTCCAGCCAAGGCGCTGGCCGAAGCTCCCGGCGAGCGTGGCGATCGGGCTATCGGTGCGGGTGACGAGATGAGTTGCATAGAGGGGCCGCCCGCCCGCCAACGCCGAAGCCGGGATCGGGGCCGCGATCGGCTGCACGGGGAAGCTGCCGCTTGCGAAGGGATAGCCGCAGATGAAGGCGAGGCCGAGATCGCCGCGTTGCCAGAGGTCCTCCAATGGAGCCGGTGCTGCATGATCGACGACAGTCAGCGGAACCCCCGACCGACTGGAGATCCAGGCGAAGAGATCTGTCCAGGCAGCACGAACCGTCGGGTTGACGGCATACATCCGCGCATTGGCGACAAGGTGCGGGGCGGCAGGATTCGTCATGCGTACCGCAGCCTCTGACCAATCCCCATGCGCCCGGCCTTCTCCAGCATGAAATGACCAAGCGCGATGTCGGAGAGCGAGAGGCCGCGATGCCAGAACAGGATGGTCTCGTCGTCGCCTTCGCGCCCGGGCTTCAGCCCGGCGACGATTTCACCCATCTCGGCATAGAGGGTCGCCTTCGAGAGCTTGCCGGCCTCGACATGGGCGCGTAGCGAGCCGAACTGGCCTGACCGGCACTGGCCCCAGTCGTCGACGACGAGCTTACTCATGATATCGGTGAGCGAAAGCTCGACGGCGCTCATCGTGCCATAGGGCACGACGAAGGCGCCGGGCTTGATCCAGTCCGTTTTCAGCAGCGGTTCGGGCGCGTCGAGGCGCGAGGCTTCAACAACGATATCGGCGCCGTCGACGCAGGAACGCCAGTCCTCTGTCACTGTGACGGGCTTGCCGAGATCAGCTGAGAGCCGTGCTGCGAATGCGTCGCGGCTTTCGCGCCGCCGGGAATGCACACGGATCTCGTCGAAGTCGAACAGGGAGTCGAGCAGGCGTACGTTCCAGTAGGCCGTGCCGCGTGCTCCGATATGGCCCAGTACTCTGGCACCCTTGCGTGCGAGGTATTTCGCGCCGATGGCCGTGACTGCGCCGGTGCGCATATCGGTGAGATGGCTCCCGTCGATGATGGCTCTTGGCACGCCATTGGACGGGTCCATCAACAGGAGCAGGCCGAGTTCCGAGGGCAGGCCTTCCTTGTAGTTGTCGACGAAGTCTCCGATCACCTTGACGCCCGCCAGGCTGATCGGCGCACGAAATGCACCCCTCAGCACGTTGAAATGACCGCTGCTGCCTCCTGGAATCAGGTGCATGCGCGGTTCGATCACGGTTTCCCCGCGTCCTTGCGCCGCCAGTCCGGCCTCCACTGCGGAGATGATCTCCTGGTCGGTCAACCCGAGTGCCTCGACGTCCAACGCATTCAGAAAATCGATGTGGATGGGGGTGCGCGTCATGGGATCAAGCCTCTCGATCTGCGAGGGAAACACTGACGGGGACGTCCCCAGATGACAATGGAGCTCGGTTAGAACGCTGATAAATGACGGGTTTTGCCACTTTTCCGCCACAACCTGCGTGGTAGCGAGAACCCTCCCCGGCGCGACCAGCGAAAGTGCTGCCAGATTTACCGTGCGTTAACCATACCGGCGCAGCGTGCAACCTGCGGAGTGAAGCGACGTGATCGAAGGGGTTGATCGCGAGCGAACTCCGGCAGGCGAGCGCCACGGCCCCCGGCCGAGCGAAGACGACCTGCCCGACATCCCGACCGGGGACGTGGATATGGCTGCGCAACTCGCACTGGACAGGGGCGGCTTTGCCGCGGCCGCCTCGGTGCCCGTCCCGGCCGAGCCGATCGCCGCCGATGGCTCTCCCGTCAGGCGGACGGGTCTCCGCAACGGCTTGATGCTGGCGCTGCGCTTCATCCAGGCACGGATTCTTTCGGTATGGGGCCTGCTCTTCGCAGCGGCCCTGTGCCCGCCCAAGGTCTTCGCGGATTTCGCGATCTTTTCGGCGCTGGCCAATTTCGTCGCGATCGCGGTTCTGCTGCGCTTCGAGGCCGTGTTCTTCCAGAGCCATGACAGGGTGCGTCTCGGCAAGGCGTTTCGACTGGCCCTCGCTGCGGGGATGGTTTTTCTTGCCGGGATGACTGCGGCAATCCTGTTCGCGGCCTCCGCGGGCTGGGTTCTGCGCGGCTTTGGTGCGCTCTTCCTGATTTCGTTGGCCAGCCGCGCGGCCATCAGGCTGATCACCGCCGAGGCGACCGCGGAGGGTGATTTCACGACGATCGGCAACAGCAATGTCGTGCAGGCGATTGTCCAGCCGGCCATGATGATCCTGCTGATCTGGCCGCTCGGCCCGACGGCGCTCGCACTGTTCGCCGCCGATGCCTTCGGCCACGCGGTGGCTGCGATTTATCTGTTCTGGCGCCGTCGCAAGGCGCTGATCGGCTTCGTGAGGCTGCGTTACTGGTCACAGCGGGAATTGGTGGAGTCGGCGATACGCTGGCGCACGGCGCCAACCTATCTGCTGCCCTCGGCGCTGCTGTCCTTCGGTTTCATGGTGGCGCCGCTGCTGGCGTTGCCCTTCGCCGGTAACGCCCTCCTGGCGGCGCATGTCGCGCTCGCCATGCGCCTGCTGGAAATGCCGATGCAATTGTTCAACGCAGCGGTCACTCCGCTGGCGATGAACGATCTGCGCAAGCGCGAGGGAGCGGATCGGCAACATTGGGCCCGTCGGATCACCATGGGTATGGTCGCCATTGTCGTCGTGCTCTTCGCGGGCGTGGCCATCGCCGCAATCGGGGCCGACTACGTGCTCGAGGGCACACAATGGGAAGGGGTCGGCGAGATCATGGCGCTGCTCTCGCTGTTCTATGGCTGCAGTACCCTGGTCGGACCGCTGCACGAGATCGGTTCACTGTCGCTGTATCCGCGACGGCAGATGATGACGAATGCGATTTCGCTGGCCGGTGCCGCGCTGGTTATGTGGTGGTTCGGGACTTTGTCGGTCGCGCTGCTCACCGCGATCGGATGCGTTTCGTTCGCGCGCATGATGGCGCATATCCAGTTTACCTGGACGCGGATGGGGGGCGCTCCTGCCCTGCCGCGTACGGCGCGTTGAGCAGGTCTACTCGCGCCGGATCAGGCGGTCGGCGATCAGAGAAGACAGAAAGCCCGTCTTGAAGTCTCTCTCAAGCGCCTCGGGATCGTAGCTGCGCTCGACCCAGTCGAGGAAGGCGATGCCCTTGGCCTCGCCCTCGCGGGCATAGGCTTCGAAGAACGCGTCGAGAATCCCGGTCTTGGCGAAGCGGAAATGGCCGTAGCGCAACGAGAGCTGTTTCATGGCTTCGTCGAGCGGGCGATTCTCGTGCACCAGCAGATAGAGCACCGAGAAAAAGCCAGCCCGGTCCGCGCCCGATTTGCAATGTACCAGCGCAGGTTCCTTCAGGCCCTCGAAGAAGGCCTTGGAGCCGAGGATTGTTTCGCGGTCAGGTGCACCGCGCGAACGCAGGACGAACTCGACCAGTGCGATGCCGTGGCGTTCGCAGGCTTCGCGCTGCAGCGGCCACGCGCCGTGCTCGCGGCCTCCGCGCAGGTTGACGATCGTCTTGACGCCCTGACGGGCGAACCAGGCGATGTCGGTGGGCGCGGGCTGGGCGGCGCGCCAAAGGCGCGGCGTGACCCGGTGGGCATTGAGATAGGCCAGGCGGAAGATGCCATGATCGACCAGCAGCATGTTGGCCCAGGCGCGCAGCCGGTCGACCCGGCCGGTAAGCGGCCGGTCCCAGCGCGCGATGCGTGCCATGCGCCTCGCATAACGCTGATCGTTGCGGCGCAGCAGGTTCAACACCACAAAGTTCCATGCTTGATCATCTGCAGCCCGATATCAGTGGGAAGGGCCATGCGCAAACCCTGATGCCCCGTCCGCCTAAAGGTCGGGCTTGGACTTTTGCGCTACAGCGCGCATAAGGCGCGCCAGTTTTTTGTCTCAACAGGTATGACCCATGCGCCTAGATGCCATCTCCATCGGCAAGAATCCGCCCGACGAAGTCAATGTGGTCATCGAGGTGGCCATTGGTGGCGAGCCGATCAAGTACGAGATGGACAAGGAAGCCGGCACGCTCTTCGTCGATCGCTTCCTCTACACCCCGATGCGCTATCCCGGGAACTACGGTTTCATTCCCCATACGCTGTCGGAAGATGGCGACCCCTGCGATGTGCTGGTCGCCAATACACGGCCGCTGATTCCGGGCTCGTATATCGCGGTCCGTCCCATCGGTGTGATGATGATGGAGGACGAGGGCGGCGGCGACGAGAAGATCATCGCAGTGCCGGTGCCCAAGCTCACCAAGCGCTACGAGAACGTCCACAACTACACCGATCTGCCGCAGATCACCCTCGATCAGATCCAGCACTTTTTCGAGCACTACAAGGATCTCGAGCCCGGCAAATGGGTGAAGCTCACCGGCTGGGGTGACGCCACCAAGGCAAAGCAGCTCATCGTCGAGGCGATGCAGCGGGTAAAGAAGGCCAAGGCCTGAGGCCAGCGCCCGGTATTTTCCGTCATGGCCGGGCCCGCCCCGGCCATGATCTCGTCCCGTCGCCCAGATCGGGGCGGGCCCCCGGCGCAAGGCCGGGCACGGCGCGGATTACGCCGCGATTGCCTCACTCAGCGCCACGACGCGCCTGGCCATCTCGGCGTGAAGCCGCTCGACCATGCGGCCGTCGAGTTGGATCGCGCCCTTGTCGGCATTCTCCGGCTGTTCGAAGGCGGTGATGATCGCCTTGGCGCGGGCAAGCTCATGATCATCCGGCGCGAAGGCGGCATTGGCCGCAGCGACCTGTGAGGGATGGATCAGGGTCTTGCCATCGAAGCCGAGATCGCGGCCCTGCGCGCATTCGGCCGCAAAGCCATCCTCGTTCTTGAGATCGTTGTAGACGCCGTCGACGATGTCGATGCCATGGGCACGGGCCGCGAGGATGGCCGTCACCAGCCAAGGCAGCATTGGCGCACGGCCCGGCACGAAGCGGGCGCGGGTTTCCTTGGCGAGATCGTTCGTGCCCATCACGAAGCAGGCAAGCCGCGTCGAGGGATCTTTCGCCGCGGCGGCAATGCGCGCGGCGTCCAGGACGGCGAGCGGCGTTTCGATCATCGCCCAGATCCGGATCGCCGGATCCGCCCAAAGGCCGGTCAGCTTGTGGCCGATTTCGATCAAGGTTTCGGGGGCCGACACTTTCGGGATCAGGATCGCGTCGGGCTTGGCCTCGGTCGCTGCGGCAAGATCCGCTTCGAACCAGGGCGTGTCGACGCCATTCACCCGAATGACCAGTTCGCGCCGACCATAGCCTCCGGCCCTCACCGCGGCGCAGACCTGCTCGCGCGCCACGTCCTTGGAATCCGGGGCCACCGCATCTTCCAGATCCAGAATCAGCGCGTCGGCGGCAATCTCGCGAGCCTTTTCGAGCGCACGGGCGTTCGAACCAGGCATATAGAGGACGCTGCGGCGTGGGCGGATCGCTGTCATGGGAGACTCCTTAACGACGGCTGATCGGATTTCGCTGCAATGCACACTAGACGCGACCGCAATGCAACGACAGTTCATCGAAAGGTGAAGAGGGGGCGGATGGGCTGGATCGCCGGTGTCGACGGCTGCAAGGCGGGCTGGATCGTTGCGATCCTGGGCGACGCTACGCCCCTGCGTCCGCAGTTGCGGGTGATCTCGCATTTCTTCGAGCTTTTTGAGGGATCGGAGCCACCTGACGTCGTGGCCGTCGATATGCCGATCGGCCTGCCGGATCGGATTGTCGGATCCGGGCGCGGCCCCGAACGGGCGGTGCGCAGCCTGCTTGGCGAGCGGCAATCTTCGGTGTTCTCGATTCCCTCGCGCTCGGCAGTCCAGGCTGCGCAGTACCTCGAAGCCTGCGGTGTGGCGGTCGCGACCTCCGAGCCGCCGCGCAAGGTCTCCAAGCAGGGTTTCTTCCTGTTCCCAAAGATCCGGGAGATCGACGGCTTGTTGCGGCAGCAGCCAGCCTGGCGCGAGCGCGTCTATGAAACCCATCCCGAGCTTGCCTTTCGGACGATGCGCGGCGCTCCTCTGCTGAACCCGAAGAAGGTCCGGGGCGCGATCAATCCTGAGGGCATGGCCGAACGACGGGAACTCCTGATCGCGGAAGGCTTATCGGCGAATGGCGTTCACGCAAGGCCGCCGCGCGGGGCTGCGGCAGACGATATGCTGGATGCGTTCGCGGCGCTGATCGTCGCCAGACACATCCGGGGCGGGCGTGGAAAGCCCTTCCCCGATCCGCCGGGACGCGATAGCCACGGGCTTCCCATCGCGATCTGGACTTTCGCGCCGGATCGCCCAGCCTCTCAGGATCGCCCCATGTCCGACCGTCCGGTGTCCCATTCCATGATCGAGGCGGCTGCCGCGCGCATCGCCGGCCATGCCCGCGTCACGCCGATCATGCGCTTGGGCAAGGGGGCGCTCGGATCCGTGGGGGACATCTCGCTCAAGCTCGAATGCCTGCAGCACGCAGGGTCCTTCAAGACGCGCGGCGCCTTCAACAACCTGCTGTCCCTGCCGGTGCCTGCTGCCGGGGTTTCGGCGGCTTCCGGCGGCAACCACGGCGCGGCAGTGGCCTATGCGGCGCGCGAACGCGGCGTGAAGGCGACGATCTTCGTGCCGGAGATTTCGCCCGCGGCCAAGATCGAGGCCATCCGGCGTTTCGGCGCGGAGGCCGTGGTCGGCGGCGCGCAGTATGACGATGCGCAGACTGCCTGCGATCGCTTCGTCGCGGAAACCGGCGCGCTCAAGATCCATCCCTTCGCTGCGGTCGAGACCATAGCCGGCCAGGGCACGCTCGGGCGCGAGTGGGATTTGCAGGAGCCAGATCTCGATACCGTGCTTGTCGCGGTCGGCGGCGGCGGCCTGATCTCGGGAATCGCCTCCTGGTTCGCTGGATCGAAGGTCAAGGTGGTCGGCGTCGAACCCGCCGGCTCGCGTGCCTTGCAGGCGGCGCTCGAAGCCAAGGGACCGGTCGCGGTCGATGTCGCCTCGGTGGCGGCGGATTCGCTCGGCGCCCGCAATGTCGGCCAGCTGGTCTATGACGCCTGCAAGGACACGGTCGATCACGTTGCGCTCGTGCCGGATGCCGCCATCACCGAGGCCCAGGCGCGGCTCTGGCGCGATTTCCGTCTGGCCGTCGAGCCCGGTGGGGCCGCCGCCCTCGGCGCGCTGATCTCGGGAGCCTACAAGCCTGCTGCGGGCGAGCGCCTGGGCGTGCTGGTCTGCGGCGCGAATGTCGATCTCGCCAAGCTGCAGGCGATTGTGGCGTAGGCTTCGCGCCGTTTCCTGTTGCGGCGCAGCGGACAGCCGCGGGGTGCGCTCGGCCGACCATTCCGGGCCTGCGCCTTACCCCATCGTCGCAGTGGGGCGGGGCTGGACGCAGGCTCTCACGGCAGCGCACAATCCGCCAGCCTGACCAGACGCGAGACGCCGATGTCCCAGACCGCGACGCTGCCCGCTTCCAAAACCAGCCCGGGCCGCTTTTTCGAGGATTTCCGGCTGGGCGAGACGATCGTCCATGCCACGCCGCGGACTGTGACCAGCGGCGATGTCTCGCTCTATACGGCGCTCTATGGGCCGCGCTTCGCGGTGCAGTCGTCGGACAGCTTTGCACGCGCGGTCGGTTATCCCGCGGCGCCGGTCGATGATCTGCTGGTCTTCCATATCGTCTTCGGCAAAACGGTGCCGGACGTCTCGCTGAATGCCGTTGCCAATCTTGGCTATGCGGATGGACGCTTCCTCAGGCCGGTCTATCCGGGCGACACCTTGTCGACCACCTCGGAGGTGATCGGCCTGAAGCAGACCTCGGCGGGTGATGCCGGCATCGTCTATGTCCGCTCGATCGGCCGCAACCAGCGTGGCGAAATCGTGCTGAGCTATGCGCGCTGGGTGCTGGTGCGCAAGCGCGAGCCGCGAGCCTCGGCTCATGCCGAGCAGGTGCCCGAACTGCCGAAGGTTGTTGGTC
The DNA here is from genome assembly GCF_052115715.1 of Allobosea sp. 2KB_26. NCBI lineage: Bacteria > Pseudomonadati > Pseudomonadota > Alphaproteobacteria > Hyphomicrobiales > Alloboseaceae > Allobosea > Allobosea sp. 2KB_26. The sequence continues at coordinate 56,233 of NZ_JBFRHE010000017.1, forward strand.
CCGAACAGCTCGGGGAGGGCTGCCCGGCTCTCGATCTCACCGCCTATGACGATGCGCTTGCAGGCTCGGCGTTTCGCTGGGGCCATTATGCGGTCGGCGAATGCATCGACCACGTCGACGGCATGACGGTGGAAGAGGCAGAGCATCAGCTTGCCACCCGTCTCTACCAGAACACTGCAAAGGTGCATTTCGATGCCTATGGCGCGCGCGAGACGCGTTTCGGCAAGAGGCTGATCTATGGCGGCCATGTCATCAGCCTGGCCCGTGCCCTATCGTTCAACGGTCTCGGAAACGGCCTTCACATCGCGGCGATCAACGGTGGAAGGCATGTCGCGCCACTTTTCGCCGGTGATACCGTCTATGCTTGGAGCGAGGTGCTGGAGAAGGCCGAATTGCCGGGCCGAAGCGATGTCGGTGCCCTGCGCCTGCGACTCGTCGCGACCAAGAACCTGCCTTGCACGGAGTACCCGTTGAAGCTGGGCGATCAATATGCCGGTGGCGTCATCCTCGATCTGGATTACTGGGTGCTGCTGCCACGCTGAGGCGTAAGCATAAAGTTACAATTTGCGATTTATGTAACCACCGATTCGCTGCCTCGCATTGCAGCGCCGGAATGGTTTCTATAGAGACCCAATCACTCTAGAACCATTCCCAAATGGATCGGGCCCCCGGCGGGCCGCAGAGTCGGAGAGTTCACCTTGGCCGAAACCAAACCGATCGCGCGCCCGCTTTCGCCGCATCTGCAAATCTACCGCTGGTCCTGGACCATGGCGATGTCGATCGCGCATCGCGTCACCGGCACGGCGCTCTATGCCGGCACGGTGCTCATCGCCGCCTGGCTCGTGGCTGCAGCCTCCGGCCCGGGTGCCTATGAAACGGCTCAGGCGATTGCCGGCTCCTTCCTGGGACGCCTCGTGCTGTTCGGCTATTCCTTTGCGCTGCTGCACCACATGGTCGGCGGCCTGCGCCATTTCGTCTGGGACATGGGGCACGGCTACGAGCCCGAGACGCGCACGAATATGGCGAAGTACAGCGTCTTCGTCTCGGCGGGCCTGACGATCCTGCTCTGGGTCGTCGCCTACGCGATGCGCTGAGGAGGTTCGTCATGTCGTCAAATTCTTCGATGCGTACCCCGCTCGGCCGCGTTCGCGGTCTCGGTTCGGCCAAGTCCGGCACCGGCCATTTCTGGCTGCAGCGCGTCACTGCCGTGGCGAACGTCTTCCTGACGATCGTCTTCCTCGGCGTTGTGATCTCGCTCTTCGGCAAGCCCTATGTGGCTGCGGTCGCAACGCTGTCGCACCCGCTGGTCGCGATCCTGATGCTGCTCTTCACGCTGTCGGGCGCGGTCCATATGCGCCTCGGCATGCAGGTCGTGATCGAGGACTATGTCCACCACGAGGGGCTGAAGATCCTCGCCGTGATGGCCAACACCTTCTTTGCGATCGCGATCGGCGCGGCTTGCGTCTTTGCGATCCTGAAACTCTCTTTCGGAGGCTGAACCCGATGGCGATCACCAGAGCCCAATCGGTCCCGGCCTATACGGGCCAGGCCTACCCGATCACCGATCACACCTTCGACGTCGTGGTCGTCGGCGCCGGCGGCGCGGGCCTGCGCGCGACGGTCGGCTGCTCGCAGGCGGGCCTGAGGACGGCCTGCATCTCCAAGGTGTTCCCCACCCGCTCGCACACTGTTGCGGCGCAGGGCGGCGTTGCCGCTTCGCTTGGCAACATGGGCAAGGACACCTGGCAGTGGCACATGTACGACACCGTCAAGGGGTCGGACTGGCTCGGCGACCAGGATGCGATCGAGTATCTGGTGCGCAACGCGCCGGCGGCGGTCTACGAGCTCGAGCATTGGGGCGTGCCCTTCTCGCGCACCGAGGACGGCAAGATCTATCAGCGCCCCTTCGGCGGCATGACCACCGATTTCGGCAACGGTCCTCCGGCCCAGCGCACCTGCGCTGCCGCCGACCGCACCGGCCACGCCATGCTGCACACGCTCTATGGCCAGGCGCTGCGCTACAATACCGAGTTCTTCATCGAGTACTTCGCCATCGACCTGATCATGGACGAGGATGGCGTCTGCCGGGGCGTGATCGCGCTCAAGCTCGATGACGGCACGCTGCATCGCTTCCGCTCGAAGATGGCGATCATGGCGACCGGCGGCTATGGCCGCGCCTATTTCTCCGCGACCTCGGCTCATACCTGCACCGGCGACGGTGGCGGCATGGTGCTGCGCGCCGGCCTGCCGCTGCAGGACATGGAATTCGTGCAGTTCCACCCGACCGGCATCTATGGCGCCGGCTGCCTCATCACCGAGGGGGCCCGCGGCGAGGGCGGCTATCTCACCAATTCCGAGGGCGAGCGCTTCATGGAGCGCTACGCACCCTCGGCCAAGGATCTGGCGTCGCGCGACGTCGTCTCGCGCTCGATGACCATGGAGATTCGTGGTGGACGCGGCGTCGGCAAGAACGGCGACCATATCTACCTGCATCTCGACCATCTCGACCCGAAGATCCTGCACGAGCGCCTGCCGGGCATCTCGGAGAGCGCCAAGATCTTCGCCGGCGTCGATGTCACCCGCGAGCCGATCCCGGTCCTGCCGACCGTGCACTACAACATGGGCGGCATCCCGACGAACTATCATGGCGAGGTGCTGACCAAGGTCGACGGCAATCCCGACACGGTGGTGCCGGGCCTGATGGCGATCGGCGAGGCGGCCTGCGTCTCGGTGCATGGCGCCAACCGCCTCGGCTCGAACTCGCTGATCGATCTGGTCGTCTTCGGCCGCGCTGCCGGCCTGCGCTGCGCCGAGATCGTGACTCCCGGCGAAAAGCAGCCCGAGCTGCCGAAGACTTCGGCAGATCTCGCGCTGACCCGCCTCGACAAGTTCCGCAACGCGTCGGGCGGCACGCCCACGGCGGAGCTGCGCAACCGCATGCAGAAGACGATGCAGGACAACTGCGCCGTCTACCGCACCGGCGAGACGCTGCAGGAAGGCCACAAGCTGATCCATGAGGTCTGGGCCGGTGCCTCCGATATCGCAACCACCGACCGTTCGCTGATCTGGAACTCGGATCTGGTCGAGACGCTCGAGTTCGACAACCTGATCACCCAGGCCGTCGTCACCATGGATTCGGCGCTGAACCGTCCGGAAAGCCGCGGCGCCCATGCCCGCGAGGACTATCCGGAGCGCGACGACAAGGACTGGATGAAGCACACCCTGTCCTGGATCGATGACGAGAAGCGGACCGTCACGCTCGACGACCGCCCGGTCCATACCTACACGCTCTCGAACGATATCGAGTACATCAAGCCCAAGGCGCGGGTGTATTGAGGACGATCTGACCGATGGCCGAATTCAATCTCCCCGCGAACTCACGACTGACCGAAGGCAAGGCCTGGCCGAAGCCGGCCGGCGCCAAGAAGCTGACAGAGTTCAAGGTTTATCGCTGGAACCCGGATACCGGCGCGAATCCACGCACCGACACCTATTATGTCGACCGCGAGGATTGCGGACCGATGGTCCTCGACGCGCTGATCTGGATCAAGAACAAGATCGACCCGACGCTGACCTTCCGGCGCTCATGCCGCGAAGGCATCTGCGGCTCCTGCGCCATGAACATGGACGGCAAGAACGGGCTGGCCTGCACCACCGGCATCGATGAATGCGGCGCGAAGGGCAAGGTCGCGATCTATCCGCTGCCGCATATGCCGGTGATCAAGGATCTGGTGCCGGACCTCACACGCTTCTATGCGCAGCACGCTTCGGTCGAGCCCTGGCTCAAGACCACGACGCCGGCGCCGGAGAAGGAATGGGCGCAGGGCAAGGAGGACCGCGAGAAGCTCGACGGCCTCTATGAGTGCATTCTCTGCGCCTGCTGCTCGACGTCCTGCCCGAGCTACTGGTGGAATGGCGACCGCTATCTCGGTCCTGCCGTGCTGCTTCAGGCCTATCGCTGGCTGATCGATTCCCGCGATGAGGCCACCGGCGAGCGCCTCGACGACCTGGAAGATCCCTTCCGGCTCTATCGCTGCCACACGATCATGAACTGCGCCAATGCCTGCCCGAAGGGCCTGAACCCGGCCAAGGCGATCGCAGAGATCAAGAAGATGATGGTGGCGCGGCAGGTCTGAGGCGCCACTCATTCGGCGGTGCGGTCGTCTGACGCGACGGCCTGCGCCGGCTTACGCGTCCCGGGCGCATTTCGGGGAGAGGCTTCGGCTCTCGCCCGTTGCGCCGGAGACTGATTGGCGCTATCGGACGCGCCTCGGCGCGCGACCGGATCGTCGGGATCAGAGATACCGCGCCGGCGCGAATGGCGCCGGATCAGCGATCGGCTTCTCGCCGCAGATCAGCGCAGCCAGGATTTCGCCGGTGACCGGCCCGGTCGCAAAGCCGATATGCTGGCTGCCGAAGGCGAGCCAGAGACCGGGATTTCGCGGCGCTTCCCCGATCATCGGCAATGAATCGGGCAGGGTCGGCCTGGCTCCGCGCCAGGTCGTGGCTTCGGTCGCCTCGGTCAGGTCAAATGCTTCCTTCGCCCGCGGCAGGACAGCGTCGATCTGCGCGAAATCCGAAGGCGCATCGCGGTTGGCGAGCTCGACACCGCTGGTCAGGCGGTAGCCCTTTTCCATCGGCGCGAGGAAGTAGGCGGATTCGACGTCGTAGAACGGGCGCGAAAGGCTGCGTCCGTCGCCTGCTTTGTAATGACGGTGATAACCGCGCTCGACATTGAGCGGGACGCTCAGCCCGAGCGGGCGCAGCAGGTCGGGGCTCCATGGGCCGAGCGCGACTACCGCAAGATCGGCATCGAAGCTGCCGGAATCGGTCATAGCGCGCCAACCCTGGGACGTCTTGGAGAGCCCTGAGGCCGCGGCGCGGATGATCTTGCCGCCGCGTGCCACGAAGAGCGCCGCATAGGCTGCGACCACGGCCTGCGGCCAGTCGACCGAGCCGTTGTCGCGCAACCACAGACCGGCCGAAAAGATCGGGTTGAGATCGGGCTCGACTGCGGAAAGGGCCTGCCGGTCGAGATAGTCGGCACGAAAGCCATGATCCTCGAGCCATTGCTGCTCGGTGCGGGCAGCCTGTTGACCGGCCTCGCTGCGCCAGAGCTTCAGCGTGCCGGTTTCACGCAGGCGATGGCTGATTCCAGCCTCTGCCATCCACGCCTTGTGCAAGGTCAGGGCCTGAGCGGTCAGACCCTGGAGCGCGGCAACGCGCGGCGCGAGGCGGGATGGGCGCGCCTCGGCGAGGAAGCGCAAGGTCCAGCCGGGATTCCGCAGTAGGTGGCCCCAGCGATAGCGAACGGCAGCGTGCTGGTTGCCGAGATAGTTCGGCAGGCTCTTCCAGAGCGAGGGATTGTTGAGCGGGACGACGGAGGTCGGGCTGACCACGCCGGCATTGCCGTAGGAGGTTTCGCTGCCGGGCTCGCGCCGGTCGATCAGAGTGACCATGAAGCCGCGTTTCTGCAGCGCGAGCGCACAGGATACGCCGACAATGCCGGCGCCGAGGACAAGCGAGGTGCGGGTCATGCGAGGGAGGTCTCTCCATCCACCGGCGCGTGCAGCCAGTGGTCGAGGAAGCCGTCGAGCCAGGCCCTGACGGCGGGATCATAGCGATACCAGCCTTCGAGATGCTGATGGCGCAGCTGGGCCCCGGGCATCAGGGTGCGCTCATGGGCGCGCACCGACCAGCGGCACATCATCGCCGGGGTGACCTCGGGATGAAACTGGATGCCATAGGCCTTGGGGCCCGAGCGAATGGCCTGGACCGGGAAATCGCCCCCGGTTGCGAGGCATTCGGCGCCGTTTGGGCAGTCGAAGCCTTCGCGATGCCATTGGTACACGGTCGAGGGCCAGGCGAAGCCGGCCTCGCTTGCATGCGAATGGCCGGCTTCCGTCAGCGCAAGATCGTAATAGCCGATCTCGGCCCGGCCCTGCGGATGCGTGTAGACGGTGCCGCCGAGATGCCTCGTGAGCATCTGGGCGCCCAGGCAGATGCCGAGAAAGGGGGCCTCCTCCTTCAGGCAGGTCCCGATCCAGTCGATCTCGGCCTTGACGAAATCATCGGGGTCGTTGGCGCTCATCGGGCCGCCGAAAATCACGGCGCCGGCATGATCGCGCATGGTCACCGGGAGTGGATCGCCGAAGCGCGGCTTGCGGATATCGAGCGCGTGCCCTCGCGCCGCCAGAAGGCGGCCGACTCGGCCGGAGGTCGAATGTTCCTGGTGGAGGACGATCAGGACAGGCTTTGGTGCCGGCCTGTTCCTGCGGGGGCGGAGGGGGGAGCGGAGCTTGCGGGCAGCGCTGAGACGAAAAGGTTGATCGTTCATCACGGGCTTCGGATCGCTCACGCGCCAAGGTCGCGCCCAATGGCGCAACGTCCATCCATGGACTGACAATGCGGTTCCATGCGGGACCGAGCAAGCAATTCATGCGCCAAGAGCGCATGACGCGCAGGTGTTTTCTGCATGGCGGCGCCCTGATTCCGCCAGGAGCGCACGCTTCTTGACTTCAAGTTCACGATAGGTCATGAGAATGAACGTTCATTCTCATTGTGGGTCCCTCATTTGCCGCCGCCCTTTGCCTTCGCCTCCTCCGAGCGCGTCCTGACGGAACGCCATTCGCGCATCCTCGATGCGGCGGAGCACGTCTTCGCGCGCGCCGGTTTCCATGCCGCAACGATGAATGACGTTGCGGCCGAGGCCGGCATGAGCCCGGGCAATCTCTACCGCTACTTCGCTTCCAAGGACGTGATCATCGCGGGGATGGCCGAGCGGGACCGGGCCTCGATCGTCGCTGATTTCGCGGCACTTGATCCGCGCGCCGGCAACCTCCTTGACCAGCTCGAGGCACTTGCGCGGCGTCATCTCGTCGATGAGCCGCGCGAAAAGGCCATCATCGCGTTGCAGATCTGGGCGGAAGCCGCGCGCAATCCGGAAATGGCGGCGATGTGCGCCGATATCGACGGCATGGTCATGACGGGCCTGACGGCAGCGGTCGCCGCGGCCAAGGACGGCGGCGAGCTGCCGGCCGATCTCGACGAGGTCCGCTTCCTCCAGGCGATGTCGATGCTTGCCGATGGCTTCTTCTGCCGGCGCGCCTTGGATCCGAATTTCGACACCGAAGCAGCTGCCGAGACGATGTTCACCGCGATGCGCGGATTGGCCCAGGCAATGCGCCTGCAATCCCCAGACACAAATCAGCCATGACTGATTCGAAGGTTATCACCATGTTGCCGCTTCCCCTCGCGCTGACGCGCCTGGCTGCCCTGTCCCTGCTGACCCTGGCGCTGCTGCCAACACTCTCGGCCTCGGCCCAGACACCGGCCAGCGCAGCCGCGCAGGCAACGGCTCCTGCTCATGGCCCGGCCGTGACGGTTACGCCGGCCAGGACCGCGGAAATCGTACAGAGCGTCGTGGTCTCCGGCTCGATGATCGCGCGCGACGAGGTTCTGGTTTCGCCAGAGATCGATGGCTTTGCGCTCGTCGAGATCCTGGCCGAGGAGGGGGACCGCGTGACGGCGGGCCAGGTGCTGGCGCGCCTCTCGCGGACGACGCTTGACGTCCTTCACACCCAGAACGAAGCACAGATCGCGCGCGCCGAAGCAACGATCGCCCAGGCCAAGGCCCAGGTCACCGAAGCGGAGGCCAATCGAGTCCAGGCCGAGAACGCGTTCGAGCGGACCAAGGCCCTGCGCGATTCGGGCAATGCCAGCGTCGAGACCTTCGACCTGCGTTCTGCCGCGGCGAGGACGACAGTCGCCCGGGTCAACTCGGCGCAGCACGCGCTTGCCATCGCGACAGCCGATCTTGCGCTCGCCAAGGCGCAGGAGCGCGATATTGCCGTGAAGCTCGCGCGTACGGAGATCAAGGCTCCCGCAGCCGGAATCGTCAGCCAGCGCCGCGCCAAGCTTGGCGCCATGGCTCCGCTGGCCGCCACCGAGCCCCTCTTCCGCATCATCGCGGATGGCGCGATCGAACTCGAGGCCGATGTCGCGGAAGTCGAGCTTGCTTCGCTCAGGCTCGGCCAGAGGGTCGCAGTCACGCCGGCGGGCGCCCAGAAGCCGCTTGTCGGTGAGATCAGGTTGATTGCGCCGCAGGTCGACAAGGCGTCTCGGCTCGGGCGCGTGCGGATCGCTCTCAGGGACAATCCGCCGGTCGCGCTTGGCTCCTTTGCGCGTGGCGTGATCGAAACCGGCCGCAAGACGAGCATCACCCTGCCGCTCTCCGCCATCACCTATTCGCGCAATGGAGCGCTGGTGCAGAGCGTCAAGGACGGCAAGGTCAGCACCAAGAAGGTGACACTGGGACTGACCGGAAATGGCCGGATCGAGATCACCTCCGGCCTTGCCGAAGGTGAGACCGTGGTCGCGCGCGCCGGCACTTTCGTGCGCGACGGCGACGCGGTTACGCCGATCGCGGCGAATTGACGGGGCCGGCGGAATGAACATCAATTTCTCGGCCTGGTCGATCCGCAAACCGGTCCCGGCCATCCTGCTTTTCGTAGTGCTCTGCGTGCTCGGGGTGATGTCGTTTTCGACGCTGCCGGTGACGCGGATGCCGAATATCGACGTGCCTTTCGTCTCGGTTTCGGTGACCCAGGCCGGCGCAGCGCCGGCGGAGCTCGAAAGCCAGGTCAGCAAGCGCATCGAGGATGCGGTCGCCAACATCACTGGCGTCAAGCATGTGATGTCGACGCTGACCGACGGCCAGTCGCTCACCCTGATCGAGTTCCGGCTGGAGGTGAACACCGACCGGGCCGTCAACGACGTCAAGGACGCCATCGCCAAGGTCAGAGCGGACCTGCCACGCACTATCGACGAGCCGGTGATCCAGCGCATCGATGTCGAGGGCCAGTCGGTCCTGAGCTATGGCGCATCGTCGCCCGGCATGACGCTCGAGCAACTCTCCTGGCATGTCGACGATGTCGTTGCGCGCGAATTGCAGGGGCTGAAGGGTGTTGGCCGCGTCGATCGCTACGGTGGCGTCGATCGCGAGATCAGGATTTCGCTCGATCCCGACCGGCTGCTGGCGCTCGGCACCACGGCCGGTGAAGTCAACCGGCAGATTCGCGCCACCAATGTCGACCTCGCCGGCGGGCGCGGCGAGGTTGGCGGCCAGGAACAGGCGATTCGTACGCTCGCCGGCGCACGCACGGTGGCCGACTTGGCCGAGACCAAGATCTCGCTCACCGGCGGCCGCGAGGTGAGGCTGAAAGAGCTTGGCCGGGTCGAGGATTCCAATTCCGAACCGCGCTCCTTCAGCCGCCTGGACAAGCAGCCCGTCGTCACCTTCGCGGTGTTCCGCTCCAAGGGCTCGAGCGAGCTCTCGGTCAAGCAGGTGGTTGCAGCGCGCATCGACGAGCTGAACAAGCGCTACCCGTCGATCGAGCTGAAGCTGATCGACGATGCCGTCGCCTATACCCACGGCAACTACCAGTCGGCGATGGAGACGCTGTTCGAGGGCGCGGCGCTGGCCGTGCTCGTCGTCTTCCTCTTCCTGCGCAACTGGCGCGCGACGCTGATCACCGCTATCGCCCTGCCGCTTTCGGCCATTCCCACGTTCTGGGCGATGCAGATGCTGGGCTTCTCGCTCAATCTCGTCAGCCTGCTCGGCATCACACTCGTCACCGGCATCCTGGTCGACGACGCGATCGTCGAAATCGAGAACATCGTGCGCCATATGAAGATGGGCAAATCGCCTTATCGCGCGGCGATGGAGGCGGCCGATGAAATCGGCCTGGCGGTCATCGCGATCACGCTGACCATCGTCGCGATCTTCGCGCCGGTCTCCTTCATGGGCGGTATCGCTGGGCAGTATTTCCGCCAGTTCGGCCTGACGGTCGCCATCGCGGTGCTGTTCTCGCTGCTGGTGGCGCGGCTGATCACGCCCATGATGGCGGCCTATCTGATGCGACCGGTGAAGCACGAGGATGACAAGCCCGGCCCGTTCATGCGCGGCTATGTCGGCTTGCTGCGGCTCACGCTTGCGCGGATTCGCCTGCCGCTGCTGCCACGCTTCGACGGCACGGGGCGCTGGCGCAAACTGCCATTCAACATGGCCTATCTGACCCTGGTGGTCGGCTTCATCTTCCTGTTCGGCTCGATCCAGGCGACGGCCTTGCTGCCGACCGGCTTCTTCCCGGAGGAGGACACTGCGCGTGTCGTCGCCAGCGTCGAGCTGCCGCCGGGCGCCACGCTGGAAGAAACGCGCGTCACCACCGACCAGATCGTCGACGCGCTGAGGACGATTCCCGAGGTCAGGCATGTCTTCGTGCTCGGTGGCGCTTCGCCCACCGGACAGCGGGAGGTCCGGCGTGCCTCGGTCACGGTCATGCTGACGCCAAAGGGCGACCGGGCGATCAAGCAAAAGGACCTGAAGGTCGTCATCGCAGAGAAGCTCGCCAGCGTCCCCGATGCCCGGGCCTGGTATGTCAATGAGCGCGGCGAGCGCGAGATGGCGTTCTCGATTCTCTCCAAGGACGGCGATGCGCTCGACGAGGCGGTGGCCCGGATCGAAGCGCGCATGCGCCAGGTCGACGGCTACCTCAATGTCGCGACTGCCGGCTCGCTCAGCCGGCCAGAGCTGCGCGTCACCCCGAAGCTCGAGCAGGCGGCAACCCTCGGCGTTACGCCGGAGGCAATCTCGGAAGCGGTGCGCATCGCGACGATCGGTGATGCGGGTGCCAATCTCGCCAAGTTCAATGCCGGCGACCGGCTGGTGCCGATCCGTGTCCAGCTCGATGAGGCTGCCCGCGCCGACATCCGCAACATTGCGGCCCTGCGTGTCACCAATACCAGCGGCGTCTCGATTCCGCTGACGGCGGTGGCCGATATCGGCTTCGGCGAGGGGCCGAGCTCGATTGACCGCTATGATCGCGTCCGACGGGCTGCGATCGGCGCCGATCTGAAACGTGGTTTCGAACTCGGCACCGCGCAGGATACCTTCAACGAGATCGTCAAAGAGGTCGGATTGCCGGCCGGCGTCAAGATTGCCGCTACCGGTGACGCCGAGATCCAGGGCGAGGTCGTGCAGGGCTTCATCACGGCGATGACCACTGGCCTGATGCTGGTCTTTGCGCTGCTGATCCTGCTGTTCGGCTCGATCGCCCAGCCGGTGACCATCCTGCTCTCGCTGCCGCTCTCCTTCGGCGGCGTGGTGATCGCGCTGCTCGCGACCAATAATCCGGTCTCGATGCCGGTCTATATCGGCCTGCTGATGCTGATGGGCATCGTCACCAAGAACGCGATCATGCTGGTCGATTTCGCGGTGGAGGAGGTCGCCCGCGGCAAGGACCGGATCACGGCGCTGCTCGAGGCCGGGCGCAAGCGGGCCCGGCCGATCGTGATGACGACGATCGCGATGGCAGCCGGCATGCTGCCCTCAGCCTATGGCGTCGGCGACGGCGGCGAGTTCCGCGCGCCGATGGCGATCGCGGTGATCGGCGGTCTGATCGTCTCGACCGTGCTCAGCCTCGTCTTCGTGCCATCGTTCTACACGGTGATGGACGATGTCGGCCGTGGTTTCAGCTGGCTCTTCGGCCGCTTCTTCAGCAAGCCGGAAGATGAATCGGCCTGGGAGCCCATGGGGGATGAGGAATCGCCCGGCGAAGCCAGCGCCAAGGCGATGAGTGGAAAGCTGCCGCCGCCGCGACTGGCGGCGGAATAGGGCCGAAGCGCGGGACGGAGCCGAGCGGAAGCGGCTCCGTCGATGGCTTCGAGATTGGGCCGCAGAACCTGCTGCACGTCGCAACAGGGGGCGCAATCTCAGGCCAGTTCAGAGGGGCGGCCCCAAGCGTGGCAACGAACCTCAGCCCTTCCGCACGAGCAGAACCGCTGCCAGAATCGCCACGCCGCCAAAGGCCTGCGCGGGCGAGGGCTGCTCGGCAAAGATCGCCCAGGCAGCGAGAACACTGACCAGCGCCGGCCAGACCATCACCAGCGAGGCGGCGCTGGCGCCATATTGGCCGAGCGCCAGCGTGATCAGTCCCTGGCCCAGTGCATGCGAGACGAGGCCGAGCGCGATCACCGCGAGCCAACCCTGCAGGCTCTGCGGCAGGATGGTCTCGCCAAGCAGGATCGCGACCGCGATGCAGAAGACGGCGCAGAGCGCGCTGGAGATCAGGCCGATGCGCCCCGCATCGGCAAAGTCGCGGGCCCGGCGAATGGCGATGATGTAGACGGCGTAGGAGAAGGCCGCTCCGACTGCCAGGCTGTCGCCAAAAATGCTGCCCGGACTGGCCGCGGCCGTAGAGGACGTGAATTTCGGCAGCACCAGCATCAACGCGCCGCCGATCGCCAGCAACAGCGCGCCGAGGATGCGCCCGGTCGGCTTCTCACCGAGCAGGAGCCAGGCTGCCAGAACAACGACGACCGGCGAGAGATTGCCCAGCAGCGAGGCGTTGGCGATCGTCGTGAAGCCAAGCGAGGCATTGTAGAGCGTCACGTCGACGGCGAAGGCGAACCCGGCCAGTGCGATGGGCCACCACCCGTGAGACCGCGCGGCACCTGATATGGCCTTGCGCCGTTCGAACGCGGTCCAGGCTGCGAGCACCGGCAGGGCAAAGAGCATGCGCCAGAAGCCGGCGGCGGCCGGTCCGACATCGGCATAACGCACGAAGATGCCGGAAAAGCCGATGCAGGTCGCGCCCGTCATCAGGGCGACGAACATGGCGAGGCCGGGTGCGGCCGGACGTGACAAGGCGAGGCTCGGGGTGGTCATCAGGGTCATCCGCGACGGGCAGTGCCGGCGATATAGGGCGCTTCCTTCAATCGGAAAAACGGATTATTCTCATCGTTCCATTCGAATTTCCGATGGGTGAGGCGATGGCGACTCATTTCGATCTGGCGGCGCTGGATATGCTGGTGACGGTCGCCGAGACCGGCGGCTTCACGGCTGCGAGCGTCAGGCTCGGCCGCACGCAATCGGCGGTTTCTGTCCGCATCCAGGATCTTGAAGCGCAATTGGGCCAGAAGCTGCTCGAGCGCTCGCGGCGTGGGGTGACGCCGACCGATGCCGGCGAACGGCTGATCGGTCATGCCCGGCGCCTGCTCGCGGTCGAGCGCGAAGCTCTGGCTGATCTGGGCGGCGAGGCAGCCACGGGGCGACTGCGCGTCGGCGTGCCCGACGATTATGTCGACGCCTATTTGCGACCGCTGATCGCACGGTTTGCGGCGGAGCATCCGCGCGTCGAGCTGGAACTGCGTTGCGATCTCTCGAAACGGATCGAGCCCGCGCTTGCGGCCGGCGAGTTCGATATCGCCGTGATCACGCAGGATCCGGTGCGGCCAAGGGGAGAAACGCTGCGCCGCGAGCCGCTGGTCTGGGTCGCGGCGCGCGGTCATCGCCCGGAATTGCAGGAGGTTCTGCCGCTGGCCTTGTTTTCCGAGGGCTGCCGGGCGCGCCCGCGTGTCCTGGCGGCGCTCACCGGAGCAGGGCGGGCGCATCGGCTGGTCTTTTCCTCCTCGCATACGGCAGGCGTGATCTCCGCGGTCGAGGCCGGATTCTGTGTCACGGCGATCACCGAAAGCGCGGTGCCGCCGAGTCTGCGGCGGCTTGGCGCGGCTGAGGGCCTGCCACCGCTGTTCGAGCTTTCGGTCGGTCTCATCGTCGCGCCTAGCCCTAGTCTCGCGGCCCGGCGCTTTGCACAGGCGCTTCGCGAAGAAATGGCCGCTCCACGGCTTGCCGCGTGAGCCGCCCGCATTGCCCTTCGGCCCGCGGCCCACTACTGAGAAGCAATGAAATTCCTCGACCAAGCCAAGATCTATGTGAAGGCCGGTGACGGCGGCGCAGGCTGCGTCTCCTTCCGGCGCGAAAAATTCATCGAATTCGGCGGCCCCAATGGCGGCGACGGCGGACGCGGTGGCGATGTCGTGATCGAATGCGTGCAGGGGCTCAACACGCTGATCGACTTTCGCTTCCAGCAGCATTTCAAAGCCAAGATCGGCGAACATGGCATGGGCAAGGACCGGCATGGCGCCAACGGCCCGCCGATCGCGCTCAGGGTGCCGCCAGGTACGCAGGTCTTCGACGAAGACGGGGAGACCCTGATCGCAGACCTGACCGAACCCGGTCAGCGTTTCGTTCTGTGCAAGGGCGGCAATGGCGGTTTCGGCAACGCCTATTTCAAGACTTCGACCAACCAGGCGCCGCGCCATGCCAATCCGGGCCTGCCGGGCGAGGAGCGCTGGGTCTGGCTTCGCCTGAAGCTGATCGCCGATGCCGGGCTTGTCGGCCTCCCCAATGCCGGCAAGTCGACTTTTCTTGCCACCGTGACCGCTGCGAAGCCCAAGATCGCCGATTACCCCTTCACCACCCTGCATCCCGGCCTTGGCGTCGTGCGGGTCGACGGGCGCGAGATGGTGTTGGCCGATATTCCTGGCCTGATCGAGGGAGCGCATGAGGGGCATGGGCTCGGCGATCGCTTTCTCGGCCATATCGAGCGCTGCCGCGTGTTGCTGCATCTGGTCGAAGGCACCAGCGAACACGCCGGCAAGGCCTACAAGACCGTTCGGGAGGAGCTCGAGGCCTATGGCGAGGGCCTGGCCGAGAAGCCCGAGATCGTGGCGCTGTCGAAAGTGGACGCCCTGAGCCCGGAACTGCTCAAGGAGCAGGTCGCGCGGCTGAAGCGGGCCGCCAAGCGCGCGCCGATCGTGCTGTCATCAGCGTCTGGCCAGGGCGTCGACGATGCCTTGCGGGCCCTGTTCGCTGTGGTCGAAGAGGCGCGGCAGGAAGAGGCCAAGGCCGATGCACCGGCGCTGGAAGCCGGCTGGCGCCCATAACCCGTGATTTGCCACGGTGTTGTTGACCACCGTTCCCAGCGAGCTGCAAACGGCTTGCGTGGAAACGCACGCCACCGTCTAAGTCTTGGGTGCCGTCAAAGGGGGACTTGTCAGGTGATTTCGAAGCTTCGGCCTCTCGCGTTCGTTTCCGTCGTGATCTTCAGTGGCGCAGCCCATGCCCAGGCGCAGCGCCCCTCCGCGAATGCACCGTCTCCGGCCGTTCCTGGGGGCGTTTCGCAGCCGGACAATACGACGGCGACCTATGGCGACTGGACACATCGCTGCCAGCAGGGCGTCGGGACCCGGATCTGCGAGATCGTGCAGACGCTCGAGGTGCAGGGGCAGCGCGGCCCGGTGGCGCTGATCGCGCTCGGGCGGCCGGTGCGCAATGAGCCCTACAAGCTGGTGGTGCAGGTGCCGCCGAATGTGAGCCTCGGCGCCAAGGCCGGTATCCGCCTTGCGCTCGGAGAGAAGGACGAGGGGACGCTTGCCGACTTCCAGCGCTGCCTTCCCGGCGGCTGCTTCGCCGAGGTGAACGTGAGCGACGAGCTGCTGAAGCGCTGGCGCGGCTATAGCGAAGCCGGCCAGCTCCGCTATCAGGATGGCGCCAATCGCGCCGTTGTGCTGCCCTTCTCGTTCAAGGGCTTTCAGTCGGCCGTGGACGCGCTCGCCCGCGAGCCCTGAGATCGGCGCGTTTCAGTTCTCGGTGAATTGCAGCCGGTGCAGCCGGGCATAGGTGCCATCATGCTCGATCAGGGCGTCATGGCTACCGGTCTCGACGATCCGGCCCTCTTCCAGCACGACGATGAGATCGGCCTCGCGCACGGTCGAGAGGCGATGGGCGATCACCAGCGTCGTGCGGTTCTTCATCAGCCGGGCGAGCGCCTGCTGGACGAGCCGCTCTGACTCGGTGTCGAGTGCGCTCGTCGCCTCGTCGAGCAGCAGGATTGGCGCATCCTTCAGGATGGCCCGAGCAATGGCGACACGCTGGCGTTCGCCGCCTGACAGCTTCGAACCGCGCTCACCGACCTGCGTATCGTAGCCATCGGGCATGGCCATGATGAAATCATGCGCTGCTGCGTCCCTGGCGGCGGCCATGATCTCGGCCTCGCTCGCTCCCGGTCGGCCAAAGGCGATATTGGCCCGCACCGTATCGTCGAAGAGCATGACATCCTGGCTGACGACGCCGATCTGGCCGCGCAGGCTGGCGAGCGTGACGTCGCGCAGATCCTGCCCGTCGATCTCGATGCGGCCCTCGTTCGGGTCGTAAAGGCGCGGCGCGAGCGTGAGCAGCGTCGACTTGCCGGAGCCGGAGCGACCGACCAGCGCCGTCATCTTGCCACCCTGTGCGACGAGATCGATGCCCTCCAGGGCGCGGGCATCATCGCGATAGCGAAAGCGAACGTGCCGGAAGGCGATCTCGCCGGCGCCGACCTTGAGGGGCTGCGCACCGGGCCGCTCGGTGACCAAAGGCTTCTCGTCGATCAGGGCATAGTAGCGTTTCAGCGAGGCTCCGGCTTCCTGCAGGATGGCGTTGAGGTTGCCGAGCGAACGCATCGGCTGCGCCGCGAGCAGCAGCGCCGAGACATAGCCGGTGAAATCGCCGATCGTGCTGGTGCCCGCAGTGATCCTGACGCCGATGGCGGCGAGGACGCCAGCGACCGCCATGCCACCGGCGACCTCTAGCAGAGGATCGAGCCGGCCGCGGGCATTGGCAGCCTTCATCTTGAGGGAGCGGATCGTCTCGAAGGCATGCGCGGCGCGCGCCTTGAGATAGGGCTCGAGCGAATCCGTCTTGGCGACGCGGGCACCTTGCAAGCTCTCGGTGACGAGGCTTGCCATGATGCCTGTCTGCTCCTGCTGCGACATCGCCATGCGGCGCAATTTCTTGCCGATCCGGCCGATCGGGCGCGCGACGATCGGCGCGATCAGCAGGACGACAAGGGTCATCTGCCAATCGATCCAGAGAAGGGCCCCGACCAGTGCGATGGAGGTCATGACATCGCGCACGGCAATGTTGATGATCCGGGTCAATGCCTCCTTCACATAGGTGAAGTCGGTGGTGAAGCGCTGGGTCAGCGACGCGGGGTTTTCGCGCTGGAGCTGTGCAAGGTCGGCATCGATCAGATGCGCGTAGAGCGCGGACTGCATATCCGCTTCGATTCGGCTGACGACGCTATTGGTCATCACGGTCTGCGTGAGCAGCGAGAAGCCCTTGATCGCCGTAACGATGACGACGACGACGGCAACGGCATTGACCACGCCGATTTCGATGCCGATCGACTTTGAGACGAGACGCTCCATTCGGCGCACGAAGCCCGTCGCTTCCGCCGATAGGGGGTCGGCGAAGGCGTCGAAGGCCGCCTTGATGAGCAGCGGGTAGAAGCTGGTTGTCGCGGCGATCACCACCACAAGTGCCAGGATCATCGCCATCTGGGGCAGGTAGGCGTTGACGCGCTCGCGCCAGACGCGGGCGAAGAGCGCAAAGGTGTCGTCGGTAACGCGGCCGATCTTCATGGCGCGGGGCCTAACATGGTCGACCGCGATATGCCACTGGCACGGCGGCGGGGTGGCTCTTCGCGCTCCGGTCTTGTTCCAGACAAGAAGCTGGCGTCCCATAGCCACAGTGCTGCAACTGATTCCGGAGATAGCGTACACCCATGCCCGCGCCCCCGCCGGCCCAGATCGGCCAGAGCTTCGCCGAGATCGACACGCCAGCGCTCGTTCTCGATCTCGACGCCTTCGAGCGGAATCTCGTCGCCATGGCCGCCTATACGCAGGCCCATGGCGTACGTCTTCGTCCTCATGCCAAGACCCATAAGAGCCCGGATATCGCCCTGCTACAGATCGCGCATGGCGCCGTCGGCCAGTGCTGCCAGAAGGTCTCCGAAGCCGAGATTCTCGTTGCGGGCGGTGTCGGCGATGTTCTGGTCACCAACGAGATCGTCGGTCCGGCCAAGCTCGACCGGCTCGCCAAGCTGGCGCGCAACGCACGGATCGGCCTTTGCGTCGACCATCCCGAGGGCGTGCGCGAGGCAGCGGAGGCGGCGGCGCGGCACGACGTGATGCTCGATGTCATGGTCGAGCTCGATATTGGCGGGCGCCGCTGCGGCGTGGCCGTCGGCGAAGCGGTCCGGATCGCCGAGGCGGTCGCGCGGAGCAACTCGCTGCGCTTCACGGGCGTTCAGGCCTATCATGGCTCTGCCCAGCATATGCGCTCGATCGACGAGCGGCGCGAGGCGATCGAGCGTGCCGGGCTGCTCGCCCGCAATGCGGTGGAGCGTCTCGCCCAGGCGGGCCTCAACTGCGAATATGTCAGCGGCGCCGGCACCGGTACCTATGAGCTCGAAAGCCAGTCCGGCATCTGGAACGAGATTCAGGCCGGCTCCTACATCTTCATGGATGCCGATTACGCCCGCAATCGACAGGCGGACGGCACCCCCTTCAGGTCGTTCGAACACGCACTCTTCGTCCTCGCCGGGGTGATGAGCAAGCCCGTGCCGGATCGCGCCATCGTCGATGCCGGGCACAAGGCGGCGGCGGTCGATTCCGGCATGCCGATGCCGTTCCAGCGCGATGGCGTGATTTATACCAAACCCTCCGACGAACATGGCGTCCTCACTGGCGACCCGATCGCCCTGCCGCATCGCGGCGACCGCATCCTGCTCGTTCCCGGCCATTGCGACCCGACGGTGAACCTGCATGACTGGTATGTGGGCGTGCGCGGGCTGCACGGTCCGGATGCGCATGTCGAGACGCTCTGGCCGGTTGCGGGGCGCGGCGCACTGACCTGAAGACATCGAGGCCGCGCATGATTGCGTCCGGAAGCCGCTTCATCTTTTCGGACACAAGGTCCGATGCTGGCTGAGTTCCTGCTGACCCTTGCGACCCCGGTCGGACGGATGACGCGGCAGCTCGGCCTGTTGCGGGAGAGCACGGCGCTCTGGGCGCGGGGGTTGCGCCAGCGCGAGAGCTGGGCGCCGCACCACCAGCGCTGCCAGGCGGTCGTGACGCAGATCGTCGGCGAGCTCGAACGGCACCGCACGGCCGTCGTGCTTGGCTCGGGTTTGGTGCGCGACGTGCCGCTCGATCTGCTCTGCGCTCGTTTTCAGCGTGTCGTGCTGATCGATGCGGTGCACCTGCCCCAGGTCCGGTTGCGCATGGCATTGCGCCGAAATGCCGAACTGGTGACGCGCGATCTGACTGGCGTCATGGGCTGGCTGGCGGGGGAGCGCCAGGGGCGTAGCGACCCGCTGGCCGATTTCAGTGCGGACACGGAGGTCGATCTGGTGATCTCGGCCAACCTGATGTCGCAGCTCGCCTGGCCGGTCGAGGACTGGCTCGAGGAGAACGGGGACCGCGCAGCCGCCCTCCCGGATGATCTGCCGGCGCGCTGCATCGCCTGGCACCTCCAGGATCTTGCGCGTTTCGCGGGGCGCGTCTGCCTGATCAGCGATGTCGAGATGCGCGAGCATGACCGCGATGGCACGGTGAGGGACCAATTGGATCTGGCGCGCGGGGTCCCGCTCCCGCCGCCTGACGAACGCTGGGACTGGCTTGTCGCGCCCTTTGGCGAAGCTGAAAGGGACCGCGAATATGTCCACCGCGTCTGCGCCTGGAGAAATTTCCAGACGCGCGAAACTGAAGGCATTGGCTGGGCGAGCGCTGTGCCATCGTCGTCGAAGGCGACAAGTCGCTGCTCGATCGGTACCGTCTCATCCAGTACCGTGTCATCGTGGCGGACCTCGGCCGAGCACCTGCGTGAGACGATCAATGATCGATAGGCTATCGTGAAAGAGCTGATCAGCGCCGAAGGGCAGACCGCGACCACCGAATTGCAGGGCGCCGCGCTCACGGCCTTTCTTCGCCAATACGACGCAGGCCGGCGCATGAGCCAATCCGCCCTCCCATCGTCGTCGAGCTGCTGATGGCGCAGGACACTTTCCCCGCGGCTCCACGGCGGCAGCCGGCCCTGCTCCACGCCGCCGGGAGCCTGCGCGCGGCATTGACCGAGGTGGCCCAGGCATTCGAAACCCTGACCGGGGTTCAGGTCGAACCTGCCTATGCCCCTTCGGGATTGCTGCGCGAGCGGTTGGCCAAGGGCGAAGCGGCGGAGGTGTTCGCTTCCGCCAACATGGACCACCCGGCTGCACTGGCGGAAGCGGGCCTGGCCGAGCCGGTCGTGCTCTTCGCGCGCAACGAACTCTGCGCCTTCGTTCGGCCGGGCCTGATGGTCACTGCCGAGACAGTGCTGGAGCGGATGCTCGATCCATCCATCAGGCTCGGCACCTCGACGCCGAAGGCAGATCCCTCCGGCGATTACGCCTTCGAGGTTTTCGCGCGGGCCGAAGCCTTGATGCCCGGTGCAAGGGCGGCGCTCGAAGCCAAGGCGTTGCAGCTGACGGGCGGTCCCAGCAGCGCCGCCGCCCCTGACGGCGTCAACGCCTATGGCCACGAGCTCGCCCGTGGCGAGGCCGATATCTTCCTGGCCTATTGCACCAATGCCCAACCGCTCGCCCGGGAGCAGCCCGGCGTGACGCTGGTCCGGTTGCCGCCCGCGCTCGCGGTCGGGGCCGATTATGGGCTGACCGTGATGAGCGCGGCCTCGCCAAACGGCTACCGGCTTGCCATGTTCATCCTGTCGCAGGCGGGGCAGGAGATTCTGGCGAAACACGGCTTTGCAGCGCCGGTTCTTCCGAATAGCGGGTCGAAGTGACGGAGCAGGCAATGGATTGGCAGGCGACGCGACCGGGCGAGACCATCGCTGCCTTGCCCGATCGGCAGGACGCGCATCTCGTCTTCATCGGCCGGCTGCGCACGCCCTTCGCCTCACGCGATCAATGCCCGCGGCGTGGAGACCCGGAATCGGGGCCGATCTGCCATGTCGAGATCGATGCGACCTGGTGGCCGGCGCTGGCCGGGGTCGAAGCCTGCGCGTATCTCGACCTGCTGTACTGGATGAACCTGGCCCGAAGGGATCTGCTGACCCAGAGCCCGAAATCCAGCGGCCGGCTCCTCGGCACTTTTGCGTTGCGCTCGCCGGTCCGCCCCAACCCGATCGCCCTGTCGCGGGTCAGGCTCATCGGAGTCGAGGAGGGCGCGCTGCGGGTGCGCGGGCTCGACTGTGTCGACGGTACGCCGCTTCTCGACATAAAACCGAACCGTTGCCCGCAATCGGGCGCCGGCACGGAGCATCATCATGCGCGGACCTGACCGTCGTGCCGTTCTGGGCGGCCTTGCCACGGCGCTGGCCGCGCCGCGCATTGCGCGTGCCGCAACCGTGCGCGACGGCGCCGGGCGCGAGATCGCCATTCCGGCCCGGGTCGAACGCGTCTTTCCGGCGGGGCCACCGGCCGCCATCACGCTCTACACGCTTGCGCCCGACCTGCTGCTCGGCTGGCCGCGCGCCAATCGCGCGGAGGAGCGCGAGTTCCTGCTGCCTGGAATTGGCGACAGGCCGGAAGTCGGTCGGATCACAGGGCGCGGCAACAGCGCCAATCTCGAAGTGGTGCTCGGCCTCAAGCCGGACCTGATTGTCGATGCCGGTTCGACGGGCAGGACCTATGTCGAGCTGGCGATGCGGGTCCAGGAGCAGACCGGCATCCCCTATGCGCTGCTCGACGGTCGCTTCGAGCAGATTCCGGCAAGCTATCGCATCCTCGGTCAGCTGACCGGACGCGGCGAACGGGCCGAGACGCTGGCGCGCTGGTGCGAGACCGCAATGGCGACGATCATGGGGCGTATCGCGATGATTCCCGGGGAGAAGCGTCCCTCAGTGTATTATGCGCGCGGACCGCGCGGGCTGGAGACGGGGCTCGGCGGCTCGATCAATGTCGAGACACTGTCCTTCCTCAGGGCGCGCAATGCCGCGGCCGAGACGCCGGGCAGCGGTCTTGCGAATGTCTCGCTCGAACAGATCCTGTCCTGGAATCCAGAGGTGATCGTCACCATCGATCCCGTCTTCGCCGATGGCGTCTCCAGCGATCCTGCCTGGGCGAATGTCCGGGCGGTGCGCGATCACCGCGTGCATCTCTCCCCGAAGCTGCCCTTTGGCTGGGTCGATTTTCCGCCTTCGGTCAACCGGATGATCGGGCTGTGGTGGCTGGCGAAGCTGCTCTATCCCGCACAGTTCCCGGAGGATATCCGACTGCTCGCACGGGAATTCCACACGCTGTTCTATCAGGTGACGCCGACCGACGCGCAACTCGACCGTATCCTGACCGGGCGAGGCTAACCCCTTGTCGCCATCCTCCGCGCGCGGAAACCTGTTCGCCGTAGGCCTGCTCGCGCTCGGCGTCATGCTTGCCTTCGCACTTGGGCGCTTCCCGGTCGGACCCGGTGATCTTCTGCGCATCCTCTGGGCGGGGGTGAGCGGTCAGCCGTCGGGCCTGCCGCCGCAACTGGAAACGGTGATCTGGAATATCCGCGGCCCGCGCGTGATTGCGGCCATGCTCTGCGGGGCAGCGCTCGCGGTCGCCGGCACAGCGTTTCAGGGGCTATTCCGCAACCCGCTGGTCTCACCCGATATCCTCGGCGCTTCGTCTGGCGCGGCGCTCGGCGCGGTTGTCGGCATCTATTTCTCGCTCGGCATCGTCGGCATCCAGCTCGGAGCCTTCATCGGTGGGTTGATCGCGGTCGGCGCCGTCTATGTCGTCGGCTCGACCATCCGGCGCGGCGACCCGGTGCTGGCGCTCGTCCTGACCGGCGTCGTCATCGGCTCGCTGCTTGGCGCCGGGATCGGCCTCGTGAAGTACTGGGCCGATCCCTACAACCAACTCCCGGCCATGACCTTCTGGCTACTGGGCAGCCTTGCCGGGACCGCAAAGCCCGATCTCCTGCCGCTGCTCGGCCCGGTCGCCCTCGGCTCCGTGGTTCTGATCGCCCTGCGCTGGCGCATGAACGTCATGTCGCTGCCGGAGGAGGAGGCGCGGGCGCTCGGACTGAACACTGGCCCCTTGCGCCTGACCATCGTCGCGGCAGCGACACTGGTCACGTCAGCGAGCGTTGCGGCGGCCGGGATCATCGGCTGGGTCGGCCTCGTCGTGCCGCATCTCGCGCGGTTCCTTGTCGGGCCCGATTTCGGCAAGCTCGTGCCGACCTCCGCGATCCTCGGCGGCGGCTACCTGCTGATCATCGACACGCTGGCGCGAACGATCGGCCCGGTCGAGACTCCGCTTGGCATCCTCACCGCGGTGATCGGCACGCCCTTCTTCATCTGGCTGCTCGCGTCCGCCCGCGGAGGCTGGTCGTGAGCCTGAGTGCCGTCGATCTCGCCTATGGCTATCCTGAGCGCCAGATCGGCCGGGCGATCACGCTGGCCCTGCGGGCGGGTGAGGTGCTTGCCCTGCTCGGGCCGAATGGCAGCGGCAAGACGACCCTGCTGAAAACCCTTCTCGGCCTCCTGCCTCCGCAAGCCGGCGGGCTGACGCTCGACGAGAAGCCGCTTGCCGGCCTGACAGTCTCAGAGCGGGCGCGGGCGCTGGGTTACGTGCCGCAGGCACATGCCGGAACCTTCGCCTTCTCGGTCTTCACCGTCGTTCTGATGGGGCGCACCGCTCATGGCGCGCTGTTCGCCGCGCCCTCGCGGCATGATCGCGAGGTGGCGATGGCGATGCTGGAGCGTCTTGGCATCGGGGCGTTGGCCGAGCGCCCCTACACGCAGATCTCGGGTGGCGAGCGCCAGCTCGTGCTGATCGCCCGCGCGCTGGCGCAGGAACCACGCTACGTCATTCTCGACGAGCCGACCGCAAACCTCGATTTCGGCAACCAGGGCAAGGTGATGACGCAGATCAGGCGCCTCGCGGCGGAAGGACTGGGCGTGCTCTTCACCACGCACGACCCCAATCAGGCGCTGCGGCATGCCGATCGCGTCATCATGATTCGCGAGGGCGGGATGCTGGCGAGCGGCGTCGCGCAGGACTTGCTGACTCCGGCCCGCCTGATGGAGCTCTACGGTGTCGGGATCGAGACGGTGCGTGATGGCGAGGGGCGAGTCGCGTTCCTGCCGGGCGAATAGAGATGTCCCAGCGTGGCCTCGGGGGGCCGCCGGAAGGATATCCAGAGGACATGATCAATCCGCCGGCGTGGCTGGTAGCTGGCCTGTCTATGCGCGCCCCAGCTCCACCGGCACAGAGAAGGAGCGCTTGACCTGCCCGAGCGCGAAGCTCGATTCGATCGAGGCGACATTGTCGAGCCGTGTCAGCTTGTCCTTCAGGAACCGTTCGTAGGCGGCGAGGTCGCTGACGATGATGCGGAGCAGATAGTCGCGCGGGCCGGTCATCAGGTAGCAGTCGGCCACCTCCGGCCAGCGCGTCACCGCCGCCGCGAAGCGGTCGAGCTCTTCCTCGCGCTGGCGCTCCAGCTTGATCGAGGCGAAGACCGAGACCGGCAGGCCGAGCTTGTCCTGGTTCACGACCGCGACATAACCCTCGATGATGCCGGCCTCCTCCAGCAGGCGAACCCGCCTTGCGCAGGGTGAGGGCGAAAGACCGACTTTCTCGGCCAGGTCCTGATTGCTCATGCGTCCGTCGGCCTGGAGAGCCTGGACGATACGCCGGTCGATATCGTCGAGTTTGTAGTCTGGCATCTTGTCTCACTTTCGTTCGCAGAATTAGCGGAAAGCGCTAAGATGGAAAGCATCGCCGGCGATCTTTGGCAAAAATCGCTGCTGGAAGCGTGCATGATGGCTTTGCCGCATCGAGAGAAGCCAAATGACCGATCCCCGTCTGCCGATTCTCGCCGAACTGGAGAAGAAGATTCTCTGGCTCGCCTCCTGGACGATCCATAACGCCAACCACCTGCGCGATAACGGCGATGGGATGAAGGTGGGCGGGCATCAGGCTTCGTCCGCGTCGTTGGCGACGATCATGACGGCCCTCTACATGGCGGCGCTGAAGCCGCAGGACCGGGTCGCGGTGAAGCCCCATGCTTCGCCGATCTTCCATGCCATCAACTATCTGATGGGCCTGCAGACGCGCGAGAAGCTCGAGAATTTTCGCGGGTACAAGGGCGCCCAGAGCTATCCCTCGCGCACCAAGGATATCGACGATGTCGATTTCTCGACCGGCTCGGTCGGCCTCGGCGTCGCGCAGACGCTCTTCTCCTCACTGACCCAGGATTATGTGAAGGCCCATGGCTGGGGCGCAAGCCGGCCGGATGGGCGCATGGTGTCGCTGATCGGTGATGCCGAGCTCGACGAGGGCAATATCTTCGAGGCCCTGATGGAGGGCTGGAAGCACGGTGTCCGTAACACCTGGTGGGTGATCGACTATAATCGCCAGTCGCTTGATGCCGTGATCCGTGAGGGGCTCTACGACCGTTTCGAGACGATGTTCCGCAATTTCGGCTGGGATGTCGTGACGCTGAAATACGGCTCGCTGCAGCAAGCCGCCTTCAAGGAGAAGGGCGGCGAGCGGCTGAAGGCCTGGATCGATTCCTGCCCGAACCAGCTCTATTCGGCCCTGACCTTCCAGGGTGGCGCGGCCTGGCGCAAGCGTCTGATGGATGATCTCGGCGACCAGGGGCCCGTGACGACGCTGATCGAGAGCCGCTCCGACGCCGAGCTCTCGAAGTTGATGTGCAATCTCGGCGGCCACGACCTGCCCTCGCTGCTCGAAGCCTTCGAGGGCATCGATCACGACCGGCCGGTCTGTTTCCTCGCCTATACCGTCAAGGGCTTTGGCCTGCCGCTCGCCGGGCACAAGGACAATCATGCCGGGTTGATGACCAAGGAGCAGATGGAAGGCTTCAAGCAAGCCAACACGATCCGCCCCGGCCATGAATGGGACCTGTTCGAGGGGCTGTCGCTGCCCGAAGCCGAGCTCCGCGGCTATCTCGACAAGGTGCCGTTCTTTTCCCAAGGGCGCCGTCGCTTCTCGGCGCCGTCCCTGCCCGTGCCTGCGAAACTCGAGGCCGGCATCCAGGCGACGATGTCGACGCAAATGGGCTTCGGCAAGGTCCTGGACGAGCTGGCGAAGCTCGGCGGGCCGCTGGCGGACCGCATCGTCACCACCGCGCCGGACGTCACCGTCTCAACCAATCTCGGGCCATGGGTGAACCGGCGCGGCCTGTTCGCCCGCGCCTCGATGGCCGATACCTTCAAGGACGAGCGCATTCCCTCGATGCAGAAATGGGAATTCTCTCCGAAGGGCCAGCATATCGAGCTCGGCATCGCCGAAATGAATCTCTTCATCAATCTCTCGGCGCTTGGCCTGTCGCATTCGATCTTCGGCGAACGGCTGATCCCGATCGGCACGCTCTATGATCCCTTCATCTCGCGCGGGCTCGATGCGCTGAACTATGCCTGCTACCAGGATGCGCGCTTCATGGTGGTCGCGACGCCATCGGGTGTGACGCTGGCGCCCGAGGGCGGCGCGCATCAGTCGATCGCGACACCGCTGATCGGCATGAGCCAGGACGGGCTCTGCGCCTTCGAGCCGGCCTTCGTCGACGAACTCGCCGTGATGATGCGCTGGTCCTTCGAATACCTGCAGAAGGACGGGGAGGACGATCCCGACGAGCGCACCTGGCTGCGCGACGAGACCGGCGGCTCGGTTTATCTCAGGCTCTCGACGCGGCAGGTCGAGCAGCCGAAGCGGACAATGACGCCCGATCTCGAGCGCGACATCATCGATGGCGCCTATTGGCTCAGGAAGCCCGGCCCGAACGCCTCCGTCGTCATCGCCTATACCGGTGCGGTTGCGCCGGAGGCGATCGAGGCTGTGGGGCTGCTCGGCGAAGATCGGCGCGATGTCGGCCTGCTCGCCATCACCTCGGCCGATCGGCTCAATGCCGGCTGGCAGGCGGCCGAACGGGCTCGACAGCGCGGCAATCATGGCGCGACCAGTCATATCGAGCGGCTGCTCGGCGAACTGTCCCGCGATTGCGGTATCGTTTCGGTGCTCGACGGACATCCCGCGACACTGGCCTGGCTTGGCAGCGTGCACGGGCACAAGCAGAAGGCGCTTGGCGTCGAGCATTTCGGTCAGACCGGCACCGTGGCCGACCTCTATCGGCATTTCGGGATCGACGCGAACGCGATTGTGCACGCGGCACAGGCAGCGGCGCCGGGCCGACCAGTCCGCTATCTGAAGGCGTTGCCGTAAGCGAGAAGGGTGCAGCTCCCCCTCCCGTAAGGAGAAAGAGCCGCGGCTGTTGGATGGTGAAGTGCGCGGGCAGAGCGGCCCGCGCTCTACTTCGCCAGCCCTTGTTTCACATTAACGCCTGCGAGCA
Organism: Allobosea sp. 2KB_26; assembly: GCF_052115715.1. Lineage (NCBI taxonomy): Bacteria > Pseudomonadati > Pseudomonadota > Alphaproteobacteria > Hyphomicrobiales > Alloboseaceae > Allobosea > Allobosea sp. 2KB_26. The sequence goes on from NZ_JBFRHE010000017.1 coordinate 83,251, forward strand.
GCGCGCCGCCCACGAGGAAGAAGGCGATCAGCACCGCCAGCCCCGCCTGCTGGCTGGCAAATACGGTCGTCGCCAGCGCCACGAAGGTCGGGCCCATGAACGAGGTCACCTTGCCCGATAGCGCGAAGAGGCCGAAGAATTCGCCATGCCGGCCCGCCGGTGCGAGACGGGCCATCAGGCTGCGCGAGGAGGCCTGGAGCGGGCCGGCGACGAGGCCGATCAGCAGGCCAAGAGCGAGATAGATCCGCTCGGGCATCGAGGCGAACAACCCGTCTCCCGCAGCGGGGGGCGTGGCTGGCAGCACGAAGAAAATCCGGTCCGGCCCGAGCGAGAGGATGCCGAGGCAGGCAAAGAGCAGGCAGGCGATGGCGCCCAGGACCACGGGCTTGCCGCCAATGCGGTCATCGAGCTTGCCGCCGCACCAAGCGCCCAGCGTGCCGGTGATGGTGAGCAGGATCCCGAAGATACCGAGTTCGATGGTCTGCCATCCGAAGACGCCGGCCGCGTAGATGCCGCCGAAGGCGAAGAGCGCCACAAGGCCGTCCTGATAGATCATGTTGGCGAGCAGGAAGCGCCCGAGCGAGGGCAGGCGTGGCAGCTCGGCAATGGTCGCCTTCAGGCGCGATAGGCCGCCCTGTGCAGCTTCCTTGAGGCGCATCCCGGTTCCCGGTGAATCCGGCGTCAGCAGGAACATCGGCGTGACGAAGATGACGAACCAGAGCGCGGTGAGCGGCCCCGAGGCGCGGTCCCCCTCGCGCGCTGCTGCGTCGAGGCCGAGGATCGGCGTGAGGCCAGCCAGCGTCTTGCCCGTGAGCGGATCTGCGGCGAGCAGCGCCAGCGTGATCGCAAGCGAGATCAGACCGCCGAGATAGCCGATGGCCCAGCCCGTGCCGGAGAGCCAGCCGAGCCGCTCCGGTGGCACGAGCCGCGTCATCATTGCATTGTTGAAGATGGTGGCGAATTCGGCGCCGATCGTGGCGATGATGAAGCCTGCGAGCGCAATCGGAACGGCGGCGGGCGAGCCGGGCCTTGCGAACCAGAGCAGGGCCGAGCCGATGACGAGCAGCGCGCCGAAGGCCGCAATCCAGGGCTTGCGCGGGCCCGTGCGATCAGCGATGCCGCCGAGCAGGGGAGAGAGCAGGGCGATGCAGAGACCCGCGAAGCCCGTGGCATAGCCCCAGAGCGCCTGTCCCTCTGCTGCGTCCGCCGCAAGGGCGGAGGCGAAGAAGGGCGCAAAGACGAAGGTGGTGACCAGCGTGAAGAACGGCTGTGCGGCCCAATCGAAGAACAGCCAGGCCGTGACGGCCCGGCGCGGCGGATACGTGACGGGCGCGATAACCGCCGCAGGCGCGTGGGAAATGTTCACTGCAGGGTCGTTTCGGGATCGCTGCCGCCGCGCGCCAGCTCGATTTCGGTGATCGCGACCAGCACATCGGCGCGGTTCTTCAGGCTGGAGGCCTCGAGCAGCGCCTGCTTCTCGCGCGGACCGAAGGGGCACATCATCGAGAGCGCGTTGACCAGCGCTTCGTTCGGCGCTTCGTTGATACCCTTCCAATCGATCTTGAGGTCATTGGCCTTGGCGAAGGACCGAAGCGCCCTGAGCAGGCTGTTGCGGTCGACCTCATCCTCACCCGCGCGGGCGGTGAAATCGATGGCGAAGTCGTCATAGCTGACACGGCATTGGCGATAGGCCGTCGTCACCGAGAGTTCCTCGACGATGCGGAAGCGCGCGATACCCGTCAGCGTCAGGATGTAGCGGTCGTCGCCCGTCTCGGCGAACTGCGTGATCCGGCCGAGGCAGCCGACCTGCAGCAGGCCGGGCGTAGCGGCCTGGCGGCCGCTTTCCGGTTCGGGCTGGATCATGCCGATGGTGCGGTGGTCCCGCAGCGCATCGTCGACCATGGCGATATAGCGCGGCTCGAAGATGTTGAGCGGCATCTGCCCACGCGGCAGGAGGAGCGCACCGGCCAACGGGAAGACCGGGATCACCAACGGGCAGTCCTGGGCTCCGTTATAGACGGCATTCATGCCCATGGGCGTGTCGCTCCCTTCCATCCCGGCACCCTATGAAAACAGCAGCGTCGAGAGCTTGCGGCGCCCCGCAACGCTGGCGTCGTCCATGTGGCCCCAGGCCTCGAAGAACTGCAGCAGCTGCTTGCGGGCGCCGTCGTCGTTCCACGTCCGGTCAGCCTTGATGATGGCAAGCAGTTGGTCGACGGCCTCCTCCCGCTTGTCATGGGCATTCAGCGCCAGCGCCAGATCGAAGCGAGCCTGATGATCGCCGGGGTTGGCCGCAACCTTTGCTTCGAGTTCGGCGGTATCACCGAGCGAGGCGGCCTGTTCCGCAAGCTCGATCGCGGCACGTACCGCGGTCAGGGCCGGATCGGACGCCTTCGTTTCGGGGGCCGCGGCAAGGATGCCCTTGGCGCCGTCGAGATCGCCCATGTCGAGATGCAGGCGCGCCAGTCCGGCGAGTGCGGCAACATTCTCGGGCTCGAGCGCCAGCACATTGGCGTAGAGTTCACCCGCGCCTGCCGCGTCGCCGGCCTCGAGCGCTTCCTGCGCGGCGGCGATCAGCTCTTCGGTTGCGCCCGGGCCCATCGGCCCGACGAGCTTCTCGATGAAGGCCTTGATCTGGCTTTCCGGTTGGGCGCCCATGAAACCGTCGATCGGCTGGCCGCGCTGGAAGGCGATGACGGCAGGGATCGACTGGATGCCGAGCTGGCCCGGGATCTGCGGGTGCTCGTCGATGTTCATCTTGACGAGCTTGACCTTGCCACCGGCCGCCTTGATCACCTTCTCGATGACCGGGGTCAGCTGCTTGCAGGGGCCGCACCACGGCGCCCAGAAATCGACCAGAACAGGCTGGTTCATCGATTCGGCGACGACATCCTGCCGAAAGCCCTGCGTCGTCGTATCCTTGATCAGGCCGGGTTGCTCGGCCGCATCGCTGTTGAGCAGCATGGCTCTTCCTTCATCTCGTCAACTGGGTCGACCGCGGCCACTCTGGGGCCGATCACGGTCGGGCATACGAAAACGGGCGCATGACCATGGGCCGCGCGCCACATAGATGGGGAGGTTCAGTCGTTCTGTCCATCGACCGGTACTGGCAAATCGACGATCAGCGGCTCATGTCCGGTGCCGCGCAGAAAGCCCAGCATGTCGTCGCGGGCGATGCGCAGTGTCGCGGTGTTGATCAACGGGTGGAAATTCATCGCCTCGCCGCTCATCAGATTGGCGTCCAGCACCATCGTTACATCACAGGCGCGATCATTGATCACGGCAAACGCGGTGACCGAACCGGGTGTCACGCCGAGCTTCTCCTCCAGCAACTCAGCCGAGCCGAAAGAGAGCCTGCCGCTGGCTCCCAGCGCCTGATGCAGCCGCTTCAGATCGATTCGGGTGCTCTCCAGGGCCGAGACCAGGAAGAGCCGGCCCTTCTTGTCCTTGAGAAACAAGTTCTTGGTGTGGTGCCCGTCGATCGTGCCGCGCAGGGACTTCGATTCGGCGACGGTGAAGACCGCCTCGTGATCGAGCCTGTGGAAAGGTATGCCCTGGGTGGTCAGATGGGAGCAGAGCTCGTCGGGTGTCAGTGGCGCGGTCATTGTAACTCGACGGAAACAAAGAGTTCTTGGCGTTGCCTAGCCCGCCGGACGGCATCACCGCAAGGGTGCTGATCCAGGGCCGACGGGGCGCTAATCGGGGCCTCGGCGAAAAACTTTGCAACAAGGCGCTTGCGCTTCGCAGCGCTTTGGGCAATAAGCCCGCCACGCGCCGCTTGGCGCGCCAATGTCCGGATGCGGGTGTAGCTCAGGGGTAGAGCACAACCTTGCCAAGGTTGGGGTCGAGGGTTCGAATCCCTTCGCCCGCTCCAGACATTCTTCCCAACCAAGACTGCCGCAGGCGCCGGGTTTCCCGGCGCTTTTTGCGTTTCGGACAAAGCGGACGCCTGAGTGCCCGCGGGCACTCAGGCGTCCGCGGTTGCTGGAACTACGCGCTCGCGAGAACCATTCCCGGCTTGGGTGTTGACGGGGCGTCCTGCGCATCTGGGCCGCCCGCAGAGGCCACCCTCGCGCGCCCGGCAAAGCTTTGCCTCCCGCGGTCGCGCGCGGGGGGGAAGGTCGTGATGAAGGACTTACAGCCCGGCCTCCAGGTTCGCGCTCCTGGCCGTTTGCACGATGAGTCGAGAGATCAGTTCGGGAGCTTCGACATGCGGCATGTGTCCGATGTCGGCGAGCAGGTGAAGGGCGACGAAGCCCGGCAGGCCTCTGCTATGGGAAACCGGAATGATGCGATCGGCTTGGCCCCATATCACGCGAGTCGGGACGTGAAGCGACGCGATTGCATTCCCGATCTGAATGGTCTGGGTTGCGTCTGGAAACAGGCGCGCTGCGAGTTCCCGTTGCGGCGCGTCCACGCCAAGCCGCGACCGTTCCCGCAAGACCGATTCGGCATAGCTCTGTGGAAGCCGGGAAGGGGCGGCGACGAGGCGCTCCAGCCAGGGGAGCAGACTGGCTGGCGAGCGGGCTGCCAGGAAGCCCTCCAGAAATCGACCATCAATGTCCGGACCGAGGCCTGCTGGCGCAATCAGGGTCAAGGATCGCGCGCGAATTGCTGAATTCGCGGCGATGGTGGCTGCGACAGCGCCACCAAGGGAGTGCCCGACGAGGTGGCATTCTGTCAGGCCGCTGTCCTCGAGATAGGCGAGCGTTGCATCCAGCAGCGCGTTCAGGCTCGGGATGGCTGCGGCCGCGGCGCGGCCGTGGCCGGGCAGATCTGGAGCGAATGACGGCATGGTGGGGTCGAGATATGCACGGACGCTGTTCCAGGCGCCCGAATTGGCCCCAAAGCCATGAATGAAGACAATGGGAAGAGGGCCGCCGCCATTGTGCCGAGCGGGTCGAAGCTCCTGCCGAAGCGTGGAGCTGACTTGCACAGGCTCGGGACTGTGCTCCGCCAAGATCCGCTCGATATCGCGACTCTTGATTCGACCTCCCGGACCCGTGCCAACTATCGCTGCCGTATCGAGCCCCGCCTGCCGGGCAAGGCGGCGAGCCAGTGGAGAAATCGAAATCCGCTCCTTGGAAAGGCAGGTCGGGGCGGAGTTCATGGACTCCTGGGGGGCAATCGCCACGGTTGGCTCGAGTGCGCCAGCTTCCTGGACTGCATCGCCGTCATCGTCGATATGGCCCAGCACGCTGCCGACGCCGACCTCGGCCCCCGCCGAGGCGATGATGGCAACGAGCACGCCGTCGCGCTCGGCCTCGATTTCAGTCGCGGCTTTCGCGGTCTCCACGACGACGACGACATCGCCTTGCTTCACCGCGTCGCCCAGGGCAACCGCCCAGGACACCACGGTTGCGCTTTCCATGTATTCGCCGGCGCTGCCGGTGAGCCTGATCTCGCTCGTCATGACTGGCCTCCGCTCATGCCACTGCGCGTCGTGCTGCTGCCGCGATCTTGGCGGCGTCAGGCAGCACCGCATTTTCGAGCGGCTCGCTGTAAGGGATCGGAATATCGTGGGTCGCGACGCGTTCGACGGGAGCGTCGAGTTCGTCGAATGCGGTTTCCATGATGGTGGCGCTCAGTTCTGCGCCATAGCCGCAGAAGCGCCAGCCTTCGTTGACCACAACGGCATGATGGGTTTTGGCGATCGAGGCGCGGATGGTGTCGCGATCAAGCGGGCGCAGGCTGCGCAGATCGATCACCTCGGCGGAAATACCTTCGTCCGCAAGAAGCTCGGCCGCCTTCAGGGATTCGATCACCATCCGCGAGGAGGCGATGATCGAAACGTCGTGGCCTTCCCGCGCGATCCGGGCCTTCCCGATCGCGACCAGATGATCGCCGTCCGGAACCTCGTCGCGGCTGTTGTAGAGGAGCTTGTGCTCGAGGAAGATCACCGGGTGATCGTCACGGATCGCAGCCTTCAGGAGGCCCTTGGCGTCAGCGGCAGTCGCCGGCGCGACCACTTTCAGGCCGGGAATATGGGCGACGAGCGCGTCCAGGCTCTTGGAATGCTGGGCCCCGGCACCAGCCCCCCCGCCACCCTGGGTGCGGAGCACGAACGGCATGGTGACCTGACCATTCCAGATATAGTTGTAGATCGATGCCTGGTTCATCAGTGCGTCGATGCTCAGCGGCAGGAAGTCCGCATACATGATTTCGAGTACGGGTCTCGTGCCGGCCATGGCGGCGGTGACCGCCATGGCGGTCAGCGTCTGCTCGGAGATCGGTGTGTCGCGAACGCGCTCGGGACCGAATTCCGCGAGCAGGTCCTTCGTCACCTTGAAGACGCCGCCATAGACCGCGATGTCCTCGCCGAAGAGCCAGACATTGGAATCGCGCTGCATCTCCTCGCGCAGGGCGGCACGCAGGGCTTCGGCATAACGCATCATTGCCATCACACGGCTCCTGCGTAGTAGGGGGCGCTCGGGGCATGGTCGACGAAGCCCGGCAACGGATCAGCCAGCGCTTGCTCCACGGCGGCATCGACGGCGGCGCGCGCTTCCGCGTCGACAGCATCCAGTTGTGCCGGCGATACGCTCGCGGCCAGCGAGCGGCGGGCAAGGACGATCGGGTCGCGTTCACGCCACGCTGCAAGGTCGTCCGCGCTTTGATAGCCGCCGACGTCGCTGGTCGAGAACCCGACGATCCGATAGGTCTTGGCCTCGATAAGCGAGGGGCCTTCGCCACGCCGCGCCCGGTCGACGGCTGTGGCAACCGCGCGATAGACGGCGGTGATGTCGTTGCCGTCGACGCTCTCGCCTGGCATGCCATAGCCGGCCGCACGAACCACCAGGTCCGGAACGGAGGACTGGGTCGAGTGATGCGCGGTCAGGCCGTATTGATTGTGCTCGAGCACGAAGACGACCGGCAGCTTCCACAAGGCTGCGATGTTCATGGATTCATGGCAGATGCCGGTCTGTGCCGCGCCGTCTCCGAAGAGGCACATGGCGACACGAGCGCCGCCATCGGCGCGGTTTCGCATCTGGAGTGAGACCGCAAAACCCGTCGCTGCCGGGATCCCGCCGCCGACGATGGCATTGCCGCCGAGAAGCCCGTTTGCTGCATCGGCAATCAGCATATGGCCGGCGCGACCCGCGCAGGCCCCGGTCGAACGGCCCAAAATCTCGGCTATGATCGGGTGAAGTCCCACGCCCTTGCCGACGTAATGGGCGTGGCCGCGATGGGTGCTGGTCAGCAAGTCGGCGGCATCGAGCATTGCGGTCGCGCCAATGCCAACGGCTTCCTGCCCGTCGCAGCGATGGATGGGTCCTCGCGTCTTGCCGGCTTTGTGAAGCTCGCCCAGTCGTTCCTCGAGATGCCGCACCGCAATCATGCGGCGCAGCATCTCGATCTGTTCGTCAATCGTGGGCGAATTTCTCATCGTCGGTGTTCTCCGCGCAGCCGAGTCGAGCGTCCTGATGCGAGACGATCGCCGCGCGTGACCGGCACATGCGTGGAGAAAGCCAAGCGTTTTCGAAGATCGGCTCTAGCGCATTTCCCGGCGCAGCGCTATAAGTGTACGCACAATGGAATGCACTATTTGCATGGCTGCGAACTTTCCATCTCGACACGGCCTGGGGCTCGATCGTGTTGGCGGGTTTTCCCGCGCGAAACGGGTTGAGCGGGCAGGGCGCTTACAGGGAGAAACACGATGATCTTCGACCACCGCGTCTACACGGCCCGACCCAATCGCCTTCCGGACTTCCTGCGGCTTTACGAGGATGTCGGCCTGCCGATGCAGCGCCAGTATCTGGGTGAGCCCTTCGGGTTCTTCCAAACCCATATCGGCGAGCTCAGCCGTGTCGTTCATCTCTGGAAATATGACAGCCTCGCCGACCGCGAAGCTCGCCGCGACGCGATGGAGGCAGATCCGGCCTGGCAGGCCTATCGCCGCCAGGTGGTCGAGGCCGATCCTCTGATGGACATGCGCAACCAAATTCTGAAGCCGGTATCGTTCTTCAATCCGAAGGTTTGATCCGGCCTGCCTGCCTGCCGGTCCATGCGGAATCCTGACTTCATGAAACTCGATTTCTTTGCCGGCAACGAGAGTTGGCGGATCGCTTGCAAGACCGCGCGCGCGCCTCGCACGCTCCAGTCTCTGGCCGTCACGTTGCCCGCAGCTCTGCAGCTCCACACGCCCAAGATCGCAGGCCAGCACATTTACTGGCATGCTCCGTTCGTCGAGGACGCCGAGGGCGGGGTTGATGTCATGGAGGCGCCTCCCGGCGCTTTCCTGTACTGGCCGGCGCGGCAGTTCCTCGAACTCACTTTCGCGCCGCTGCAGGCCGAGACCGCCACAGTCACGCTGCTGGGCCAGATCGAAGGCGGCCTGCCCGCCTTGCAGGCGCTCGGCCTGCGCCTGCGCGAAGGGCACGGAGTGAAGGCCTTCGATGGACGCCTCGTGCTCGCCGAGAGTGCGCAGGCGCAAGCGGCAGCCGCACCGGGTTCGAGCCTGCCCGAGGCGCTTGTCGCGCGCCGCAGGGCACTGTGGCAGGCCAGCCCACCAGACATCGAGGGCATGCTCGCCTCGCGCGCGATCATGCACCCCTCCGGCCCGCTCTTCCTGGCTGAATCCGAGGCGCGCATCCTTCAGGAGCTGTTGTGGTGGGTCCGCCGCGGCCTCTCCAGCGAAGAGCCACGGGTTTCACGCAGCATTGCGGCACTTGCCTGCAACAAGGCCGGTACCCGCCTGCGTGACTTCTGCCATCTCGGCGAGAGCGCCGAAATCCTGTTCGCGCTCGAGGCTGCCTTCCGGCGCCCCGAGATTGCGCTGGTGGAGTTAATCGACGAGGCGATCCTGTGTGCCGGTCGCCTCGCCGCCTGGCTGGACCTGCGGATCCCGTGGTCGGCCGTCAACAGCGCCGTCCGCACGGCCCTGGACGGGAGCGCGGCGGCGGCATGACCAGCGCGTTCGCTCCCTTGCAAGATGGCGGCAGGATCGCCTTCACCGAGACCGGCGCCGGCGCGCCGCTCGTTCTGATCTCCGGACTGGGCGGCCTCGCCTCGTTCTGGGCCGATTTCGCCGGCGTCTGCGCCAGCCATTTTCGCGTGATCACCTACGATCATCGCGGCGTCGGGCGTTCCAGCCCGTTGGACGGTCCGACCAGCATCGCCGCGATGTGCGACGATCTCATTGGCCTGCTCGATCATCTGGGCATTGAGCAAGCCGCGATCCTCGGCCACTCGACGGGTGGGGCCATCGCGCAGCGATTGGCGATAGACCATCCGCAACGTCTTTCGCGCCTCGTCCTCTCGGCGACCTTCGCGCGACCGTGCGCCTATATGAAGCGACTGTTCGCCGGCCGTATCGAGATCCTCGACTGGCTCGGCGTCGACGCCTACAGGCGTCATGCCGTCACGCTGCTGAATGCGCCCTACTGGCTGGCCGAGAACGACGCCCGCATCACTGCGGAGCTGACAGGCGGTGCGCCTGCGACCGAACGCGATGCTGCGACGATTCGGGCGCGCATCACTGCAGTGCTGGGGCATGATGCCGACGAAGCTCTCGGCACGATCGCCTGTCCAACACGGGTCGTGGTCGCGGCCGACGACATCGTGACCCCGCCCTATCATTCCGAGCGCCTCGCGCGAGCCATCCCCGGCGCCGAACTCGCCGTGCTTCCCCGTGGCGGTCACTACGCCATGCGGGCTGAGCCGGCGCTCTACCGGGACGCCGTACTCGATTTTCTGCGTGGCTGACCGGCCCGCATGCCAAGGATCTTAAGCGATGCAAGACATTCTGGGACGCGGACCGATCGGCGTCGTCGGCCTCGGCACGATCGGCCAGCGCTGGGCGGCGACCTTCGCCCATGCCGGCTACGAGGTGTCCTGCTACGATCCCGATCCCGCCCGCTGGCAGACCTTTCAGTCCCTGCGCACGACACTCGCCGATGATCTGCAGCGGCTGGCTCCCGCCAAGGTCGAAGCCGGAGAGATCCGCTTCTCCGCCGACCTCGCGACTGCGATGGCAGGTGTTCGCTTCGTCCAGGAATCCGGGCCGGAGCAACTCCCATTGAAGCAGGCGCTGCTGGCGGACATCGAACGGCATGTCGCAGCGGACGTTGTGATCGCGTCCTCGTCCTCAGCCCTGCTCGTCTCGGACATGCAGGCGGCATGTGCACATCCTGAGCGAGTGGTTCTCGCCCACCCGTTCAATCCTGTTCATCTGATGCCGCTCGTCGAGATCGTCGGCGGGAAAGCGACCTCGCCGGAGGTCGTCGAGCAGACGCGTGCCTTCTACGAGGATCTCGGCAAGAAGCCCGCCGTGCTCCGGCGCGAGGTCACAGGCCATCTGGCCCTGCGGCTGATGGGGGCGATGTGGCGCGAGGCGATCGCCCTCGTCGAAAGCGGCGTCGCGTCGGCTGAGGATGTCGACCGAGCTTTCTGTTATGGCCCTGGCCCGAAATGGACCTTGCAGGGCTCGTTCATCTCGAACCACCTCAACGCCGAAGGTATCGAGTCCTTCCTGACCAAATACGGCAAGACCTATCAAGACATCTGGGACGATCTCGGCGATGCCCGCCTTGATGCCCCGACCGTGTCACGCGTGTCGAAAGCCGTGCGCGAGGCGATTGGCGAACGCAGCGATGACGATCTGCGCGACCAGCGAGACGCCGGACTGGTCGATCTGCTGCGCGTGATGTCACAGCGCGCGGCGCTTTGAATGCAGGCATTGAAAGGGACCGGATGATGCAGAACACCTTCCCCTATCAAACCGCTCTCGTTACGGGCGCATCGCGCGGAATCGGCGCCGCGATTTGCCGCAAGCTCGCGACCCTTGGGCTCACGATCTACGGCGTCGCACGCAGCCAGGACGCACTCGCAGCCGTCGTCGCCGAAGCCGGGGTCATCCCGGTGGTTGCCGATGTTCGTGATGCTGCGGCGATCATCGCCGCGCTCGACGGCGCCGAGATCGACATCCTGGTCAACAATGCCGGCATGGTTGCGTCGGTGAAGCCGCTCTACGAGCAGACCGCTGAGGACATCTCGGAGACGATCGCGGTGAACTTCACTGCGCCCATGCTGCTGATGCAGTCCCTGTTGGGCGGCATGGTCGAGCGTCGTCGCGGGCATGTCATCAACATCACAACGACTGCCGCTCGGGGGGTGTTTGCGGGGACATCTGCCTATGGCGGAGCCAAGGCAGGGCTCGCCCATGCCAGCCGCTCTCTGCGTTACGATCTTGCCGGCAGCAATGTCCGCGTTACTGATCTCGCTCCGGGCCGCGTCGAGACCGATATCTATCTCCAGGCCTTCGCGGGCGATCGCAGCCGCCTGCATGATTCGATGTATGGCGCCGTGCGTGCCCTGAAACCACAGGACATTGCAGACACGATCGCCGCCGTGCTCTCCCTGCCGGAGCATGTCGACATCACCGAAATCGAGGTTTCGCCAACCGACCAGGCCGTGGGTGGCCATGTCTACAAGTCGCCGCCGGCCTGAAGGAGGCCGGAATTCAGGGGCACCGGCCCGCACTTCCATCCATGAGCTTGGCGAGGACGGCGTCGCAGGCCGCGGTCCAGCCCTCCTGGACGCCATGCTCGGACAGCACCGCGAGACCGCGCTCCGTGATCCCGCCCGGCGTCGCGAGATTCGCAATCAGCGTCTCAACGGGCTCCGGCCTTTCGGCAATCATCCGGCCGGCGGCCACGAAGGTCGTCGCGGCAAGTTGGCGAGCGGCCTCAGGGCTCATGCCATGAGCGACGGACCAGTCGCGGCCGAGGCCGATGAGGCTCTGAACCCAGCCATAGATGGCGGCGCTGACCGTCGCGGTCTCGAATTGGGCTTCATTCTCAAGGGCAATGACCGGGCCCAGCCGTGCAAGCAGTGGGTGGACTTCGGGAAAACTCGGGAACGCCGTTGTCGGGCTCGCTCCGAGAGAGGCGGCTGTGAGCGGCATGATCCGCATGACGCGGGCAGGCGCGGCGGCTCTTTCCAACTGCGCGAGGGGGACCCCCGCGCAGGCCGAGACCAGAATGTGCTCCGGGCGCCAGGGCAAGTTGCTGATGGCAGCAATCGCATCGCCCGGGCGTGTCGCGAGAAAGACGATGTCCGAACCGGATACGAGCGCGTCATTGCGCTCGGCGAGCTCAAGCCCGTGACGTTTGGCCAGTTTCGGCCCATGACCGCGCGGCGACAGGGCCAGATGGGGAAGCTCCTGCCGATCGCGCAAAAAGCCTTCAATCATCGCCTCGGCCAGATGCCCGACCCCGAGAAATGCGATCCGTGTCATGATGATCCCAAGAAGAAGCGGCCGACCGGATTCGGAAGGCGCTGGTTGATTTTTTCCCGTTGCGCGATTTGAAGCTTGAACTGACCGCTTCTTGGTGATGCGAGAGTGGGGAAACGTCGTCGACAATGAGAGACGGAATGCCGAAGACCGCGAAGGCCCCGACCGTCAAGGCAGCCCCACCGCGTCGGGCGGCGGACAGCGCAGAACGCGCCTATCGCGCGATTCGGCAGCAGCTCGTCGAATTCAAGATGCGGCCGGAGGAGCGCATCAACGAGGTGCATCTGGCGCAGATGCTGGAGCTGTCGCGCACGCCGGTCCGAGAAGCGCTGAACCGACTGGCGAGCGAGGGTTTTGTCGTCTTCACGCCAAACCGGGGCTTTTACTTCCGCGGCCTCGATATCGACGATCTCGTCGATCTGTTCGAGATGCGCTCCATCATTGAAACCGGCGCGTTCGCTCTTGCGTGCGAGCGCGTCGATCAGGCCGGGATCGAGCGCCTTCAGGCGTTCTGGGAGGACGCGCGTCGGCGCTATGCCAATAACGATCCCGACGAGATCCTCGAGCTGGACGAAGCCTTTCATGTCCATGTCGCAGAGCTTGCCGGCAATCCCGAGGTCGTGCGCCAGCTCATCGGCGTCAACGCTCGAATCCGGTTTATCCGACGAGTCCAGATCGAAAACGGCCCCCAACACTCGAGTCTCGTCGGGGATCATTCGCGGATCGTCCAGGCGCTTGCCGAGCGCGACGCCGCAAAGGGCATCGAAATCCTGCGCGCACATATTTCGCTGACTTTCGCCGAGGCGCGCAGTGTTCTCAAGGATGCGCTCCTGAAGATTTTCGTGCCGGAAGAGTCGGGGTCGGCACGGCGCCGGGCACGCGTTCCGCGGAACTGACATCCCGATCCGCCTTCGGGATATGAGGACGTGGCGAGACCCGCTGCGTTTCTGACGCGCATTTCCTCCCGCCGCGCATTTGCGCGCGCTCACTCGGCCGGCCAATGTCAGCCGGCGAGGCGGGACTGCGTGCAGGTAATGCCTGCCTGCCAAACAAGCTGCTGACATCGCGATCGTTCTTATTCCCTATGCCCCGCGATTCGGGGTGCTGGATGCGGGGTCTCGCATGGCCTGCCCACCCTTGCGCCACGCGCGTTCTCATCTTTGTGCAGCCGCCAGAAATTGAAGTTTCAAAAGTGCCTGTACAACTGCATGCACTTATGACACGGTCATTGGTGTCAGGGAAAGCGGCTCCGCGCAAAACGGTAGTGAGATGCTCGATCACGTACTCGGCCTGGACCATATCGTTGTTGCCGTGAGCGAACTCTCGGCATCGGCCGAACGTTGGCGCGCGCTGGGGTTTTCGGTGTCGCCGCGTGGTCTCCACAGCGACTATCTCGGCACCGCCAATCACACGATCATGTTCGAGGACGACTATGTCGAATTGCTCGGCGTGCTTGCCCCGACGGACTTCAATCGGCCGACCCGCGACTTCCTCGCCGCCGGAGCGGGGCTGGAACGTCTCGCGATGCGGACCGACGATGCGCAGGCGGCGCTCGATACGCTCAAGCGAGGCGGCATTTCGGCGACTGGGCCGTTCGAATTCCGCCGGCCGGTCGAACTGGGCAGCGGCGGCATGGGAGAGGCGGGGTTTCGCATCTTCCAATGGCCGCTCGAGACGGCGCCTGCCGGTGTGCGCCTCTTCGCCTGCCAGCATTTGACGCGAGAGGCCGTCTGGCTGCCCTATCTCGTCCGCCATGCGAATGGTGCCCGGGCCCTGAGCCGGATCGAGATCGTGGCTGAGGATCCGCCGGCTGCTGCGGCGCTCTGCGCGCAAATGCTCGGCCTCACATTGGCGCAGGGCGAGGACGGTGATTTTTGCGTCGCCATGCGTCCGCGGGGTGCGGATCTCGTCTTCATGGATGCAGCAAGTTTCGACAGGCGTTGGCAGGTCGGCGCGCAGGCTCGAGGCACAGGCTGCGGAATTGTCCTCGACGTCGCGGCTGTCACGACCGCTGAGCCATTCGCCGAATGGAGCATAGCCGGCGAATGGCCGCTGCATTGCGCCTCCGTCGAAGGGGCTCTGATTGGCTGGGAAGCCGAAAGGCGGTCCGCGCGGCCTTGATCGATCGCCTGACGCCAGCAGGCCTGAATTCACAATAATGGAGGGGAACATGACTGCATCAACATTTACGCGTCGTCAGATGCTCGCATCGGCAGGTGCGGCGGCGCTGCTAGCGGGCTTGCCGATCGGAGCGTTCGCTCAGGAGCCGCGGCGGGGCGGTACGGTGACGGTGCACATGCCGCAGGAGCAGCGCATCCTGAACCCCGCATTGCGGGCCTCGACCGGTGTCTATGTCATCGCCTCCAAGATCATGGAGCCGCTGGTCGACCTGAACGAGAAGGGCGAACTCGAGCCCATGTTGGCGACGAGCTGGGAAGGCTCGCCGGACGGCAAGACCATCACGATCAAGCTGCGCGAGGGCGTGAAGTGGCACGATGGCAAGCCTTTCACCTCCGCTGACGTGCAGTACACGGCGATGGAGCTTTGGAAGAAGCACCTGAACTACGGCACGGCGCTGCACTCCGCCCTGGAGGCGGTTGATACGCCGGACGCGCATACGGCGATCTTCCGCTACAACCGTCCGATGCCGATGGACCTGTTCATGGGTGCCGCGCCCGACCTGGGCTACATCGCGCCCAAGCACGTCTACGAAGGCACCAACATCCTCGACAATCCGGCGAATGTCGCGCCGATCGGGACCGGACCGTTCAAGTTCGCGCAGTATGAACGCGGCCAATATGTCATCGCCGAGCGCAACCCCGACTACTGGCGCAAGGGTTACCCCTATCTCGACAAGATCATCTGGCGCTTCATCACCGACAAGGCCGCGGCCACGGCCGCGATCGAGGCCGGCCAGGTCCATATGAGCAACTACTCCTCGCTGCCGCTGGCCGACATCGACCGGCTGGGCAAGGACGCCCGCTTCGAGGTCTCCTCGCGCGGCAATGAGCGCCAGCCCTTCCAGAACACGATCGAGTTCAACCTGCGCCGCAAGGAGCTCGCTGACGTCCGGGTCCGCCGCGCCATCGTCCACGCGGTCGACACCGACTTCTTCATCGAGAACTTCCTGTACGGGAACGGCAAGCGGGCGCATGGGCCGATTCCGTCGGTCTCGGCCAATTTCTACAAGGCGGGCGCGCCCGACTATCCGTTCGATGTCAAGAAGGCCAATGCCCTGCTCGACGAGGCCGGCTTCAAGCGCGGCGCCGACGGCACGCGCTTCTCGCTCAAGATGCTGAGCCCGCCCTTCGGCGAGGATATCCCGCTCTGGTCGACCTTCATCCAGCAGTCGCTGCAGCAGGTCGGAATCAAGGTCGAGCTTCAGCGCCCCGATGCGGCGACCTATCTGACGGCGGTCTATCGCGACTGGAACTATGATCTCTCGACCGGCTGGCACATCTATCGCGCCGATCCGGCGATCAGCACCATGGTCTGGTATCGTTCGGGCAGCCCGAAGGGCACTGCGTTCACCAACCAGTGGGGCTGGGAAGATCCCAAGGCCGACAAGATGATGGACGATGCCGCCTTCGAGATCGATCCGGCCAAGCGCAAGGCGGCCTATCCCGAGATCGTCAAGCTGCTGAACACCGAGCTCCCGCTCTGGATGGCGACGGAACGCCAGTTCATCTCCGTGACCAACAAGAAGCTCAAGAACCACCACAACAATCCGCGCTGGCCCTCGAGCCACTGGGCGGATCTCTGGATCGAATCCTGATCGCGGCGCGCCCTAGAAAAGTACGGCCATGCACATTCTGAAACTGGCCGGACGACGCCTGATGAGCAGCATTCCCACGCTGCTCATCCTGCTCGCCGGGTTATTCGTGCTGCTTCAGTTCGCACCCGGCGATACGGTTGATGCATTGATGGCGCAGATGGGCGGGGGCGACCCCGCCACTGCGGCAGAGTTGCGTCGCTTCTATGGGCTCGAAGGCAGCGCGGCTGTTCGCTTGCTGGACTATCTCTGGCGGCTCGTCCGCCTGGATCTCGGCTTCTCCGCGATCTACAACAAACCCGTCGCCACGGTTATCCTGGAGCGGCTGCCGGCAACACTCCTGCTGATGTTCTCGGCGCTGAGCTTCGCCTTCTTTGCCGGCATGCTGCTCGGCATCGTCTCGGCACAGCGCGTAAACGGCTGGGCCGATACGCTGATCTCGCTGCTCGGTCTCGTCTTCTATGCCACGCCATCCTTTTGGCTTGGCCTGATGAGCATCGTCGTCTTCTCGATCTGGCTCGCCTGGCTCCCGCCCGGGGGCTTTCAGGAAATCGGTGCGGGGCTGACGGGCATTTGGCTCGTGCTCGATATCGCCCGGCATCTGGTCCAGCCGACGATCACCTTGTCTCTGATCTTCCTTGCCATCTATCTGCGCATCATGCGGGCCTCGATGCTCGAGGTCTCGACGCTGGATTTCGTGCGAACCGCTCGCGCCAAGGGGTTGAGGCAGGGCGAGATCATCCGGCGGCATGTGCTGCGTAATGCTCTCTTGCCGATGATCACGCTGATCGGCCTGCAAGCCGGCACGATGCTGGGTGGTTCGGTCGTCATCGAAAGCGTGTTCTCGCTGCCCGGCATCGGGCGTCTCGCATACGAATCCGTGGTTCAGCGCGATCTCAATACGCTGCTCGGCATCGTGTTTGTCTCTGCCATCATGGTCATTTGCGTGAATTTCGTCGTCGATCTCATCTATGCGCGCCTTGATCCGCGGATCACGGCCGGGGCGTCCTGATCATGAAGGCGCTTCGACATTTTCTGTTCAGCCCGGCTGCCGTGCTTGGCCTGCTCCTGCTCATCGGTATCGTCGGCCTCGCAATCTTTGCCGATCTGCTCTACCCGCGCGATCCGCTGGCGCTTGCCGGCCGGCCCCTGCAATGGCCCTCACTCGGTGGTCGGTTCCTGCTCGGAACGGATGCTTCGGGCCGTGATATCGCGGCGCAGATTGCCCACGGCGCGCGCACCACATTGCTGATGGGTATGGTCTCGACACTGATTGCGATTGCGATCGGTATCGTCGTCGGTGCGCTCGCCGGCTTCTATGGCGGCATGACGGATGACGCCTTGATGCGCATGACGGAGGCCTTCCAGACGCTTCCGAATTTCATCCTGCTGCTCGTGCTCGTGGTGGTGGTGGGTTCGAATATGACGGCGGTGACGATTGCGATCGGCGCCGTTTCCTGGCCGGCGGTGGCGCGTCTGACGCGCGCCGAGTTCCTGACCCTGCGCAATCGCGAGTTCGTCCAGGCCTGCCGGACACTCGGCCTGACCAACCGCTGGATCATTTTCCGCGAGGTCCTGCCCAACGCGCTGGCGCCGATCATCGTCTATGGCAGCGTCGTGATGGCGACGGCGATCCTGCTCGAAAGCGCGCTCGCCTTCCTCGACCTCTCCGATCCCAACATCGCCTCCTGGGGCAACCTGATCGGCCAGGGGCGCAAGGTCTTGCGCAGCGAGTGGTACGTCTCCGCGATTCCCGGCGTGGCGATCCTGCTGACGATCCTGTCCGTCTCCCTGGTTGGCCAGGGACTGAACGATGCGCTGAACCCGAGGCTGCGCGGCCGATGACCCCCCTCGTTCGTATCGAAGATCTGTCGATCGCCCTGCCCGGCGGGGCTGACCGGCCTTATGCGGTCGAAAAGCTCTCGCTGACCCTCGCGCCGGGCGAGATCGTCTGCGTGGTCGGGGAAAGCGGTTCCGGCAAGTCCATGACCGCGTCGGCGCTGATGGGGCTGCTTCCCACCAGCCTGCCGGTGCGCGGCGGCAGGATCATGCTCGGCGAGCGAAACATTCTCGGACTTTCCGAAGACGAGTTGCGTGCGATCCGGGGTCCCGAGATCGGCATGATCTTCCAGGAGCCGATGACGGCCCTGAACCCGCTGCGAACCGCAGGCGACCAGATCGCCGAGATGTTCCGGGCTCACACCAAACTCTCGAAGCAGGAGATCGGGGCTCGCGCGTTGAAGCTGCTGGACGAGGTCGGCATTCCCGAGCCGGCTTCGGCCTACCGGGCTTATCCCCATGAGCTGTCGGGGGGGCAGCGCCAGCGCGTGATGATCGCCATGGCGCTCGCGCTGGAACCCAAGATCCTGATCGCGGATGAGCCGACCACCGCCCTCGACGTCACGATCCAGGCGCAGATCCTGACGCTGATCAGGGACATCCAGCGGCGCACTGGCATGGCCGTCCTGTTCATCACCCATGATTTCGGCGTCGTTGCGGAGATCGCCGACCGGGTGATGGTGATGCAGCATGGCCGCGTCGTCGAAAGCGGAACTGTCGGCGACGTGCTCAATGATCCCAAGGCAGACTATACGCGCGCGCTGATCGCGGCGGTTCCGAGCATCACTCCGCCGCCGCCGCGGGTATTGCCGAATAAGACGATCGCGACGGTGCGCGATCTGTCGAAGACCTATCGGACCGGCGGTGGTTGGTTTGGACGGCAGCGCCGCGTGACCTATGCGGTCAAAGCGGTCGATATCGATCTGCCGAGCCGGGCTACCCTGGGCATCGTCGGCGAAAGCGGTTCGGGCAAATCGACCCTGGCACGCTGCATCGTGCGCCTGCTCGATCCCGATCACGGAACGATCGAGCTCGATGGTGTCGATTTCGGCAAGCTTGGCGGCGAGACACTGCGCCGCCACCGCCACCTCGTCCAGATGGTGTTCCAGGATCCTTACGCTTCGCTCAATCCGCGTCGTACGGCCGGGGACCTGGTCTCCCAGGGGCTGGTCGCCCGCGGCGTGAAACAGGACAAGGCCCTGGCTCGGGCCAAGGAGCTGTTCACGTTGGTGGGGCTTGATCCCAGCGCCACCGATCGCTTGCCGCATCAGTTCTCGGGCGGGCAGCGCCAGCGCATCGGGCTCGCCCGGGCGCTTGCGCTCGAGCCAAAGATCCTGGTCGCCGACGAGGCAGTTTCGGCGCTCGATGTCTCGGTCCAGGCACAGGTTCTGCAGCTGCTCGTCGAACTGCGCGATCGGCTCTCCCTGTCGATGATCTTCATCACGCATGACTTGCGCGTCGCGGCGCAGATCTGCGACCGGATCGCGATCATGCAGCGCGGCGAGGTCGTCGAGCACGGCGTTACCGCCGAGATCTTCGCTGCTCCCAAACATCCTTATACGCAGAAATTGCTTTCCGCCGTCCCGGGAAGAGTCAACGCAGTGGAGATGTCCCGATGACCGAGGTTCACGAAGCCGGCGAGACATTCGTCATCCAGCCCGGCCAGGCGACGAGCTATTGGCAACCTGTTCCGGCCAACGGGCATATCGAGGTGGTCGTCGATCCCGCGCGGGTGCGCATGGACCACCCATTGGCTCTGGGAACTCAGACGGTGCCGCCTGGTGGCTATGTCCGTGAACACAGCCACGATCGCCACGAGGAGGTGATCTATTTCATCAAGGGCAAGGGGCGAGCCGTGCTCGACGGCAAGGACGTCCCGCTCCAGCCCGGCACCGCGATCTTCGTCGGCAAGAGCCGCCGGCATATGTTCATCAACGAGGGGACCGAGGACCTGCACTGGGTCTGGCTGATCGTGCCGAACGGCCTCGAGGACTTCTTCCGTCTGATCGGCCGTTCGCGGGTCGCGGGCGAGGCGGCGCCGGCCAATTTCCCGCGCCCGGAGAATGTTCTCGAAATCGAGCGGCAGACGGTGTTCGCTGCGCCACCAACCGACCAACGCAAACCCTGATCTGTTGCAATGGGACTGCCATGAGCAGGAAGCGTATAGGGCTGATCGGCTTCGGAACGATCGCGCGCGAGGTGCATGCGCGCCTCCAGCAGCCGGCGGCCTTTCACTTCACCGTGCTGCTGCGGCCGGATTCCCCGAGCTGCAGCGCCGTACCCGAGGGCGTCGAGGTTACCACAACGGTGTCGGAGCTGATTGGCAGTCGACCCGACCTCGTTGTCGAGGCAGCCGGGCACGCCGCCGTCATCGAGGCCTTGCCGGACGTCCTGGCGGCTGGTCTGCCGGTTATCGCGGCTTCCACGGGGGCCTTTGCCGATACTGATTTCCTGGCTCGCATGACCAGGATTGCGGCACTGAGCGGGGCGCGGCTCATCCTGCCATCCGGGGCCATCGGTGGGCTCGATTATCTCGCGGCGCTACGCGAAGCCGACCATGCCCGGATTCGCTACACCTCGCGCAAGCCACCGGCCGCGTGGGCGGCCGAGCTGGCGCAAGCCGGGCTTAGCGAGCGGTCGCTTGTCGCCGAGATCGTGCTCTATGAAGGTAGCGCGGAGGAAGCGGCGCGGCTCTATCCGAGGAACCTGAATGTCGGGCTCACCATTGCGCTCGCAGCGCGTGCAGCACGGGTGACGACGCGGATAGTTTCCGATCCCACTGCAACGGGGAACATTCACGAGATCGAGGCGGAGAGCTCCCTCGGCTCGGCCTATCTGCGCTTCACCAACTTGCCCTCCGCCGGCAACCCAAAGACTTCGGCAATCACGGCCTCCAGTCTGGTCGCTGCAATCCGACGCCAGTTCGACATCGTGGCCATCTGACGCGGGAATTCGGGCGCGCTTGGCCGGGAGAATTTCATGACTCACATGGTGCTGCCGCCGCTCGCGGACCTCGTTCCCGCTGCGCTCCGGCCGGGCGCCGAGCTTCTTGCCGATGGCGCGGTCATGGCGCGCCATTGGCAGGTCGGTCGCAACCTTTTCCTCGACACGATGGGTGTTGCTTCCGAGGCGGCCTACAAGCGCCAGGCGGCCGTTCAGGGCCGCATCATGCAGCACGCCCATATCGGCTTTCGCAGCGTCGACAGAACGCTGGACGCGATCAGGACCGTGCATGAGAGCTGCGCCAGGCTCGGCACGGTGGTCGATCGCTTCGGTATCACCCTGGACTGGTCGATGGGGTATCCGCTTGCCCAGCGCTCCCAGCGTCCGCGCGGCACCGGCATCGTCCTCGACGGGCCGGAGGACTTTTCGCGGATCACCGGCGTGGTGCCGGCCGCGGCGCATTTCGGCGATTTCATGCTGGGGTTACCCGGCGCCGTGGAGAATACCCGGGCCGCGCTGGCAGCCGGGGTCACCACTGTCGGGAACCTCGGCCAATATTTCACGTTCCGCCTCCCCGATTGGGACGACGATGTCGCCACCACGGAGGCGACCGTCACGGCGCTTGGGCTGATCGCCGCCCAGCCGGTCGAAGTGCTGGTTCATTCCAATCTTGACGACGGCTTCGCAGGTCTTTTCGCCGATATGAGTTCGGCGCTCGGCATGGTTCTGATCGAGAAATACATCGTCGACGAGTTGATCGGTGCCAGGGTCTCGCATTGCTACGGGCACCATTTCACGGCGCCGCTTATGCGGCTCGCCTTCCACCACGCACTGATGCAGGTGTCGGACACGCCGGGAAGCATGATCTTCGGCAACACGGTGAGTTACAGATCCACGCCGGCCGGGAATTTCGCAAGTCTGGCGAGCTACCTCCAGGCCGATATCTGGTCGCTGCAGCGCCGGGCGAGCGGGCATGCGATCAATCCCGTTCCGGTGACCGAGAACGAGCGCATCCCCGATACCGACGAAATCATCGATGCACAGGTCTTCGCAGCCCGGATGGTCGAGCACGCGTCCGCCAATCTCGGCCTGATCGACCTGGCTTTGGTCGACGGGATGGCCGCAAGCCTCATCGCCGGCGGCCGGGCCTTTGCCGGCAAGGTTTTGACGGGCCTGCAGGAGGCTGGAATCGACACGCGTGACCCTGCAGCTCTCATGCTGGCCTTGCGCCGGATCGGCCCGAAGCGCCTGGAGGCACTCTATGGTGCGGGCTCGATCGACCGTGCGGCGTGGGGCGGCCGGCGCGCCATCGTGCTCGCCGAATGGGTCGAGGAGCTGCAGCACGCTACAGACTCCTGGGTCGCGAAGGTCCCGGTCGCCGCCCGGTCGCTGCTCGGAGCGAGCGGTCTCAAGGTTTGTGTTGCCAGCAGCGATGTCCACGAGCACGGCAAGAATCTGATCGAGCACCTCCTTACGAACCTCGGAGTCGAGGCTGTCGATGGCGGCACCTCGGTGGACCCCGATGATCTGGTCGAGATCGCGCTGTCACAGGGATGCGATGTCATCGCCATCAGCACATATAACGGCATCGCCCTTCGGTTCGCGACCGAGGTGTTGGGCGCACTCGAGCGGGCGGGGCGGTCCATCCCGGTCTGCATTGGCGGCCGGCTGAATCAGATTCCTGACGATTCGAACTCCGGGTTGCCGGTCGACGTGACCCGCGAGATTTCGGCGCTCGGCGCCCTGCCATGTGAGACGCCGGAGCGAATGGTCAGCGAGCTCGAAGCCCTGGCGCGCTCGAAGCGTGGCGACAGGCGGTCGGGGAGCGCGTTCGGCTAGCCCATCGCCGCAATTGCAGTTTCCCTCTCTGGGATCTGTTTCCGCGGAACTTTGTGAGCGGCCTCGCCGCTAGGAGATTACGTTGTCGCCCCGCCCCCGGGGCTCCCGATCAGATCGAGCGTGCGCTGATCTGGCTTGCCGTCGAAAAAGCGCTGCAGGCCTCGCTGGAAGATGGTGCCGTCGCTGCCCGAGGCCAGCGCAAAAAGCGTCATGCTGGAGCGCAGCTTCATGTCGTCGGGGGAGCCGAAGATGGTGTGCGCCGATTGGCCCTCGATCTCCAGGATCGCGGCGGTGCACGCGACGAGGCGGGGACCGAGGACGGGATCGGCGAGATAGGCACGCGCTTCCGCCAGCGAGGCCAGGCCGTAGCGCGCTGCCGTCGGCGAAAGGCCGAGGCCGCGCAGCTGCGGGAAGACGAACCACATCCAGTGGGTCCGCTTCCGGCCTGCTCGCAGCTCGGCAAGAGCGGTTTCGAAGATCGGCTCCTGGGCGGTAACGAAGCGCTGAAGGTCGTGAAGCTCCGTCACGGCTTGCCCTCCCATCGTGTGGCGCGGCAACCACCCGGCTGAACGACTTTCCGAGTGCCGCCGCGGCTTCCTATTCTATGTGAAGAAACGCGCGGGGCGGAAATCGGCGAGCTCCTGCCGTTCGATGCCGGTCAGGATCTCGTCCGCGGCCATGGCCCCGAGCGCCGGCGAGAGCGTCGCGCCGCTATGCGTGACCATCAAATAATAGCCGTCGAGGCCAGGTACGGGCCCGATGGCCGATAGGCCATCCCTGGGGATGGGGCGCTGGGTGACGCGCGTGGCTTCGGGCTTGATTGGTGCAATACCGGGAAGGATCTTCGTGAGCCGCTCGATCACGATCGCAGCCTGCGCCATGCCGGGATGCTCGCTGACCTCGGGCGTCACCTGCGCGTCGGCTGCTCCCCAGTGCACCATCAGCCTTCCCGCGCCATCCGGTCGGAAATCGCAAAGCGGCGACGAGATCACGCGCTGGATCGAAGCCGGCACGGGTGGAGTGAAGACCAGGAAGCCGACCGTGGGTTCCAGCGGGATATTGGGTGCAGAAGTGCCGATCGTGTCGTTGGACCAGCGGCCGGTGCAGTTCACCACCATATCGGCATGGAATGTCTCGCCGGTTTCGCAGCGCACGCCTTTGACCTTGCCCCCTTCGACGAGGAGGGCCTTCACTCTGGTCTGTGTCCTCAGCTGCGCGCCAAGCCGGGATGCCGCGCGCATCATGGCGTGGGCATAGACGACCGGGTCGAGCCAGCCATCGCTCGGGTACCAGGCGATGGGCGCATCACCGATCGCCTGAGGATCGATGTCCGGCTCGAGTTCGAGCAGCTGCTTGCGGTCGATCCACTCGGCCGCGTAGCTCCAGTTCTGCAGGCGCGAAACCTTGGTGCGCTGAGCGTCGCGCTCGGCCTCTGCCTTCCATTCGACGCGACCGCCGCCATGCCACCAGGGTGTTGCGCCAAACTCCTCCTTCAATGCTGCGTGCGCCTTCATGCCGGCGACGTTCAGGTCGTGATAGCTGCGAGGCTCCTTGTTGCAGGCGTTGGTCCAGGCGAAGCTGATGCCGGACGTGCCGCCGCCGACCCGTGTCGCCTCAAGCACGGTAACGCGCGCGCCCGCGAGCGCGAGGCGGTAGGCGACCGAGGTTCCGAGGACTCCGGCACCGATCACGATGATCTCAGGCATAGTATTCTCCGGCACAGTGTGAATCCGCTCGTGATGCGGTTCAGTCCGCGCACCGGCTTGTTGCCGGCGGGCGTCCTGGACTGCCGCGAGCGGAAGCGAGGCAGACCTGGGAATGTGCAGAGCGCCGCGTTCGGCGTCCAGACCGGCAGCGCAGATCCTCGGGCATGTCGTGGGAATGGCCGGTCGCTGTCCGGGATCGCCCCCAAGACGGTGCGCGTGAGAAGGACCTTCGCTGCCGTCGATGGCGGCGTCCCGCGCCTCGGAATGGAGCAGATCCGGGCCCGGGAAGTGGATAACTCAGCAAGGCATTGCGATCATTGGTTTTATTTCGGCGCTCTCGGCGACGGGGCGCCAAAATAAGAGGCCCTGTCACGGAACTGTCGGAAAAGTTTTGTTTTGGCGTTGACAGGTGGAGAGGGCGGGGCCTATAACGCGGCCATCGAGACGGCGCCGCCGCTGGCGGGGCCGCTCTACTGCGCTTCATGAGAGCTTCGGGCCTTGTAGCCGAGAGATCGGT
>NZ_JBFRHE010000018.1:0-105976 GCF_052115715.1 Allobosea sp. 2KB_26
AAATCCATCCACGACAATCATCACGAACGACCCAGGCAAATCACCTCGCACCTGCCGGCTTCAAATCGGAATGGGGTGCCGGAATGAAATCGGAACAGGGTGCCGAATTCATATCGGAATTGCCCGCCGAATTCGTCGGAATCCGCACTTCTGAAGCTCTCACGCCGTTGAGTGACGTAACGGCCTTGTCCAGTTGATCGTAATGGAACGCTTTGGGCTTCCGGGCCTGACTGGCAAAATTGCGAGCATGCTCGCTCAGCAGCTCAATTATTTCCGACGGGTGCCTTTCAGTGTGATTGCCGCGATGCCGATAGTTGTCCCGAAGACTTTCAATCTCCCACCCGCATGAATCCAGAATCGCTAGCCACCGTTGCAGGGTTCTGTAAGTCGGGACGTCGCGAAGCCCGGAACTCCGCCCCGAGCGTCCCTTTCTCGGCCTGCCATCCTTTCGAGGCTTCAGGCCTTTCTTTTTCTTCGGAGCAACCCCGACTTTCGCGCAGTCCAGCTTAATCACATCTGGAGTAATTCGCGCGATGGCTTCTTCCATGCCCTCGTTGCTGCGCAGGGCTTTGCCATCATTCACCATCGCTTGAAAGCGATTGCAGTATTCCCATTTCCAGAGAATACTAGGCTGCTCTTCGCGCGGAATCATTCCAAAATTCTCAACACCGCTCCGTTGACGCGCCCTGACCTTTCCATGGTTGAAATAATCGCGCTCATAACGGTAGTTGCGCGAACGTTCGAGTTTGGCCAACTCCTCGTGGGTGAACCACTCGACCAGTTCAGAATCGTCCACGCGCCGCAGATATTGCCCACGGTCATCGGTGCTGATGGACGTATAGGCGATTGCGCCTATCGTAATGCGATCGTAGCGACCATAGGCGATCCGAGGAGGCGGGGCGATGTTCATGATGCGAGCCTCGTGTTGGCGCCGGTATAGCGAACCCAGGACTGACGCCCGATCCGACCGGGGCTCAGAAGTTCGAAACTGCCATCGCCGATTGCGCGCGCGACGGTATAGAACCCTTGGTCATGATGAGTGAGCCTCGCCAGATTGATCAGGCCATCGATCGTCGTCGCGCCACTAAGCTGGCTCGCGGCGGCATGAAGGACACGATCTAGGGCTGGGTCGGGATCACGCCTAGAGTGATGGATCAGCGTGGCATTTGCGACCTTGCAAGGTGACAGCTCCACCTCGGTCAGCAGTAGTACGCCGGTCGCAAATTTAGGGTCCATTTGCGACGCGATGTGTGTCAGAAGTTCCTTAGTTTTTGCTTTTTTAGCGATCTCATGAGGTTTCACGGCGACCGCAATCCGGCCACCCGAGCGTTGGGTCATCAAGAGATCAAAGGTGTGATGACGCTCGGCGCCCGCATAGTCACGATATGCCACGCGGGCGGGCTGTTCGTGCAAGGTAAGGCAGTCAGGGCGCGCCATCAGCACATAGGCTGCCTGCCCCTCAAGGCCGCTGAACGGCAGCATGAGACGGCGATCCCATGGAGTCACAATCGCTGGGCGCTCCGCGCCGCGCGGGATTGGACTCGGGCGCAATGTTGCTGTCGACGGCGCTACCTCCCGCCAGGGCAGTGCAGGCTCATCGGGATAACTCATCTGTTCGAACGTCTGCGCGGTGGCATTCTGGAAACCAGGCATGGCTCTACCCTCGTCATGCCGGCCTAGTCTGCGTTGACAGGGTAAGATGTCATGCGCAGATAGGTCGTGCCTGACCTAGATACTTCCGGAAATGGCAATCAGAGCACCCCGCTTTGCTGAGTTGGGCGCCTTAATTCACGATTCTTTTAGGTCATGTCTCTGCCTCCTTAAGAGAGTATCTCTATTCAGGGCAACGTATTATCGATTCAGAAGTATAATTGTATTGTTTATATGTATTTATGATAGTCATATTCTGAGAGTCATCACTGATATTTCGGAGTAATATCGGTGATTCTTTCATATTGTCCACTTTCTGTATCTTTCTTGATTTATCCGCGATATAGACGATGTTGCGTGTATAATTCATAGCTCAATCTTGTACTAAGAAGGTTGAAACTTAAGTTCGTTTGGTATATATCGCAGATTGAGGCGTGATTATTCAGCGCGTCTCAAGGACTGAGCGCGGCTAAACAAGGTTTGAAGATTTAATTCTTCAGAGCTTCGTCACTGGGGTCCTCCTGGCTTTGTCTGTGGCGAAGCGTACTTGACGCGAAAAGCATCGCTCCGTGGCCTGATGAGGCCGACGCAGCGTCAGGGCTGGCACCCTGGCGCTGCGTTCCTTTTGCCGCCTCACAGGTAGAAACTCCATGCGAGAAGGCGATTGAAGAATACGATATCTGATTCATCTGATTCGCACTATAATCGATCAGCATAAATTTCAGAATTTTTTTTTCAGCAAGCAATGTGTCGTCTATGGCAGAGAATTAATTGATCAATATCGCAATCCAACCTTGGTAAGACTACAATCAATAAGTCAGATCCTCTATCGCGAAGGAGCGATATCGCAATCCTTGCTCTTTCCTGCGAGCGCTTTTGGATAGGGCAATGGAAATATTCTCTGGGCCGACCGCCTAATCCATCTGAGGCCTTCAAGAATTTTGACGCGTGAGCCGATAATGGAAGGAATAGGGCCAACCGCAGAGGCGTGCCTCGCTGTCTGTCGAATGACAGAAATCATGGGCTGCCCGTATATGTTTCAATTGGGCGCGCGTCGGCGACAGGCAGTCCGCATTTTCCACGGCGATACCAGCGGCTCACCGTGCGCGCGATCGTCCTATCTTCGCTGAGCCAAAGGACCTGACTGGTCGCGATGATCTTGTCGCCGAGAGTAAGATGGCCGACCGATTGTCCCAGGAGTGCCGTTAGGTCGGTTGCGCGGTCCATGACCGGCAACCACTCGTCCAACTGCACTGCATGCGCCAGGTCACTTTCACTTGGGCACCATCCGTTTTTCAGTCGAAGCAGGTCTGCATGGGCTGATTTAGGTCCTTCAGCGAGGGGTGGCATCGCCTGCCTCCAATCCCTGATTTAAGGGCGTCCGGTCTGTCTAGCGCGCGCGAAATGCCTTCACTGGGTCTGCCGCGGTTAGGTTGGCTTGCCGACATCAACGATCAGGCAGGGGTTGAAGCTCGGGTTTTCGCGACCACCGCCGCGGAGTGGATACCCAGCTTGATTGCTCACGACTCTGGTCAGCCCGACGCGATAATCATGCGAGCCATGATCATGTCCGTGGATCCAGAGTTCCGGCTGATATCGCTCGATAAGAGCGGAAAGATCGGACGTAAACGCGGGCGACAAAGGATCGCCGCGGTATCGTGGTTGGATTGAGCCGGGGTGCGGTGCGTGATGGGTAACCATGACTGTTGCACCCGAAAACGGCTGCGCGAGTTGTCGCGTGATGAAGGCCAATTCGCTCCTGTGAGCTGCTTCAGCGTCTTCGGGTGTGAAGAGGCGCTTTCCTTCATTTTCCGAGATTTGGATCAGCCCGTGATCGTTCATTGCGCGCCGGGCCACGCGTCGCGAGCCAGCTGGATTTCCATAGAGATCATAGTCAGTCCATAGCGTCGCGCCGATGAAGCGGGTTCCACCCAGAACGACGCAGCCGGGCGCGAGCATGTGAATCCCGTATCGTTCGGCCATTGCGATACCATCGCTCAGCGCAGCGTTGATTTCTGAGCCATAAAGCTCGTGATTGCCCACCACGAAAACTGCGGGACGCCCCCTTAGTGGGCCTCGTCGTTGCTGCTCGATCCATTGTATGGCTTGGACAATTGGCCGACCGATATCACCTGCGAATACTGCAACGTCGAAATCGTCCAGCTTTTCTGGAAGCGAGAACGAGCCGAATTCCAAATGAATATCCGAAAGTACAAGAAGACGCATTACAGTACTCCCTTTTGATAGAAATAATGAGGGGCTTGTTGGCAGATCTCTCGATGCCAGTGACTATGGGGGGCGGTCTGATGACGAGATACTTGTCGAGGCCTTGGCAACGCGCTGCCGGCTGCGCGTGAGAATCAGAATGAAATCTTGCTGCGGGCTTGCCATGCCATCTGAAGCTGTGGCTGGTTCGGGCGCTTCTACGCAAGGCTGGGGCCGCCGCAGCCGCGTCTTTGGTGACGGTTCGGCTAAGCGAACTGGTCGCTCTTTGAGGAAGCTGTCCTGACCAGGTTCATGACGAAATCTCCGGTCACGACTGACTGCGCGACGAGGGCGTCGGCCACAGCTTCTATTGTTCTTCGGTTGGCTCGGACAAAAGCGATCGCTCGCTTATGGAGTCTGCGAAGGTCTCGTTCGACGACGCTCCTCAGGTGTGGGTGTTCTGCGAGAGTCCTGCTGGCGCTGGTTTCAAATAAGTGGGTGAGTTTGCCCCGCAAACCTGATCCAGCGTGAAGCAGGATGACTAATCGCGTTGCGGCCTCAAGATCCGATATGCCTCCGGCGGAAATGTCCCCGACCAAGACCTCCTCGGCTGCTCGCCCGGCAAGCTGGCAGATGATTTCGGCTTCAACGTCCTCAAGGCGTACCATGCCGTCAGGGCCAGTACTCGACATGCTCCGCCCCTCGGACTTTGCGTCGGAAACCAGGGAGACATACTGAAGCGTTTTGCTCGTCAGCAGGATTGTTGCGACGGCGTGGCCGGCTTCATGTCGGGCAATACGACCCAAGACTGGTGCCGATCGGCTGTCCGCTGGCAGGAGTGCGCGTCGAAGGTCGCTTAGTGCGAGGCTTCGCCCGTCTTGCCGCGCAAAAGCGCGTGCCGATTTGACCGCTGACACGATATCCGCACCGGTCCGACCGAGCGCCAAGTACGCCAGCGGGGCTAGGTTGGCCTTTAAAAGATCTCGCCCGAGTTGTTGCCGGAGGATGTGGGCAATGTCGGCGGGAGAGGGCGGGCCGATCCTGATAACCTTTTCCAACCGGCCCGAGCGGATCAGGGCGCCGTCCAATTTGTCGGCGTAGTTCGTAGCGCCGACCACCACCACGTGCGCGTCAGCCAGTGCATCGAGTGCTGTCAGAAATCGCGCGACGACGGGTGTCCAGAACTCGCGGGCGCGGCCATGCATCGTTGCGCGATCTGGCAGGGCGTCGAGTTCGTCGAGAAGAAGGACGGACGGTGCCGAAGACCGGGCCTCCCTAAATGTTTGATCGAGCGAGCGGATGACATCGCCGAGATGGCCCTCGCCGGTGGAAAAGAGCGCGGCAATGGACGACGATACCAAAGGGACCTCGAGGCTCCTTGCGAGTGCCTTGGCGAATGTGGTCTTCCCGAGTCCTGGATCAGAGGCGAGGACTACGCGGGACTGAAGCGCGCCGAAGGCGATCTTGTCGGCTCGAAAATCGGCAAATCCGTTGATCAGATCTGTTGCCCAGGCACGAGCTGCACCGTAGCCGCACAGTTCCTCAATTCTGGGGATCCCCGCGTTCGTATACTCGGCCATTTTACTTTGGCGAGCCGCTGCCAGTCGTTCACGACAACTGCGGGCAGTGCTGCCGCGTCTGATCGCCGAGACGATGTCATCGTGATCGAGGCCGGCGGCTACGTCTTCCGGAAGCGATATGATGCCACGGCCGGTTACGGCTGCTATTACCGCGGCAATCGTTGCGCGGGCTGGCGGGGGAACGGCGATCCAGGCATCGGCCGCCTGGACCAGACCGGACGGCAAATGGGCCCGCGGATCTGGCGAAACTCCAAGTAGCGCTCTGCCACAACTCAGCGCCTCAACTGCGTCGCGACTTCTATAGCTTGGCTTATGGTTCTTGTTGGAGCCATCGTGGACGTATTGGGTCGACCATCCGCGGAGCTCGGCGGCCGCCGCCGCAATCGTTTCACACCACGATGCCGAAGGTGTTTCGATGACGAGAGCAAAGCCTGGCTCTCGCGTCATTCGCTGCCGCAGTTGCGGCGATATGCTTTCTGCCAACATGTGCCGGCCAAGCGCCTTCAATGTCGAAGGGCGATCAACCGGTCTCTTCTTTTTAGTCTGGCGCTCACCCTGAGCGGGTTTCCGATTGGCTTCTTCATCGAAACGCATGGCGAAACTCTCCGATAGAACCGGACCCGGGTAAAAATCCTTCTGGGGTAGGGAGCCGAGCTGTTGCCGGTCTTGGTGTGCCCGGAGCCGACGCTCACGGGCCGCTACGCATCGAATTTGCGCGCATTTGCTAGGTTGTAGAACCGCGAGAGCGTTCTGGCCCATAGGCCCGCAGGATCTAAGGCGACAACCGCAGAGGTCACAATCGGCCCGCCACGGAGGAGTGGATGCGTGTCGACAAGCCCGGCGAGGCAGGCGACCGGGCGGGGGGTGAGCTGTGCCTCATAGAGCGTGGGGGCATCGACCAGGTCGGCCCGCGTTGGGCCGTGCCCGCGGCTGATTTGATGAAGATCGCGCAAGAGATCTTCGATTCTGTTGATGTCAAAGACGAGTGGGCACGGGTTGCGGGGCTGTTTCATTTGCTTGCCTTTCGACCAACTGAAAATTGTGGATCTAGATGTCGGGATCACTGACCGCTCGGGCGGATCACCGAGTGCAGAGTCAGAGGTGCGTTGACGTCGAGATAGATCTCGCCGTGCACCGCAAGCGAGAGAACGGCCTCCACTGGTCGAGGTGAAGTTACGAACTCCGCGCAATCACAGAGATCGAGAGCTCCGGTCCGGTCGAGTTCGCGCAGGAGGGACAGGCGATCACCGTGGCTTATGAACTCAAATCTGCAATCGCAGATCGTCTCGACAGTTCGCCGGCGTGGATCGCGAGTAAGCCAGTCTGGCTCGCGGACTAGTAGCCATCGCCCGACTGACGCCATTTGATGTTCAAGGCTCTGCAATGCACGGGCCGTTGTTGTGTCCAAATGCTGCTCAGAGGTGCAAATCAAGATAGCATAGCGTCCGGAGAAGTGCTGAAATTGAAGCAAGGGTAGATCGTATAGCTCTTCTGGGACTGAATGTTCTGCCAAGTGCGACAAGTCTATTCTTGAATAGCTAACGATCCTTGGATCTGCTTCGAGATGCTTCAATAGAAGCGCTTCGTTGAATGTAGCGACAGGGAAGCGGCCGCCGGTCTTTGCGCTGTCGAAATGTTCGTCGTGATAACCTGGGATGACTTGCGAATAGACGCGCGGCTGCAATTCGGGGCGCTGCCCCGATGAACTAAACATGGCCATAGGGAGCTCCTGGGCGGGCAATGCGCTGACCTGGGAGGGCAGGGCGGTGGTGCAGGCTGAGGAATGATTGGATTATGAGGCGCATAATGTGCGCCTTCAACCATAAAGTTTTAACCAAACGATTTACTGAAAAGTATGGTTAACGCGCTGGCGAACCTCCGTTGGGAGGGAGGCCGCCCACATTGCAAGTTTGCGGGAAATGCCGTGAGGCGACATGTTCATGCTGACTGACGCGCCCACATCTCGATCGCGCTCAGCACGACTGCTCTCGACCAGCCTGACGCCGTAGCCGAGGCGAGCAGTGCCTCCAATCCAGGAGACAGTTTCAGCAGCGCTTCATCCGCCTGCTGGCAATTGCCGGGTGCATTGCCGGGAGGTTGGACGTTCGCCGCCAGAGCGGTGGCAAGTAGTCGGCCGATATACTCGGGAGGGCCCTTTTTTTCCCAATTCTGCGCGGTTCTCCGCGCTACGCCAAAGGCCTTGCAAAACCCCATTTGAGTGAGGCCCAGCGCCTTGCGAGTTGCACGGAATTCGGCTGCGTCCATCTGCGCCTTTTCGGAGGCTGACTGTGGTTCGTCAGCCGAGTTTGCGACTCGTCCCAGTGCAAATGATGCCCGTGGAATCATTCTCTGGAAAGGATCGGAAGCGCGCGGTGATGGATTCTGTTTTGCGAATTGATGGATACGGCTTCGACGATCCATTTTCGTATTTCTAGATTATGGATTGACGGTTTCCCCGTTTCGTTGGCGCCCATGCCATCGAACGCGGGCTGAAGCCGATCATCTTTGAGAGCGGCCCCACCATTGGCCATGCCGTGAGGCAGTGGGAGCACGTGCCAATGTTCTCACCGTGGGAGTTCAACAGCGATGCCGCGGCCGGCCGTCTGCTCGCGGCCGCCGGCTCGAAGCGCCCATCGCCGGAGGTCTATCCAACTGGCGGCAATCTCATGACGTAGTATCTGATACCGTTGGCCGAGCAGACGGCGTTGCGTGACGCGATCCGGCTTAATGCCAGCGTCCTCGCGATCTCGCGTCAGGCTTCGACAAGGTGGTCGCGAACTCGCCCCATTGGCCGCGCGCTATCTCAACGGCGCGGGTGAGAATAGCGTCGTGGCCGACGTGGTGATCCGTCCATGTAAGGATCGCGTTGCTGGTGACCTCGCTGCCGTTGTCGCTGACGGTCATCTTCGGTCTGCCGCGCTCGCCGATCACCCGATCGAGTTCGCGTGCGACTGGAAGGCCAGACAGCGTGGTATCGGCGATCAGCGCCAGGTTCTCACGCGTGCAGTCATCGATGATCCGGAAGCCGTGGCCATCCGTGAAGTGGTCGGAGACGAATTCGAATGACCAGCGCGCGTTCGGCCCAAGGCGGGCAACGTCACTCCGCTTCGGCGCACAACATTGGGGCCACTTCACGCATTGGCATCAAGACGCCATCGTGCCATGACGTTTCGCTATCCGCACGAGGGTCGCATTCAGATCCTGAACGATCGGCCGGATGTCGTTGCGGCGCCACACCAGTGCCGATGGTGTCGGCGGAAGGTCAATCTCGACAAAGCTGATACCCGGTGTCGCATAGTAGGCGGCTGCGCGTTTGGTCAGCATGACAAGTCCCTGTCCTGCGCCGGCTGCGGAGATCGCTTCGCGAATGGTGCGAACAATGGGCCCGTGAGCAATCGGCTTCCCCTGCGGGGTGTGCTTGGGGAAATGAAAATTATCCCATTCCTCTGGCATGGACCCCGGCGTCGTGCGCACAAGCCGTTCCTCTGACAGCCGTTCGGGATCCAGCAATGCAAACTGTGTGAACGGGTGCTCGTGCGGTACACACAGCATCCGTTGATCGCGCATCACAATGGGGCCGCTGAGCAAGGCATCCGTGCCTAGGGGGAGGCGGCAGAAGCCCGCATCCACCGTACCGTCGATCACCGCTGAGAAGTGGTTGAAATAGGTTAGCTCGACGAACTCCAGCTCCACATCGCGGTTCTTTGCGCTGAACTCAGCGATCAGCGGTGCATGGAGTTCATAGAAGCCCCCTCCGAGAAAGCCGATCTTGATCTGGCGCATCTTGCCCGCGGCTTGGCGCTTGCAGTCCAGATAGGTGGCGCGCAGCGCAATGATGGCGGGCTCGCTGCCGCGCTTGAGGTTCTCCCCCAGCTGCGTCAGCGCGACCCGGCGGCTGGTCCGGTCGAAGACCGGCGCACCGATCGCGCGTTCCAGAGATTTGATCGTTTCGGACACAGATGACTGGCTCATCGAGAGCCGTTCGGCAGCGCGACCGAAGTGCAGTTCCTGGGCTACAGCGAGAAAGCACTCAAGTTGGCGCAGCTCCATCACTCTTCCCCATCGCCGATCGGTGGGCGCCGCAGCGCGCAACCTGTCTGTTTCGTGCTTCCGACCGCAAGTGCCGCGTTCCGACCTGATCAACTGGCGAGCGATCCGGCTCAATCAATCGGAATTACCGATTGATGTCCAGGGAAATCTAGCTTGATCGGATGTCCTTGGCCGTGAAGATTGGCTTCCAATCTGCAAACAAGGTGCAGTTCATTGGGGTATGGCGCATGCAGGCAAGCACTGAACGCGACGGCATCAAACTCGATGGATCGTCCGAGCCGATTGAATTTCGGCTGGACGGGGATCTGATCCGCGGCACGTTCTACCTGCCGCACCGGGCAGCGAAGGAGCTGCCGGTCGTGGTCTTGGCGCATGGCTGGGGAATGGTCGCTGGCGGAGACCTGGAGGACTACGCCGCAGCCATCGTCAATGCGGGTCTGGCCGCCCTGACCTTCGACTTCCGCAATCTTGGCAAAAGCGAAGGCTTCCCGCGCCAGGAAATCGACCCGTACCGGCAGGTCGAGGACTTTCGCGCAGCGATCTCCTATGTGCGCACGCGCCCCGAGATCGACCGCGACCGCGTCGGTATCTGGGGATCGAGTTACAGCGGCGGTCATGTGCTCTATGTCGCGGCTGTCGACAAGCGGGTGAAGTGCGTCGTCAGCCAGGTGCCGACCATTAGCGGCTTCAAGGCGGCGCAACGCCGGGCGAGTGGCGAAAAGGCCTCTCGATTGCGCGCGGCATTGGAGGCGGATCGCGAAGCGCGGTTTGCGGGTGCGGCGCCGGCTACAATCCGGACCGTCGACAAGGATCCGACGGCCGCTGTGGCGTACCCCGAGGCGGATTCCTACGAGTACATGAGCAGCGAAGCTGCTCGCTGCGACGGCTGGGTGAACGAAATCACGCTTCGTTCGCTCGAACTGGCGCGCACTTACGAGCCGGGCGTCTACATCAAGCGCATTGCGCCGGCGCCCTTGCTGATGATCGCGGCCACGGATGACGCGCTGACACCGACCGATTTGCAGCAGGATGCGTTCAACGAGGCCCATCATCCGAAACGGCTGATGCTGGTGCCGGGCGGGCACTACGCGGTGTACCGCGAGCATTTCGACAAAACCAGCGCCGCAGCCGCGCAGTGGTTCTCTGAGCATCTTCTGTAAGAACGATAACGAATATCTAGGGAGGTCTTCATAATGACAATAATAGACGATCGCACTCAGCGGTTGAAATCGCTCAAGGCTGTATCTATCGGTAATGCGCTTGAGTGGTTTGATTGGACGCTATACGGAATTTTTTCCGTATACCTCGCCATGAATCTCTTCGACAATGCCGACAAAGCTTCGGCCTTGCTCGCCACTCTGGCCGTTTTTGCCGGCGGGTTCATCGCCAGGCCTGTTGGTGGCTGGGTGTTCGGGACGATTGGTGACCGCTACGGTCGAAAGCTCACGCTCATCATGACGATGAGCCTGCTGGCTTTGACCAGTCTCGCCATTGCCTTAATCCCGACCTACCAACAGATTGGCGTCGGAGCATCCATTCTCCTGTTCCTGTGCCGCTTGCTTCAGGGTTTGGCGCATGGTGGCGAATCCGGTGTGGCCTTCACCTATGTCGCGGAGATTGCCCCGAAGGAGCGCCGCGGCTTCTGGTCGAGCAGCGTCTTCGTCAGTGTGACCATCGGCGTGATGGCGGCGACGGCCTTGGCCGCGTTCCTGACCAGCACCCTTGGCAAGGCGGCCATGGAGAGCTGGGGCTGGCGCGCCGGTTTTGCCGTAGGCGCACTGCTGGGTGTCTACGCGCTGTTTCTGCGGCGAAGCGCAACGGAATCTGCGGTCTTCGAAGAGAGCGCTGCGGCGGAAGCCGCACATAGCAAGACCGAGATCACCGGAAAGCAGGCCGCTCGGATCGCGCTCAACATCGTCATGCTCGGCGCTGCGTCCAATGCCGCCTACTACACCTGGGTGACATTTGCACCGGCGACGGCGATCGCCACTCACGGAATGGACCCTTCAGGCGCCTATTTTGCCAGCCTGCTGGCGCAGATTGCCTGTGTCCTGTGGCTGCCTGTCTGCGGGCTGCTGTCCGACCGTTTCGGACGCAAGCCGATGGTGATGGCGTGGGGGCTGTCGGTGGTGGTCTTCAGCATCCCGATCGCCAAGATCGTCACCAGCGAGCCGTGGACGCTGTTCGTTGCACAGTTGATGGGTCTTGGCTCATGGGCCCTTCTCGCCGCGATCTTCCCAGCATTGCTGGCTGAACAGGTGCCGACACAGGCGCGCGCACGCGGCGTCGGGTTTGTCTCGTCGCTCTCGGTCGCGATCTTCGGCGGCACGGCTCCCTATCTCAATACATGGCTCAACTCGATCGGCCTCGGCCATGTCTATGTCGGGTATGTCATGGTCTTGGGGCTCGTCGCCTGTCTTGCGTCACTCATGATCCGTGAAACCGCTGGCGTCGACCTCAACGACATCGCAGCCCCGGCCATGGGCAACGGCCTGTCGCGATCGAGCCGTCTGATGCCGGACAACGTCTGAAAACAGAGATGAAGCCGCGCGATCCCGAGATCAATCGGGACGCGCCCAAACAGGCAGTGCCGCAAGAGGCCGCACGCGTCGGATCGAGAAATCACCGATGCGCGCCGCCATCGGCACGCAGATGCAGACTTGAAAGCAGGATCGCTTACCGATGAAGAACGCTCAGTTTTCCGACCTTTCCGGCAAGGTCGCGGTCGTCACAGGCGCCAATGGCGGAATCGGCCGGGCCACCGCCGGAGCCTTGGCAGCTCAGGGGGTCCGCGTTGTCGTCACTGATATCCAGGCACCGGACACGCTCCCGGAAAATGCCGAGTTCCGGAAGCTGGACGTGACGGATGTGAATGCCCTTCGCGATCTGGCTGACGACGTCGCTGTTCGTCATGGCAGCCTTGATATCTGGGTCAACAACGCAGGAATGCTGAATCGGCGCGCCTCCCTCGAACTGGAGCTCGACGACTGGCTCAAGACCATTGCGATCAATCTTCAGGGTTCGTTTTTTGGCGCGCAGGCCGCCGCCCGGACCATGGCGAAGCAAGGCAGTGGCTCGATCATCAACTTGTCGAGCTACGCGGGCATCAAGGCTCGCCCGAACTGCGCTGACTATGCATCGGCCAAGGCCGGGGTCGCGCATCTGACCCAATGCCTGGCGCTCGAATGGGGCCATCTAGGCATCCGCGTCAACGCAGTCGCGCCTGGCTTCATCGACACGCCGATGAGCAGCTGGATGCATGGCGATCCGGCAACCTATCAGGCTTATCTGGCGAAAATCCCCGCAGGCAGGCTCGGCCAGCCGCAGGATATCGCCAACACGGTTCTCTATCTGTCGTCCGATGTCTCATCCTATGTCACGGGGCATGTCATCGCGACAGACGGCGGAGCCTCAAAGTCCTGATCGGCCAACATTGCAGCCGCGATAATGTGGTGTCGCTCGCCGGCGGCGAGTGATCGCAGGAGTGCCGACAAGGTCGGCAATACATGCCGCGGCATCGATCCGCTACTTGGCGGCTATCCTTGCAACTACGGTCAGGTCGTCTTCGACGGCGCAGGGCCCGAAGGAAACATGCAATGCAAGACTATTGGATCGGAAAATCCGCTGTCGTGACCGGCGGCGCCCGGGGCCAGGGCGCTGCAGAGGTCATTCGCCTGCTGCGCGCCGGGGCGATTGTCTACGCCGTGGACGTGCTGGCGAGAACCGATGAAAGCTGGAATGAACTCCGCGCGGCAACAGCCGAGTGGCAAGATCGCCTCTTCATCGTTCAGGCTGATGTGGCCGAGGCCGGATGCTGGGCCGAACTGGCGGCCTATATCGAGGCGGACGGGGTGGAGCTCTACGGGCTTGTGAACAATGCCGGCATTACGTTGCGCAAGACCGTGACACAGACAACCCCGCAAGAGTGGGATCGATTGCTCGGCATCAACCTCAATGGTCCGTTCCTCGCCATCCGGGCCCTCGCACCCTTGATGCGGCCAGGCGGATCGATCGTGAACATCTCATCGACAGCCGGGCTGATCGGCTATTTCAGTGCAGCCTATTGCGCCAGCAAATGGGGCCTGCGCGGGTTGACCCGTGCCGCAGCCTTGGAATTGGCGGATCGCGGCATCCGCGTCAATTCGATTTGTCCCGGGCTGGTCGAAACGCCAATGGTTATGCGCCCGAACGCTGAGCATGACGCCAACCGTGCCAAGCAATTCTATGAAGGCAACCGCGATGCTACCCCGCTGTCACGTGGTGCCGATCCGGATGAGATTGCGGCAGCGGTGTTGTTCCTGCTTGGGCCGGACGCATCGTTCATCACCGGCGCTGACCTGCCGGTGGATGGCGGCATGACCGGAGGCGGCATCTACTGGCGTATCGGCAAGGCGACGGGAAACCTCTGAGACATGTGCCCCGCTGCCTGGTTTCTCCGTGACGGCCGTCGCTGGGAATGGCAGGTGCTCGGCCTGAAGGAAGGCGCGCGGTGACCACCGGCGCCGCTGCTGCAAAGGAGTTCGTCGCCAATCCCGACCTCGCCCTGTAGCGGCGAGTGAAGGGGCGCCCTCAGTCGGCTACACCGTGTCCGTCGAAGAGTACTTGCGCCTTTGCGATGCGCTGCTCGTGCTCGATTGCCCATCGCCCCAGCTCCTCAACCGGCTGTCGCAGGGAATGGCCCAACTCGGTTAGTTCATAGTCGACGCGGGGCGGCATTGTGGGAGTGACCGTTCTCCTGACCAAGCCGTCCCTTTCCATTCCCTTGAGGGTCAATGTCAGCATGCGTTGTGAAATCGAGCCAATGGCGCGCTTGATTTCGTTGAAGCGGCGAGGACCGTCGCGCAGCCCCATCACGATCAACACACTCCATTTGTCGCCGACCCGGGCCAGGATTTGACGAACGGGTTTGCACATATCCAGCAATCCGCTGTGCTCAGGTAACACCAGTGTGCCTCCTTGCGCCGTCCGGTGTGGTCACAATATTAGGCCAGGTTACGAAAATATACCGGCGGAAACGTGAAGCCACAAGGTCCGCGTCCGACGAAGGAGCGACGATTATGGAGCTAGGAATCTACAGCTTCGGGGATGTGCAGCGGGATCCTGCAACGGGCGAGCTCGGCTCGACGGCTGACGCAATGCGCAATCTCCTGGAAGCCATCAAACTCGCCGATGAAGTCGGATTGGATTTCTTCGGGATCGGCGAACATCACACCCGCGAGATGCCGGCTTCTGCTGCCACGGTTGTGCTCGGGGCGGCGGCAAGTGCGACCAAGACCATCAAACTCGGCAGCGCTGTGACCGTTCTCAGCACGGACGATCCCGTGCGCGTTTATCAGCAGTTCGCGACGCTCGACGCATTGTCGAACGGTCGCGCGGAAATCACAGCTGGACGGGGATCGTCGACGGAGTCGTTTCCGCTCTTCGGGCATAGCCTGAACGATTATGACGAGCTCTTCGCCGAGAAGCTCGAACTGCTGCTCCAGATCAACGAGAGCGAAGCCATCACGTGGACCGGCAAACATCGCCCGGCGCTGGAGGAAGCGTTGGTCGTGCCTCGCCCCGACAGCGGTTTTCTGCCGATCTGGCTGGCCACGGGCGGCAATCCGCAATCCTCTGTGCGTGCCGGCCTGCTCGGGTTGCCCATTTCCTACGCCATCATCGGCGGCCAGGCGGCACGCTTCGCGCCGTTGGCGGAACTCTACCGACGCGCCGCCGCGCAGGCCCAAATACCTAGTGCGCAGCTCAAGATTTCGGTCGCCAGCCCGGGTTTCGTTGGCGATGACCCAGTCCAGGCCAAGGAGAAATTCTGGACCCACTGGCACGCCGTCATGGAATCGCTCGGCAGGATTCGCGGGTTCGCCCCTCCGCCGCGCAACCACTATGACAAGGAGGCCAGCGGCGCGGGGGCACTCTTTGTAGGCGATCCGGAGGAAGTCGCTGAGCGCATCGTCGAACTGCACAAGCATCTCGGCCATATGCGCCAGTTCTTTCAGATGGACGTTGGGCATCTCCCGCAGAAGGACTTCTTGCGTTCGATCGAGTTGCTCGGCACGCGGGTCAAGCCGCTGGTCGATGCCGAACTCGGCAATAAGCAGCCAGGCTAGGGTGAGGTGCCATGCAGGGTAGCGACATAAAGACCATTGGCATCGTTGGAGCTGGACGTGTCGGCACGGCGCTCGCGCGCCGTGCCGTTGCTGCGGG
Source organism: Allobosea sp. 2KB_26 (assembly GCF_052115715.1). NCBI lineage: Bacteria > Pseudomonadati > Pseudomonadota > Alphaproteobacteria > Hyphomicrobiales > Alloboseaceae > Allobosea > Allobosea sp. 2KB_26. The sequence continues at coordinate 15,687 of NZ_JBFRHE010000018.1, forward strand.
CTATGACGTCCGAATTGCGACGTCCAAGCCTCCGGCAGAGATTGCTCTGCTTCTGGAAATCATGGTGCCAGGAGCCCATCCTGCGACGGTCGAAGCCGTAGCGGCGGCGGCAGACATCGTCATTCTGGCGCTTCCGCTGTCGAAATATCGCGATCTGGAGCCCAAAATGTTCGCGGGCAAGATCGTCATCGACGTCATGAATTACTGGGCCCCCACGGACGGCGTGATTCCGGAATTCGAAGGGAGCAAATCCAGCAGCGAGATCGTTCAGGATTATCTGCCCAAGGCGCGATTGGTGCGCAGCTTCAATCACATAGGTTATCATGAGATCGAAGAGGAGGCGCGCCCCTCCGGTCATCCCGGTCGGCGTTCGCTGGCGCTTGCGGGCAACGATGCGGACGCGCGCCGTCTCGTGGCAGGGTTTATCGACCGCATCGGATTCGATCCGGTCGAGGCCGGTGACCTCGTGAGGAGTCGGAGCTTCGCCACCGGCACACCCGTCTTCGGCGCCATCCTCGGTCACGACGAGATGAGGCAGCGCCTGCAGGATCTGGCGGAATCGACAGGCTGAAGTTGTGCTGCCCAAGGGCTTGGTCCCACACCCGCGATGTGCGGGCCAAGGTGAATGCTAGCTCGACTTCCACGGGGCCGGACCTGCCAGGTCGAAAGCTACCTGAAAGCCCAGGACGTCGAGAAGAACCACGAGCAACTCGACTCGCAGCGCGGTTGATGAGGGGCCAGGTGCGACCCTTGCCGCATCCGGCATTTCACGTAGAGTCGCTCGGCTCAGGTTGTTCATGCCGGTGTCGGCTGAAGAAGCGGCGGCGGGGGCTCCATGCGGAATGTGACCAGGCCGGACAACGCGCAGATGGGCCGCTCTCTGGCAATATGGGCGGGCCTGCTTTTGCTGGGAGCGGCCTTACCTGCGCAGGCCGACCCAGCCGAGGCACCAAAGTTCACGCCTCCAGGCTACAAGCTTTTTCGCTATGACGAGGACTATCGCTACCTGCGGGATCCGGCGAACCGGACGGACCTGTGGGACCCCGTCAAGTATATTCCGCTGGGAGGGGTTGATTCGTCTTGGTACCTCGGCTTCGGGGGCGAACTCAGGGCCCGGTATGAATACTACTCGAACCCCAATCTCGGATTACAGGGGCAGAAGCCGAACGGGTACCTGCTTCCGCGCGTGCTGTTACACGCCGATCTGCACGCAGGCGAGTATCTTCGCGCGTTCGTACAGTTCGGGAGCCATCTCGCGCCGTGGAAGGATTTCCCAGCTCCGCCCTATCTCGACCGCGCGGACCTGCAACAAGCATTTATCGATCTGCGATTGCCCCTTGGCGATAACGTCGAACGCAATCCATTCCTGCGCATCGGGCGCCAGGAAATGGCGTTCGGATCGCAGCGTCTGGTCTCGATCCGCGACGCTCCCAACGTTCGGCGCAATTTCGATGGCTTCAGGTTGAGCGCAACGCTCGAAGGCACAAGTCTCGATGCGTTCGTGACACGACCGGTGCTGCAGCGGCGGGACAGCTTTGACGATGCGTCAAACCATGCCCAGGCCTTCTGGGGCCTCTATGCGACGGTGCCGCTAAATATTGTGACTGGCGGCCGTCTCGACCTGTATTATCTGGGTTTCGAGAACGAGCGGGCGCGGTACGCGAATGCGGCGGGGGAGGAACGTCGCCACACACTGGGCTCCCGTTTCTTCGGCGCAGCGGCGGGTTGGGATTGGGATTGGGAAATCCTTGGCCAGGTCGGAACCATTGGCCAGCAGGATATTCGGGCATGGGGTCTGTCGACGGACACCGGGTACACGCTGGATCTGGCCGGTGGGAAATTCAGACTTGGGTTGAAAGCCGATATCGGTAGCGGCGACAAGAATGCCACTGACGGCACACTTGGCACATTGAACCCACTTTTTCCGAAATTGGCCTACTTCAACCAGGCCGCGCTGCTGGGACCTTCGAATGTGATGGATCTGCAGCCGACGCTCAGCTTCAAACCGACATCTAATCTGACTTTCAGTGTCGGCTACGATTTCCTTTGGCGCAACACGACGGCCGACGCAGTCTACACTGGTGCAGGAGCTCCGATCGCCGGAACTGCGGGCCGTCCGGGGCGATTTACCGGGCGCCAACTTACGGTCGATGCGTCCTGGCAACTCAATCGCCACATCCAACTGGATGCGGGTTATGTCCATCTTGATGCCGCAAGTTCGTTGCGCCGGGCTGGGGGGCACGACGTAGATTTCACCTACCTTTCAGCTGCCTACAAGTTCTAGGCGTTCAATGCGTTGAAAACGTCACTACTCGGATATGTCTGGGTTCTCAGTGCTGTGGCGCTCTCGTCGGGATGCGTCGGAGGCATGCCGCGATCTGCGGTGCCCGCTCCGCTCGCGCCGGCGGCCGTCGTCGAGGGCGTAAAGCTTGCGCGTTTCTGGGGTGACAAGCCGGGCGCAGACATTAGGGCCGCCGTCGCCCTTCAGTACGAACAGACACGGCGTGCCGTGCTATCGGGAAAACGCCCCGCACAGGCTCTCCAGCGCGCAGATTTCCTTGCGATCTCGGGCGGCGGTGCCGACGGAGCGTTCTCGGCCGGCTTCCTGAGCGGCTGGAGCAGGCGAGGGGGCCGACCGGCGTTCGAAGTGGTGACAGGTGTCAGCACGGGCGCGCTGGCAGCCCCGTTCGCCTTTCTCGGCCCAAGGCACGATCGGGAATTGGCTGAGGTGTTTACGGCCTATGGCGATCGCGACATCTATGTCGACCGTGGGGTCGTGGGGCTGGTCAGCAACGGCCTTTACGATAATGCACCTTTGCGCCGACTGATCGCGCGGTACATGAGCGACGAGTTGATTGATGCGATTGCGCACGAATATGGCATTGGCCGCAGACTGCTCATTCAAACCACCAACATCGATGCGCAGCGACCGGTGATCTGGGACCTGACTGCGATCGCTGCAAGCAATCGTCCGGACCGGCGTGATCGGATGATCGATATCCTGCTCGCGTCGGCCGCGCTCCCAGCCATATTCCCGCCCGTGCGCCTCGACGTGCTTGCCGACGGGGTGCCGCACCAGGAACTACATGTGGATGGGGCGACCGTCTCACAGGTGTTTTTTGCCCCGCCGGACCTGCGCCTTTCGGATTATGAGAAGCGGTACTTCGGCCAACCGCGCGCTCGCACGTTATACCTCATTCGCAATGGCCGCTTGGGGCCCGAATACGCAGAGACGCAGGAGACGACGATTGGCGTCGCACGGCGAGCCATAGAAACGCTCGTCAAGTATCAAACAGTCGCCGACCTGACCCGCTTACAGTCCCAGGCGAGAGCGGCGAACGGAACGATCTACTTTGCAGCAATCCCACCAAGCTTTGGTCTGATGCCGAGATCCGAATTCGATCAAGCGTATATGCGACAACTGTTCAAAGTTGGCCGGGACGAAGGGGAAGCGGGCCGGTGGCAATCCCAGGCGCCCCGGACTCCGGCATCCGCCCACTAGGTTTCTGCGGCAGTCGCCGCTAATTCGGTTGGACGCTGAGCTTCTGAGCGGCTGTCCAAAGCACGGCCGCCCCTAGCAGGGCCGATGCAATCGAGGCCGCGAAGACGGCGATCTTGGCGGCGGCGAAATCGCCGGGATCGAGAAAGGCCTCGCCAGCGATGAAGAGCGACATCGTGAAGCCGATACCTGCGAGCGCGCTCGCGCCGGCGAGCTGAAGCCAGGAATACTCCGCGGGTTTAGTCGCAATACCGACGCGGACAGCCAGCGCTGCCGCTCCTAGCATTCCAAGCGGCTTGCCGAGCACGAGCCCCGCGGCGATCGCAAGCACCAGCATGCCGCGTCCGTCGAGGACGTCGGTCGAGATGACAACACCGGCATTCGCCAGCGCGAACAGAGGCAGCACCAGATAGCTCGAACGGGCCCCAGCGTGCCGCAGCAGCCTGTCGGCGGGTGATTCAAGGCGGTCGTGGATCGCATCGAGTGCGCGCAGCGCCGGGGTGGATGGCCCATGGCGCAGTACTTCGGCGCCATGGGCGGCTTCCGCGAGCATAATCGAATTAGCCTGTGCCGTCAGGGCAGCGAGATTGGCTGGGGGGCGGGTCGGAATAAAGAGAGCCAGCACGACGCCGGCCAGCGTCGCATGCAGGCCCCCAGCATAGATGCAGGCCCAGAGAGCGACGCCGACAAGCGCGTAAGGGGTGACGCGATAGACATGAGCGCGGTTGAGGGCCGCAAGCCCGCCGGTCAAAGCCAGCGCGGCTATCAGGTAACCAAAGTGGAGTTCGCCCGAGTAGAAAAACGCGACGACGATGATCGCCCCGATATCGTCGACGATGGCGGCAGCGGTAAGGAAGATGCGCAGCGCGATCGGGACCCGCGCGCCCATCATGGCGATGATCGCAATGGCGAAGGCAGTGTCGGTCGCCATCGGCACGCCCCAGCCATGCGACCAGGGGCCGCCCGGCAGGACAAGGACGTACAAGGCGGCCGGAACCACCATGCCGCCGATCGCGCCGGCGATCGGCAGGGCAGCGGAGCGACGGCCGGCGAGATGGCCGACAGTGAACTCGCGCTTGATCTCCAGACCGACGACCAGAAAGAAGACTGTGAGCAGGCCGTCATTCACCCAATGCTGGATCGACATGCCGAAGCGGGCCTCTCCGAAGGAGAGCGCCGCCTCGCGATGCCAGAAGGCCTCGAAAGCCGGTCCCAGCGGCGAGTTCGTCAGGGCGATCGCGAGGATCGTCGCCAGCAGCAGCAGGATTCCGGCCGAGGGGCCCCAGCTCGCGAAGTCGAGCGCGGTGGCGCGGAAACGGTGGCCGAGGGTCCCCAGCATCGCATCGAGAAAGGAACTCTCGTCCCAGGGACCGTCATAGCGGCGCTCGTTGATGAAGAATGTCGGCGTGAACCGCACGCCGCTGGCATGCGAGCTGATGATGTCGGCCTCGACGCGGGCAGCGGAGCGCTGTGCTTCCAGCGCCTCGCGTTCGGGATTCAACTCGGAGAGACCGAGATCGCGGGCGACCGCCTCGAGATCGTCCTCCGTCAGTACCTGCGAGCGGGTCATCAGCTTGACATGGGCGGTCCAGAACTGCTCGGCGGTCTGTGCACGCTCAACGAGTTCGGCGGCGCGCAGCGCGATATCGCTGTCGGTCAGCGGCCGATGACGGAAGACGTATCTCAGGCGCTCGCCGAGCTGGTCGCGGACTTCGGCGATGCGCTCATTGGCGGCCCGGCAATACGGGCAGGCATAGCTGCCATATTCGACCAGTGTGATCTGCGCGCGACCGGGGCCAAGGATATGATCGACTGAATCGTCGACCGAGCGGTCGAGCCGGTTGGCATCCGCGGTTTGCGACACTCCCAGCGCCCCCTGCCTCTCTCTGCGGATGCCGTGCAGAACCGTCTGCGTCGGCTTCCAGCCAAGTGGTTTCCGACACATGGTAGCCGTAGCAAAGGGCTTGCGTCAGCATTGGGTTGGGCGGTGCCGCCGAATGCCGGATCACGGGGACGAGGGATCAGCGATGACACGACTTCTGGGAATCTCCGGCAGTTTGAGGAAAGCTTCGTTCAACACCGGGCTCCTTCGTGCCGCGATCGACCTGGCGCCAGAAGGCGTGACGCTGGCGGCAGGCAGCATCCACGGAATTCCCCTCTACAACGGCGATGATGAAAGGGAGCTGGGTATCCCGCCTGCGGTGCAGGCGCTCAAGCAGCAGCTCGCCGAAGCGGACGGCCTGTTGCTGTTCACGCCTGAGTACAACAACTCGTTGCCGGGCGTGTTCAAGAACGCGATCGACTGGTTGACCCGGCCGGGTTCGGATATCGAACGGCTGTTCGGCGGCAAGCCGGTCGCCGTGCTCGGCGCATCGCCGGGCGGCTTCGGGACCGTACTCGCGCAGGGTGCCTGGCTGCCAGTGTTGCGCACGTTGGGGACGAAACCATGGTTCGGCGGCCGCATGCTGGTAGCGCGCGCGCAGACCGTATTCGACCCGGAAGGTCGGCTGACAGATGAGGCAACACGCCAGAAGCTGGCGCAATTCGTTCGCGGCTTCGCAGCATTCACCGCCAAGCCGTAGTTTCAACCTGCGCGGCACGGATGCTGCGCGGTGGACATTTGCCGCACGGTATCAGCACCATCCATGCTTCTGCGTGGGCTGGTGCGATCGAAGGAAGAGGTGGTTCGGTCCACACGCTGGCGCCACTTAGTCGATGTCCCCCAGCCTGGTACCCGTGCGGACTTACCGCGGCAGGAGTACCTGCTTCGTCGATGTGCCGCCCCTTTCGACGGCCACGTAAGCATCGATCGCATTGTCCAGAGACCAAGTTTCGACGGGAGGCGGCTGCAAATGGCCGAGCTCGAACCCAACCCGCATTGCGTCCATCATTGCCGCGATTTGAGGACCCGTGAGTTTCATGGTGTCGACGCCGATCAGGTGCTGGAGGTTGTGGTAGAAATCGACGAGATCAAGTTCGACGCGGCGCTTGCCTCCACTCGCAATAGCAACCTGGCGACCGCCGACGCGCAACGACTTGATGCAAGGTTCGAACAACGCCCCACCCACCGTATCGAAAACCACATCCACGCCCTTGCCGTCGGTCAGCGCTTTAACCTCGGTCGGCAGGTCCTTCTCTCGAAGGTCGATGAACATGTCTGCGCCCGAGGGCCTGTCGATGATATCTGCGCCAATAACGCGCGCGCCCTTCCAATGAGCGATCTGGGTCACGGCCCGGCCGACCGCACCTGCGACGCCGGTGACAAGCACGACCTCGCCGGCCTGGATGTTTGCACCATCGACCAGCCCGGACCACGCGGCGAGATAGGGAACTCCGATCGCCGCAGCCTGCTTCATTGAAAGATGGGACGGCTTCTCGGACAACGCGTCGGCGGCCACGACGAGATACTGCGAGTGAGCGCCATCGCGGGTGACGCCAAGTCCCGCTCCGCTGCCCCACACTTCCTTGCCCTCCCAGCCGCCGCCGGAAACGACGACGCCGGCATAATCCCGCCCCGGAACACGCGGAAGTGACGCTCCGAACCAGCCGGCGACATTCTTTACATCGCTCGGATTTATGGCCGCCGCGTGCAGTTCGACGAGAACTTCACCCGGCCCCGGTTTGGGGAGGGGAGCGTCTTGAAGGGCTAGGACCGAGGGTGGTCCGTAAGCCTCGAACCTGAGGGCCTTCATGGTTCGCATCGACATTCTCCAGAAAGTACTGTGCACGGCGCTTGGCGGCATGGGTGCGTCTCAGGGTCACTAACGGCCCGCTGACTTCAGTCTGCTGCGGGCCGATTGCGAGACCGGTTCATGCCACGTTGGCGGTGTCGGCCTGCTTCGCGAAGCCCAGCGCCGGATCGATGAAAGTCGCCGGCGGCGGCGAGCCCCAGAGATTGATCCAACGGTCCGCGAGCGACGGCGAAATCGTCCAGCTGCGTGGTTCGTAGAGAAGGTCGTTGTCGATGCGGTCCATGCCGACCGACATTTCGACAACGCAGCCATTGGGATCGACATAGTACTGGAAGACGTTGCCGCCGGCGCCGTGCCGCCCAGGCCCCCACAGCAGCGAGCGGTTCTTTAGGACCAGCCCGTCTGCGATGCCGGCAAGATCCTCAAGCGCATGAAAATCGAAGGCATAGTGATGCAGTTCGCCATCGCCCGGGCAAAGCGCAACGGTGTGGTGATAACCATCCGCCGCCCGAAACCAGCGGAATTCGTCGCCGCCGGTGCGATCCGAGAGCTCCATGCCGAGCAGCTTGACCAACAGATCACTGAAGGCGAGCCGGTCGGGAACCTTGAGATTGACGTGCTCGATGCGTTTGGCACGCGCACCAGGTCCAATATGGCGCTGTGCCTGATCGCGCGCGACCGGCGTGTGGACCTCGAAGATCGGCCCCCAGGGCGTCGCGAACCGTATGGCACGCTCGATGCCGTCATGCAGCGGCCTGTCATCCAGGATCTCCAGTCCTTCCGAGCGCACCCGCCGTCCGATCTCGTCGACCGCCGCGGCATCGGACGCTTCAAGCCCGATCGCCAGCGTGGCGCGGCTTCCGCCCCGGGTCAGCGCGACTTCCCAACGGCGCTCGTTCGAAGAGAGGAAGACGGTGTCGCCGCGCCGACCAGTGATCTTGAGGCCGACGAGGTCGGCGAGATCCCGCGCTGAACCGTCCGGATCGGGCGTGGTGAAGGCGACGAAGCCCATCTGACGAATGAGGTGGCTCATGGTGTTTCTCCTGAGAATATCTGCTGCCGGGTTTTTAGGGCGCGTGCCCGAGCCTCAGCGTGCGTTGACGCTGAAGCCACCATCGATGTTCAGCTTGGCGCCATTGATGTAGCGGGCGCGGTCGGATGCGATGAACAGCGCCAGATCGGCGACCTCATCGACCTCGGCCCAGCGCTCCATGAAGATGCCGCGCTCGCGGCAGAAGTCGGCGAGGAACTGCTCGCGGGTCTTGCCTTGCTGCTTTGCCAGGCCGTCCGCCCATTCCTCGCGGAACTCGGTACCGACCAGTCCCGGCACGATGGCGTTCACCGTGATGCGTTCATTCCAGAGATCCTGGGCGAGATAGCCAGTCGTGTGGATCAGCGCGGAATTGTTCAAGCCATGCAGCATGGCAGGCCGCCAGACCGCAATGCCTGACGAACCGGTGATGTTGATGACGCGGCCAGTGCCATCGCGTGCCATCATCGGAAGGAACTCGCGAATGACGCGCAGCGCGCCAAGCGTCTTGACCTCGATGAGTTCGCGCCACTCGTCATCGTTCCACAGAACCTGCCTGTCATTGCGCGTGACAGGGGCGCCAGCGTTGTTGATCAGGATGTTGAGAGTTGAAAACCCTGGCTCCGCCCGCAGGGCCTGCGCAGCCGCGGCAACAGATTCCGCTTGCGTGATGTCAGCCGAGACCGTGACGACGGACACACCTGTTTCCTCGCGGATTTGCCTTGCGGCCTCGTCCAGACCTTCGCGACCGCGCGCGAGCAACGCCACATTGACGCCTTCTCGCGCCAGCGCCCGTGCAATGCCCTTGCCGATGCCTTTGCTGGCTCCGCACACCAAAGCGGTACGCCCTGAAAGCCCCAGTTCCATGAGATGTTTCCTTGACTTGATGTCGTGAAGTTCTGCAGCGCTCTCAGCCGTGCAGGTAGGCCTTGATGAGACTGTCGTCCTCGAGGACGGCTTGCCATTCGCCGCGCTTGATCTCCTGCGCGACCCGGCCGACGGAGAGTACATAGGCCCGGTCCGTCATCTCGGCGGCGATGGTGATGCTCTGCTCGACCAGCAGGATCGCCATGCCCTGGGTCCGGAGGTTGTTGAGAACGCCGAGGATTTCCTTGACGATTTTCGGGGCGAGCCCCGTCGTGAGTTCGTCGAGGATCAGGAGGTCGGGCTGAAGGAGCAGGGCGCGGGCAATGGCGACCATCTGCTGCTGCCCGCCAGAGAGCAGCCCGACTGAGGTATGGTAGCGCTCCTTCACTGCGGGAAAGAGCGTCAGCACCTCCTCGAGGCTGAAGCGGGGAACGCCTGCTGAAGCCTTTCCGCCTGCGCTTTCGGCCAAGCGCAGATTGTCGCGGACAGTCAGCTCCACGAACAAGTTTCTGTTTTCGAGCACAACCGCGATGCCGCGCTCCGCCCGTCGGTGCGGCGGCAGGTTCGTCAGATCGGCGCCGTCCTTGAGAACGCGACCGGCCATCGGCTTCACCAGACCGCAGAGAGTTCGCACGAGCGTCGTCTTGCCGGCCCCGTTGGGCCCGACGATGGCGACCGCCTCGTCCTTGCCGATTGACATGTCGATACCGTGCAGCACGGGCAAGGCGCCGTAGCCGGCTTGTAGAGATTGGATCTGCAGCATCGCTCAGCCTCCCAGATAGGCTTCGCGCACGCGGGGATGGGCCCGGATCGCGGCCATCGGCCCGGATGCGATGATCTCGCCGAAATAGAGGGCGTGCACGGTGTCCGCGATTGTCATCAGCCCCATGTCGTGGCTGACGAGGAGGATGGTCATGCCCTCGCTGTTGAGCATCGCGATCCAGCCGCGCAGTTGCTCGATCTCCTCGGTGTTGAGGCCCGAGGAAGGCTCATCGAGCAGCATGAGCCGGGGCGCTCCGACATAGGCGCGGGCAAGCTCCACGACACGGCGCAGACCGGCCGGGAGGCGCCCGGTTTGCTCGTCCAGAAGCCTGTCCAGCCCGAACTTGCGGCACGCCTGCTCGGCGGTATTGCGGAGTTGATCGAGCTCGCGCCGGGCGGCGGGAGTACGCAGCATGCTCGCGATGATGCCGCTGCGACCTTGCTGGTGCAGGCCGACCATCACGTTTTCCAGCACCGACATGCGCTCGAACACCTTCGGCGTCTGGAAGGTGCGCATCAGGCCGTGACGAGTGCGCGCCTGGATACTGTCGGCTGCGATGTCGCGCCCGGACAGCAGAACCCGGCCAGCCTTGGGGCGTAAAAAGCCTGAAACGATGTTGAAGCAGGTGCTCTTTCCCGACCCGTTCGGGCCGATCAAGCCGACGATGCGGCCTTGCGGAACGGCAAAATTGACATCGGTCAGCACTTTGAAGCCGCCGAAGCTATGGGCGATGCCTGACAGCTCCAGCGTCGCCGGCAATTGCGCCTGATCCGCGGTGAAGGGCTTCAGATCGACGACAGCAGTCATCAGGCGACCCTCCGTTTCAGGAGCCCTACGAGGCGATAGGCTCCTCCCATCAGCCCCTCAGGCAGGAGGGTGACGACCAGCACGAGCGCCAGGCCGAACAGAACCTGGTGAATGTCGCCGAGACCGCTCAGGAGTTCGGGAACGAAGGTGACGAACAACGCGCCGGCAATGATCCCCCAGACCGATGTCGAGCCGGCGACCACCGGGATCAAGAGGAATGCGATCGAGCGTTCCACGGTGAAGCTCTGCACGCTGATGTAAGACACGTAGTGCGCGAAGAGTGATCCGGCGAGCGAGCCAAGGATGGCGCAAATGACGAACATCGCCGTCTTGAGAATGTGCATGTCGACGCCCAGGACCTCGGCCGCTGGAGCGGCGTCGCGCATGGCGCGCATCGCGAGGCCTGGGCGCCCACGGACGAGATTGTCGGCGAGGAGCAACACGAGGATCGCGACCGGCCAGACCAGGTAGTAGATCCGCTCAGGCGTATCGAAGGCGAAGCCGAATATGCTCAGCTTGGGAATACCCCCGATGCCGAGCGTGCCGCCGGTCAGCCAGTCCCATTCGAAGAACAGAACATTGCCGATCAGGCTAAGGGCGAGCGTGGCGAGGGCCAGGAAGAATCCGGTCAGGCGCAGGATCGGCCATCCGACCGCGACGGCGATCAGGGCGCTGACCACCATACCGGCAAGGAAGCCGGCCGAGCTCGGCAAGCCGAGTTGCACCGTGACATAGGCCGAGCTGTATGCGCCGATGCCGTAGAAGAGTGCTTGCGCCAGATTGACGATCCCGCATTGACCGAGCAGCAGCCCGACACCAAGACCGCCAATCGTGAAGAGCCCGGCGAACACGAAGAGATCGATCAGATGTCGCGACAGCAACTGCGGCGCGAGAGCCCAGGCCAGGACAAAAAGAAGAAGGAGCAGGGGGGTACGAAGGTTGGCCATAGCGCTAGCCTCCGATCCGTCCGACACGACCCAGCAGGCCGTTCGGCATGACGATCATGATGACGATCATCATCGCCAGCGCGATCACGTCCTTGTAGCCGGACGGAAAGCCGACGACGGCGAGGGATTCGAGCAGCCCGAGCGTGACGCCGCCGAGTACCGCTCCGAGCGGGTTGCTCAATCCACCAAGGATCGCGGCCGCGAAACCCTTGAGCGTCAGCGCAATGCCCATGTGGTAGTTCACCGCGATCAATGGAGCGACAAGGATGCCTGCGATTGCCCCGACCGTGCCGCCGAGCAGGAAGGTCAGGGAGCGCATCCGCTGAACATTGATGCCGTTCGTGGCAGCGCCGTCGGGATCCATGGACGCTGCCATCATCGACAGGCCAAGCAGCGTCCTGCCGTAGAAGAGGCGCAGTGCAACGACGACGATGATCGCGGCTCCGATCAACCAGAGCGCCTGGATCTGCAGAAAGGCATCGAGGATCTCGATGACGCCTTCCTCGCCCCAGCTCGGCAGCAGATAGGAGTTACGGCCTGCAAGGTAGAGCACGGCCGCGGACAGCGTGACCGCAAGGCCGATGGTGAGCAGCAGGAAGCTTTCCTCTCCGGCTCTCTGGCGCATCATAGGCTGCACAAACAGACGGTCGATGATGAGGCCCACCGAGGCACCTGAGACGACGCCCAGAAGGATCGACAGGCCATAGGGCAGGCCGGCGGGCTCCAGTGCGAAGACGGTGACCATCGCGCCGATCACGGCGAATTCGCCCTGCATCGCGTTGATGATCTGGGTGCCCTTGAAGATCACGGCGAGGCCTATGCCGATCAGCGCATAGACGAAGCCGTTGGTGATCCCGGACAGGATCGCCTGCATGACGAGACTGGCTGACATGATGAGAGGTCCGGTAGGGAAGGCAGGCGCTCGGCACCTGCTCCTCCACGGTCACTTTGCGGCGGAGTAATCGAGGCGTGTGAACTTGCCCTTGACCAGCTTCGAGTAGTTGAAGCTGGCGAGCGTCAGCCCGCCCATATCCGGGGCAGAAAAGTCGAATTTCGCCATGACGCCCTGGTAGGGACGGCGCATGGCGCTGCAGAGGGCTTCGTTCGTGGCATCGGGCCCGGCTGTCTTGAGCGCCTGCGCCAGCGACATCACGGCATCCCAGCCCGCGGCCTCGAAATGCTTCGGCAGCCGGCCGTGTTCCTTCTGGAACAGGTCCACGAACTCGCGCTGATGTGGCAGCGGGTCTTCGGCGATCAGGAACTCGGCGTGGATGATGTTGTCGGCCGCATCGCCCATGGCCTTGACGTAGTCATAGGTCGCGGTGCCGTGGACGGAGATGATCGGCGCCGTGAGCCTCACCTGCCGCGCATTGCGGAAGGGCATCGGAGACGTCGATATGACGATGACGGCATCCGGCGCGCTCGCCCTCACCTTGGCGGCCTGCGTCGTCAGATCGGTGGCAGCGATCTCGAATTTCTCGACCTGGGACCAGGTGACGCCGAATTCGCCGGCGAGATCCTTCATGCTGTTCCAGACGACCTGGCCGTAGCCGGAATCATGCAGGACGCCGATCTTCGTCGCCTTCATGTCGCGCGCATAGGAGAGCAGCGCTCGCGCGTTCAACTCTTGTGACGGCGTGATGTGGAACAGGCAGGTCCGCTCGCGTTCGACGGCGGGCCCCAGCCCTGAGAAGGCGATCTGTGTCAGCTTCAGCGGCGCTGTGATGCCGCCGACGGCCACGGTCTGCGCAATACCGGAGGTGCCGATCAGTGCCTTCACCTTCTGCGAATGCACCAGGGCGTTGACCTTGCTGACGGCGACATCCGGGCTGGATGCGTCGTCCTCGACCAGGATTTCGATCGGCCGACCATTCACGCCGCCGCGTGCATTTAGGACCTTTTGGGCCATGAGAATGCCTTCCCGCTCGGGAAGTCCGACTCCAGCGAGCCCGCCCGTGGCGGACACCACGGCACCGATTTTGATCGGTTCACCGGGGGCGGCTGCTTGGGCGAGTGCGCTCAAGGGGCAGAGGGACAGCAAAGCGGCAGGCGCGAGTGCCATCAGCGCAGAATGGTTCTTCTGGGTCACGGCTAGTTTCTCCCTTCAAGTCGGACGCTGTACGCATTTCTCGATTGAGGGGGAGGCTAGGCGAATTTCCGCTTATGTCAAACATTTTCGAATATAAAAGATATCATGTGATATCTTGAGGACTTGTGCTACAATCCCAGCACGATGTCGATATTCATGACGTGGAGGCAATCTTGAACGTGGTCCGCCCAACCCAGCGCGAGTTCCCTCGCGCGGCGAACGAAGAACCCAAGGGGCGTACGCGGATGTCGGGCATCTATGACCTCCTGCGGCGCGACATTCTCGAATGTCGATTGAAGCCCGGCGCGCGCCTGCGTTTCGAGGAGTTGCGGGCCCATTATGAGATTGGCCTCAGCCCGTTGCGGGAGGCTCTGATGAAGCTGGCCTCCGATGGGCTTGTGGTCCTAGAGGAACACAAGGGCTTTCGCGTCGCGCCGGTTTCGAGGATGGACCTTCTCGATATCACCTTTATGCGCAAGGAACTCGATGCGATGGGGATGAGATTGTCGATCGAGAAGGGTGATGATGCCTGGGAAGCGACAATTCTCGGCTCTCTCCATGAACTCAGCAAGAAGCCGAAACTCGGGCCGGACGGACTGGTCGATGCCGAATGGGAGAAGCGGCACCGAGCCTTCCATCATACCTTAGTGTCCGCCTGCGGCTCGCCCTGGCTGCTTCACTTCCGCGAACAACTTTACGATCAGGCCGATCGATATCGACGCCTGTCCGTTCAGTATCTGCGCGAACCACGCGACCATCTCGCCGAGCATCGTGAGATTGCAGACGCCGCGCTCGCCCGCGATGCCGATGCAGCAGTCTTCCTCATTCGCCGACATCTGGATCGCACCGTACAGATCCTGCTCGCGGCCGACGGGGTACTTTCGCCAGAGGCGATGCCAGAATAATTATCGAGGGCGCGTAAGATATTCGAAAATATGTTGACCTCCTGATTTTGAGTGTTACCGTCTCGGCATCCAATCAAGGAGATGGCGATGCGGTACGTGAGTTATGTCTCGGGTCAGCAGGCGGGCTTGGCCGTGCGTGACGGCGCCGAACTTTTCGATCTCGGCTCCATCGATCTTGGAAAAGTCCTCGCGGATGGGTCCGATGCGCTTGCCGCGCTGGCGCAAGCGCCGCGTGGCAAGCGCCTGGATCAGACTGGTCTTCGCTTTCGTCCGCCGATCGCCCGCCCGCCCAAGATCGTTTGCGTCGGGCTGAACTACGTCGATCATGCGGCCGAGAGTCCCTACAAGGATGTTCCGAGCTACCCGGCGGTGTTCCCGCGCTTCGCGTCCAGCCTGATCGGGCATGGCGAGGACATCGTGCGGCCTCTCGTTTCGCCTCAGCTCGATTTCGAGGGCGAGCTCGTCGCGGTGATCGGGAAGGGCGGTCGGCACATCACGCGTGAAGCGGCGCTTGACCACGTCGCCGGCTACTCGATTTTCAACGACGGCTCGATCCGCGATTACCAGTTCAAGTCGCCGCAATGGACGGTAGGCAAGAATTTCGACGACACCGGCGCGTTCGGCCCCGACTTCGTCACGGCCGACGAGTTGCCGCCGGGTGGCAAGGGGCTGAAGATCGAGACGCGCCTCAATGGCGTCGTCGTTCAGTCGGCAAACACGAACGACCTTGTCTTCCCGCTCGCGGACCTGATCTTCTATCTCAGCGAGGCGATCACGCTGGAGCCCGGCGATTTGATCATCACGGGTACGCCGGCCGGTGTCGGTTTCGCCCGCAAGCCGCAGCTCTTCATGAAGAGTGGCGATATCTGTGAGGTCGAGATCGAAGGTCTCGGCGTGCTCCGCAATCCGGTACGCGATGAGGTCGCCGTGGCCAGCGCAGCCTAGGCGCATCACTGGCCGCCGCCCAAACCCAACCAAGAACAAAAACAACGCAAGAATGGAATGAACGAGGGAGCTTGAGCTCATGAAACCGCTGGTCACCCGCCAGAGCTACATGGCTTTGAATGTTGAAGACCTGGATGCAAGCGTAAAGGACGCCGAAAGCGTCCTGGGGTTGCGCGTCGTCGACTATCATGAAGGAAGAGCCGTTCTGACGGCGACAGGGCGCCGCGCGGAGCTCATGTTGCACCAAGCGTCTGGCAATGCGGCGCGGACGGTGGGCCTCGAGGCAATCGATGGTGATGCAGTCGAGGCAGCGGCCTCGCGGGTTTCGACGATCGGCCTTAACGTGTTGTCCCGCCAGCCGTCGCTGCCCTGCATTGAGCGCTCGGTCACGTTCGCGACGAGCGACGGGCAGGTGTTCGAGGTGCATACGCCGATGCCGGCCGACCAGCCTCGGCGTTACGCCGGAGCCGGCATCCATCCGCGCGGTATCTGCCACGTCAATCTGACCTCTCCTGATCCCTGGCGGATCTATGGCGAGCTGAGCGAGGCGATTGGCCTGAAGCTATCCGAGCGCACGACCGGTTGCGAACTCGTCTGGATGCGGGCTGCCGACGGGCGCCACCATACCGTTGGCGTGGTCAAGGGCCCTCGGCCGGGCATCCACCATTATGCCTGGGAGTTCGCCCAGTTCAGCGACTTCATGCGGCTCGGCGACGTGCTCGACGCGTTGGACCGGGTCGTCTCATGGGGGCCGGGCCGCCATGGCGCCGGCGACAACCTCTTCGCCTACTATGTCGACCGGTCCGGCTTCATGGTCGAGTGCTCGTCGGAGATGGAGACCATCGTCAACGATAGCGGCTACGAACCCAAGGTCACCGACATCGATCCGGACTTGACCAATATCAAGGTCGTGAATCGCTGGGGCGCGCCGCCGCCGCGTCCATGGATTCAACACCACAGCGATTTCGCTGCCTTTGCCGAACACGGCTCAACCCGCGGCTGAAGCATAGGGCGTTACTGCGGCCGATGAGTCCGCTTCGGCCGCATCGGCCATCCTGAGCGGGGAGAGAGACATGCTGCTTTCCGGAAAAGTCATCGTCGTCACCGGAGCAGAATCAGGCATCGGCCGGGCCACGGCCGATGCCTGTGCGGAGCAGGGGGCAAACCTCGTTCTCGCGGGGCTCGACAAGGGCAAGCTCGCGGAGGTGGCGACGGCGCTTTCGGGCGCCGGGCGTGAGGCCCTGGCGGTGCCCACCGATATCAGGGAGGCGGCGGCAGTTGGCCGATTGTTTGCGACAGCGGTCGGCCACTTCGGGCGGATCGATGGTGCGGTCGCAAATGCCGGTATCATCGGAGCGCGCAAACCGGCCGCGGAACTCTCCTTGGACGACTGGCGACAGGTCATGGACGTCAACCTCACTGGGACCTTCCTGACGGTTCTGGAGGCAGCGCGGATACTTATTGGCCAGGGTGGAGGCGGCTCCATCGTCGCGACCGGATCGTCGACGGCCCTGCGGCCGGTATCCGGCCTTTTGCCCTATGTCGCCAGCAAGGGCGGTGTTCATGCCCTGATGCAATCGCTCGCACTTGAGCTCGCGCCCTATCGCATCAGGGTCAACACGCTCGTGCCAGGGACGACGGCGACCGACGCGACCCGCGCTATGCCAGGATATCTCGATCAGGTGGCCAAGAGCCTTCCGATGGGGGAGGTCGTCGATGCACAGGAGCTCGGGCGCTATGTCGCCTTTGCGCTCAGCGACCAGCTTCCGCACCTGACCGGAACGCATCTTAAAATCGATGCCGGGCGGACGATCTGAATCCCAAAACCGCCATTCCCAAAAGACCTATGAGGAAAAGCTCATGACCGACACGGCGATCAGTGCGATCGAGCAACTGGAGAAGCGACGTTATGATGCGATGCTGCAGGCTGATCTCGCCGCGCTCGGAGACCTACTCTCCGACAATCTCGTCTACACGCACTCGAACGCGGCGCGCGACGACAAGGCGAGCTATCTGCAGAAAGTTGGCGAGAAGTTCTTCGACTATCACGCGATTTCCAATGAAGATCAGGAGATCAAGGTCTACGGGAACGTTGCGTTGGTCACCGGGGTCATGAAGGCAGATGTCACGGTCAACGGGACCGCGAAGACCCTCAACAACCGATACCTCGCCGTGTGGCTCCAGGAGGGCGAGGATTGGCGCTTCGTAGCCTATGCGCCGACGCCGATATCTTAATGCTTCCCGGCCGGTCGCACACCGATCAGGGCCTGGGGATTCCCCAGTTTTTGCCGCAGTTGTGAGTGGTGAACCCACGCCAAGCACGCCGGCGCGAAGCAGCGGCACGAGCCACACTGTGGCGCGCTGGCACATGGCATCAGAAACAGAATCCATACTCAGGGAGATTGGTCATGGCCAGCAGACCCTACCGCAACTCGCCGACTAATCCGGCAATCGGCGAGATACAGACGAACCCGGCTCGCGTCGCCGATATGCCCTATGCGCCGGCCATTCGGATAGAGGCACCCAAGGGGCTGCTGATAGTTTCGGGGGCGACGCCTTCGCCGCTCTATCACAAACACCCGCATGATTGGTCGGAGCACAACCATCCTAACGATATCCGTGAGCAGACGCGCCTAGCGATGCAGACGATCGGCTCCGTACTGGAGGATCAGGATCTGACCTGGACGGACGTTATTAAGGTTTCGAAGTATCTGACCGACATGCGCGAGATCGAGCTGGTGAGCCTCACGATAAAGGAGTTCGTGGCCGACTGGTCGCCGGCGAGCACCACCCTATGCGTAAACTCTCTATCCACGCCGGGCGCGCGTATCGAGATCGAGGTGATGGCGGCGCTTCGCGGTTGAAGGGATCGCCATGACAATGGGGCTGATACCGGGGAAATCGTGCGCATCGGTGACGGGCGGCGTGAAGGCGGGCGTTACGGGCAACGGTATGAAAAACCCCTCAACAATCATTATCGGGCGGTTCTGCTTCGGACCTTAAGCGATTGGCGCTTCGCCGCTCACGCCGGTGCCATGACGGTCACGGCAGCCGCACCGAAATGGCGCCGCAGCCATTTCGCAAAGCACCTGTAGTTCTCTATAATCGAACAATGGCCTGGCGCTTCGATGATGTTGTGACTTTCCTGAAGGTCGTGGAAGCGGGGGGAATCACGGCCGCGGCGACCGAGCTGAAGCTGTCGAAATCCGTGGTCAGCAAACGCATCAGCGATCTCGAAGAGGCGCTCGGCGTCGCGCTTCTCCATCGGTCGACGCGTAGCGTCACGCCCACCAAACAGGGCTCATCGTTCTACGATCACATGCGCGACGCTCTGCGCACCATTGATGAAGCTGTCGAGGTGGTGACCGACCGCACGGGCCCGTTGAAGGGGCGCCTGCGCGTGACCGCGCCGATGAGCTTCGCAACGCTGCATCTTGGCCCGATGCTCGCTGACTTCGCGCGATCACACCCTGGCATCGAGTTTGCGATCGATCTCGACGATCGCATGCTCGACCTGGTCACGGGCGGCTATGACCTGGCAATCCGCATCGGGCGGTTGCCGGATTCCTCTCTCATTGCCCGCAAGCTCTGCCAGAGCCGGCGCATTGTCTGCTGCAGCCCCGAATATGCGCGAGAGAGGTCGCTGCCGAAATCCATCGAAGAGATCTCGGCTCATAGCTGCATCGACTATGCGAATGCCCATGCCAGTCGGCTCTGGCAGTTTCTCCCGGTTTCACCCGATATGCGTCCGCGCGCAGTGGTGACACATAGTCATCTCGTCACCAATAATGGCGAGGTCATGCGCGATCTGGCCATCGCAGGGCTTGGCCTGGCGGTCTTGCCTTTGTTCATTGCTGCCGATGCAATTCGCGCGGGCCGGCTGATCCAAGTGCTCCCGGATGATGAGCCGCTGCCGGATACGATCTACGCCGTCTACCCGCCGACGCGCCATCTCTCGTATCGTGTTCGGACGCTTGTCGACTACCTAAGCAAGCGGCTGGCGAACGGTGTGCCCTGGGCAACCTCTTCAGCGAACTGATACTCCGTTCCCGGCCATCGTAGTGGGTAGAATCTAACGCAAGCCCACGACCTGTTCCCGGCTCGCGGAAGGTCGCCAAGGCCTTGCCCAATAGCGGACGTTCCGAAGGTCGCAGGAGGGTGGGTAGCAGACATTTGGCGGTAGCCGGTTTACTCAACCGAAAAGGGTCGTTGGACCGGAGGTCGGTCGTGCTTCGAATTTGCCTAATAGTGTCGCTTGCTATGGCCGTCCTTGATGCAAAGGCGAGTGGCGCCATCCCCTTTGAAGGGCAGGTCGAAGGAACGAGCGAAACACTATCGGGGCATCTGGAGCTAAGACAGGAAGGCTGGCCGACTGATCAATTTAGGTTTCGGTCAAATGCCGGTATCGATTGCGTGGGGCCGGTGGTCCAGAAAGCCGGCGTGCTCCATGAGGCGGTCTTACAATGCTCTGACGGGCGATCTGGCTTTATCAAGCTCCGCATTTACGGAGAGAACCCCGTCACCGAGGCCACTCTCGGCAGCCGCAAGCTGTTGCTCTCGATGCCCAATCATCCACATCATCGCTCGCGGTAAAAGAACGAGCGTCGTCTATGGGTCGGAAGATACGTATGTCGCGTTGGCGCAAATCGCTCTCCATAGCTGTAGGACTGCTGATCATTACCATCGTTGGCTATTTTCTCTTTTTCGCCGCCCTGGTTCGATGAATGAGCACATCAGCCGGTGCATGGATCAGTCGGCTTCGCAGTACATCGCAGACAGCGATCAACGCCGTCGCGAGTGCGGCAGCGAATGACTGCAATGGGTCCGAGACCGGTGATTAGGTGTTCTCCCGAAAGCTGACATCGGCGAGCTTGCCTCGCCGTGGTCTGAGAAGGGTGGGATTACGGACGATCGGGATTGCCGGATCGTGCGTCTGCTTGGTCCCCTTTTGGGAGGCACCGCAGGCTCACTTTACAGCGGCGATATCCTCCAGTTTCCACGTCTTGTCGAAATAGGCCTCTGCCGGGCTGTAGAACCTGAAGATCGGGAACCAGCCGCGCCCTGGGACCGTCTTGATCCAGTTTCCCTTCTCCTTCGGTTCATCCGGTCCAAAGGTGATGTCGAGCGATCCATCCGGGTTTATCACGGGTTTGCTGTAGCTGCTGACTGAGGGGAACGGCTGGCCGTTCTGCAACTCGGACCTGCTGAGTGCGTCATAGACGAGGACCGACCAAAAGTTGCCGGCGGGGATCTTGGGCGGCACGTGAAGCTTGTAGGTCTTCGCCCCGTCCAGGAAGGCGCCGTCGGCGTCGCGATAGGTCCACAGATACTGCGAGCCCTGACCGACGTTCTTTGCCATCATCGCCGGCGAATTGCCGGCTGCCATGTAGTAGACATTGTTTCTGGCGTCGATCTGGGGCGCCCCGTCTCGCGTGAAGGTGTACGTCATACCCTCCGGAACGCCCTGCCATTTGCGGTCAGGATAATAGAAAATGCCCGGCGCCGGCGACGCATAGGTATTCGCCCGCGCCATCGCTCCGCCGGTTCGCGCGGCTTCGGCCAATAGGGCCCTGGATTTCTCGTCGGGCTTGAAGGGCTTGCCCTTCTCGATGCCGATGGCCTGCATCATCGAGCGCTCCAACGGTCCGAAGCTCTCCAGCGGTTCCTCCTCGACGAGCATCGCAAGCAGCTCGAAAAAACGGAAATTGTCCGGAAACAGCGTGTCGATGTCTTTGCCCGAGCCGTTCATGAAGGCCATCGGCGGCGCAGACGACGCCTTGGCGAGCGGATAGATCCTGGTCTGCTTCATCAGGCCGACGGCCTGGTCCGTCTTGCCGTCAGCCTGGAAGCCCCTGATTGCAAAGGTGACGGAATAGGTCGGTGAACGGGAGACGAAATAGCCCTCGGGGACGGGGCCGGTGTAACCGGGGGGCAGAACCAGGAATTTCCCGCCTTGCCCCTTATCGGCGCCGAGCGGACCGATATCGGCCAGATATCGCTGCAAGCCGTCTTGCAGGAAACCGAGCATGTGAGGCGGCGCCTCGACGACGGTCGGACCATCGTCATTCAGGGCAAGATGGCCGATCGCGTACACGGTCTCGGTGTTGGCGGTCAGCAGCACCGTCTTCGCGTCCATCAGGTTTTCCCAGATGACGAGCTGCTGTGGTGTCTTGGCGCCGAAGGCCCGCAGCCCCTCGCGCAGGGCAATCTCGCTGACGGGCATCAACTGAGTGAGATAGACCTCGGTCGCGCGGTTGAGCTTTTGAAGGTCGAGAAGCCGCTGGGCGGTGTCACCGACAGGATAGCCATTCTTGAACTCGAAATCGCCGGAGCGCGTCCTGAGCGTTTCGGTGTTCAACCAGCCATGAGGCTCGGATTGCTGCGCGGAGGCAGGGGTAACTCCCAAGGCAAAAGCGGCGGTGACCGCAATCAGGCTCAGAGGATGTCGCATCTAGCTCTCCCGTGACCAACAGAGATCGAGGAAGAGACTAGCGTTGGGTAAGGATGTGGGGAAGGAGGAATGGCCGCTAACCATCCCATTCCGGACACGACCGATGCTGCACGCAATGTCTGAGATGGGTCGATTTTGCCCCTACGACCTCGGTCGGGAAGCTGCCGTTCGACGGCGGCAACGATAAGGCGGCCACCGCCGGAATCCCCTCTGGACTCAAGTATCAAATTTTCAGCACTAGAATTCCCGGCCGAGCCAGCGATCGAGCGACAGCCGGCCACCGCCATGCACCGACATCAGGGCGAAAGTCCCGAGCCAGACCACGGTCAGGTGATAGCCCGTGCCGCGCGGGATCATGACCATTACGACGATCACTACGAGCTGGATGAACAGCATGAAAGCGAGCGGCCTGGTGAGAAGGCCGATCGCGATGGCGAGACCTCCGAGCAATTCCAGACCGCTGGTGAAATAGGCGAGCGGCACGGCCGGCTCCAGACCGAGCCGTTGAAACAGTTCGATGTCGCGGGTCATGCCGTCACCGAACAGCTTGGTCCAGCCGAATGTCGCCATGATCAGCCCGGACGTCACACGCATCGCCGCGTAGGCAAGCGGTTCAAGCGCAGCATGGAGCGGAGTGAGGAAGGGGATGAGGAAGCGCCGCTCCTCGGGATTTGTCATGCAGTGGATCCAAGTTGCGAAGTAAAGGCGTCCGGCCGGGCGGCGGGATCCCGCGATCCTGCCCGTCGATCAATCAAGTTGCGTTTCGAGGAATGGGTGAGGGCCCTGGAAGTTGCTTTCGCGGCGCAGCGTGCCGCGAAAGCAGGGGAGCTGTCTTCACGCAATGCGGTCCAGGAAGCATGCGATTTCGGTTCGTTCGACGTTGGCGGCGCCGTGCTCGTGGAAATAGCGGATATGGTCGCCTTCGTTGTGGTGCTTGTCCCGCGCCTCCCTGCTCGCCCAATGCTCCACAAAGACGAACCGGCGCGGCTCGCTCTGATCAGCGAAAAGCTCGTACCGCAGATTGCCCTCTTCCCGGCGTGATGGCTCGACGACATTGATCAGGTCACGGCGAAGGTCCGCTTCCTTGCCATCCTTCGCGTAGAGAGCAACAACAATGAAAAGCTCGCTCATTTGACAGGTCCTCCTCAGTGAGTCGTTCAACCTAAAAAGGAGCCCTTCGGCTCTGATCTGAGGGCTGCTTCCTCGTGCGATCCAAGATGCACTCCAGGATCCATCTGCGCGCTCCTCACGGCAACGTAGGAACGCGCGTCATGCATCCTGGACTGAGGCCGTCCCGGCTGTATCAGAATGCCGCGGAAGGCTTGGTTCCGAGCTATTCGGTCCGGTCGTAGCCGAACTGGATGCCGGCCGTGCCGCCGGTCTCGATGAACAGGTTCATGAAGGCCGGAACAGTCTCCTTGCGAGCCCAGTCGCGCTGCAGTTCACAGAAGAGCTGCGGTACGCTGATCATCTTGCCGCCGGCCTGCTCGATTCGGCGCAGTGCCGCCTCATGCGCGGCGACCGAGGTGCCGCCGACCGCGTCGGCGACGACATAGACTTCAAAACCCTCGGCGAGTGCGTCGATTGCCGGGAAGGTCAAGCACGCCTCCGTCCAGAGCGCGGTCATGATCAGCTTCTTGCGTCCCGTCTTTTCGACAGCCTGACGAAATTCGACATCCTCCCAGGAATTGATCGTAGTGCGGTCGATGGTCGGGATACCCTTCAGCGCCTTCTGGACTTGTGGGATCGGGGGTTTGTTGAGACCGCTCTTCACATTCACCGTCGAGTGGACGATCGGCAGTCCATAGACAACGGCCGCCTTCGCGGCGCCGGCGATGTTGTTGATCATCAGCTGGCGGTCCATCGAGGCTATCGAGTTCACCTGGACGGGTTGATAGTCGATGATGATGAAGGCCGAGTTTTGCGGTGTCAGCAAATGATCCTTGCGGGGGTCACGAATGGCTTCGCTTGTCATGATGTCATCCTCGCTGTTGCAGCGGCGCGCTGACCGGGCGCCTCGGCGGCGACGCGATCGCGCCAAAGCCCGGAAGTTGTCGGTCCTGATCCGACCGGGCAGGTCAGCCTAGCACTGTGCTCACGAGGCAGAAGTGATTTGCCCGCGAACTCTGTGTTCTTCCTCATCGAACAATATCGGGGCGCCGGCCCTAACCATGATCGGGGGAGGAGCTCATAATGCAGCGTATAGACACATGGCGCGGCCGGGCGCAGCCGGCCCACACGCGCAAGGGAGACGCCGATGAGCTGGCTACCGACGGAAGACCCCGTCACGGGCGATCGAAAATCCTGCGATGCACTCGAACTTGTCGTCGTTCCGCGCGTGCGCGACCTCGGCGGCTTCAACGTCCGGCGTGCGCTGCCACATGGAAGGCGCCAGATGGTCGGCCCTTTCATCTTCTTCGATCATTTCGGGCCGGTGCAGTTCATCGCCGGTCATGGCATGGATGTCAGGCCTCACCCTCATATCGGCCTGGCAACAGTGTCCTACCTGTTCGATGGACGCATCATGCACCGGGATAGCGAAGGTAATGTGCAGGAGATCAGCCCGGGCGCGATGAACCTGATGACGGCGGGACGCGGCATTTCCCATTTCAGCGGCGAGATCGATATCGCGGGCGACCTGTTCGAGGGCCCGCGCCTGTTGATCTTCAAGCCGGGCGACCGGATCACGGTCCGCGCGACCCAGCCGACGACGATGATGTTCCTGGGTGGCGCTGCGCTCGAAGGTCCCCGTTACATCTGGTGGAACTTCGTGTCGTCGAGCAAGGAGCGCATCGAGCAGGCCAAGGAAGATTGGAAGCAGGGGCGTTTCGGTCACGTTCCCGACGAGAGCGAGTTCATCCCTCTGCCGGAATGATCGTCTTCCAAATGCATGGCGGTCAGAAGGTGAGTTGCGGCCCCACCGGAACGATACCGCTGGGGTTCAAGGTGCGGTGGCTCTGATAGTAGTGGCGCTTGATATGGCCGAGATTGATGGTCGCGGCGACACCATCGACCTCCAACAGGCTGCGCAAATAGGCGGAAATGTGCGGATGATCGGCAATCCGCCGAATGTTGCATTTGAAATGGCCGACATAGACGGGATCGAAGCGGATCAGCGTCGTGAATAGCCGCCAGTCGGCTTCGGTGATCGCGTCCCCCGTTAGGAACCGCCGCGACGATAGGCGCTCTTCGAGCCAGCCCAGCGTCTCGAACAAGGGACCGACGGCCTCTTCATAGGCTTCCTGTGTCGTCGCGAAACCGGCCCGGTACACGCCATTATTGACGGTCGCATAGATACGAGCGTTCAAGTCGTCGATCTCGGTCCTGAGCCGTTCGGGATAATAGTCCCCGGCCTTTGCTCCGATCCCATCAAAGGCGGAGTTGAACATGCGAATGATCTCAGACGATTCGTTGTTGACGATCGTGCCGGTCTGCTTGTCCCAGAGAACGGGCACGGTGACGCGTCCCGAATAATGCGGGTCGGCCTTGGTATAGACCTCGTGCAGAAACCGGGCTCCACCGATTGGGTCTGCAACCACGCCTTCGCCTGCCGCGAAACTCCACCCCTGCTCGGCCATCAGCCAATGCACGACGGAGACGTCGATGAGCGGCGCCAGCCCCTTCAGACTTCTAAAAATCAGGGTTCGGTGCGCCCAGGGACACGCCAGTGAGACATAGAGATGATAGCGCCCTGCCTCGGCCCGGTAGCCGCCGATTCCAGTCGGGCCCGGCCCGCCGTCGGCCGTCACCCAGTTTCGGAAGGCGCTATCCTGCCGCACGAAACGCCCGCCACTAGCCGACGTGTCGTACCATTGATCGTGCCAGCGACCGTCCACGAGCAATCCCATTGTCGTTCCCTTCCGGTGTCCGCGGTAGCAAAGGCTAGACCCTACAAGGCATCATTGGCACGTTGGCCGATGTCGTTGAACCGGATCGTCAGTTCCCGAAGGCCGAGTCCAGTTGAGAAGGTCGGCCGACTTCACCGGCTCGACGTTAAATACAGGTACCTGGAAGAACCGCCCTGCCGCCATGGGTTGAGATGAAGGTGATAGCTGGGCCAGGCCGGGGCCGCGCGAGAGCGCTGACCCACGGCTGTCGGTGTCGCTATGAAGCTGCGAGCTTTCTCGCAATCTCTGCGACATGGCGTCCCTGGTAGCGCGCGCCCGCCAGTTCATTCCCGGTCGGCTGACGCGATCCATCGCCGGCGATCGTGCTGGCGCCGTAGGGCGAGCCGCCAGTGATCTCACCCATTTCCATCTGCCCGTTGAATGCGTAGGGCAGACCAACGATCACCATGCCGTGGTGAAGCAACACGATATGGGTCGACAGAATCGTGCTTTCCTGGCCGCCGTGCTGGGTATTCGTGGATGTGAAGACACTGCCCACCTTGCCGACCAGTTTCCCCTGGAACCAGAGACCGCCCGTCTGGTCGAGAAAATTCTTCATCTGTGCCGGCATATTGCCGAAGCGGGTGGGGACGCCGAGGATGATGGCGTCATACTCAGAAAGCTCATCAACGGTCGCAATTGGCGCCGCCTGGTCCAGCTTGAACCCAGAGCTCTTCGCAATCTCCTCCGGGACCAGTTCCGGCACGCGTTTGACGACGGCGTCTGAGCCCGCCTCGCGAACGCCTTGTGCGACGGCCTGGGCCATCGTCTCGATGTGACCGTAGCTTGAGTAGTAAAGAACGAGAACTTTTGTCACGATGATGGGCTCTGATACTTGAGAAAGCTTGTAGAAGCGGAGCAGGGGCTGCTCCGCTGGTTTTGTTGGGGTAACAAGGCGCGAGCGAAGCGCTCTCTGCCGCGCGTCAGCCGCGCTGCGAGTCGAGCTGCTCGTGGTTCTTCTCGACCTCCTGCGCCTTCATGTAGCTCTCGATCAGGAGCTGATAGGGCGGGAAGACCTTCGTGTAGACCTCGGCCCACTGCTGGGCGTCGTCACGATGCCAGGTCTTCTGCAGTTCCGAGGCGACTGCGGCGGTGTCCATCGGGACGACGCCCGCCTGAACGACACGGGCAAGCGTGATCTCCTGCGCCATCTTCGAATAGGTGCCGGAGGCATCGACGACGGCGAAGACCTTGTAGCCGTCGGCGACCGCGCTGATGCTGGGGAAGGCCATGCAGACGCTGGTGATGGTGCCGGCAATGATCAGCGTCTTGCGCCCGGTCGCCTTCACCGCCGCGACGAAGTCCGGGTTGTCCCAGGCGTTGATCTCGCCCCGGCGCGCCACATACTTCGCATGCGGTGCATTCTGGTGGATCTCCGGAATCAGCGGGCCATTCGGACCCTGCGGCACGGAGGCCGTGGTGATCACCGGCATCTTGCTCAGTGTCGCCATCTTGGCGAGTGCAGCGGCATGGTTTCGCAGTGTCGTCATCGGCATGTCCGCGACGGTCTGGAACAGCCCGCTCTGATGGTCGATCAGCAGCATGACGGCGTCATTGGCATCGATGACCGGCCGCTGGCCGTTGAAGTTGGCTGGAGCACTCATGGTATTCTCCATTCTCTGGATTATCGGGCATCCGCCCGCAGGGAGCTCGCGCGTTTGGCGGGAGCGGGGATTCGGACCGGCAAAACCGGTCCGAAAGGGGTTAGGCCGGGATTTCGCCAAACTTGCCGCTCTGGAAATCGGACATCGCCTGGCGAATTTCCTCGCGTGTGTTCATGACGAAGGGGCCATGCATCGCGACCGGCTCGTCGATCGGTGCTCCGCTGACGATGAGGACAGACGCGTCAGTCTCGGCTTCGAGGGTCAACTCGCCGCCATTGCGGTCCAGAAGTGCAAATTGGGCTTCACGGACCTTGTCCGCACCGTTGATCAGGACATTGCCGCGCAGCACGGCCACGCCGAGGGTATGGCCTTCCGGCAGAACTAGCGAGGTCGTTCCGTCTCGCTTGAGGCGCAGGTCCCAGATATCGATCGGTGTGAAGGTGCGCGCCGGCCCGGGATGCCCCTGATAGGTGCCCGCGATCACCCGTAGCACGCCCGCATCATCGGGCAGCGTCACCGCGGGTATCTCCCTGTCGAGCAGCGTCTGGTAGCCGGGAGCTGCGTTCTTGTCTTTGGCCGGGAGATTGACCCAAAGCTGGACCATTTCGAGCGTTCCACCCTTGCGGGTGAAGGCATGCGAGTGGAACTCCTCATGCAAGATGCCGGATGCAGCCGTCATCCACTGCACATCGCCCGGTCCGATCAGGCCACCATTCCCAGTGGAGTCGCGGTGCTCGACCTCGCCTTGATAGACGATGGTGACCGTCTCAAAACCGCGATGCGGATGGGTCCCGACGCCCCGCGGACGCTCGGCGGGCGTGAAGTCCGCCGGCCCAGCATAGTCGAGCATCAGGAAAGGGCTCACATGCTCGCCCTGTGCCGCATGCGAAAACAATGATCGAACCGGAAAACCGTCGCCAACCCAGTGTGAATGTGGACTGCTAAAGACGCCGAGAACCTTTCTCATCGCTGCTGCTCCGTTGCTTCAGCCTGTAAGGGCTGGCTTGAAAAGCAAATTAAACGCGCGACAAACTTGGTGGTAGTTGGCGAGTTTGCGCTACTATGTCCTGAAAATAGGACAATGCACCATGCACGACCTCAATGACCTTCGCTTCTTTGTCGATGTGGTGGAGCAGAACGGATTCGCCGCAGCAGCGCGCAAGCTTGGCATACCGCGCTCACGGCTCAGCCGGCGCATTGGCCTCCTTGAGCAGCATCTCGGCGTACGCCTAGTGCAGCGTTCGACGCGACGGTTTGCAGTCACGGAAATTGGTCGCGAGTACTACCATCATTGCGTGGCAATGATGGTCGAGGCTGAGGCTGCTCAGCAGGTGATCGATCGGGTGCGCGCGGAGCCGCAGGGCATCGTTAGAATGAGTTGCCCATCCTCAGTGATCTACTTCCAATTGGGCGACATGGTTGCGCGCTTCATGGCAGCCTACCCCAAGGTGCAGGTGCTGTTGGAGAGCACGAACCGGCGTGTCGACGTCATCCGCGAGGGCTTCGATCTTGCCATTCGCGTCCGCTTTCCGCCGCTGGAAGACAGCGACATGGTGATCCGAAAGCTGGCAGAGAGCACCCAGCGTCTCGTTGGCAGCCCGGCATTGTTGGAGCAGTTCGCTCGCCCCATCGTGCCGGCCGACCTGACCACGTTGCCGAGTTTGGCCTGGGAACCCACCCAGCACGAACACGCATGGCGCCTCGAGGGCCCGAGCGGCGCAACAGCGGCAATTCGGCACGCCCCGCGTTTCATCACCGAGGACATGATGGCATTGCGATTGGCCGCCCTGCGCGGCGTCGGAATTTGCCAGTTCCCAATGATGGTAGTTCGAGAAGATCTCCAAGCGGGGAGCTTGGTCGAGCTTCTTCCCGACTGGGTGCCGAGAGCCGGCATCATCCATGCGGCGCTGCCGTCGCGACGAGGGATGCTACCGTCGGTCCGGGCCCTGCTTGATTTTCTCGCTTCGGAATATGCTCTGCTTAATCGGCCATAAACGCGTCGGCCGATCCAGAGGGGTTCGTTGAACTCCAATTGAACAAAGACAAGATAAGTTTCGCAGCGATGTTGATGATCTCTTCAGGTCCGAAACGGGGCTGATCGTCACTTTATATCGAGCTTCACGCGAACACGTCGCGCCACGATTCTCGCCTTGGAACAGTCCAGAGACTACAAAGAGCCACCTCGATTATGCCGTTCAGCGGAGCTGATCTCGCCACTATCCAGGCGCGCAAGTTCTCGCTCGCTGAAGGCTATAGCGTCTGTAGAACTTGTCGTCGACGCCTGAGTAGGCGTCGATCCACTGCCGCTTGCCTGGGTAGTAGAGGCGCCCCGGTATGACCTCGGCGGGTTGTGCGCGCCTGCCTCTAGCCGTACGCGAAGTCCCGGGAGGCGCCATTGGTGAGATATGCGTTGGGCGATCGCCGGCAACGCCCGCACGCGCAACCTGCTGGCCATATCTGAACTACCTACGATCGAAGCGCAGTAGCCCTCAAATCCCTGACAGTGACGTTGTCCCTCCCGTCGCCAGACAAGATGTCGGCCAATTCCCTGGCAAATATCTCAGCATGACCGGACAGTAAGCCTGGCCGTTCGAGGCGCCAGCCGGCAGACGCCTGCTTTTCTTCCATGGACCGATCTATGATCACGTACTCAACCGACATATCGGGGGGCATCAGGCTGGCGTTGAGCAAGCGGTCCTCCCGCTTGATATTTGTGGCATCGATTACGGCGCTCTTTCCAGCTCCGAGGCGAACCGACGCTTCGTATCTCAACGTGGCGAACACCTCGGCTTGATCACCCGTCATCATCAGTCCGCCAAACAACCGCTCGCGTATGGAATCGGAGGATACGATTTCGTTTGGATCGTGATTCCGAACTGCCCAATGAGATTTTCCTGCCCCGCTCGGTCCCACCAATAGCACCAATCTCTGCCCGCAGCGGGGCCAATCCCAAGCATGCGCCCTCTCCGGGAATTTACTGGCGAGTTCTTCCCACAGTTCGGAAGCCGCCCGTATCCGGCGGGCGTCGCCCGGTTCCGCATGGGCCATCTGCCGGCGCAGGTGTTTGCAGATGCCAAGGAGCGTGGCCTCATCCCTCGGGAGATCGTGCCTTAGAACTTCATTGATATCGTGAAGTTCGAGGGCATCCGGATGCTCATAGACAATCTGCCGAGCGTGGAACGTTTTCACGAGCGGCAGATCAGCATAGATGCGCCGCTCGTATTTAGCGGCGAAGGCGCGCCTGATTCTATCAAGGAACGGGAATACGGTACGTACATGCGCTCGCCATATGCGCTCATCTAATTTGATGGCAGCTTTCCCCCGCAGGCACAGCGTGTGGGGAAATGTCATTCCGTCCCATCTATCGACCAGCCCGTTCGACCAAGACGGCGTCTTTCCGGCAACGATATCGTCGACGGACAGCAAGTGTTCGCGCGGATCTATCTGGTCTTCTACGGGAAGGCGTGAAAGCGACCTCACCATGGACGGATCCCAGCCCGAGAGTTCCACCACGACAGACACGGCCGTTCTCGCCAATAAATCGTCGTCGGGCCAAGCACATTCGCGCTCGGCAAAAATCTCCGTATCGATGCGCGAAACCACGCCTTGCCAGGTCAGGGTTGAGCCGAAGGCCGAACGATACTCGCCCATCGGGAAGCTGGGCGGCAAGGCAACAAGAACGCATGGCGCAAGCAGGCTCTGAGCACGGCTCCGTTCCGCTTTCAGCAAGGTCAGGAAAATGGCCCAAGCGTCCCAATCGTCATGCCCAATGCCGTCGACCAAGAAGACTTGGCCGGCGAGCTCGGCGGATTTGACGAAGTCCTCAACGGTGCGAATACGCGCCACGACGCCAGCTGAAGCCGCGAGCAGGGTGGCTGCTGAACGGCCACGCAATCCAACCTGGGCGTCCACGCGGGCAACCGGTCCTCCGAGGCGATGTTCTGTCCTGCTCGCAAGTGCGTCTAGCAGACCTGCCGGTCTTGGATCCGGAAGTGCGAGACCAATGACTCCAGCAGACGAACCGATAACGAGGTCCGCCGCCTTATCGACGAACCGGCTTGGCCCGGGCATATCCCACCAATCGACGCGGCGCCAATCCATGGGGATCACTCCGCAGCCTGAGCGGCGCTGCCGATCGATTTCAGCGCACCCAACAGCAGCGGATTCAGTACGTAGCGCCGGATTTCCTCATTTGTTCCGGGAGCGAAGGGCTCGGCGGTCATGAGCCCTAACAACGAGCCGAAATCGATGATCTTGGCGCTCGTGAGATCGCTGGCCTCCGGTATCCCGGGCAGCACGCCTTCAGTAAGATAATAGGGTGTGATCCCACCATCTTCGAGCCATTTGGGGATGGCTTCGAACACCAGGCGCATTGGGCCAACCAAGCCGAGGTCGGCAAGAAGGGAACGGTCCCCGAGCAACTTCTCGCTTTGCCGCTCAATGCGGTTCTTGAACCTATCCCCTCGATCAACAACGGCCGCGCCGATAGCTTGCGTCATCGTGCGGTTGAATCCGCCCGTCAATCTTTGGACTTCGTTGCGATAAGCAGCGGGCACGTCCATCCGTCCCAGATGGTGTTCCATCATTGCGGTCGACCATAGCTGCAATGGCATAACTTTGACCTGCGATGATGGGAACGCCGATTTGGGAACCGATATCCAATTCAGGGCATGATCTGGCCCCCCGACGAACGCAACTGATAGTTTGCCCTCCCGAACGTTACGGGAGCGGAGCAGTGTCGCTACCCAGTTCTGATTCCAGTCTGAGCGCGAATCGACGACGAATAGGACGCGGCTGGCGTCCGAGCGCATGGTGCGAAATTCCTCCAGCAGAGCCTCCACGCTTGTCCATGATTTCGCGACGACTTCAGCGCGACGGCTGGATGAGGTGCGAGCCTCGAAGTCCTTCATCGCGGCCGCGACGATGCCGATGTCCGAAAGGGCGTTGCCAAAGATGAGGCTGATTGGAGCATGAGAGGGGATCGCCTCACCGGACAGAAGGTCATGCTCTTGTCCAAGGGTCAGCGGGCAACTGTGGCCGTTTGCGACCTTGAAAAGAGCAGGCAGGCGAAGCTCACGACGCATCGTCCTTGGCTCGAATGGCAGCTGTGCCGGTCGATCTATAAACTCCATAAGTCGGGAGGTGATCTTGGTCTCGTTACCAAGCAGCCGCAGAATGGCCTTCGAGCGCAAAGACCACATTTCATCCGAGCCTCGCCGCAAAACGCCGAGTCCTTCCATTTCATCGAGTAGATCCTCAACGATCGAAAGGCGGTGATTCTGAGTGAAGGCTGCGGGCCAGGCTCGCGAAGCCGCCTCCATAACCTCGACAGGCGACATGCCCTCCCCAACGCGCCCTTCCTCAGTATCGCGCAAGGATCTTTCGGCCATAATATTAGCAATTAAATCGTATCGATCGTCGATCTTGAGCGTATGATCGAACATTTCACCAATTTCGTTAGAAATGCGCTCGTTTTCCAAAGCCCTCTTCACGTGTTCATCGGTAATTTGGAGCAGGGCTTTATGTGTCTGTTCGACTTCTTTGGTTAAGGCTTCTAACAATCCTTTGCAGAATGTCTGGACAAGTACCGGATAGTAGTTGCAGTGGCTGAGAATTCGCCACACGTCCTCTCGATTCTGGAATTCATAGCCGAGGGCCGCGAACGGCCGAGTCACGAGAAGCTCAGCATCGCGAAGCTCCTCGTTCATTAACGGTCCGATCCGCTGGGGGTCCGACGCGATCTGTTTCAGAGGAGGGTTCTCGGTGTGAACAAGTCGAGTAACGTTATGCAACCCGGCGAGCACGAACTTGAAGCGTCGGCCTGTCGCATCCATCAACCCTTGCAGCGGAATGAACTCTCGAAAACCGTCCTCGGCATCGGCTTTGATGAACCGGTCAGCCTCGTCGAACAGCACGAGTATCCTGCGCCGACTGTCTCCATCAAGCCAGCGGGTCGCTCCGACGCGGAAGTCTGAAGCGCTCGATACCGGCTCTCGGAAAACATCTGGTAACTCCCGCGAAGCATACGTCCAGATCTCGCTCGGCATCGCATGGTTGCCGATAGCTAGGATGTTGACGTAGGCGACAGCATTCCCGGCAGCGGGTGCGTGCTCTTTAGTCTTAACCTGTTGCAGTAGTGCCGATTTGCCCAGGCGTCGGCCGCCATAAACTATGCACGATCCGGAAGGCTCCACCACCTTCCGATATTCCGTTTCGCGACCGAAGAATATCTCCGGAGGCACCGGCTGGTTACCGTAGTCGCGATATGGGGAGGCAAAGGAGAAAGGCTGCGCACATTCAATGAGTGTGAGAGATCGGAATTCGGCCTGCGACAGCGCAAAGAGTACGATTGCTTCATCTATTACGAGCACCTTTCGCTGCGCTTTGATCGAGTCGTATGCGAGTTGGCGGCGCCGGTCGCGAGAGACCGGTTCCGTCACCAGCAAGATCACTCCTTGAGCGCCGGCGTTGGCACAGAGGGGCGCGAGTTCGACTTCCGTCGGCATCCGAGCCAGCACGACAACGCGGTAATTGCCTCCAGTCAACGATCCGAATTCCGGGAGTAGAACGCCTTCGGCGTCCTGCTCGATGCGCAAGCGCATCTCCGCCGCATACACTTTTCGGCGTGTGTTCGACATGGACGCGTCGATCTTCTCCAACACCGACCGAAGCCCTGCGCGGTCAAGAAAGGAGCCAAGGAAAGCCATGACGGATTGAATGTCGGGAGCACTCGCTTGAACCCGCCGTGTAAGCTCTTGCCATTCGTCGTGCATCCGCAACGCGTCCTCACGGCGTGCCGCGGGGATGCGCGAGAACAATAGCGGGCCGAAATCAGTACCAGTCTCGATAGCTGTCCTAATCCGAGACCGGTCAACGTCCGCAGACGCTAGATGGGCAGGCACAACAGGGAAGAATTCCTTGAACTTTGGATTGGGAGAGGTACTAGCCGGGATGCCCCGGCCATCAACGATGAAGTCGAGGTACTCACCGGCCGTCAGAAGATCGTCCTTTTCGATCAACTGACGCACCCGAATGGCGTCTTCCGGCAATACTTTTCCGACTGTTACAATGCTCGCCAGTCGTGCGAGAAGATGTCCTCTGGGTTTGTCGAGCAGGTGGCCTACGCGAAAAACCACGTCGTCCAGGATGGCTTGTGCGGCCGCGAAATCCTGAATCGTCTCCTGCTCTTCCATTTCCCCGCGAGCGTCAGGATCCCTAAACGCAGGAATATTCGCGAGCTCAATTCGATCGAGAAACGAGATCAGATCCTGGCCGTCGTCCGCGCCGACAAGAGCGCCTAGTCGCTGCACCCGCTCAACCGAGCGGCGTGCCTCGCCGAGATCGAGGCCGAGTTGATCCTTTCGGGTCTGGGTGTTCGCGTGCAGAAGCAGGCGAACGTTCTCTCTCACGCCTTCGTCGATACCGCGAAATGCCGCTTGATCTAGAAGCATCCACGCGGCCACGTAACGATCTTCGTCCAAGCAACGTCGAACCATGTCCTCGAAAAAGCCTGGTAAAGGCTCACGTGGGACAGGTTCAGCCTGCAACAATCGCACAACAACGGTATCCGCCTCGTAGGGGGCGGGCAGCCACGAACTGCCAAAACGCAGGCCGGATACCCATGGCAGCGAGCCATGAACGGCGATGAGATGGTCGTAGGGCCCAATCTGTGGCAATTTCCCATCCAGCGCATCCCGCAACCGATGCAGCATCCGCTCCGCAAATGTCGCAGCCTCAATCACAAGCTTTGGCGATCCCTCGGGCAGTGACGTGAGGGCCGGCAGTGCCCGTTCGAGCCCGTGAATGATCGAGGAGCGAAGATTTTGCACGAGTGATCTTTGCCCGGCCACGTTCATGGCCGGAGTTGCGTCCTTTGCTTGCACGTAGGTTAGGCAAAGACCGGCGAGTTCGAGGATGTTCGCGACAAGTCGCTCCCTTGCTTCCCCGTCGACGCCCTGCAGGCGTCGGTTATTCGTCGCGGCCTCGGCTTCATTGAGAAGTTCAATAATCGCGGCGCGATCATTATAATCCTCGCCAAATTGTTTCGCAGCGGCCAAACCCTGATTTCCGTTGGCCGTCACCGCCTCTTGTAGGCGGCCCAATGCACCATCCCCTCGGACTAAGGCCGTCCGGATCTTGGTACCAAGCTGGAAGCGGAATTGAAGGCGACCGATCACTTCGATCTTCGCCAGGACATCGCCGCGGCACTCGTCGGCGTATCGATCACCCGCCGCTTGGACGTTGACAGCCCGAAACATGGCGGGGGTCAAGGTAAGGCGTGAACGCGACCCCTCTACGAGAGCATCACGGAGAGGATACAAACTCACGTCTAGTTGGGGCGAAATGGTTCCCAAGCTTGAAAGTATCTGCGCGGCTGCGGTGCTTGGATGAAAGAGGACCAGGGAGGAAACGACGCCGAACATCGCCAGGCGACGTGCCTGTCGTACTTCTTCCGAAAGATCATTCCGGCCCCCTTCGTGCGGTGGCGCAGAGTGATCGACGGCGACAAGAGCCCGTTCAAGCGTTGCCGCAAGCAACTGGTTCCCCTGCATCGCTGTGTGGTTGATATACGGCGTCATGGCGATGAGACGTAGTTCGTCAACATCGAAGGCGAATTCATGCGAAGGGAATGATGCGCCTGCAGCCCGTACGAGGTGGTACGCCAGCCCCGGCTCGAACGCTTCCATCAAGCTAATCGTCTTCCTTTCGATCCGTTCGATCAAAGGATCGAGAGGAACCGAAGGATTGTCCTCGGTCGTTGATGTGTCCGGCTTTAGCTTTAGTGTGTCGAAAATCTCGGGGGCCGGATCTTCAGTCGTCGACTCGTCGATAAATTCCAACGAAGCGTCGTCAATGCCAGCGCCTTGCGTCTCCTCAACTTGATCGAATTCGAGAGCGATGACCTCCTCGATGAAGGTAGCTGGTTTGTCGGCCGGAGCGTCAGGCGTTGAGGCTTGGTCGGCTGCGACTGAAATGACCAGCGGCGACGTTGGTTCTTGAGGCCTTGTGACAGCAAGATCGAGCCGGTCGAAATAGGTAGCAAGTTCCGACACCAGGGCCGCACGGACCGAATTTCCTTCGGACCTCCGATCTCGGGCTTCATCGAGCCTGTCCAGATCGCCCGTTTTCATCAAGTCTTTAGCTGACTTGAGGAGTAGCTCTGCGTGCGCATGCAGAGCGACCATCCTTTTTAGTTCCGCCTGCAGCAGAGCTTCAGCATCCACCGGCAGTTGAAGAGGCGAACGTCTCGATGCCTGGTCGCCAACACGCCAGTCGGAGAATGCCAAGTCCAGATCAGAAGCTAATCTGATCGCTGCCGCTATGATGGCTGTTCCATCAACGAACTTCGGTCGGCTCGCCTCCCAGTCACGTTGAGCGATCCGAGCCTCCACAAAGGCGCGTCGCAATTCTCGGAGAACGTCGGCGTTCGGTTCTTCGCCGGCACGCGACGAATTTTCAGCGATGCGGCGGATGGCGTCCTGCCACCGCACCTCGGGTGATCGAAGCTGGACGATGTTCTCCTCGAATTTGGGAGATTCAACGCTGATTTTGTCTTCGATGGGAAGCGGAGCTGCGACCTGTGGCCTCTCCGCATGGGCGGCCGTCACGCTCTTCTCGGGAACAAGTTTGGGCTTCGGCTTCGGTGGGGCCGACGGTGAGGCTCGGAGATGCACGATATCCCGATTCCAGTCGAAGTCGCCTTGCATGTGTTCTTCGACAGCGCGCAGGAATGGAATGACCTCGCCGAGATGTTCCTGGTCCTTCTCGGCGATTTTCAGGTAGTCAGGCTGGTGGCCCGCGCCGAGTGAAACGAGATACAGAACGGCTGCCGCCATGTCGGCGTGGCCTTTACTGCACAGCAATCCAAGTGATTTTTCATTATACCGAACGCCAACTGCAGACTTGTAGCCGAGTAACGTTTTAAGTCGCGAGTTAACGAGATTTTTGAATGGGTTGAATAGCAAGTAATCAGGGCGCTTGCGAGGGGGCAACGTCCGAATAGCTGCTCTGGTCAACGCTCGCAGAAAATTGGGATACCGAAAGCCTTCGATGAGTAGTGCGCAAAATTCGTCATATGATGGTTTGCGCTCAGGCCAACCATCGAAACCGGACAGTTCCTCGATCTCTCCGCGCCATTCGTGGATCATGCGCAACAGCGAGTTCGGGGCAGATAGCTTGTTTTCGAGCCAGTCTGTCGTGACGAAAGCGGGAACCGGTAGCACCGGAGCCTTCGGGAACTCGGACCAGAGGCCACGATTCTGATCCAGCAATTCCGCACTCAATTCGATGTCTCCTCGCTCGCCTTTTGATAGTTCTAGGGGGTGATCCGACACCTCAACTATTGACACATGCCGCTGGGTCGGCCCGGTGGGGGTAATCACCGGCAGTGACGGCGCCTCGTCCGAAGGTCCATCGGGAAGTACCCCATCGACCTCCACTTCGCTCTCGGGTGTGGGTTGTTCCGGATCGTCGTCTGGCGGGTCCCCGTCCTCACTTTCGTCGTCGTCGAGATCCGCATCATCAAGTGCGAACCGGGTCATGTAGTCGCGCGCCTTCGCTTCAAAGGAAAGGGGGGCGGGCAATGTCGTTGGAGCTGCGGTATGACCGTAGCCGTGCCGGAGGCTCGCGATCACGTAGGCGAGCCGGTCAGCATCATCCTCAGGCTGAAGGAGTGCCACGGTAACGTCGATCGGACGGGGCAAACGGTAGCTTTCGGACGAGATGTCGACCTCGCGCTCGCAGAGTATGGACTCGCCGTCCAATTCCAGCGGGACAGCCACCTTGAGCTTTTTGGCCGGCATCATGGCGGGTAGAGGACGATAAACGCTCAAGCCGCGCGGGAACGACATCTGGAAGTACCCGTGGGTCATCCAGTAGTGATTCCCCTTACTGGACGGCCCTCCCACCACCTTGACTGTTCGCTCGACGATGGTCGGACAATATCGCTCGTGAGCGCCGCTGGCGCCGACAGATCCATCGGTGGCGACGCGTTCGTAATAGCGGGTCTTGGCCTCGATTAGTCGGCCCGCCCTTCCACTCCTCACACGCACGAGACGGGCGCCGGTCCACGTTGTTGCTACGTCGATCTGCTCAGTGCCGATCCGTAGGCCTTCCGATATTCCCCTGTCCGTCAGCGATGGCCAAAGGGAGGCCGCAGATGTGGAATCAACGAGGACGAGGGGGCGATCGCCCGCAGCAACCGCGTCATCGACCACGCCTTTCACGAAAGATTGGAACGAGATGCTTTCTATCTCGCGACCGTCTCCAAGTGTCGCGTTGACTTCGGGGCTTGCGATCGACTTCAGCGCCTCGAATAAAGGTATCCAGGAACCCGACCAGCGCATGGCGCCCTGGTACCAGCCAACGCGAGCGGTCGTCTCACCACTGGCAGCGTCAATTCGGGTTGCCAGGCAGAGGCGCCCCCCTTGTGCTCCAGATCTGGTTCGCGATTGAGTGACGACCGAAATCCCGATGACAGCCTTGGGCCTCGTGGCTGCGTTCGGAAATCCACCTGATAAGACGCTGCCGATCTCCGTAACCAGGCCAGAATGTCCGAATAAGAGATCGTACACGGCTGCCTGCACTCGATGCAGGTAGTTCGCGAAATCCCGCGAGCGAAGTGTGGGTGGTCGCAGATACTGAACGTTGGCGTTGGCGTGGGAGGCGAGTGCGTAACGCCCAGCCAATTTATTGACAGGATCGTCCTTGCGCGTTCCGTACCAGTCGGATGCTTGGACGATGACATGATTGGCCGCGCCTTCGCGCGCGAGTGTTTCAGCGAGCGGGCGCCACCGTCCTACCCGTTCGGTGAACCGTTCACGAGCGGCGGCTTTGGGCGTATCGAGGTCCGATCTCGGACCATGCACCTTCTGTGGGAGGGCATGCTCGAGGACATCGACTGATTTGCCGAAGAGCGCGTCGACGCACATTCGTAATGTCGTTCGCTCCTGACCGGTGGGAGCGACGAGGACCAGGCGAGGAACAATGTCGCCGAAGGCCCGGATAACACGTTGACGGTTGAACTCCCGAACGAGTTCCAGCTCGGCTCGCGCCTTCTCCGCCTTAGTGTATTCGAGCTTCGGCGGAAGTTCGCCTGAGGAGAGAACTTCCCACGCTTCGCGAAAGCTGTCCTCGCCGACATCGTTTCGGCCGAGCTGCAGACCGATGTCCGCCAGGAGTGCCTCGATCGCTAGCGCCCTATGACGTTCTTCTGCGCGTTTGGGCACCTTTCTAATTTCGGGCGTTGATTCACACTCAAGCGGCCCGAAACCATCCCCCTTCAACAGCTCCGCGACTTTATCGATAAGATCGGACTGGTCCCGGGTTGACGCCCCGGTACCACCGCCATTGCGTCCTGAAGAAGCCGAGCGAGGAAGCCCGACGAACACGCCGCCAGCCCCCTGGCGAGCCACCATGTCGGGCAATGCGGCCGTCAGGTCGGCTCGGATTGCCAAAGCCTGGATCATGTACTCCGGGGAGAAGGGCTCGGCTATCTTTCCGCCAACCACATCTGCCGAGAACTCCACTGCGATGCGCGCGCCGGAGTTCCGTGCAAGAATATAACCGCGAGCTTTAGATTGCATTCGAAGTCGGCTGGCCGAGGGCATCTCGGTCAGCCAACGGCGGCGTCTAGCCGATACGACGAGGATGGGACGATCCAAGTAGGGCGCGGTTTCGACCGAAATGTAGGCGCACATCGAGAACGGGGCACCGTCCTTGCCGGTGGTTGGCCAAGTCATGAACTCGACCGAGTTGTCCCGAGAGCGGCCTCTCACAATTCGATAGACGGGTCCGAGGCCTTCGAAGAGTTCGTTACCTTCGAGACGCCGGGAGACGACTTGCAAGATTGCCTGCGCGGTGTCGCTGAACGGCGCACCCGACGCGATTCCTGCTGATAGGTCGAGGTTAGACTCCTCGGGAGGCTCGAAGGCCCCACCGGACGAGGCCAAGTCCGCGCGCCGTCAACGAGCGCTTCATCAACGTCAACCATCTCCGCCCAAGGACGCAAAACCATCGGTACCCAGGCGGCCAAGGCACCAGAGGCTCGTGAAGCGAGATCCGGATGGCCGCCTTCGGAATGGAGGACCGCACCGAAGCCTTCGCGCTTCCAGGGCGCACCCAAGTCCGGGGCCAGAAGCACGGCTTCGGGGATCTTGGTCAGCAGCGCGGCACGTAGTGAGGCATAGGGCAGCGACTTTCCTTCGGGACGTTCCGATTGCCTTGCCTGGTCGGCTATCGCACGCAACCGGCTCGCCATAACGGCCGTCCAACGCAACTTTGTCGTAGGAATGGCTTCCCCGGCCTTACCGGAGACTGACAGTGCGCAAACGGCGAGCCGTAGAGACGGTCGTTGCTCTTTGTCGATGCGATAGAATATCGGGGCGCTATCAATGCTCGTCGTCACGGTCTCGTCCATCGGGGAAATTTACGTTCGCACAGCGCTCAAGGGGATGCAGAAAGGGCTCGTAAAGGGCCCGATAGACCTCGCGATCGATCGGATCGTCAGTGCCAAGCCGATCCCGCAAGATGTCTCTCATCATGACAAGCATGCTGGTGCCACGCCCGTCGCGTTTGCCCGCGGCTGACATCGGTGCCCAGGCAGCATCCGCAAAGATCACGCGCGCTTTGCATCCATTCCGCATCGCTCGCCCGATTGTTTGCAGCACGTCGACCATGATGTCGGCCGTGAAGGGCTTAGCCAACGCGCCAAGACGGCTTGCTTGAATCGGGAATCGCAGAAGGCGGCGTGTCGTGCGCACGAGCTCAGCGCGAGCTGTGCGCCATGCGGTAGACAGGTCGTCGAGCGAGGCTCCTGCAGCATGCGCCGCACGATCGAACGCCAACGTCCGTGCGCCGGTGATGCCCGCCACGAGATCGAGGCTCTCGCTCGCCGGATGCGGGCGCGCCAAGAAAACAAGCGTGCCGATTAACGCGTCTCGGCGACGCTCTCCCATCTCGAATACGATGTTCACGCCGCGCGCGAGCGCCTTCATGGGGAAGACGATCACGTCCCAACTTTCGGGCCGAGCTCCTAATCGCTCCACCTGGGATGCCGTGACCCAGTCGCCAGCGTTGTTGGCCGGTACGACGTCAATCACACCAATGACCCGATCGGCCAAGTCAGGGCGGGTCCGCCTGAGATGGTCTTTTACCAAGGCGACCTGCGCATAACTATTGACGACGAGCCCGACCTTCCTTCCCCCGTCGAAGTCCCGGGTCATCTCGATCGCTAAGGGGTTCTCGCTCCGAAAATAGTAGTCGATCATCTTACGGAGAACACGATCGCGCTGATGCACGGGCGTTCCGCTGAACCTCAGGTGCCGTCCCGGATCGTCGGTATCGGGAATGGGAGAGAACGCATAGAGGCTGTCGCGCCAGCCTGTATCTTCGCTCGCCCGGCGAAGGATCAGATCGGGGCCAGCGGGAATGTGGTAACTCGGGCTCTCAGCCAGATAGGACGTGGCGCTTGCGAGAAGCACTGCCGGTCCCGTCGTCTGCCCGTCGTGACGAAACATCTCTTGCAAACGATACATGAGCACCCGGGGAGCGCCGCGGAACGCAACGTACTGGATCTTCGCGCTTGGCTGTTCCTTTCCCTCGTCCAAGTGGTAGCGAACGCCGGACATCC
Source organism: Allobosea sp. 2KB_26 (assembly GCF_052115715.1). Classification (NCBI taxonomy): domain Bacteria; kingdom Pseudomonadati; phylum Pseudomonadota; class Alphaproteobacteria; order Hyphomicrobiales; family Alloboseaceae; genus Allobosea; species Allobosea sp. 2KB_26. Next base: position 57,802 of record NZ_JBFRHE010000018.1, read on the forward strand.
TGCCGATCAAGGATTCCGGGACGACGTGCGCAAGATCTTCAGAGATGCCCTTTTGGAATAGTGGCGCGCTGTGGATGCCTTCCGCCACCATGGCTTGTTGGGCGGGAATTAGTGCCAGAAACTGCATTACAACCGTGGTAACCCCGACAAGGAAACGGAAAAGGTCGGCGGCTTCCTCCCGACCAAGATCTGCCCTCGGCGGGATGAGCGCGAAAAGTCGGGCCCTCATCTTATCTAGAGTGGCATCTTTCTCCGTCTGGAGCGGCTCAGAAATCCAGTCTCGCATCGCGTTGGCGATGAAGACGGCGGCCTCCTCGACGTCCTGTTGGGACCGGCCTATCGCCGGCGCGATCTCCATGGGTTCGAAGGTATAGTCGTCATCATCGGCGGCTGTTCGCCGAAACATGGCAGCGCGAACGCAGCCGTCCCAGAACTTGTTTATGGCGTTGAACCGGTGATCCTCGATCACTCGGTCCTGTCCCTCCAATAGAGAAATGTCTGGTGGGCAGAACAACGTGGTGACGACGTTGTTACTGGTGATGAAGGTGTCCTTGAAGCGGCTGAGCGGCCCTTCAGAACCGTGGCGGGCACGGTCGGTCTGGATGTTCATCACGAGATTTTGGTTGAGCGCTCGGAAGTCTGAGGCTGCCATACTGTACTGCCTCACGTTAGAGGCAGTCATTGCATTCCTTCCGAGCGACACCGGCGTAAACAGGTCGCGCATCAGAGCATGCTCGTAGCTTTGTTCACTTCCCGTCAGGTCGAGGTCCGAGATCGCCTTCTTGTCGAGAACGGCCTGCGCCCCGTCTGCCTCGTCGATAATGACGAGATCAGCTGAACGGGCGATGGCCTCGAAATGCCTGATTTTCAAATCTGTGAAGTGTGGTTGGATGCGAGTGTCCATGGACAGCACATGACCGAGCCAAATCCGCTTTCGGGTCAACTCGCGCGGCGCGCGGAGGCGCCCGCACCAACCAGCGACTGGGCAGAGGCGTGTAGATTCAGCTTCGCCTTCGGTCCCGTCTTTCCTCAGCGGCCGCTGCTTAATCGAGGTGCAGGGCGGCTTTAGATGCGGGAAGTCCCGCCCCGCGTCAGGGTCCGAGTCAAACGCGCCGATCGCGCAGTTCAGGGCGAGCAGACTAGCGCCCGGTGCCGTTCTGCCGAAGCCGTGAAACTCGTCGCCGGCCAATCGCTCAGCTAGCTTCCGCGCGTGTTCGATCCGGGTCTCGGGGGACTGCCCTACCAGGAGGCCGACCTCGGCGCCGTAAAATGATAGATCGGAAAGGAGATTGAGCGACGTCTCGATCGATGGGAGCAGAACGACGCTACGGTAGTCATTCCGATCGAGCCACATCAGCAAGAGCACGATCAACGTGGTCTTGCCCGTGCCCGGTAGTCCGATCAGATGCTTGAGCCCCTCTAACCGGATGCTTTCGGTTTCGATCAAGCGCCCGGCTGCCCTATCGGGGACCAGGACATGTACCTTGCGATTGCCGGTAGATTCGCGCAGCCGCGCGAGCCAGTTCCCCTTGGGACGGCCTGGCGCGGCATCATCGCGAGCATCTAACTCGGCGGCTACCGCTTCGAGGTCTGCGATTGGAACCTCGATAGGCCCACGAGGTCGGCGTTCATGATCATGCGTCGGAGGCGCGGGCAGAGCGGGCAATTCACTCAGGTCAAGGCCGATGCGCTCAGTGCGTTCTCCTTGGCCGGTGATCACGCTCATCCGGCGGGCAGGGTCCGCGCGCCGGATCGTCTCCGGGTCGAAGGGAAGCCCAGCTTGCAGCTTCGCGATCATTCCCGCGAGCGTTGGGTCGTCCGACCTGACACGGCAAAAAAACGGATAGCCAGCGCGATCGGCCTCGATCCGGTAAGGCGGCTCGATGTATCCGGGACTTCCGGCGTTATCGTATTCCCAGCCCACCGCGTCGTATATGAACTGCCGAAGTTGGATGTCCGAGGCTGGGGCGACGCCCATCTGGCGCAAAGAAAACAACGCGCGGGAAGCGTCCGCGCTGCGTGGGTGATCGAGGATTGAACCGAAGCCCGACATAAGCGCCGGAACATTGGTCATGTCGGTCTGCCCGAGAAGCTTGTCCAGGACGACACACAGCCACTGGGCGCCCATCGCCTGTACGAAGCCTTCGGGCTTCGTCCTCACGAGCCGAACTCCCGCATGATCTGTGAAACAAGGAGGAACTCGATGGTTTGATCTCCGCCGTAGCTGCTTCGCAATTGTTGGATGTAACTCGGATTGCGTTGCAGCTTGTCGTCAGGGATCGCCACAATTCGCCTGTCGAACATCGGCAAGCGCCCGAGCGACCTTGTCAGCTTGCCGCCGAGTAAGATCGGGCTAGCATAGGTTTTGACGTCGATCCCGACTGCCAGCCCATCGACACCGACGTCGGCTGCGTCGGAAAAGGGATATAAGACGACGTCCTTGCCGGCTGTCTTCAGGGCATCATGAATCCTGATCTCGTCGATACCCGGCCCAACCCAAAACGCCAGAACCGCTGTAGTTGCCAGGCGCCAGCGGCGCGGCTCGTCCAGCACTTCTCCCAGCTGAGCGTCCGGATTCGCCAACCGGCACTGACGCACGCGGCAACGACCTTGGGGATAGCTCTGCCGGTCTGCATCCGGCCACAAGAGGGAACGGCAGTGCGCGCAACGGTGGGCGACTTCGCCGAATAGCGCCCCCAAAGGGATAGGCCGATAAAATTCCATGATGGTGCGAGCCGCTGCGATGTGGCTGCCCAGAGCGATCTTCGCATGCAGATCGTCCTCATGGATCAACGGATGACGGACGCACAGCTCGCGGATGTCGGTGTATGCCTTTGCTCTAGCTTTCTGGGACAGGTCCCTTATCGCTGCCTGTAATCTCTCGTGATGGATCTCCTCCAGCGCGGCTATCTCGATGCCGCCGCCGGCCCTCGCCATTTCCCGACAGTCCTCGGTGGGAGCGCCGGTATCGGGATCGACCAAGCTGACGTCGGCATAGCGGAAACCTTCCGCAAAGGCTGGAAGGCCCCAATCGCGGAATGGCTCGGCCGCTTTCGCCATCAGGTCATGGATACTCGCGCCGAGGTCAAGTTGGTCGGGCCCTGCCAATAGACATTGCGCGGAAAGTAGCGCCAACGCACGTCTAGCTGAAGCGGGCAAAGTCGCGTCCTGGCGAACGGGTATTGCGTCGTTGACGACGCGCCCATGAATGTCCGTCAAACCCTTCGCGAGACGCAGGGCAGTAACTTCCGCCTCAAGCCCGCGCATAGTGCCCAATGATCGGCATCGGAGTTTCGCGGATTTCCTCGTAGGACAGATTGCTCGGGCGGAACCGGGCAAATCCTATCCGTGGATCGATGGGGGCCCGGATATCCTTTGGCATGAGACCATCGTCCTCGGGCCACACGAGGAACTCAGTAAGCCGCAACGGGCGGCAAGCGAGCTGGAATTTGGAATGAGGAAGGGAGAGAGAATCATTCCCGTGCGCAAGGGCCTCGTCGTCTACCTCTTGGCAAGGCTTGGGCTGCTTGATGCCGTGCGACAGGGTCGGGATGTCGAATAGACACGGGGCATAAGGTGTCTCAATCCGACTGAACTGACCCAATTCCCGCCTTGAGGCAGGGTGATCAGATCCTATCCTCAATGAGTATTGCATACCTGCCCCCAAGTCGGCGGCCTTCTTGTGCCGCTCGTCGAGCCCAATGATCGACGACTATCGTATAGGTTGCAAGTTGCGAATGCAGTCAATTAACATCAGCTTCGCCTGAAACTGGCTGGCTCGATGTCGAATTATTGATTGCCGACAAGTTCCACTTAATGAAACCAGTGGAACGGCCGATCGTTCAGTTTCGCTGGAGGTCGCGAATCAGGGCATCCCAATAATACTCCGCGGCCCCCTCGAAGGTCAGGTGCTGCTTCGGGCTCGCCGCCGAAATGCGACATGCCCATGATGGGCTTCAGGAACATCCCCTGGGCGTCGGTCTCGACCGCAAGGCTGTCGTTGCAGCGGTTGTCGTTGGCCTGGTCGTTCGAGGAATACGAGATGCCCCGACCGAGCATTCCTCCGAGCACGATCTTGCAGCGCGAGACGGCCTTACCGTTCCTATAGATCACGGCGGTGAAGCGGTTCGCGTCGATGCGCTTGAAGGTGGTGTCGATTTCCGGATTGCGCGCCTTGAGCTCCGAAAGGGATCCCTCGAAGAACTTGGCCATGAAGTGGAACGCCTCGTCCAGGAAGCGGTCCTGGTCGGCTTCGGTGAAGGCCTTGCTGATGCGCAGGTTGCTGGATCGAGGCCTTGGGCCGGCGAGGGGAATGGAATGGGAGGCCACCATGGGACTGGCTCGGGCCGGGGCGACGGCCGCCTTCGGCAGGGCGTCTCGGATCTTCTTGGCCACGTCGAGGAATGCCTCGTCGAGATCGGGCCGGGATCGGATGGCCTTGCCGTCGCGAGGGGCAGCGATCAGCCTGCCGAAAGGCGTCGGATGCCAGTCGCAGCCTCGCAGGATCACGGGTATGATACATGCCTCGTCGGCATGGTGTCGTTCCACGGCATGCGGACATACTTCACTCACAAGCGCCGACACACTACCCTCTTGTGCCGACAAAATTCGTGCGTCGGCACAAACGTCGTTTCCCCTTAGGTCACAAGCTTGACGTAGCCCGCGCCGACTCCTAAACTTAACTCAATGGTTAAGTATCAAGAGCCGTCGCTCGACCGCACCTTTGCCGCTTTGGCCGATCCGACGCGGCGGGCACTTCTGGCGCGGCTCGAGGAGGTAGATTCCGTCTCGGTCAGTGATTTGGCGCGACCCTTTCCGGTCACGCTACCGGCCATCATGAAGCATCTCGACGTGCTGTCGGATGCCGGGCTGATCACGCGGGAAAAGACAGGCCGCACGGTATCATGCCGCCTGAACGCCGCACCGATGGAGGAAGCTATGGGGTGGCTGCGCCGCTACGAGCGCTTCTGGCGCGAAAGGCTCGATGCGCTCGAGGCCTATTTCAACCGCCCGCGCAAGGATCGGGAGCCTGATCGCGGCGCTCCACCACGCAAGACCAGCGACAAGACCTGATCGATCGACCGGAGGATAGTCATGGACAAGAAGGTCGAGACCGCGCCCAGCCTGACGATGAAGCGGCGGCTCAATGCGACGCCGGCCGAGGTCTACCGCGCCTGGACGCAACCGGAACTGCTCGCACGCTGGTTCGGGCCGGAGAACGTCCGGGCCGAGAAGGCGGAGATCGATGCGCGCGTCGGCGGCTATTATCGCATCTCGATGCGCGGCAGCGACGGTGAATTGCATCAGGTGTCCGGCGAGTATCACGAGGTCGTCGAGAATGAGCGCCTCGTCTTCAGCTGGGCCTGGATCTCGACGCCGGAGCGCGTCTCGCGCGTGACGGTGACGCTCAAGCCGGACGGGGATGTCACCATCCTGACGCTGCTTCACGAACAGTTCTACGACGAGGCTGCTGCGGGCCGCCATGTGCATGGCTGGACGGGGTCGCTGGTCAAGCTGGAGCAGCTCTTCTCCTGACAGAGACGGGCGAGTTCAAGGGACATTATTGTCAAAGGGCGGCAACGCCCCCGGAGCCTTCATGACGATGCATGATCAAGCCCCTCAGGCCGGTCGGCGCGAATGGATCGGCCTTGCCGTCATCGCTCTGCCCTGCCTGCTCTATTCGATGGATCTGACGGTCCTGAATCTCGCTGTGCCCCAGCTCAGCGCAGTGCTCAGGCCCAGCGCCTCGCAGCTGCTCTGGATCGTCGATATCTACGGCTTCATGATCGCCGGCTGCCTGATCACCATGGGCACGCTCGGAGACCGGATCGGCCGGCGCCGGCTTCTGCTGATCGGTGCTGCGGCGTTCGGCCTCGCATCGATCCTGGCAGCCTTTGCCCATAGCGCCGGCACGCTGATTGCGGCGCGCGCTATATTGGGAGTGGCGGGGGCGACGCTCGCGCCCTCGACGCTCTCGCTGATCCGCAACATGTTCCTCGATCCCCGCCAGCGGACCGCGGCCATCGGCATCTGGATCGCCAGCTTCTCGGCGGGCGGCGCGATCGGCCCGCTGGTCGGCGGCATCATGCTCGAGCATTTCTGGTGGGGCTCGGTCTTCCTGATCAATGTGCCGGTGATGGTGCTGCTGCTCGTGCTTGGCCCCATGCTGCTCCCGGAGTTCCGCGACCCGAATGCCGGCAGGCTTGATTTCGTAAGTGCTGCCATGTCGCTCGTTTCGGTGCTGGCCGTCATCTACGGGTTGAAGCGAATCGCCGAGGATGGCCTGGGCTGGCTGCCCATCATGGTGATCCTGGCGGGAATGGCGCTTGCCGGCCTCTTCCTGCGTCGGCAGGCGCGCGTGGCCGAGCCGCTGGTCGATCTGACACTGTTCCGCTCCAGGGCCTTCAGCGCTTCGCTGACGGTCAACATCCTCGGCTTCTTCATCGCCTTCAGCAGCTTCCTCTTCACCGGCCAGTATCTGCAGCTCGTGCTGGGAATGAAGCCGCTGGAGGCCGGGCTCTGGTCGCTGCCATCTGCGCTTGGCTTCATTCTGGGATCGATCTTCGCGCCCCGTATCCTCGGCAGCGCAAGCCCTGCGCATGTCATGGCAGGCGGCTTTGCGCTGACCGCCCTGGGCTTTTCGACACTGGCCGGGATCAGCCATGTCGAAGGCCCGATGATCATTGTCATCGGCACGGTGCTGCTCTCGCTGGGCCTGGCACCGATCGTCACCCTGACGACGGATCTCGTGGTCGGCAGCGTTCCGCCCGAGCGCGCCGGAACTGCGTCGGGCCTGTCCGAAACGAGCGCGGAATTCGGCGGCGCTCTCGGCATCGCCATCCTCGGAAGCGTGTTGACGGCGCTATACCGCTATCAGATGGGCCTGGCCGTGCCGTCTGGCGTGCCGCCGGAAGCTGCCGCTGCTGCGCGCGATACGCTCGGTGGCGCGCTGACCATCGCAAAGGAGGTCGCAGGGACGACTGGGGCCGATCTGCTCGCGACGGCGCGTGTGGCCTTCACACGTTCCTTCGCCATCACGGCCGGGCTCTGTTCGGCGATTGCGGTCCTTGCCGGTCTCTTCGCGGTCGTGATGCTGCGTGGCGTCGGCGGTGGACCGGATCAGAATGGCGAGGCCAGCGGTGCGGACGCCGCGCCTGCGCCGGTTGCGCGCTAGCCGCGGCTAAGCGGCTAGCGCTACATGGCGAAGGCTCAGCCCGGCCCGGCGCCCTGCGTGTTGACATAGACCGCGTAGATCGACTGGCTCGCCGCCATGAACAGGCGGTTTCGCTTCGGCCCGCCGAAGCAGATGTTGCCGCAGACCTCCGGCAAGCGGATACGGCCGATCAGCTTGCCCGCCGGGTTGAACACCTGCACGCCGTTATAGCCGACGGCGCGGCCGGCATTGCTCGAGACCCAGAGATTGCCGTCGACATCGCTACGTATCCCGTCGGGCCCGCATTTCACGCCGTCGAGCATGCAGTCGGAGAACAGCTTCTGGTTGCCGAGCTTGTTGTCGGCGCCGACATCGAAGACATGCAGGTCGCCCTTGCCGCCGGGGCCGGTATCACCCGGCCCCTTTCCGGTCGAGACAACGTAGAGCTTCTTGAAATCAGGCGAGAAGCAGAGCCCGTTCGGGTCCGGCACCTGCTCCTCGGTGACGACGCGGTCGATGCGGCCGGACGGGTCGATGCGATAGCAGTTCGTCGGCAGTTCGCGCTTGGCCGTGCCAATGCCGGCGATCTGGCCGAGCCGCGGATTGAGCCGCCCGCTCGTGTTGCTCGGACCTCCGGCGGCGTCCGGCGCGCCCTCGTAGAGCTGGCCGCCATAGGGCGGATCGGTGAACCAGTAGCTGCCGTCGGGATGGGCAACGATGTCATTGGGCGAATTCAGCTTCTTGCCCTCGAAATTGTCGGCGAGCACAGTTGCCGACCCGTCGAGCTCATAGCGCACGATACGGCGGTTCAGGTGCTCGCAGGAGAGCTGGCGGCCCTGGAAGTCGAAGCTATTGCCATTGCTGTTGCCTGACGGTGTGCGGAAGATGCTGACCCGCCCATCATCCTCCAGCCAGCGCAATTGCCGGTTGTTGGGGATGTCGCTCCAGACCAGATAGCGACCCTGCGCGTTCCAGGCCGGTCCTTCGGCCCAGAGTGCGCCGGTCCAGAGCCGCTGGATCGCGCTGTTGGGCTGGGCATAGTTGTTGAAGACCGGGTCGATCGCGAGGATGTCGGGATCGGTGAAATAGGTCGTCGGGGCGCCGTTGCGGCTGAAATCCCGGGGAGGGCTGGTAATCGTGCTGGGCGGTCCGATCGGGCCGGGCGGGGCCTGCGCGAGGGCCGGGTTCGTCGCCATGGCGAGCGCTCCGGTTCCCATCGCAGCGATGAGATGTCTCCGTGAGAGCTCCGGGCGTTGCTGCGTGTCGGTCAGTTGATCTGTCATCTTTAACCTCCCTGAGTGGCCTTTGATGAGATATCCCCCCGATCCTGTGGCCTTCGTCTCCGTGCGAATATTGTCCTTTCCTGTCAGATCCGACTTGAGGCCGCACTCAGCACTGCAACGCTGCAGCAACCGGCCGAGCCTTTGCCGTTTGCGGGCGGGATTGCAGCAACGGCATGGACAGGCAGTCCCCTGCGCGCCCCGGGCCATACAATCACCGAAACTGCCGCAGACATAGCGGCCTTGCCGCGCAAGCCTTGCCCCGGCGTGCAAAATCGCCCAGAGGTGGCCGCCCGCCGCCAACGGAACGTTTCGATGATTGCTGGAATCCCCTTGGGCGATCTCGCCTTTCTTGCCGTGTCGCTGGTTCTGGCCGGTGCGGTCACCGGTGTTCTCGCCGGGCTTTTCGGTGTCGGCGGCGGCGCGGTCATCGTGCCGATCCTCTACGAAGTCTTCCGTGTCATCGGCGTGCCGGAGGAGGTGCGCATGCCGCTTTGCGTCGGCACCTCGCTCGCGATCATCATCCCGACCTCTATCCGTTCCTTCAACGCCCACCGGGCCAAGGGCCTGGTTGATCTCGACATTCTCAAGGTCTGGGCGGTCCCTGTCGTGCTCGGTGTCATGGGCGGCAGCTATATCGCGCGCTATGCGCCGCCCGACCTGTTCAAGATCATCTTCGTGCTGGTCGCCGTGGTGAGCGCGATCCGCCTGCTCTTCGCCTCGGACCGCTGGAAGCTCGGCGACGACATGCCGGGCAAGGGGCTGATGACCGTCTATGGCGGCATCATCGGCGTGCTCTCTGCGCTGATGGGCATTGGCGGCGGTCAGCTCTCCAGCCTGTTCATGACCTTCTATGGCCGGCCGATCCATCAGGCGGTGGCGACCTCCTCAGGCCTCGGCGTGCTGATCTCGATCCCGGGAGCGCTCGGCTATATCTATGCCGGCTGGCCGAAGATGGACGTTCTGCCGCCGCTCTCGCTCGGTTACGTCTCCTTCATCGGCTTCCTGCTCTTCATCCCGACCAGCATCTGGACGGCCCCGATCGGAGCGCGGCTGGCGCATCGGCTCTCCAAGCGCAAGCTGGAGGTTGTCTTCGGCATCTTCCTGCTCTTCGTCGCGAGCCGCTTCATCTGGTCGCTGCTGTTCTGATCCACCCAATAATGTGCATGCGGGACGAGAACGCGCATGGTCACGACCCGACTGGCGACACCGGCTGACCATCCCGGGCTGATGGCCGTGTTCGTGGAGATGCAGGGCCACTACGCGGTGCCCTGTCCGACGCCCGAGGCCATTCTGGCAGGGCTTCGCGATCGCCCCGCCGGCACCGACATCCTGCTGGCGCTGGAGCACGGCACGATCACCGGCTTCGCCGCCGTCGCTTCGATCTATCCCGGGCCAGGCCTCCAGCCTGGCTTCTTCCTCAAGGAGCTCTATGTCACCGCGTCCGCGCGCGGCAGCGGTTCGGGGAAGGCGCTGATGCGTGGGCTGGCGCGGCTGGCGCTCGAACGCGGCTTCCGGCGCATCGACTGGACAGCGGCGCGTGACGATCTTGGCCTGAGGGGCTTCTACGAGGCGCTCGGGGCTGCGCCGCATCCCGACAAGATCTTCTATCGGCTGACCGGCGATGCCTTGCAGCGCCTGGGGAGCGAAGCCGAGGTTTAATGCCTCGGCGGCCCCGGCCTATCTGGAGGGATCTTGCGGCGCGGTAGCTCGGCCATGATGGCCAGGCGCTCGGCCTCGCTCAGCCGCGACCAGTCGGCGATCTCCTGAAGCGTTCGCAGGCAGCCTTCGCAGAGCCCCGATCGAGGGTCGATGACGCAGATCAGCACGCAAGGGCTGGAGACGCCACTCATTGCCAGGCTGACCCCAGCGCGAAGGCAACGCCGCAGGTGAGCGCGATCTCGGCGAGCTGCTGCGCGGCGCCCAGAATGTCGCCGGTCTGACCGCCGATCAGGCGGCGGGCGAGCCGGGCGAGCCCCGCAAGGACGAGCACCGAGAGCGCCAGCCCAAGCGCAAGGCCTGTACCCGGCAACCCGGCGGCGAATGTTCCTGCGACGGCGAATGCGACCGCCAGCGCCAGCGCCGTCCAGGCTGTTGCGCCGGTCGGCTGGCCCACCGCGGCCGAGGCGCCGGATCTTCGGGCAGGAGGCTCGGTGGCGAGCAGATAGAGCGCCGTGGCGCGCGACCATGGCGCCGCAATCAGCAGCGCTGCTGCTGCAGCCAGAGGTCCGAGTGCCTGGAGAATGGCCGCGAGTGCCGTCACCCGCAATAGCAGGGAGAGCGCCAGCGCCATCGCTCCGAAGGTGCCGACGCGGCTGTCCTTCATGATCTCCAGCCGTCGTTCCGGGGTATGCCCTCCGAACAGCCCGTCGGCCGTGTCGGCGAGGCCGTCCTCGTGGAAAGCGCCCGTCGTCAGTGCCGCGACCGTGACGGCAAGCGCGGCCGCCAGCGGCGGGCTGATGCCGGCCGCACCAGCAGCCAGGAGGACAAGCGTCGCGGGCAAGGCGATGACGAGCGCAGCCAGCGGCACGGCGCGCGGCACCAGCCTGAAATCCGGCAGGCCATGCGCCGAATCCTCGCCGGGCAGGCGAGGCACCGGGAGGCGCGAATAGAAGCGGATGCAGATTGCGGTCGCGATCAGCCAGCCCGGCCAGTGCGGCCGCCCGGTTGGAATATCCGAGATGTCGGGAGGGGCGTCGGCCATGCGGTCTCGGTATCCTCGATTGTCTTCCGCCGCCCAAGCCTATAGCAGCAGCGGCAACCCGGCGGCCACGCCGCATCACGCCCGATTCCATCTTTCGCGAGACATCCAGCGATGCCCGCTTCCGGTCTTCCCTTCGACGATATCCGCAGCCTCGTCGCCAGCATGCCCGGCCCCGATATGGGCGCCGCCAATGCCGTGCGGGCCCGGGACAAGGAACTCACCAAGCCGGCCGGCAGCCTCGGCCGTATGGAGGAGATCGCCGAATGGCTCGCAGCCTGGCAGGGCAAGGCGCCTCCGCGCGTCGACCGGCCGCTGGTCTGTGTCTTCGCCGGGAATCACGGCGTCGTGGCGCAGGGCGTCTCGGCCTATCCGCAGGCGGTGACGCGCCAGATGCTGGAGAATTTTGCCGCCGGCGGTGCTGCGATCAACCAGATCTGCGCGGCCTTCGATCTCGGCTTCAAGGTCTTTGACCTCGCGCTTGACCTGCCGACCGGCGATTTCACGCAAGGCGATGCGCTCGACGAGAAGGCCTGCGTCGCGACCATGGCCTTCGGCATGGAGGCGCTCGCCGGCGGGGCCGATCTGCTTTGCCTCGGCGAGATGGGCATCGGAAACACCACGTCGGCGGCTGCGATCTACGCAGCGCTCTATGGCGGGGGCGCTGCGATGTGGTGCGGGCGCGGCACGGGCGTCGATGATGATGGCCTCAAGCGCAAGATTGCTGCTGTCGAAGCGGGCCTCGCATTCCACGCCGCACACCTGAACGACCCGTTGGAAGTCCTGCGCCGCCTTGGCGGGCGCGAGATCGCGGCGATTTGCGGCGCGATCATCGCCGCCCGGCTGCAGCGCATCCCGGTGATCCTGGACGGCTATGTCGTCACCGCCGCTGCTGCGATCCTGCACGCCATCGAGCCGTCCTCGATCGACCACTGCCTCGCCGGTCATCTCTCAGCCGAAGGCGCCCATCGCGAAGCGCTGCTCCGGCTCGGCAAGCAGCCGCTGCTGGCGCTCGACATGCGGCTCGGCGAGGGTACGGGCGCGGCGCTTGCGGCAAGCCTCGTCAAGGCCGCCGCCGCCATCCATTCCGGCATGGCGACCTTCGATCAGGCCCAGGTCTCGAAGAAGGACTGAACCTGCGAGAGCCTGACGGCAGTGTTGCTCACAATGCTCGTCTCGAACTCAGGCTTTCACGCGTCGGGCAGAATCCCGGCAGCCCCGCAGATGCGCGACCTCGTCAGGTTGCGGCTTTCGTCTCGAAGGGCTCCCAGATACTGATCTGGCGCGTTTCCGGCATCAGGAAGAGGCAGAGCACGAAGCACACGGCCGGAACGGCGATCGGGTAGATCAGCGCATAGCCGACGCTCCCGGTCGCCGCGAAAGCTGCCGACGTGATGAATGGCACCAATCCGCCGCCCCAGCCATTTCCGATGTGATAGGGGACCGATACCGACGTGTATCGGATCCTGGCGGGGAAGTACTCGGCGAGGAAAGCCCCGACCGGCCCGTACACCATCCCGACATAGCAAACGAGGATGAAGATGATGAAGATCGCGGTCGGATAGTGGACGCTGCCGGGTCGCGTGACCGTTCCCAGCCACAGATAGAGCGGATAGTACGTGATCGCGGCGAGCAGCATGCCGCCCAGGATCACTGGCTTGCGGCCGATGATGTCGGACAGCCAGCCAAAGAAGATCATGCTCGGGGCTGCGAGGAGCAGCGCTGCTCCCACGATGTAGGACGAGGTCAGCGGGTCCAGCTTTGAAACCTGCTGCAGGAAGTACAACGCCCAGAACTGGCCACTGTACCAGACCACACCTTGTCCGATCAGCACGAGGGTGGCGATCCCGACATATTTGATGTTGGAGCTGAGGAAGGCTTCCTTCCAGGGGTTCCGGGTCATCTGCCCCCTGGCCTTGATCGCCTCGAAGATCGGCGTCTCCTGGAGCTGGAGCCGGATGTAGATCGCGACGGCGACCAGAAGGAAGGAAATCAGGAACGGAACGCGCCATGCCCATGCGTTGAAGGTGGCCTCGCCGAAATAGGTGCGCGTCGCGATGATCACCATGAGCGATGCCACGATCCCGAGCGTCGGGGATGTCTGCAGCCAGCCGGTATAGTAGCCGCGGCGCGCGTCCGGGACATGCTCGGCGACATAGGTGATGGCGCCGCCATACTCACCGCCCAGGCACAGTCCCTGGATGATCCGCAAACCGAAGAGAATGAATGCGGCAGTCAGACCGATGGAGTCGTAGGTCGGGATCAACCCGATCGCCCCGGTGCCCAGCCCCATTCCACTGAGCGTCACGAGGAAGGTGTATTTGCGGCCGATCCGATCGCCCATCCAACCAAAGAGGAATGCTCCAAGCGGACGGATCAGGAATCCGGCGGTAAACAGCGCGATCGTGCTCAATAATGCCGCGACCGGATGACTCTGTTCGAAGAACTTGACCGACAGAATAGCGGCCAGGCTGCCGAATATGTAGAAGTCATACCATTCGATGACGTTCCCCACCGATGCAGCGACGATCACGCGGCGGAAATCACTCGGGATCTGGACGGGCATGACGCCCTCCCTTTACTTCACGGCACGTCCTCGGAGGTTCCACGCTTGGTGGCTCGCAATGCGAAATCCGCGTGCGACAGCCGTGGGGTGCCGTCAGGGGCGCTTGCCATGTGGAGTTCCGAACCGCTTGAGGGGAGCTCCAACCGCCTAGGGCGCCGCGAGCCGTCATTCCCTCCTACTCGCCGTGAAACAAGGGCGTAGATGTCATTATAATCCCGAATCGGCGGTTCCGGTTATCAATTTTCCGTTTGAAACCAACTGAGTGAGCGGTGACCCAAGAATTGCTGAAGGCTTCAAAGTGATCGGTTCGGCTAACCGTCACGATTGTGCTGGCAGGCTTCCAGATACGCCGCGACACTTGCTCCGGGCCGTTTCAACGACCTCTTTCCGTCCAGGGTGGAACGACGCTCCGGCGAGCGCATCTCGTGAGCGCAATTCCTAAGCCGCCGATCGTGCCGGCTCGGGCAGCGCCGCAAGCGTGTCCATCACGCGCTCCGGCGGCAGGGTGATCGTCACCTCGGTGCCGGCGCGCGGCCTGGACTTCAGGTGGAAGCCGCCATTGTGGAGATCGAGCAGGCCCTTCACGATCGGCAGCCCAAGGCCGGAGCCCTGTTCGGCGGTCTTGATGGCGAGCGAACCGCGCCCGAAGGTCTGCAGCACGATCGGGATTTCATCCTCGGGAATGCCTGGTCCGGTGTCCGTGACCGAGACATACTGTCCGCCATTGGCCGTCCAGCCGACCTTGATGGTGATGTCGCCGCCCTGCGGCGTGAACTTGATCGCGTTGGACAGGATGTTGAGCACCGCCTGCCGGATCGCGCGCTCATCCGCCCAGACCTTCGGCAGATCGGGCTCGGCCGCCTCGCGGATCGTTTGCCCCTTGGCCTTGGCGCGCAGCTTCAACATGTGTCGGCATTCGTCGACCACGCCGGCCAGGCTGAGGGCCTCCTCGTTCAGCGCGTATTTGCCCGCCTCGATCCGCGAGAGGTCGAGAATCTCGTTGATCAGGTTGAGCAAATGCTGGCCGGAACCGTGGATGTCGCCTGAATATTCCTTGTAGGCCGGGTTGGCGTGAACGCCGAAGATCTCGTTCTTCATCACCTCGGAGAAGCCGAGGATGGCGTTGAGCGGCGTCCGCAGCTCATGGCTCATCGTGGCGAGGAAGCGGGATTTGGCGAGGTTGGCCTCTTCCGCCTTGCGACGCGCCTCGTCGGAATTCGCGGTCGCGGTCTCGAGTTCGGCGATCAGCGCGTCCTTTTCGGCGCGGAACTCGATGGTTGCGACCGAACTCGAATAGAGCCGGTGCGCGAGGAAGATGAAGAAGAGCTGGGCGGAGGCCGCCATCAGCGCCATGGTGATGCTGTCGATGTCGGAGCGGCCCCAGAAGAACAGCGTGATGCCGAGCGTCACCGGCCCCAGTCCGGAATAGACCGCGAGCGGGATCGTCGCCGCCAGCATCACGGTCAAGGCGCTGACGACGAGCAGCGTCGTCATCACGAAGACCTTGGCGCCCGGCCCATCGACCTGCGCGAACAGGACGAGGATCAGGGTCCAGGACAGGCCATGAAAGGCTTCCGCGGCCGGCAGCAGACGGCGCCAGCGCCGAATGTTCACCTCGCCGGCCGGCTGCGCCAGGAAGCGGCGGCAGAGCAGGACCATGACGGCCGAGGCAAGGATGACGACGCCGAGCCAGGTGGTGACCTGGTAAGCCGGGACCCAGAACCAAGCGGCGGTCGCGATGCACACTGCCAAGACCAGCGCGCCAACCGAGCCGTGCATCCGGTACTGGGCGAAGACCCGCAGCAATTCGTAGTCGAAGGCACGTTCGAGGCCGGTCGTCGAGGTCAGCCGCTCGCGCACGGACTTGACCTCGCGCGTGACGAGCTTGCGCCGCGCCAACGCCGTCGGGTCGGGACCGCGCCCTCGCTGGATCTGTTCGGCCGTCACTTCCGCCATAATCGGAACGCATGTACCTCTTCCGGCGGCAGACCCTGCACGCCCGGCTCGCCATTATGGTCTCGAAATCGTTAAGCTCTTACTGATGGCGCGCTTCGGATTCGGACGATCTCGATATGGACCCTTCGGTTGGCGCCGCGTCAGCCGCCCGGTCGATTTGGTCGTCGCACTTGGGCTGCTCGGGCTGCTGGCGATTGCCGGCGCCGTCCTGCAATACAAGCTTGGCCCCGCCCGCATGCTTGTGGGCGCCGCCCAAGCCATCGATGGCGATTCGCTGCGGCTGAATGGCGAGGAGCTCAGGCTCGAAGGCATCGATGCGCCGGAATTCCGCCAGATCTGTCGCGACAGCGCGGACAGGGACGTGGATTGCGGCCGGGCCGCCCGCCGCGCTCTGCTGTCGCTGATCGGGCGCGGTCTCGTCACCTGCGATATCGGCCGGGTCGATCGCTACGGCCGGGGTCTGGCACGCTGCAGGCAGGGCGAGACGGACATCAACGCCGCGATGGTGAGGCAGGGCCACGCGGTGGCCTATGGCGATTATCGCAGCGAGGAGAACGAGGCGCGGGCCGCCGGTCGCGGCATCTGGGCACTGCAGTTCGAGCGACCGGAGGCGTGGCGCAAGGCTCACCCACGGTAGCGAGCATGGCTGCGGCATCACGAATGGGTTTGAAATGGTTGACCGCCGGACCTCCGCCATGGTCGGGTTCGCACGCGGTTTCCGATGAGGTCGACGATGAAGCTCTATGATGGCGGGCGCGCGCCCAATCCGCGGCGGGTCCGCATCTTCTTCGCAGAGAAGGGGGTTCCGCTGCCGGAGCTCGTGCCGGTGGATATTACCCGGAAGGAACACCTCACGCCCGAATTCGCCCGCATCAACCCACTGAAGCGCCTGCCGGTGCTGATGCTCGACGATGGAACGGCGCTCGCCGAGACGATTGCGATCTGCCGCTATCTCGAAAGCCTGCATCCGCAACCCGTGCTCTTCGGCGGGGACGCCAAGGAACAGGCGCAGATCGAGATGTGGAACCGGCGCGTCGAGCTGGGCCTGTTCACCAGTGTCATGTCCGTCTTCCGGCACAGCCACCCCTCCATGGCCGAGCTCGAACATCAGGTTCCGGAATGGGCGGAGGCCAGCCGTGAGCAGATCGATGACCACCTTCTCATCATGGAGCTCCAGCTCGCCGGCAATCGTTTCCTGTCCGGGGATCAGTTCACGGTGGCCGATATCACCGGAGGCATCGCCGTCGACTTCATGAAGCCGTCCCGGGTTCGGCTGCCGGAGGAGTGCGTCAACATCCGCCGGTGGCATGACGAAGTGTCAGCGCGGCCAAGCTGGAAGGCCTGATGCGACGGGTTTTCGCCGTTCTGGCGCTGCTGGTGCTGGTCCAGCCGTCCCTCGCAGCCGAACGGCTGAACGGCGAGGCGATCAAGCGAGCCTTCGAGGGCAACACGGTGAGCGGCCGCTACACCAATGGCGGGTTCTTCACCGAGTATCATGAGCCGGATGGCCGCGCGCTCGGCCATAATGGCTGGCAGCCGAACAAGGATGCCTGCTGGATCACGAAGGAGGATCAGGTCTGCTACTACTATGGCCCGCCGAGCGACCGCACCGTGCATTGCTTCACGGTCGAGCTGACGGATCGGCTCTACGTCCTGCGCAATGTCTCGAACGGGCAGATCAATGCTCTCGCGACCGTCGAGCCCGGCAATCCCCGCGGGCATTCCGACAAGGGCGAGCCCTGGTATTGCGACGGCCTGATCTCCAAGGCACCTGACGTGCCGATGTCGCGCCGCAGGCTTGCCTCGCGATGATGCGTTTGCTGCTCCTTGCGGCCGCACTCGTGCTTCAGGTCGCCGCCAATTGTCCAGTGCAGGCTGCGGAGCGCCTCAACGGCGAGGACATCCGCCGCATTTTCGAAGGCAATACGGTCAGCGGTCGCTACAATAACGGCATGCCGTTCAGCGAGTACCATCACGCCGACGGCCGGGCGAGCGGACATAACCGGCATGTGCCGAACCGCGACGCCTGCTGGACGACCACGCCGGACGCGGTCTGCTATTACTACGGACCGCCCGAGCAGCGCCGCACCTTTTGCTTCACGGTCGAGCGCAGTGGAGGCCTCTATGTCCTGCGCAACCGGCCGAGCGGTCGCATCAATGGCGTCGCCACGATTGAGCCGGGGGACCCGCATGGCTATGCGACCAGCGCCAAGGTCTGGACCTGCGACGGCCTGATTTCGCAGCGGCGCGGGGCGCCTTCCCGCGTGGCGGCGCGATGAAGCCGGATCGGGAGCGCGCGCCGGAAACGCTCGCCTCGGTGCTGCAGGAACTGGCTGCCTGTCGCATCTGTCGCGACGAACCGCGTTTCCAGCCGCCGCTTCCGCACGAGCCGCGCCCGGTGATCCAGGCCTCGTCGACGGCCAGGCTTTGCATCGCAGGCCAGGCGCCCGGCACCCGCGTCCACGCCAGCGGCAAGCCGTTCACCGATCCGTCCGGTGTCCGGTTGCGGCAATGGCTCGGGCTCGACGAAGCGGCGTTTTACGATGCGGCCAGAGTCGCGGTCGTGCCGATGGGCCATTGCTTCCCGGGTCTCGACGCGCAGGGCGGGGATCTGCCGCCGCGCCGCGAATGCGCGCCGATCTGGCGCACGCGCGTGCTTGCCGCGATGCCGCAGATCGAACTCGTGCTCGCCATCGGCCGCTATGCGCAGGCCTGGCATCTCGGCGCGAAGGCGGGCACCAACCTCTCCGCCACGGTCGCGGATTGGCGCGCGATCCTGGCGGAGCCGCGCCGTCCGCGCGTGCTGCCGCTGCCGCATCCCTCCTGGCGCAACAATGCCTGGCTGAAGCGCAATCTCTGGTTCGAAGCGGAGCTTCTGCCGGTGTTGCGCGAGGAGGTAGCGCGGCTGTTGAGGCCTACTGCACCGTGATCACATAGGTGTAGTCGGTCCTGACATCGGTGCGGCCGTTATGGAGGAAGGTGGAAATGACCACTTGATCCGTGCCGCGGAATCCGGGCTGCGACCGATAGTAGATGCCGAAGCCTCTAAAACTCTGGCCAAGACAGTGCGAGGATCGGTTCGTGACCTTGAACGTGTTCAGGCGAAACTCCACGTTTCCATGGCGCGCGGCTTGGGCGATGACGGGCTGCAGGCTCATTGCCTGGCAGGTTTGACTGCTTATCGAACCGTTCCGGCCAATCATCCGTTCGACGCCACTCTTTACGTTGACGTTGGCTGCGCTCGCGTCAGCTACCATGGCCAGCAGCAATCCTGCTGCCAGCCCCAATCTCGCAACGGCCATTCTGTATCCCCCCGGGGAGTGTTCCCCAGGGTCAGGATGCACTAATCCTCGAGACGCGCAATCAGGCTGGACGTATCCCAGCGCTTGCCGCCCATCTTCTGGACTTCGGCATAGAACTGGTCGACCAGCGCGGTGACCGGGAGCTGGGCCCCGTTGCGGCGCGCCTCCTCGAGCACGATGTCGAGGTCCTTGCGCATCCAGTCGACGGCGAAGCCGAAGTCGAATTTCCCGGCATTCATCGTCTTGCCGCGGTTCTCCATCTGCCACGAGCCGGCGGCACCCTTGGAGATCACCTCCAGCATGGACTCGACATCGAGGCCGGCGCGCTTGGCGAAATGGATGCCTTCGGACAGCCCCTGCACCAGTCCGGCGATGCAGATCTGGTTGACCATCTTGGTGAGCTGGCCAGAGCCGGCCGGGCCCATCAGCTTGCACATCCGCGCGAAGGCGCCGATCACCGGCTCGACCCGGGCATAGGTCTGCGGAGCGCCGCCGCACATCACGGTCAGCACGCCGTTCTCGGCGCCGGCCTGACCGCCGGAGACCGGCGCATCGATGAAGCCGAAGCCGCCGGCCTTCGCGGCCGCGTCGAGCTCGCGGGCAACGCCAGCGGAGGCCGTGGTGTGGTCGACGAAGACAGCGCCCTTCGCCATGCCCGCGAAGGCTCCTGCTTCGCTGGTGGTCACCGAGCGCAGATCGTCGTCATTGCCGACGCAGGCGAAGACGATCTCCTGGCCCCTGGCCGCCTCGGCCGGTGTCGGGGCAGATGTGCCGCCATGCTGCGCCACCCAGGCCTGGGCCTTGGCCGCGTTGCGGTTATAGACGGTGACGTCGTGGCCCTTGGCCTTGAGATGACCGGCCATGGGGTAGCCCATGACGCCGAGACCGATGAAGGCAACCTTAGCCATGTTCCGCTCCGCTGATAGGTTCTGGTTTCGCTTCGGCCTGTAGCGCGCGCAACCCACCGGGGGAAGTCGCGTGCACGCCAAGGCATTTTGTCGGGGATGGAGAGCGCGCCCCTCAGCGCAGCGCCATATGCCGCGTCAGCCTGAGTTCGAGCCGGTCCCAGACCCGCCGGATCACCTCGACCAGGAGAAGATAGATCAGCGCGGCGTAGAGATAGATCGTGAGATCGAAGGACCGGGCGAAGGCGAGCCTCGTTGCCCCCATCAGGTCGAACAGCGTGACGAGCGAGGCGATTGCGCTGGCCTTGATCATCACGATCAGCTCGTTGCCGAGTGGCCTGAGCGCCAGGATCATCGCTTGGGGCATGATTACAAGGCGCAAGGTCGACCAGCGATGCAGCCCGAGCGCCATGGCGCCTTCGAACTGGCCGCGCGGGATCGACTGGATCGCGCCGCGCAGGATTTCGGCCTGATAGGCGGCCGTGTTCACGGTGAAGGTCAGCAGCGCGCAGTAGAACGGCTCGCGGAAGAACCACCACAGGCCGACATCCTGCCAGAACAGCCGGAACTGGCCGAGGCCGTAATAGACCAGGAAGAGCTGGCACAGCAGCGGCGTGCCGCGGAAGAAGGTGGTGTAGCCGTTGATCGCGGCCTTGGCCCAGCGCGGCCCGTAAAGCCGTGCGATGGCGAGCCCGAGTGCCAGCACAAAGCCGATCGCGACCGAAATCACGACAAGCTCGAAAGTCACCCACAGGCCGCTCGCCATCCGGCAGCCGTAATTCTGGAAAACCTCGCTGCCGAAGAGATAGCCCGGATATTCGCACCAGCTCATCGCGTCGCTCCACCGAAGGCAGCAAAGCCGCGATTGGCACGGATCTCGAGACGCCCGACGCCCCAGGCCGAGATCAGCGAGAAGAACAGATAGATCAGCATCGCCGCACCGAAGAACAGGAACGGTTCCTTGGTCGCGACATTGGCGCGGGTGGTGATGAACATGATGTCGGGCAGGGTGATGACCGAGACCAGCGAGGTCTCCTTCAGCAGCACCATCCAGTTATTGCCCAAGCCGGGCAGCGCCACCCGGATGAGCTGGGGGAACACCACGAGGCGGAAAGCCTGCCCCTTGCTCAGGCCGAGCGCGGCGGCTGCCTCGCGCTGACCCTTCTGGATCGAGTTGAGCGCACCGACCCAGACCTCGCTGGAGAAGGCGGAGAGCACCACGCCGAGCGCCACCATGCCGGCGACGAAGGGGGGCATGCTGAAATTGCCGGGCAGGCCGAGCGAGACCCAGGCCTTCTGCAGCACGATCTGGATGCCGAAATAGATGATGTAGAGCGTCAGAAGCTCCGGAACGCCGCGGAACACGGTCGTGTAGACCGTGGCCAGCCAGCGCAAAACGATGTTCTCGGAACGCTTGCCGAGCGCGACGATCAGGCCCAGCAGCAGGCCGAAAGGCAGGGTTGCCAGCGCGATTGCGATGGTGATCCCGGCGCCCTGGAGCAGGGCGAGGCCCCAGCCGCCGTCGCCGAAACCGAGCAGTGCGAGTTTGTCGAACATGGATAAGCCGGCGAGGGGAGGGAAATGGACCACCGCCGGCGCGCAAGGCACGCCGACGGGGTTCGGTCAGCCGGCTATTGTCACAGGATAGGGAACTTGAACCACTTGTCCTGGATCTTCTTGTGCGAGCCGTCGGCGATCGATTCGGCAATCGCCTTGTCCCACATCGCTTTCAGCTCAACATCGGCCTTGCGCACCGCGCCGGCCGTGCCGGGGCCATGGATGGTGGCGTCACGCGGAACGTCTGCCGCCTTCTTGCAGCAATCCTTGCCCTTGCCATTGAGGAAGTCCTCGAGCGAGAGCGAGTCGGCGATGATGTAGTCGAGCCGTCCATTGGCCAGGTCGAGATTCGCCTCTTCCTGGGTCGGATACAGGCGGATGGTCGAATCCTTGTAGAACTTCTCGAGGAAGTTGGCGTGGATGGTCGAGCCCTGCGTGCCGATGGCCTTGCCCTTCAGCGCAGCCGGCGAGATGTCGCTTCCAGCCGACTTGGCGCTGATCGCCCAGATCGGGGTCTTGGTATAGACCGCGGTGAAATCGACCTGCTTCTTGCGCTCATCGGTGGCGTTCATGCCGGCGATGATGATGTCGTATTTATTAGCCAGCAGCGCCGGGATGATGCCGTCCCAGTCCTGGACCACCCAGGTGCATTTCACCTTCATCTTCTCGCAAAGCATGTTGGCGTAGTCGATCTCGAAGCCTTCGAGTTCCTTCTTGGCGTTGAGATTGTTGAAGGGGGGATAGGCGCCTTCGGTGCCGATCCGGATCTCCTTCCACTCCTTTGCCTGGGCCAGGACGCCAGTGGCGCCGGCAGCCGTCAGCACAGCGGCGGCGATCAAACGAACGAAACCTTTCATGGTACCTCCCACAGGTTTGACCGGCCGGGCGTTTCGAGTTCCCGTGTCCGGCTTGTGCTTACAGATTGTGCGATCCTGTGCCCTGCCCGCAAGTGGGGGCATGCAGCTTTTCTGAGCGAAGCCGCTTAAAGGGAGGGCAGCACAAAACACTGATTTTATTGATTGTTTATGCCCCTGCCTGATTCCGCGCGGATTGTGCCTGCGCGCTTCGACACCGTACTCAGGCCGCGCTGGCCCTGCGCTGTCCGCCAAACGCTGCAAAGACTGCCTCGCAGCGGCCGAGTCCCCAGTCCAGTTCCGCCCGGCTGATCGTCAGCGGCGGGGCGAATCGGATGACCGTCTCGTGGGTTTCCTTGGTCAGCACGCCGGCGCTGGCCAGTGCCTTGACGAGCGCCTTGGCGGAACCCACTGCCGGATCGATATCAACGCCGATCCACAGACCGGCTCCCCGGACGTCGCGCGCGATACCCCGGGTCATCGCGGCAAGGCGCTGCTTCATGTGAGCGCCCTGTTCGGCGGAGCGCTGCACCAGCCGCTCTTCCTCGATGATCTTGAGCGACTCCAGCCCGATCGCGGCGGCGAGCGCGTTGCCGCCGAAGGTCGAGCCATGCGAGCCGGGCTCGAACAGGCGCATGACATCCCGAGAGGCAAGGAAGGCCGAGACGGGATAGACACCGCCGCCCAGCGCCTTGCCGACGATCAGGCCGTCCGCTCGGATGCCCTCATGCTGATGCGCGAACCAGCGCCCGGTGCGTCCGAGCCCGGACTGGATCTCGTCGAGGATCAGCAGGATGTTGTGGTGGTCGCAGAGTTCGCGCAACCGCTTGAGATAGCCCGCCGGCGGCATGACGATGCCCGCCTCTCCCTGGATCGGCTCGATCATGATGGCGGCGGTGCGGGGCGTGATCGCCGCCTCGACGGCCGCAGAATCCCCGAAGGGCACCGTCACGAAGCCTGGTGCGAAGGGGCCAAAACCGTCGCGATAGCTGTCCTCGGAGGAGAACCCGACGATCGTCGTGGTGCGCCCGTGGAAATTGCCGGCGGCGACGATGATCTCGGCCTGATCCCTGGCGATATCCTTGACCCGGTAGCCCCAACGCCGTGCCGCCTTGATTGCGGTTTCGACTGCCTCGGCGCCGGTGTTCATCGGCAGCGCCATGTCCTGGCCCGATACGGCGCAGAGCTTCTCGAGGAACGGGCCGAGCGGTTCGCAGTGGAAGGCCCGGCTCGTCACCGCGAGCTTGCGCGCCTGTTCGCTCAGGACCTTGAGAATGCGCGGGTGACCGTGGCCCAGGCTGACGGCCGAATAGCCGCTCATCATGTCGAGCCGCTTCACCCCGGAGGTATCGGTCAGCCAGACACCCTCGCCATGTGAGAGCATGATCGGCAGTGGCGCGTAATTTGCGGCACAGACCTGCTGCTCGAGCGCGATTGCATCCATGGTCGTTCTCCCTCGTTCCAGCGAGGGTAAATCTGCCGAGACGACCGGTTAGTGTTGGAATCAGCTCCATCGGCGGCCGATTCTGTCGAGTGGGCGACAGAATCGGACACGCCAGCGCCGGATCGACGTGGCTAGGCCGTGCCGCGACGCGCGATCGGTATCACGAGATAGACCATGCCGAGCACCATGGGCGGCACGGCCAGCGCGGTGACCGACCAGGTCGACCAGCCGGCGGTCAGGGGGGCAAGCAGGGTCAGCAGGGCGTTGATGAGGAGATAGGCGCCGACCATGAGCGTGCCCAGGAAGCGAAGCCTGCCGAGGAGGCCGGGGAGTGATGACGATTGAGGCATGATCTTCTCCAAAACGAAACGTACCGTTTCGATATATTGATATGCACGGCCCGTTTCGTTATGCAAGAGGTCGGATGACAGAAGGAACTGCGTCGTCACTCATGAGCGGGATCGATCAGCCCACGCCACGGCGTGCCTCGATTGGAGCCAGGCGCAGTCCGGCTTCGGAGGCTGCGATTCTCGCCGCCGCGCGCGCCGTGCTGGCCGAAGGGGGCTATGCGGGCTTCTCGATCGACGCCGTCTCCCGGCGCGCCGGTGCAGGCAAGCCGACGATCTATCGGTGGTGGAAGACGCGGGCCGATCTGCTCATGGACGTCTATGACGCCGAGAAGGCGGCTATGCTGACGCAGCCGATGACCGGGGACCTGACGGGCGATCTGGTTGCCTATACCGCGGGGCTCTGGGACTTCTGGTCGGCAACGCCGTCTGGCCGGACCTTTCGCGCCCTCATCGCCGAAGCGCAATCGAACAGCGCCGCTCTCGACGCCCTGCGCCTGAAATTCCTGCCGAAGCGGACACTGCATCTGAGCAAGCTCTTCACCGCTGCGGCCGGGCGAGGCGAGATTGCCGAAAGCGAGATCGAGACGCGGCTCGCGCTCTATATCGGCTTCAACTGGTACTATGTCCTGACCGACCGCCTCGACGAGGGGCGGGCGGCAATTCCTGCGGCCATGCGTCTGATCGCAGCGCCAGCGTCCCGCTGATGGGGCTTGGCAGGGGCTTATTGGAGCCGCTACTCGCCCGGGACGAGCGCTACCCTGCCTGCCTTGCTCATCTGCATGTCCCACAGCGTCAGAAGCCAGATCGCGAAACCGCCGAGCGCCAGCGCGCTGCCGACCCAGCCGGTCGAGGTCCAGCCATAGCCCCCGGCAATCGCCATCCCGGCGAGCAGGGGCCCCAGCGCATTGGCGAGGTTGAAGGCGCTGTGGTTCAGCGCGGCAGCAAGGGTTTGCGCGTCCTCCGCGACATCCATCAGCCGGGTTTGCAGAGGCGTGCCAAGGCCGCCGCCGCAGCCGATCATGAAGACCACGATCGAGACGGTCCAGATATTGCCGGCGGCGAGTGGGAACAGGGCGAGCGAGGCGGCGCTCCAGAGCAGGATGCCGCCGACCGACGGCATCAGGGCCCTGTCTGCAGCCCAGGCACTGACGAGAGTGCCCACAGTCATGCCGAGCCCGAAGATGGCGAGCACGACAGGCACCATGCCGGGCGCGACCTGCGTGACCTCCATCAGCGTCGAGGCGACATAGGTGTAGACCGCGAACATGCCGCCGAAGCCGATCGCGCCGATCGCCAGCGTCAGCCAGACCTGCCGGTGCCGAAGCGCGCCGAGTTCGCGCAGCGGGCTCGCCCCGGGCTGCGGCCTGTCCTTCGGCGCGAAGGCCGCGACCAGAATGACGGTGAGGAGAGCCAGCGCCGCAACGACGCCAAAGCCCCAGCGCCAGCCGAGCGCGAGGCCCAGCCAGTTGGCGAGAGGCACGCCGAGAATGGTGGAGATCGTCAGCCCCAGCATGACGCGGGCGACCGCCTGCGACCGCCGGTTCGTCGGCACCAATGAGGCGGCAACCAGGGCTGCGACGCCGAAATAGGCGCCATGCGGCAGGCCGCTCAGAAAGCGGAAGACGAGCATCCAGCCATAGGTGGGAGCAAGCGCGCTCAAGCCGTTGGTGATGGCGAAGGCCGCCATCAGTCCGATCAGCAGCGTCCGCCGCGAGAGTTTGGCCGCGAGCACTGCAATCACGGGGGCACCGGCGACGACGCCGAGCGCGTAGGCGCTGATGACGTGCCCGGCCGTCGGCCCGTCGACGCCGAGGCCGACCGAGAAATAGGGCAGCAGGCTCATCACCGCGAATTCGGCCGTCCCGATGGCGAAGCCACCCATCGCCAATGCGAACAAAACGAGGCTGGTGCGTTGTGCCGGTGCGGCAAGCGATCCTGTTGCGCGCGCGACAGCCGCTCCCGTGATGGAGGAGGTCATGGAATTCGTCCGGATGATGAAGGCGTTATGCTGCGGCGCGGTGTTCGCGCTGCGCTGCAATATATTGTCTCTGACATGCGCTCGGCGCAAGAGCCTAAGGGCCCAATCGCGCGTGGGGCAGGGCGCCATGAGTTCAGGGCATGGCGCCTGCCGCGCTGCTTACTGCTCCGCCAAGGGGTATCCCTCGAAGTCCTTCAGCGCCTTCAGTGCAAAGGTCGTGGCGATCTTAGCCACGCCGAGCTGCGCATCGGCCAGCCAGGTCCCGGTCAGTTCCTCATATTCCGCCAGTGAATCCGCGACGATGCGGGCAAGATAATCCGCCTCGCCGCTGACCACCTGCACCTCGACCACGTCGGGGCAGGCCCTCAAGACCTTCTCGACCCGCTCGCGCCGCCCGACCGAGTGGTCGCGCAGGGAGATCTGAGCGAAGGCTACGATGGCGTGGCCGGCGATCTCTGGCGACAGCCTCGCGCCATAGCCGAGGATCAACCCCGAGGCCTCGAGCTTGCGCACGCGCTCGAGGCAGGGCCGGGCGGACAAACCGACCCGCTCCGAGAGCGCCTGATTGGTGATGCGGCCCTCCGCGCGCAGGATCGTGACGATCCTGCGGTCGATCGCGTCGAGCTGGACGGCCTTGCGTTTCACGGCCTGCCCTTGCCGGCCGCGCGCGCCTCGGCGATCAGGCAGAGTTCGGCGAACAGGACCTGCGCCGCGCATTGGGCAGTGTTAGAGGTCGCGTCATATTGCGGCGCGACTTCAACCACGTCAGCCGCGACGATATCGCGGCCTTTGAGACCGCGCAGGATCGCAAGGGCCTCGCGCGGCGTCAGTCCGCCGACCTCGGGCGTGCCGGTGCCGGGCGCGAAGGCCGGGTCGAGCGAATCGACATCGAAGGAGACATAGGTCGGCCCGTCGCCGATCACGGCAAGTGCCTTTGCGATCACCGCATCGAGCCCCATGCGGTCGACTTCGTCGGCATGGATCACGGTCATGCCGGATTCGTAGGAGAACTCCCAGAGATACTCGGCGCCGCCGCGGATGCCGATCTGGATGACGCGCTCGGGATCGAGCACACCATCGAGCACGGCCTGCCGGAACGGCCCGCCATGATGGAATTTCGAGCCTTCATAGGGCCCGGACGTGTCGCAATGCGCGTCGATATGGACCATGCCGACCGGGCGTCTTTCGCCGACGGCCTTGAGGATCGGATAGGTGATCGAATGGTCGCCACCGACCGCAAGCGTCGAGACGCCGGCCTGCACGATCGTCTTGAAGGTCGCTTCGATATCTTCGTGGCAGCTCTCGAGCGAATAGCGCGAGCGGAAGGGCACGTCGCCGATATCGGCAACCTTGAGCTGGCCGAAGGGCGCCATGCCGGTGACGTGATCCATCGGCCCCATGCGCTCGACGGCGCGGACCGCGCGCGGCCCCAGCCGCGTGCCGGCGCGGTTCGTGACGCCGAGATCCATCGGCAGGCCAATGATCGCGACGTCGAGCCCGCCGAGATCGGGCTTGCTCAGCGCGTCGGGCTGGTAGGGCGCGCTGATGAAGGTCGCAACGTCGGAGAAGGGCCATTTCCGACGGTCGCCCTTGAACTGGTCGGCAGCGACCTTGGCGAAGCGCGGGTCGTGGATGTCGCCCCCGCTCGCGCCGGCATAGCGGGCTCTCAGCCTGGCGAGTTTGTCCTGATCCATGTCGCGTCTCTCATCAATTTGTCTGCATTGGGCGATCGGAGG
This sequence comes from Allobosea sp. 2KB_26, assembly GCF_052115715.1. Taxonomy (NCBI): domain Bacteria; kingdom Pseudomonadati; phylum Pseudomonadota; class Alphaproteobacteria; order Hyphomicrobiales; family Alloboseaceae; genus Allobosea; species Allobosea sp. 2KB_26. The sequence continues at coordinate 85,584 of NZ_JBFRHE010000018.1, forward strand.
TTGACCGGGCCCCGCGAAAGTACCATGCGCTTCGTGTGCAGCCGTGCCATGCCTTGAGCGCAATTGTCGAGGCGTCTGGGTTGGTTGACGGTGATGCGATGTTTGGGGAGAGCTGCGCAAATTTTGTGCAGGCATGGATCGGCGGCAGGAATGAAAGTTTGGATCAACCAAACGTGCCCGCAAGATCAACTGCGCACCGAGCGATAATGATCCTTGAAACTTCGCCGTAACGGGGCCGAACCCGCCTGCGCATCGCAAAGTCGAAATCCGAGGAGATGTCCATAATGAAGCGTCGTCAATTTATTCAGGCCGCTACTGCAGGCGTTGCGGCCTCCGCTGTCGCCATGCCGGCCGTTGCGCAGTCGAACCCGGAAGTGAAATGGCGCCTTGCGTCGAGCTTCCCGAAGTCCCTCGACACGATCTATGCCGGCGCCGAGATCATGGCCAAGATGGTCTCCGAGCTGACCGACGGCAAGTTCCAGATTCAGGTTTTCGCGGCGGGCGAAATCGTTCCCGGCCTGCAGGCCGCGGATGCCGTCACCAACGGCACGATCGAGATGGCGCATACCGTCTCTTATTACTATGTCGGCAAGGATCCGACCTTCGCGATTGCCGCGTCGGTGCCGTTTGGTCTGAACGCCCGCATGCAGAATGCCTGGCTCTATCAGAACGGCGGCAATGAGCTGTTCAACGAATTCTTCAAGAAGTTCAACATCTACGGTCTGCCCTGCGGCAATACCGGCGCGCAGATGGGCGGCTGGTTCCGCAAGGAGTTCAAGACCGTCGCCGATCTTCAGGGCCTGAAGATGCGCATCGGCGGCATCGCCGGTCAGGTTCTCGCCAAGCTCGGCGTCGTGCCGCAGCAGCTCGCCGGTGGCGACATCTATCCGGCACTGGAAAAGGGCACGATCGACGGCGCCGAGTGGGTCGGCCCCTATGACGACGAGAAGCTCGGCTTCTCCAAGGTCGCGCCGTACTACTACTATCCGGGCTTCTGGGAAGGCGGACCGACGGTCCATGCCTTCGTCAACCTGGAGAAGTGGAACGCGCTTCCCAAGGCCTATCAGGCTGCCCTGACCGCCGCTTGCACCTATGCCAACACGCAGATGGCTGCACGTTATGATGTCGTGAACCCGCCGGCGCTGAAGCGCCTGGTCGGCGCCGGCACGCAGTTGCGTCCGTTCTCGCAGGAGATCCTCGAAGCCAGCCTCAAGGCCTCGAACGAACTCTATGCCGAGATCTCGGCCAAGAACCCGGACTTCAAGAAAGCCATCGATACGATGACGGCCTTCCGCTCCGACCAGTATCTCTGGTGGCAGGTCGCGGAACTGACCTTCGACGTCTTCCAGGTGCGTTCACGCGCGCGCTGAATTCGACGACATCCGGCCGAGATCTTCTCGGTCGAGATCAACGCGAAAGCCCGGCGCAAGCCGGGCTTTTTCTTTGGTCGTTCGCACGAGATCGGCTTTCCCTTGGGGACAGGCTGACCGGTTTTGTTCGCCGGAACTCGGTTTCCTCTGCGACGAAAGTACTATCCTGCGTAAAATGCATAGGGGGCATGCTTTCCACTTGCGCGGATCGCAGGACCTGCTTTTCTGGGGCGCGGCGCAAAGCCGGATCAACCGGTGCCGCTGAACGTCTCTGAGGGGAGAAAAATCCAGATGAAGCGTCGCCATTTCCTGAAGGTTGCCGGGGCCGGCGCTGCCGCCGGCGCCATTGCCAGCCCAGCCATCGCCCAGCCTATGCCTGAGCTGAAATGGCGAGTGACCTCGTCATTCCCGAAGTCCCTCGACACGATCTACGGCGCTTCCGAGATTCTCGCGAAGGCCGTGTCCGAGGCGACTGACGGCAATTTCCAGATCCAGGTCTTCGCTGCCGGCGAAATCGTTCCCGGCTTGCAGGCGGCCGATGCGGTAACCAACGGCACCGTCGAGATGTGCCACACCGCTTCCTATTACTATGTCGGCAAGGATCCGACCTTCGCTTTCGGCACTGCGGTGCCGTTCGGCCTCAATGCGCGCCAGCAGAACGCCTGGTTCTACCATGGCGGCGGCAATGAATTGCTCAACGAATTCTACAAGAAGCACAACATCTACGCCATTCCCGGTGGCAATACCGGTTGCCAGATGGGCGGCTGGTTCCGCAAGGAGATCAAGACCGTTGCCGATATGCAGGGCGTGAAGATGCGCATCGGCGGCTTCGCCGGGCAGGTCATGAGCAAGTTGGGTGTCGTGCCGCAGCAGATCGCCGGTGGCGACATCTATCCCGCGCTGGAAAAGGGCACGATCGACGCGGCCGAATGGGTCGGCCCGGCCGACGACGAGAAGCTTGGCTTCAACAAGGTTGCGCCGTTCTATTACTATCCGGGCTGGTGGGAAGGCGGCGCTGCGCTGCATTTCTTCATCAACCAGGCGAAATGGGAATCGCTGCCGAAAGTCTACAAATCGGTGCTGACCACGGCGGCGGCACTGGCGAATGTCGACATGCAGGCCAAATACGATGCCAGGAATCCCGCGGCCCTGAAGCGTCTCGTCGGCGCCGGTGCACAATTGCGACCGTTCTCGCAGGAGATCATGGAAGCCTGCCTCAAGGCATCCAAGGAGGTCTATGCCGAGACCTCGGCCAAGAATCCCGACTTCAAGAAGGTCTATGAGGCGATGTCGGCCTTCCGCGGCGACGAATATCTCTGGTTCCAGATCGCCGAATACAGCTTCGACAACTTCCTGATCCGCGCGCGCGCGGCCAATCAGCTCTGAAGAGAGCGACCCGCCGGGAAACCGGCGAACTCGATCCCTGTCGGACCCCGGCCGCGAGGCCGGGGTTTTTCGCCTGCGCTGGGCATGCCGCCGGACCGGCAGCCGGCCATTGCATTGCCGCGCTTGCGGGCTAGACTCAGGGCTGGTTACGCCTTGCGCGCGTTTGCGCATCTGTTCGGGAAGTCTTGCGAATGCCGCGTCTGATTGTCGGTCTGCTCGCCGTGTTCGCTGCAACGGTCCCCGCCGCGGCTCAGTCGATCGGCGAGCCCCTCCCTGGCCGCGGCGCCCCGTCGGCCAAGTTGCCTGCACCCAAGCTGGACAAGGCGACGCGTCCCTGCCCGGAATACGGCCCCGGCTATGTCAGGGTCGATGGTTCTTCGTTCTGCGTGCGCGCGGGCGGCTCGGTTCGGGCCGAATTCGGCAAGCGCTCCGATAATCGCTATGGCTCTGCGGTCGGTGCCACGGCCCAGCTCGAGGCGCGCGGCGAGTCCACCCTCGGGCCGGTGCGTGCGATCGTCCGCGGTAAGGTTCAATCCGATCGCGGCTTGCTGGGCGACAGCTTCTATCGCTGATCCCAAGGGATGCCATTCAGACATGAAAAAGGCGGGGATCGCTCCCCGCCTTTTCTGTTTCCGGTGACCGGCGCCTATTTGAGATTGAGCGTCGGCGGGGCGTTGAGGTCGAGGCCCGGCATGCTGCCGCCTCCGCCCAGCCCCGGGATTTGGATCGAGTCGAACTGCTTGTCGATCGACTTCTGGTCGAGCTGAATGGCGGATGCCTTGTAGTGCATCACCATCTTCGGGAAGATGATGACGAGCGCCACCATGATGCACTGGATCACCACGAAGGGCACGGCGCCCCAATAGATCTGGCCGGTGGTGACGGGCTCCATCTGCAGGCCGGTGACCTTGTCCTTGTACCGGTGCTTTGGCGCGACCGAGCGCAGGAAGAACAGCGCAAAGCCGAAGGGCGGGTGCATGAAGCTCGTCTGCATGTTCACACCCAGGATGACGCCGAACCAGATCAGATCGATGCCGAGCTTCTCGGCCGCGGGGCCGAGCAGCGGCACCACGATGAAGGCCAGCTCGAAGAAATCGAGGAAGAAGGCCAGCAGGAAGACCATCACGTTGACGACGATCAGGAAGCCGGTCGCACCGCCGGGCAGCCCGACCAGCAGATGCTCGACCCAGACATGGCCGTTGACGCCGTAGAAGGTCAGCGAGAACACGCGCGCGCCGACCAGGATGAAGAGCACGAAGGCCGAGAGCTTGGCCGTCGACTCCGTCGCCTGCTTCAGCAACTCGAAGGAGAGGCGCCGCTTGCTGAAGGCGAGCAGGATCGCGCCCGCCGCGCCCATCGCTCCGCCTTCGGTCGGTGTCGCGACACCGATGAAGATCGTGCCGAGCACGAGGAAGATCAGCGCCAGCGGTGGCACCATCACGAAGATGACCTGCTCGGTCATCCGCGACAGCAATTTGAGACCCAGCATCTTGTTGATCAGCGCGATGACCAGCGAGACGCCAACCATGATCGACATCGTCAGCACGACGAAATCGGCGCCGGCATCGACCTTGGTGTAGAGCTTCATATAGGCGTAGGCGACGCAGAAGGAGAGGATCGCGACGACCAGCAGCGAGAACCGGCGTGTCTTGCCGTCGGCATCGCGCAGGGTCTGTGCCTCCGGCGGCAGGCCGGGCGCACGCTTCGGGTAGACGATGGTGACAAGGAAGACGTAACCGGCGTAGAGCGCGGCGAGGACGAGGCCCGGGATGAAGGCACCCTCATACATGTCGCCGACGGAGCGGCCGAGCTGGTCGGCGAGCACGATCAGAACCAGCGAAGGCGGGATGATCTGCGCCAGTGTTCCAGACGCCGCGATCACGCCTGAGGCGAGTCGGCGATCATAGCCGTAGCGCAGCATGATCGGCAGCGAGATCAGGCCCATCGAGATGACCGAGGCGGCAACCACGCCGGTCGTGGCGGCGAGCAGCGCGCCGACGAAGATCACGGCATAGGCGAGGCCGCCACGGACGGGACCGAAGAGCTGGCCGATCGTGTCGAGCAGGTCTTCCGCCATGCCCGAGCGCTCGAGCACCAATCCCATGAAGGTGAAGAAGGGAATGGCGAGCAGCACGTCATTGTTCATCGTGCCGTAGATGCGCTCCGGCAGCGCCTGCAGGAAGTTCTCCTGGAACATGCCGAGCTCGATGCCGACCAGCGCGAAGAGCAGCCCGTTGGCGGCAAGCGCGAAGGCTACGGGATAGCCCAGCAGGAGGAAGAGCACGAGGGCGGCGAACATTACCGGCGCCATGTTGACGCGCAGAAAATCGCCGATCCCGGCGGCATGGGCGTCACCCATATGCAGGCTGAGGAAGGCGGTCAGGGTGAGCGCGAGCAACAGCCCGGCGGCGCGCGCGAAGCGGGAAGCGGTCATCGGCGGTTTCCGGAGTTCTTCTGGGTTGCTCACGAAGCCAGGCCCTGGGCCTTGGCTTGATCCAGCAGGCGTTGCGCTTCTGCTTCCGCCGCGGCTGCGTGGCCGCGCAACGTCTCTTCGTCCTCCAGGAGGCCGCGCATGATCGCGATCTGCTTGATGACTTCCGAGATGCCCTGGCAGAACAGCATGAAGAAGCCAATGATCAGGAGCCCCTTGGCGGGCCATTGCGGCAGGCCGCCGGCCGAGAGCGACTGCTCGTTGACCGCGTAGGAGCGCCAGAAGAACGGCCAGGAATGGTAGATCATCAGTGCGCAGAACGGCAGCAGGAACAGGAGATGCCCGAGCAGGTCGATCCATTGCTGAACGCGCTTCGGCAGCTGGCTGTTCAGGATGTCGATGCGGATATGCTCTTTCACCTGCAGCGTCCAGGATGCGCACATCAGGAAGACGGCGCCGAACAGCATCCATTGCAGCTCGAGCCAGGCATTCGACGACATATTGAAGATCTTGCGCACGATCGCGTTTACCGTCGCGACAATGACGGCCAGCAGGATCAGCCAGGCAACTTTCTTGCCGATCTGACCGTTGATCGCGTCGATGATGCGGCTGACCTTGAGAAGTCCCTGCACACCCGCTCTCCCAGATTATGAATGCACGCGGCGCATGAGGGCCATGTCGCGCTGGTTATGCGCTGGTTATACGAAGGTCTGGAGCAGCACAAGATTACGCAGGGCGACGGGTTGAGGATCAGCTGTGTCGCCGGAAGCTGCTGAAACGCAAGGAAAATAGCCCGATCGCCATCATCAGCCACATCGTCGCGATCAGGGACTGCGGCCAAAGTATGACAAGCCAACTGATCACGATCGTCGCCAGCGCGCCGACACCGAGCTGGATGGCTCCCATCAATCCGGCTGCGGAGCCCGCAAGCTCGGGTTTGGCGGAGAGCGCTGCAGCGGCCGCCCCGGGAATTGTCAGCCCATTGCCGACCGAGCTGATCGCCAGCGGCAGGAAGAGGGTCAGCGGCGTCCAGTAATCGCTCATCGCGAACAGCATCGCGATGCTCATCATCACGACAGAAATGATCAGGCCAGTCCGCACCAGCGGAGCAGCCCCGCGCCTGACCGCGAGCCGCGACATTGCGAAGTTCCCGACCATGTAGCCGAACGCGCTCAGGATGAAGTAGGCGCCATAGACATCCGAGCCCCGGCCCATCGTCTCGACAACGATGAAAGGGGCACCGGCGACAAAGGCGAAGAACGCTGCCGATGTCATCGAAAGCGCGATGACATTGACGATGAACTCCCGGTCGAGCGCCAGGAGCGGGAAGGAGCGGAAGACGCCGAGCAGCGATGTCCTGACGCCGACATTCGGAGCGGTTTCCGGCAACCGGGCTGCCGTCAGCAGGAGAACGAGCACGCCGGCTGCGGTCATCGCCCAGAAAATCATCCGCCAGCCGAACCAGGTTTCGATATGGCCGCCGAGATAGGGCGCGATCATCGGCGCCACCACCATGACCATGGTGACGCTGGCGATTTGGCTCGCCGCCTCGTCGCGATGGGCGCTGTCGCGAATGATGGCACGGGCGAGCGCGAAGGTCGTACCGGCACCTGCGCCCTCCAGCACGCGCGCCGCCAACAGGACTTCGGTGGTGGGGGCCAATGCTCCGAGGATCGAGCCGAGAATGAAGACGATGATTCCGGCATTGACGCAGGGGCGCCGCCCGAAGCGGTCGGAGAGGGGGCCGATCAGCAACTGGATCAGCGCGACCGAGACGAGGTACAGCGTGAGCGTGAGCTGGATCGTCGCGTAGTTCGTGCCGAAATGGCGCGCCACGGCCGGTGTCGCAGGCGCGAGAAGGTTGAGGGCGATCGGCTGCAGGGTCGAGATCGCGACGAGGACGAGCAGGGCGGGCTTCGCTGCGACAGGCTGGCCGCTCATGACGGCGTGCCGCCCTCGATCTTCAGCTTGGCGCTGGGAGCGACGCGCTGGCGATGCAGGGTGTAGAGGCCGCTGCCGGCGATCAGCGCGATGCCGGTCACGGCCCAGGCGTCGGGAACCTCACCCCAGAGCAGGTATCCGATCAGCACCGCGAAGGCGACGCCGGAATAGCGGTAGCCGGTGACGACCCCGACATCGGTGTTCCGGAAGGCGTTGACGATGCAGAAGCTGCCGAGCGAAACCAGCACGGCCGCGCCGCCGACATAGAGGGTCTCGATGCGGCGGATCGGCACCCAGGTTTCGAAGAAGCCGAGGGTGAATGCGGATAGTCCGACAATGATCGTTGCGGTGAGCGAGATCACCGTCGAGGGAACGTGGTTGCCGATCCTGCGGGTGACGAGATCACGGATCGCGGCCAATATGGCGCTGACGAGTGCCGTGATCGCGGCGATGTTCATGTGCTCGGGCGTCGGCCGGATGACCACCAGCACGCCGATGAAGCCAACCATGACGGCGACGGTCCGGCGCCAGCCGACCTTCTCGATGCCGAGCACCACCGCGAGCACGAGGATGATGAGCGGGGAGGCCATCAGGATCGCGGTGATGTTCCCGAGCGGGAGCTTGGCCAGCGACCAGATGAAGATCAGGGCGATCGCGGCCTCGATCATCCCGCGCAGCAGCACCAGCGGCCTGAACATTTCGCCGAGCTTGCGCGCCTCGCCCATGAACCAGACCATCGCGAGGGCTGTCGTCACCGCAAAGGCGGCCCGCAGCGAGATTGCCTGCCCGACGGGGTAGGCTTCGCGTGCCAGCTTCATGAGCGCGTCGTTGCAGGTGAAGAGAAGCATCGCCAGCAGCATGGCGATGATTCCGCGACGATTTTCGGCTGAACTGGCCAAGGCAAGGTCCTGGTGGCGTCGAGAGACCGTCGCGCAGGCGTTCTGCGCCGGGCTCGCGGCGGCTCACGCTTCCGGAAAGCGGCTGAGCGAGAAGGGTTTGAGATCGAAAGCGGATTGGCCGGTGGTGGAGAGGTCGGCGAGGATTTCGCCGATGGCGCTGGCGAATTTGTAGCCATGGCCGGAACAGGCGGATGCGAACACGGCCTGCGGCACGCCCGGCACGGCGTCGATCACGAAATCCTCGTCCGGCGTCACGGTGTAGACGCAACCCTTCAGGCTGAGCGGTTCTCCGGCGGCATCGGGCAGGTAGCGGGCCAGGCAATCGCGGATCAGCGCCACCTGGCGCGGGCTCGGTGTGCGGTCCGGCTCGCGCGGATCCATCGGCTCGCGCCCGAAATGCGGGCCGCCGAGCTTGAAGCCCGGATGCTCGTAGAGCGGAAAGCCGTAGAAGGTGCCTTCCTCGACACTGAGGATGAAAACGGGGAAGGCGCCAGGGCGATACAGCTCCGGCCGCCGCGTCGTGAACCAGCCGATCGCCTGCCGCACGGTCGAGACATTCGCGGCCAGCGCCGGGACGGCGTCGGCGATCCAGCCACCGGAGGTGATCACCAGCCGGCCAGCCGAATAGGTGCCGCGCTCCGTGCGCACCACCACGCCGCCTTGTGCGGTCGGTGTCCAGTCGAGCAGCGGCTCATTGGTGCGGATTTCGGCGCCGCGGGATTGGGCGAGGCCGACATGGGCATAGATCGCCTTCTCGGAGGCGACGAACCCGCCATCGGGCTGCCAGAGACCGACATGCCCCGCCGGCAGCTGGAAACCGGGGAAACGTCGTGCGATCTCCGGGCCCGAGAGCACCTCATGCGTCAACCCGTGGTCGAGGCAGGAGCGCAGGGAGGATTCAACCGGCCCGGCGCCTTCGGGCGCGAGATCGAGCGAACCGGTGACGTGCAGCAACTGCATGCCCGCTTCCGCGCCGGTCTCTGACCAGAGCTGATGCGCCCGCCGGACGATCGGCACGTAATGCGAGCCTTCGAAATAGGCGAGGCGGATGATCCGCGTCATGCCATGGGACGAGCCCATCGCATGGCCGAGGTCGAAGCGCTCGAGGCCTAGCACCTTCAATCCGCGCCGCGCGAGATGCCAGCATGCGGCGGAGCCCATGGCGCCGACACCGGCAACGATCACGTCGTAGCTATGACTGGTCATGGGCTGGCCTGGGGGAGGGCGAAGCGGATGATCAGAGCTTTAGCTGCAGCCTTGCATTGGGTCCATGCCGGCGCAGGACGGCGAATCCCGCTTCCGGCGCATGGCATTTCGCGTTTCCGAGCTTTCCCTGGGGCAAGTCGCGGCTTCGGGAGAAGCTTTGTTAACATTGCCCCACCATAAAGGTTCGACTTTGCGCTGTCCGGGATTGGCTGATGTTTCGCGAAAGGGTCCGGCGCTGGTTGGGCACCCAAGACCGTACGGTTGCAGCCGGGCCTGTCGTTACAGCTGATCCTGCCTCACCGGCAGAGGCGCTTGAGCTTCCCGATCCGCTTGACGATGCCTCGATCCGCGAAGCCGTCAATGCGCTCGAACAGGATGTCGTTGCCGCCCTGCGGCGCCTCACCGGGCGCTTGTATGAGGCAGAGCACACCTCGAGCCAGGCCGAGGGTGGCTCGATCGGCATCCACAGGCGCACCGGCGATCTGAGGCAGGCGGCCGAGACGGCCAGCATGAATTCGAGCGCGCTCGCGACCGCCACCCAGCAGGTCTCTGACGCGGCCGAGCAGGTCGGCAGCTCGATGAACGGCGCGCGCGACATGCTGGAGGCCGCGGCCATGCGGGCCGGCGAGGCGACGCAGATGATGACCGGCCTCGCCACCGCCACGGTCGAGATCCGCAGCATCGTCGATTCCATTGCCGAGATCGCGCGCCAGACCAACCTGCTCGCCTTGAATGCGACCATCGAAGCGGCGCGCGCCGGCGAGGCCGGCCGCGGCTTCGGCGTCGTTGCCCAGGAAGTGAAGGCGCTCTCCATCGAGGTGCGTGACGCGGTCGACCATATCCGCAACCGTGTCGATCGGTTGACCCAGACGGCCCAGGGGTCGGCTGCGATCGTCACCGACGCGCTGCAGATGGTCCGGGACGTCAACCCGGTGATCGCGGCCATCGGTAGCGCCTCGCATGAGCAGGCAGCGGCGGCGGCGGAACTCTCGCGCAGCGCCGACGAGACGGCCCGCTTCATCGATACGGTCTCCCGGCAGGTCGGCGAGATCGACGAAATGGCTCTGGGCGCGGCGGCTCGCAGTGCTGAGGCGCGCGCCGCCATGTCGGATGGCGCACGGCAGGCCGAAGGGCTGATGGGGCGTTTCGTCCCGTTGCTCCGGCACACGGTCTTCGCCGACCGCCGCCAGCATGACAGGTTCCCTGCCGAGTATCCGGTCGAGGGACGCTTCGGCGCCACGACCTTCAGCGCGCAGACGATCGACCTCGGGCTGGGGGGAACGCTGCTGCTCGCCCAATCCGATCCCGGCATCCGCCCAGGCACGGGCGGGACGATCGCCATCGGCGGCTTGCCGCCATTGGCCTGCCGCCTGATGGCGTCGAGCCAGCTCGGTCTGCACGTCGCCTTCGGCGAAGCGACGGTCAGGGAGCATGAGCCCCTGCGCCGTCTTCTCGACGAAATCGAAGAATCCTATCGGCCACTGATCGAACGCGCGCAGCTTTTCGCGGTGCACCTGGGCACTCTCTTCGAGCAGGCGCTGCGGGACGGGAAACTGTCGGAAGCCCAGCTCTTCGACGTCAACTACCTGCCCGTGCCGGAAACCGAGCCGCAGCAATACACGAACAGCGCGTTGCCGGCCCTCGAGGCGCTGCTGCCGCCGGTGCTTGCCGAGCAACTGGCGGGTGATCCGCGTCTGGTCTTTGCCCTGCCGATCGATCGCAACGGCTATATTCCGGTGCACCATCCCGAATTCGCCCATCCGCAGCGCAAGGGGGATCCAGCCTGGAATGCGCCGCATAGCCGCAACCGCCGCATGTTCCACGATCGCGCCGGCATCATGTCGGCCCGCTCGGTGCGCCCCTTCCTCGTTCAGTCCTACCGGCGCGACATGGGCGACGTTACTCAGCTCATGCGCGAGGTCGATGCGCCGCTCCGTGTGAACGGTCGCCATTGGGGCGGTGTGCGGATGGCCTACCGGATGTAAGCAGGCCATTGCGCCTCCGTGACGGGCCGGGGCGATCTGAAGGCGAATGCGTCCGCTGCATGCTCGTCCTTGCGCCGGGCCGTCGGATCGCCGAAAGAGCTCGGCCGTGAATGGAAGAGCACCGGCATGCCGCCGCCCATCAAAGTCGAACTGCACCCCCATGATCCCCATTGGTCCAAACTCGCGGAGCGTGAGGCAGAACGTCTCGCTGAGGCCATCGGGCCATACCTGCTCATCGTTCATCACGTCGGTTCGACAGCCGTCCCGGCCATTCACGCCAAGCCGATCCTGGACCTGATCCCCGTCGTCACGAGCCTTGCGGCGCTGGACGCCCGGCAAGGCGAGCTGGAAGCGCGCGGCTACGAATGGTGGGGAGAGCTTGGCTTGGCCGGCCGGCGCTACCTCACGAAATCCGATGAGGAAACCGGACGGAGGCTCGTCCAGCTTCATTGCTACCCTGAAGGCTGCTCAGAGATCACCCGGCATCTGGTGTTCCGCGATTATCTCCGCGCACATCCCGACATCGCAGCCGCTTATGATCGCGTGAAGGCGGATTGCCGGAGCCGGCATCCCGACGACTCCCATGCCTACGGCGACTGCAAGGATACGTGGATCAGGCAGGCGGAGGCGGATGCCCTCGCGTGGCATCAAAGCCACTGAGCCTGGAGATGTCTTCGGGACCAGTCGGCCCGGCCTGAGCGGCACGGGCCGGCCTCAGCAAAGCCCTCTCAGAAGCTGACCCTGACCTGGGCCTGGCCGCCGAGGCGGTTCGTGCTGCCGGAGAGTTCGCCGTCGAGGCGGGCGCCGAGCGTCACGGCGGGGCTGAGTTTGAGGTCGAGCCCGGCGGCAAGCAGCGCGCTGTTGCGGGCGGGCCTGGCGCCCTCGATCGCAAATCCCGAACCGGTCAGGCCGGCACTCGAGGCGGAGAGGCCGGCATCGCGCTGGTCGTAATGCGCTAGCCCCCTGTCACGCTCATATGGCGCCCGACGGCTGGGCGGGCATGCCTGCGGTCGATGACGAAGTCATGGCCCTTCGGCTTGCGCGAGATCGCCTCGTCCATGGCGCGGTAGAGCAGGGCGTCGTCGCTGGACGCGCGCACGGCCGCGCGCAGATCGGCGGCGTCCTCCTGGCCAAGGCACATATAGAGCGTGCCGGTGCAGGTCAGGCGCACACGGTTGCAGCTTTCGCAGAAATTATGGGTCATCGGCGTGATGAAGCCGAGCAGCCCGCCGGTCTCGCGGACCCGGACATAGCGCGCCGGTCCGCCGGTGCGATAGGGATCGTCGTCGAGCGTATAGCGGTCCATCAGCCTCGCGCGGACGATCGAGAGCGGCAGGAACTGGTCGATGCGGCCGGGCTCGATCTCGCCGAGCGGCATCACCTCGATCAAGGTGAGGTCCATGCCGAGTCCATGGGCCCATTGCATCAGGCCCTCGATCTCATCCTCGTTGACGCCCTTCAGCGCCACCGCATTGATCTTGACCCTGAGCCCGGCCTCGCGCGCAGCCTCGATGCCGCGTTGCACTTTGCCTAGATCGCCCCAGCGCGTGATCGTGCGGAATTTGTCCGGATCGAGCGTATCGAGCGAGACATTGATGCGCCGCACGCCGCAGGCCGCGAGCTCGCTCGCATAGCGCTCGAGCTGCGAGCCGTTGGTCGTCAGGGTCAACTCGTCCAGCGCGCCGCTGGCCAAATGCCGTGAGAGCGAGCGGAACAGGTTCATGATGTCGCGCCGGACCAGCGGCTCGCCGCCGGTGATGCGCAATTTGCGGGTGCCGCGCGCCACGAAGGCGGTTGCGACCCGGTCGACCTCTTCCAGCGTCAGCAGATCACGCTTGGGCAGGAAGGTCATGTCCTCGGACATGCAGTAGACGCAGCGGAAATCGCAGCGATCCGTCACGGAAATGCGCAGATAGCTGATCTCCCGACCGAACGGATCGATCAGCGGCGGGCGCATCACGGGCTTGTGGGAGTCGATCAGCACTCTGGTTTCGTCTCTACAGCGTTTCCACCATCCGCTGCTCGCACGTGCGTGGTGGCAGCCGCATAGCTATATCATGTTCAGACATTGGCACTGGCGTGCGCGGCGTCAATAGCTGCGATCGTCACATCCCCTTGGTGAAAAACGAAGATGTCAGCCTGGCCCACCGAAATCCGCCTCTCCAAGGATCGGCGCATCCTCCACATTGCCTTCGAGGACGGTGCGAGTTTCGCACTTGCGGCCGAGTTGCTGCGGGTGGAAAGCCCGTCCGCCGAAGTCCAGGGCCATGACCCGAGCCAGAAGAAGACTGTGCCGGGCAAGGCCGAGGTCGAGATCATCGGCGTCGACCCCGTTGGCCACTACGCCGTCAAGCTCTCCTTCGACGACATGCACGATACCGGCATCTTTGCCTGGGACTATCTGCGCGAGCTCGGCGAGCATGCGCAGGAGAAGACGCAGGCCTATCTCGACGCTCTCGCCGCCAAGGGACTGTCGCGGGAGCCTGTCCGACGGAGGTGATCGGCTTCCGAACCGGCGCGGTCAGGACCGCCCGGCTCGAACAACAAAAAGGCCGGCACGAGGCCGGCCTTCCTTATCCGGGGAAACGGTCGCTCAGCGGGCGACGACGACCCGGGTGCCGACCTTGGTACGCTCGTAGAGGTCGATCACGTCGTCGTTCAGCATGCGGATGCAGCCCGACGATACGGCCTGGCCGATCGTCTCCGGCTCGTTCGAGCCATGGATGCGATACAGTGTCGAGCCGAGATACATGGCGCGGGCGCCCATCGGGTTCTCCGGGCCACCGGGCATGAAGCGCGGCAGGTCGGGGCGCCGCTTCAGCATCTGCGACGGCGGGGTCCAGGTCGGCCACTCCGCCTTGCGGGTGATGGCCTGCGAGCCGGACCAGTCGAAGCCGGGGCGACCGACGCCGACGCCATAGCGCACGGCCTTGCCCTCGGGCAGCACGAAATAGAGCCGGCGCTCGGTGGTGTTGATCACAATGGTGCCGGGCCGCTGCCTGGTGTCATAGGACACGATCTCGCGGGGAATGGCGGTAGCCTGCGCCTTGGCGGCCTCAGGGTTCTGCATCAATGGCTGGCGCGTCAGCGGATCGATCTCATAGGCATTGGCAGTCGACGCGGCAGCCATCAGGCCCAAGCCTGCGAACATGGCCATTCGGAAAGAGCGGTTCATCGGGACCTCAGGGCGTGGATTCGCGCGGACATGAAGTTGACCGGAAAAAGTCAACATCTCCTCAATCTCCTGTCAGACTCACGTTTGGCGTGCAATCATTGTGGCATCACATCGACGCGAGGCACGGGCTTTCGACCGCCGCGTTGCGCACCTGCAACATAAAGTTGGCCGCTCAGCTCTTGAGCACGACGCACGCCCCGTTCTGCGCCTGGATGCGACGGCACAGCGCGGTTGCCTCAGTCCGGGTGGCGGCCGGCAACCGCACCCGATAAAAGGCCCGCGTCCCGCGACTGCGGAGCCGCGTGCCGATGATCATCGGTTGCAGCTCGGCAATGATCGTCCGGTGCTTCTCACTGGCCCGCTGGAACGACGCCAACGCCCGTGCCTTCGAGAAGTTTCCGGCCAATTGCACGCCCCATGGCGCGAAGGGCGCCTCGCGGAGCTCGAGCGGCTTGCTGCCGGCGCGGATCGCCACGACCGTCGTTGCGCAGAACGAGGTTTCGTCTTGCGTCGCGCGCCGGGCAGGGCGGTCGCGCCCATCGCCATTGGTTGCGGCGCGCGCATCCTCGGCCCAGGTCTCGGCGGCGACGCCAGTGATCGAGAGCACATAATTCTCGGTCTCGAATGGCAGGCCGCCGCGACCGGCAAGCCAGGATGCGACCCGGTTCGGGCCGCCATTATAGGCGGCGGCGGCAAGTCCCCAATTGCCGAAGCGCTGGCGCAGCTCCGCCAGGAAATGAGCGGCCTTCGGTACGGCCTGCTCCGGGTCGAACGGGTCGAGCAGACCGCGCTCGCGGGCCGTGCCCGGCATGAACTGCGCCACGCCTTGCGCTCCCGCCGGGCTGGTGACGCCCGCGCGAAAGCTCGATTCCTGAAAGATCAGGCGGGTGAGGAAAGCGGCCGGAACCCCCTGGCCCCGCGCCGCTTCGTCGATCAGCCGGCAGAGAGCCTGGTCGATCCCCGACGAGGCGGGCTCCTCCGGAGCTGCCAAGGCCGGGCAGGCGAGCAGCGCGCCTGCAATGCATGCCACTGGGGCCAGAGGGCGGTGACGCTGAGCAACGAAAGGGGAGGCCCTACCGAACCGTCGCAACAGGTGCGGCAGGATTTCGGCTGCGGCCTCAAAGGCGTCAGCGATCACGGTTCGAGGCGCTGGGCGGATCGGCATGGCTCTGTATCGCATGGGCGCACTGATTTGCTCGACACATCCCGCCGGTCTCGGTCACAATCGATCTCGGGTCCGGAATCTGTGTTTGACCGGACAAGTCTGCGGAAGGGCCTAACGATGTTCAACTGGATCATTCAGGCATTGCTGGCCTTGGCCGGGATCATCGCCGCATGGTTCGTTGCTCCCAGCGCTCCCAATTTCGATTTTGTTCAGATGGTGGTCGCGCTTCTCCTGCTGACGGTCTTCGTGGCGCTCGCGGCCTTCTGGCCGACCCTGGCTATCTGGCGCCGGAACCGTCGGCCCCGCGACCGGGCATAGTCAAGCGTCCGAGGGACGCGTCCGCTGCCGGATCGGGGCGAGGCCGAAATCAATCGGGCAATTGCGCGTAGTTGCTACAGCAGCAACCGCCATAGGGAATATCTGTGTGCCACCTGCGTAAGGAGCCCGTGGATGCTGCGGCGAGGGTGGCCGAGGGCGGTCGCCGGATACAGCTTTCCGTGGAGGAGCAGGCGCTCGTCGGCTCTATCGGTCGCATTCATCAGAAAGCCAGCGAAGCGTCATCCGCCATGCCGACGCTGTGCGGGATATCGAGATCCTGTTCCAGCGCGCCTCTGTGACGGACCCAGGAAGCCGGGTGCATGGACACATCCCCGCATCGACGACACACTCGGAAATTGTGAGCAAACCAATCCAGCGAAGGAGTTAGCTCAATGTCGATCGGGTCGCCTCTGCCTGTTCTTGCTGCAGTTTTCCTTGCCATCGCCTCGGCCGCCGCACCCGCCGCGGCCCAGCAGAGGACGCTCGGTCCGCCGACCGGATCGGTCCGCATCCAGCAGGTCCAGGTCGCCTTCATCGGCTCCGGCGAAGTCGGCGGCGGGACGCTGAACTTCGGTGGCCGGTCCTACGGCATCACTGTCGGCGGTGTGGGTTTCGGGGGCTTCGGCGCCTCGCGGATGACGGCGACCGGGACGGTCTATGGTCTTCACCGCTTGCAGGACTTCACCGGGGCCTATGTCCAGTTGCGCGAGGGGTGGGCGCTCGGAGCACAGGGCAAAGGCAGCGTCTGGCTGCGCAACAGCAATGGCGTCACGATGAAGCTGAACACACGCCGCCAGGGCCTTCAGCTTGCGCTTGGGGCTGACGGCATCCTGATCGGTTTCAAGTGATCAGGAGGCGAGGGCCGTCGCTCTGACACGACCGGACCTGGCGAGATCGCGGGCCTTGAAAGGCACGCGATCTCGCAGGGATCTTCATTGAATGGCACCGCGCTTGGGGCCGAAACCGTCGAAATAGCAGCGGCAGGGGGCGCCCCTTGGCGATGGCGGCGCCTCGCAGGAGCCGCGGGAGGTGACGCACATGTCGCCATAGCGCGGCTGGCGATAGGGGCGCTCATAGCCGTAGCGCGGCGGCGGTGGCCGGTCGTAGTCCCAGCCGCGATCATAGCCGTAGCGCGGCGGCGGGCGGTCATAGGGGTCATAATACTGTGCGTGCGCCGCTGCCGCCGGGATCAGCGCCGAGACCACTGCCGACGTGAGGATCAGTTTTCTGAGCAGCATCGATTGGGTCCTCCGATTCGAGGCGTGAATAGCTCGCTGCGGATGAACGGAACGTGACCCGCTCTGTTCCCTCCAGCGCCAAGGTGCGCTTTCGCCCAAGGCAGCGGATATGCGCGGCGTGACTGGCAGGTGACGCAGCGTGCGGCCTGGCGACCCGCTTCGGCGGAGACAATCCCAGCGCCCGCACATGCGCAGTGCCGCCCGCACATGCGCAGTGCCGGCTGTGCGGCGTTGCAGCCCAACATCGCGCGGGGAGGGCCTCCTACAGCACTGCGACCGGATCGGTGCGGAGATTTCCCCGGCTGTGTGCGGACCTGACGGAACTGCTCCTTGACGCCGCAGATGTCCGCGACTAGGAGAAGCGCCGGTCCGGGCGGCTAGCTCAGCGGTAGAGCACTCCCTTCACACGGGAGGGGTCACAGGTTCGATCCCTGTGCCGCCCACCATTCTCCCTCCGCATATTGCAATCAAATGCTGTCTCGCACGCGTGGCGCAGGATTGCGCCGATTCTTCTCAGCGACGCGCTGCGCCCCCTCAACAACCTGACCGCGGTGACAACGGAGCCGATCAACAAGGCCCCGCCGATCGCTATTTCATGACTGCGCTGAGCGCGGGCGCCGGCTCCAGCATCTGCCGCACTGCGCCGTGCAGCTCGTCGAAATGCTGGATCACGAGATCGGGCTCAAGCTCCTCGATCGGGACATCGGTATAGCCGAAGGGGACGCAGATCGATGGAATTCCGGCGGCACGCGCAGTGGCGATGTCGGTTCGCGAATCGCCGATCATCACCGCGCGCCTCGGGTCGCCGCCGGCCGCTTCAATGGTCAGCGTCAGATGGCGGGGGTCCGGCTTGTGGAAGGCGAAGCTATCGCGCCCGGCGACGGCGGCAAAATGCTCGCTGATGCCGAAATGCTCAAGGATCAGGCGCGTGTGCAGGATCGGCTTGTTGGTGCACACGGCGAGCGCATATCCGTCTTCCGCCAGTGCCTCCATGGCCGCGACGACGCCCTCATAGAGATAGCTGTTCGAGGCGACGTCCTCGGCGTAGATTCGCAGGAAATCCTGGAACAGCCGCTCCAGCGTCTCTTCGTCGAGCGGCCGTCCGGAGACGCGGAAACCACGTTCGATAAGGGCGCGCGCGCCGGCACCGACGAGTTCACGCGCGCGTTCCAGCGGCAGGGGCGAGAGCTCTTCCTGCTCGAGAATGACGTTGAGCGTGCGCATGATATCGGGCGCGGTCTCAGCAAGGGTGCCGTCGAGATCGAAGACGACGATGGGGAGCAAGCTCATGGGCGGGGTTCCGGTGCGCAGATGCTTTGGGCCTCTAAAGGCGGTCTGGGCCGGTTTGGCAAGCGAGCCGCGCCGGATCGTCATCTTGGCAGGCAGCAACAATGCTATCTTTGCCGTGATTCGCGTGAAGGATGGCAGTGGTGTCTGAATATCTTGAAAACGCCGGCTTCCGCCGGCCGGTGCTCGGGGCGCTTTTGGCGCTCGGCACCTGCATCGTGCCGCACGTCTCCGCCCAGGCCGCGCCCTTCGAGTTCGCGCCTGCGCCGCAGACGGATCTCAACCGTGTCTACAGGGTCGATCGCGCCACGGGCGAGGTCGGTGCCTGCCAGTTCCAGCTCAAGGAAGGCGGCGTCGGCGTCACGGTCTGCTTCCCGGCGGGGGAGGGGGCTGGCCCGCAGGCACCGAGCGACTACCTGCTCATGCCGTCGCGCCACGAGCGCGAAGGCGGCATCTTCCGCGTCAATGTTCGCACCGGCGAGATGAGCATCTGCTACGTTTTCGATGACAAGGTGGTGTGCACGCCGCAGACGAAATAGCGGCGGCCGCCCCGTCCTGCGCTTCGAGCACCTGCAGCATGCGGCATTTTGAATCGGCGCGACGCGATCGCTCGTGCTAGAGGCCCGGGCATGTCCGTAATCGCGTCGAGGCCCGCCATGCTCAAGCTGAATGATCCGTCGCTCCTGAAATCGCAGTGCTATGTCGACGGTGCCTGGATCGGCGCGGGCGTTGATGCGGTCGACAATCCCGCGACCGGCGAGCTGCTGGCCAAGGTACCGCGCTTCGGCGCCGATGAGACCACCGCTGCGGTCGAGGCCGCCTCGCGTGCCTTCAAGCCTTGGGCGAAGAAGAGCGCCAAGGAGCGCTCGGTGATCCTGCGCAAATGGTTCGACCTGATCATGGCGAACCAGGAGGACCTGGCGCAGATCATGACCGCCGAACAGGGCAAGCCGCTGAGCGAGGCGCGCGGCGAGGTGGCCTATGCCGCCTCCTTCGTCGAGTTCTACGCGGAAGAGGCCAAGCGCATCTACGGCGAGACGATTCCCTCGCCCTTCCCGAATTCGCGCATCATCGTGCAGAAGCAGCCAGTCGGCGTCTGCGCCGCGATCACGCCCTGGAATTTTCCGGCGGCGATGATCACGCGCAAATGCGCTCCCGGTCTGGCCGCCGGCTGCACCTTCGTGGTCAAGCCGGCTCCGGATACGCCGCTGACCGCGCTGGCCCTGGTCGAACTGGCCGAGCGGGCCGGTTTCCCCAAGGGTGTCATCAATCTCGTCACCGGCGACGCGCAGGCGATCGGCGGTGTCATGACCTCGCATCCGGCCGTGCGCTTCATCGGCTTCACCGGCTCGACCCCGGTCGGCAAGCTCCTGATGCAGCAGGCCGCCTCGACGGTGAAGAAAGTCGGGCTCGAACTCGGCGGCAATGCGCCCTTCATCGTCTTTGACGATGCCGATCTCGATGCCGCGGTGCAGGGCGCGATCATCGCCAAGTACCGCAACATGGGCCAGACCTGCGTCTGCACCAACCGGCTCTTCGTGCAGGACGGCATCCATGACGATTTCGTCGCGAAATTCGCCGGCGAGGTCGCGAAGATGAAGGTCGGCAACGGCGCCGAAATCGGCGTCGTGCAGGGGCCGCTGATCAATGAGCGCGCGGTCGAGAAGGTCGAGCGTCATGTCGCCGATGCCGTCGCCAAGGGCGCGAAGGTCGTGGTCGGTGGCAAGCGCCATGCGCTTGGCCGCACCTTCTTCGAGCCGACCGTGCTCGCCGGCGTCACCACGAAGATGCTGGTGACGCGCGAGGAAACCTTTGGCCCGCTCGCCCCGGTCTATCGCTTCAGCAGCGAGGACGAGGTCGTGGCCATGGCCAATGACACGCCCTTCGGGCTCGCCGCCTATTTCTACACCCGGGATCTCGGTCGCGCCTTCCGCGTCGCCGAGGAGCTCGAATACGGCATGGTCGGCATCAACTCCGCCATCCTCGGCACCG
>NZ_JBFRHE010000019.1:0-90721 GCF_052115715.1 Allobosea sp. 2KB_26
GCATCGACGAAATCGTTGCCGTCGCCGGCCGAGAGCGTGTCGTCGCCGCCCGCCCCGATCAGGACGTCGTCACCGCCCTGGCCGATCAGGTTGTCGGCTCCCGCCGCCCCGATCAGGACATCGCTCAGAGCCGTCCCGACATGCGTCCCAGGAGCCGTGCCCGGACCAGGAGGCGGCGTGCCCGTGCCAGCCCCGTCATCATCATCGTCGTCGTCATCGCAGCCGCAATCATCGTCGTCATCATCGTCGTCATCATCGTCATCGTCATCGTCGTCGCCATTGCCGGCGCCGTCGTCATCGTCGTCATCGTCGTCGTCGCCATCTCCGGCGCCGTCATCGTCGTCATCATCGTCGTCGCCATCTCCGGCGCCGTCATCGTCATCGTCATCGTCGTCGCCATCACCTGTGCCGGTGCCGTCATCGTCGTCGTCATCATCGTCATCGTCGCCGTCACCCGTGCCGGTACCGTTGTCGCCGTCATCGCCGACGACGGTCTCGAAGATGTTCTCCGGCAGATTGGTCAGGCTGGTATTGCGGGCGATGACGTCCGCGAACTCCTGGCCGTCGATGAAGTTCTCGTAGAAGTCGAAGTTCTCGACACGGTCGAGATAGTAGAACCGGTCGGCCTCCTGCAGGCGGTCGAACTGCTCGTGCAGCACGACCCAGAAGGTCTGGCCGACCATGCCGCCATTGATATGCGTCTCGGCAAGGCCGCCGACCCAGAGATCGACCCGGTCGATCCCCTTCACGATGCCGGTGCCATCGGCCTGGATAGCCACGTTGATATTCGAATTGATCGCCTGGAAGGCCGCGATCTCATTGGCGTCCAGGACGAGGTCCGGATAGGCCTGCCTGAACTGGGCGATCACGGCATCGCTCAGATTGTTGCGCTGCTGGAAATCCTCCCACGAGGTATAGGGCGAGAGGTTTCCGGCATATCCAACCGCCTCCGAGACATAGGGATCCTGCGAAGCGGCAAGATCCGAACGCACCTGGTTCAACGTGCCAAGCCCGACATCCCAGCCGCGCGCCACATTGAAGGCGAACAGGTCGGCATTGATACGCACCAGATCGTTGCGCACCGCGTCGACGATGTTGAAGTCCACCTCCTCCGCCGGCTGCCTGATGATGCCGCCCAGGATTGATTCCACACCGAGCTGCTCATAGCCGGGCTGCGGGACATAGCCGGGAGGCAAGGGCGCGGTGAAGGCGCCGGCGTCGTTCGTCGGATTCAGGAAGGCGTCGAACAGCGCCACCTGCTTCGGCTGTCCATCCGCATCGAGTACGGTCATGGTCTGGCCGATCAGGGAGTGACCGACCCGGTACACGGCCGCCGCGAACTCATGCGAGATGGCAGCCGTCGCATCCGGATTGTAGTCGCCATGGCCGTGGTTGCCATCGCCCTTGATCCCGCCGATGAGATGATCGGCGAACTCGTCGAAGACGACGCGCTGGTACTCGGCCTCGTTGATAATCTTGGCCGCCTGGAAGAGTTCCTCCTGCGTGCCCTGGAAGCCGGCCTCCACCAGATTCTCGACGTGGAAGTTGTGATTGCGCGCCCAGATCGTGTGCATCGCGGTCAGGGCGAAGTTCTCGTTCGCCCGGCCGTCGCCGGCGATATAGTGGTCAAGCACGCTGATGAACGGATTGGCATCGAGCAGCAGCGCATGTCCGGTGCCCATGAAATTGGACGCCATGTTCGCTGCCATCGTGGTGTTGATCACGCCGCCGCCATCAACCAGCCCGGCGAAATAGGTCCGGAAGGCGACCGGGCCGCCCGGGAGGCCAGTGAAGACGGTGTTGTTCTCCCAGTGTTCGAGGATCAGCTCGCGCAGCGTCGGCAGCAACCGGAAGTTCGGATCCGACGGGTCCGGCGCTCCAGCCAGAAGCATGGAGCCGAGGCCGCCATCACCGTCCCCTTCACGCAGGAACTGGCCGACGAGCCCGTTCGAGCCATAGGCCTGGTTCTGGTCCGCGAAGGGCGAGGTGCGATTGATATGCTGTGGAACGCCGTCGACAATCTCGTCGACCGTACCCCGGGTGAGATCGGCCGGATTGCCCGATCCGGGCGCACCGTTGCCGGGAGCGCCGATCTGGATCGTGCCGTTGCCACCCTTCGGCAGGAAGTCGAGGCCGTGGTCGAAATACTGGCCGAACGCCATGAAGAAGATATTGGCGTCGTTACCGTTCTTCGGCAGATCGGCTTCCTGTACGCCGAGGATATTGCTGATGTTGCGCGGATCGAGCCCCTCGAAGATCGGGTTGATCTTGTTGTTGCCGGTCGCCGCGTCGTAGTCGCCATAGCGGGCTTCGGTCAGCCGGATGAAGTGCTCGTCCGCCGCACCGTAATCGGGATGGGCGACATTGTTGCCGTGGCCGCTGAGATCGCGGACGCCGGGCACCGTGTCGTCATCGCCAGGGACTTCCTGCCCGTTGACCAGGTGCTTCAGCCCGGAAAGGTCGCCGGCAGTGAGTTCGAACGCGCCGGTGATGCCATCGCCTCCCCCGTTCCCGCCACCATCTCCGCCTCCGTTGCCACCGCCATTTCCGCCACCACCATTGCCACCGCTGCCGCCGGAATTGGCGAAGGTCGGAGAAGCGCCGCCCGCCAGGGTTGCGAAAGTGATGGTATGGCCGCCATTCGTCAGCGTCGTCGTGCCGTTGCCGTTGTTCGTGCTCGTGTAGTTGGCGAGCGTCGAACCGGGCGCCAGCTCGATGACATCCTGTGGTCGCAAGGTCCCGATGATCGTGTCGTGGCCGCCCATCGACTTGAAGACGATGCGGTGCGCCGAGGTCAGCGCCGAGATATTGACCGTATCATCGCCCGTCGAACCATCGATCGTGATGGTGTTGGTGAACAACGTGGTCGCCGCGAAATTGCCGATGACCTGGAAGGAATCGCCGCCGCCGCCACCGGTGATCTGGATTTCCTCGATGTTTGCCAGTTCCGCGATCACCACGCCATTGCGGACGATGGCGATCTCCGTTGCCGGGTTTAGATTGAACGCGGCCGGTGCATTGGCTGCCGCATAGATCTGGAAGACCTCAGTCGTCGCATCCCCCACGATCCGAACGGTGTCAGTGTCGCGTCCGCCATCGATGATGTCGCGTCCTTCGGTGGACCCGACAATGATCAGATCATCGCCGCGATCGCCGAGGATCGTGTCATTGCCCAGGCCGCCATTGATGGTGTCGTCACCGCGGCCGCCATCGATCGTGTCGTTCCCGGCCCCGCCATTGAGGATGTCGTTGTCGCGATCGCCCAGGATGGTGTCGTCGCCGTCGCCCCCATCGATGGTATCGGCGCCGCGGCCGCCGTCGATCGTGTCATTGCCGGCAAGGCCTGTGATCGTGTCGTCGCCACGGTCGCCGGTGATCGTATCGGCGCCCGCCGTGCCGACAAGGACGTCGTTGGCACGCGTACCGACAATCGTGGTGGCCGGCAGAGGCGGGACATTCGTGCCGACGGTCGCCGTCGGGAGCGAATACACCTCCTCGAGCACGCCGCGGGCGTCCTGGTAGACCATGCGCAGCCTGATCGGCAGCCCGTTCTCGCCATCGGTGACCGTGAAGGTCGGGCCATGCACCCGCTCCACCTCGCCGGCTCCGAAGGTTTCGATATCGGCGAAACCGGTGCCGTCATCGACCTGCCAGAAATAGGATACAGGGGCTGCCGGCACGATTCCGCCCGGATTGTCCGCATCCGTCAGCCCGGCCAGGTTCACCGTCAGCACATCGCCGACCTGAATGCCATTGGCGGGCGTCGGATCGACGATCACTGGTCTGCCCACGGGCAGGTTGTTCGTGCCGCCGAGCACGACGGACTGATCGGCGAATTCCAGCCGCTCGATGTTGCGGAGCGTGTCCGTCCCATCCGTGCCGACATTGTCCGTGACCGTCACGGTGCCGTCGGGAGCGGTCGACACCGTATAGTTAGCCCGCACGCCGGAGAATTTGGCCGTGTCGAAATCGGCGGTTGCCGAGGTCAGGATCTCGCGAATGATCCTGAGCTGGCCGGGATTGTAAGTCCCGGCAAGCATGAACGGGACCATCGGCTCCATGCTATCAAACGAAGCGATCTCGGCGCCCGTGCCGTCAATGTTTGCCCGCACGCTGATGCGCACGTTCAGCCACCGGTCGCCATCGATGATGTCGTTGCCGCCGCGGCCCTGGATGATGTCGCTACCGGCGCCGCCGAGGATGATGTTGCCGCCATCGAAGAAGGTCGCACCGGCAGGAAGCAAGGGCCGCAAGCCGTCGATCAGATCGATATTGGTCAGCACGCTGCCCGTGGCACCGGCGGTGCCCAGCGTGGTGGCGTCGGAGTCGTCGCCGTTGAGGACGTCGCCGAAACGCGAACCGGAGAGGCCTTCGACGAAGTCGAAACGGCTGAGCGAGGTCGACCCGCCCGGGACCGGCGGCTGATCGAAGAAACGATCGGAGATATCGATATAGACGCCGGTCGTGTTGTATTTGTAGATCGCCCAGTCATAGCCGGAGCCGCCGATATAGCGGTCGCCGAAGCCGGTCTTGCCGGCCATGATGTCATCGCCGCCTTCGCCGTTGAACTTGTCGTTCTCGCCGTCGCCGATGAAGACGTCGTTGCCGATGACCGGATCATTGCCGAGCGGATCGAAATTGTCGCCAGGAGCGCCGTCGGAGGTGCCCTTCTCGATCCAGTCGTCGCCCTCGTTGCCCATATCCTGTTCATTGGCCTTGCTGCCGAGGATGAAGTCGTTCCCCTGGCCGCCAATGGCCTCCGATGCGTCTTCGCCGGTGACGATGAAATCGCTGCCGAAGCCGCCGATGATCAGGTTGACGCCGTTGCCACCGTGGAGGACGTCGTTGCCGTCGCCACCCTGGATATTGTCGTCACCACCCGTGTCCGTGATGATGTCGTCACCGGCGCCACCACGCAGTTGGTCGTTGCCGTCACCGCCCTCGATGCGGTCGTTGCCGCCATCGCCCCAGATCGTATCGTCGCCCTCGCTCGCGATCAGGATGTCATTGCCGGCAGTACCGCCGAGAACGACATGCTCGTCTCCGGTGTACTGGAGGTAGTTGGTGTCGGGCCCGACAGTATTCGGGTTGTCGCGAATGACGAGCGGAAGCAGCGGATCGCCGTTTGTCGGGTCGTCGTTGCCATTCACGCCAAGTCCGGTGTGCTGCGCCGCCTGGTTCACTTCGAGCGTGAAGCCAGGGGTCGTGAAGACCACGCCCGGGAGGTGTGTCGCAGTCGAATTCGCCATGATCAGCTTGGCGAAGGAGTTGCTCTCGAGCTCCGCATTGAAGCTCAGGCCGGACGTGCGCTCGAGATAGTAGAAGCGGTCGCCGTCCTGCAGCTTTTCGAGCTGGTTCTCGAAGATGAAGTTGAAGGTCGAGCCCAGCATGCCGCCGAAGGGCATCTTCTCCTCGGCGAGACCACCGATCCAGAGATCGATCGCATCGACGCCGGTAATGGTGACGCCATTGGTGCCGTTGGCCCACGTTCCCGTACCGTTCAGGAAGTCGAGCCGGTCGGCAGGTGCGCCATCTCCACCGAGGACCAACGCCATGGCCGCCGCACGCTTGGCCGCGAGGGTCGTGGCGCCCGTGATCGAGGAATGCGTGCCGTAGGCGGCGATGAAATTGATCACCGAATCCGGGTGCTTCAGGCTCTGAACCAGATCGACCCAGCTCGCATAGGGCTTGAGCTGGACTTCGCCTGTCTGCGTATAAATTTGCCGACGGACCTCGTTCAGCGAGGGAATACCAACGTCACGACCCCGTGCGATATTGATCGCGGGAAGGTCGAGCGGAAGGCCGAGCAGGTTGTTGCGCAAAGCCTCGGTGACGAACTCGTCGATCTCGTTGCCGACCTGGCGGGTCACGCCGCGAACGATCGCGCTGACCGCCTCCTCCGGATTGGCACCGCTGGCCGCAAAGGCGAGCGGGTTCAGGAAGGCTGCGATCAGCCCCATCTGCTGGTCGGGATTGCCTGGATCGGACGAGACGACATCGAAATCCGCAGTGAAGCGGTCGACCGTCTCGGTCAGCATCGAGTGACCGAAGCGATAGACGGTGTGCGCGAATTCCGCGACGATCGAAGGATCCAAGTCCACATCATAGACCTGTGTCGGCGCGAAGAAGAGATCGACATTCGGCTGGATGGTCCGGGCGAATTCCTCGAAGACCAGATGCTGATATTGCATCTCGGTGCCGAATTTCGCGGTCTGGAACAGGCGCTCGCCATTCCACTGCAGGTTCGCGATATCGCCGGGCGTCGTCGGGAAGGTCGCTGGTTCGGTGCCGGGGATCAGCCATTCCTTGAGGAAGGCGAGATCGCCTGAGGTCAGCACCGTGTTCTTGGTCTGCTCGACTAGCCGGTTGTGTTCGGAGTGGAAGATCGCGTGCACGGCGGTGAGGCCGATATTCTCGTTCACACGACCGTCGCCGGCGATGTAATGCGCGTCGAGAAGCTCGTTATCATAGGCAAGGTTGTTGCCTCCCGGCCCCACGGGGACGGCATTTCCGGTATCCGTATCGGCGTCAGGCGCAAGGACACCGGCGTTGAACACCGGTACGGCGTTGTGCGCGATGTCGTTGAGGAAGGCATGGCCGGTGCGCACCGCGTTCGCGAGGCTGATCGGAGCTGCCGGATTGCCTTCGACAAGCGTGGTGACGTCATCGGCGTTGCCGGCAATGCCGTCCGGCCCATTGTTGACCCGCATGACAACCTGCGGGAAGCCATTCGGCCCCTTGATGAAATTGCCATAGGCGTCGGTCGCCAGCAGCGGACCGCTGTCGATATCGGCATCGGTGAGATTGATGCCAAGGATGTCGCGCGCCTGAGCCTTGACCACCTTCCAGGTCGCCATGCCACCGATTTCGGTGTCGTCGGTTGTTCCAAACTTCCCATCGGCGCCCAGATCGCGATTGGTGATCAGCTGGCCCGTCGCAACCGGATCGCCGGCAGCGTTGAGCTGATAGCCGCGCAGGAAGACCTGGTGCGAGGGATGGGAGGAATAGGTCTGGTTCTGGTCGACGAAGGGCGAGGTCGTGTTCGTGTGCTCGTGGATGTCGTCGGCATTGCCGAGAATCCCGTCCGGTCCGGGCAGGTTGGTCGCCCGGGTCAGGACCATGAAGTTCGTCGGGCTGCCTTGCACATAGAGCGGATCATCCGGCTGAAGCGGGATGAAGACCGTCCCGGAGCCGCCCTTGGTCACGAGATCGAGGCCGTGGTCGAAGAACTGGCCGAAGAAGGTCATCCAGGCGTTGAACGGCGCCGACAGACCGGCATCCGGAGCGATATTGGGAATCTCGAAGACCTGCTTGTCGTCGGCCGTGCCGAACTGGCCGTCGAGTCCCGGGCTGGTGACGATGGTCAGGCCGAGACCGTCGGCCACGCCGTCGAAGGTCGCCTGGGCTGCGACGACGGGGGCATTCGCGTCGTTCAAGGCCGCCTGATCGAGCGCAACGTGGTTTGCCGCCTGCGTCTGGGCGGTTTGGGCTGGGCCCAGAGCGGCCTGGGTCGAGGTAACGAGTGCGTCCGCCTCTGCGAACGCAGCTTCGGCATCCGTCCGCACCTGAACGGCGTTATCGAGCGCGATGACAGCCGCCTGCACACCCGGATCAGCCAGAGGGTCTTCACCCGCCGGCACCGCGGCGACCGCCAAGGCCAAAGCCGTCTGCGCGGTCGATTCCGCCAGTTGCGCAGCCGTAACCGCGCCTGCTGCGGACGCGGCCGCCGTGGTGGCGGTGTTAGCAGCGGTCGTCGCTGCGGCGAGATTGGCATCCGCCGTTGCAAGGACCGCCTGTGAAGCACCGAGCGCTGTCTGCAGAGCGGCAACTCCGCTCGCCGCAGCGGCCTTCACAGCGTTGAGTGCCTGGAGCGCGGCCAGGAAGGTCGCGGTATCCGCCGTGATGTTTTCCGAGCCGGCATTGCGAAGGGCCGCCGCGATTGCAGCGGGATTGTTCGCGGTCTGGTCGACGATGAGATTGCTGATCGTGCGCGGCTGCGAGTCGATCACCAGGCCGTTCGTCTGCTGGTAGGAGGTACCCGACTGCGCCGGATTGAACACCGGCGTCGTGACGCGTGGGAAGACGTTGTCGGCGGCTCCGAACGTGTCGCTCTGCTGCTGATTGAGCAGGTTGTTTCCGGAACCATCGACCGTGCGCAGGCCAAGCGCCGCCCGCACATTCGGCAGCAGTGAGGTCAGCGGCGTACCGGCCGCATTCGCTTCTGCGATTTTGATCTGGTCGAGGATGAAGTTGAGGTCCGAGCGCACCAGCATGATGCCCTCGCCACCCGCCGTCGCATCGACGACCGGCGTCGGCGCGACCGGCGGCGCCACGGGACCCGCCACGACCGGCTGGGTCGGAGCCGAGAACACCGTCTCGGTGACGCCATGCCCGTCGGTGAAGATCGCCTTCACCCGCAGCGCCGAACCGGCGAGATCGGGCGTGACCCTGAAGGTCGTGCCATCGGCACTCTGGAAGGCAAGATCACCGAGCGGGAGCAGGATGATGTCCTCGAAGATGCCCGAACCCGGGGTCGCTTCGAACTGCCAGTGATAGGAGATCGAGCCTGGAACGACGCCGTTGACAGCGCCGGGCCCCGTGTCGGCATCGGTCACGCCCGCGATCGAGACGCGCAGCAGTTGCCCTGAGGTCGGAGTGCCGTCAGGCGTGCTCGATGTGGCGTCGAGAATGCTGAGCTGGCCCGTCGGGTCGGCGTTCAGGCCGATGCCGTTGGGAAGCGTCAGGTTCTGATCCGAGAATTGAAGCCGCTC
This sequence comes from Allobosea sp. 2KB_26, assembly GCF_052115715.1. Classification (NCBI taxonomy): domain Bacteria; kingdom Pseudomonadati; phylum Pseudomonadota; class Alphaproteobacteria; order Hyphomicrobiales; family Alloboseaceae; genus Allobosea; species Allobosea sp. 2KB_26. The sequence goes on from NZ_JBFRHE010000019.1 coordinate 8,772, forward strand.
GACATTGACGAGCGTATCGGTGCCATCGGTCCCGGCATTGTCGGTGACGGTGGTGACGCCATTGGTCGTGGTGACCGTGTAGTCGGCCCTGTTGCCGGAGAAGATCGCGGTGTCGAAGCCGTTATTGTCGTCGATGATCTCGCGCACGGCCACCAGCTGACCGGGATTCCAGACGCCGCTCAGCATGTTCTGCAGCAGCTGCGGCGCGACCATGCTGTCGAAGGTGGCGATTTCCGCGCCGGTCCCATCGACATTGGCCCGCACGCTGATGCGCACGTTCAGCCAGCGGTCGCCATCGATCAGGTCGTCGCCGCCACGCCCCTCGAGCAGGTCGCTGCCGGCACCGCCGAGCATGATATTGCCGGTGGCGAAGCCGGTGGTCGAGAGCCCCGCCTGGCCCAGGAGTGTCGCCAGCCCGTTGATCAGGGCGACATTGGTCAACGCCCCGCCCGTGGCGCCCCCATGATTGAGGATCGTGACCGCATCGACATCGTCGCCGCGCAGGATGTCGGCAAAGCGCGAGCCGGACAGACCTTCGACCTCGGCGAACCGATCGAGGATTGACGCCGGCGAGGCAGCTATTGGCTGAACGACGCCGGTATTCGCTGCAGGCGTCTCGCCATGCGGCTGGGCCAGTGCGGCCAGCGTCAGGTCGACCGTGACGCCCTGCTTGTCGCTCTTGTAGGTGACCCAGTCGAAGCCGGACATGCCGTCCATCTTGTCCTGGGCATCGCTGCCGACGAAGATGTCGTCGCCGCCCTCGCCGATGAACTCGTCAAAGCCGCCGCCCCCCACGAAGATGTCGTTGCCAATGACGTCATCGGCCAGCAAGGGCGCGAAATTATCGCCAGGGGCGCCGTCCTGGGTGCCGTTCTCGATCCAGTCGTCGCCTTCGTTTCCGGTCGGCGGCAAGCTGGTCTTGGCACTGTAGATGAAGTCGTCACCCCGCCCACCGAAGGTGGTCGAGATGTCCTCCATCGTGACGATGTAGTCTTTGCCGGCGCCGCCCAGGATCAGATTCCCGACGCCGCCCACCATCATGTTGCCGGCGTGGATGACGTCGTTGCCGTCGCCGCCCTCGAGCCGGTCGTCGCCACCCAGGTCCTGGATGATGTCATCGCCGGCGCCACCCAGGATGGTGTCGTTGCCGTAGCCCCCCTCCAGCCGGTCGTTGCCGCCATCGCCATAGAGCGTGTCGTCGCCATCGCCGGAGATGATGACGTCATTGCCGGCGGTGCCGCCGAGGACGACATGGTCCTCACCGTTGTACTGAAGATAGTTCGTGTCTGCTCCCGCCGTCGCCGGATTGTCGCGGATGACGAGAGGAACGATCTCGACGCCATTGATCTCGATGCCGCCGGTCGGATCGGCACGACCATCCGGGCCGAGCCCGGTATGCTGCTTGCTCGGGTCGACTTCGAGCGTGAAGGTCGGCGTCGTGAAGATCGCGTTCGGCAGATGCGTCGCGTCGCTGTTGAGCATCACCAGCTTGGCGAAGGAGTTGTTCTCGAGCTCGGTGCCGAAATTCATGCCGGCCGTGCGCGACAGATAATAGAAGCGATCGCCGTTCTGCAGGGATTCAAGCTGGGTCTCGAAGACGAAATTGAAGGTCGAGCCGAGCATGCCGCCAAACGGCATCTTCTCCTCCGCTAGGCCGCCGATCCAGAAATCGACATCGTTGAGACCGCCGAGCGAACCGCCGGCATGGGCGCCGGTCGCGTTCAGGAAGTCGAGACGGTCGGTCGGCGCCCCGACCCCGCCCAGCACGATCAGCGTGGCTGCTGCGCGCTTGTCGGCCAGCGTCGTCGCGCCGGTGATCGACGCATGCGTGCCATAGGCCGCGATGAAGTTGATCAGCGACTCCGCATGTTTCAGATGGCCGGCGAAGTCAGTCCAGCTGGTATAGGGCTTGAGCTGGCTGTCGCCGGTCATCGCGAAGAATTCGGAGCGCGCATTGTTGAGCGACGGGATGCCGGTATCGCGACCGCGCGCGATGTTCAGCGCCGGAAGGTCGAGCGGCAGGCCGAGCAGGTTGTTGCGCAGCGCCTCGGTGACGAACTCGTCGATCTCATTGCCGACCTGGCGGGTGACGCCACGCACGATCGCGCCGGTCGCCTGCTCCGGAGTGACGCCGCTCGCGGCATAGGCGAGCGGATTGAGGAAGGCTGCGATCAGGCCGAGCTGCGGGTCGCCGCCGACGGTGTTGAAGTTCGGGTCGAAGCGATCGACCGTCTCGGTCAGCATCGAATGGCCGAAGCGATAGACCGTATGCGCGAACTCCGCGAGGATCGCCGGGTTGATCGTGGTGTCGTAGCCGTTGGGCGCCAGGAATTCGTCGACCTGCGGCTGGACCGTGCGGGCGAACTCCTCGAACACCAGATGCTGATACTGCATCTCGGTGCCGAACTTGGCGGACTGGAACAGGCGTTCGCCGTTCCAGTCGAGCGCGTCGATCTGGGCCTGCGTCAGCGGGAATGTCGTGCCCACGGTCAGCGGGGTGTCGAGCCATTGGTTGAGGAAGGCGACATCGCCGGTCGCCAGCGCCACGTCCTTGGTCTGCTGGACCAGACGGTTATGTTCGGAATGGAACACGGCGTGCACGGCGGTGAGGCCGATATTCTCGTTCACGCGGCCGTCGCCAGCGATGTAATGCGCGTCGAGGAGCTCGTCATCGTATTGGCCGGCCGCCAGCGGGCCGGTGTTGACGATGCCGTCCGTATCCGCGGTCTTGCCTGTCGGATCGGCATTATGCGCGATGTCGTTCAGGAAGGCATGGCCGGTATGGGCTGCGCCCACCAGGCTGATCGGCGCCGCCCGGTTGCCCTCGGTGAAGCTGCCGTCGGACATCATGACCATCGGCATGCCGCCCGGCCCCTTGATGAAGTTGCCATAGGCGTCCACGGCCAGGACCGGCACATTGCCGACATCGGCATCGGTGAGATTGATGCCGAGAATGTCGCGGGCCTGGGCCTTGACCACAGCCCAGGTCGCCATGCCGCCGATCTCGACATCGTCGGCGGAGCCGAACCTGCCGTCAGCGCCGAGATTGCGGTTGGTGATCAGTTCGCCGGTCGCCACCGGGTCGCCATTGGCATCCAGCTCATAGGCACGCAGGAAGACCTGATGCGAGGGATTCGAGGAGTAGGTCTGGCTCTGGTCGACGAAGGGCGAGGTCGTGTTCGTGGCAGCCTGGCCACCTGCAGCGCGGCTCAAAACCATGAAGTTCAAAGCGCCGGGAGCCGTGCTGAACAGCGGGTCATCGGGCTTCAGCGGAATGAAGACGACTTCGGTCTGGCTCGAACTCTTGGTGACGAGATCGAGACCGTGGTCGAAGAACTGGCCGAAGAAGGTCATCCAGGCGTTGAACGGCGCGGAAAGGCCGACATCCGGGGAGACATTCGGGATGAAATTGACCGGCTTGTCATCCGCGGTGCCGAAAATCCCATCCAGCCCGGGGCTGGTGACGGTTCCCGACCCGGGATTCTGCGCAGCAGCCGCAACGGCCGCCGGATTGTTGTTGGTCTGGTCGACGATCAGGTTGCTGATCGTGCGCGGCTCGGAGTCCTGCACGAGGCCGGGATTCGCGTAACTGGTGCCGGCCTCGGCCGCCTGGAAGGACGGATCGGTCAGGCGCGGGAACGCCAGGTCCGCGACCCCGAATTCGGGATGGGCCAGATTGTTGAACGAGCCGTCGACGGTCCGCAGGCCGAATGGCACCTGGGCGCTGGGCAGGATGTCAGTCAGGCTCTCGCCCTGAGCATTCCGCTCCGCAATCCTGATCTGCTCGAGAATGAACTCAAGGTCGGAGCGAACAAACTGTACCATGATGCCCTCCTGGGGTTTCCAGGACCCCGTGTTGGCCTTGCCCTGGGACCATGCTCCGCCGCTCGCGCCAAAGCGGCACGGCACCTGTTGCATCGTTGGCCAGAACTTGATCGGACAGCGCTTCAGCCCGTCATGGGCCTATCGCAGAGCAGCATGATGCCTGTCGGCAAAACTGGTCGTTAGAGGACTATGTCGGATGTTATTTCCCGACCAGCGTCTGGGGGCGGCGGCGGAGTTTGGTCGGGGCGCGCATTCAGACCTAACTCCCTACACGAGCGACCAAGGTCCCTATTGAGTGCTGCGCCGGCCATGCCCGACTTGCCGGAGCAATTCTCCCGGAGCTGTTCGCAGTCGCGCCTCCCCGCCATCGCCTCGCTTTCCAAGGGTTTCCATGCGCCTCTCCATCCCGAACAGGCGCCAGAGGGCCGGTCGCGAATGGAGGTGGGGGAGTGACGCAAGACGAGAGCGGCGACCTTCGCTCGCCTCCACCGGGACGGGCTGCGAGATGACGCCCCGCCATGCTGGGCGGCAGCCCCGCTCCTGGATTGGCGGGGATAGAGGGGATTTTCGGGTTTCACGATCCCGCGCCGCGGCTCCGGGCCGGGCCGACGCGGATCAGCGTGGAGCCGCGCAAGTACATGAGCTACCCAGCAGGCAGGGACATTCGACCAGGTCGCGCCAGGCAACGCAGCGATGAAGAGCGAAGGCGCGTCGCAACAGTTTTCGCCGCTCAGGCCGCCTGTCCTCACGCCGGGCGGCGCTGTGCCTGCCCGGCGTCTGGCCCTGCGCTCGAAGGTCAGCTGCGTGTCGCGGATCCTGCGACCTTGATCCTGCTTGGATCGCCCTCGGGCAGGACCTCAGGCTGCTTCCAGACCACGCCATTCGGTGTCGGGATCGGTGTCATGGTCAGCTGATATTGCGGTTGTCCCTTGTAGTCAGGGTCGCCGGGAGGCGGAGTCTGCAGCTGGTAGCGCAGCAGCATCGCGAAATCCTCATGCGCCGTGTTGTGGCAATGGCTGACATAGGCGCCGCCGAACTCGCCGAAGCGCACCTGGAATCGCACCCTCCCGGACGGTCGCAGCCGCCAGACATCCTTGCGCACCAGGCGCTCCGTGGCAGGGATCGGGGCATCGCCCCGGTCCATGGTGACGCCCTCCTCGAAATGCAGGTGGATCGGATGGTCCCAGCCGCCCCCACCATTGATCAGGGTCCAGTGCTCGACCTCGCCCGGCCTGGGCATGAGCAGGGAGATGCGGTTGGCGTTGAGCGAATGCGCCTTCTCGCCATTGATCTTGATAGTCCAGGGGAAGGATTTGATGTCGCCGCAATCGGGAATGCACTGGCCATCCGAGGTCTTGCGGGAATCGCCCTCTCCCGAGCGGCCGAACTCGATCACTCGTTCGCGCACCGGAGCGACGATCGGGATCTGGGTGGTCAGCGTCTTGACCCCGGATTTCCAATCGGGATCGGCGAAATTGGCGCTGCGATCGGCGTCGAGCGGGTTGCTGGCATTGTAGACCTTGCCGGGATTGTCGACGCTCTGGACCTGGCTCACGATCCTGAATTCGAGGATCGGACCGACGCAAGGGTCGTCATCCCTGCCCTTGAAGGCCTTCTCGATCGAGACGGCGCCCTTGGGCTTTCGCCCGTCGGTCTGTTCCAGCAGGTTCATGATGTAGACGCTGTCGCCCGGCGCGAAGGCGGAGAAATCGACGACGATGTCGTAGCGCTCCGCCACCCCCATCTCGTCGGTCTCGGTCAGCAGAATCGGATTGACGACCAGGTTGCCGTCATTGGCGATGAAGTAGAAGGGCACTTTCGTGCCCTGCGAAAAGCGCCGGCTCTTGTTGACCGCAAGCGCAAGCTTGACGAAGCGGGCCATCGCGGCATTCAGGATGCGGAAGCGGTAGCGTCTCGGCAACACCTCGAAATAGGGGTAATAGCCGCCATTGACGCAGAGCATGTCGCCGAGGAAACCGTCGGTATCGAAGATATCGAAGCGGCACTGGCCTCTGGTGTCGAAGGCCGGATTCGAGATCGCGAGATTCACGTCGAAATCGAGATTGCCCCATTTCAGCTGCGAGCCGCTGGGCAACCGCAGGTTAACGCCGTCATTGAGATCCTCACGGCCCCTGTCCGGCCCGCTATAGATGTTGCAGAGAGCGAAGATGCCCTTGTGCACGTTCTCGGCCGTGAAGAAGAAGCGGTGATCGTGGAACCAGAGGCTGCCCTGGATTTCGCGATAGTCGCCTGGAACCGAGACGTAGCCTTCGCCATCGTCGGGCCCCGAACATTTGCGGACGTAATCACGATCGCCTGTCGGCCAGAGGCTCGGCATGTCGCGCCGGGCCATCGCCATGCCCCAGTGATAATCGTAGAAGGTCCCGGGGAAATGATAGGCATTGCAGGCGCCGTCGCTCTCGGCACCGTTATGGGCGTTGTGGAAATGGATCGAGATCTCGTTCCGTCCAAAGCCGCCATTCATGCGCCGATCGACCGGCAGATCATTGTAGATGCGGGTCAGGACCGGCTCGCCATAGCGCGCCTTGATCAGGATCGGACGGCCGAGGCCAGTGCGCAGGCCGGCGGTAGCCCCCGCCTGGCCGGGCTGGCGGGGACCGAAGGTCCACATCGCAGTCGCGTCCTGGTCGGGCATTTCGGCACAGAAGCGGCTGCCGGTGCCGATCTGTCCCAGGGATAGCAGATAGCCCTTCTTCGGATAGAGTTCCTCCCAGCGCTGATGCGCGAAAAACTCGCCCGGCGGGCGTCCTTCCATCGGTCCGACCCAGGTCACCGGGTTGCGGTAGGCTGTGCCGCCGGAATTGCTGAAGTCGGTGTGGTAGGAAAAATTCTTCGCCGGCAGTTCCTGGCCTCCTCCAGGGAACTGCCAAGCCGCATCGCCATTCGACATGCGCTGAAGCGGCACCGGCTTCTGGACTTCCGGCCGCGGCATCGGCTCATGGAATTTGACAGCGCCGAAGGTCGGGCTGCGCGGCGCCCCTGTCGGCACCTGGGCATAGGCGCTCTTGGCGAAGGGGCTGAGCCCATTCTTTGCGATGAGCAGCCCGCCAGCGGTGAAATACCCCCACCGCAGCAGGTCGCGTTTGGTGATCTGTCCCACCGAAAGGGCCTTGACGATCTCCTGCCGGTTCTCCAGAGCCCTCTCAGCTTCCTTCAACCGGATGCCAGTGGTCTCGCGCGAAAGATACATGCCCTCTTCCCCTTTTTCGGACTGAACCAGAGCGCGCCTCAACGCTAACCTTTAGTTCTGCCGGCAGAGGCTCAGTAAGAGGAGAAGGTCGTGCCAAGTATGCAACCAAAGTCCGTAGTCTCTGACGTCTTGTTGCGCGACGCCATGCTAGATTTCCGGCAGGGGCGAATGGCTCAGATCAGCCACCATCGAACGGCGTTTAATTTTAACGCTCGGGAACGGGATTCTTGCCTCTGTTTCGAGCGCGATATTTTGTGTATATTTTATGTATAAAACTATCTCTTTCTATATAATACAAACTAATATAAATACAACTTCGATAAAAAATCAATCAATACAATAAACAAGGAACAAAACCTGCCCACTCCTACGATATCTCTGAAATATGCAGAATATACATCGCCAGGGCCGCCGATATCGGATCGCCCCGGCAGCGTGAGGCCGGTTCGCCTGCCCCGCCCGCGGTCCGCTTCAGTGACCCCTTACAGCACGATCACCACCGCCCCGGGGCCCAGAGGACACGGTTGCACTGCACAATGAAGCTTGGCAAGGCGGCACGAGTCATGCTGCCATGGCCGAGAACGCCGCATGTCGGCCCTTTTCCTCGCGAGGCGCCCTTGCCTGTCACCGCCATCGATCCGCGGCCGGATCCCATCGCCGGCCCCGCCGACGCCCAGCCCCTGTTCGAGGATATCCGGCTGCTCGGACAGATCCTCGGCGACACCGTGCGGCAGCAGGAAGGCGAGCAGACCTTCGAGCTGATCGAGGCGATCAGGCGGCTCTCGGTCACCTTCCAGCGCAAGGCCGACGTCGAGGCCGGTCGCGATCTCGATACGCTGCTGGCGCGATTGAGCCCGAAAGAGACCGTTTCGGTCATTCGCGCCTTCACCTATTTCTCGCATCTCGCCAATCTCGCCGAGGATTGCCACCAGCTCCGCCGGCAGGCCGATCTGGAGGCCGTTGACGCCCATCCCGACGGCAGCCTTGCGCATAGTTTCGACCTGTTTGCGCAGGCCGGCGTCAGGGCGCCAGCGATCGAACGCGCCCTCTCGCGCAGCCTCGTGTCGCCCGTGCTCACCGCGCATCCGACCGAGGTTCAACGCAAGAGCATTCTCGACGCCGAGCGCACCATTGCCGAGTTGCTCGCCGCCCGGCCGAATCTGCGTGGCTCGCGAGCACGCGCCCGCAACGAGACGGCACTGCGGGCCAGCATCGCCCAGCTCTGGCAGACACGGCTCCTGCGCTACTCCAAGCTCGCCGTGCGCGACGAGATCGAGAATGTGCTGAGCTATTATCGCGCCACGTTCCTGCGCGAGATCCCGCGCCTCTATGCCGAGCTCGAGGAGCTGCTCGGCGCCCGCGTGCCGAGCTTCTTCCGGATGGGAAGCTGGATCGGGGGCGATCGCGACGGCAACCCCAATGTCACCGCCGAAACCCTGCTGATGGCGATTCGCCTTCAGGCCGAGACGGCGCTGCGCCACTATCTGACCGAAGTGCATGAACTCGGTGCCGAACTGCCGGTTTCCAACGCGCTGGTCGGCAGCACGCAGGCGCTGCGGGACCTTGCCGATCGCTCCGGTGACGACAATCCCCATCGCTCCGACGAACCCTATCGCCGCGCCCTGATCGGCATCTACGCCCGGCTGGCTGCGACCTTGCGCAAGCTGACCGGCACCGAGGCGCTCCGTCATGCGGTGGCGCCGAGCGCGCCCTATGCGGCGCCCGCGGATTTCGTGGCCGAGCTACGCATCGTTGCCGACAGCCTGCAATCCCACCATGGCAGCCTGCTCCTAGGAGCGCGGCTCTCGCCCCTGCTGCGCGCAGCGGAGGTTTTTGGCTTCCATCTGGCGAGCATCGATCTGCGCCAGAGCTCGGACAAGCACGAGGCGGTCATGGCCGAGCTCCTGGCCACGGCGCGCATCGAGCCACGCTATGGCTCGCTCGACGAGAACGCCAAGCGCGCATTGCTGCTCTCCCTGCTGGCCGATCCGCGCCCGCTTCGTGTGCGCAACGCCGCCTACACCCCGGAGACCGAGGGAGAACTTGCGATCTTCGAGGCGGCAAAACAGGTCCGCGCCGATTTCGGCACCGATGCCATTCGCCACTACATCATCAGCCACACCGAAACGGTCAGCGATCTGCTGGAGGTGGTGCTGCTGCAAAAGGAATGCGGCCTGATGGCGGGCACGCTTGCGCCCGGCGAGGCGACCCAGGCCGGTGTCGAGCTGATCGTGGTACCGCTGTTCGAGACCATCGGCGATCTGCGCGCGGCCGAGCCGATCATGCGCGGCTTCTACGACCAGCCCGGCATCGAGGCGCTGATCCGCAATTCCGGCGGCGAGCAGGACATCATGCTCGGCTATTCCGACAGCAACAAGGACGGCGGCTATTTCACATCCAACTGGGAACTCTATCGCGCGTCGACGGCGCTGGTCCGCTTCTACGAGACCAAGCCGGGGCTGACGCTGCGGCTGTTCCATGGCCGCGGGGGCACTGTCGGGCGTGGCGGCGGGCCGAGCTATGAAGCCATCCTCGCCCAGCCTCCCGGCACCGTGAAGGGGCAGATCCGCCTGACCGAGCAGGGCGAGGTGATCAATGCCAAATATGCCAATCCTGAGATCGGACGGCGCAACCTGGAAACCCTGCTGGCAGCGACGCTGGAAGCCACCCTGCTGCAGCCGCGCACCGAGGCCGCGCCCGAATTTCTCGACATCGCGGCCGAACTCTCCATGCGCAGCATGACCGCCTATCGGGCGCTGGTTTATGGAACCGCCGGCTTCACCGACTACTTCTATTCAGCCACGCCGATCACCGAGATCGCGGAGCTGAATATCGGTTCGCGCCCGGCGTCGCGAAAGGCGACGCGCTCGATCGAGGATCTGCGCGCGATCCCCTGGGGCTTCTCATGGGGTCAGAGCCGTCTGGCCCTGCCCGGCTGGTTCGGTTTCGGCTCCGCGGTCGAGGGCTTCATCGCCGCCGCGCCGGCTGAGCGCATCGCGCTGCTGCAACGGATGAGCGCGGAGTGGCCGTTCTTCCGCACGCTTCTGTCCAACATGGACATGGTCCTGGCCAAGGCCGATCTCGGCATCGCCCGGCGCTACTGCGATCTCGTTCCGGATCGCGAGCTTGCAGAGCGCATCTTCGCCGAGATCGAAGCAGAATGGACCCGGACGGTTCAGGCGATCACGACCATTACCGGCGAAACGCAGCGCCTCGCCGATAACCCGGCCCTGGCGCTCTCCATCATCCACCGCTTCCCCTATATCGCCCCGCTCAACCATCTCCAGGTCGAGCTCCTGCGCCGCTGGCGCTCCGGCCAGATCGACGAGAAGGCCCGCCGCGGCATCCTGATCTCGATCAACGGCATCGCTGCCGGCCTGCGCAATACCGGGTGAGCGGCGCGCGCCAGTCCGACAGTGTCGGCCCCGGAGAGTGCCGGAACGATGCTACGGCACCGCCGAGATTTCCGACGAGACCGAACGGTCCCGCCCCTCGTTCTTGGCGCGGAAGAGCGCGAGATCGGCGGCATTGACCAGTTTGGCCGGCTCTCCGCCTTCGTGAGGCATCGTCGTTGCCATGCCCACACTGATCGTGACCCGGCCCGTGCCGTGCGCGATGTTCAGATCCCGTACGCCCTGAACCAGCCGCTCCGCCACGTATCTCGCGCCGTCCTGCGGCACATCCGTCAAAATCACGACGAACTCCTCGCCGCCGAAGCGCGCCGCCAGATCGGTCGAGCGGGTGCAGCCGCCCTGGATCACGTTGGCGACCTGCTTCAGCACCTCATCGCCGGCGAGATGGCCATAGGCATCATTGTAGCGCTTGAAGTGATCGACATCGATCATCAGGACCGACAGCGGATGCTGCGTGCGCAGGCAGCGTCTCCACTCCGCCGCAAGATACTCGTCGAAATAGCGGCGGTTACCCAGTCCGGTCAGCCCGTCGATCCGCGTCAGGCGCTCGAGCTCGAGATTGACCCGCATCAGCTCGCGCTGGCTTTCGCGCAGCGCCCGATAGGCCTCGTCGCGCTGGACGTGATCGAGATAGGCGCGGGTGTGGTAGCGCACCCGCGCGATCAGCTCGAGCTTGTCGGGGAGCTTGACGAGATAGTCGTTCGCGCCCGCCTGGAAGGCATCGCTCTTGGTCGCGGGGTCTTCCTTGGTCGAGAGAACGATGACGGGAACGTTGTGGATCGACGGGTGCTTGCGATATTGCCGCACCAGATCCAGCCCGTCGACGCCCGGCATGACGAGATCCTGCAGGATCACGGTCGGCTTCACCTGTTCGGCCACCTTGATCGCCGCCAAGGGGTCGGTGCAGTAGTGGAAATCGAGATCGGGCTGGTTGGCCAGCGCCCGCCGCACGGCTTCGCAGACCATGACCTGGTCATCGATGAGCAGGATCATGGACATGTAACTATCCGCCGGCGGGGGCACGGAAGACATGGTGCGGGTCGGTTCGACTGTCATAAAGACAACCTCTTCAGAACGACTGACGGCATGCCTCGACAAGGCGTGGCGCAATCGCGGCAAGTGGTAGAATTTCGGAAGCTGCATCGATCGCAGCGGCCGCCTTGGGCATTCCGTAAACGGCGCTCGTCGCCCTGTCCTGTGCCAGGGTCAAATATTTCCTGTCGCGCAGGAGCTTCAGCCCGCGGGCGCCGTCCCTGCCCATGCCGGTCAGCAACACTCCTACCAGATCTCCCTGCCACCATTGCGCAACACTCTCGAAGAACACGTCGACCGACGGCCGGTAGACGTAGTCGCGCGGTTCGGACCTATAACCGAGGTCATGGCCCGATTTGAAGACCAGGTGATCGCCACTCGCTGCGATCAGCACGGTCCCCGGTTCGGGCCTGTCGCCTTCGATGGCGGGACGCACGGCGAGGGCGGTGTGCTGGCCCAGCCAGCTCGCGAAACTCGGCACGAAATGCGCATCGAGATGCTGGACGAGAACGAGCGCAGCGGGAAAACCGCGCGGCAGTCCAGCCAGCAGCGAGGCCACGGCAGCAGGCCCCCCCGCCGAAGCACCGATCGCGATCAGCCGCTGCGCCGATGCTACAGCCCTGCGGGCCGGAGCCGTCGTCCCAGCGGCAGGCGTAACATCGCGCGAGAGCCGGCCGATCATCGCGATCCTGGCAAGCAGCGCCGCCGATTGAGCCTGGGCATTGCCGTCGGCCCCCACGCTGGGAATGTCGACCGCGTCCAATGCGCCATGGCCCATGGCGTCATAGACGCCCGAGACGTTGGCATCGACGCTCGCGGTCACCAGCAGAATGGGACAGGGCGTCTCTGCCATGATCCGCTGGGTGGCCGCGACGCCATCCATCTCGGGCATGTTCAGATCCATCAGGATCAGATCCGGCCTGTCGCGTCGGCACGCCTCCACCGCTTCGAGCCCGTTCACCGCGATCCAGGCGACCGCATGCTCGGTCGTCGAAACGACGATGCGCCGAAGCAGCTCGACCGCCATCGGCAGATCATTGACGAGGCCGATCCTCATGAACCTCTCTCCGTGCTGCCGCTCAGCTCCATGGTTCACCGATCAGGTCGGCGACGGCATGGATCAAAGTTTCGTCGTGGAAGCTACCCTTAGTCAAATAATAGTCCGCACCGGCGTCGAGCCCGCGGCGACGGTCTTCTTCCCGATCCTTGTAGGACACGATCATGACCGGCAGGTTCCGAAGCCCGCTATCCTTCTTGATCAGTGTGACGAGCTCGATGCCGTCCATGCGGGGCATGTCGATATCGGTGACCACGAGATCGAACGGATCGGATCGGACGGCGTTCCAGCCATCGATGCCGTCGACCGCGACTTCGACCTCGTAGCCGTGATGATCGAGCAGCTTGCGCTCCAGTTCGCGCACGGTGAGTGAATCGTCGACGACCAGGACGCGCTTGCGCCGCTTCTGGCCAACGCTGGCAACGACGCGCTCCAGGGTCTTGAGCCTGCCCGTCGAGGCAAGCTTTTCCATCGAGCGGATCAGGTCATCGACGTCGAGGATCAGGACGGGTGAACCATCCTCCATCAGGGCCGCGGCGCTGATGTCCTTGACCTTGGCGAGCCGCGGATCGAGCGGCCGGACGACGAGATCACGCTCGCCAAGGAAGCGGTCGACGACCAGCCCGTAGGCCTCGCCCCCCTCCCCGACAACGACGACAGCGAGATCGACCGAGTCCGATTGCGGCTCGTCACGCCCCAGGACCTCATGCGCCGTGACCAGTCCGACCTGCCGCTCCTCGAAGCGGAAATGCGGCCGGCCTTCGAGGATCTCGATCCGCTCCCGCGGCAGCATCAGCGTCCGCGTGATTCCGGTCAGCGGAAACGCATAGGGCTCGCCATCGATCTCGACGAGCAGGGCGCGGATCACCGAGAGCGTCAGCGGCAGCTGAAGCTGGAAACGCGTCCCGGCGCCGAGCTCCGACGACACGGTCACCTGTCCCCGGACCTGGCGCGCCATCGCCTGCACGGCATCGAGGCCGACGCCGCGTCCGGAAATGTCACTGACGCTCCCCTTCATCGAGAAGCCGGGCAGGAACAGGAACTCCAGGAGCTCGGCTTCGCTCAGGCTCTGCGCCGTCTCGGCCGTCGTCAGGCCGCGCCCGCTCGTCGCCCGGCGCAGCGCATCGAGATCGATCCCGCGGCCATCATCGGCGACGATGATTTGCAACAGGCCGGCATTGTGCCGGGCCTCGAGCTTGATCAGGCCCTCTTCCGCCTTGCCTGCGGCCCGCCGCTCCTCGGGAGGCTCCAAGCCGTGATCGACGGCGTTGCGCAGGAGGTGCCCGAGCGGGGCATCAAGTTCCTCGAGGATGTCGCGGTCGATGCTCGTCGAGCCACCAACGATCTCGAGGCGGACCTTCTTGCCGAGCGCCCGCCCGATATCGCGGACGGTTCGCGAAAAATGGCGGACGCCATCGTCGAAGGGGCGCATCCGGCTGGCGAGCGTCTCGTCATAGAGCCGATTGGCGAGATCGGTGGCGCGCCGGTCGACGGCATCGAGCTCGTCAAGGCGCTGCGCCAGGATCGCCTGGCTTTCCCCGAGCTTGAGCTGCGCCTCGGCGAGCGCCTGCAGGGCCCGGACATCGGTCGTCACCGCCGGCATCGCGGCACGCAGCGCGTCAAAGCTCTTGGCAAGATCGGTCTGGACGCGCCTGAGGCGCAAGAGCCCATCGTTGAACGGTCTTAGCCGCCGGGCCGACATCAGGGATTCACCGGCAAGCCCGAGCAGGCGGTTCAGGCTTTCGGCCGTGACACGCACCATGCGGTCCGGTCCCGGACTCCCCGGCGTCTGGGACAATGCATGCGCTGAACCTGCATCCGGCGCCCGAGCCGGAGCGGCCGCAGTGTCGGGGGAATGATGGCTCTGCAGAGCCGCGGGAGGCACCGCACGCTCCTCCTCAGTCGTACCCGCGGCGCCTGAGGACGAAGAGCCGGCCTGCTGAAGCGCCTGCGCAAAGCTTGCGATTCGGCGCTGGGTCTCCTCCTCGCCAGGCCCCGGCTCAGTGGCGATCACGGCCAGCAGATCGACGCCTTTCAGAAGCGCATCGATATGGGCGTGATTGAGCCTGACCTGCCCGCGCTGGGCAGCAACGAAGCATTCCTCCATCTCATGCGCCACCTGCACCGCCGGCGTCAGGTCGATGATGCGGGCAGCGCCCTTGAGCGAATGGGCAGCGCGCATGCAGGCTTCGAGATGAACGGCCGCGACGGGATCGCGCTCCAACGCCAACAGGCCTGCGGTCAGCGCCTGCGACTGCGAGTCGAGTTCGGCGCGAAACAGGTCCAGCATCGAGAGCTGGCTGAAATCCTCGCCGCTCATGCGATGCTCCGGTCGATCATGGCGAGCAGCGGTGCCTCGTCGAGGCAGCCGACCGTGCGCCCCTGCCAGGACAGCATGGCCCGGATGACGGTCGAGGCCGATTTGCCTATTGTTGCCGGCACCGCGATCAGGTCGCGCTCCGCGTAGGAATGCATGCCGTGCACCTCGTCGACCTCGAAGGCGACGCGCCTTTCATCCCTGCCAATCACGATCAGACGGCGGAACACGGCGATCTTGCCACCGCCTGAACTCTGCCCGCCCGTGTTGATGCCGAGGAGCTCCGACAGGGACATGCAGATCAGCAGTTCGCCCCGGACATTGACGATGCCCAGCACTGCGCCGGTCCGGCGGTGGGGCAGCGAATGGATGCGGCGGGGTTCCGCGATCTCGTGACAGGTCGTCGTCGGGAGGCCGAGCCATTCCTCCCCCAGGCGAAAGAGAACGACGCTGCGAGCCTCACCCTCGGCCTCGGGACGGTCGGCAGCCCGCGCGAAATGCAGAGCCCATTCGTCGGAATACCCCGCAGGCACGGGGCGATCGAGCAGACTGCGTGCGATCTCCGCATGCGTCGGGCAGTTCCGACAATGCAGATGCTCCCGCAATTCCGGGCAGGACCTGTCTCCGCTGACGCCGATCTGGCGCCAGCATTCATTGATGCCCGGTCCCTGTTCCGTCGCTTGCATGCCAGCCGTGACGGACATCAGACGTCACTCCTCTTCGCAATCCGGTCGAGCCGGTCGGTCAGCGCCTTGGCGCCGGCCTTGTCGCCTTGCCGCTGCAGCAGGAGCTTGAGCTGGACGAGCGCCTGCCGATGGTCGGGCGCAAGATAGAGCGCCTTCCGGTAATTCTGGATCGCGTCCGACGGCGCATCATCGGCATCATAGGCGAGGCCAAGCAGGTAGAAGACCTCCGATGACGGCCCGAATTCCTCGAGATGGCTCGCAGCGGCGCGTTTGACCTCACCGAGGTGGCCGGCATTGGCGGCGTGCTCGATGGTGGCAAGGCTCATGGCTGCCCGGTCGGGCGCTGGCAAAGCAGCCTCTCCTGGCGCGGTCTTCTGCGCGAAGGGGCGCACGCGCGGGGGCGGCGCGATAGGCCGTGGCGCTTGTGCGGGCTGTGGCGTCGGACGCGACCTCCGCGCGGGAGCCGCTGCCGGCGCTTGCTGCACGGCATTTGCCTTGATGAAGGCGAAGGCCCTGGGAAAGCGCACCGAAGCGAAGCCATGCAAGGTCGGCAATCCGGACTCCGCCGGCCCCACCAGCAACAGGCCATCGTCTGCGAGCATCTGCCTGAGCCGGTCCATTGCCAGCCCCTGCGTCTCGCGATCGAAATAGATCAGCAGGTTGCGGCAGAAGATGACGTCGTAAGGGTCGGTTCTCGGTTGCGGGGCCGGCCCGCGCAGGTTGCCGAGCGTGAAGCGAACCTGCCGGCGGACACCCTCATGCGGACGGAAGCCGCCATCGACCGCATCGAAATGCCGGTCACGATAGCCGAGTTCCTCGCCACGAAAGGAGTTGCGCCCGTAGACGGCACGTTCGGCGTAGACGAGATTGCGCGTGCTCACATCGATGGCGTCGATGCGGAATTCCCTTGCCTCGAAGCCCGCGTCGAACAGCGCCATCGCCATGGAATAGGGCTCCTCGCCCGTCGCGCATGGCAGGCTCAGGAGTCTGAGCGGCACGCCGGAACCCCGGCGTTCGCGGGCCTGGCGCGTCATCGCTGCGAAGGCCTCGCGATCCCGGAAGAACCAGGTCTCCGGCACGACGACCGCATCGATCAGCTCCTGACGCTCGGTGCGGTTCTCGCTGAGATAGCTCCAATAGCTGTGGAGGTCCGGCATCTCGCAGGCGGTCATCCGCCGCTTCAGCGCATGGCGGATCACCGAGGCGCCGACCGTCTCGCTGCTCAGCCCGATCATTTCCCTGAGAAGCTGTTCGAACGCCCCTGTGCCCATGGCCCTGTCCATCAGGAATGCGTCGCGGGCTGCTGGAACAAGATCTCACGGATCGCGGGGGATAGCAGGGCTTCCGCCCGGATCCGCTGGATCAGCCCCCTGCCGTCGGAGGCGACCGGGCCGAGATAGGGAGGCATTCCAGCCTCGACACCCGTGGCTACGAAATCCGCCGGATCGCGCTCGACGGTCTCGATCGCGCGCTCGGCAATGAGCCCGAGCAGGGCGTGCTCGCCTGCGTCGACCGGATAACGCACGAGGATGATCCGCGTGCTCAGCAAGGGGGCAGCACTGCGCCCGAGCGCGAGCAGGCTGAGATCGATCAAGGGCACCGGTGCGCCCCGATAATTGATGGCACCGACGACGCCGGCCGGCGCAGCCGGCAGGGTTTTCACGGTGAGCAGGGGCAAGACCACTTCAACCTGCCCGGCATCGAGCAGATAGCGGTCCTGACCCAGGCGGAACATCAGAAACAGCATCGGACGGGGCTCGGCTCGCCAGCTCCTGCTACGCGCGAAGTTTGAAACGCGAGATGCTGCTGCGCAGCCCGCTCGAGACCTGGTTCAGTTCGTCGATCGCGAGCGTGGACTGCTGCAGCGACTCGACCGTCTGCTGGGCGGCTTCGCTGAGCTGCGACAGGGCCTCGCTGATCTGGCCGGCACCGGTTGCCTGTGCCTGCATGCCCTCGTTTGCCACCTCGAAGCGCGGCACCAGCCCCTGCACCTGTTCGATGATCTCCGACAGCTGCCCGCCGACCTGCTGCACCTCCTGCATGCCGCGGCGCACCTCCTCGGAGAACTTGTCCATGCCCATCACGCCCGCTGCGACGGCCGACTGGATGTCCTTGACCATTTGCTCGATATCGTAAGTCGACACCGCTGTCTGGTCGGCGAGGCGACGGATTTCGGTCGCGACGACCGCAAACCCCCGGCCGTATTGGCCGGCCTTTTCCGCCTCGATCGCGGCGTTCAGCGAAAGCAGGTTGGTCTGGTCGGCGACCTTGGTGATGGTGGTGACGACCTGGTTGATGTTGCCCGCCTTCTCGCTGAGGATCGCGAGCTTGGCATTGATCGCCCCGGCCGCCTCCATGACGTGGCGCATCGTCGTTTCCATGCGCGACAACCCGGCCTGCCCGCCCCCCGCAAGCACCGCAGTCTGCTCGGCGACCACCGAGACCTCGTCCATGGTGCGCACGAGCTCGTTCGAGGTCGCCGAGATTTCCTTGGCGGTCGCGCCGATCTCCGTCGTCGTCGCGGCGATCTCGCTGGCCGTCGCCTGCTGCTCCTTGGAGGTCGCGGCGACTTCGGTGATCGAGGTGTTGACCTGGATGCTGGATTTCTGGACCTGGCCGATCAGGCCGGCGAGATCGTCGGCCATGGCGTTGACGCCGTCGGCCAGCGTGCTGAACTCATCGCGACGCTGGAGTTCGAGCCGCGCGCTGAAATCTCCGCGCCGCATTAGATCGACGATGCCGAGCAACATTCCGAGCGGCACGGTGATGGCGCGAAACAGCAGGTAGCCGCACAGCGCCGCGAGCGCGAGCGCGACCAGGAAACTGACGGCCAGGCCCAATTCCGCCGTACGCACGATCGAGACGATGCGCTGGGTCGATTCATCGGCCTCCGACTTGTTGTACTCGACCATCGCCTGCAGGCTTGTCCGCAGCCTGGCGGCAATCGGCTCGAACTCGCTCCGGACTGCCCCGCGCTGGTCGAGAGCCTGACCGCCAGCCGCGGCGAGCTTGCCTGCGGCTACGATCGCGTCTTCGGCCGGAAAGACCTGGTCAAAGAGCTGTTTGACCAGGGCATAGTTCTGGCGATCCTGCTCGGTGTCGAGCGTGCCTTCATAGGACTTCAGCAAGCCGCGCAGCTGATCGCGATTGGCGAGCATGGCATCGGCAATCTTGGCCTTGTTCGCTGCAACGTCCTCGAGCACGAATTCGCGCAGGAGGCTGCTGGCCTCCGTCCAGGTCGTCATCAGCCGGGTGCTGAAATAGAGCGCCGGCACCGTGTTGGTTTCGACCCTCGCCGCTTCGCGCTCGGTCTGAACGAACCAGAGATAGGTGATGGCGGCCATCGCCGACATCACCGCCAGGACCGCAGCGAAACTCACGAGAATGCGGCGGCGTATCGTCAGGCTCTTCATCGGGTTCGTTCCATCGTCCAGACACGCATCGAGGAGCAGCGTCGGTTCGATCGGCCGCCGCTCTCTGGCGAGGAGGCCGAATCAACTGTCGTGACAGGCTACCCTGAAGGTGCTTGCTCTCCGGTGAACTGCAGACGCTGCCTGAAGAGCTCTTAAGAAAGCGCTAGATCGATGGTCCAAAGGCGAGTCGAAGACGGCGCCGGCGCCGCGCTCGGCTGACGAGCCAGCTCGCCGTTTGCTCGGGTTCCGTCCCATGTCTTGTCGTCATCCGCCCCGGCGCCGAAGCAACGCCTGAGAGGTTGCCTGCGTTCGGCAAGCCGTCATCGGATTGCCCTAGCGGTACATCGCGGTTTCGGCGTGGAGACGAACCATAGGCCGGCGGCACCGACTTACTGTATCGGACTGCGGGTGTTACAGTATCAAAGTTCTAGGCAGAAGCGTTTGGAACGACTGTCAGGACCTATCGAGCATCACCTTTGCGATGGGGTCACTGGATGACGGCGTCTGCGAGAGTTTTTCGATGGGCGATGCCGCCCTTCGGCCAGCTGTCAGGTCATCGGGCTGACGCCAAAGGGCGACAGGCGCGCTCTCATCCCGGTCTGCGCGACGCCGATCACGCTTGGCCCCGCCGGGGCAGCGATCACAATCGGGGACGACACGCTCGATCGGCATCTCACGGTCACTGACGAGATCGGCGAAACCTATACCGCTGCGCCATGTAGCGGCCCGGGAAGTCTTCACCACGGCTGGCAGGGAGGCGTCGATGTGGCGAATTGCATATGTGGCGACTGTCGCCTGCGCCCTTGCTGGGCCGGCCCTGGCCCAGACAGGCGAGCCCGCCGCCGTTCAGGTCGGCACCATCAACGCAGAACGCAAACCGATTTCCAAGTCTCTCGGTTTCGTCGGCCGCATCTCCGGAATCGACAAGGTCGACATCAGGGCCCGGGTCACCGGCTATCTTGAGGAGGTGCTCTTCAAGGAAGGCGACATGGTCAAGGCCGGCGCCCCGCTCTACCGGGTCGAGCGCGATCTCTTCCAGGCAGCGGTCGAGAAGGCGCAGGGCGCGCTCGAGATCAGCAAGTCGGCCGACGCCCTGGCCGTGATCCAGCTCGAACGTGCCCAGGACCTGCTGGCCAAAGCGGCCGGCACCGTCGTGGCGCGCGATCAGGCCGTTGCCCAGAAGCAGCAGACCGCCGGCGCGATCATGACCAACCAGGCCGATCTCGCCACCGCGAAAGTCAATCTCGGCTATACCTCCATCACGGCGCCGATTTCCGGAAAGATCGGCCTGACCAATGTGACGAAAGGCAATGTGGTCGGCCCCGACAGCGGCGTGCTGACGACGATCATCAGCCAGGATCCGATGTATGTGACCTTCCCGGTCAGCCAGCGCGAATTCCTCAAGAGCGCCGAAGCGGGCAAGCATGTCGATCCCAAGGCGGTCAAGGTGCAGCTCCGCTTTTCCGACGGCTCCCTCTACGACCAGCTCGGGCAAATCGATTTCGTCAACAATTCGGTCGATCGTGGCACCGACACCGTGCTCGTGCGGGCGAGGATGCCCAATCCGACCGGCGCACTGACCGACGGACAGCTGGTACGTGTCGCCCTGGAGGTGGGCGATCCGCAGCAGATGGTCGTGGTGCCGCAGGCAGCCCTGATCGCCGACCAGGCCGGCGTCTATGTCTTTGCAGTCGTGGACGGCAAGGCCGTCGTCAAGCGGCTGAAGCTCGGCGGCGAGGACGGCCCCAATGCCGTCGTGTCCGAGGGCCTGGCCGGCGGCGAGCAGATCATCGTCGAGGGCCTGCAGGCCGTCAGGCCTGGGGCACCGGTCCGGGCACGCCCAGTGCCGGCGATGATCAAGGGAAGCTGAAGCCCATGATCTCCGCGATCTTCGTTGATCGGCCCCGCCTCGCCATCGTCATCGCCATCGTCACCACGATCGCCGGCCTGCTCTCGCTGCTGGCGATTCCGGTCGCGCAATACCCCGACATCGTGCCGCCGCAGGTCTCGGTGACGACGGTCTATCCCGGTGCATCGTCCCAGGTCGTCGACGCGACGGTCGCGCAGCCGATCGAGGCCCAGGTCGTGGGCGTCGACAAGATGATGTACATGAAGAGCGTCAGCGGCAACGACGGCAGCTACACGCTGCTCGCCTCGTTCGAGCTCGGCACCGATCCCGATATCAACGCGGTCAACGTCAACAACCGCGTTCAGATCGCCCTGTCGAAGCTGCCACAGGATGTCCAGCGCCAGGGCGTCACGGTCAAGAAGAAGTCCTCGGCCCTTCTCGGGGTGCTCGCCGTCTATTCGCCGAAGCGCACCTATGATCCGCTCTTCCTGTCGAATTATGTCACCATCAACATGCTCGACCGGATCAAGAGCACGCAGGGCGTCGGCGATGCCGCTCTGTGGGGCGCGCAGGATTATGCGATGCGCGCCTGGATCAAGCTCGACGAACTGACCGGGCTCAACCTGACGACCGGCGACCTCATCGCCGCCATCCAGTCGCAGAACGTGCAGGCCGCCGTCGGCCGGATCGGCGGACGGCCGATCTCCGACGACCAGCAGCTTCAGCTCAGCATCCAGACCAAGGGGCGGCTGGCCACGACGGAGGAATTCTCCAACATCATCCTGCGCACGAACCCGGATGGTTCGGTGCTGCGGCTCGGTGATGTCGCGCGGCTGGAGCTCGGGGCCAACAATCTCGACCGCGACACCCGCCTCGGCGGCAGCCCGGCGGCCGTGATCGCGCTCTACCAGGCCCCCGGCGCCAACGCGATCACCACGCTCGATGCCGTCCGCGCCCAGGTCAGGGAGCTCGCCAAGAGCTTTCCCGAAGACCTGGAATGGAAGGTGACCTACGATCCGACCGCCTTCATCACCGCCACCATCGACGAGGTCAAGAAGACGCTCATCGAGGCCTTCGTGCTCGTCGTCATCGTCGTCTATCTGTTCCTGGGGAGTTTCCGCGCGACGCTCATCCCGACGCTCGCGGTCCCGGTCAGCCTGATCGGCGCCTTCATCGTCCTCAACGCCATCGGCTACTCCGCGAACTCGGTTTCGCTGCTGGCCGTCGTGCTGGCCATCGGCATCGTCGTCGACGACGCGATCGTCGTGGTCGAGAATGTCGAGCGCGTGATGGAGGAGCGGCCGGAGCTCACGCCGGGCGAGGCGACGAAGGTCGCCATGCGGGAAATCACCGCGCCAATCATCGCGATCACGCTCGTCCTGCTCTCCGTCTTCGTTCCCGTCGCCTTCATTCCCGGCATCGCAGGCGAGCTGTTTCGCCAGTTCGCCGTGACGGTCGTCGTCGCCATGGTGCTGTCTGCGATCAACGCGCTCACGCTCTCGCCGGCGCTGTGCGGTATCCTGCTCAAGCCGCATCATGGCCCAAGGCGCGGCCTCATGGGCTATGTGATGCGCAGCATCGACCGGGTCCGCGACGGCTATGGCGCGGTGGTCGCGCGCATCGTCCGCTTCTCCGTGATGGGCCTCGTCCTCGTCGCCATCGCGGCAGTGGGCATTGGCGGCCTCTCGAAATTCACCCCCACCGGCTTCCTGCCCGAGGATGACCAGGGCGCCTTCTTCGTGGTGGTCCAGTTGCCGGACGGCGCTGCGGTCGGGCGCACCTCGGCCGTGGTCCAGCAAGCCGAGGAGATCCTCAAGGGCGAGGCGACGGTCGCCGACTACACCTCCGTCGTCGGCCTCAACTTCATCGACAATTACTCGCAGGCGAACTCCGCCTTCATGGTCGTGACACTCAAGCCGTTCAGCGAGAGACAGGGGGCCGATCTCGGCGTGCCCGCCATCATGCGCCGGCTGGCGCCGAAATTCGCGCAGGTCCAGGGCGGCACCGTCGTGCCGCTGGCGCCACCGCCGATCATCGGCCTGGGAACCGGCGGCGGCTTCACCTATGTGCTGGAGGATCTGCGCGGCGGCGACCCCAAGACCCTGGCGCAGGTCGTCCGCGGCCTGACCATTGCCGCCAACCAGGACCCGCGACTATCGCGGGTGTTCAGCACCTTCTCGGCGACGACACCGTCGATCTATCTCGATATCGACCGCAACAAGGTCCAGATTCTCGGCGTCAAGCTCCAGGACGTGTTCCAGGCGCTGCAGGCCTCGCTCGGCGGCTACTACGCCAACGACATGAACCTGTTCGGCCGGACCTGGCAGGTGCAGCTCCAGGCCGAGGCCGTCGACCGCGCCTCGATCGACGATATCTACCGGATCAATGTGCGCAGCGCCGACGGCAAGATGGTGCCGCTGCGCAGCCTGCTGGAGATCCACGTCGTCGTCGGCCCTCCCGCGCTGATCCGCTACAACAACCTGCGCGCCGTCACGGTCCAGGGCGGCCCGGCGCCCGGCGTCTCCTCGGGAGAGGCGCTCAACGCCATGCAGGAGGTCGCGGCGCGCGTGCTGCCCGCGGGCTATGCCGGGGAATGGACCGATACCGCCTTTCAGGAGAAGCGGGCCGAGGGCAAGACGCCGATCATCCTCGCCTTCGCCGTGCTCTTCGCCTTCCTCTTCCTCGTCGCGCTCTATGAAAGCTGGACGATCCCGGTGCCCGTCCTGCTTTCGGTCTCGGTCGGCATTCTCGGCTCCTTCGCCTTCATGGTGCTCGGACGCCTGACACTCGATGTCTATGCCCAGATCGGCATGATCGTGCTGATCGGCCTTGCCGCGAAGAACGGCATCCTGATCGTCGAGTTCGCCAAGGAGCAGCGCGAGAGCGGGGTTCCGCTGCTCGAGGCCGCGGCAGAAGGCGCCCGGCTGCGCTTCCGCCCGGTGATGATGACCTCGTTTGCCTTCATCCTCGGGCTGCTGCCGCTCGTCATCGCCACCGGCGCCTCGCAGCTCGCCCGGCGCAATGTCGGCACGCCGGTCTTCGGCGGCATGATCTTCGCCTCGCTGCTCGGAATCTTCGTGATCCCGCCGCTCTACGTCTTCTTCCAATCGATGCGGGAACGCCTGCGCCCCTCGACACGGCCAAAGCCGAAGGCAGAGGCGGCAACACCGCAGGCCGGCGAGGCGGCGGCCAAGCCGCATCGTCCCGCTGAATAGGGTCGGCGGCGGGAGAGGTTGGCCGGTGATCGCGGAGGTGCCCCCCTCCGGCGGGCGACGGTCTCGCAGAACACGCAAGGGGCGCAGTGAATCAATCTATCCCCAGCTCGTGCACGCTGCGATCTCCGCGCGTGCCCGGATTGCCGACCAAGAGCTGGATCGACCTGCGCTCTCGGGCTGAACTTATCGCCGGATGAATGCTGGACGCAACGTCAACACCAAGCTGTCGCTTCAGCGTCAACAATGGCAATCTGCTCATCGATTCTTTCGGAGAAGAACGGGCTATGACGAACACCGGAACTGTCGAAAAAAAGAAGAAAAGCTTGGCCAATTGGGCCATAACCATCGCCGCCTGGGGAATTGGCTTCGTAAGCGTCAGAGAAGCCGTTGTTTTTATTCGCGATGAATTGGCGCGCCGTGAAGTCAATTTAGAAGTAAACAAAGATCTTCCAAAGAAAATCAATGAACGTATGACGCTCGACAGAATTGAAATAGATCGGAAGGCTACCACATACTCGTACAGCACCAACATGACACAAGCGCAAATGGCAGAAGATACGACGGCCGAAGCCTCTATTCGTGCTGACGTTTGCTCCAACGCGAACATGGCAAAGCATATCCGAAACGGCTTGACCTATTTCTACCGCTACAATGATCGAGACGGCCTGCTTGGGCGCGTCATCACCGTCAGCAATTGCTCATGAACAGCGGCGACGAGCACGTGAGAACGCCGCTGCCAACGGCACCGTCCACTCAGGGCACAGCGGTCAAGCCGTGCCTCCAAGAGGCAGTGGGAACAACACTCTTTAAGGACGATCAGAGGCTTAGGGGGTAGTGGCGGAGACGGAGGGATTCGAACCCTCGATACCCTTGTGGGGTATGCTCATTTAGCAAACGAGTGCCTTCAGCCTCTCGGCCACGTCTCCGTTACCGGCTCTATGCCCGATTGCCCGGCGCTTTGACAAGCCGTCAGTGTGAAAGATTATCAGCCATCTTCGTCGGGCTGGGGAAATGGCCGATGCACGCTGCCCTGAAAGTGACCGTCTTGCCCTGGCACGGAGGCAGCCGTCTGCGCCGTCTCGGCGCCGGGCTCGTTCTCCTGGCTGCCGCCGCGATGCCGCACCCGGCAGCGGCCCAGGTGCTGTTCGTGACCTGTGACAATGGCTTGCGCTGCGTCCAGGCGCCCTGCCCCTCGAAGGATGTCGTTCTCGTCCCGTCGGGTCGGCGCTATGCGAAGACCGATCCGGACCTGTCTGCCCTGCCGCCAGCGGATGCTGCGCGGCGCGACCTCGCCAATGGCCTCTATTCCGGGCGCCTCGTCCTCTCCGGCACCGTCGAGGACGGACCGCCGGTGCGAATCATGGCGACGAAGGTCCTTCGTCGCGCGACTGCGCATGAGGCGGCCCTCTGTCGGCGCCGCTGAAGCATCGGCCCGAAAACTGGATTGCGGTTTTCGGGCCGATGCCATCATGAATGCTTAGATCATCGGACCGGATACGATATCCGGCCCGATGATCTAAGCGAACGCGGTTAGCGCGCCGGTTTCACCGCCCCCGCAATCACCGCGATCTCGTCGGTCCAGATCCCGCCTGAATAGCCCACGGGCAGACGCGACAAGTCGTCGAGCGTATCCAGGCCCGTCGAAAACCCTCCGCCCTGATAGGGGCCGAGCGCGAAGACCTGGGTGCCGGCGCTGTCGAAGCGGTTGAGGAAACGGTCCGGCCAGCCCCAGAGCCATGGCGCGATGTTGATCGGCACCAGGACGATCGTTCGCCGGCAGATCTCCGGCATCACACCGGTCCAGCCATAGGCGACATAGCGTGTCAGGCAGCCGATCTGCGTGCTTCTGGTCATGGCCGGGATATCCGGCCGGAGGCGCCTGATCGTCTCGACCGGCTCGTCGCCACCATAGACGACCAGGCGCGCACGGGCCTCCGGCGGCAATGCCCCGAGCACGGCGGCGAGCTTCTCGCCCTCGCTCCTGTCCCGGCTCTTCACATTGATCGCGAAACGGCGCCCGGGAAAGGCGGCAAACACCTCGTCGAGCGTCGGCATCATGCCGATGCCCTTGCCGCGCAACGGGTGGGTCCTGCCACCATCGGCGGTATAGCCATGACCGACGTCGAGGGCCTTCAGCTCCGCCATCGAACGTTCCCGCGTTACGCCCTCTCCGTTCGTCCGGCATTCCAGGGTCCAGTCGTGGAAGACCGCGAACTGGCCGTCGGTGGTCGGGTGCACGTCGAGCTCGACGATATCGGCTCCTGCTTCGAAGGCTGCCCGCATGGAGGGCAGCGTGTTCTCGATGAAATCATGGCGCGGCGGCAGCATGCGCGCCGCGCTGCAGGCCTCGGAGCGCAGCTCGGTCTTGTCGTAGAGCTGGGTGATGCCGCGATGGGCGAGCAAGGTCGGCCTGCCCTGCGGCCGGGAAGCCAGGAGACTGCTGTTGCCGATCAGGATGAAGAGCGTGAGGAGGGAAAGCGCGGCGAGCGCAAGGCGGGGAAGACGGCGCATCACTTCATCCTTTGAACCGCGGGCGCGAGCGCCTATCAATGTTCCCGAAAACGGGAGCAGAAAATCAATTGCTCCCAATTATGGGAACATTATGATCGCAGCAGCATGATCGTCATCGGAGCCTCGGCCCTGGCCGCTTATGGCGAAGCGCACCCACAGGCCGGCCCCGGTCTGCGCGCGCTGAATGCGCTGCTGCGGCAGGCGACCTGGCGGGCGCGCAACGAGCTTGCGCGCGATTGCGGCGCGGTTGCCCGCTTCGTGAGCGAGGACGCGGTCGCGTTTGCGTTGCCGCATGTCGGCTGCAGCGTGGCGTTCAGGATTCATTTCGAGCTGGGCGTGATCCGCATCATCGCGGTCACCACCATCAACGAGGAGGACGCAACGTGACGGAGCGCGAAACCCTTCCCGTCAGGCCGATCAGGAGCGAGGCCGATCATCGCGCAGCGCTGACCGAGATCGACCGGCTGTTTGCCGCGGAGCCAGGCTCCGAGGCGGCCGACCGGCTCGAGGTTCTGTGCCTGCTGGTCGCCGATTACGAGCGCAAGACCCATCCGATCGCTTCGCCAGACCCCATCACCTACCTGACGCTCGCGATGCGGGCGAAGGGGCGGACGCAAGCCGAGCTCGCCGAGCTTCTCGGCTCGCGCTCGCGCGCCTCGGAGGTCCTGAACCGCCGGCGGCATCTCTCGGCCGAGATGATCGCGAAGCTCAGCGAAGCCTGGGGCGTGGCGCGCGAGCCACTGTCGATGCCCTATGCGGTGGCGGGCAGCATCAAGCGCACCGCGCTACGCGGCGCAGCCCTGCTCGGCCTCCTCGCGAGCCTGAGCGCGTCGGCAATCGGCGGCCTGTTCTGGGCTCATGGCAGGGACCTGCCGAGCACGGCCGAGATTGCCCGCTATGCCCCGCCCATTATCGAGCGCTACGGCAGGGATGGCGGCCTAAGGGAGTATCGGCGGCCGGTGCCGCTCTCGACCATCCCGCCGCATGTGCTGAAGGCCTTCCTGGCGGCGGAGGACCAGGACTATTACCGCCATGGCGGCTACAGCCTGCCGGCCATCCTGCGGGCCGCAGCCCAGAACCTTGCGAGCCTGGGCGAGAGCCGGACGCCGGCAGGCGCCGCCACCATCACCCAGCAGCTCGCCAAGAACCTGCTGCTGCCGGGCCAGCCGCCCTCGCTCGCCCGCAAGGTGAAGGAGATCGTCCTGGCGAGCCGGATCGAGGACGCTCTGAGCAAGGACCGGATCCTCGAACTCTACCTGAACCAGATCTATTTCGGCGGCTACGCCTATGGCATCGCGGCTGCCTCGGCCCAGTATTTCGGCAAGAGCCCGGCCGATCTCGGCGTCGCGGAAGCCGCCTATCTGGCCGCCCTGCCCAAGGCGCCGAATACCTACCGGCTCGACATCGCCGACAACCGGGGACGCGCCAAGGAACGGCGCGACTGGGTGCTCCGACGCATGGCCGATGACGGACTGATCACGGCCTCCGCAGCCCAGTTCGCCCAGGCCGAACCACTGATCGGTCCATGAGATCGGCAGACATCAGCCTGCAATGGCGCTCCTGCGCCCTGGCACCAGGGCGGCCCAGCGTGATCTAGTGGGAGATCGGCACCGTCGCCAGGAACTGCTCGACTGCCAGGGGCACGATATCGACATCCGGCTGGGCACTCGACAGGCCGGCAACGATATGGCCCAGCCACAGCCTCATGCTCTCGCTGCTGGCGGCCTGGAAACAGAGTGACGGCTCGATATGAGCCCAGGCGATCTCAAAGGCCTCGCGCGCTGTCGCGAGCTCGAGGAGTTCGGGAAGGGAGCTGAACGGCATCGGGCACCTCCGGCACCCGCGAAACTCAGCATCGAACCCGACCTGCGGCAAGATGACGAATACCGACCCAGGGCCTCCGCCCCTCGCAGAATGCCGCGCCTCTCGCAATGTTCAGTCAGGACGTTCGGCATCCGCGATGAAGGTCGCGCCGATCGAGTGCTGGCTGCGCCAGGCAATCCGTACACAGCTGTTGATGTGCAGGGCCGGAGCGATCAGCCTGAAGACGTCTGGTGCCTCAAAACCCATCGGCACGCGCAGCTTGACGCCGGACACCGAGACATCGCGGATAATGCAGGGAATCTCGTTGTTCTGGCCGGGAAGACGGATTCGCGCTTCCTGCACAACCTTCTTGCGGTGGTGGCGGCGCTCTTCAGTCTGACCCGGCAATTCGCAAATCCCCGCCACGATCGATCGGTTCAAGTCTATCTGGAACCTGCGCCCGGCACGTTAACCGATGACGTACAGCCCGCAAGGAATCCGGGCAAGCCTGCCGGACCATCCAGGCCACCAACCCACAATGAGTTGATCGACTTCCACGAGGCAGGCCAGCATGGATGGGCGGCAACGCGAAGCCACCGGAGCGCCAGGGCTCGATGGGCGTGAGCGACTGCCGTGGAGGAGAAGAGATCATGCGCCATTCTCTCAAGCTGACATCACTTCTCATGCTCTTCGCCCTCCTGGCGAGCGTCGTGCCGCCCCTGCCCAGCCTGGGCAAGGCCGAAGCGCAGGTCCGCTCCTCCGGCTCGCCGCAGATGTCGGGGCAGACTGACCGCAGGGGCCACCATTCCAGCGCCCAACGGCCACGGCCCGGCGACGGGACGCATCTCAGCCGTCCGCAGCACCGTCCGCATACGCGCCCGTCGCATGTCCATCGGCCGAGCCCGCATGTCCGGCATGATCGCCCGGGTCGCGTGACCGTCGTTCATCCGCGGCGTCACTGGCATCGCGGCGGAGCGGTTGCAGCGGGAGCGGCGCTCGGCTTCATCGCCGGGGCAGCGGCTGTCTCGCTCGCCGGCCCGGCGCCGCGCGCGGGCTATTGCTGGTACTACACCACGCCCCGGCGCACGACCGGCTTCTGGGACTGGTGCCCCCGCTGAAGGGGGGCCAGCCGAACGCCCAAGGTTCCGCGCCGGAAGAGCCCGGCACCATCGCCCCGGAAGCGGCGAGCGATGCCGCTGGTCACCCCTTTTCGGCAGCACGCGCTTGAAACAGCCGCACGAAGGCATCGAGCTCCGCCCGCTCGAGATCGGAGATCGCCCAATAGGTGAAGGCGCGGTCCTCCCAGGTCACCAGCGAAAAACCCCGTGCCGAGCTGCCGCTGGGCCCGGCGGGCGGCTGCGGCGAGGCAGCGCGCGGCAAGGCGACGACCGAGATCAGATGCTCATTGTGGCGGTAGACGAGGGTCGGCGCGACGAGATTGCCGATGACATCGATGCGTGCGCCGACGAGGGGAAAACCATCCCGCGCAAAGTCGTCGGCCGGCGGAGACAGGCCGATCTTGGCATCAAGCCATGGTTTCACCTGATGTCGATCGGACGAGGCCATGTCGACCGGGGTGGGCGCGATGAGGGCTCGGCGGTGATTGCTGGCGATATCGCCCGCCATGTCCTGCGGGGCCACCCTCGACACGCCCCAATAGGTTCCGCCCCCGGCCACCAGGCTGGCGATCAGAGCGGTTGCGGCCAGTGCGCGCCAGTCAAAACTGCGACGCGGCCGCGCCGATGCATCGGTGCCGATCGCAATGACCCGCCGGCGCAGATCGGCACTGGGCTCCGGCCGGGGCAGCTGCCGCATCGCGCTGCGCAGGGCGACGATCCGCGCCCTTTCCGCCGCGAGGGGCGCATCGGTCGCGAGGCGGCGCTCGAGCGCAGATGCACTGGCCGCATCGAGTTCCCCGTCGACGAGAGCATGGAGAAGCAGCCGCGCTTCGCCTGGATCGATGGGCTGGCCGTCACGCTCGGTCATTGCGTCCCCCAAGCTGGCGGATCAGGATCGTGCGGGCTCGCGACAGGCGGGACATGACGGTGCCGATCGGCGCCGAAATCAGATCGGCGATCTCGCGATAGCCCAGCCCATTGATATCGCGCAGCACGAGAACCTCGCGGAACGGCGGCGGCAACGCTGCAATCGCCGCTTCGATCTCTGTCGCGTCGGCGCGGGCGATCATGGCCGCCTCCGCGTCGTCATCGCCTGATGAGCCGGCGGCCAGGAGATCCGCATCCGTAACCTCGTCCAGCGGCACGAGCATCGGCCCGCGATTCCTGGCGAGCCATGTGTGACAGGCATTGCGCACGATCGCGAGAAGCCAGGCGCGAGCGCTGCCGCCCGCATAGGTTCCGATGCCGGCATAGGCGCGAAGGCAAGCCTCCTGGACGACGTCTTCTGCATCATGTGCATTGCCGGTGAGCCAGCGAGCGAAGGCCAGCGCATCCGCGAGATGGGGCAACACCACCTCGCGAAACCGTTCGGCGGAAGGATCGCCGCCTGCTGCCACTGTCGGCTCGCCGTCTGGACACCCGGCCACAAGGTCCGATCAGCGGGACACGCGGATCTTTCCCTGCATATGCGGATGAAGGCTGCAAAAATACGAAAACTCCCCCGGCCGGGTGAAAGCATACGCGAAACTGTCCTTCGTATCGAGCGCGCGGGATCTGAACGAGCCGTCACCGGCGACAACCAGATGCGGTTCGTCATCCTCGTTCCGGAACGTGACCGTCGTTCCGGCTTTCACGGTGAGGTCCGGCGGAACGAAAGCGAAGTTGGAGATCCTCACCAGAGCCTCCTCCGCCCCCGCGGGACGGGATACGGCGAGGACCGACAGGGCGATGATCGCGCCCGCAGCCCAGAGGGGCCTGTGCCTGCAAGTCATGTCGCTCTCCCGATTGCACGGTTACGCCATCCCTCGCTCAGCCGCGCGCGAGCGTACTGTCGATGATCGCCAGATCGTTTGCGCCCGGGCGAATGGCGACGCTCGTAATGCCGAGGAACCTGCGCAGCTCGCCAGCCGGGACGGTCAGGGGACCGGGCGAGGAGGCGGTCCCCGGTGCCGGCTGCGGAAAGGCCGTCGACCTTGCAGTGTGAAAGGTCACATTGCCTTCCACCTTCTGCATGATCTGGTGGATGTGGCCGTTGAGGATGGTGACGGACCCGAAAGGCTTGAGCAGCGCAAGCGCCTGCGCGCTGTCGGCGGTGCCCCAGCCCCAATCGGCATAGACCGTCCAGAGCGGGATATGCGCGAAGACCACGATGGGAGCCGAGGCGCTGCGGCCGCGCAAATCGTCGGCGAGCCATTTCAGTTGCTCAAGCCCGAGCTGGCCGAGCCCGCCGGCCTTGAGGTTCACGACATTGACCAGGCCGATGAAATGCACGCCGCCTTCGTCGAAGGAATACCATCCGGCGCCCTGCTTGCCCTTGCCGTACCGCTCCGAATAGGCCTGCCCGTTACCCTCGTCGATCACGTCATGTTCGCCAGGCACGTAGTGAACGTCGAGCCTCGCGCCGCCGATGACACGCGCCGCATCATCGAATTGAGCGGCCGTGGAGAGATGCGTGATGTCGCCGGTATGGATCATGAAGGCGGGCTTGGCCGGGAGCGCCCCGATCTGGGCGATGGCCTCGGTGAGCGTGTCGAGAGCATGCGGGTTCGCGGCCTTGTCGAAGCCGACATGGCTGTCGGATATCTGCAGGAAGGTGAACCCCTTGGTGACCGCTTCTGCCGCCTCGGCCTTGCCGAGGAGGCCCAGCGAGACCGGCACCCCGCTCGCCACCGTCCAGAGCACGCCGGTCCCGGCCCAGATCATGCATTCGAGCGTCTCGCGGCGGGTGGTGTCAGGCCGCCCATTGTCGATCCGATGATGTGTCATGGTCGATCTCCCAGGAACGCAACCACGCTGCGTTCATTGAGGAGACAGGTCTTCAGCGCCGTTTATTCCCGAACATGCGAATTTTCGTCATCGGCGTTGCGCAGCAATGCGACGCTCAGCCCGCGGCATGCGCGTGCGAGGATGGACCGCGCCCGCCTCCTATCCTGGGAGAGACAGCCGGATCGAAGCAGAACGGGGAGCCCGCCTCCGGCAATCGTAGCGCCGACACCCTGCGAATTCTCGCCCGCCGAACGGTTTCGCCGCGGACCAGACAAGCAATCTTGCATCGTGAAGGCTCGCATGTATGGATAAGATACGATTTCGGCTGCTCGATTCCTGTCTGCAAGCCTTGGCTCCTTCTCCAGCGCACGCAGGCACGGTCAGCAGCTCTTACATGTCTACCACCGGTCGAAATTACCGAATGTAATTTACTAAGGGACCACGGCTATGGCTCTCAAGCTACTCAATGCAGATGCGATCCGCGACAGTGCGTTCTCACTGCAACCTTATCCGCATTTCCTTGGTGAGAACTTTCTGAGGCCTGAGGCCATCCCGGATATACGCCGGGATTACCCGGCCATTACGAAGCCTGGCTATCTGACCGTCGACGATATCGAGCTGGCGGGAAGCTTTAAACAGCTGATCGATGAAATGGAGAGCCCGGACCTCACCGAGGTGCTTTCGCAGCGCTTTGGAAAAGACCTCCACGCTTTTCCGCGCCTGACCACCGTCCGAAAGCTCTCGCAGGCGAAGGACGGCCGCATTCACACCGATGGCCCGAGCAAGGTCATGACCGTGCTGCTCTATCTGAACGACGACTGGTCACCAGCTTCGGAAGGCCGGTTGCGCGTGCTCTATGACGGCACGAATTTCGAGCCCTTCGCCTGCGAGGTGCCTCCGACCATGGGTGCCGTTTTCGGCTTCCTGCGCTCCGACAATTCCTGGCACGGCCACAAGCCCTTCGCGGGCGAGCGGCGTGTCGTTCAGACGGCGTGGATCACCGACGCATCCGAACTCGAGCGCAAGAAGAGCAGAAACACGGTGGCGAAGTTCTTCAAGAGCATCTTCGGCCGCTAGATTCCTCGTGAATGGCCCGCTCGGCAGACCGGCGAAGGTTTCGCGCCGGCCTTCCGCGGGCCATTGCGGTGACTGACCGAAAGCCGGGACCAAGAGCCTTGCGCCCCTGGCCCGACAGGGCGTTCGGCGCAAGAACCGCGTTCAAATCAAAGCCTCGATAGACCATCAGGCATGACTTCGTGTCACCGGCCTGTGTCACCTGCCGAGGCCCATACCTCCAGCGAAACGCAGAGTTGAGCAATCGCTCCGGGCCGCCTACGCTCTCCCCGTGACTGACCTTCCCCCCGCCTGGGCCCATCTTCAGCCGTCCGCCCTCAAGGCGCTCCTTGAGCCCCCCCGGCAGGGTCCCGCAGGCTGTCCGCCTCACGCCCGACAGTGTCTCCGTCGAGGTCGCCCTTCAGGCTCCCATGGTCATCGCCGCGAGGCTCCTGCTGGCGCTTGCCGTGGAGACGGGCGGACTGGCCCTCACCCCTGCGGGAGCCCTGAAGCGGGCAGATGTCCGGCATGTCTTCGACCGGACGGACTGGCCGGGATACGACAGGGCCACCACGCTCGCGACGAACAAGGTCATCAACGAGCACGATGCCTACGGGGTCCTGTTCACACGGATCGTGCTGCAGGCGGCCCGGCTCCTGCGGAAACGCTCGGGGATCCTGAAGGCGAGCAAGGCAGGCAAGGCCATGCTGGCGCCCGAGGCCGCCCCGGCGCTGCTAGCCGAGCTGTTCGAAGCGACATTCTGGAAAGTGAACCTCCAGGACTTCGACCGGAACCCGCTGGAGTTCTGGCCCCAGCACCACATGGGCGTGATCCTGTGGAGCCTGTCGGTGACGGCGCATGGCTGGTCCCATGCGAAGGACCTGATGCCGGCCTGCACGATCATGGAGACCATCGGGGACCCGATCGCTCCCGACTTTCCCGCGTTCGCCCTGACGACGCGGGTGCTCCGTCCGTTGTCATGGCTCGGGCTCCTCGAGAGCCGACGATCGGAGAAGAGGCCCGACGGCGGGCTCGATGATGACGTCCGAAAGGCGCCGCTGTTCGACCAACTCTTGCGATTTGAAGTGGAGCTGAAGGGTGGCAGCGAGCCGCGACACTGAAGCGGCAATTTCGCGAGCTGGGTGTTTGGGCCGCCCCCCGAGGGGCCGGGAGCGCCTGCCTCCGTCAGCAGCAGGGCACAGGGCCATACGAAGAGAGCCGGCGCGGTGGCCGGGAGGGTTTTCAGCCCTCTCCGCTGTCAGCAGCGGAAGTCCATAACTGGGGGTGGCGATCGTGCTGGATGCGGTGCTCAGTCTGCTGGTCGAGTTCATTGTTCAGATCATCGGCTACGTGACCGGCAAGGCGCTCATTCGCGGCCTTACGCTGGGCAGGCTCGCGATCGGTGACTACGGAAGACGCCCCTTCTCCCTCTATTGGCGTGTAAGCGGCCGCACGGTCCTCAGCGGCGATGTTGCGATCTTGAGCGGTTGGGGGTTTTGGCTGGCGCTTGCCGTCACCTCAATTGTCATCTTCAGACAGAGCATCCCACTGGAACCATAGAGCAACTCCGTAGCCCCCTGCCGATGCGCCACTGTTGGAACCCAAGCTGCCACCTCGCCAGCTCCTGAAGGGCTTGATGCAGGTGTTGAGCTGGACAGAGTCCGCGGGCCGGCGCGCGAAGGCCGGTCGCGCAGAATGACAAATCGACCGGCCCCTCCCGATAGGGAACAGACTGCAAGGTCCGCTCCGCGCTAGCCCCCCAGTCCGATCACTGGCCAGCGACACAGACCCCAAGCTTTAACACGGTGCCGGCCGGGCACGTCTTCGCGCTGCTGGCATTCGGCTGTGCCTGTGGAGAGATGGCATTGAAGGATTCACAGCACGCCCCCCGCACGTAGTAGCCGCTTGGGCAGCCACCTGTGAGCTCAATGCGATCCTTGCCGTCGCGCGTGGCGCGGCAGGCACCGGCAGCGAGAGCCACTTGGGCGATCCCGAGAGCGGCGAGAAAGAGCAACGTGGCAGCAATGATTCGAGCCGTGCGCCAAGCATTCCGCATTGGAGACTTGGGGTCCACCCGAGACAACTGTCACTCCGAGGGGAGGGTTCGTGAGGACGCAGTGGTTTGCTACAGCCCATGCGACGAGCGTCTTCAGGCCTGATAGGTCGCTCCCGTTCACCGTCATCGGGAAAATGGGCTTTCGGTGGAGCGCGTTTTCTTTGCTGATCAACCCCTTAGAGGGGGAGGGGCGCCCAGAGCTGGACCGCGCTTTCAGCGCGAAAAAGCACAATAAAATCAATAATACAAGAGACCTGATAAGGAGGTCTCTGGATCATAGCCGTGCACCACCCGTCGAGGCTTCACTGAGAAGCAGAGTTGCCCCATTCCCCCACTTCACAGAGAGACTTCAGAATCGCCCCCCCTACTTCGTGCGGGGTTGCAGATGCCGCCGAGAAGCGGCGAAGCTCCCGTTGGCTCCCAGCCCAGCGGGATGCCTGGTTCTCAGGGGCAACTTATGAATGTGAAGTACCAGATTTTCGTCAGCTCAACATATACAGACCTAATCGAAGAGCGACGAATTGTTATGGAACAGATCCTAAATCTTGGCCATATTCCTGTTGGGATGGAGCTATTCCAGGCGGCGGATGAATCTCAGTGGTCTCACATCAAGAAAAGAATACTCGATTGTGACTACTACATTTTGATACTATCCGAAAGATATGGATCGATAGGAGCGAAGGGGAAAAGCTATACTCAAATGGAGTATGAATTCGCCTCCTCATCCGGCGTTCCTGTCATATCATTCTTACTTCACGAGGACGCTCGCGCGTCCCTTGCAAGAGACAAAGTCGAGTTTGACAAGCAATCCAGCATCAACTCATTTAGGAAAATATGCCAGAGAAAACTGGTCAAACATTGGAGAAACCCGGATGATCTTGCTGCTAAAGTGGCCGTTTCTCTGGTTGCCCTGATGGCCGACAGCCCCCGAATTGGCTGGGTCCGAGCGAATACCGTAGCGCCAGAAATGGCACTCAATGAGATTTCTAAACTCTCCGAAGAGAAAAGAAGGCTTCAAGATCAGATTTCCGCGCTTGAGGCGGCGGAAAACTCCATCAAAGTTCCACAGGATATATTGTACCGCATCGACCTTCTAAAGAACAAGAAAGCTACAGATTACGATATAAAAATCAGTGAAAACGATACAGACGGACCCAAAATTAATGAAAATATAGATCTTCTTGAGATATTTCTATATTGCGTTAAAGAATTTTCTTTATCGCCAAGCATGTCCTCCGTCCGAAACATAATCATTAAATATATCTTTCCTAAAACCGAAAACGTAGATGGATACTATTTATCTACGATTCAACAACCAGCAGCGAGAGAAATTCTTGCTGAATTTGCGACACAAAATCTCATTCGAATTGAAAAGATACAAACTTATAGCTTTGACAAGCCGAGTACGACCAATCACGTCGCACTAACCGACTATGGGAAACAGCTCGCTTTCTCAGCCACCCTTCCGTCACAGCGGAATGCCTTTGCGGATCAAAATAACGGCAGACATTCTAGCGAAAAAATCTAAGACCCTCCCCTGCCCGGCCGCTCTCCGATTTCTCCAGTGCCCCCTCGCGCTTTCGGTACATCGCCATCACGGGAGCCTGCCGGGCTCCTGAAGGGCTTCTTGCCGGTACAGGTCAGGAGCATACAGGGCATTGCGGAGGATGGCCGGCACTGGCCCAGCCGGGAGGGCTCGCGACTGCGTACCACTGCATCCCGCGAACCAGCGGCGGAACGAGTGGAAGTTGACGCGGGACACTTTCTTCCCTTCCGGCTTGTTGTCCATCTTCCGATCAAGCCGGAGCTTGTAGAACCGGGCGCTCATGACAGGAGCCCAATTGCCGAACTTGTCGGGCTCCCCGCCTCGCATCTTCAGCGTACAGATCCGTTCGCTACTTCAGGCTACCGCTGGGCTCCTGAAGACTCCTCGGCCGCTGGCGCTGCAAGCTCGTACTGTTTCGGGAACTTCGACAAGGCGAGAGCTATCGCCGCAATCGTCACGTCCCCGTAGTCATCGCCGGCCGTTCGCGCAGCGTGCCCTTGGATAGCATCCATGACTCTCGGGTCTATCCCGACGCTGCGAGAGATTGTGTTAAAGCGGCGCCGCCAGCCGTGGTTGGGCTTCACCAGCGGGGCCGTCACGACCTTTCGCGCCTGCTCCCCGAGCCGATTGGCGATGCCCTGAAGAGGCCCAAGAACATCGCCGGTTGCCTTGGCAGGCGTGATGAAGAGATGCCCCGGCTTCGACTCCCCCACGAATGCGGGAAGGCCCTTTCGACCAAATGGGCATGGAGCACGACATCCCGTGCCTGATCCGTTTTTCACGGCTCCTGCTTCGGGCGTGATGCGGATCACCCAATGCCCTGCCTCTTGCCGGATGTCTTCCTTGCGGAGCTGAGCGATCTCCCCGACGCGAGCCCCGGTATATGCCAAAGCCACCTTCGCGTGAGCCGCGCGGGCCTCCGCAGGGTCCTTTGGTCTTAAGCGTGCGTTTCTCTTCGCGCTTGCCAAGGGTCTCCTGAGGGTCCTTCGGCACCGCTTTGCGAAACCAGTAGACGCCTGTCTTGGGATGCTTGAACGGACTCGCCATTGCGAGAACCATTTGGATCACCCGTTTGTACCACTCGGGCGCCTGCAAGCTCTTGATTTAGCGGCTTTTCTTTACTGATCAACCCCTTAGAGGGGGAGTGGTGCCCAGAGCTGGAATCGAACCAGCGACACTGCGATTTTCAGTCGCATGCTCTACCAACTGAGCTATCTGGGCATCCGGCGAAGCGCCAAGCGCTTCGTGTTGGTGGGGGCGATATAGAGCGTGATTGGCGGGCTGTCCAGTCGCTTCAGCCGGCTTCCGATCAAGTCTCGTCTTCGCGTGTGGGTAACCCGGTTTCAGCCTCCTCCACCGGCTCGCCGGGAATGACATAGCTGCCCTTCAGCCAGTGGCCGAGGTCGATGTCGCGGCAGCGGGACGAGCAGAAGGGCCTGAAGCGATGCACCGCCGGCTTGCCGCAGATCGGGCAGGGCCTGGGTGCCGGCGGGGGTGAGGTGTCCTGATTCTCAGCCATATTTGAGCGTGATGCCTCCATCGACCACGAGTTCGATGCCGGTGACATAGCGCGCTTCGTCACTAGCAAGGAAGAGCGCGGCGTAGGCCACGTCCCAGGCCTCGCCCATATGCCCCATCGGCACCTGCGCATCGCGCGCTTTCCACATCGCGGCGATGTCACCTTCGCCATAGGCCTGCGCGAGGCCGGCGGAATGCTCGACCATCGGCGTCTTCATCAGGCCGGGCAGGATCGCGTTGACGCGAATCTTCTGCGCCGCGTATTGCACCGCGGTCGTGCGGGTCAGGTGATTCAGCGCCGCCTTTGTGGCGGAGTAGCTGGCATAGGGCACGCCGGTGTGGCGAATCGAGGCGATCGAGGAAATGTTGATGATCGAGCCGCCCTCGCCCGTCTCCTCGAACTGACGCTGCATCACCGGGATGACGTGTTTCATCGCCAGGAAGGCGCTGGTGACATTGACCTTGAAGACCCGCTCCCAGGTCTCCTCGGGCAGATCGACGACGCTGCCGACCTCGGCGATGCCGACATTGTTGTCGAGGATGTCGATGCGGCCATAGCGGCCGAGCGCCTGGCCGACGAGATCGGCAATCGAATCGGCCCTGGTCACGTCGGTCTGCACCGCAAAGGCCTGGCCGCCCTCGTTCTGGATGATCGCCGCCGTCTCCTCGGCGGCATCGCGGTTGACATCCGCGCAGACCACCCTGGCGCCCTCACGCGCAAAGATCGTCGCGGTTGCCTTGCCATTGCCCCAGCCGGGCCCGATCGAGCCCGCGCCCGCGACGATTGCAACCTTGCCCCTCAAGCGTTCCGTCATCGACCCCATCCCTGGTTGCGCGCCTCGCGCTGCCGAAGCGGCAGCGGCGACAGGATCGGGATAACCGCAGGTCAGGGCAAGATGCGCTGACGCTCAGCCGACATTCATCCAGCCGAACCGGATCGGGAAGCCTTCGCCGCCGAGCAGGTTCACCGTCTCGTAAAGCGGCAGGCCGACAACGCCGGTATAGGAGCCGACGAGCTTGACCACGAAGGAGCCGGCAATGCCCTGGATGGCATAGGCGCCGGCCTTGCCGCGCCATTCACCTGAGGCGAGGTACATCTCGAGATCTTCGGTCGAGAGCCGCTTGAAGCGCACGCGCGTCTCGACGATGCGGTCACGGATCGCGCCGCCCGGGGTCACCAGGGCTACGCTGGTATAGACGCGATGGGCGCGCCCGGAGAGCATCCGCAGGCAGGCAGCCGCCTCATCGACGATCTCCGCCTTGGGCAGGACGCGACGGCCGACTGCGACCACGGTATCGGCCGCGAGGATGTAGCAGCCTTCGAGATCGGGGCGGCTCTTCGCGCCTTCCCGCGCGGCCTGCGCCTTCTCGCGTGCCAGGCGGCGCGAGAGATCGCGCGGACGCTCGCCTTTCAGCGGCGTCTCGTCCAGATCGGATGGCAGCATGGCGTCGGGCTTCAACCCGGCCTGCTCCAGCAAGGCCAGCCGGCGCGGAGAGGCCGAAGCCAGGACCAGCATCGGCCGCCAGCCGGGCTGCTTGGGAGTGGAGAAGAAACTCAAGGGCGTTCGTCTCTGAGGCTCGCAGGCGCCCATGGCGGACACCCTCCGCCCAAGCCTCTAGATCATTTTCGCCGGTTGCGAAATCTCTCTGAGCCGCCACGCGCCGAGTGCAGCCCTGGAGCGCAATACCCACTTCGTTATGTCCACTGCGCATAAAATACGCAGCCTCACCCTTGCGTTTCAGCCTTTCACTTGACACATTAAAGCCTGCGGCCCGCAGACGCGGCCTCTTTGCGAGGCCGGAGTCCTTTCCGACCTGTCCCGTGTTCTGGAGCCCTTCACCGAAATGACCACATCGACCCGACGTCCGCGTTCCGCTCTGGGAACGGGAGTGGAAGCGCAGGCGCTCGTGAGCAAGGTCATGACGATGCAGGCCGAGGCCGGGCTGACCATCGCAATGCGGATGCCGATCCTGCTCAAGGGCGCGCTCGGCGACCGGCGCGGCCAGCGCGAGGCGACGAAGGCCCTGACCGAGAAGGTTTCCGCGGTGATGGAAAGCGGCCTCGCCGCGAGCCAGGCCGTCAGCCTGTTCTGGTGGGATCTGGCCTTCAGCCCATTCAGCCAGCTCGACATGAGCGAGGCCGTCGCCCGGGCGACCAGCAACACGCTCGAGCCATTCTCGAAACGAACCCGCGCCAATGCGGCGCGACTGAGCAACCGCCGCCGCTAAATTATCGAGACCGGATCTCGCATCCGGCCCGACACTTTTCGGGCCGATGCTTTAGTGTGTTTGCATCGGCTATCCCGAAAACCGCAAATCCACTTTTCGGGCCGATGCTTTAGTGCGTTCGCATCGGCTCTTCCGAAAACCGCAATCCACTTTTCGGGCCGATGCTTTAGTGCGTTCGCATCGGCTCTTCCGAAAACCGCAATCCACTTTTCGGGCCGATGCTTCAGTCGGTATCCGACACGGACGCCTTGCCCACCTCGGACGGAGCTTCCGCCAAGCCGGCATTGTGTTCGCGCTCGAGCTTGCGATAGCGCGCAACGCTGATCGGGATCAGCGCGAGATAGGCCAGCACGATCAGCGTCAGCATCTCGAAGGGGTAGGCAAAGAGCAGCCCCGCCACCACCACCACCGCGACGAAGAGCGGCAGCACCTTCTCACGCGGCACCCGGGTGCCGAGCGTCTTGCCGGCATAGCAAGGGATGCGCGAAATCGTCAGGAAGGCGATGAACAGGATATAGATCCCAACCAGCAGGGCGCCATATTCCTGTACCGGCACGCCGATGAAGTGCAGATAGAGCGGCAGCATCGCGGTGATCGCGCCCGCGGGCGCCGGCATGCCGACGAAGAAGTTCTTCTGCCAGTCGGGACGATTGGGATCGTCGATCATCACGTTGAAGCGTGCGAGCCGGAGCGCCATGGCGCAGGCCAGCGTCAGCACGATGATCCAGCCGAAGGAACGCAGATCGTGCAGGACGAAAATCCAGAGCACATAGCCGGTTGCGACGCCGAAATTGACGAAATCCGAGAGCGAGTCGAGCTCGGCGCCGAAGCGCGACGTGCCCTTCAGCATGCGCGCCAGGCGCCCGTCGACGCCGTCGAGCGCGGCGGCGATCAGGATGAAGATCGTCGCCGATTCGAGCTTGCCCTCGACCACGAGCCGCATCGCGGTGAGGCCGAGGCAGAGCGCCAGCAATGTGATGACATTGGGTGCGATCAGCCGAAACGGGATCGCCTTGAAGCGCGTGCGCTTCGATTCAGCCTGCTCGGGCTCGAAGGGAGGAAAGAGATCGCTCATGCCAGCCGGAATACGCGGTTTTAGGCGCGGAGGCTAGGAGCACTCGGCGATCATCCCGGGCGCCGCATCACGGCGCTCCGAGATGTCGAAAGCGCTCAGATTCCGCGGAAGCTGCGCCGTATTTCGCTGGCCGAGACGTCGGCCAGCACGGTCTCGCCGGCGATGGCGGTCTGGCCTTCGCCAACCAGCGGGATCACGCTCGTCGGCAGATAGACGTCGACGCGCGAACCGAAGCGAATCAGGCCGAAACGCTCGCCGGTCGCGATCGAATCGCCCTCCTTGACGAAGGGCACGATGCGCCGCGCGATCAGGCCTGCAATCTGGACGACGCCGACCGTGCCGGCCGGGGTCTCGATCGCCAGCGCGTTGCGCTCATTGTCCTCGCTCGCCTTGTCGAGCTCGGCATTGAGGAAGAGGCCCGGCGTATAGGCCATCTTGATGATGCGGCCCGAGACCGGGGCGCGGTTCACATGGCAGTCGAAGACGTTCATGAAAATCGAGATGCGCGTCATCGGCTCGGCCGGCAGGTTCAGCTCCGGCGGCGGCAGCGCGGAGGCGATCTGGCTGATGCGGCCATCGGCCGGCGAGATCACCAGCCCCTCGCGTTGCGGCGTGATCCGGATGGGATCACGGAAGAAATAACAGACCCAGATCGTGATGATCGCGCCGAGCCAGCCGAAGGGCGACCAGAGATTGGCGAGCACGATCGTCGCCACCAGCGCGATCGCGATGAAGACGTAGCCCTCCTTGTGGATGGGAACGATCACTTTGCGGACGGAATCGACGAGCGACATGGGCAATCCTGTTTGGTCTTGTCAGCGCGTCGGCAGAGTGACGCTCCCCTGCGGCCCGATTGGGGCGGCAGGCATTGCCGCGTGATTTACGGGGTTCGGCGCTCCGGGGGAAGAGGCCGCATGCCGCGCCCCTTGTGGCGGACGAAACTCCGCCTCTTTGCCGCCGCGTCTTCCAGACAGGGTAGCCGAACGGCTAGAAGCGCAGCCATGGCATTGGCGGGGAGTGCGGGACATGGCGGAGGCCGGCGATATCGGCACGGCTCTCCTGGGCAAGCTTGGCTGTGACGATGTCAGGCTGCGGCTGAGCCGGAGCTATTCACCCGACACATCGCTGTGGCGCGTCGCCGCCTATCGCTTCGACGTCCTGGCCGGAGACGAGCCCGCCGGCACGATCAGCCTGCGGCCAGGCGCGAGCTATCTCCTGACCCATCTCGCAGGGCAGATCGGCTTTTCCATCGAGCCCGCTTGTCGCGGGCGCGGCCTCGCCGGGAAAGCCGTGAAGGCGCTGCTTCCCCTGGCCAAAGCGTGCGGCCTTACCGAGCTCTGGCTGACGACGACCCCCGACAATCTCGCCTCCCGCCGTACGCTGGAAAGGCTCGGCTGCGCCCTCGTCGAAGAGGTCACGATCCCGGAAGACTATGAAAGCTATGCTCGCGGCGAGCGGCTGAAGCTGCGCTACCGACTGGAGCTGGGCTGAGCGCTGGCGTCAGTCGGCCGGGCACTGCCCGACAAGCTCGGCCAGGGCGCTCCGGCTGTTTGCAAGGTCAAAGCCGGCCGAAACAGCTCCGTTGCCCTGGACCGGGATCAACACACTCATCTCGGCCCCGCCGAGGATCAATCCGAGGAGGGACGCCGGGCGCGCAACCTGCACGGCCCGGTCCGCCCCGACCGAGCCCGCCAGCTCGACCGCCGCCTGGCCATCGGCTTGAACGAAGGATGCAGCCGCCCGCCCCGCCCGGCCGAACAGCCCGTCATTGTTCAGCGGCAGAAAGGCGATGGACAGGCTGGCATCGATGCAGCGGATCGCGAGGCCGACATGGGCTTCTCTATCGCTCAGCACCGCCGCGACATCCTGGCGCCCGCCCTGCCGGTCATTGGTGATGACCACCCAATTGCCGACCTTCTTCGTGCCGGAGGCCTGCACCGGAAGGGCCGGCAGCGCCAGGACCAGGCCGGCGCCGAGCCGGAGCATCGCTCGCAAGCGCTTCGCTAC
This sequence comes from Allobosea sp. 2KB_26, assembly GCF_052115715.1. Lineage (NCBI taxonomy): Bacteria > Pseudomonadati > Pseudomonadota > Alphaproteobacteria > Hyphomicrobiales > Alloboseaceae > Allobosea > Allobosea sp. 2KB_26. Next base: position 52,472 of record NZ_JBFRHE010000019.1, read on the forward strand.
CGTCATCGCGCGGCCCCGGAGGGGCGGCTGAGCGCACCGAGCGCCGCCGACCATGGCCCAGGGGCCGGTAACATGACATCCGCCGGAAAATGCGGGAGCAGTTCGAAGGCGAGCGGCTGGCCTGCCCGATCCTCCTGGATCACGAGCGTGTCGAAGCGGAGCAACTGGGCGGAGGCACGTGGCAATACTGCGCCAGTCGCGACGGGCTTGCCCGCGACCATCAGGACGAAACAACTGTCGACCGGATTCCAGCCCCGCTTCGCTGCCGGGCTCTCAGGCGCGCCATCCTGCACGAGATATCCGCCCTGCCAGCGAATCGAGAGCGCCTCATCGAGTCGAAGCGGGTGCTGATCGGCAGGAAGCGTCGTTTCAAGCGGCGACGGCGACATCTTGAGCAGCGAGCAGGTCTGGACAATGCCCGGCCGTCCCGGTTTGACGATCCAGAGCTCCCAGCCCTGCCCCGTCGCGGCAGCGGCCGGATCCGCGGCCAGAATGGAGAGGAAAAGTGCCCCGGTCAGGCGCAGGCGTTTCAGCATGTGGTCACCGCGGCAGGCTGGGATCGGCCAGCTTGCTTGGGATGCAAGCCCTCGCCATTGCAAGCCACGCGAACTCAGGCGAGCGCCGTCGGGCTGCGGACGAAGCGGCGCGCGGCGAGATAGGTCAGCACCACGAAGATCAGCAGCACGAGCCCTTCGGCAATCGCGAAGGGCGGCTCTGACTGTGTCGGCGCCATCGCCTGGAGAAATGGCACCTTCATGAAGGCCTGCGCGACCGCGACGAAGATCAGCAGATAGAAGGCGACCATCGCCGTGATCGCATAGATCCGCCGCCAGGCGCCGTCGAGCCTGCGGGCGTAGAGGGCGTATCCGGCAAGACCGACCAGAACGAGCGAGATCGCGCCGACGATGTGCGAGGGCAGGATGCCGTTGAATGGAAAGCCGAAGCCCGTCGCGCTGGTGGCAAACGCAGTGGAGAGCAAAATTCCGGTCCAGCGCGGCCGCGTGTGCCCTTTCAGCATGGCCGCGGCGACCGGAAAACCAGCGACGATGGCGATCAGGCTGAGCCAGGTGTGAAAGCCGGTGAATGTTGTCGGATCGAACATGAGCAGCCCCCGCAATGCTCCGCCGGCTTCGTGTGAAACCGGCGGGGTATAGCATGCAGGAAGCAGGCCGCGTTTGGCGAGAGAATTCCGTCGCCCCGATTACTGCGTCAGGGTCACTCTCACACTCTCTTCTTCTTCCTCGGTCGCGCGCTTCAGCGTCGCCTTGGCCTCGTCGACCTGGCGCTGGCGGTTCCAGAGTGCCGCATAGACGCCATCCGCCGCCAGCAACTCGCGGTGATGGCCGCGTTCGACGATCAGGCCCTTGTCCAGCACGATGATCTCGTCAGCATTGATCACGGTCGAGAGCCGGTGGGCGATGACCAGCGTCGTGCGCCCCTCGCTGACCCGGTCGAGCGCGTCCTGGATCTCCTTCTCGGTGAAGGAATCGAGTGCCGAGGTTGCCTCGTCCAGCACCAGGATCGGCGGCCCCTTCAGGATGGTGCGGGCGATGGCGACGCGCTGCTTCTCGCCGCCTGAGAGCTTCAGGCCGCGCTCGCCGACGGAGGTCTCATAGCCCTCCGGCAGAGAGCGAATGAAGCGGTCGATCTGGGCGAGCCGCGCCGCCTCCTCGACCTCGGCCTCGGTCGCATCCGGCCGGCCATAGCGGATATTGTACTCGATCGTGTCGTTGAACAGCACGGTATCCTGGGGAACCATGCCGATCGCGGAGCGCAGGCTGACCTGCTGGATCGCGGCGATATCCTGCCCGTCGATCAGGATCCTGCCCTTGGCCGGTTCGTAGAAGCGGAAGAGCAGGCGCGAAATCGTCGACTTGCCGGCGCCGGACGGTCCGACGATGGCGATCGTCCTGCCCGGCGGCACCGTGAAGGAAATGCCCTTCAGGATCGGCCGCTCCGGGATATAGGCGAAATGCACGTCCTCGAAGCGGACCTCGCCTGCATCGACGCGAAGCGGCGGGGCGCCCGGATGGTCCTGGATCTCGGGATCGCGGCCGATCAGGGCGAACATCTCTCCGATGTCGAGGGTCGCCTGCTTGATCTCGCGATAGACCGTGCCCATGAAATTCAGCGGCTGGTAGAGCTGGATCAGCATGGCGTTGATCAGCACGAAATCGCCGACCGTGTGCGTGCCGGCCTGGAAGCCGCGCACCGCCATCACCATCGAGATGGTCAGGCCTGTCGCGAAGATCGCCGCCTGTCCGAAATTGAGCCAGGCGAGCGAGGTATAGGCCTTGATCGAGTTGCGCTCGTAGCGCGCCATTGAACGGTCGTAACGGGCCGTCTCGCGAGCCTCTGCCCCGAAATACTTGACCGTCTCATAGTTGAGCAGCGAGTCGATCGCCTTCGAATTGGCGTCGGTATCGGACTCGTTCATGGCGCCGCGAATGGCGATGCGCCATTCGGTCGCCTTGATGGTGTAGGCCATGTAGGTCGTCACCATCACCACCAGCACGACGACATAGAGCCAGTCGAACATCGTCAGAAGCACGGCGGTGATCAGGGCGACCTCGACCACGACCGGCACCAACTGGTTCAGGCCGAGGCGGACCATTTCCTCGATACCGTTGCGGCCGCGCTCCAGCACGCGGGTCAGGCCGCCGGTCTTGCGCTCGAGATGGAAGCGCAGCGAGAGATAATGCAGATGGCCGAAGGTCTGCAGCGCCAGCGTGCGCACCGCATGCATGAACACGGGTGCGAACAATGCATCGCGCATCTGGATGAAGGCCGAGGAGCCGACGCGCGCCAGCCCGTAGATCAGCGTCAGGGTCAGCGGTGCGCCGACCAGCCAGGGCAGCCAGCGCCCGAGACTTGTCGGCGTGTTCGCCAGGGCATCCGTCGCCCATTTGAAGGTGAAGGGCACGCCCATCAACACCATGCGGCCCACGACCAGCAGGATGAAGGCCGCGACCACGCGCTTGCGCAGATCGGCGCGATCCGGCGGCCAGAGATAGGGCCAGAGCGCACGGAAGGTGGCGACGAAGCCGGAGCCCGGTTGCAGGACAGCCGAGTGGGCGAAGTTCGACGCCGGAGGCGGCGCGGCAGGCGGGGACATTTTTCAAACAGTTCCAAGTTGAACCGCCCATATATCCGCGATCGCAGGCGAATGCATGGGCCTTGCTGCAAGCCGGGGATTGCGGAACACGCGCGCCGGCTTGGCCTTGTTCTTGTCGAAAGACCGGTGTGAGATGGCGTCGGAGCGGTCAACGCTCGGATCGGGGAAAGAAACAGCCATGAGAGCTCAACGGGTTATCCTTGCCGGCCTGATCGGCGCCAGCGTCTCACTCTGCCTCGCGACGCTTCCCGCCCTGGCGCAATCGGCGCGCCCGCCGGCGCAGATCAAGGTAACCAATGCCCGCAGCGTGCCGTTGAACACGCTCGAAATCACCACCTCGGGTGAACAGCCCCGCCTCGTCGCCAAACTCGCCAAGCCGCTCGCTCCCGGAAAGAGCGCCGTGCTGAAACTCAACAAGCCGGCAGGCTGCAGCTATTTCGTGCTCGGTCGCTTCACCGACGAGGTCGAGAACGACAATGACGGCGTCGATCTCTGCAAGGAACGGACGATCCGGCTGACGGATTGAGCCACCAAGCCCATCATGGCCGGGCCTCGTCCCGGCCATTCCCGACCGCGGCGGTACCGCGCCACGCCCCATCCGCCGAATGATTGCCGGGTCGAAGCTGCGCCTCGCCCGGGGAATCGCGGCGGATGGAAAGATCCCTTCGCTTACGCCGTCGCGCCGGCCCGCATCAGCTTGTAGGTGATCGAGTCGACCAGCGCCTGGAACGAGGCGTCGATGATGTTGGCGCTGACACCGACCGTGGTCCAGCGTTCACCGGTCTCGTCAGCGGATTCGATCAGGACGCGCGTCACCGCGTCGGTGCCGCCCTGGAAGATGCGGACCTTGTAGTCGACGAGCCGCAAGCCCCCGATCAGCGACTGATAGCGGCCGAGATCCTTGCGCAAGGCAACGTCGAGGGCATTGACCGGGCCGGCTGAGCCCTCGGCAGCCGAGATCAGCAGCTCGTCGCCGACCTGCACCTTCACGATCGCCTCGGAGAAGGTGACGAGCTCGCCATTGGCGTTGTAGCGCCGCTCGACATTCACCTTGAAGCGCTCGACCGTGAAATAGTCCGGCACCTCGCGCAGGATCCGCTTGGCGAGCAGGAAGAAGGAGGCATCTGCCCCCTCGAAGGCGTAGCCTTGCGCCTCCTTGTCCTTGAGCTCGTCGAGCAGGCGCCCGAGCCGCGGATCGTCGCGCCCAAGCGTGACGCCGATGCGCTCCAGCTCGGCCACGAGGTTGGACTTGCCGCCCTGGTCCGAGATCAGGACCTTGCGGATATTGCCGGTCGCTTCCGGTGCGACATGCTCATAGGTGCGCGGGTCCTTCAGCACGGCCGACGCATGGATGCCGGCCTTGGTCGCGAAGGCAGACGAACCGACGAAGGGCGCGTGCCGGTTCGGGGCGCGGTTCAGCATCTCGTCCAGTGCACGCGAAACATGGGTCAGTTCGCCGAGCTGCTGTTCGTCGACATTGATGCTGAAGCGCTCGCGATACCTGTCCTTCAGCTTCAGCGCCCCGATCAGAGTCACCAGATTGGCGTTGCCGCAGCGCTCGCCGAGCCCGTTCAGCGTGCCCTGGATCTGGCGGACCCCGGCCTCGACCGCCGCCAGCGAATTGGCAACGGCGCAGCCGCAATCGTCATGGGCATGGATGCCGAGATGATCGCCCGGCACCACCTTGGCGACCGCGGCAACGATGGCGCCGACTTCATCGGGCAGTGTGCCGCCATTGGTATCGCAGAGCACGACCCAGCGTGCGCCCGCCTCATAGGCCGCCCGGGCGCAGGCCAGCGCATAGTCGGGATTGGCCTTGTAGCCGTCGAAGAAATGCTCGCAGTCGAGCATCACCTCGCGCCCGGCCGCCTTGGCGGCCTTCACGCTGTCGGTGATGCCCTCGAGATTGTCCTCGAGCGAGATCTCGAGCGCGACATGGACATGGTAGTCCCAGCTCTTGGCGACGAAGACGATGGCGTCGGCCTTCGCCTCGAGCAGGGCCGCGATGCCCGGGTCGTTGGCGGCCGAGCGCCCTGCCCGCTTGGTCATACCGAAGGCCGCGAACTTGGCCTTCGAGGTCGGCTTTTCCGCGAAGAAGGCGGTATCGAGCGGGTTCGCTCCGGGATAGCCACCCTCGACATAGTCGATGCCGAGTTTGTCCAGCATGGCGGCGACCGCGCGCTTGTCGTCGAGCGAGAAGTCGACTCCGGTGGTCTGGGCGCCGTCGCGCAGCGTCGTATCGAAGAGATGGATGCGGGCGCTCATCGCCCGGCCCTCATCCGATAGCGCAGCACGCGTGGCATCACCATGGCGAGCATGACCAGTTTCATCGCGACCGAGAGCGCTCCCGCACGCCGGATCTTCGGGGCATCCCGGTTCATCGTTTCACTTCCCATGTCATATCCGTCTCATGGAGCGTCGCTCCATGGAGATCGTGCCAAAGCGTGTCCCGGACCTCGTCGCCACGACGAAGGATATCGGCGTTCCAGAAGCGGCGAATGCGAAAGCCCTGCGCTTTCAGCCAGGCATCCCGCACCTCGTCATAGGTGTTTCCTGCATGCTGGCCACCATCGGCTTCGACGATCAGTCGCTTCGATGGACACACGAAATCGACGATATAGGAACCGATCTGGACCTGCCGACGGAACTTGAAACCACTGAACCGCCTGTCGCGCAGGAGGAGCCAAAGTTTGCGCTCGGCTTCTGTCGGCTCCTTGCGCATCGAGCGCGCGCGCTGGCCGAGCTTGGCACGCAACGACAGCGCGTCCTCCCCTTCTCCCCCTGCGGGAGAAGGTGGCCGCGCAGCGGCCGGATGAGGGGTCGCGCCACGCTCTCCGGTTGAAGCAGAATGAGAAGAGCGGCAAGCGTCGCGCGACCCCTCACCCCAACCCTCTCCCGCAGGGGGAGAGGGGGCTCGGGTGCGGTTCATCGTTTCACTTCCCATGCTGTCGCGGGCTCGCCCGTCGCCGGGTCCTTGCCATCCTTGAGGTGGATGCCCATCGCCGCGAGTTCGTCGCGGATGCGGTCGGACTCGGCAAAGTCCTTGGCGCGACGCGCTGCAAGCCGGCGCTGGATCAGATCGTCGACACGCGCCGCGAACCCGTCATCGGTCGCCGCCCGGACGAGGAACTCCTGTTCCTTTCGCCCCCAGGCCTGACGATTCAGGCCGAGGAAATCGACACTTGCCGCCAGTGCGCGCGCAGCCTTCGGATCGCCGGCCTTCGCTTCGCGGGCAAGACCATGAAGCCGCGTCATCATCTTGGCCGTGTTCAGGTCATCGGCCAGTGCGGCGATGATCTCCGCATCCACGTCACTTGGAGCGGTCTGCGGTTCCGTCGGAATGCCACGCAGGATCTCCTCCCAGCCGGCGATGATGGACTCGACCTCCTCCAGCGACTTCACCGTCCAGTCGATCGGCTGGCGGTAATGCGTCTTCAGCATCGCAAGGCGCAGCACTTCGCCCGGCCATGTCCGGCCGCCGAAGGCATCGGTCTGCAGCAGTTCGTTGATGGTGACGAAGTTGCCGAGCGATTTCGACATCTTCTCGCCTTCGACCTGCAGGAAGCCGTTATGCATCCAGATATTCGCCATGCGGCCGGCGCCGTCGGCACCGCCGAAGGCGCAGCAGCTCTGGGCGATCTCGTTCTCATGATGCGGGAAGACGAGGTCGATGCCGCCGCCATGGATGTCGAAGACATTCTTGGCGGGATCATCGCAGGCGAGCCCGCCGCCAAAGGGCGCGAGCAGCTTGGCCATCGACATGGCCGAGCACTCGATATGCCAGCCGGGACGGCCGGGCGTGGCGATGCCCGCCGGGGACGGCCAGCCGGGGTCGATGCCGTCGCGGCTTGGCTTCCACAGCACGAAATCCATGGCATCGCGCTTGTAGGGAGCGACATCGACGCGAGCGCCGGCCATCATCTCGTCGAGCGAGCGACGGGCGAGCGAGCCGTATTTCGGCGCCTTCCCCAGGCTCGCCACAGCCGGCACGTGGAACAGGACATGTTCCTCGGCGACATAGGCGATGCCACGAGCGATGAGGCGCTCGATGATCGCCTTCATCTCCTCGATATGGTCGGTGGCGCGCGGCTCGGCATCGGGGCGCAGATTGCCCAGCGCATCGACATCGCTGTGGAACTGCGCCGTCGTCGTCTGCGTGACCCTGGCAATCGCCTCGTTCAGCGGCAAGCCGGGGAAATCGCGGGCGGCGCGCGCGTTGATCTTGTCGTCGACGTCCGTGAGGTTGCGGGCATAGGTCACATGCTCGGCGCCATAGAGATGCCGGAGCAGCCGGTAGAGCACGTCGAAGACGATGACCGGGCGGGCATTGCCGATATGGGCGTAGTCATAGACGGTCGGTCCGCAGACATACATGCGGACATTGCCGGGATCGATCGGCGCGAACGTCTCTTTCGTCCGCGTCAGCGTGTTGTAGAGCCTTAAAGTCGGCGTCATCGAAACGATCCTGGCGAATAGGCGACGAGAAGCGTGGTCCGGGCCGCTGGCCGGGGGCGCTTTCTGTCGGGTCGTTTCAGGACGATGACGTGAGCAGCCGGCCAGCGAAAGCTAGCGGCAAATAATGCAAATCCGGATGGCGGCCTGCGTCATGAAAAACTGATTGCCTGTGCGCGGGCTTTGCGTCAAGAGGGCGCCCGAGTTTGTTGCGCCGCAACATAGCTGACGCCGAATTCATTCAAATTTAACGGACTGGAACCATCCTCATGCTTCGAAGGTTCTTTGGCCTGTCGGGTCACGAGGAAAGATCGAGAATGCGCCGCGCCATCGCCCTGATCGGCCTGTTCGGAATCGTCGGAGCCGGCCTCTCGCTCGCAGTCCTGCCGACCTCGAAGACCGTGGCCGCATCCAACGATCAGCGCATCTTCCTGATTCCGGCGAGCGACGGTTATGGCGTCGCCGATTGCCTGTCCTCGAAGACCTCGGAATGCGGCAAGATCGTCGCCGATGCCTGGTGCGAAGCCCAGGGCTTTGCGAAGGCGACCGCGTTTGGCATCGCCTCGCGCGAAGATTTCACCGGTTCGGTCTCGAAGCCTGTCATCACCGAACCGGCGGAGCAGCCGCTCTCGATCACCTGCGGCGGCTGAGGCTCCGGCTCACCTCACCCAGTCCGAGCATTTCGGCGCCTCGCCCACCCCGCCCCAAGGCATGATCGGGACGGTGGATGTCGAATTCTGCGGCGACCCATCGATCAGCTTGTCGGAATAGACGAGATAGACCAGCACGTTGCGCTTGATGTCGCAGCCGCGCACGATCTGCATCTTCTTCCAGACCATCGAGCGGCGCTCGCGGAAGACGACATCGCCCTGCTCGAATTTCTCCTTGAACTTGATCGGACCGACCTGACGACAGGCGAGCGAGATCTCCGAGACCTCCTCCGCCACACCGAACATGCCGGAGACGCCGCCCTTCTCGGGAATGGTGTAGTGGCAGGCCACGCCCTCGACGATCGGATCGTCGACGCCATAGACGGCGAGCTTGTCGTTCGGCGTCAGCATCTTCCAGACGGTCGATTTCCTGAAGATCAGGTCCTCCTGGGCCTGGGCGGGCCCGGTCAGACAGAGCCCCAGCGCAAACAGAGCCAGGGCCAGGGCGCGTGAAGAGGTGGTACCACAGGCGCGCATTCTCGATCTCCTGACTTTTCCGCGTAGCCGGCGCCGGATATGGGTTCTGAAGCGAAGCAATGCCAGAGCCGTCCGATGCAGACTAGCAAGATGCCGGCGACGACGCAGCCGATCCTCGAGACGGACCGCCTCATCCTCAGGCCGAGAACCATGGAGGATCTCGACCATGTCATTGCGATGAATTCCGACCCGGAGGTGATGCGACACATCGCACCGGTCGGCACCGCCTTCATGAGCAAGGAGGCCGTGGCGAAGCGCAGCTTCACGCATGTCGATCGCGGGCTGGGCTACTGGTCGATCAGCCGGCGCGGGAGCCCTGGCGAACTGCTGGGCTATATCGCTCTGTTCCCCAACGATCCGGCGACGGCGCAGATCGAACTGGGCTACCGCTTCGACACCCGCCATTGGGGCCGGGGTTATGCGACGGAGGCGGCCTCGCGCCTGCTCCAGCACGGTTTTGGCTCATTGGACCTGGCCGAGGCCGTCATCCTGACGCACCCGCTCAACGCGGCATCCCTTCGTCTGGCCGAGAAGCTCGGTTTCCAGCGCGACAGCGACCGGCGCTCATGGCTGATGGGCGATCCGCACTTCCTGTGCGCCTACTTCCGCCTCAGCCGCGCCGGCTGGCTTGCCACCCATGACGCAGCCGCGGCACCGGCCGTCACACCGCCAGTGGCTTGAACACCAGATAGGCCGCGGCCAGCGCGCCGAGCACGCCGAGCGTGAACAGCACGAGCTTCAATTGCGTGAAGCCGCTCGCCATGGCGACATCGCCCGCCTCGACCCTGGGGTATTTGTCGAGCAGCCGGGCAATGACGAAATTCTCGACGACATCGCAGAGCCCGCCGAAGAGCCAGCCGCCGCCGCATAATGCCGCGACCCACCAGGGATAGCCGCGCATGGTAACGCCCGCGACGGTGATCGCGCCGACGATCGCATAGGTCAGGGCGAAGGCGACATCGGCCGGCAGGACCCGGTGACGGTAGCGGTTCCGGCGCTCCTCGCCATAAGCCGCGAAGAGCTTTTCGACATCGGCAGCGTTGAAGCCGTTCCAGTCGCTCTCGAGCATGCGCGCCACACCCTGGCGGCTCGCCCAAAGCCCGGTGAGCCAGAACATCAGCATCACCAGTGCCGGCCCCCACAGGAAAAACGAGAGCGGGATGGCGCTGGAATAGAGCGGAACGGGATCGATCATCGCGGCCAAGGCTCCGGCAGAGGAAATGCGACGTTACCGCGCCTCGCGGGCCAGCGCCAAGGCCTGACGCAGGATCTCCACGTCACCGATATGATTGGCGAAGATCAGGACGAGCCTGGCATTGAGCGCCACGCTCTCGGCCTCCACGAGATCGCGATGCGCCTCCGCGATCATCCGGAAGGCCGCGTCGGGATCGGAGAAATTCGATTCCGTGACGAGTTCGCCGCTCATGCTGCCGCGCGCCCTTCCAGCCTCTCGATCGCGGCCGCCAGTTGCGTGGGCGTCGCCTGGCGAAACCGGGCCGCGACATGACCGTCAGGACGCAGCACGACGGCATCGCCCGGCGTCAATCCGTAACGCCGCGCCAGGGGCTCGTCCCCAGGGTCTCGGGCGGGAAGATCGACCCACAAGGCGGTGGAAAGAGCCCTGCTCTCGGCCGCCATGCCGCAGGCAATGATGACCGGCCTGCCCTCGGCCAGCGTCTCGCTCAGCCAACGCCGCCCGTCGGCAGTCGCTGGCAGCGCAGCGTCGAGGAAGGGGGCGCCTGCCGCGACACCGCTCGGCCAATCCGGGCCAGATGTGGAAAGAGGCGACGCCAGATAGGTCGTCGGCTGCGAGAGGCGCCCTGAATTGACAAAGCGCCGGGCGAAGCCGGCCTTGCCGGCCAGGGCAAGTGCCGCATCGCGCAAGACCCGTTCGCCTGGCGAGCGCGGCGCGATGAATTCCGTGGCGCGGGTCGAATGCAGGATATTCTCCTGCGCCGCTTCGACACGTTCCCTGTCATAGCTGTCGATCAGCGCAGCGGGACTCTGCCCTTTCACGACCAAAGCCAGCTTCCAGCCGAGATTATCGGCATCCTGGATGCCGGAATTGGCGCCGCGCGCGCCGAAGGGCGAGACCTGATGGGCTGCGTCACCGGCGAAGACCACCCGGCCATGGACGAAGTGCTCGAGCCTGCGGCACTGGAAGCGGTAGACCGAGACCCATTCCAGCGCGAAATCATCATGGCCGAGCATCTGCCGGATGCGCGGCCGCACGATCTCTGGCCGTCGTTCATGCTCGGGGTCGGCGTCCCGATCGAGTTGCAGATCGATGCGCCAGACATCGTCCGGCTGTTTGTGCAGCAGGGCGGACTGGCCGGAATGGAAGGGCGGCGCGAACCAGAACCAGCGCTCGGTCGGGAACTCCGCCTGCATCTTCACATCGGCGATGAGGAACTTGTCCTCGAAGGCTTCGCCGCGAAACTCCAGGCCAAGCAGCGCGCGCGTCGGCGAACGCGCTCCGTCGCAGGCGACCACCCAGCCGGCGTCGAGCTGGTAGGGCCCATCCGGCGTCGCGATGGTCAGGAGCGCGCCGTCGCGACATGGCTGGATGCCAGTCAGACGGTTCGACCAGCGCAGATCGATCAGCGCCTCGGCAGCCGCAGCGTCGGCCAATGCCGCTTCGACGTAATATTGCTGCAGGTTGATGAAAGCCGGCTGCTTGTGGCCAGGCTCAGGCAATAGATCGAACTCATAGAGTTGCTCTTGCCCGTGAAAGACCCTGCCCCGCTGCCAGGTGACGCCTTTCGCGACCATACCTTCGGCGAGGCCGAGCCTGTCGAAGATCTCCAGCGTACGCTTGGCAAAGCAGATCGCGCGCGAGCCTTCGCCGATGCGATCGGAATCATCGATCAGCACGACGGGGACTGCGCGGCGTGCCAGATCGAGCGCGAGCGTCAACCCGACCGGGCCGGCGCCGATGATGACGACGGGATGATGGGCCGGTCCGCGTGCATCCTGGTCAGGGCTGCGGCGATAGGCGAAACGGCGGATCTCCATCGTCATCCGATCGCCTCCGGCCCCTCGATCCCGAGCGTTTTCAGATCGGAGGCGCGCCGACGGATATCGAAGGCGAGGAAGTACTCATCGAGCTGCGGCGGCGCGACCTTCGTGCCGGCGAGCATGGCGTGAGCCTGGCCGCGATGATGGATCTGGTGCTGGAAGAGATGCGCGAGCAGATCGTCGATCCGCTCGGGCACCTTGCCGTCATCGCCGCGATCGGTCTCGACCTGCCGTGCCAGCCCTGCCTCGCTCAGCGCATCGCAAAACGCGATCAGGCGGCGATCGGTCTGCCCCTGCACGATGAGGAGCGCCGCCGCGTCGAGCGGCCGGAAGGTATCGAAGACGGCCAGCCCGCGCCCGCCTTGCTCCAGCGCATCGAGATAGAACTGATCGACCGAGAGATTGTGGTTCAAGGTCTCGTGGAGCGAGGGGAAGAAGCTCGTGCCCGGCGCCCTGAACGCTTCGTCGTCCAGCTCGGCGCAGGCACGCAGCAGCCGGTCATTGGCCCAGCCATTGTTGCGAGCCGCCTTGCGCAGATATGTGACGAGCGACATCGCCCTAGCCCCGAAGATCGATCCACATCTGGCGATCGCGCTCGTCGGTCCAGATGCGCGGGTGGTCGAGCCCGTTGGCCTCGTCATAGGCACGCGAAACATTGAAGGGCAAGCAATGCTCGAAAATCACCCAGTCGCCATAGCCTGGCTTCAAAACGGCATGGACACGCTCGAAGGTCTCGCGGAGCGAGCAACCCGCGCCGGCGCTCTGCTTCACGGCGTCATAGAGGTCGCTGAGAAAGGCGCGCGTGCCACTGATGCCATCAGCGACCATTGCCGCGTCGGTCAGCGCCGCGCCACGGCCCGGCACCATTGCGACCGAGCCGAGGGCGGACAAATGGTCGAGCGTCGTCGGCCAGTCCTCGAAATGGGCATCGCCGCAATAGGGCGTCGCACCATACTCGACGAGATCACCCGCGAAGGAGACCTCGGCATCGGGAATCCAGGCGACGATGTCGCCTGCGGTATGGCCGCGCCCGAGCTTCGTCAGCCTGACCTCGCGCTTGCCGAGCCAGATCGAGGCGGTATCGGAAAAGGTCATGGTCGGCCAGGTCAGGCCCGGCCGGATCGAATCCGCGCCCTGGAAGAGCCGTGGAAACCGGCCGATCTCGCTCGCCTTGTCCTGTTCGCCGCGCTCCACGATCATCTCGCGGGCGACATCGGATGCGACGATCTCGCGGGCGCCATAGGCTGGCGCCCCCAGCACGCGGACCGCATGGTAATGCGAGAGCACGACATGGCTGATCGGCTTGTCGGTGACCCTGCGGACGCGCTCGATCACCGTTTCCGCCATCTTCGGCGTCGCCTGCGCATCGAAGACGAGCACGCTCTCGTCACCGACGACGACCCCTGTATTGGGGTCGCCCTCGGCGGTATAGGCGTAGATGCCCCGGCCGATCTCATCGAAGGAAATGGTCTTCTCGCCGAGATCGGCGCTGGAGGCGAAGGCGGGCTTGTCAGTCGACATGGGGCAGGACGTCCTGTTCGATCGCACCGAAAACCGAAGAACCCTCCCCGTCCTTCATCTCGATACGAATCGTATCGCCGAAGCGCAGGAAGGGTGTTGCGGCAGTGCCCGACTTGATGATCTCGACCATGCGCTGCTCGGCGATACAGGCATAGCCGACGCCACCTTGCGCGATCGGTCGCCCCGGGCCGCCTTCCTCGTCGCGGTTCGAGACCGTGCCGGAGCCGATGATCGTGCCGGCCGAGAGCGGGCGCGTTCGCGCGGCATGAGCGATCAGCGTGCCGAAATCGAAGGTCATGTCGACACCCGCATTCGGCTGTCCGAAGGGCTGGCCGTTGAGCAGCGAGAGCAGCGGCAGGTGCAGCTTTCCGCCCTGCCATGCCTCGCCCAGTTCATCGGGCGTCGCGGCCACCGGCGAGAAGGCCGTCGGCGGCTTCGACTGGAGAAAGCCAAAGCCCTTCGCCAGTTCGCCCGGAATCAGGTTGCGCAGGCTGACGTCATTGACGAGCATCACGAGGCGGACATGGCCATGCGCCGCTTCCGCGGAGACGCCCATCGGCACGTCGCCGGTGATGACGGCGATCTCGGCCTCGAAATCGATGCCGTCCTCCTCGCTGCGGGTCCGGATCGGCTGGCGCGGCCCCAGCACGGCGTCGGATCCGCCCTGATACATCAACGGGTCGCTCCAGAAGCACTCCGGCATCTCGGCGCCCCTTGCCTTCCTGACGAGCGCGACATGGTTCACATAGGCCGAGCCGTCGAGCCACTGATAGGCGCGCGGCAAGGGGGCTGCGCAATCATGCTCGTGGAAACGGAAGGATGGGACGGAGCCATGCTCCAAACCTTCTGCTAGATCGGCCAGGCGCGGCGCATGGCGCCCCCAGTCGTCGAGGGCGGCCTGCATGGTCGCGACCACGGGAAAGGCGTCCGTGGCGCGCGTCAGGTCCTTGGAAACCACGACAAGGCGGCCATCACGACCGTGCATGAGGGAAGCGAGTTTCATCTCTTTCCAATCCGTGACGAACACGCGAGATTGCGCGCAACAAACCTCTGGGAGATCAGCTTATGAAACGCCGCGACTTTTTGAAAACCGGTGCGCTGGCAGCGGCTGCTACGCCGGTCGCGATGCCGGCGATCGCGCAGTCGCAGCCGGAGGTGAAGTGGCGCCTGACCTCGAGCTTCCCGAAGGCGCTCGACACGATCTACGGCACGGCCCAGCAATTCGCGAAATACATGTCGGACGCGACCGACGGCAAATTCCAGGTCCAGACCTTCTCCGCCGGCGAGATCGTGCCGGGCCTGCAGGCCCTCGACGCGGTCACCTCCGGCACGGTCGAATGCGCGCATACGCCGACCTATTTCTATATCGGCAAGGAGCCGGCACTGGGGCTCGGCACCGGCATCCCGTTCGGGCTCAATGCACGTCAGCAGCATTCCTGGTGGTTCTTCGGCGGCGGCGAGGAGATCATCAATTCGGCACTGGCCAAGTTCAATGCCTATTCGATCCCCTGCGGCAATTCCGGCTGCCAGATGGGCGGCTTCTTCCGCAAGGAACTGACCTCGCTCGATGATCTCAAGGGCCTGAAATTCCGCATCGGCGGCATGGGCGGCGCCGTGCTCGCCAAGCTCGGCGTGGTGCCGACGCAGATCGCAGGCGGCGACGTCTACCCGGCGCTGGAGCGCGGCACGATCGACGCCGCGGAATTCGTCGGCCCCTATGACGACGAGAAGCTCGGCTTCGTGCGCGTCGCCAAATATTACTATTATCCCGGCTGGTGGGAGGGCGGTGCCATGCTGCATCTCGTCATCGGCCAGGAGGCCTGGAACAAGCTGCCGAAGCACTACCAGGCGATCGTCCACCACGCCTGCGAGGCTGCCAATAACTGGATGCTGGCCAAGTACGACGCCGTGAACCCGGGCGGCCTGCGCCGGCTGGTCCAGCAGGGCGCACAGCTCAAGGCCTTCCCGATGCCGATCATGGAAGCGGCTCTCAAGGCGGCAGACGAATACTACGCCGAGACCTCTGCCAAGAGCGAGCAGTTCAAGAAGGGCTACGATTCGATGGTCGCCTTCCGCGGCGAAAACCTGCTCTGGTGGCAGGTCGCAGAACTCTCCTACGACTCGTTCATGAACCGCCTGCGGTCGCGCTGAGGCGCCGCCAGGACCGATTGCAGGCGCCGGGTCAGACAAGTCTGATCCGGCGCGGTGCATGCGCCGCCATCGCCTCGGCCAGATGCGTAGAAACGGCTTTCGGGCGCGTCTCGAGGACGGGCCCGACCATCCCGGCCGCTTTGCCACGCTGCTTGCCGACCCGGCGGCGGAGTTTCTTCCTGACCTTCCTGAGGGGCTTGGTCGCGACGGTTTCCGCCAGTTGCCGATCGGCCATGTCGAGATCGACGACCGCGCCGAGATGGGTGCGCAAGCGCTCGACCGCCTCGATCTGCTCCTTGTAGTGACCGGGGTCGGCGGGCTGGAAGAAGCTGAGCTGATAGCCGAGATCGATGATGCGGGTGCGCCAGGCATGCAGGCGCTTCAGGCTCATCCGGCGCGGATCCTGCCGCGCCGCGCGCCTGGCTTTGCGATAGCTGCGCCGGAATGCGACGAGCAGGAAGCCGCCACGCTCGCCGGCCACCGACCACTCCTCCATCCTGGCGGCGAGACGGTCGAGCTCCATCTGCATGGAGACGATGGTGTCCGGCGGCGGCATCGGGTCCGGCGGGGGCTCGACCAGCCTGCCGCGTTCACCGGGCATCAACTCACGCAATGTCCGCGCGACGACCGCTGCATCGCGCGTCGCACCGAAGTTCTGGCGCAGGCGCTTGATGTCGGCCCGGAGCTGCGCCGTCTCCTCCTCCAGAGCAGCCGGCGAGAGTTTCAGCAGGGAACGCCACGCCTTCATCAGGCGGCGGAAATCATGAATGCCCTTGGCCGGGTCGCTCTCCAGGCGGTCGAGCAACCGCCGACCGTGCAACGGCATCTCGCGACAGACTGCCAGCCAGTGCTGGGCCCAGAGCCGCATCAATGCCGGACCGCGAGGCACCGCAGAGCGCGAGGGCCGAGCGCGCGGGCTCCTGCCGCCGCTCGGCCGGGCCGGTGCTTTCGCGGGTGTCGCCAAGGCGCGCTCCTTGCGAAGTTCGGAAAGCGCATTGAGCGACAAGCATTCGGGCTCCGCAAGTGCCTTGCAGGGATCGGGACGCTACCAGGCCTCGCGCCGTGTCGGATCGAAGCGCTTCTTCAGGCCCTCCCAGCAGGCGCTGTAGTCCGGCTGCAAGGCTGGCAGGCCCGCGGCATAGCCGGTGACGCGCTGGGGAAAGCGGGTCTCGAACATGAAGGCCATGGTCCCGGTCAGCTTCACCGGCTTGAGCTCGACGGTGCTCGCATGTTCGAACGCCTGCGTGTCCGGGCCGTGCGGCAGCATCATGTTGTGCAGGCTGAAGCCGCCGGGCGTGAAGCCCTCGGGCTTGGCGTCATAGACACCGTAGATCAGTCCCATGAACTCGGACATGATATTGCGATGGTACCAGGGCGGGCGGAACGTATTCTCTGCGACCAGCCAGCGCTCGGGAAAGATCACGAAGTCGATATTCGCAGTGCCGGGTGTTTCCGACGGCGCGGTCAGGACCGTGAAGATCGACGGGTCGGGATGGTCGAAGGAAATCGCTCCGACCGGCGAATAATGGCGCAGGTCGTATTTGTAGGGCGCGTAATTGCCATGCCAGGCCACGACATCGAGCGGCGACTGGCCGATCGGCGTGGAAAAGAGCTCTCCGCCCCATTTCGCATAGAGCGTCGACGGCGTCTCGTCGTCTTCATAGGCCGCGATGGGTGTCAGGAAGTCACGCGGATTGGCCAGGCAATTTGCGCCGATCGGACCGCGATCCGGCAAGGTGAAGGAGCCGCCATAATTCTCGCAGACATAGGCCCGAGCCGGGCCGCCCATCAATTCGCAGCGGAAGACGACGCCGCGCGGAATGATGCAGATCTCGCCGGGTTCGATTTCGATCACCCCGAATTCGGTGCAGAAGCGCAGCGCCCCCTCCTGCGCCACGACCAGGAACTCACCGTCGGCGCAGAAGAGGTATTCGCGTTCCATCGAGGCGGTGACGAAAACCATATGGGCGGCCATACCGGCCTGGGTCTCGGCATCGCCGGCCGTCGTCAGCGTGCGCAGGCCAGTGAGGAAGGTCAGCGTCTCCGATGGTATGGGGATCGGGCTCCAGCGCAGCTGGCCGATCGGCAGCTCGGCCTCGTCACGGCAGGGAGCACTGCGGATCAGCCCCTTGTCGACCTTCTTCCAGCGTCCGCCATGTTTGACGCTAGGGCGGATGCGATAGAGCCAGGATCGCTCGTTCGAGGAGCGCGGCGCGGTGAAGGGCGAGCCGGACAGCTGCTCGGCATAAAGGCCATAAGCAGCCCTCTGCGGCGAGTTGCGGCCGACCGGCAGGGCGCCGGGCAGCGCCTCGGTCTCGAAACTGTTGCCGAAGCCCGACATGTAGCGTGTGCCGGTGGCAGCCTGGCGCAGCGGGGCTGTATGAATCTGTGCCTGGACATTCATGAGCATTTCCCCTTCCGCTGCCGGACCGCTTTGACAAGAACGCAGGTTCCGGAAAGATCGGAGCGGGCGTCCCGCCCCGACCTCAGCTAGTTACAGATGAAACTAATGTCAACGCAGCCCGAGCCTCCCCCACCCGGCGACGAAACGACCTTGCGGCTGGAGCAGTTCCTGCCCTATCGGCTGAACGTCGTCGGCCATTTCGCCAGCCGCGCGCTCGGACGAATCTATAGCGAGCGCTTCGGCATAGGCATTCCCGAATGGCGTGTGATCGCGCAGCTCGGCGAATTCGGAAAGCTGACCTCGCGCGACATCGGCGAGCTGTCCCAGATGCACAAGACCAAGGTTTCGCGCGCCGTCAGCGAGCTCGAGAAGCGCGGCCTGACCTCGCGCAGCGAGAATCGCGAGGACCGGCGCGAGGCCTTCATCAGCCTGACGCCCCGCGGCTCCCGGACCTATGCCGAGATCGTGCCGCTGGCGCTCGCCTTCCAGGCGCGCTGGACCGAGGGACTGCCGGCAGACGAGCTGCGCGTGTTCGAGCGCGTGCTTTCGATTCTCACCGAGCGTGGCCGCCATCTCGCGGGCGGCTATCACGAAAGCGAAGGCTGAATTGCCGCTTGCCGCCAAATATGGCATGCCGGGCTTCGCCATGGCGGTGCGCCCGAATCCGCGCCGCGCCGTCGCAGGCTCCGTCCTTAGTTCCGTCGCGTTTGGCAGGTGAAACTCCCGCAAAGCGATTGCCCGGTCTCCGGGACGGATCGAACAAGCAGGTAATATGGCCCAACCGGCGATGAGACTACGACTAACCCGGCGCCTCGGCGCGATGCTGCTGGCCCTCTCGGCGATGGGTGGAGCGGCGCTTGCGCAGTCGCCCGCGTGCAATGCGTGGCGCAGCGAACTTGCGAGCCTGCAGGGCCAGCGCGGCGGCGATCCGCGCGCCGCGCAACAGGCGCAGCGCGTCGGCGCCCAGCTCTCGCAAAGCGTCAGCCAGTTCCGCGCGATGGGCTGCGAACGTGGCGGCTTCCTCTTCTTTGGTGCGCAGCCGCCCCCGCAATGCGGCGGCCTGCAGGCACAGATCAACCAATTGCAGTCCCAGTACACGGCACTTCAGCGCCAGGCACAGGGCGGAGCTGCCGAGCAGCGCCGCATGCAGCTCGCCGCCGCGATTGAGACCAATTGCCGGGGTGGACAGCAGCAGCGCGGCTTCTTCGAGACGATCTTCGGCATCGAGCCGCGCCGCGGCGAGATCGATTCGACCATGCCCGAACTCGATCCGGACATGCAGCCGCTCGATTCCGAGAAGCCTCGCCAGGGCGGCCCCAATACGGTCTGCGTCCGGACCTGCGACGGCTATTTCTTCCCGCTTGCCAACAGCCCCGGCGGCCGCGACGGCCAGGATGAGATGTGCCAGGCGCTCTGCCCGGGAACCGAGACGCTGGCCTTCGGCATGAGCACCGGCGGCGACATTCAGAATGCCGTCGCCCGCGGCAGCGGAACGCCCTATGCGTCGCTGGCGAATGCCGGAAAGTATATTCGCAGCTTCGATTCCGCCTGCACCTGCCGAGCGCCCGGCCAGAGCTGGTCGCAGGCGCTGCGCAATGCCGAGGAGCTTCTCGACAAGCGCAAGGGCGACGTCATCGTCACCGAACAGCGCGCCGCCGAATTGTCGCGGCCCAAGCCCGATCCGAAACGCAGGACCGCGGCACCCACGCCGGCTCAACAGCAGCCGATCCTGCCTGAGGCCGACGACAAGCCGATGCCATCGGAAAATTCGCCGACATCGGGCACGGAGTCGGCCGGCATGGGTCCGCAGAGCGTCGAGCCGGAAAAGGTCGTGCAACAGGGCGACGGTGTGAAGAAGGAAAGCCGCAGCATCACCGGCGAGCGGCGCACGGTCAGGATCGTCGCGCCCAACCTCGCACCCAATCTGGGCCCCGCGGTCGCGCGGCCCTGACACCGGCAGCCCCGCCGCAATGGCGCCTCGTGCGTCGGCGGCGGATGCTACGGCATGCGCTCAAGTGGTAGCCGGAGCTAAAAATCCCATAGATCAAGCGCTAGACGCATGACGCCGACAGGCGCATATACAGGCAACTTCACCCCGGCCGGCCTGGATACGCGCCAGATTTCGTCAGGATTGCTTTCCCAGCACGCAATCCTACTCTGACGGCCTCCTTGGCAGAGCCCAGCAGAGGCGTCCCATGTCAGAGACAACAGCCGACACCCATACCGGAATGGATCTGGCCGACACCCGTCGTCGCCTAAAGGCGATCTTCATGGGCTCGGTCGGCAATCTGGTCGAATGGTATGATTTCTACGCCTACACGGCCTTTGCGCTCTATTTCGCGCCCCATTTCTTCCCGTCGCACGATCCCGTCGTCCAGCAGCTCAACGCCGCGACGCTGTTCGCTGCCGGCTTCATCGTCCGCCCGATCGGCGGATGGCTGTTCGGCCACATCGCCGACCGCTATGGCCGCCGGCTTTCGCTGACGATCTCGGTGCTGATGATGTGCTTCGGCTCGCTGATCATCGCGCTGACGCCGACCTATGCGACGATCGGATTTGCAGCACCAGCGCTGCTCGCGCTCGCGCGGATCATCGAAGGCCTGAGCCTCGGTGGCGAGTACGGGGCAAGCGCGACCTATCTCACCGAGATCGCCGACCCGAACCATCGCGGATTCTATTCGAGCTTTCAGTACGTCACGCTGATCGGCGGCCAGCTGACCGCCATCGTGGTGCTGCTGCTGCTCCAGAACGTGTTCCTGACCCATGAACAGCTCGTCGCCTGGGGCTGGCGCATTCCCTTCGTGATCGGCGCGCTGCTCGCGATTACCGCGATGTTCATGCGCCGCCACATGCACGAAACGGAATCCTTCGTCGAAGCCAGCAAGACGAAGAAGCGCGAAAGCTCGCTGCGCGGGCTGCTGAAATACCCGCGCGAGGTTGCGATCGTGGTCGGCCTGACCGCCGGCGGCACCGCGGCCTTCTATACCTTCACCACCTATATGCAGACCTTCGTGAAGCAGACCGTCGGCCTGTCCGACATCACGACGACCTATGTCATTGCCGGTTCGCTGATCTTCGCCTCGATCCTGCAGCCGATCTATGGCGCCATCTCGGACAGGATCGGCCGCAAGCCGCTGCTGATCTTCTTCGGCATCGCCGGCTCGCTGCTGACGGTGCCGATCCTGACCATGCTGTCGCAGACCAAGTCGCCCTGGATGGCGTTCCTGCTGATCTCCGCAGCCTGGATCTTCGTTGCCGGCTATACCTCAATCAATGCCGTGGTGAAGGCCGAGCTGTTCCCGACCGCGATCCGCGCCACCGGCGTCGCCGTGCCCTACGCCGTGACGGTCTCGATCTTTGGCGGCACCGCGCCTGCAATCGCGCTGTTCTTCAAGCAGCAGGGCCACGAGCAGTGGTTCTTCTACTACCTGGCGGGTGTAATCTTCCTGTCGCTGCTGGTCTACGCCACCATGCGCGACACCAAGCATGAATCGGCGATGCACCGGCACGAGTGAACCAGGGCGCCATTGCCCGCGGGGCGGATATCGTCCCGGACAGGCGGTGCAGCCGCACTGATCCGGGACGATGTGAAACCTTCAGGCCGCCTCGCCCGCGAGCCGCTTCAGCGCTTTGTCACGGCCGATGAGCGGCAGCAGTGCAGCCAGCTCCGGCCCGTGCTCGAGGCCGGTCAGCGCCTGGCGAAGCGGCATGAACAGCGCCTTGCCCTTGGTGCCGGTCGCCGCGCCGACGGCCTGAGTCCAGCTTTTCCAGGTTGTCGCATCGAAGGGCTCGGCCGGGAGCAGTGCGGCTGCGCTCGCCGCAAAGCCGGCATCGGTGATCACGGGCGCAATCGGGCCGCGCACGACCTGCCACCACGCCTTCGCCTCGGCAAGCTTCGCAAGATTGCCGCGCACTGCCAGCCAGAAAGGTTCGTCGGCCGCGATCCCCAGCGCCTCCAACCGATCCGACACCGCATCGAACGGCAGTTGATGCAGCGTGCGTGCGCTCAGCGATTCAAGCTCATGCTCGTCGAACTTGGCCGGTGCACGCGAGACATGCGCGAGGTCGACGAGACCAGCGAGTTCATCCAGGCTCGCGACCGGCCTGACCGCGTCGGAGGAGCCAACGAGAACGGCCAGTGCCGCGACGGCGAGCGCCTCCACCCCGGACTCGCGCAGACCGCGCAGCGAGAGATGACCGAGCCGTTTCGAGAGCCCCTCGCCGCTCGCCGTGGTCAGCAGGTTGTGGTGGCCGAACGCCGGAAGGGCGGCGCCCAGCGCCTCGAAGATCTGGATCTGGACCGCGGTGTTGGTGACATGGTCCTCGCCACGAATGACATGGGTGACGCCGGTCTCCACGTCATCCACCACCGAGGGAAGCGTGTAGAGATAGCTGCCATCCTCACGCACCAGCACCGGGTCGGAGAGAGAGGCGCAGTCGACATGCGACGCGCCGCGCACGAGATCATCCCAAGCGACCTCGCGGGCCTCGAGGAGGAAGCGCCAATGCGGCTTGCGCCCTTCCGCCTCGAGCGCCGCCCGCTGCTCGGCCGTGAGCTTCAGCGCAGCGCGGTCGTAGATCGGCGGCAGGCCGCGAGCGAGCTGGCGCTTGCGGCGGCGATCCAGTTCGTCGGCGGTCTCGAAGCAGGGGTAAAGTCGCCCGGCGGCGCGCAGCCGGTCGGCCGCCGCATCATAGATCGGCAGCCGTTCCGACTGGCGAATGACGAGATCGGGTTCGATGCCGAGCCAGCCGAGATCCCCGGCAATCGCATCCGCGAATTCCGGCCTCGAGCGCGCAAGGTCGGTGTCGTCATAGCGCAGCAGGAAGCGCCCACCATGGCGGCGGGCAAAGAGCCAGTTGAACAGCGCCGGCCGGGCATTGCCGATATGGAGATAGCCGGTCGGCGACGGCGCGAAGCGAACGAGTGGCGTTGTCATGACGAGGCTTATGACGCCTTTGCGCGGGGCCGACAATCGGCTCAGAAATCGAAGCTCTCGCCCCCGACCTTGCCGACGCCCTTGACCAGCGCGGCGTCCGGCCGATGCGCGGGCTCGCCGGGATCACGGAAGCGATTGACGATCGGGTAGCGCCGGTCGCGGCCGAAATTCTTGCGCGTCACCTTCACGCCGGGCGCGGCCTGGCGGCGCTTGTACTCGGCGAGATAGAGTAGGCGCTCGACCTTCTTGACCGTCTCGAGATCGTGGCCCCGGGCGACGATGTCGGCGAGGCGCATTTCGTGCTCGATCAGGCAGGCGAGGATATCGTCCAGCACGTCATAGGGTGGCAGCGAATCCTGGTCCTTCTGGTTCTCGCGCAGCTCGGCCGTCGGCGGCTTGACGATGATGTTGTGCGGAATGACCTCGCCGTCCGGCCCGAGCGCACCGGCGGGCTTCCAGCGGTTGCGCAGCGCCGACATGCGAAAGACCTCGGTCTTGTAGAGATCCTTGATCGGGTTGTAGCCGCCATTCATGTCACCATAGAGCGTGGCATAGCCGCATGACATCTCGGATTTGTTGCCGGTGGTCACCACCATCGGCCCGAACTTGTTCGAGATCGACATCAGCAGCGTGCCGCGCACGCGGCTCTGCAGGTTTTCCTCGGTGACCCCGCGATTGGTGCCGGCGAAGAGGCTGGCGAGCGCTGCTTCGAAACCCTCGACCGGTTCGGCGATCGGCACGATCTCGTAGCGGACGCCAAGCGCATCGGCACAGCGCTTCGCATCGTCCAGGCTCTCCTGCGAGGTGAAGCGATAGGGCATCATCACGCAACGGACCTTGTCGGCGCCGAGCGCATCGACCGCCATCGCCGCACAGATCGCGGAATCGATGCCGCCGGAGAGGCCGAGCACCACGCCGGGAAAGCCGTTCTTCTCGACATAGTCGCGCAGGCCCAGCACGCAAGCCGCGTAGTCCGCCTCGTCGCTGCTCTCGATGGGCGTGATCTCGCCCGGCCGGCAGCGCCAGGACCCGTTCTCGCGCACCCATTCGGTCAGGCGCAGAGCCTCGCGGAACGCCGGGAGCTGATGCGCAAAGGTCTTGTCGGCATTCAGCACGAAGGAGGCGCCCTCGAAGACGAGTTCGTCCTGGCCTCCGAGCTGGTTGAGATAGACCATCGGCAGTCCGGCCTCGACGACGCGGGCGACCGCGACGTTCAGGCGTTCCTCGGTGACGCCGCGCCGGTACGGCGAGCCGTTGGGGACAAGCAGGATCTCGCCGCCGGTCTCGGCGATGCATTCGACGACCTCTTCGCCCCAGATATCCTCGCAGACCGGCAGGCCGAGGCGGATATGGTTGCGGAAGACGACAGGACCGGGCAGCGGGCCGGGTTCGAAGACGCGCTTCTCGTCGAACACACCGTAATTCGGCAGGTCGACCTTGAAGCGCACCGACTGGATCATCCCGGCGTCAAGCAGGGCATAGGCGTTGTAGAGCTTGCCATCCTCGAGCCAGGGCAAGCCGACCAGCGCGGCTGGACCGCCATCGGCGGTCTCGCGCGCCAGATCCTCGCAGGCCCTGCGGCAGGCATCCTGGAAGGCGGGCTTCAGCACCAGATCCTCCGGCGGATAGGCCGACAGGAAGAGTTCCGGGAACATCACCAGATCGGCGCCGGCGGCCGCAGCGTCGCGCCGTGCAACGCGCACCATGTCGGCATTGCCGGCGACGTCGCCGACGATGGGATTGAGCTGGGCCAGAGCCAGGCGGAAGGAGGTCGCTGTCATGCTCCGGCTTTACCGCGCGGCGGCAGGGCCAGCAACGGCCGCGCGCCCTGCCCTGACCTGCATTTGCGCGTGATCAGCCCTTCGATCAACGCAAGGTCGAACGGAAATCGGCGGAATAGCGCAGCTCACGCAGCGGACGCACGCGGCGCGTCGTCTCGTCATAGATCGGATGGGCCTTGTAGGCCGCCAGCGCCGCCTCATCGGCAAACTCGCCGTAAACAACGACATCGATGTCATTGCCGAGCGGGTCGACCTTGGCATTGGCGACGACCTCGAAGGCGAGCGAATGCGGGATATCGCCGAGCCGAGTCAGAGATAACCGGACGGTCTCGACATCCTCGCGCCGCTTCGCCGTGAAGAATACGATGTGGCGGATCATGCGCCCTCCTTCGCAGGCAGCCGGGAATCGCGCCGCCATATCGGGCCGATGTCTTCCCGGCGACGCGCAAAACGCAACCTGCGTTGACGCCGCATCAGCATCGATCTGCCCAAACACTTGATATTGCTAGCCACCCGCTTTCTGCGGCCACCGGAACAACCGCGTAGGAACGCGGAACCGCGAGGAACACTGAAAACCGTTCTTCCCCCTGTTCGTCCCTTCCGCGAGGTGGCGCCATGAGCGAGCACGCGCCTCAACTGACCGCCAAATGGATTGCCGTGCTCAAAATCCGGGCTCGGCATCGCGGCACGGAATATTCGCTGACGTGTGCCGAGATCGACGCCAAGAGCTTCCCGCACGGCACCCGCCGCGGCTTGCGTGAATGGGTCAACGACGCCCTCAAGGCGCTTCACTCGTTGGAATGTGTTGAGCCTCTCGGCTTGGCGGCCAGCGGCGGCCGTCGCTGGGGCATTACCAATCTTGGCTTCGCGGTATTCGCCGCCGCCTCCCTCCCAGCAAGGAGCGAGCCCTGACTGACGCCCCCACTCCCGAGAGGGCGCCGATCAGCGAGGAACGGCTGGCGTATGTCCGGCAAGGGCTTTCCGATTGCGAGAACGAGCGCGTCGTCCAGCCTTCCAATGTGCGAGCCCTCCTCGCCCTTATCTCCGATTTCCGCGCCCGGCTGGCGCGCTGCGGAGGGGGAACGGGATGGGTTCGAGACGCGGAACGAGGGTCAGGTTGGCGTCGCCCTTGATCATCTGCGCCACCGCCAGACCGCCGAAGCGCGAGTTGTCGAGCTGGAGGGGCGCTGAAGCCGTTCGCGGAAGCGGCTGATGGCATCCCGGCAAGCCAGCGGCCGGCGGGCGACGCTTTCCACCATCCGGCACTTGTTTGGTGCTCGGGCTCACTGTCTCACCTCAAAGAAAAGCCCCGCGGGAGCGAGGTTGAAAATGCTACAGGTCGAAGACTTAGCCAGCCAGCTGTTCAGTAGCCATTCAAGTCGAGCGGCGCGATCATTCGCCATCCGACAGCCGACCCGGCGACTGCCTGGGACCGATCCTCCGGGTTAAGGACGGACGATGCCATGAACCTCTCGCGCTATCTGCTGCCGATTGCCGCGCTCGCGATGATGACGGGATACGGGTTTGCGCAAACACCCGTACAGATGGGTCCAGATACAAAGCCGACCATGACCTCCCCGGCCCCCGCGGCGCCTGCCAAGAAGGCTACAGCGACCTCCTCCGGAATGACCGCCAAGTCGAAGGCGTGCTCTGTCCAAGCGGATCAGAAGGGACTTCATGGGAAGGCCCGGAAGAAATTCCGCGACGAGTGCAAGAAGGCCTAGGCTCGATGAAGTCGGGCGCCATCCTGGATGTTGGGTGGCGCCCTAGGGCCAATTTGTCAGCCGGTCGCCAGTTTGGCGTTCCTTCAGCGCCGCACTTACGAACCGAGTAGACGCGCCGGTGCGCTTCGGAGACACGTGGAACGGCATCACATAGCTCTCCTCCCGGTCGTCGCAGACGATGCCATGAGCGGCTTGCCGCCCTGTTCGCCATGTCGATTGGCATGGTCGAGCGCCAGACGAAGCACATCAATTGAGGGGCTTTGGCCCGCAAAGCGCGGTCTGGAATGGGACGCTGAGGGAACGAGGCTGCAAACAGAGATGAGCACGTTAACGCCGCATTAGGGTTACCAATGCATCAATACCGCCCAGAGCAGTGCCACAAAGGCCGGATTGCGGCCTCTGCTCGGGGAGACCACGATGCGTATCCGCTCCATTGCGCCGGCCTTGGGTCTTGCAGCGCTCGGACTGTCCATCGCCGGCGCGCCGGCGGTTTCGGCCGACTATCCGGTGCTGCGTGGGTCGCAGATCGAAGATGCACCACCGCCACCATCGGACTATTTCTCGGGCGGATTCAACTGGACGGGCTTCTATCTGGGCGGCGGCGCTGGCGTCTCGGAAACGAAATTCGAACCCGGAACCGGGCTGCAGAATCTGGCCAACTTCGCCTTTCGGAACACGCTGCTTGGCGCCGAAAGCAACATGGGCTCGTTCGTCAACAATCTGCCGTCCAAAAGGGACAGCGGCGCGACCTATTTTGGGATGGCCGGCTATAACATAGCCTTCGGCGATGCCGTGCTCGGCATCGAAGTCGACTATACCCGTTCCGATCAGAGCTACAGCATCAACGACTTCATTGCGCGTCGCACTATCACCTCAAACGGGACGGTGAACGACTGGTCGATGACGACCCGCCAGGGAGCGGTGCTGAACGACTACGCCACGGCGCGCATTCGCATGGGTTGGGCCTATGGCCGCATCATGCCATTTGCGACATTCGGTGGCGCCGTTGGCCGCTTCGACACCGTATCGACGATCACAGCAACGAACTTCATCACCCAGGCGAATCCTGTCACCGGCGCTATCAACTCCGGCATGGCGGTTGGCTACCCGCTCGGAGTCGGGGCCACCAAGAAGAACGTCTATGGCTACGGCCTCGCGGTCGGCGCCGGCGTTGACATGGCCTTGACCGACAACCTGTTCCTGCGCGGCGAATATCAGTTGATCCGCTTCGCGGACGTCGAAGGAACAACGACGACGGTCAACACCGCCCGCGTCGCTGCGGGCGTCAAATTCTGATCCGACGAAACGGACGCAAGGAAAAAGCCGCGGCTCGCGCCGCGGCTTTCTTGTTTCTGCCAGGATGACGCCGGCTTATTCCGCCGCCTCGGCCTCGGGCCGTGCCCGGCCCGAGCGCTCGCGCTTGACCAGTTCCGCCACCAGGAACGCCATCTCCAGCGCCTGCTCCGCATTGAGGCGCGGGTCGCAGAAGGTGTGGTAGCGGTCGTTCAGGTCGGCGTCGGTCATGCCGCGTGCGCCACCCGTGCATTCGGTGACGTTCTTGCCGGTCATTTCCAGGTGCAGGCCGCCGGCATAGGTGCCTTCGGCCTGGTGCACGGCGAAGAAGTTCTTCACCTCGCTCAGGATCAGGTCGAAGGGCCGCGTCTTGTAGCCGCTCGCAGCCTTCACCGTATTGCCGTGCATCGGATCACAGGACCAGACGACATTGCGCCCTTCCCGCTTGGTGGCGCGGACCAAGGCCGGCAGATGGTCGAAGACCTTGTCGGCGCCGAAGCGTGCGATCAGCGTCAGGCGCCCGGCCTGGTTCTGCGGATCGAGCGTGTCGATCAGCCTCATGAGGTTGTCCGGGGTCAGGGACGGGCCGCATTTCAGGCCGATCGGATTGCGGATGCCACGGAAGAACTCGACATGGGCATGGTCGAGCTGACGGGTGCGGTCACCGATCCAGACCATATGGCCGGAGGTGTCGTACCAGTCGCCGGAGGTGGAATCGACGCGGGTCATCGCCTGCTCGTAGCCGAGCAGCAACGCCTCGTGGCTGGTGTAGAAATCCGTGCTCCGCATCTCGGGATGCGTCTCAGGATCGATGCCGATGGCGCGCATGAAATCGAGCGCCTCGGTGATGCGCCCCGCCACCTCCTGGTAGCGGCCCGATTGCGGACTGTCCTTGACGAAGCCGAGCATCCAGCGATGCGCATTGTCGAGATTGGCGTAACCGCCGGTCGCGAAGGCGCGGATCAGGTTCAGCGTCGCCGCCGACTGGCGATAGGCCTCGAGCTGACGACGCGGATCCGGAATCCGGGATTCTGCCGTGAACTCGTTGTCGTTGATGATATCGCCCTTGTAGCTCGGCAGCTCGACGCCACCGATCGTCTCGGTCGGGGTCGAGCGCGGCTTGGCGAACTGGCCAGCGACGCGGCCGACCTTCACCACCGGCGAGCCGCCGGCAAAGGTCAGGACGACCGCCATCTGCAGGAACAGACGGAAGAAGTCGCGGATATTATCAGCCGAATGCTCGGCGAAGCTCTCGGCGCAGTCGCCGCCCTGGAGGAGGAAGGCCTCACCGGCAGCAACCTTGCTCAACGCCCGTTTGAGCTTGCGCGCCTCGCCTGCAAAAACGAGCGGCGGAAAGCCGGCGAGCTGCTGCTCAACCGCCTTCAAGGCTGCCTGGTCCGGATATTCCGGCATCTGCTGGACGGGCTTTGCCCTCCAGCTCTCGGGCGTCCACCGCTCGGACATCTCACTTGCTCCTGGTGATAACATCTCACGCCCACCCCTCCCCACGGAAAGGCAGCGCGATCCCGGCGCTATACACCCGCACCGCAGCAAAGACCATAAAGCCGTTGACGGTTACGTATGCGCGAGCTGGGCGTCGCAGGGCGGAGCTGTTCCGGCAACCAGGACCGGGCCGCGTGAGCGAGAGCGCCCAAGAGCGCGGTAAGGGCATGCCGGTTCGTTCGCCTCTGCGTGTCGGCGGAGGAGTTCATCCCGTCGGCGATGCAAGCCGCCGGCTGCCGGGCGTCGTTGTATTCGCCTCGACAGCTCCCTAACGTCACCCGTCGATCACAAGAACATCGGCGGGAGAAACAGGGCATGGTCATTCGCGCGTTCGCGGTTGCTGCTATCATGGTGGCGACAGCATGGGCTGCACGGGCTGAGGAGCCCCTGGCGCTTCGCGGCATGGGTTCGTTCCATGTCGGCGGCAAGCTGGTCGAGATCTCGGGCCGTCCCGTGAAGGAGGTCACCTTCACCCCTGGCGGGGTACCAGCCAAGGTCGACCCCAACGGCACCTACCAGACCGGCCAGATGTATGTGCAGTACTTCCTGCCGCAGAACGAGCGCGGTGCGGCGCCACTGCTGTTCTGGCATGGCGGCGGCATGACCGGCGTGAACTGGGAGAGCACGCCGGATGGACGGCAGGGCTGGCTCGAGTACTTCCTGCGCAAGGGTTGGGCCGTCTATAATTCCGATGCCGTCGAGCGCGGCCGGGCCGGCTGGGCGATGTATCCGGACGTCATCCCCGGCGAGCCGGTCTTCCTGACCACCGCGAACCCATTCGAGCGCTTCCGGATCGGCGCCGGTGCCAATGCCTATGATAAAGACCCGGCCAAGCGGACATTCCTGGCCGGCAGCCAGTTCCCGCCCGATGGCTACGACAATTTCGTCAAGCAGATCGTGCCGCGCTGGACGTCGACGGACCAGATGATCATCGACGCCTATCTGGCCGAGGTCGACAAGGTCTGCCCCTGTGTGATCGTGTTCCACAGCCAGGCGGGCCAATTCGGCTTCAAGGTTGCCCAGGCCCGCCCCGACAAGGTCAAGGCCCTGGTCGCCGTGGAACCGGCAGGCCTCGGAGACCCGGCCAAGGCCGATGTGCTGAAGAACATCCCCGTGCTGATGATCTACGGCGACTACATCGAGCAGGATGCGCGCTGGCCGACGATCCGCAAGAACGGCACCGAGTTCGGCGACAAGATCAAGGCGGCAGGCGGCTCGGTCGACGTCATCAACCTTCCCAGCATCGGCATCAAGGGCAACTCCCACATGCTGATGATGGACAAGAACAATCTCGAGGTGGCGCAGGTCGTCCAGGATTGGCTGGCCAGGAAGGGCCTGACCAAGTGATAGGGGCGCCGCCGCGCTGCTCAGTGGCGCATCGTACGCATCGTCACGAGCTCTTCGGCAGCGCTCGGATGCAGCGCGATGGTGCGGTCGAAATCGGCCTTGGTCGCTCCCATGGTGACCGCAATGGCCACCGCCTGGATGATCTCGCCCGCGTCGTGGCCGATGATGTGGACGCCCAGCATCCGGTCTGTCTTCGCGTCGACCACGAGCTTCATGTAGATGCGCTCATGGCGGCCCGAGATCGTCGCCTTCATCGGACGGAAACCGGCCTCGAAGACACGCAGCTCGTAACCGGCGGCGATTGCCTGTTGCTCGGTCAGGCCAACCGTTCCGATCTCCGGCGTGGTGAACACCGCCGAGGCCACCACGTGGTGGTCCATCGCCCAAGGCTTTCCGCCAAAGGTCGAGTCGGCGAAGGCGTGGCCCTCGCGAATGGCCACGGGCGTGAGATTGATGCGATTGGTGACATCGCCAACCGCATGAATCGACGGCACGCTCGAGGCGGAATTCGCATCGACCATGACCTGACCGACGGGCCCGAGCTTGACGCCCACGGTCTCCAGGCCGAGCCCCACCGTGTTGGGACGACGGCCGGTCGCTACCAGAACGACGTCAGCGTCGATCGGCTCGCCCGTGGCGCAATGGGCGCGGCGCGCGCCGTCGGGCAATTGTTCGATGCGGTCGATGGTGCAGCCCAGCCGCAATGTGATGCCGGCATGGACCAGCGCGTCGCGGAGTCGCGCGCGGAGATCCTCGTCGAAACCCCGCAGGACGTTGTCGCCGCGGTGCAGCACCGTCACCTCGACGCCGAGGCGCCGGAACACGCTGGCGAACTCGAGCGCGATATAGCCGCCGCCCACCACCAGCATGCGCCGCGGCAGGCTCGGAAGATGAAAGATCTCGTTCGAGCTGATGCCGAGTTCGCCGCCAGGGATCGGCGGATCGAAGGCGGGGTAGCCTCCCGTCGCGACCAGGATGTGCCGGGCCCGGACGGTCTCGCCGGATTTCAGCAGGCGCACCGTGTTCGGCCCTTCGACCACGGCGCGCTCTTCGCGGATCGCGACCTTGGCGCCTTCAAGCCCCTTGCGGTAAAGGCCGGAGAGCCGGGTCACTTCGTTGGCAACGGCATCCCGCAAGGTCGGCCAGTCGAAGCTCGGCTTGTCGAGCGTCCAGCCGAAGCCGGCAGCATCCTCAAACTCGTCTGCAAAGCGGCTGGCATAGACGAA
Source organism: Allobosea sp. 2KB_26 (assembly GCF_052115715.1). Classification (NCBI taxonomy): domain Bacteria; kingdom Pseudomonadati; phylum Pseudomonadota; class Alphaproteobacteria; order Hyphomicrobiales; family Alloboseaceae; genus Allobosea; species Allobosea sp. 2KB_26. The sequence continues at coordinate 84,131 of NZ_JBFRHE010000019.1, forward strand.
GAGCTTCTTCGGGACACAGCCGCGAATGACGCAGGTGCCGCCGATGCGGTCTTCCTCGGCGATCATGACGCGCGCCCCGTGCCCGGCCGAGATCCGCGCCGCGCGCGTACCGCCGGAACCAGCGCCGATCACGAAGAGGTCGACATCGAAATCAGCCATGCTCTGCTCCTCGGCCGACATCTCGGCCCGACTCGAACCAAAGGGCGGCGGCAGCCAGGGCCGCGATCCACCAGCCCTGCCAGGCGCCATGTCCCACCGATGCCATGACGAAGGCTGCCGCAAAAAGTGCAAGCCGCGGGGCGCGTTCGCGCGCGGACAAGGCGCCAAGCCTCCGGAAGAACAACAGCCCAGCAACCAGCAGCAATGCGGCGCCGACGATGCCGGTTTCCGTCCAGAGCTGAATCGGCGCGCTATGCGGGTGTCCAACCGCCAGGAGCAAGCGACGTGGCGGCGAGACCTGTTCTGCGACCGGGTGCGTCTGGAGGGCCGAGGAGGAGCCGAAACCGGAGCCGATGAACGGGCGGGCCGCGATCGCCTCCCCGAAGCTGAGCCAGATGTCGACGCGGTCACGCGAATGGGATTCGGCCGTCTGCTCATAGAGCGCGGGCGGCAAAAGCCGATCGACCAATTGTCCGATCACCGGCGCCAGCACCAGCGTCGCCGCAAAGCCAAGTGCCGTCGCAGCCAGTGTCAGGCGTGGAAGCAGGCGGGCCAGCAGCCCGGCAAGGACGAGAATGCCCAATCCCAGTTTCGCAGTGCCGCTATCGGAATAGAGAATGATGCCTGCAACCGCTGCGGCTGCGGCCCCCGCCAGCAGGCGATCGGCGACGCGTTTCGATCCGGCGTTCCAGAGCAAGTGGACAGCCGGAGCCAGGAGCACCAGGCAGGCGATGACCGGCCGGTTGAAAATGAAGCCCATCTGCTTGCCACCCAGGCCCAGCGTCATGCGCTGAGCGAGGCCACTCTGCAGCTCCAGGAAGATCAGGCCCGAGGCCAGTATCAGGCACATGGCCAGGGCCCGGACCAGTGCCTGCTGCGGCCTGAACCACGCACTCGCCGCGATGACCAGTGCAAAACCAAGCGGCAGCAGTAACTCCGCCCAGGCAGCAAAGCCGGCTGCTGGCCGATGTGTCCAGAGCAGCGAGACCAGGGACCAGGCCAGGAAGGCCGTCAGTGCGAGGCCGATCGGGCTCAGCAAGCCTGCAAGGATGCGCCGCAACAGGGGGCCGACATCGCGGCCCGCCGCGGCAACGGCAGCGGCAGCGAATGCAGCTGCCGACAGCCCGAGCATCAGCGGCGCGGACCGGTTTGCCGCCCACATGACGAGCGGCAATGCCACCATCAGGATGCCGCCCAGCGCTGCGAGTCGAACCGCCGGGCGTGATGGAGAAGGGTCGGTGATCACAGCGCGATCGACATCCCGCGAGTTGATGTTCAAGCTCATGGTCATGCGATTACGCGATCGCACCAAGCCCGCCTAGCGTGAATTCCGCTGGCTTGCGTGCGTTGATGCGCAAAAGACCTTGACTTGAGATTATGCAATCAGGCGCAATTGACCGGCGGAGCGTCAAAGTGTCACTCGCGGAGCGCTGACACCAAAACAGTGCGGGAATCCGCAAGCGGAGGAACAACATGCTCAAATCCATTCTGTCGCGCGGAGCCGTGACGGCTCTGGCGCTCGCTGGCCTGACGACTGCCGCATTTGCGCAGCTCGAACTCAAGATCATGGCTCCGGCCGCGCCGGGTGGTGGCTGGGACGGAACCGCCCGCTCGATGCAGCAGGCGCTGACCGCGTCCGGCATCGCCAAGAGCGTGCAGGTCAACAACGTCAACGGCGCGGGCGGCACCATCGGCCTTGCGCAGTTCGTGAACGGCGCCAAGGGCGACGGCTCGCAGCTGATGGTCAACGGCTTCGTCATGGTCGGCGCCATCCTCCTGAACAAGTCGCCGGTCAATCTCAGCCAGGTGACGCCGATCGCCCGACTGACCGCCGAGGCTCAGGTCATCGTCGTTCCCGCGGATTCGCCGATCAAGACCGCCAAGGACCTCGCCGACCGCGTCAAGGCCGACCCGGCCAAGGTGACCTGGGCTGGCGGCTCGGCCGGCGGCGTCGACCACATCATGGCTGCCCTCTTCGCCGGCGCTGTCGGCGGCGATGCCACCAAGATCAACTACATTCCCTTCTCCGGCGGTGGCGAGGCCCTGGCCGCGCTGCTCGGCGGGCGCGTCACGGCCGGCATCTCCGGCTATGGCGAGTTCGAGGGTCAGATCAAGGCTGGCAAGCTGCGCGTCGTCGGCGTGAGCTCCGGCACCCGCCTCCCCAACGCCCCCGATGCTCCGACCCTGAAGGAGGGCGGCGTCAATCTCGAGGTGCTGAACTGGCGTTCGGTCGTCGCCCCTCCCGGCATCACCGCCGAGCAGCGCAAGGTGCTGGCCGATGCCATGGAGAAGATGGCCAAGTCGAAGGAATGGGCCGAGATCCTCAAGGCTCGCGGCTGGGATGACGCCTATCTCGGCGGCGCCGAGTTCGAAGCCTTCCTGAAGGCCGAAGATGCCCGCGTCGGCAAGGTCCTCCGTGACGTCGGCCTTGTGAAGTAACGCCACAGGCGACTGACGAACATAGGCATGGGCGGGCGGTGCCATCACCGCCCGCCCATTATCTCCTGCCAGTTATCTCTGGCACTCGCCGCTTTGCCATCAGCTGGGCGCACCGGTTCTGGTCCGCATCAAACCAGGTAAGGAACGACATGGCCTCCACCTCCTCGGCCAAGGGCGCCGACATCCCCGCCCTCGTCGTCGCAGCTCTGCTGCTGATCGCGGCGGCTCTCGTTGCCTATGACGCGAAATCGCAGACGATCGTCTCGACCTATGGCGTCGGCCCGACGGCGATGCCCTACGTGGTCAGCGCCGTCCTTGGTGTGCTGGGCCTGTGCCATCTCGTCGTCGCGTTCCGAGAGGGCCTGCCCAAGCCCGAGGCGGTCGACAGCACCGCGGTGCTCTGGCTGACGGGCGGATTGATCGGCCTGATCGCCTGCATCGGGCTCGGCGGCGGCTTCATCATTGCGACGGCCATCGTCTTCTCCGCGACCGCGCGCTCCTTCGGCCGTCAGGCACTGGCCGTCGATTTCGGCATCGGCCTCGTGCTCGGGCTTGCCATCTTCCTGATGTTCTCCAAGCTGCTGCAGCTGACGCTGCCGTCCGGTCCGCTTGAAAAGCTGTTCTGAGGAGCCGGGACAATGGACACATTCAACGCCCTGATGCATGGCTTCTCCGTCGCGATCGAGCCATCGAAACTGCTTTTCGCGCTGGTCGGCGTCTTCCTCGGCACCGCGGTCGGCGTCCTGCCGGGCATCGGACCGGCGCTGACGGTCGCGCTGCTCCTGCCGGTGACCTTCAAGCTTGATCCCGCCGGCTCGCTGATCATGTTCGCCGGCATCTATTACGGCGGCATGTATGGCGGTTCGACCACTGCGATCCTGATCAACGCGCCAGGTGAGAGTGCCTCGCTCGCAACCGCGCTCGAGGGTTCCAAGATGGCCAAGGCCGGCCGCGGCGGCCCGGCACTGGCGACCTCCGCGATCGGCTCCTTCGTCGCCGGCACCATCGCCACGTTGGGCCTCGCGTTCCTCGCGCCCTGGCTGGTTGAGGTCGCGGTCAAGTTCGGGCCGTGGGACTATTTCGCTCTGATGATCCTCGCCTTCGTCACGGTATCGGCGACCTTCGGCGATTCGCCCCTGCGCGGGATCACCAGCCTCGCCATCGGCGTCACTCTGGGCCTTATCGGCATCGACCGCCTGACCGGACAGGCGCGGCTGACCTTCGGCGTGCCTGAACTGCTCGACGGCGTCGAGGTGACGACGCTGGCGGTCGGCCTGTTTGCAGTCGGCGAGGCGCTCTATGTCGCCTCCAAGCGCTTCCGCGACCCGGAGGAGATCGTCCCGATCAAGGGCTCGCTATGGATGACCAAGGAGGACTGGAAGCGCTCCTGGGCGCCATGGCTGCGCGGTACCGCCTTCGGCTTCCCGATCGGCGCCCTGCCGGCAGGCGGCGCCGAAGTGCCGACCTTCCTGTCCTATTCGACCGAGAAGAAGCTCTGCAAATATCCCGACGAGTTCGGCAAGGGCGCGATTGAAGGCGTCGCCGGCCCGGAAGCGGCCAACAATGCCTCGGCCGCCGGCACGCTGGTGCCGCTGCTGACGCTCGGCCTGCCGACCTCAGCGACGGCCGCGATCATGCTGGCCGGCTTCCAGCAATACGGGCTCAACCCTGGCCCGCTGCTCTTCGCCGAACGCCCCGATCTCGTCTGGGGCCTTATCGCCTCGCTCTTCATCGCCAACACGATGCTGGTGATCATCAACCTGCCGCTGATCGGGCTCTGGGTCAGGCTTCTGGCGATCCCCCAGCCCTGGCTTTATGCCGGCATCCTTGTCTTCGCGGCGATGGGCACACTCGCGGTCAAGGCCTCGGTGGTCGAACTCTCGATGCTCTTCGTCTTCGGCTTCCTCGGCTTCCTGATGCGCCGCTACGACTATCCGGTCGCGCCCATGGTGGTCGGGCTCATCCTCGGCCCGATGGCGGAAGCGCAATTGCGCCGCGCGCTCCAGATCAGCCTCGGCGACCCGATGATCCTGCTGGAGAACCCTGGCTCCGCGATCCTGCTCGGCCTGGCCTTCATCGGGCTCGTCGCGCCCTTCGTGATGAGCGGGCTGAACCGTTTCAAGGCCTCCGAGGACTGAGGCATCGGCCCGAACATCGCGCCGGGGCGCCCCAGCGGACGCCCCGTACAGATGATGGAGCTCGGATGCGCAGCACCGGTCAACGGACAGCCCCCCACGCCGCGTCGAAAACCAAAAAGGCCGCCGGTTCACCACCGGCGGCCTTCTCGTTGGACTGCTTGTTCGGCGGCTTAGAGCTGGTGGCCGCGCTTGCGCATTTCCTGGCTGAACCGATCGAACAGGAAGTTGCTGGTCTGCAGGGTCCAAGGCTGCAGCACGACGAAGATCTCGTCGATCGCCTGCGGACGGAAGGCATTGTAGCGCTGCCCGACCGGCGATTTGAAGAAGGCCGCGACCTCCTTGAGGTCGGACTCGGTCATCTTCTTCGCGAAGATCTCGCCCGCCGCGGTGATCATCTCCGCGATCTTCTGATCGGATTCCGGCTTCAGCGTGTCGATCACCTCATTCAGATCCTTCTGGATCTCGGGACGGGTGGTGCCGACGATCTGGCGGACGCGATCGCGAAACTCGCCGTAAATCGACTCGAAGGACTGTGCGATGCCCGAGGAGATCACGACATCGCGGCCAGCCTGGAGCTGCGAAGGCGTCACCGTGGAGGCCGGAGCCGGGGTCGCAGCCGGAGCCTGGGCCTGCGCAGGCACGGCGAAAACAAGCGCCAGACCGACGGCCACGCCGGCGAGGTGGTGACGGAACATTGCGTTGGGCCCCTTCATTATCAGGCTAACTCACACAGCCCGGGCATGACCCTCGCCCGCCCTTCGGCAAGCGAGCCGGTCGGCCCGGCGGTTTCGGTATCGCCGCAATCGGCGTGGTGACGTATCCGTCCGGTTCCGGGCGGCGTGGTGCGCGTCTCCTTAGCGCGGATTGCGCCGGAATGGAATCATTCGATCGTGCCGAGAATCTTCAGGCCCGAGCTGCTGGCGAGGATGGCGCAGGAGCAAATGCCGAGGAAGAGCCCGTGCTCGACCACGCCCGGAACGGCGTTCAGGGCGGCGGCGAGCGCCTCGGGCTGTTCGATGCGCCCGAGATGGGCATCCAGGATGAAGTGGCCGCCATCGGTGACCAGCGTCGAGCCATCCGGGCGCAGCCGCAGCGTGAGCTCGCCTTCCGCCCCCGACGCCGCGATCGCGAAGGCCACGGCGCGGCGCGTCGCCTCGAGCCCGAAAGGCACGACCTCGATCGGCAGCGGGAAACGCCCGAGCGTCTCGACCAGCTTGGTGTCGTCGGCGATGACGACCATGCGCTTCGAGGCCACCGCGACGATCTTCTCGCGCAGATGGGCCGCACCGCCGCCCTTGATCAGACGCAGCTGCGGATCGACCTCGTCGGCACCATCCACCGTCAGATCGAGCTCCGGCGTCTGATCGAGCGTCGACATCGGGATGGCCAGGGCCTGGGCCTGGGCCTGCGTCGCTTCGGAGGTCGCGACGCAGAGCACATCCAGCCCCGCCGCGACGCGAGCGCCGAGCAGGTCGACGAAATGCTTCGCCGTCGAGCCCGTGCCGAGGCCGAGCCTCATGCCCGGGCGAACCAGTTCGAGCGCGCGCGCGGCCGCCTGCTTCTTGAGATCGTCCGGGCTCATGAGCTTGTCCTGACCTGTCACGCGCCCAGCCCGCCGAGGAGCATGTACTTGATCTCGACGAACTCATCCATGCCGTGGAGGGAGCCCTCGCGGCCGAGGCCGGATTCCTTGACGCCACCGAAAGGCGCGACCTCGGTGCCGAGGATGGCGGAGTTGATGCCGACCATGCCGTATTCGAGCTCCTCGGCGACGCGGAAGGCGCGACCGAGATCCCGGGTGTAGAAATAGGCGGCGAGCCCGAAGGGCGTGTCATTGGCCATGGCCACGACCTCG
>NZ_JBFRHE010000020.1:0-82500 GCF_052115715.1 Allobosea sp. 2KB_26
CGGCTGGCCCGGAGCCGTCGCCGGCGCCTGGCCGGGAGCGGTCACAGGCGGTTGGCCGGCTGGCGGCGCGCCGGGCGCACGACCACCCGGAGGCGGCACCAGTGGCTGGGTCACGGGCGGCTGGGTTTGCGGAGCCGTTCCTGGCACCGGCGCCGGTGACGGGCGAGCCGCCGGGGGCTGGCCCGGAGCCGTCGCTGGTGCCTGGCCGGGAGCGGTCACAGGCGGTTGGCCGGCTGGCGGCGCGCCGGGCGCACGACCGCCCGGAGGCGGCACCAGAGGCTGGGTGGCGGGGGGCTGGGCTTGCGGAGCAGTTCCTGGCAACGGTGCTGGCGTCGGGCGAGCCGCCGGGGGCTGGCCCGGAGCTGTCGCTGGCGCCTGGCCGGGGGCTGCCACGGGCGGTTGGCCGGCCGGTGGCGTGCCGGGCGCACGGCCGGCAGGAGATGGCGCCAGCGGCGCGGTGGCGGGCGGCTGGGCTTGCGGAGCCGCTCCGGGAGCACGCCCTCCCGGTGGGGGCGTCAACGGTGCGGTTGCCGGCGGCTGCGCCTGCGGGGCGGGAATCGGACGGGCTGCCGGCGGCTGCCCGGGGGCCGAGACAGGCGGCTGGGCGCGCGGCGGCACGGCCTGAGGCTGGCTGGGCTGGGCTGGCGGAGCCGGGCGCGGCACCGCCGGGATTGGCTGAGGTGCGGAGGGCGGGGGCGCGGGTTGCGGCCGCAGGGCTGGCGGACGTCCGGGTTCGCCGGCTCCCGGCGCGGTGATCGGCGGCACGGGGCGCGGCATCTGCGGCTCGCGGCGCGGTTCAGGCGGCGGCGCGGCAGGTGGGCGTGGCTGCGCGGGTGGCGCTGCGCTTGGCGCCGGAGGCGCGACCGGCCGCTGGATCGCCGGCGGCGCCCCGGGCGCTCCGGGAGCCGGCCGCGGGCGTTCGGCCCCAGGCGGGCGCGCCTCGCCGGGCGCAGCTGGCGCTCCCGGGGGGCGAGGCCGGCGCGGCTGTCCGGGCTCTTCGTCCGACGGCGCAGGAGCTTGCGCTAGTCTCATCGGTGCCTGCGCCGGTTCGACCGCGAAGCCGCCATGCGACAGGGTCAGGCCGGGAAGGACAGTACCGATCAGAAGCCAGTTTTTCGTGCGCGTCATGAGTTCCGTTTCCGTTTCAGTGGCTGGGGCTATCAGCGCGCTTGCGCACTGAACCCGCCATGAACCGAAAACGGCCGAAATTGGGCAGGGTTCCTCCCTGCCCAACCTGCGCTCTGCGGGCTAAAGCCCGGCCTCGGCCTTCACATAGCGCGCGATCTCGGCATGGCTGGCAAACCAGCAATCGCCTTTCGCCTTGGCATGCCGGATCAGCTCCTCGAGGATCCAGATACGCGAGCGGTAGGTGATGACATGGGGATGCATGGTCAGCAGGAAGAGTCCGCCTTCCTCATGAGCGCGGTCGAATTCGCGGCGGAAGATGTCGAAAACGGCTTCCGGTGCCGTGTAGGGCCGCAGCGCCTGGAAACGGTTCATGTTGAAATAGACCGCATCGTCGCGAATCCATTCGACCGGGAGCTCGACAATGCCCGTCGGCTCGCCCTTCTCGATGATCTCGTAAGGGTCGTCATCGGCGAAGAGCGATGAATCGTAGAGCAGGCCGAGTTCGCGCTCGATGCTCAGGGTCTCTTCCGAAAAGTCCCAGGACGGTGTGCGCATACCGACCGGCCTGACGCCGGTGATCTTCTCCAGCGTATCGGCTGAGCGCAGATGCAGTTCGCGTTCGGCCGCGGGCGGCACGGCGGTGTTGACCTCGTGGATCCAGCCATGCAGGCCGATCTCGTGGCCTTCCGCGATGACGCGGCGTTGCTCGTCGGGATAGAGCAGGGCGGTCACCGCCGGCACGAAGAAGGTCGCTTGGATTTGTTCCTTCGCCATCAGGCTGAGGATGCGCGGCATGCCGACGCGGTTGCCATACTGGCCCCAGGAGAGGCGGCCGACCGATTTGCCGCCATCGCGCAATTCGTTCGTCTCGTGATCGACGTCGAAGGAGAGGGCGACGGCGCAGCGCGCGCCGTTCTTCCATTTCGTGGGCTTCAGGTTGCGGCCGGCGCGCACGCGCTCGACCTTGCCGCGCCAGACCTCCTCGGGCCATTGCCAAGGTTCGAGAGCAGGTTCGGTCATGGCGGGTGTCCTTCAGGCTGGCGGGGCGGTCGGCAGGACCGGCACGGCGGCCAGGAGCCTGCGTGTGTATTCGTGGCGCGGATTGTCGTAGATTTGACCCGCTGGCCCCTCCTCGACGATCTTGCCGTGATACATGATCGCGACCCGGTCGCAGAGATGGCGCACCACCGAGAGGTCGTGCGAGATGAAGATCAGGGTCAGGTTCAGCTCGGTCCGCAACCGCATCAGCAGGTTGATGATCTGTGCCTGGATCGAGACGTCGAGTGAGGCGACCGGCTCGTCGCAGACCACGACATCAGGCTGCATGGCGAGCGCACGCGCAATTGCGACGCGCTGGCGCTGGCCGCCGGAGAATTGATGCGGATAGCGGCTGGCGAAGGCGGGATCGAGCCCGACGGCGGCGAGCCATTGCCGGACATATTCGGCCGCCCCCGCCCTGGTGACGATGCCATGGGCGATCGGCCCCTCGGCGATGCTGTCGCCGATGCTCATCCGCGGATTGAGCGAGGCGAAGGGGTCCTGGAAGATGGTCTGGATCCGGGTGGTGTTCTTGTGCGGCCGCGCGCCGCCGCCCATCACCGGCTCGCCCTCCAGCCGCACCGTGCCGGAATTCGGCGCGTATATGCCGGCCGCCATGCGCCCGAGCGTTGATTTGCCCGAGCCCGATTCGCCGACGAGGCCGAGCGCCTCGCCCCGCGGGACGGTCAGGCTGACGGAATCGACGGCCTGGACGCCACGGCTGGGCTGCGACAGCCCAAGCTTCTGGCCGAGCAGGCGCAGGATGCCGGGCGGGGTCTGGAACAGCTTGCTGACGTCCTGAATGACGAAATAGGAGGCGTCCGCCTTCGATCCACGCGACGGCGAGGCACCGGATCTGCGTGCCGGCGGCGATGCATCGGGGACACCGCCGCCGCGGGCAAGGAAAGTGCCCGGCTTGGCGCGGGATGGCAGCGAATCGAGCAGCGACTGGGTGTAGGGATGCTGCGGCCTGGTCAGCACGTCGAGCACCGGCCCGGTCTCGACGATTTTGCCGTGGCGCATCACGCAGACGCGGCTGGCGATCGAGGCGACTGTCGCCAGATCATGGCTGATCCAGATCAGTGCCATGCCGAGCTCCGCCACCAGCTCCTTCATTTCGGCCAGGATCTCGGCCTGGATCGAGACATCGAGTGCCGTGGTCGGTTCGTCGCAGATGATCAGTTTTGGCCGGTGCAGCAGCGCGATGGCGATGGCGACGCGCTGGCGCATCCCGCCGGAGAACTGATGCGGGTAGAAATCGACCTTCGCCTCGGGTTCTGGAATCCGAACCTGGGCGAGCGCCGCGATCGCACGCTTGCGCCCCGCTTCGGCCGAAACCTTCTCATGCGCTTCCAGCGCCAGCAGGATCTGGGCGCCGATGGTCAGGACCGGGTTCAGGGTCATCAGCGGGTCCTGGAAGACCATCGAGATGACCTTGCCGCGAATGGCGCGCAGCTCGCGGGACGGCAATCCGATCAATTCCCGCCCTTCGAGCCGGATCGAGCCGCTTTCGATCTTTCCGGGCGGATCGATCAGGCCGATGATCGAAAAGCCTGTGATGCTCTTGCCGGAGCCGGATTCGCCGACGAGGCCCATGACCTCGCCGCGCTTCAGGGAAAAGGATACCCCGTCGACGGCTTTCACGACGCCGGCACGGGTGTGAAAATGCGTCGCGAGGTCCCGGACCTCGAGCAGCGGCACTGCCTCGGCCGAGCCACTCATCGCCTGAGCCTTGGGTTGACCTGGTCGCGGATCTGGTCGCCGACGAGGTTGATGGCAACGATCAGGATGATCAGCGCGACGCCGGGATAGATCGAAATCCAGTAACGGCCCGACATCATGTACTGGAAGCCGTTGGCGATCAGCATGCCGAGCGAGGGCTCGGTCACCGGCAGGCCGACACCGAGAAAGGAAAGCGTCGCTTCGAGCGCGATGGCGCTCGCCACCTGCACCGTCGCGACCACGATCAGGGGCGGCAGGCAGTTCGGCAGGATATGGCGCCAGACCACCCGGCGCGCTGGCAGCGGCGTCGAAAAAGCCGCCTCGACATAGTCCTTGCCCCGTTCGGCAGCGGCTGCGCCATGGGCTGTACGGGCAAAGTACGCATATTGCGCGGCTGCCAGCGCCGCGATCAGCTGGAATTTGCCCTGGCCGAGCACGGCCGAGATCACCAGTGCGAGCAGGATCGCCGGGAAGGCGAGCTGAAGGTCGATGACGCGCATGATGAACGCTTCCCAGCGGCCACCGAGATAGGCGGCGGTGATGCCAAGCGTGACGCCGACCGTGAAAGCGAGCGAACCGGCAATCAGCCCCATCTGCAGTGAGATGCGCAGGCCATAGAGGATGGCCGAGAACAGGTCGCGGCCCTGCGCGTCGGTGCCGAGAAGATGGGTGAAGCCGCCGGAGCCGACATAGCCCGGCGGGCGGCGCGCATCTGACAGTGTGAGATTGGCGAGATCATAGGGATCCTGCGGCGCGATCCAGGGCGCAAGGAGCGCCACGCCGATCATCAACACGACGACGACGAGGGCTGCGAGCGCCACCTTGCTCTCGCGGAACTCGTTCCAGAATCGGGCGAGGGGCGAAGCCTGCTTCATTACGCGCGCGCCTTTCTCAGGCGCGGATCGAGCGCGACATAGGTCAGATCGACCAGGAAATTGATGGTGATGAAGACGAAGGCGACGAGCATCAGATAGGCAACCATGACCGGCCGGTCGAGCGAGGTGATGGAGTCGATGATCAGCTTGCCGATGCCGGGCCAGGAGAAGATCGTCTCGGTGACGACCGCGAAGGCGAGCGTCGAGGCGAATTCGAGCCCGAAGACGGTGACGATCGGGATCGCGATGAGGCGCAGCACATGCCGGCGCAGGACGGTCCATTCCGAAAGTCCGGCGGCCCGGGCAAATTTCACGGTGTCGGTCAGCATCACCTCGCGCGTCCCGGCCCGGGCCAGCCGCGTCATCAGGGCGAGCTTGAAGAAGGCGAGGTTGAGGGCCGGCAGCAGCAGGTGGCTGAGCCCGTTCAGCGTCAGAAAACTCCATTCGACGCCGAAAAGCGACGCGGTCTCGCCGCGGCCGCCGGCAGGCAGCCATTGCAGCTCGACTGCGAAGGTGATGATCAGAACCAGTCCGATCCAGAAGGTCGGCACGGAGAAACCGAGGATCGAGATCGCCATGATGATCTTGGCGAGCAGGCTGTCGGGCTTGTAGCCGGCATAGATGCCGGCCGGCACGCCGATCAGGGCCGCTCCGAAGACGGCAGCCAGCGTCAGTTCCAGCGTCGCGGGCAGGCGCGACAGGATAAGTTCCAACACCGGCATGCCGAAGACGAAGGAGCGGCCGAAATCGCCGTGGAGCACACGCCCGAGGAAGGTGAAATACTGTTCCCAGAGCGGTCGATCGAGCCCGTAGCGGGCAATCGTCTCGAGTCTCATCTCCTGACTGACATCGGGCCCGATCAGCACGTCGATCGGGTTGCCGATGGCGTAGACGCCGACGAAAACCAGCGCCGACATGACGAGCATCACCAGCAGCGCCTGGACGATGCGCCCGAGGATGTGCCCTAGCATCTGACGAAGCGCCTGGCGCCTGCGGTCACGGCCAGTTCTCCGCGATCACCGCCCGCGTCTCCTCGACGCCGACCTGCCAGAGACTGAGCATCTCATTGTCGGAGCGCTGGTAGCGCCCGTGGAAATTGCCGTCGCCCAGGATCTCGCGCTTCTTCGCCGGGTTCGAGGCCTGGTAAAGCGCGCGGTCGAAGGGCGGCTTCACCGCCTCGGGCATGGCGACGCCGTCGAGACGGGTCCAGGGGAAGTTTTCCATCCAGGAGGCATGCGAAGCGGCGGGATCGACCGCCTTCACCGCCGCCTGGAAGCGGGGCCCTGCCCACCAATCATGCAGTTTGACGCTGGCATCGGGGCGGCGGCCCATCCATTCCGTACAGAAGGTCATCACGGGCGCATTGCCGCCATGGCCGTTGACCAGCACGATGCGGCGGAAACCGGAGCGGTAGAAGCCCTCCAGCATGTCCTCGATCAGCGCGACATAGGTGCTCATCCGCAGCGAGACGGTGCCGGGGAAGGCGACGAAGCCTGGCGTCATGCCATAGGCCAGTACCGGGAAGACGGGCACATTCAGCGGCTCGGCAGCGTCGCCGGCCACTTTCTCGGCCAGAATCGCGTCGGTGGCGAGGCTCAGATAGGCGTGCTGCTCGACACAGCCGAGCGGCAGTACGCAGCGGTTATCCCGCTGGGCCTGAGCTTCGATCTGCATCCAGTTCATCTCGGCGACACGCACGGCCCGTTCCTTGCTTTTCTCTGGCAGTGCGCCATCCTTGACTCCCAGCCAGAACGTCGTCAAGTTCCATTTGGAACTAAACGGGAGCTCATCATGCGCCGCGCCCCCACATCCCTTTCGCGTCTCGATCATGAGCGCGAAGCGGCGTTGCGTGATCTCGATCCGCTCACCGTCACCAAGCTCTGGGACAATCCCTGCTGGCTGTCGTTCCGGCTGAACTTCGTCGCCTTCCGCTTCAACGATCCGGTCTATCGCTGGATCGAGACCCGCTACGGCCTGGTCCGGCCGGAATTCGTCGCGCTCTACGCAGTCGGCCTGAAGGAGGGGGTGGCTGCAAAGAACATCGTGTCCTCGTCCGGCTTGCCGAAGAACACGCTCAGCCGCGCCATCCAGAAGCTGCTGACCCGGCGTCTGCTCAAGCGCGAGACGGACCGGGACGATCTGCGCAGCTTCGTGCTGCGCCTGACGCCTGCAGGACGCGCCATTTTCGAGGAGACCATGCCGCTGATGGTGAAGCAGCAGAGCGCCATGCTTTCGGCCTTGACCGAAGCCGAGCAGCGCCAGCTTTGCGAATTGATGGACAAGCTCGTCATTGCCTCTCCGGTGTGGCCGGCGGATCTCGAACCCCTGTCATAGACCGGGTCGAGCGAAGCGTTCTTCCAAAGAATCGCGGGATGGTGGTGGGTCTCCACTGCCGCACCGTGCCAATTCAGAACAACAGTCGAGCCAGGATCGCCTAATCAAGTGACACAACGGAGCCTCGCTGCGTGGGCCGACTGCCACCGTCGAGGCCGCAAACCAAACCAGCGGGAGGGCCGACATGTCGGCCTTTACCGAAACAAAACAGGGGAACTCGTCATGAATTTTGCAACGACCGTCCGCACCTTCGCGCTCGCGGCCGCGCTCAGCGCCTCGGTCTCCGGGATCGCGCTTGCGCAGACGCTCACGATTGGCGTGCGCGCCGGCCCGGAATCGATCGATCCGCATTTCACCGCGACCGGCACCCATGCCGAAGCGCTGAAGCATGTCTTCGACACGCTGACCTGGTCGGGCGACAAGCTGCAGATCGAGCCGCGGCTCGCGACCAGCTGGAAGGCAATCGAGCCTTCGGTCTGGGAGTTCAAGCTGCGCCCCGGCGTCAAGTTCCATGACGGTTCCGACTTCACCGCCGAGGACGTGAAATTCTCGATCGAGCGCATTCCCGTGGTCGCCGGGCCGAACCCGACCACGATCTATGTACGCCGCGTCAAGGAGGTGAAGATCATCGATCCGCTGACGGTCCATATCGTGACCGACGGACCGGCCCCGAACTTGCCGAACGACTTCATCCGCCTCTTCATCGTCTCCCACAAGGCGGCCGCCGGACTGACCAAGGACAATGCCAACGAGGCCTTCAATACCGGCAAGGCAGCGGTCGGCACCGGCCCCTACAAGTTCGTATCCTGGACGCCGAAGGACCAGCTCGTGCTGGAGCGCTTCGACGGCTATTGGGGCGAGAAGGAGCCTTGGGCCCGCGTGCTGCGCAAGGAACTGCCGAACGACGCCGCCCGCGTCGCCCAGCTCAAGGCCGGGCAGGTCGATATCATCGTACGTGCACCGGCATCCGATGTGCCGACACTGAAACGCGACGCCAAGCTCGCGGTCACCACGGTCGATACGGTCTATGTCTTCAACATGGAGCTCGACATGCGGGACAAGTCCCCGCAGGTCAGCGCCAAGGATGGCTCGCCGCTGCCAAAGAACCCGCTTCAGGACGTCAAGGTGCGCGAGGCGATCGATCTCGCCATCGATCGCCCGGCCCTTGCGGAGATTGCGATGGAAGGTCTCGGCTCGCCGGTGAACCAGCTCGTGACGCCGGATATCGCCGGCTACAACAAGTCGCTGCCGCCGCTGAAGCCCGACCTGGCCAAGGCCAAGAAGCTGATGGAGGAGGCCGGTTACGCCAACGGCTTCAAGGTCGCCTTCTCGTTCACCAATGATCGCCTCCCCGGCGACCGTCAGGTCGGCACCTCCATCGCGCAGATGCTGGCGCGGATCGGCATCGAGGTAAATGCCAATGCCCAGCCGGGCGCGGTCTTCTTCCCGGCCCGCCTGCGCGGCGATTTCTCGATGTCGATGTCCGGCTGGGGCACGCTGACCGGTGAGTCAAACTACACGCTCTCCTCGGTGGTGCACTCCAACGATCCGGCGAAGAAGCTCGGTGCCTTCAACGTGCTGGGTTACAAGAACGCCGAGCTCGACAAGCTGATCGAGGATGCGGCGGTCGAGATGGACGAGGGCAAGCGCAACAAGCTCCTCTCCGATGCCAATGGCATCGTCGCACAGGACCGTCCGCGCCTGCCGATCGTCGCCGTCGGCTCGGCCTGGGCCATGCAGAAGGATAAGGTCGCGATCAGGCCGCGCGTGGACGAGGACACGCTTGCTATGGACATCAAGCCCGCCAAGAAATGAGGCTTCGGCCTCGGTTGCCCGGTTCCTGCGGATATGCGGGAACCGGTATAAAAACGCGCCGGACGAGTAGCGGGCATGCGTGGAGAGACTAGCCGCAGGGCCAGTAGGTGGGGTATGTGCCCCGCCGCCTGCTCTCCCCTTTCCCGACTACACGGTTCGACCTCTCCCACTGCGGGAGAGAGGGAAACGCACCAGGATTACCCATGACAACCTCACCTCTTGCCCTGGCCATTCATGGCGGCTGTGGCACTTTGCCTAAGGCCGAGATGACCGAAACGGAGTGGACCGAGGCCAAGGCCGATCTCGCCGCCTCGCTCCGCGCCGGCTGGGCCATTCTCAGCAAGGGCGGCTCGGCCGTCGATGCGGTCGAGGCCGCAGTGCTGGTGATGGAGAACTCGCCGCATTTCAATGCCGGCCACGGCGCCGCGTTCAACGCGGATGGCGAGCATGAGCTCGACGCCTCCATCATGGATGGCGAGACGCTGGCCGCCGGCGCCCTCTGTGGCGTCAAACGCATCCGGAACCCGATCGGCGCCGCCAAGGTGCTGATGCGCCGCGGCGACCCGCTTTTCCTGGCCGGCACGGCCGCGGACAGCTTCGCCGAGTCGGAGGGGCTCGACATGGTCGAGAACGAATATTTCTCGACCGAGCGGCGCCGCAAGAACCTGTCCTCGATGAAGATCCGTGAGCTCGTCGGCACCATGTCCGAAGCAAGCGAGGCTGAGAAGCACGGCACGGTCGGCGCGGTCGCGCTGGATGCCCAGGGCCATCTCGCAGCCGCGACCTCCACGGGTGGCTACACCAACAAGCCGGCTGGCCGTGTCGGCGATTCGCCGATCATCGGTGCCGGCACTTACGCGCGCGACGGGCGTTGCGCGGTCTCGGGCACGGGCAAGGGCGAGTATTTCATCCGCTACTGCGTCGGGCACGAGATCGCCTCGCTGATGGCCTATGCCGGCCTGAGTCTCGAGGAGGCGACCGCCAGGGCGATCGCCGAGCTCACCGAGCACAGGATCGGGGCTGGCCTGGTCGCGATTGGCGCCGATGGCAGCATCGTCGCGCCCTATAATTCCGCTGGCATGTATCGTGGTTGGGTGACGCCTGACGGCTTCATCCATGTCGCGACGCATGGCGATGTCGAAGTCGCCGGCCAGCTCGAGGCGGCCGCGTGAACTCGCCTGAGCCGATCGTCATCTGGGGCGCGGGCGCAATTGGCGGCACGCTGGGGGCCTATTGGACGCGCGCGGGCATTCCTGTCCTGCTCGTCGATGTCGTCCCCGAACATGTCGAAGCCTGCCGGACGACGGGCCTCGCGATCAGCGGCCCGATCGAGGAATTTCGCCAGGTCGTGCCCGCGGTGACGCCGGCGGAGCTGACAGGAACCTACAAGCGCATCGTGCTCGCGGTGAAGGCGGGCGCCACGGAGGCAGCACTTGACGCGCTCGCCCCGCATCTGGCCGAGGACGGCTTCGTGCTCTCCGCCCAGAATGGTCTCAACGAACTGGCGATTGCCAGGCACGTCGGCGAGGCCCGCACGATGGGCTGCTTCGTCAATTTCGGCGCGGACTGGCATGGGCCGGGCGCGATTCTCTATGGCAACCGCGGCGCAGTCGTCGTGGGCGAGATCGACGGCGCGATGACGCCGCGCGCCCTCGAAATGCACAAGCTGATGCTGCTCTTCGAGCCCGACTCGATTCTGACCGGCAATATCTGGGGCTATCTCTGGGGCAAGCTCGCCTATGGGGCTATGCTGTTTGCTACCGCGCTGACGGATGATTCGATGTCGGCGAATTTCGCCGATCCCAAGCGGCTCGCCGTCTGGCTCGAGCTCGGGCGGGAGGTCGGTGCGGTCGCGGCGGCGCGCGGCGTCTCCTCGCTCGGCTTCGGCGAGTTCGATCCGATGGTCTTCGCACCGGGACGGCCGGAATATCCGCAGATCGCGGCGATCGCCTGGCTTGCCGATTACACCTCGAAGACGGCCAAGACGCATTCCGGGATCTGGCGCGACCTTGCCGTGCGCAAGCGCAAGACCGAGGTCGATCCCCAGATCGGCATCATCGCGCGCCTCGGGCGCGAGGCCGGCGTTCCGACCCCGACGATCGAGACGCTGGTGAAACTGATCCACGAGGTCGAGGACGGCGAGCGCCCACTCTCCTTCGATACGCTGAAGGTGCTGATCGACCAATGCAACTCCGCTTCGACAATCGCGTAGCCCTCGTCACAGGCGCCGCCCAAGGCATCGGCCGGGCCATCGCAACAGCCCTGGCTCGGTCCGGGGCCGCGGTGCAACTCGCCGATATCGATGCCGAGGGGGTCGCGAAGACCGCCGCGGAGATCGGGGCCGGGTTTCATGCCGTCGATCTCGCGACGCCGGACGCGGCGCGCGATCTGGTCGGCAAGATCTCGACCGAAAGCGGCTCGCTCGACCTGCTCGTCCATGCGGCGGGTGGGGTGCGCGGCCAGATCGGCCGGCCGATCGAAGAGATTCCGGAAGCAGACTGGCGCAGCATTTTCGCCGCCAATGTCGATGCCGCCTTCTTCCTGGCGCAGGCCGCCGCGCCGGTGATGAAACAGGCCGGCTATGGCCGCATCGTCACCATCTCGTCCGGTGCGGGATTGCGCCCGAGCCTGACCGGCATCCAGGCCTATGCCAGCGCCAAGCACGCGCTGGTCGGGCTGACGAAGCAACTCGCCTGGGAACTCGGCCCGCATGGCATCACGGTGAACTCCGTCGCGCCCGGCTTTGTGCGCTCCAACCCGGCAACGGAACGGCAATGGCAAAGCTATGGCGAAGCCGGCCAGAAGAAACTGGTCGAGAGCATCCACACCCGACGCCTCGGTACGCCCGAGGACATTGCCAATGCGACGCTGTTTTTCCTTAGCGAACAGGCCGGCTGGATCAGCGGCCAGGTGCTCTCCGTCGACGGTGGACGCTCCTGAGCATTGGGGCGTTTTGCGGGCGCCGACGCGGTTTTTCACGGCATCATTGCCACATGCGTATTTTCGACCCTACAGTGTTCCCGGGTTGGCATAAGCCAACCTGAATAGCGACTGAAGGAATAGCACGTGAGCACGGGTACCGTGAAATGGTTCAACGAGACCAAGGGCTATGGTTTCATCACCCCTGACGCGGGCGGAAGCGATATTTTCGTCCATATCAGCGCTGTCGAGCGCTCGGGCCTCCGCGGCCTGAACGAAGGCCAGAAGATCAGCTACGATCTCGAGGCCGATCGCAAGACCGGCAAGTCCTCGGCGGTGAACCTCAAGACGGCTTGATCTCCGCCTTCTGCGGGAGGGCGATCGGCGGCGTCACCTCCCGAGCCAATGCGAATCTCTATCTCTCTATCCGGACTGAAGACGATTCCCGGCATGCCCGTCGCCCCAAGGCGGCGGTAGAAAGGACCAGGGCCAGCCCGAAAAAGGCCGGCCCTCCCAATGCGCTTCTAGAGCTTGAACAGCTCCCGCCCCGTCTGATGGGCTCGAATGTAATCCCAGTCATAGCTGACGCCGAGGCCGGGCCCCGTGGGCACGGGAAAGCAGCCATCCTTGTCGACGCCGACCCAGCGCAAGCTCATGGGAATGGCCTTGCGCATCGCGGACATGCAATGGCGAAGGGGGCCGTCTGCCCTCGACGCCAAACACGTCGAGGGCGCGCGAACTAGCCCAATATATGCCGGCGAATTGCCGGCGAGGAATGGCGCCCCGGGCAATGGCTCTTGCAGCGTAGGAGCCGGCAGCGAATAGTCGCCGTCGACCACTGCTCTGGAACTGGGGTCCATCGTGGCATTTGTTGAACAGCCGGTTGTTGCACTGTTCATTTCGCTGGCTCTTGGCCATTTGATCGGAAAGGTCAGAATCGGTCCTGTCCAAATCGGCGGTGTCTGCGGCACGCTCTTCGTCGCATTGGCGCTCGGGCAGCTTGGCGTCACCATCAGCGCGGACCTGAAGAACACGGCGTTTGCGCTGTTTATCTTCGCTCTCGGATTTACGGCCGGCCCGCAGTTCTTCAACAATATCCGCGGTGGCTGGCGCTATGGAATCCTGTCCTTTGTGGAGGTCGGGACCGTCCTGCTGCTGCTTGTAGCGGCCATCGTCTTGTTCCGGCTGGATCCCGGCACCACGTCGGGGCTCTTCGCCGGCTCGGCCACGGAATCGGCTGTGCTCGGGACGGCTTCGGATGCGATCGCCCGGCTGGCCCTGCCGGCAGCCGAAGTGGCGCGGCTGCAATCCAACATGGCGACGGCCTACAGCGTGACCTATCTCTTCGGCCTCGTGGCGATCGTCGTCTTCACGACGCAGATCGGTCCCCTGCTGCTGCGGATCGACGTGCGCGAGGAATCCGCCGCGCTTGCAAAACAACTGGGAGCCGAGGACGACGCGGGCAAGGAGAACGGCGTGCCCGAGATCGTCTCGCGCTGCTTCCATGCCGGGCCGATTGCGGGAAGCAGCGTCGGCGCCTTCGAAAACAGCGTCAATGGCGTTGTGACCATCGAACAGGTCGGCCGCGGCGAAGGCTTCACCAAGGCAACCACGGACATGGTGCTGGAGGCCGACGATGTTGTCCTCGTGCTCGGCCGCCGCCGCGCCGTGATCGCGATCAGTGAGAGATTGGGCGCCGAAGTGCCGATGCCGGCAGGAGACAACGTTCCGCTCGTCGAGCGTGAGGTCGTGCTCGTCCGCAGCGAGGTGACGGGGCGCCGGATTCGGGATCTTCGTCGGCTGGCGAGCGCGGAACAGCGGCGCGGTGTCTTCATTTCGCGCATCAGGCGGCTCGGGCATGTCGTTCCCGCTTTGCCGGGCACCGTTCTCGAGCAGGGCGACGTCCTGACGCTCTACGGCTCCGAGGACGCGATCACGCGGGCGGCCCCGGAGCTCGGCCACCTGCTCCCGGCGACTTCGAGTACCGACTTCGTGATGCTCGGGCTGGGAGTGGTCGCGGGTCTCCTGCTGGGAGAACTGAGCTTCAGGATCGGCGCCCTGAACCTGACGCTGGGGACCGGCGGTGGTGCGCTCGTCTCCGGCCTGGTCTTCGGCTGGCTCCACATGCATCGTCCGCTTTGTGGCGCGATACCGCTGCATGCTGCGGAGTTCATGAAGGACTTCGGCCTGGCGACCTTCATCGCTGCAATCGGTCTGTCGGTCGGGCCCGATGCCTTCGCGCTGCTCAAGCAGTACGGGCTGGTGCTGCCGGTCCTGGCGATTCTCGTCTCCGCACTGCCGGCCCTGGCTTCGCTCTATATCGGGCATTACCTGCTGAAGATCGAGGCTCCGATCCTGCTCGGAGCCATCGCTGGCCAGCACTGCAGCACCCCGTCGATCAGCGCATTGGTCTCCCTCGCGGGCAACTCGACGCCGGTGATCGGCTACACCGTGACCTATGCGATCTCTAACGTCCTGCTGCCGCTGATGGGGCCGGTCGTGGTGGGCATGGTTGGTTTGATCGGCTGAAGCTGCTTCGGCGACAGCCCGAGGGGCATCGAAGGGGTGCCCTGAGATGGGGCTTGCCTGGGGGGATCGATGACCGCGGAGGGGCGCGCACGCCTCCGATCCTGCGCTGACGACAGGTTGCATTGACAAATTGGTCACAATCACCCATATAGGGGCATCGATCTTAGGCCGAATGAATTGGCCCCCGCGCTAATGGCGCGCTAGCTGACGAACTTCCCGCTCAAAATCGAACACCGTGTGAGGCGTCGTCTCATGCGAACTAATGCCTTGCGAGAAGGAATTCGTCATGGCCACCGGCACTGTTAAATGGTTCAATTCGACTAAGGGTTTCGGCTTCATTCAGCCCGATGATGGCGGTCAGGATGCTTTCGTCCACATCAGCGCTGTCGAGCGTGCTGGTCTGCGCGAGCTCCGCGAAGGTCAGAAGATCACCTTCGAGCTCGTCCAGGACAAGCGCTCTGGCAAGATGTCCGCGGACAATCTTCGCGCCGAGTGAGCTGCATGACCGTGCAAACGTAGCATTCCGAATCGAGCGGCGACCACGGATGTACTGGCGCCCCCTTTCAGGACGATACGCAGCACGGTTGGACGAAGGGTCGGGATTACCCGGCCCTTTTTTCTTTTCTGAAAGGAGCCCGAGATGCAGGTTCTCGTTCGCGACAACAATGTCGACCAGGCGCTGCGCGTCCTGAAGAAGAAGATGCAGCGCGAAGGCGTCTTCCGCGAGATGAAGCGGCGTGCGGCGTATGAGAAGCCGTCCGAGAAGCGGGTTCGCGAGAAGGCCGACGCCATTAGGCGTGCGCGCAAGCTGGCTCGCAAGCAGGCTCAGCGCGAAGGACTGATCGCAGCGCCGAAGCCTAAGGCCAAGCCTGCTCGTCCGCCGCGTCTTGCACCGGCGGCAGCCTGATCTCAGGCGAGCCTGACGATGCCGGCGCAAGGGTCTGCTCGACGCAGTCCAGTACGCCTGGATGCGCGCTACCGACAGGGCGCGTCGCTGTGAGTGCCGCCAACCGGGCGGCAATCGTGAGGGAGTGGACTGCCATGTCGACCAAAGGACTCTCGGCCGACGAAGCCAAGCGTCGGGCTCAGGCGAATCTGGAGAAGGCCGAGCAGAAGCGGCAGGAAGCCCAGCGTGGGCTGGACGCGCAGCGCGCTGCGCAGGTTGCCGTCACGGAGAAGACCGCGCGCTTGCGCGCGTTGCGACTGGCAAAGGAAGCCGCGGACGCAGAGGCCGCCGCTATTGCCGAGGCTGCGCGGCCCAAGACCGTAGCGTCGAAGCGCACAAAGCGGGCCTGACGACCCGACGGCTTGCGACATGCGCCTGGCCGGCTTGGAACGACATCCCGCGCCCAGAGGGCCGCTAGCTGCGCCCCGGCGCCGGATGGAAGAGCTGCCCCTTCTCGACCACCAGAACCACCGCGAGCGCCATGAGCCCGCAGAGTGAGAAGCCGAGTGTCAGCGGCACGACCGTGCCGTTGAAATGCTGGCCGACATAGAAGCCGAGCAGCGCTCCGCCGACCGTGGTGATGAAGCCCTGGACGGACGATGCCGTGCCGGCGACGTGGCCAAGTGGGTCCATCGCCATCGCCCCGAAATTCGGCGCCAGCAGGCCAAAGCAGAACATCGTCCCACCCTGCATGATGGCGAAGAGCCAGAGCGATTCCTTGCCGGCGAGAGCCAGCACCGCGTGCAGGCTGGTGAGTGCGATATAGCCGAGCAGTGCGCCATGCGAGACCCGGCGCATGCCGAGCCGGCCGACGATGCGCGAATTCAGCAGCGAGGCGACCGCCATGCAGGCGGCGATCAGCGCGAAGATGGTGGTGAACCATTCCGGCGCCCGGAAGACATCGACAAAAACCTGCTGTGCCGAGTTGATGAAGCCGAAAAGCCCGCCGAGAACGAAGGTCATCGCCAGCATGTAGCCGACGCCGATGCGCGAGGTCAGCACCGTCCGGAAGGCGGAGACGATGCTGGCGAGCTTGATCGGCGTACGGTCCTCCTCATGCAATGTCTCGGGCAGGCGCATTGCGGTCCAGAGCATCACGACGGCGCCGAAGGCGGTCAGGACGCCGAAGATCCAGCGCCAGGGGGCGACCCAGAGGATCGCCTGGCCAATCGAGGGCGCCAGAATCGGCACCGCCAGGAAGACGATCAGGGCCAGCGACATGACGCGAGCCATGTCGCGGCCGGAATAGCAGTCCCGTACGATCGAGACGGCGAGCACCCGCGTCGCAGCTGCGCCGACGCCCTGCAGCACGCGCGCCGCCATCATGATCTCGAAGGAGCCGGAGAAGGCGGCAAACACGCTGGCGACGACATAGATGCTGAGCCCGGTCAGCAGCACCGGCCGACGGCCGAAACGGTCGGAGAGGGTGCCGTAAATGATCTGGGCGACGCCAAAACCGAGCAGATAGCTGGTGACGATCCACTGCCGGTCGTTGGGCTCGGCAATGCCGAGTGTCTCTCCCATTTGGGGCAGGGCCGGCAGCATGGCGTCGATCGCAAGCGCGTTCGTCGCCATCAGTGCGGCCATCATCGCCACGAAAGGATAGAAACCCATGCCGTGGCGCGGCCGGGCAATGTCGATTGTGTCGGTCATCTCAGCCTGCTGCCGGGGGAACGGCCCGGATCGTCCCGTCGCGCAGACGGGAATGGCCAGCAAGATAGCCGGCCGATTTGCGCAGGATTAGGCGATGTCCCGCGGCGCAACAACCCGGCCGAAGGCCGGGTTTGGCATGCGCTCAGCGTGGAGCACGCCTACTCCGCCGCCGGCTGCTGCTCGGGCATCAGCGCATTGTCGATTTCGTTGGCGCGGATCGCGGCGGGACGGGCCTGCAGTCGCTTGGCATAGGCCTCGAAGGCCGGCCGCCGTTCCATGGTGCCGAATTGCAGGCCCCAGCCGATTTGCGCGCCGAGATAGACATCGGCCGCGCTGAACCTGTCGCCGACCAGATACTCGCCCTGCGATACCGCTTTCTCCAAGGTGTCCATGACATCGGCGAAGCAGCCATAGCCGACCGAGCCGGTCTTCTCCGGTGGCACCTCGACGCCGAGCATCTTATTGGTCACCGCAGCCTCGGTCGGGCCGGCGCCAAAGAAGAGCCAGCGATAATAGGGACCGCGCTCCTTGCTGCCTGGAGCCGGCGCCAGCCCGGCCTCCGGAAAGGCGTCCGCGAGATAGGCGCAGATCGCGGCGCATTCGGTGACGATCATCTCGCCATGCTTCAGGGCCGGCACCTTGCCCATCGGATTGAGTGCCTTGTACTCGGCCGCCTTCATCGGCGGGCCGAAGCCGACCAATTCTGTGCGATAGGGCTGGCCGACTTCCTCCAGCATCCAGCGCACGATCCGGCCGCGTGACATTGGGTTTGTGTAGAAGACGAGTTCATCGCTCATGCTGCGTTCCTCCTGTGGCGGGCGAGACTAACCACGACGCATGACCGCGCAATGGCAGCAATCGAAACCGCGGCGGGCCTGCTGCGTTGTCTGAAGCGAAAGGATGACGTCCATGTTCGAAATCCTCGTTGGGCCCGATCATGTCGCGGCCTACCGCCTCTCCGGCACGCTGACGGTGGAGGATTATGACAGCCTGATCGCCGATATCGAGGCGCGGCTGACCCGGCACGAGAAGATCGGCATTCTGGTCGATCTGACCGGCTTTCACGATATCACGCTTCGGGCGGGTGCCAGGGATCTGCGCTACGGCTTCAGCAAGCTGTGGGAACTCAGGCGCTTTCCGCGTGAGGCCCTGATCAGCGACAAGGGCTGGATCGAGACGCTGGTGACGATCGCCAATCCAGTCATCCCCTTTGTCGAGATCCGCTGCTTCAAGCCGATCGAGTACGAGGCAGCGCTGGCTTGGGTCAGCGAGATCGAAGGCGGCCCGGAAGCGTAGATTGGATGTACCGGGAGCGCGGTCGCGACAGCGAACCGAGCGTCTGGCTCATAGCTGACATCGCGCGTCAGGACTGCGCGTGCGTGGCCTGTCATTCCTCCCCAGCGGTGCTATCGACAGGCTCTGGTCGACGGAGGAATTCAGATGCGGCAGGACGCGTTGTTCGAGCGCCTTTGGAGTGGCGCAGCGCAGATGGAAGAATGGACCGAGGCGGTCTCTGCCGGGGCTATCACTGCGGTGGCAGAGAACATCATCACCGTCCACACCACCTATTTCTGTGGCAGCGTCACGGCCATTCGGACGGGTGAAGGCCTTGTTCTGATCGATACGGCCAAGCCAGACACCGCCGCCCAGACGCTCGCGACGATCCGCAGCTGGGACGACAGCCCCATCCACACCGTGATCTATACTCACGGCCATATCGACCACACCAGCGGCATCAAGGTCATCGACGACGAGGCCGATGCGAGGGCGAGGCCGCGGCCGCGAATCGTCGCTCATCGGAACGTCGCGCGCCGGATGGAGCGATATGAAGCCTCGCATGGCTTCAACAGCATCGTGCAGGGGCAGCAGTTCAACAAGCCGGACTATGTCTACCCGATCGGCCAGCGGCGGCCCGATGACGTCTATGACGACACATTGTCCCTCGCGATCGGCGGCGAACAGCTCGAACTCATTCACGGGCGCGGCGAGACCGACGATGCCACATTCGTCTGGTTCCCGCGGCGGCGCGTGCTGGCGAGCGGGGATTTCGTGATCTGGGTTTTCCCGAACGCAGGCAACCCGCGCAAGGTCCAGCGTTATGCCGCCGAGTGGGCCGTTGCCCTGCGAAGGATGGAGCGCCTGAAGCCGGAGATCCTGATCCCCGGACATGGTCCTGTCATTATCGGAGAGGGCAGGGCGGCGCAGGTGCTGCGCGACGGAGCCGAAGCGCTTGAGCATCTGGTCGGCGAAACCCTGGCGCTGATGAACAAGGGCGCGACGCTCGACGAGGTGCTGCGCGCGATCAAGGTCCCGGCCGCCTACCTGACGAAACCCTATCTCCTCCCGAAATACGATGATCCCGAATTCCTCGTCCGGGGCATCTACCATTTCTATGCGGGCTGGTTTGACGGAAACCCCGCAAGCCTGAAGCCGGCGAAGAACGCTGATCTTGCGTCAGAACTGGCTCAGCTTGCAGGCGGTGCCGAGAAACTGGCTGATCGAGCCGCAGCGCTGGCCGAGGATGGCCAGACGCGCCTCGCCGTTCATCTCGCCGAATTCGCGAGTTCAGCAGCGCCCGAGGATGGAAAGATCCAGGCAATCCGGGGCGCGGTGCTCCGGAAAGCCATCGATGGCGAAAGCTCGTTGATGGGCAAGGCATTCCTTGCCGTCTACGAGCGCGATGCAAAAGGCCGGTCGGCGGCTGAGTAGTGCATCCAGCGGCTGTTTCCGGCCGCTGCTGATCTTCCCCGGTCGAGCCTTCTATTCGCGCCCGAGCCGGATGCCCGATTGCGCATCGAAGACGTGGACGCGGTCGGGGTCGACCGAAATCCACAGGCGCCTCGCCTCGGCGGCGACATCGCCGGTTGCGGCCTGCATCACGAAAGGCTGTCCGGCGAGCTTGCCGTGGAAGAGCTGGGTTGCGCCCAGCTCCTCGATGAACTCGACATCGAAGGGCAGGGCACCGGCCTGGCCCTCGGAGGCGATCTCGATATCCTCAGGCCTCAGGCCCACCTCGACCTTCGTTCCCGATGCGAGGTTCTGCTTGAGGTCACGCGCTTCGAGGAGCGCGTCACCGAGCGCAACGATACCGGGTCCGTCGATGGCTGCCGGCAGCAGGTTCATCGGCGGCGAGCCGATGAAGGTCGCGACGAAGCGGCTTGCCGGTTTGCGATAGACCTCGGCCGGGACGCCGATCTGCTCGACCTGGCCACCATTCATCACCACAAGCTTGTCGGAGAGCGTCATCGCCTCGACCTGGTCGTGAGTGACATAGATCGCGGTGACGCCGAGTGCCCGCTGAAGCTTCTTGATCTCGACGCGCATCTGCACGCGCAGTTTTGCGTCGAGATTGGAAAGTGGCTCGTCGAACAGGAAGACCTGGGGCTTGCGCACGATGGCGCGGCCCATGGCGACGCGCTGACGCTGGCCGCCCGAGAGCTGGCGCGGCCGGCGCTCCAGCAGACCTTCGATCGCGAGGATGCGGGCTGCTTCCTTGACCCGCTTCTCGATCTCGTCCTTCGGCGTCCCGCGGTTGCGCAGGCCATAGGCCATATTGTCGTAGACGCTCATATGCGGATAGAGCGCATAATTCTGGAACACCATGGCGATGTCCCGGTCCGCCGGTTCGATCTGGTTGACGACCCTGCCGCTGATCGAGACTTCGCCGGACGAGATCGTCTCCAGGCCTGCCACCATGCGCAGCAAGGTGGACTTGCCGCACCCGGAGGGGCCGACCAGCACGCAGAAGCCGCCATCGGGAATGTCGAAAGAGACGCCCTTCACGGCCTCGACGCCGCCGGCATAGACCTTCTTGACGCTGGAAAGAGTAACCTGGGCCATTGGGTTCCTTGGTCGGTCGGTAACGGATAATCGGCGATCGGCTCAGCGGGCCGGGCGGCCGGTACGCACTGTCACTTCTCGGTTTCCACCAGGCCCTTCACGAAGAGCCGCTGCATGGCAATGACGACGAAGACGGGCGGCAGCATCGCCAGCATCGCGGTTGCCATGGCGAGCTGCCATTCGGTGAGCGCATCGGCCGTGGTGATCATCTTGCGGATGCCGATGACGATGGTCTGCATCGAATCCTTGGTGGTGACCAGCAGCGGCCAGAGATACTGGTTCCAGCCATAGATGAACTGGATGACGAAGAGCGCCGCGATCGTGGTGAGCGAGAGCGGGACCACCGTATCCTTGAAGAACTTGAACGGACCGGCGCCATCGATCTTCGAGGCCTCGAGCAGTTCGTCGGGGATGGTCATGAAGAACTGCCGGAACAGCAATGTGCCGGTCGCCGAGGCGATCAGCGGCACGGCAAGGCCCTGGTAGGTATCGAGCATCCCGAGATCGGAAACGACCTTGAAGGTCGGGAAGATGCGGACTTCGACCGGCAGCATCAGGGTGACGAAGATGATCCAGAATGCCGCCATCCGAAACGGGAAGCGATAATAGACGACCGCATAGGCAGAGAGCACGGAGATGAGGATCTTGCCGAACGCGATGGCCAGCGCCATCACGAAGGAGTTGAACATCATCACGGCCACCGGCTCGCGGGTCGAGCCCGAGGTGCCGACGAAGAGGATGCGGTAGTAATTCTCGAAGAAATGCGGGCCAGGATAGAGCGGGAGCTGACCGTTGATGATGGTTGCAGCATCCCAGGTCGAGGCGACGAAGGTCAGCCAGACCGGAAAGGCGACGATCAGCACGCCGATCGTCAGGATGATATAGGCGACGATGTCGCCGAAGCGGCGGTTCTCGACCATCAGTGCCAGGCCTCCCCGTCGCGCAGCAAGGCCGCGAGCGCCTCGGCGCAAGCGTTGAGAAATTCCTCGCCCTTCTTCGGCGTCGCGCGCCGCGCATCGCCGATCACGCCGGTCTCCGTCATCTCACGGAAGGGGCGGTAGCGCGCGACGGTCGGGCGCATCAAGCCACGCGGATCGGCGCCGAGCATGCCGAAGGCCTGCCCCAGTCGCTCCTGCTTAACCGTTTCCGGAGCCAGCACCATCATCATCGAGGTCTCGATCTCGCAGGCATGCATCACACTGGTCTGATCCTGCATGAAGGGCAGCATCGCGGTCTGCGCCAGCTCGAAATAGGTGGTCGCGATGATGCGCAGGCCGGTCTCTCGGGCGAAATCCGGCAGGAACGCACCGAGCGCGGCGATATTGCCGCCATGGCCATTGACGATCACGACCCGGCGGAAGCCATGCCGCTCGATGCTCTTGAGCAGGGACAGAAGCACGGCCCGATAGGTCGGGATGTCAAAGGTGAAGGTGCCCCCGAAGGCCATGTGATGCTCGGCCATGCCGCACCAGAGCGTCGGCGCGACCACGACATCGGCCTCGTCCAGGCGCTCGGCCGCGGCCTTGCAGACGCCTTCGCACAAGATGGTGTCGACGCCGACCGGCAGATGCGGACCGTGCTGCTCCATCGAGGCAACGGGCAGGACGACGATCGCATCATTCGCCGCCTTGTGACGCAGATCCTCGGCCGTCAGTTCCTTCCAGAGCACCGAGGCCATCAGTAATTGACCTTGCGCTCGATGAAGCGGAACTGCACAGCCGTCATGGCGATGACCATCACGAGCAGGATGACCGATTGTGCCGCCGAGCCACCAAGATTGGAGCCGCCCTTGCCGTCGGAATAGACCTTGTAGACCAGCGTCTCGGTCGCGCCCGCAGGCCCGCCGCCAGTGACCGTGTCGATGATGCCGAAGGTGTCGAAGAAGACATAGACGATGTTGACGACGAGCAGGAAGAACGTGGTTGGCGACAGCAGCGGGAAGATGATGGTCCAGAAGCGGCGCATCGGTCGCGCACCGTCGATCACTGCCGCCTCGATCACGCTCTTGGGGATCGATTGCAGCCCGGCGAGGAAGAACAGGAAATTGTAGCTGATCTGCTTCCATGTCGCGGCGAGGATGACCAGCGTCATGGCGTCATTGCCGTTGAGGCGCGGATTCCAGGCGATGCCGAGGCTCTGCAGCCCGCGCGCGAGCATGCCGAGCGAAGGATCGAACATGAAGATCCATAGCACGCCGGCGATGGCGGGAGCGACCGCATAGGGCCAGATCAGAAGCGTCTTGTAGATTTCGGCGCCGCGGATCTGCCGGTCGGCCATCACGGCAAAGAGCAGCGCGATCGACAGCGAGAACACGCAGACGAAGGTCGAGAAGACCGCTGTGTTGCGCAGCGCCTTGAAGTAACCGGGGTCGGCGAAAAGGCTCTGGTAGTTTTCGAACCAGACGAACTGGGTCGACGTGCCGAAGGCATCTTCCAGCAGGAAGGACTGCCAGACTGCCTGGCTCGCCGGCCAGTAGAAGAACACGACCGTGATCGCGAGCTGCGGCAGGAGCAGCAGAAGCGGGATCGTCAGGCTCCGGAAATAGGCGTTCTTCTGCATGCAGCCCGTGAAGCAAGAGAAAAGCCGGGGCGGAAGGCCCCGGCTCAGGATCGTGACCGGTTCAGCGCGAGGCGGTCCGCTCGAACTGGCGCAGCGCCTGATTGCCACGCTCGACGGCGGCGTCAAGCGCAGCCTTCGGCGTCTTCTGGCCGTTCAGCGCCGCTTCGAGCTCTTCCGACCAGATGTCGCGGATCTGGACCAGGCCGCCGAAGCGCAGGCCGCGCGAATTCTCGGTCGGCTCCTTGTTGTTGAGTTCGAGCAGCGGCGTCTCGAGATAGGGCTTGTCCTTGTAGAAGCCGGAATCCTTGACCTTGGCATAGGCGGCCTTGGTGATCGGCAGATAGCCGGACTCGGTGTGCAGCTTCACCTGACGGTCGACATCGGAGAGGAAGGTGAAGAACTTGGCGACGCCCTTGTATTCGTCAGCCTTCTTGCCGCCCATCACCCACAGCGAGGCGCCGCCGATGATCGAGTTCTGCGGTGCCCCGGCCGCTTCCGGATAATACGGCATCGCGGCGTTGGCCCAGTCGAACTTGGCGTTGGCCTTGACGTTGCCGAAGAAGCCCGACGAGGTCAGCATGATCGGGCATTCGCCCGAGGTGAAGCGGCCTTCCCCGTTATTGGTGCGGCCGGAGTAATCGTAGGTCTTGTCCTTCTGCAGCTCGACCAGGTTGGTCCAGTGCTTCAGGAAGAGCGGGCTGTTGAAGTTCAGGACCGTGTCGAAGCCATCGAGACCATTCGCCTTGGTCGCAATCGGGATGTTGTGCCAGGCACCGAACTGCTCGATATTGGCCCAGGTCGCCCAGGCATTGGTGAAGCCGCACTTGTCATATCCGGCGGCCTTCAGCTTCTTTCCGGCCTCGAAGACTTCTGGCCAGGTCTTCGGCGGGGCGTCGGGGTTCAGGCCCGCCTTCTTGAAGGCGTCCTTGTTGTACCACATCACCATGCTCGACGAGTTGAACGGCATGGAGAGCATGTCGCCCTTGGCGGTCGAGTAATAGCCGGTGATCGCCGGCAAATAAGCCTTGGGATCGAAAGGCTCGCCGGCTTCCTTCATCAGTTCGTGCACGGGCTTCACAGCGCCCTTGGCCGACATCATCGTGCCGGTGCCGACTTCGAAGACCTGCAGAATGTGGGGCGCGGTACCGGCGCGGAAGGCGGCGACGCCAGCGTTCAGCGTGTCGGGATAGGAGCCCTTATAGGCCGGAACGACCTTGTATTCCTTCTGGGAGGCGTTGAATTCCTCGGCCAGCTTCACGACCACGTCGTTATTGGCGCCGGTCAGCGCATGCCACCACTGAATCTCTGTCTGCGCGACGGCCGGAGCCGCACCAGCCAGCGTCAGCAGCGCAGCCGAAATCATCAAGCGCGATCTGGATGTCATCTATCTCTCCCTTATGCCGCGCTCGTGCGGGCGGCTCTTGTCGTTGGTGCGCAAGCTAGCATGAAGAACAGGTGACGTTTCAATGACAATCGCACGACATGTGCGCCATGTCTGATCCGCGTCCCTGCACTCTTGCACATTGGCGGCGAAGCGGCTGTTCTCGCGTGCGACTTTCAACGTGACCATTCCACCAGCGGACGAACGATCATGCCCGAGCTTGCCCTGACGCCCCGGAACACTTTGCCGGCGGACGCCGCAGTCGCCGCGCTCGCTGGCCGGATCTGGCGCCCGGAGGTTGCCGGTCCCGCGGTCGTCGTTCTGCGTGGTGATGAACTTGTGGATATCACCGCTGCCTTCGCCACGATGCGCGATCTCTGCGAGACGGCCGATCCCGCGGCAGCCCTGCGCATCGCCAAGGGCGATCCCATCGGAACGCTCGCCGACATCCTTGCAAACACGCCGCCCGCGCGCCGCGACGCAACGAAGCCCTGGCTGCTCGCGCCGCTCGACCTGCAGGCGGTCAAGGCCGCCGGAGTGACCTTCGCGGTCTCGATGCTGGAGCGCGTGATCGAGGAGAAGGCGCGGGGCAATCCGGCCGCCGCCGCCACGATCCGCGAGGAGATCGGCAAGCTCATCGGTGACGATCTTTCGAAGTTGAAGCCCGGCTCGCCCGAGGCGATGCATCTCAAGGACGTGCTGATCAAGCAGGGGGCCTGGAGCCAGTATCTCGAGGTCGGCATCGGGCCGGATGCCGAGATCTTCACCAAGGCGCCGCCCATGTCGGCCGTCGGCACCGGTGTCGATGCCGGCCTGCACCCGGCCTCGACCTGGAACAATCCCGAGCCGGAGATCGTGCTGATCGTCGCCTCGACCGGTGCCATCGTCGGAGCAACGCTCGGCAACGACGTCAATCTGCGCGACGTCGAGGGGCGCTCGGCGCTGCTGCTCGGCAAGGCCAAGGACAACAATGCTGCGGCGGCGGTCGGTCCCTTCATCCGCTTCTTCGATGCCGGCTTCTCGCTCGACCATGTCCGCAAGACGACCGTGACGCTGACGGTCGAGGGCGAGGATGGCTTCAGGCTGGAAGGCTCGTCCTCGATCGCTAAAATCAGCCGCGATCCGGCTGATCTTGCCGCGCAGATGCTCAATCCGAACCATCAGTATCCGGATGGTGCGGCGCTCTATCTCGGCACCATGTTTGCGCCGATCAAGGATCGCGACACGCCGGGCGGTGGCTTTACCCATAAATACGGGGACATCGTCACGATTGCTGCGCCGGAACTGGGAGCGCTCGTCAATTGCATGCGCCGCACCGATGAATGCGAGCCCTGGACCTTCGGCGCTTCGCATCTGATGCGCAATCTGGCGAAGCGCGGGCTGCTGTGAACCCGAGGGCAGTGCTCGTCTTTGGCGAAGCGCTCGCCGATCTGGTGCCGGAGGACGGACGCGGCGAGCGCTATCAGTGCGTGTTGGGCGGATCCGGCTTCAACACGGCGCTGGCGCTCGCCCGCTGCGGCGCCTCTGTGGCCTATTGCGCGACGCTGTCGCATGACGTCACAGGGCGGCGCTTCCAGGCCCGCCTTGTGGCAGAGGCGATCGATCGGCGCTTCATTGCGGAGAGCGACGCCCCCACACCGCTGGCCGTCGTTGCCCCGCTTGGGGCAGATGGCGGGGCGCGATATCACTTCCACCTCGCCGGTACGGCGCTGGCCGAGCCTCCGCCATTGCCCCGCAGCCTCACGGGTTTTGGCCATCTGCATGTCACCTCGTTCGGAGCGACGGTCGGTCCATCCGGAGACGCGGCGTTGACGCTGCTGCGCCAGGCGCGCTCTGCCGGCCTGAGCACCAGCTATGACGTCAATATCAGGCCGCCGGCGCTGCCGGATCGGGAGGCCGCGCTCGCCGCCATCGAGCAGCGCATGGCGCTGTCAGACCTCATCCGGCTCAGTACGGACGATGCCGACTGGCTCTATCCCGGCGGCTACGTTGCGCCGCTGCGCCGTTGGTTCGACCGGGGTGTTTCAGCGATCCTGCTGACCGAGGGCGATCGCGGAGCGGCGCTCGAACGGCCAGGAAGTGAGACCGTGCGCGGCTTCGTTCCGGTTGCGGAGCTGGTCGACACGATCGGTGCCGGCGACAGCTTCATCGGCGCATTCCTCGCTTCGCTCGCGCAGGCTGGCGAACTCGGGGCAAGTCTGCGCGGGTTGTCGGACGGCGCTGCCGCATCCGCAATGGGTTTCGCGGCGGAGGTCGCAGCCGAGACCTGCGGCCGGCGCGGCTGTGATCCGCCGCGTCTCACACCCAAGCCACCCTATCAGTGAGGGGAACGCGCCGATGCGCCTGAGCTATCTCGACTACCACACCTGCGGCGAGCCGGTGCGCATCGTCACGGGCGGCTATCCCGAACTGACCGGGGCGACGATTCTCGACAAGCGTCGACAGGCGCGCGACAGCTACGATCACCTGCGCCGTGCGATGATGCTGGAACCGCGCGGCCATGCCGGTATGTACGGTGTCATCCCGGTCGAGGCGAGCCATCCCGAGGCTGTCTTCGGCGTGCTCTTCACTCATAACGAGGGCTACTCGACGATGTGTGGCCATGCCACCATCGCGCTCGGCCGCTATGCGATCGAGCGCGGCCTGGTGCCGGCGGTCGAGCCTGTCACGCGTTTTGCCATCGAGGCGCCCTGCGGCCTGCTGCGGCTCGCCTGCGAGGTCTCCGACGGGAAGGTCGGGGAGGTGCGCTTCGAGAGCGTACCTGCCTTCGTCCATGCCCGCGACC
This sequence comes from Allobosea sp. 2KB_26, assembly GCF_052115715.1. NCBI lineage: Bacteria > Pseudomonadati > Pseudomonadota > Alphaproteobacteria > Hyphomicrobiales > Alloboseaceae > Allobosea > Allobosea sp. 2KB_26. Next base: position 27,525 of record NZ_JBFRHE010000020.1, read on the forward strand.
GTGTGGTCGAGGTGCCGGGCTTCGGACGCATCACGACCGACATCGCCTATGGCGGAGCCTTCTACTGCATCCTTCCGGCTTCACGCTTCGGGCTCGATCTCTTCGAAAGCCCGGTCGAGCGGTTGACCGAGGCTGCTTCTGCCCTGACCGACACTGTGCGGTCCGGCGCGCCGATCACGCATCCGGCGGAGCCCGATCTCGGCTTTCTCTACGGGACGATCGTGACCGACGAGGCCGGCTCGGGCGAGACCAGTTTCAACCTCTGCATCTTCGCCGAGCGGCAGATCGACCGCTCCCCGACAGGCTCGGGCGTGACCGCCCGCATGGCGCTCGACCACGCCAAGGGGCTGGTCGGGCTGGGGCGGACACGGAGTTTCCGCAGTATCACAGGCGGCCGTTTCTCGGGGCGTGTCCTCGGGCCTGCAGCCTATCCCGCCGAGGGAGCGGTCACCGTCGAGGTCGGCGGCCTTAGCCATCTCGCAGGCGAGGGCGCTTTCATCATCGAGGCCGACGATCCGCTCGGACTCGGCTTCGCTTTGCCCGCTCGTTTCGCGGAGATCAGTGCCGCGCAAGAATGATGACAAGGATCTGCTGCCGGCTCTCGTGAGAGGCATCGCGCTTTCCGTCATGGGGAGACGAGCTGCGCCGCTCGGCGCTGAACATGCCTGCCGCGATATCGCCCGGCGCGCGGACCCCTTCACTCGACCGCAGAGTGTATTGGGCTTGCCTTGTGCAGGATACGAGTAAGGTTTCTCTGTCATGTTGGCCGTGAGGCCAAGGATCTGGGCATGACGGTTGGGGACATGAGAGAGGGCAGAAGGCCCGGCTCCGCGCTTGGCGTCGTGCAGATGTTGAGTCGGCTCGCGGGATCACCGCTGATCTGGCTGGTCGCGTTCGCGGCAGCGGTTATCATTGGCCTGATGCTGCCCATGCGCCTGCCGCTGGGGCCCAATTACTGGGACACCAACATCTATCTCGATGCCGCTCAGCGCATCGAGATCGGGCAATTGCCCAATATCGACTTTTTCGCTCCCGTCGGCCCTCTGGGCTACTATCTCGTGACCTGGCTCCACGCCCTGTTCCCGCAGGCGCAGCCGATGCTGCTGGCGAACTGGGGCATCTTGCCGGTCGCCTTGCCGATGATGGCGCTGATTGTCGCCGATGTCGGGAAGCGCTCGCGTGGCCAGGCTCTGGCCCTGCTGCTCCCCTTCCTCTTGTTCGCGTCGCTGCCGATCAACCTGCACAGCCTGTATCCGATGCCAGGCTTCGATGGCTTCGGGCACTACAACCGCCATATCAGCCTCCTGCTCTACCTGCTCGTGGCGACACTCCTCTTCGTCGAGGCGCGCGGCCTGCAAGTGGGACTTCTCGCCCTGCTGATGCTCACCCTCTTCCTGGTCAAGGTCACGGGAGCGGTATCGGGGACGTTCCTGGTCGGCTATGCGGTTCTGTCCGGGCGGATGCGCCTGCGCGACGCGTCCGTCGCCGCGGCGCTGGTCATTGCCGTGCTCGCCCCGCTCGATTTCGTGACCGGCATCGTGCGCGCCTATGTCGATGACATCCTGACCCTGCTCGGCCTGAACACCGGCGCCTTGCTGCCGCGCTTCCTCACCGTCGCCTCGGTGAAGTTCAATGTCATCGGGCCGAGCCTGCTGCTGCTTGCCGCCCTGGCCTATGCTGCCTGTCTGGCGGGCGGCAGGCTTTCCTTGGCCCGATTGCACGGTCTCCTGGCCTCGCCGCTTGGATGGTTCACCGCAGTTCTGCTGGCGCTGACCCTGTTCGAGACCCAGAACACGGGCTCGCTCGAATTCATCGGGCTCTGGCCCGTCCTTCTGGTGATCCTGGCGGAATGGAGCGGTCGCACCGACCGGCTCGGCAGGATCGTGACGGTGCTGGCCCTGCTGGTTGCGCTGCCATCGGCTTTGATCTTCGTCGAGCGCAGCGCCCGCGCGGTCCTCGGTGCGGTGAACTACAAGGCGCTTGCCGTGCCCGATCTCGGCCCGCTCGGTCGGGTCAGCGTCAAGCCCGACATCGCAGAACGTGCCGTAATCATGCTCGCACACTACGCGGCGCAGCAGGCGGGCTATCGCGATCTTGCCGAGCGCGGCGAGCTGCCCTCCTACATCCTCTATTCGGAGATCGATTATCAGGCGACCTGGCTGCTCGAAGTGCAGCAGGGCATCGCGGCGATCCGCGCCTGGGAGGCGGCAAACGGGCGCCGGCTCGACAGCCTTTTCACGCTTGATTTCACCGATCCGTTCAACCAGCTGCTTGACCGCAGGCCGCCGAGAGGCGTGCCGATCGGTGTCGATCCCGGCCGGACTACGCCGGAGATCGATCCGCCAACGCTGGAAAGCCTGAATCAGGTCGATGCCATCCTGATTCCGAAATGCCCTCTGACGACCGCGCGCGAAACCATCGCCACGCATTTCTCGGAGGCACTGAAGGGGCGCCGGCTGGTCGCGCTGGCGCCCTGCTGGGACATGTATCTGAAGGCGTAAGGGAACTGCCTCTCAGGCCGTCACCCCGCCGGTCTGGCCTGCCTCCCAACCGAGGATGGCGCGCTTGCGCGTCAGGCCCCAGTGATAGCCGGTGAGCGCACCTGACTTTCCGATGACGCGATGGCAGGGCACGACGAAGGAGATCGGGTTCTTGCCGACCGCCATCCCCACTGCCCGTGCCGCCGTCGGCCGACCGAGATGGCAGGCGACATCGCCATAGGTCGTTGCCCTGCCGACAGGGATCTTCAGCAGGGTCTCCCAGACGCGCACCTCGAAATCGGTGCCGATCAGCACGACGCGCAACGGCGTCTCGGCGGTCCAGGCCTTCGGGTCGAAGATCCGGCCGGCATAGGGCCGGGTCGAGGCCGGGTCGAAGCGATAATCGGCATGCGGCCAGCGCCGCATCATGTCGGCCAGTGCCTCCGCGCGGCCGCCAATAACCTTGCCGCCATCGACGCTGGTCGAGACCCAGCCGAGCCCCGCAAGCCCGCGTTCGGTCACGACGATCAGCGCTTCGCCAAAGGGGGATTCATGGAAGCCGTATGAGAGGCGCAGCCCCTCGCCGCCGCTCTTCCACTCGCCGGGCGACATCGCCTCATGCGTGACGAAGAGGTCATGCAGTCGGCCAGGACCGGAGAGCCCGACCTCCAGCGCCGTGTCGAGCACGCTGGCCGATGACCCGAGCAGGCCCTTGGCATGGTCGAGCGTGATCGCCTGCAGGAAGGCCTTGGGGGTCAGCCCGCACCAGCGCCGGAAGAGATGGTGCACGTCGGTCGGGGTCGCGCCGGCAGCGTCCGCGATCGCTTCGATCGTCGGCTGCTCGCGCCAGTTCTCCGTGATGTAGGCCAGGATGCGCCGGACGGTATCGTAGTCGGACCCGGGCGCTGCGGCCGGAAAATCCACCTCTGCCGGCATGGCCTGTGCGGCGCGGGCGAGCACGGCATTGGAGAAGCGGGTTGGTGTCATTGCCGTTTTCATCGGGACCTGAGCGTTCATGGTCGTGAGCCTCGTGTCATGGATCATGACCGGGAATCTAGGGGCGAAAGGATGCCGCCTCCACCCGAAAGCTGGCAAGCTCTGCGGCCTTGCCACGCGATTCGAGCCTTCTGCCGCCATGCCCCGCCCGGACCAGGACATCATCGGCCTCTACCAGCGCCATGCCCGGGCCTTCGACGAGGCACGATCCAGGATGCTCGTCGAAAAGGCCTGGCTTGATCGCTTCCTGCAGTTTCTGCCGGCCGGGGCGTCGATCCTCGATATCGGCTGCGGCGCCGCGGAGCCGATTGCGCGCTATTTCATCGAGAGTGGCTATCGCGTGACCGGCATCGATGCCTCGGCGCCCCTGATCGATCTCTGCCGGCAACGCTTCCCGGCCGATGACTGGCAGGTCGCCGATATGCGCAAGCTTTCGCTGAAACGCCGCTTTGACGGGCTGATCGCCTGGGACAGTTTCTTTCATCTCACCCCCGAAGACCAGCGGCCGATGTTCCCGATCTTCAGGGAACTTGCTGCGCCGGGCGCGGCGCTGATGTTCACCAGCGGGCCCCGGCATGGCGAGGCGATCGGCTCCTTCGAGGGCGAGCGTCTCTATCACGGCAGCCTGGCCCCGGCGGAGTACGGCGTGCTGCTCGATGAGAACGGCTTCGACGTCCTGTCCCATGTCGCCGAGGATCCGGCCTGCGGCGGGCACACGATCTGGCTCGCAAGATTGAGATAGCCACCGGTCTGCAATTGAATAATGCGGCCTGCCCGGGCGGCATTGTACCGCTTGTTAATGACATTCCTGCAAATGTCGAAAACGGCGTGAAGGCGTGTGCTCCATCCTGTGGTAGGCCTTGGTTCCCTAGCGTGATGTCGCAAACCATCGAGCTGTTCCATGAGCGAGCTGCCTCATCTGCTTAACCTCGGCAGCGATATGCGGGTTCCGCCGAAGGACGTCCCCTACGACGTCCCGCTCACTGACCTGGAAGAACTATCCCTGGCACTATCGATGGCGCGGGGCCTCGACGAGATCATGGCGATCGCGCGTGGCAGCGCGCGAAGGCTTGTCGGCGCAGACGGAATCACCTTCGTCCTGCGCGAGGGCGACCAATGCTACTATGCCGACGAGGATGCGATCGCGCCGCTCTGGAAAGGCCAGCGCTTTCCCTTCGAATCCTGCATTTCCGGCTGGGCGATGGGGCATCGCGAAGTCGTCGTCATCGACGATATCTATGCCGACAGCCGTATCCCGCATGCCGCGTATCGTCCGACATTCGTACGCAGCCTCGTCATGGTTCCGGTTCGACCGGAGGACCCCGTCGCTGCAATCGGAGCCTATTGGGCAAGCAAGCAGCCACCGTCCGAAGCCAGCGTCATCGTTCTCAAGCGCATCGCTAACAGCGCTGCCGTGGCGATGACCAATGCCGCCCTCCTCAACTCGCTCCAGGCGGCCAAGGAAGAGGCTGTGCGGGCGAAAGAGGCGGTCATCCTGGCAATGGCATCGCTGGCGGAGACCCGAGACAGCGAGACGGGAAACCACATCCGCCGCACCCAGCACTATGTTCGCGCCCTCGCCAAGGCTTCGCGCGATCGTGGCCTATACATACAGGTGCTCGATACGGATATGGTCGATCTGATCTACAAATCCGCGCCGCTGCACGATATCGGCAAGGTCGGCATCCCAGACAGCATCCTGCTTAAGCCCGGTAAGCTCGACGCGGACGAGTTCGCGGTGATGATGACGCATGCCGAGCTTGGCCGGCAGGCTATTGCCGAGGCCGAGCGGCATCTCGGGGGGGCGAGCTCGTTCCTCGGCCTGGCCATGGAGATCGCCCATAGCCATCACGAGAAATGGGACGGCAGCGGCTACCCACGAGGGTTGAAGGGAGAAGAGATCCCTCTCTCGGGGCGGTTGATGGCGATCGCCGATGTCTATGACGCTCTCGTCACCGAGCGTGCCTACAAATCGGCGCTCCCGCACGCGCAGGCGGTCGAGATCATCGTCGGCGACCGGGGGCGCCATTTCGATCCCGCGCTGACCGATGTCTTCGCGGAGATCGCTGCCAGCTTCGAGACGATCCACCGGACCTTCTCGGACGGCCCTTAGATCTCGACACAGACGGCCCGTCCGGCACGTATCCCATCACGGCCCTCCAAGTCTGGAGTGGACCGTTCGGTCTCTTCCGCCGTACTCGGATCAACCCATCTCCGTCAGCAGATTGGCATCCCGTGCCAGCCTCCAGCGCCCGTCAGGCTCCTTCCTGAACAGGGTCAGCGTGTAGCCGGCCCGGTGCCGCGATGAGCCTGTGGCGAGAGATGTTGCGGTCATGTCGAGATGACTGCGCATGAAGGCCCAGTCGCCAAGGACCTTCAGCTCGTGGATCGTGCTATTCCCTTCGATCTTGAGGTCGCCCATGGTGTCGGACATCGCGGAAAAGGTCGCCCTACCGAAGGGGGCCTGCCCCGGAACCATGAATATGGCGTCCTCCGTCATCAGCTCCAGCACCGACGCCACATCGCCGGCCTTGCTCGCGGTGAGCCATTTCTCGATGAGCGCGCGAATCTCCCTCTCGTCATCATTCATGCCGCCTCCTTCAAGGGTTGGTTACCAGAGCAGGGGCCATGGTTGCCGGGTGCGAGAGGTTGCCGGCCTTCACGCCGCGCTGAAATCCGTCCCCCGCCTTGCGCTGGCGAGCGCGGCGCCGAGTGCATCCGCAAAACCCTCCCGCTCCTGTGGGGAGAGCGCGGCAGCCACCGATACGCTGCGGCCACGCGAGACCAGCGAGAGCCCCATTAGCCCGTAATCCTCGTCTTGCTCCCTCTCGAGCTTGGTCCAGGCTGGATTGGAGCGCCAGATAGCCTCCTTGCCGTGGTGCGAAACCTTGCGCAGCAGTACCTCGAGCGGCGTCACCACGATGCGTTCGAAGGCGCGCGCCGCGTTGAAATTGACCTTGAAGGCGATGAAGAGTGCGAGGATGTCGAGGCCGAAGAAGCCGGCGACGGGCCAAGCGCCCAGCACGACGAAGGGAATCGAGGAGACGATGCTGGCGAGGCAGACGAGCGTCATCACGATGCGGAAGCCGTTCCGGCCGAGCGAGCGATGCGGCGTGATGGTCGCGTCGAAGACCGGCCGCTCCGAAATTTGCGTCCGCTCCCTGGCGTCTCCAGCGCGATCGTGCTTGCCGATGCTCATCGCCCAATTATAACGCGCACATGAGCGAACGGAACAGGCCCGCGGGCCGCGCCCAGGGGCTGGCCAAGATCACGACACCGAGACCGCGCAGCGCGGCGGGCATCCGTGAGATCTTTCTGCGCTTCCAGGCCGCCAATCCCGAGCCAAAGGGCGAACTCGAGGCCACCAACGCCTTCACCTTGTTGGTCGCCGTCGTGCTGTCGGCGCAGGCGACCGATGCGGGCGTCAACAAGGCGACGCGAAAGCTCTTCGAACTTGCCGACACGCCGCAGAAGATGGTGGCGCTTGGCGAGGACAAGGTGCGCGAACTGATCAGGACGATCGGCCTGTTCCGCACCAAGGCGAAGAATGTGATCCTGCTCAGCGAGAAGCTGATTGCGGAATTCGGTGGCGAGGTCCCCGCCGACCGTGCCGCGCTCGAAAGCCTGCCTGGTGTCGGGCGCAAGACCGCGAATGTCGTGCTCAACATCGCCTTCGGCGAGATCACCCACGCTGTCGACACCCATGTCTTCCGCATCGCCAACCGCCTGCGCATCGCGCCGGGCAAGACCGTGCTCGCAGTCGAGATGGGATTGGAGAAGGCCGTGCCGCCGGAATTCGGCCGCCACGCCCATCATTGGCTGATCCTGCACGGTCGCTACATCTGCAAGGCGCTGCGCCCCGAATGCGGCCGCTGCCTGCTCAACGATCTCTGCGACTCCCCCGACAAGTGGGTGGCTTGACGCCTTTCTCGCGATAGGCTGTCCTCTGCATGTGAGGCGCTCCGGACGCTGACCAGGCGATCCCCCAAGAGAGCGCACGGCCAGAGGAATCGCGGGAGATTGCCATGCTCAGACATATGATGCTTGCCGCCGGCGTTGCCTTGGCGGCAGCGGGGGGATTGTCGCCTGCCTTCGCCCAGACGAAGGGCCCGGTCGTCGGGGTCAGCTGGTCGAATTTCCAGGAAGAACGCTGGAAGACCGACGAGGCCGCGATCAAGGCGGCGATCGAGAAGGTCGGCGGCACCTATCTCTCGGCCGATGCCCAATCCTCTCCCGCCAAGCAGCTCACCGATGTCGAAAGCCTGATCGCCCGTGGTGCCAAGGCGCTGATCGTCCTGGCCCAGGATGCGCAGGCCATCCGGCCCGCCGTCGAGAAGGCGGTCAATGAAGGCATCGCGGTTGTCGGCTATGACCGTCTGATCGAGATTCCGCAGGCCTTCTACCTGACCTTCGACAATGTCGAGGTCGGCCGCATGATGGCGCGCGAGGTCCAGAAGGCGAAGCCGGAAGGAAACTTCGTCTTCATCAAGGGATCGAGCTCCGATCCGAATGCCGGTTTTCTCTATCAGGGCTCGGTCGAGATTCTGAAGCCGGCAATCGATTCCGGCAAGATCAAGAATGTCGGCGAGGCCTTTACCGACGGTTGGCTCCCTGCGAACGCCCAGCGCAACATGGAGCAGTTCCTGACCCGCAATGCCAACAAGGTCGACGCTGTGATCGCGGCCAATGACGGAACGGCGGGCGGCGCCATTGCGGCAATGGCCGCGCAGGGGCTCGCCGGCTCGGTGCCGGTTTCCGGCCAGGACGCCGATCGCGCGGCATTGAATCGCGTCGCGCTCGGGACGCAGACGGTGACGATCTGGAAGGATGCACGCGAACTCGGGCGCAATGCCGCCGAGATCGCGATCAAGCTTGCCGGCGGCGCCAAGCTGACCGAGATCGCGGGCGCGGCAAGCTGGAACCAGGGTCCGAGCAAGCAGGCGATGACGGCGCTCTTCCTCAAGCCCGTACCGGTGACGAAGGACAATCTCGGTGTGGTGATCGAGGCGGGCTGGGCGCCCAAGGCCGCCGTCTGCCAGGGCGTTGGCGCCGGCAAGGTCAAGGCTTGTGACTGAGGTCGCTCCAGCCCCGGTTTCCGAGAAGGTGCCGGGGCCAGGCGCAAGGAGCGTGGCCGACCACATGCGCGAGATCGAGTTCGATCCGCGCATGATCGGCATGGTCGCCGCGCTCGGGATGATCTGGCTCGGTTTCAACTGGCTTTCCGACGGAGCCTTCCTGACCCCGCGCAATCTCTGGAATCTGCTGGTCCAGACGGCGTCCATCGCCGTCATGGCTTGCGGCATGGTGCTTGTCATCGTGACGCGCAATATCGACCTCTCGGTCGGTTCGATGCTCGGCTTCGTCGGCATGGTGGTCGGGCTGGTCCAGGCGCGACTGCTGCCGGAGCTGCTGGGCTTCGAGCATCCCGCCACATGGTTCATCAGCATCCTGGTTTCCGTTGCGCTCGGCGGGGTCCTCGGCCTGTTTCAGGGCGCGTTGATCGCCTATCTCGCCATTCCCTCTTTCATCGTCACGCTCGGCGGCTTGCTTGTCTGGCGTGGCGCAGCCTGGTGGGTGACGCAGGGCCAGACCATCGCGCCGATGGACACGCGTTTCCGCCCCCTTGGTGGCGGCATCGAAGGCGCGATCGGCACGGCCGCATCCTGGGCGATCGGTCTGGTGATCTGCGCCTTGATCCTTGCCGGGATCGTGCTTGCCCGCCGCCGTCGGCGGCGCTTCGGTTTCGGCTTGCGGCCGATCTGGGCTGAAGGCGCCATTGCCGCGCTTGGCTGCGGCGCCGTGCTCGGCACCGTGATGGTCGCCAATGCGTACCCGCTGCCGGCCGGCGTTGCGCGCCGTATCGTCGAGGCCAGGGGCCTCGTCTGGCCGGAGGGCGGCCTCAGCATCGGCCATGGCCTTGCGGTTCCCGTGCTGTTGGCGCTGGCGGTCGGCATCGTGATGAGCTTCCTGACCAAGCGCTTGCGTTTCGGCCGCTATGTCTTCGCCATCGGCGGCAATCCCGAGGCAGCGCAGCTTTCCGGCGTCAACACCCGCAAGGTGCTGACCCTGGTCTACGGATTGATGGGTGTGCTGGTCGGCATTTCCGCCTGCATCTCCACGGCTCGCCTCAATGCCGCGACGAACTCGGCCGGAGCTCTCGACGAGCTCTATGTCATTGCGGCGGCGGTGATCGGCGGCACCTCGCTTGCCGGAGGTGTCGGCACGATCGCGGGTGCGATGCTGGGCGCGCTGGTGATGCAATCATTGCAGTCGGGCATGGTGCTGATCGGCGTCGACACGCCGCTCCAGAACATCGTCGTCGGCGTGGTGCTGGTCGTGGCCGTCTGGCTCGACGGGCTCTATCGTCGCAAGCTGAGCTGAGGGAGGGACATCATGAGCCTCGCCACAGTCCGGGACATCGAGGCCCCGCCGCTCGTCGAGATGCGCGACATCTCGATCGCTTTCGGCGGCATCAAGGCGGTCGACACTGTCAGCGTCGACCTCAAGGCCGGCGAGGTTGTCGGCCTGCTCGGCCATAACGGTGCCGGCAAATCGACGCTGATCAAGATCCTGTCGGGAGCCTACCGGGCGGATGCCGGCGAGATCCGCATCAGCGGCGAGCCGGCAGCGATTGCCAATCCGCGTGACGCCAAGCGCTACGGCATCGAGACGATCTACCAGACCCTGGCTTTGGCCGACAATGTCGATGCCGCCGCCAATATCTTCCTCGGGCGGGAACTGCTGACGCCCTGGCACACGCTCGATGATTCCGCGATGGAATCCGAGACGCGCAAGGTGATGGGACGGCTCAATCCGCATTTCCGGCGCTTCAAGGAGCCGGTCAAGGCGCTCTCGGGCGGCCAGCGTCAGTCGGTTGCGATCGCGCGCGCGATCTACTTCAACGCCCGGGTCCTGATCATGGACGAGCCGACGGCTGCGCTCGGGCCCGCAGAGACGAAACAGGTTGCCGACCTCATTCTTGAGCTGAAGCGTCAGGGGATCGGCATTTTCCTGATCAGTCATGACCTGCATGACGTCTTCGATCTCGCCGACCGGGTCAGCGTGATGAAGAACGGCCGGGTTGTCGGTACAGCGATCACCAGCGACGTGACGCAGGACGAGGTGCTGGCGATGATCATCTCGGGAAAATGCCCCGCGGGCGCCACTCCGGGGCCAGGCGCGCTCCGCGGTCAGGCGTAGTGTAGATCGCCAGGTCATAGGAGCCCGCCGCCTCGCAGCGGCGGGTCAGGAGATCGCGCGGTGTCGCGACCGTTCAGGCCGTCGCGTGCGGCTCGTGCCGGTAGTCCCAGACAGCCCAGGCAGAGACGGCAGCCGTCAGCACGCCAAGGATCGTGTGGGTCCAGAACGCGTTGAAGTTGCCAGTAAAGCCGAGCACCCAGGGAGCTGCCATCAGCCAGACGCCGAGCACCAGGTTCACCCATTCCTCCCATTCCTTGAACATCGAGAGCGCCGCGACCGCCACGAGGGCGAGCGCGACGCCGATGATCCAGGCGTTGCGGGCGGCCATCATGTCGCCCGTAAAACGCATGATCCAGGGAGAGATGAACAGGCACGCGGCGAGGAGAAGATTGCACAAGTCCTGCGGCCGTTTGCCTTCCGTATTCGCGGTCAACATGATCACCTCCATCAGTGACGATCATCCAAACCACCATGCCTAGCGCCTGAAGGCGCTTGGTAAGGGAAATGTGGTGTTGCCAGAAGAGCTGTTCAAGTTCGGCACGTCGGAATGAGAATGGCCGGCACGAGGCCGGCCATGATGTTGCGAGTGCTACGCACCAAGAGAGGCTTACTTGGTAATGACTTGATCGCTGCAAGCCCGGCCGCCTCGCTCACTTGGCGTCGAGCAGGTCCTTGACCGAGAGCAGCACGAGTTCGTTGTCATCGGCCTTCTTCGGGGCGCGCGACGACGAGAAGGGCAGGTTGTTGTCGTTGCCGACGACGATGATGCCATTGGCGCGGTCGACGACATCGACGTTCTCGATCGTGAAGAAGGGGAAGGGCAGCACGCCGTCGATGGCACCCTGCTTCGCCTTCTTGTCCGGGTCGGCGATCTTCATCAGGTCGATGAAGCCGATCTTGCGCACCGATTTGCCGACATTGGCGTCGGTCATCTCGATCTTCACGATCCGCTTGAACTTGGCGAGGTCGTGGAAGCAGTCCGGGCCCTTCTGGCCGGGCGCGCAGGCCTTGTCGGCCGTGCCTTCGCCATTGTCGCGCTCGATGATCAAGGCCGTGGTGGCGTCGATCATGTTGAAATCGCCGATGGCCAGCCCCTTCTGCTCGAGCGGGAAGAACCAGGAGCGGCCGGTCCACTTCTCGTTCTGCACGTCGAATTCGAGGATGCGCAGCACTTCCTTGCCGTCGACTTCCTCATTGCCCTTGGTCTCGGCGTTCCAGAGGGGGCCTTCGAGCAGCGGGTAGAGGAAGCGCCCGTCCGGCGAGGCCGCCATGCCCTCATAGCCCTTGGAGCGGCGTACATTGAACTCGACGGGCAGGTTCGGCGCGCCAGGTGTCGTCACGGCGTAATGGTCGGGCGAGCGCGCCGGCTTGCCGTCGACCGTGGTCTCGAACACCGCTTCGACCTTGCCGTCGGCGTCGACGCGGATCAGGTAGGGTCCGAATTCCTCACCGATCCAGAACTTGCCGCCGATCGGCTGGATGGATTCGGGGTCGAAATCGGCGCCCGTCAGATAGCGCTTCTCGGTGCCCTCGTGGACGATGCGGAACGGCACCTTCTTGTCGGGATCGTGCAGGAAGGTGGTCGCGAGACGTTCGATCTTGCCGCCGTTGAAATCGGCTTTGAGGCGATGGAAGAACAACATCGCATCCGGCGAGTTCACCTTGGAGCCGAAGCCGTTATCGGTCAGCACCAGGAACTCGCCATTGCCGAGCGAGCGGATGCCGGAGAAGCCCTGCACCGGCTGACCGGCAAATGGCGTGGACAGGCCGGAGGGACGGCCGCCCGACGTGCCCATGACCGTGCCGATGGCCTCGACGCGCTTGCCGGGCTGAACGAACTTACCGGAAACCTTGAGGTCGGCCGGCGCATCGGCCGGGGCCGGGATGATGGTGTTGGCCGGCAGGAGCGCATGGCCGGCGAGCTTGGCGGGGAATTCCTTCGGTGCGTCCTGCGCACCGGCGAGCATGGTCGAGGACAGCAGCAGGGCTGCAGCGAGGGCAAGGCGCATGGGTCACTCCGGCGCGGGTAAGAAGACCGCGCCGGCTTGGGCGTGCAGCATCTCAGCACAACGACGGTGCCATGACGCTTGCGTGACTGCGCGGCAGGCCGCTCAGTAACCCCGTGTCGGATCGACGACATGTTCCAGCGCTTCGCCGGCCTGCAGCCGGCGGATCTGCGCCGCGATCAGCGTCGCGATCGCCTCGGGGTCCGACATCGCGGCATTATGCGGTGTCACGGTCACGGCCGGGTGGCTCCAGAGCGGGGAATCGGCCGGCAACGGCTCGCTCTGGAACACGTCCAGTGTCGCCCCCTTCAGCGTCCCGGATTCAAGCGTGGAAAGGATATCGGCCTCGACCTGCAATCCACCTCGACCGGCATTGATCAGGAACGGCCCGCCGAGCCGCCCGTCCTGCGCCAGACCGCCGAGCAGCTTTGCATTGATGACCCCGCGCGTATCCGGTGTCAGCGGTAGGAGGCTGACCAGGATGTCGGTGCGAGCGAGGAACGCTGCCATGCCGTCTTCCCCGGCGAAGGTGGCAAGCCCGTCGACGCTCTTCGGGGAGCGGCTCCAGCCGGCGACGTCGAAGCCGAGAACCTGCAGTTTTCGCACCGCGTCGAGCCCAAGCTCGCCGAGCCCCATGACGCCGACACGCACCGAGCGGGCCGCCGGCTGGTTGCGGTCGTCTTCCCAGGATTTGGCGAGTTTCTGACGGTCGTAGCGGCGCTGCTGGCGCAGATGCATCAGGCAGTGCAGCACGATGTATTCGCTCATCCGCGTCGTCAGATCAGGATCGACCACGCGCGCGATCGGAACCGGCGGCAGGCGGCTATCGGCGAAGATATGGTCGACGCCGGCACCCAGCGAGAAGATCGCGGCGAGATTGGGCAGGCCCGCGAGGCTCCCCTCGGGATGCTTCCAGCTCGCGACGTAATGCACGGCGCGGCGGTCGAAGGGCTCGCCGAGCGTGACGACCGGGAGCTCCGGCAGCAGGGCGGCAAAACGCGCCCGCCAATCCTCGACATGCCAGCCGGTCATTGCCAGAAGCAGACTCATGATCCTGAAGTCTCCGTGATGCGTTGTGCGATCAGCGGACCGTGTCCGGCCGCGTCCTCGCCGAGTGTATAGGCCTGCCGCAGCCGGGCTTCGGCCGCGGTGAAGCTGGCCTCGTCGCGCGCATGGATGATCGCGAGCGGCCGGTCCGGCCCGACCTCCTGGCCAAGCCCTGCCAGTTCGACGAGCCCGACAGCATGGTCGATCGGATCCTGCGGCCGCGTCCGCCCACCGCCGAGCGCTACCACGGCAAGCCCCACGCCGCGCGTGTCGATGCTGCGCACGGCTCCGCTCACGGCCGGATAGGCTGCCCGGATGACCGGGGCGGGCGCGAGATGCTTTGTCGGCTTCTCCAGCAGGTCGGCCGGGCCGCCAAGCGCGACCACCATCTCGGCGAAGCGCTCTGCGGCGGCGCCGCTGCTGAAGGCCGCCTCGATCTTCGCCCGGGCTTCGTCGAGATTATGCGCGAGCTTGCCGAGCAGCAGCATCTCGGCGGCCAGGGCCACAGTCACCTCATGGAAGCGCGGTTCGCGCCGGCGGCCGGTCAGGTGCTCGAGCGCGTAAACGACTTCGAGCGTGTTGCCGGCAGCCGAGGCGAGCGGCTCGGCCATGTCGGTCATCAGCGCGGTCGTCGGCAGGCCGGCGCCATTGGCGACGCCGACGAGAGCCTCTGCGAGGTCATGCGCCTTGTTGAAGTCGGGCAGGAAGGCGCCGGAGCCGAATTTCACGTCCATGGCCAGGCCGTGCAGGCCTGCGGCGAGCTTCTTGGACAGGATCGAGGACACCAGCAGCGGAATCGTCTCGACCGTCGCGGTGACGTCGCGGATGGCATAGAGGCGCTTGTCGGCGGGAGCGAGATCGGCGGTCTGCCCGATGATGGCGCAGCCGGTTTCGCGCACCACCTTGCGGAACAGCGTGATATCCGGTTGCGTCACATATCCCGGCACCGCGTCGAGCTTGTCGAGCGTGCCGCCGGTATGGCCGAGGCCACGACCTGAGATCATCGGCACATAGCCCCCGCAGGCCGCGACGACCGCGGCTAGAGGCAAGCTGACCGTGTCGCCGACGCCGCCGGTCGAATGTTTGTCGAGTGCGGGGCCAGGCAGGTCGTCCCAGTTCAGGACCGTGCCGGAATCGCGCATGGCGAGCGTCAGGGCAACGCGTTCTTCGGCGTTCATGTCGCGGAAGAACACGGCCATGGCGAATGCGGCGGCCTGGCCCTCGCTGACGGAGCCGTCGGTCAACCCTGCGACGATCTGGCGGATATCCTCGCCGGGAAGTGTGCCGCCATCGCGCTTGGCGGCAATGATCTCCTGGGGCAGCCGCATCAATAGGCCCCGTCGATTCGCTCGCCGACGGTCTTGCCCTCGATGATGTCGACGAGGACCTGGTGCAGGCTGCTGGCGCCGATGCGGAAGGTGGAGGGCTTAGCCCAGCCCGGCCCCATCGTCTTGTCGGCCAATGCGAGATAGGCGTTTGCGTCGGTAAGCGTCTTGATCCCGCCCGAAGGCTTGATGCCGACAGGGCGTCCGGCTGCCTTGATGACGGCCAGCATGGTCTCGACCGCCGGCAGGCTGGCGGAATGGGCTGTCTTGCCGGTCGAGGTCTTGATGAAGTCGGCTCCGGCCGAAATTGCGAGCACCGAGGCACGCTTTACCGCGTCGAGATCGGGGTACTCGCCGGTTTCAAGGATGACCTTCAGCAGCCTGTCGCCACACTGGTCCTTGGCGCTCGCCACCATCTCGCGGGCAATGTCGCTGTCGCCGTCGAGGAAGGCCCGCCATGGCAGGACGAGGTCGATCTCATCGGCACCGTCCCCCAGCGCCTCCGCGACATCGCCGGCAACCAGAGCGCAATTGCTGCCCCCGGCCGGGAAATTGACCACGGTCGCGATCTTCACGGTCGAGTCGCGCAGCGCCTTGCGCGCAATCTCGACGAAGCGCGGCCAGATGCAGACGGCCGCAACGGGGCCAGGCGCTGCGACGGCGCGCGCGCAAAGTTGCAGGGTGCCGGCCTCGCTCGCCTGATCCGACAGATCGGTCAGGTCGAGGAGGCTCAGGGCTCGGGCTGCGGCTTCCAGATCGGTCATCCCTAGAGCTCCGCCAGGAAGGAGCGGAACAGGCGGCGCAGACCCGTTGACGCGGCCGCCGCAACGTCGCGGGTCTCGCCGTGGCTTGGCGCGCCGCCAAGAATGCCCGCTCCCATATTGGTGATCACCGAAATGCCGGCGACGCGAATGCCATGCCGGCGCGCGATGATGACCTCCGGCACGGTCGACATCCCGACGAGATCGGCGCCAAGCATCTTCGCCATCCTGATCTCGGCCGGGGTCTCGAAGCTCGGCCCCGAGAACCACATATAGACGCCTTCGCCCATATTGACGCCCGAAGCAGACGCCGCCTTTTTCAGGCGTGCCCGCAGATGCGGATCATAGGCATCGACCATGGGCACGAAACGCCCGTCGCCGGTGTCGCCGATCAACGGGTTCGGGGCGTTGAGATTGATATGGTCGGTAATCAGGGCAAGGCCGCCGGGGCGCAGGTCCGGCTTCAGCGAACCCGATGCATTGGTCAGGACCAGGGGCGGCGAGCCGAAGGCGGTCAGCATGCCGATCGGCACGCGCATCACCGCAGGATCTCCGGTTTCGTAGAAATGCGCCCGCCCCTGGAAAATCAGGACGCGCTTGCCGTGCAGCGTGCCATAGCAGATCGCACGGGCATGGCCTGAGACATGGCCTTGCGGGAAACCCGGGATGTCGGCGAACGGAATGACGACCGGGTCGACCACATCGTCGACGATGCGGCCGAGCCCGGTGCCGAGCACGAAGGCGCAGTCGATCCCGCCGTCGACGCCACGGTCGATCAGCGTTCCCGCTGCCTTGTCGAAACTCGGGTCAGCCGCCATTCCAATGCCTCGGTATCGGGTTCGGCCTGCACGCGAATGCGCGCAGGCCTCGCGCAAATCAGGTGCGCAAATTGGCCGGTCCGAACGAGGCTGGCAACAGCTCGGCGAGCGAAAACCGGGCACGCACGCCATCGGGGCCCGCAATCGCGATCGGCGTTTCCGGGCTCGCGAACTCGCGGATGCGCTGGCGGCAGGCACCGCAAGGGGTGACCAGTTCCTCACCGTCGCCAAGGACCAGAATGGCATGGATCGCTCGTCCGCCCGCCGCGATCATCGCGGAAATAGCGCCGGCCTCGGCGCAGACCCCGACGGGATAGGAGGCGTTCTCGACATTGCAGCCGGAATGGATCGCGCCGTTGTCATCGAGGATGGCGGCGCCGACCCGGAATGCGGAATAGGGCGCATAGGCCCGGACCTGCGCGCGCTTGGCCGTAGCGAAGAGGGCGTCGAAATTGGGCGCAGGCTCGCTCATCAACGCTCCTTCACATAGGGCAGGCCGGAGGCCTTCGGTGGCACGGCCTTGCCGATGAAACCAGCAAGCAGGATGACGGTGAGAAGATAGGGCAGGGCCTGGATCGCCTGGACGGGGACCTGCCCGATTCCAGGGAGCAGCACGCCCTGCAGCCGGATTGCGATGGCATCGAGCAGCCCGAAGAGCAGGCAGGCGCCTAGCGCCGGCCAGGGACGCCAATTGGCAAAGATCACGGCGGCAAGTGCGATGAAGCCCTTTCCGGCCGTCATTTGCGGCAGGAAGCCGGCCGATTGCGAGACGGCAAGATAGGTGCCGCCCAGCCCGCAAAGCACGCCGCAGATCACCACCGCGCCATAGCGCAGCCCGGCGACCGAGATGCCGGCTGTATCGACGGCAGCCGGGTTCTCGCCGACGGCGCGCAGCCGCAGGCCGAAGCGTGTGCGCTTCAGCACGAAGGCGGTGATCGGAACCGCGAGGATGGCGAGATAGACCGGTGCCCCATGGCCGGAAATAACCTCATCGTAGAGAAGGCCGAGGACGGGGACATGTTCGCGCATGGCCCTGGCGAAGGGCAGGGTGAGATCGCCGAAACGCGCCGCCCCTTCGAGCGGCGGGGTCCGTCCACCCTGTCCATACCAGGCATTGCCGAGCACCACGGTGACGCCGGCTGCCAGCATGTTAATGGCGACGCCGGAGACGATCTGGTTGCCGCGCCAGGTGATCGCTGCGAAGCCGTGGACGAGCGAGAGCAGGACCGAGGCCAGGATGCCGGCGCCGAGCCCTGCCCAGGCGGAGCCGGTGACGAAGGCTGCGACGGCCGAAGCGAAGGCCGCGACCAACATCTTTCCTTCCAGCCCGATATCGACGACGCCGGAGCGTTCGGACCACAGCCCGGCGAGCGCGGCGCAGAGCAGCGGAATCGACAGCCGGATCGTGGAATCGAGGATGACGGCGATGGTCGTGAGCCAGTCCATGGCTAGGCCGCCCGGCCGAGTCGGAGGGTGTTCGCGACGAGCTTGCGAAAGAGCCCGTCCAACGCTCCGGCAAAGAGGATGACCACGCCGCCGATCACGACGACCATGTCGCGGGTGATGGTCGGCTTGTCGAAGGAGAGTTCCGCTCCGCCCTGATAGAGCACGCCGAACAGAAAGGCGGAGAGCGCGACGCCGATCGGGTGCCCGCGCCCCATCAACCCGACGGCGATGCCGACGAAGCCGTAGCCGGCCGTGAAATCGATCAGGAGGCGGTGCTGCACGCCCATCGCCTCGTTGACCGCGAGCCCGCCAGCCAGGGCGCCGGAGAGCGCCATCGCAACCATGGTCATCCGGGCAGGCGAAATGCCGGCATAGGCGGCAGCACGCGGGTTGGCGCCGACGGTGCGGATCGCATAGCCGAGCCGAGAGCGATAGATCAGCGCCCAGATTGCGACGAGCGCGGCAAGCGCAAGCAGGAAGGCCGTGTTGAGAGGGGTCGCCGGCAGCTTGATCCCGAGCGGTGCGAGCAACTGGTGCATCGGCGTCAACACGGCGTGCCCGGCGAATTCCGGAGTCTCGGCCTGCATCGAGCCAGGTTTTCCCATCACGTTGACGAGCAGATAGACGCTCAGTGTCGCGGCCAGAAAATTGAACATGATCGTGGTGATCACGACATGGCTGCCGCGCGTCGCCTGCAGCCAGCCGGGGATGAAACCATAGAGCGCCCCTCCTGCCGCTCCCGCCAGGATGGCGAGCGGCACCAGCAGGATGCCGGGCAAGGGCGCGAGCCAGAGGCAGGCCAGCGCAAGGAAGATGCCGGCGATGGTCGCCTGGCCCTCGCCGCCGATGTTGAACAGCCCCGCATGGAAGGCGACGGCGACGGCAAGGCCCGTGAAGATGAAATTCGTGGTGTAGTAGAGCGTGAAGCTCAGTCCCTCGACGCTGCCGAGCGCTCCCTTCAGCAGCAGGGCCGTGGCTTCCAACGGGCTCTCGCCAATGCCGAGCACCACCAGGCCGGCGACAAGGAGCGCGGCAGTGACGCTGACGAGCGGAACCAGCCCGGCATCGGCCCAGCGGGGCAGGTCGATCGGCGTGGCGCTCATGCGGCTTCCTGGTTCACACCGGCCATCAACAGGCCGAGATCACGCTCATCGGTGGCCTCGGCCGCTCGCTCGCCGGTGATCCGGCCGCCGCACATGGCCAGGATCCGGTCGGACAACGCCATCACCTCCTCGAGCTCGACCGAAACAAGCAGGATCGCCACTCCGGCATCGCGCAGCGCAATCAGGCGGCGATGGATGAACTCGATCGCACCGATATCGACACCGCGTGTCGGCTGGCCGACGAGCAGGACTTTTGGTGCGCGCTCGATCTCGCGGGCCAGCACGATCTTCTGCTGGTTGCCGCCGGAGAATTTTGCGGCCTTCAGGGACGGGTCTGCCGGGCGCACATCATAGGCCGTCATGCCGGCGAGCGCGTGCGCCGCGATCCTGGCCGGCGAGAGGAAGGGGCCTGGTCCGAAGGTTGGGTCGTCGTGGTAGCCGAGGATGCTGTTCTCTGCCGCGGGGAAGGCGGTGACCAGTCCCATCCTGTGCCGGTCCTCGGGGATGTGCATCAGCCCGAGCTCGCGCAGATTGGCGGGTGTGCGGTCGCCGGCGTCGAGGATCTCGCCATCAAGCCGGATGAGGCCGCGCGAGGGCTGGAGCAGGCCGGCAAGCACCTCGAGCAGCTCGCTCTGGCCATTGCCGGCGACCCCGGCGATGCCGACGATCTCGCCGGCATGCAGCGTCAGGCTGACATCGCTGAGCTTCTCGCAGCCACGCTCGTCGCGGAAGCTGAGGCCGGCAGCCTCCAGAACGGGTGCCCCGCGCGGATGCGGCGTCTTCTCGACCCGCAGCAGCACGCGTCGTCCGACCATCGCCTCGGCAAGTTCGGGAGGCGAGGTCCGGGCGGTTTCGACATGCGCGACCATTGCCCCCCGCCGCATGACCGAGACCGTGTCGGTCACGTCCATGATCTCGCGCAGCTTGTGGGTGATCAGGATCACTGTCTTGCCCTGCGCCTTCAGCGATCGCAGCAGCGCAAAGAGCTGGTCGGCTTCCGACGGGGTCAGCACGGCGGTCGGTTCGTCGAGGATCAGGATCTCGGCGCCGCGGTAGAGCGCCTTCAGGATTTCGACGCGCTGCTGAAAGCCGACGGAGAGATCCCCCACGATGGCGTCCGGGTCGATGGCGAGGCCGTAATCCCGGGAGAGGCGCGCAAGCTCGGCCCGTGCCCTGGCGATACCGCCCTTGAGCAGCTTGCCGCCTTCCGCACCGAGCACGACGTTCTCGACGACGCTGAGCGGTTCGACCAGCATGAAATGCTGATGGACCATGCCGATGCCAGCCGTGATCGCATCCGCCGGTCGGCGAATCCGCAAGGGCCGGCCGGCGACCCTGATCTCACCGGAATCGGCTTCGTAGAAGCCGTAGAGGATCGACATCAGCGTCGATTTTCCGGCTCCGTTCTCGCCGACGATACCGTGGATCGAGCCGGCGGCGATTGAAAGCGAGACGTCCTTGTTGGCCTGGACGGGGCCGAAGCGCTTGCTGATCGCGATCAATTCGATGGCGGGAGGGCTCATGGCACGATCACCATGCCGTCATGGGCCCGCTCCTCCGGCAACGGGCCGTCATGGGCAAGCATGCCGGGCCCCATATGCGTCAGCACGATGCGCGGGGTCGCGAGGTCACCGCGCCGTGCCGCGAGCGTCTTGTAGTCGAGATGGTTGGCCAGCGGCCGATCGTAATTGTAGCACTCGACAAGCAGCACATCGGCTCCGGCGGCCAACGGGATCAGCGCATCGCTCCAGGCCGTATCGCCGGAAAAGGCAAAGACCTTGCCGTCGCGTGCCAGTCGATAGGCCTGGCAGGGTCCGGCGCGCTCGTCATGCACCATCGGGAAGGCGGTGATTGCGAGCCCGGCCAGCCTCGTCGGTGCTTCCGGCGTCACCTCGACGAAACGGATCGGGAAGCGCCAGGGATTGGCCGAGGCGCCGGGGAAATCGGCCTCCAGTGCATGCCACGCTCGGTGCTCGATACCCGCCGGCCCTGCGATGGTCAGGGGCTCGCTCCGGCGCGAGACGAATTGCGCTTCGAGCAGGAAGGCCGGCAGCGCGCCGAAATGGTCGCCGTGGAAATGCGTGAACAGCAGGGTCGAGATCGGGTTGCGGGCGACGTCCGCCTTGTTCAGCGCGACCATGCTCGACGAGCCGCAGTCGAGCAACATGCGCTCGCCGGCGGCCTCGACGAGCAGACAGGTGTTGAAACGCCCGCCGGATCCGAAGGCGTCGCCGGAGCCAAGGATGGTGATCTTCATCCGGATGCGGCCCCGAAGTGCTGCCCTCCCCAAGAAGGAGAGGGCGTCATGCGCCCATTCCTCACATCGTGCACTTAGAGTCCGACATGTAGTCGTGGACCTTCACCGTGCCGGCGATGATGTCATCGCGCGCCTTGTCGGCGGCGGCCTTCATCTCGGGCGTGATCAAGGCCCGGTTGGCATCGTCGAGCGCCCAGGCGACGCCGTCCTCCTTCAGCCCGAGCACGGAAATGCCCGGCTTCCAGCTGCCCTCGCGGGCCGCCTTGAAGGAGGCGTAGGTCGCGACATCGACGCGCTTCAGCATCGAGGTCAGCACCTTGCCCGGCTGCAGGGCGTTCTGGTTGGAATCGACGCCGATGCCGAGCTTGCCGGCATCCGCTGCAGCGCGCAGCACGCCGATGCCGGTGCCGCCGGCGGCGTGGTAGATCACGTCTGCGCCGCGGTCGATCTGCGACTTTGCAAGCTCGCCGCCCTTCACCGGGTCGTTCCAGGCGGAGGGCGTCGAGCCCGTCATGTTCTGGAAGACCTCGCCATCTTTCTTCGCCGCCTTGACGCCCTGGACATAGCCGCAGGCGAACTTACGGATCAGCGGGATATCCATGCCGCCGACGAAACCGACCTTGCCGCTCTTGGATGCCATCCCGGCGAGCAGGCCGACGAGATAGGAGCCCTCATGCTCCTTGAACACGACCGACTGCACGTTCGGCAGGTCGACGACCATGTCGATGATCGTGAATTTCAGGTCGGGAAATTCTGCTGCCACCTTTTGCAGGGCGGTCGCCTGGCTGAAGCCGACCGCGATGATCGGGGAATGGCCGTCGCGTGCGAAGCGCCGCAGGGCCTGCTCGATCTGCGCCTCGTTGGTCGGCTCGAAATCGCGGAACTCGACGCCGGTTTCCTTCTTGAATTTCTCGGCGCCGATGAAGGCGGCCTCGTTGAAGGATTTGTCGAATTTGCCGCCCTTGTCATAGACGACTGCCGGCTTGATTGCGGTTTGCGCTATGGCGGCGAGAGCCGAAAAGGCGACGCCCGCTAGCGCCAGCGCAAGAGATCTGACCCGCATATGTGCTTCCCCTGTGAACGCGCGGCGCGGTTTCTCCGCCCCTGCCTGTGCGCACGATGGCACGGCTTCCTCGCCCGGCCAAGCCGGACAGGAGGCCATTTCCCCTGGCCCTGCCAACGCCACGATTGCCCAATCCAGCGGTTCGGCTTAACTCTGATGCATGAGCCTGCACGGTGACGAGATCGAACGCTATGCGCGCCATCTGGTGCTGCCCGAGATCGGCGGTCCGGGGCAGGCCAAACTCAAATCGACGAGCGTGCTTGTGATCGGCGCCGGCGGGCTTGGCGCGCCGCTGATCCAGTATCTGGCTGCCGCCGGGGTCGGTATGATCGGTATCGTCGACGCCGATCATGTCTCGCTTTCGAACCTGCAGCGCCAGACGATCTTCAGCACTGCCGACCTCGGCGCGAACAAGGCCGTGGCGGCGGCCGGCTTCATCAAGCGGCTCAACCCGCATGTCGCGGTCGAGGAGCATGTCACCCGCATCGACCCGCATAATGCCCGCGCCATGGTTGCCTTCTACGACGTGATCGCCGACGGCACCGACAATTTCGAGACGCGTTACGCCGTCGCCGATGCCTGCTTCTACGAGAAGAAGCCGCTGGTCACCGCGGCCCTTGGCCGCTTCGATGGGTCGCTGACCACGCTGCGCCCGCATGAGAAGCGGCCGGACGGGCGGCCGAACCCGACCTATCGCTGCCTTTTCCCCAATCCGCCGCCGCCCGGCACGGTCGCCCCCTGCGCCGAGGCCGGTGTGCTTGGCGCGCTCGCCGGCGTGATGGGCTCGCTGATGGCCCTGGAGGTGATTCGCGCAATCACCGGCTTCGGGGAGCCGCTGGTCGGCAAGCTCCTGCTCGTCGACGCGATGACGATGCGCTTCGATACGATGCGCTACGACTGGGATGCCGCCAACCCGTTGAACGGGACGGCGATCGCCAGGAGCGCCTGAGCCCCCGGCCCTGATGATCCGTTGTCCTTCGGGACAGGATGCCGCTTCGCTTCGTCAGGCATCCGGCTCCGCGCTATGGCGGGAGCCCTTAGCCTCGGCTGCTCACCTTCGCCTCGATCGCGTCCCAGACCTGGGCGGCGATATCCGGCCCGCCTAGCTTCTTGACGGCGCGCACGCCCGTCGGCGCCGTGACGTTGATCTCGGTGAGATTGCCGCCGATCACGTCGATGCCCACCAGGATCAGGCCTCGCTCGCGCAGCGTCGGGCCAATTGCCTCGCAGATCTCGAGCTCGCGCTTGGAGAGGTCGGTCGGTGCGGCGGCGCCGCCGCGCACCATGTTGGCACGCAGGTCTCCATCGGCCGGCACCCGGTTGACCGCGCCTGCCGCCTTGCCGTCCACCAGCAGGATGCGTTTGTCGCCGGCGCTGACCTCCTTCATGAAGCGCTGGACCACCCAGGCTTCCTTGAAGATCCCGGAGAAGAGATCGAACAGCGAGCCGAAATTGGGGTCGCCCTTGCCGGTCTTGAACACGGTCGCGCCGCCATGGCCGTAAAGAGGCTTCATCACGATCTCGCCGAACTCCTCGCGAAAGGCCTCGATCTCGGCCTTGTCGCGGGTGATCAGCGTCGGCGGCATCAGTTCGGGGAAATGCGTGACCAGGATCTTTTCGGGTGCATTGCGCACCTGCGCGGGATCGTTGACCACCAGCGTCTTCGGATGGATGCGCTCCAGCATATGCGTAGAGGTGATGTAGGCCATGTCGAAGGGCGGGTCCTGCCGAAGCAGCACGACATCGAGCGTCGAGAGATCGGTGCGCTCCTCGGCTCCGAGGGTGAAATGATCGCCCTCGATATCACGCACCTCGACCGGCCGGATCGGCGCGGTGACCTTGCCGTCCCGCAGCGAAAGCTTGTCCGGCGTATAGGTGTAGAGGCTGTGTCCGCGCCGCTGCGCCTCCAGCATCAGGGCGAAGCCGGTATCGCCGGCGATCCTGACGCGTTCGATGGGGTCCATCTGGATGGCGACGGCAAGGGTCATGGGCAAGGTTCCTGTTGCGCGGCCTCATATCGGCCCAGGCCCCATGCCTGTGCAAGGGGCAGGCTGCGCGTCACAGGATCAGCTCGAAGGCGCCGGGCACATGGCGCGGCCGACGCCAGGGCGCCAGGAAGACGGCATCGGCTCGCAAATGATGGTCCATCGCCCAGGCATTGCGCGAGAGCCATTGCCGGATCCGCGCTTCGATCAGCCGGCGTTTCTCCGGAGTGATCGCGGTCAGCGCATCGTCGAGCAGGCCCCGGGCCTTGACCTCG
Organism: Allobosea sp. 2KB_26; assembly: GCF_052115715.1. Classification (NCBI taxonomy): domain Bacteria; kingdom Pseudomonadati; phylum Pseudomonadota; class Alphaproteobacteria; order Hyphomicrobiales; family Alloboseaceae; genus Allobosea; species Allobosea sp. 2KB_26. The sequence continues at coordinate 52,287 of NZ_JBFRHE010000020.1, forward strand.
ACGAAGGCGATGGTGCGTCCGCGCTTCACGATGAGGTCGATCTCGCCGCCCTTGCCGCCGAAGCGCCGTGCGAGCGGCCGGTAACCCTTGGCGGCAAGCCAGAGGATGGCCAGCAGCTCGCCGCGCCGGCCGGTCGTTCCGGCTCGTCTCGCCTTCTGGCTGCGGGCCCTGGCTCTCAAGACTCGCGGGTCAGCTCGAGGGCGCGCGCATAGACCTTGCGGCGTGGCTGCCCTGTCTCTGCGGCGACCTGCGCCACCGCCTCCTTGAGCGAGAGCCGCGCCATGGCCTCGCGCAGGCGTTCATCGATGACATCTCCCGCTGGAAGCAGGGCCTCTGCTCCGGGTGGGCCGATGATCACGACGATCTCGCCGCGAGCTTCTTCCTCCTCGCCATAATGGGCGGCGAGTTCAGCAAGCGTCCCGCGTTGCACGGTTTCGTGGAACTTGGTCAGTTCGCGGGCGACCGCGGCCGGCCTCGCGCCCAGCACCGCGCCGGCATCGGCAAGCATCTCGGCGAGGCGGCGCGGCGATTCGAAGAAGACGAGGGTACCCGGGATGACCGCCAGCTCGGTCAGTCGTCCGCGCCGCGCGGCCGATTTCGGCGGCAGGAAACCTTCGAAGAAGAAGCGGTCCGTCGGCAAGCCGGCAAGGACCAGCGCCGCCAGAACGGCCGAGGGGCCGGGAATGCCGGTGACCGGCAGGCCCTCGGCGACGACATCGGCGACCAGCTTGTAGCCAGGGTCCGACACCAGCGGCGTGCCCGCGTCGGAAATCAGGGCAAGCCGTCCGCCCTCCCGCAGCTTGGCGAGGATCTTCGGCCGCATCTGCGCGGCATTGTGCTCATGATAGGGCAGGAGCGGTGTCGAGATTCCGTAATGCGCCAGCAGCGTCTTGCTGGTGCGCGTGTCCTCGGCCAGTACAGCATCGGCCGCCGCGAGCGTCGCCAGCGCGCGAAACGAGATGTCGCGCAGATTGCCGATCGGGGTTGCGACGATGTGCAGGCCCGGCGCCAGCGTCTCCGCTTCGGCGCGGAGCCCGAAAGCCGTGTAGCTGGGCGCGCGCTGGGATGCAGGCGGGGCGGAGGCGGGCGGGGCAGAGGACCGAACAGACATCTCCGCAAGCTGCCACAGCCGCGGTCCTTATGCCACGGCCGCACGCGGCTTCGCCTCGTTTCAAATGCGGCAAGACAGAGTTAACAACTTGAAAATACCATGTCGCACTGGCAGGAGTCCTCCACGGTCGGGGGACTGCAAGCTGGATACGGTCGCAATGACCGCGTTCCCCGTTCTCGACTGGAGATGATCCTGTGCGGCTCCAACGGCTCCTCCTTCCGGTCTCGAAGCTGCGTCTGGCGGCTCTGGCCCTCGGTGTTTCGCTTGGGCTCGCGGCCTGCAGCGGCGGCACGTCCGGGCTGCCCGGTTTCGACGGCGGCTCAGCGGCCCCCGGCGGCGAGGCTCAGGCGCCAACCGGTCAGACCATCGGCACCGGCAAGGTCAAGGTCGGCCTCGTGCTGCCACTGACTGCGGAAGGACAAGGCGCGATCGTCGGCAACTCCCTGAAGAACGCTGCCGAGATGGCGCTTGCTGAGTTTCCGGGAGCCGACCTCACGCTGCTGGTCAAGGATGATCGCGGGTCACCGGAAGGCGCGCAGGCTGCGGCCCAGGAAGCGCTGCGTGAAGGTGCTGAATTGATCATCGGGCCGCTTTTTGCACCCTCCGTGCAGGCGGCCGCTCAGGTGGCGCGCGGCGCGAACCGCCCGATCATGGCGTTCTCCAGCGATAGCAATGTCGCCTCGCGCGGCGTCTATCTGCTCTCCTTCCCGCCCGAGAACGACGTCAATCGCGTGATCGCCTACGCCTCGTCGCAGGGGCGCAAGTCCTTTGCGGCGTTGGTTCCCGATACCGCCTATGGACGGGTCGTCGAGGCTGCGTTCCAGCAGGCGGTCGCCAATCGCGGGGCGCGGGCGGTCATCATCGAGCGTTTCGGCTCCGACCAGAACAGCATGCGTACCGCTGTCCAGCGCCTCGTGCCGGCCCTGCAGCAGGCGGATGCGCTCTTCGTCCCGGCCGCCGCCGACACCATGCCGGCGCTCGGTCTCGCACTTCAGCAAGCCGGGTTCGATCCGGCCAAGGTGAAACCTCTCGGCACCGGTGTCTGGAACGATGCCAGTGTCGCGCGCGTCCCAGCGATCCAGGGAGGCTGGTTCGCATCGCCCGACACAGCCGGATTCAATGCCTTTGCCGGCCGCTATCAGCAGCGCTTCAACAGTGCGCCGACCCGCACCGCGACACTGGCCTATGATGCGGTCTCGCTGGCGGCGGCATTGGCGCGGACCCAGGGGAGCCAGCGTTTCTCCGAGTCGGTTCTGACCAACCCGCAGGGCTTTGCCGGCGCGGACGGCGTCTTCCGCTTCCGTCCGGATGGGCAGATCGAGCGCGGGCTTGCGGTTCTCGAACTGCGCAACGGCCAGATCGTGACGGTCAATGCTGCGCCACGAGATCTGGGGCCGAGGACGTAACAGGACCCCGCGCGCGGTTTCCGGGCGCGGCGACGCGCCGATCCTCGGTTCTCCGAAACAGAATGCTGCCCGGCGCAAGGCCGGGCATGGGCGGCGACAGGTCTAAGCCGCCAGATCCGCCACGAGCGCATCCAGGACTAGCGCTCCGTCCGGGGTCGCGGCGAGCTTGCCGCCGGGCTTGCGTGTCAGCAGGCCCTCCTTCATCAGGCTGTCGACGCGGTCAGCTTTCAGGTCGCGCCCCGAAAGCGCCCTGAACGCGACCGGATCGATGCCCTCGACCAGTCGCAGGCCCATCAGCAGATATTCGTCGCCTTGCGCCTCGGCGTTCAGGCACTCGTTCTCGACCAGCGCATGCCCCTCGGCCTCGACGCGCTCGAGCCAGACTTCCGGCCGCTTCTCGGTCGATTGCGCCATCCGGCCGTCCGCCGTGACCAGCCTTCCATGCGCACCGGGGCCAATGCCGGCATATTCTCCATAGCGCCAGTAAACGAGATTGTGCCGGCATTCGGCGCCCGGCCTGGCATGGTTCGAGATCTCGTAGACCGGCAGGCCGTGCTTCGCCGTGATCTCCTGCGTCGTCTCATAGAGCGAAGCGCCGACCTCATAGTCCGGCACCTTCAGCTTGCCGGCCTTGTACAGGGCCGCGAAGGCGGTGTCGGGTTCGATGGTGAGCTGATAGAGCGAGAGATGCTCGGCGGCATGGCCGATCGCCAGTTCGAGCTCTTCGCGCCAGAGCGCGGGGGTCTGCTCGACGGAGCGGGCATAGATCAGGTCGAAGGAGTAGCGCTCGAAATAGCGCCGCGCGATCGCCACCGCATCGAGCGCTTCCTGTGTCGAGTGCATCCGGCCGAGCGCCTTGAGGTCGGCGTCGTTCAACGCCTGCACGCCGAGTGAGACGCGGTTGACGCCGGCGGCGCGGAAGTCCCGGAAGCGTCCGGCCTCTACGCTGGTCGGGTTTGCTTCGAGCGAGACTTCGCAATTCGGATCGACCGCCCAGGCGCCGCCGATCGCGTCGAGGATTGCCCCGACCGTGCGGCCCTCCATCAGCGAAGGCGTACCGCCACCGAAGAAGATCGAGGAGACGGTGCGTCCGGGCGCCAGCTGGGCGCGGTGCGCGATTTCGCGCCTGAAGGCTTCGATGAAGCGCTGCTGGTCGGGCGGCGTATGCCGCACATGCGAGTTGAAGTCGCAATAGGGGCATTTGGCCAGGCAGAATGGCCAATGCACATAGACCGCGAAACCGGCATCCGCGGTCGGATGCGGCGGGACCGCCTGTCGCTCGGCGATGGCGGCCGGCGCGTTCACTGGGGCAGCCTCAGGCAGGCTGCGGCGAGAAGCTGGAAGGCGCGGGCGCGATGCGACAGCGCCTCCGAACCATCATCCGGCACGCCGTGCTTTTCATCGGACGTCATTTCGCCAAAGGTCTTGGCGCGGCCGTCCGGCTTGAAAATCGGATCATAGCCGAAGCCTGAAGGGCCGCGCGGCTCATGGATGATCTCGCCGTAGACGCGGCCTTCGAAGAGCTCCTGGTGTCCGTCCGGCCAGGCGATGACCAGTGCAGAGACGAAATGGCCCCGACGCTTGTCGGAGGTCGTTGCGCCGCGCTTGGCGAGCTCGGCCTGGACGCGGGCGAGCGCCGGGGCAAAGTTCTTGCCCGGCCCGGCCCAGTTGGCGGAGAACAGGCCGGGGGCGCCGTCGAGCGCATCGATGCACAGGCCGGAATCATCGGCAATCGCCGGCAGGCCGCTCGCTTGCGCGGAGGCCACCGCCTTGATCGCGGCATTCTCCGAGAACATGTGGCCATTCTCCTCCGGCTCGGGCAGGCCGAGTTCACCGGCCGAGACCAGATCGACGCCATAAGGCGCCATCAGCTCGCGCATTTCGCGCAGCTTGCCCTGATTATGGGTCGCAATCACGACCTTGCCTTGGAGAAGCCGATGTCCGCTCATGATCAGGCCACCGCCGCCTTCTGCAGCGCGACCAGCTTGCTGACACCGCCCTTGGCGAGCCGGAGCAGGGCCATCAGCTCATCCTCCGAGAAGGGAGCGCCTTCGGCGGTGCCTTGCACCTCGACCAGGCCGCCCGTCCCGGTGATGACGAAGTTCGCGTCGGTCTGCGCGCCGGAATCCTCGACATAGTCGAGGTCGATGACCGGGTTGCCGGCGACGATGCCGCAGGAGATCGCGGCGACGTGATCCTTGAGCGGGTTCGATCCCTTGAGCATGCCGCGCCCTTCCATCCATTTCAGCGCGTCGTGCAGCGCGACCCACGCGCCGGTGATCGAGGCCGTGCGGGTGCCGCCATCAGCCTGAAGAACGTCGCAATCGACCACGATCTGGCGCTCGCCGATCGCGGTCAGGTCGACGACCGCGCGAAGCGAGCGCCCGACCAGGCGCTGGATTTCCTGCGTGCGGCCCGATGGCTTGCCGGAGGTGACCTCGCGGCGTGTGCGTTCATGCGTTGCACGCGGCAGCATCGAGTACTCGGCTGTGACCCAGCCCTTGCCGGTGCCGCGCAGCCACGGTGGACCCTTTTCCTCGACCGTCGCGGCGCAGAGCACCTTGGTTTCGCCGAAGCTGACCATGCAGGAACCTTCCGCATAGCGCACCACGCCGCGTTCCAGCGTGACCTTGCGCATCTCGTCGGCCGCGCGTTTGGAGGGTCGCATGTTCACATCCCGATTTCGTGAGTTCGGCGGCTTGTAGGCGTTTGGGCCGGGCGCGGCAAGGCAAGCAGCCAGCGCTTGCCTCTTGATCCGCCGCCGCGCCGAAGGGACAATAGCCTATGTGCAACCTGATACTCGCCTCGCCATGAGCGCGCCCACGCCGCAGGACAGCCCTGGCGGGCTGGTCGAGACCGACCAACGCTCCCGTGAGATTTTCCGGCAGATCGTCGACGGCTATCTCGCGACCGGCGAGCCCGTCGGCTCGCGCAATATCGCGCGGCTGCTGCCGGTGGCCTTGTCGCCGGCAACTGTGCGCAATGTCATGACCGACCTCGAAATGGCCGGGCTGATCTACGCGCCCCATACCTCGGCCGGGCGATTGCCGACCGAGCGCGGATTGCGTTTCTTCGTCGACGCCATGATGGAAGTCGGCAACCTGACCTCCGACGAACGCGCGCGCATCGAGGCGCAGATGCGGGCGGCGGCCTCGACCCGGACGCTGGACGGCGCGCTGACCGAGGCGTCTGCACTGCTATCCGGCCTGTCGCGTGGTGCCGGCGTCGTTGTCACCACCAAGGCCAATTCCCGGCTGAAGCATATCGAGTTTGTCCGGCTGGAGCCGGCGCGCGCGCTCGTCGTGCTCGTGGCGGAGGACGGCACGGTCGAGAATCGCTTGCTCGTCCTGCCGCCGGGCCTTCCCGCCTCGGCTCTGACGGAGGCTGCGAATTTTCTCAACGCCCGTGTCCTCGGCAAGACCCTGAGCGAACTGCAGCGCGAGATCGCCGACGATCGCGCTACCATGGAACGCGAACTCGATGCGCTGACAGCGAAGCTTGTCGAGAGCGGTATCGCCACCGCCTCCGGTCCGAGCAGCGATCGCCATCTGATCGTGCGCGGCCAGGCCAATCTGCTGGAGGATCTCAAGGCACAGGAGGATCTCGAGCGCATCCGCCTGCTCTTCGGGGATCTCGAGACGCAGACCGACGTGATCGACCTTCTCTCCCGCGCCGAGGCCGGCGACGGCGTGCGCATCTTCATCGGCTCCGAGAACAAGCTGTTCTCGATGTCAGGTTCTTCGATGATCGCCGCGCCCTTCCATGATGCCGAGCAGCGCATCGTAGGTGTCGTCGGCATCATTGGTCCGACACGGCTGAACTATGCCCGCATCGTGCCGATGGTGGACTACACAGCCAAGGTCGTCGGGCGCCTTCTGGATGGTGCGCGGTGAAGCGCGTCTTGCGAGCCGGCCTGATTCTGGTGCTTGGAGTTTTTGCGATGTCGGCCATGGGGCAGAACGGACAGGCGAGCCTCCTCGATGCGGCTGCCGCCGGCAGAACTACCGAGGTCTCCCGGCTGATTACGGCCGGAGCCGATCTCGAGGTTCGCGATGCGCAGGGACGCTCGCCGCTGCTGCTCGCTGTCGCCGGCAATCATGTCGCAATCGCCAAGGCGCTGCTGGCGGCCGGCGCCAATATCAATGCGCAGGCGGCCAATCGCGACACGCCCTGGCTGCTCGCAGGCGCTGCTGGCCGTGCCGAGATCGTCGCTGCGATGATCCCGTTGAAGCCTGATCTCACGATCCGTAACCGCTATGGCGGCAACGCCCTGATCCCGGCCTGCGAGCGCGCTCATGTCGAGACGGTCAAGCTGCTCCTGACCAGCGGCATCGACCTGAACCATGTCAACGATCTCGGCTGGACCTGCCTGCTCGAGATCGTGATCCTGGGCGATGGCGGGCCGCGGCATCAGGAGGTTGCAAAGCTTGTGCTCGACGCCGGTGCCGATCCCAGTCTTGCCGACAAGGATGGTCTCTCGCCGCTCGCCCACGCCCGCCAGCGCGGTCAGCGGGCCGTTGCGGCTTTGATCGAGAAGGCCGGCGGCCGCTGAACTATTCCCGCCAGCCGGTGATGAACCGCTCGCCGGCGTGAATTGATCGCTGCGAGCCTTCCCGGACGGGGACGGCTCTTCCGTCGATCAGATGGCCGGTCACCGTGCTCCATGGCGGCGCTGGCCCCTGCATTTCGCACTCGCCGGGAGGCCGCTCAGGCACCCCGATTTGGCATCGACGCATTCTGGCGTTACCTCTGCCGCCAAAGCGACCAGATGCGCTCCAGACCACAAGGCCAAAGACATGACCGACACGCTTCCCGACCGTCTCTCCGTCAACCCGGACAGCCCCTTTTACGACGCCGAGGTGCTGGCGAAAGATATCGGCATCCGGTTCAAGGGCACCGAGAAGACCAATGTCGAGGAGTATTGCGTCAGCGAGGGCTGGATCAAGGTCGCGGCCGGCGCCGCCAAAGACCGCTTCGGCCGGCCGATGACGATCACGCTCAAGGGGCCGGTCGAGCCCTACTATCGCAACGCCGAGTGAGGCTCAGGGCTTTACGGACGTCGCGACAGTGCCCAGCCGAAGCTGAGGACGGCGACGAGCCCGAGTCCGGCGCGGATGGCGTGTAGCTCGCCCCACCGCTGAATCAGATGGCGGCTCGCGGCGCTGGCTTGCGCCGCAGCCATGGCCTGCAGTTCCGTGTTGATCGGTGCGATGACCAGCAGCGTGAACGGCAGATTGGCCAGGATCGCGAACATGCCGATCAGCCAGGCGGGATTGCGGCTGGAGCGCCAGGACAGGCCGGCGCACAGCGTCGTGACCACGACCAGCGTCGCCTGCATCCGCGTCGCCGGGCCGATGGCAGCCTGCCATTGCCGCAGGAGCGCCCCGTCGTCGAGCGACAGCCGCGCCGGCTGTTCGGCCGTGAGGATGTAGATTGCTGCGCCGCAGAACAGCGCCGCCAGTGCCAATGTGATCGGTCCCATGCTCCGAGAGATTGCGGATTGCGGAATGAGGTCGGTCCCCTGGGGCATCGTCACCTCCTGATTTTGAATAGTATGCTATATATTATTGCATAGCATGCTGTTCAACTGGTATCTCGACCCGGCAGGAGGATGCGATCGTGACGAGCTTCAAGACCCATTCGGCCGGCTATCTCGCCAACCACATGGCGCGGCTTTTCGCCAAGGCCCTGGCTGAAGCCATCCGGCCGCACGGACTTGCGCCGGCACAGTTCATGGTTCTGCTCGAGCTCTGGCGCGAGGACGGCGTTACCCAGAAGCACCTGGTCGAACGGCTCGATGTCGAACAGGCGACAATGGCCAGCACGCTTGCGCGCATGGAGCGCGACGGTTTGATCGAGCGCAGGCCCGACGCTGTCGATGCCCGCGCCCGTATCATTCATCTGACGGGGCGGGCCCGGGAACTGGAGCAGACTGCGCTTGCGGAGGCGCGGCAGGTCAACCGGCGGGCGCTGGCCGGCTTCCCGGAGGAGGAGGCGGAGCAGCTGCTCGCCGGCATGCGCCGCATCATTTCCTCACTCTCCGACAAGCCGGCCAAGCCCGATCTGCCGGTCAGCCCCAATCCGATGGATTAGGCGAGCGCCTTGAAGAAGAAGGTCGAGCCGCAATCGCTGCCATCGGGCATCAGCGCATAGCGCGGGATGGTGCCGATCTCGGTCCAGCCCAGCCGGTTGTAGAGCCGCCGCGCCGGGCCGGCCTCGTCCGTGTCGAGGCAAAGCAGCGTCCGTCCGGCCGCCAGCGCCTCGGCCTCCGCTGCCAGCATCAGAGCTTCGCCGATACCCTGCCGGCGCGCGGAGGAATGCACCAGCACCTTGGCAATATCGGCGCGGTGCGGCTGGTTCGGCTTGCCGGCGGGGTGGACCTGTGCGGTGCCGACGATCTCGTCGCCCTGCCGTGCGATCAGAAGCAGGATCTGTCCCGCTTCGACGCCGGATGCGACGCCTGTCCAATAGGCCCTGAAATCGGCCTCGGTGTTCTCCGCCATGAAGCCGACCGAAGCGCCGTTCGCGACGGAATCCCGAAGGATGCTCGTGAGCGCAGGGATGGCATTGCGCGCACCAGCGGCATCGAGACGCGTGATCGAGGCCGTTTCAACGAACTGCGTCGTCATCTTGATCTTTCCTGGGATAGGCCGTCCGCCGTCATCAGCACGACGGCGTAGCGGGCCGGCTCCGGGCCGGGATTGTGATAGGTGATCGGCCCGTCGAGCAGCATGTGGATGCAGTCGCCGGTCCGCAGTTGGTGGCTGGCGCCGCCGAAGCTGAGTTCGATCTCTCCGGCGAGCAGCCAGACCTGCTGGTCGAGGCGGTGCAGCATGCGCGGTCCGTCGAGCAGGACGCGTGCTCCCGGTGGCAGCGTCACGTCGACGATTTCGACCGGCGAGCCGCCGCCCGGCGGCGAGACATTGCGCCGCACATAGCCGCTGCCGGGGTCGAGCCAGGCGGGCTGATCGGCCAGGCGCGCGACCGGGCCGGCATGGCGCTCCTCATGGAACAGTGACGACAAGGTCACGCCGAGTCCGGCGGTCAGCCGGTCGAGCAAGGCTGCCGTCGGGCTCGATTCTCCACGTTCGATTCGCGAGATCATCGCGCGGCTGACGCCGGTGCGCTCGGCAAGCAGGTCGAGCGTCAGGTCGCGCCGTTGGCGCGCTGACTTCAGGCGCGCCGCAAGGCGCCTGTCGATGTCTCTCTCGGGAGGATTATCCATTTTAGTAGAGAAAATCTAATATAATGGAATGTCAAGCGCCTGCCGGGCTGCACAGAAGCAAGGCGCCTGCCACAAACCCTTGGCCCCGTGCGGCTTCACTGCTATTGCGCGCCCATGAGCACGCGCAGTTTCGACAACATCCGCAATTTCTCGATTGTGGCCCATATCGACCACGGCAAGTCGACCCTTGCCGACCGGCTGATCCAGCAGACCGGCACGGTCGCGGCCCGCGACATGAGCGAGCAGATCCTCGACTCGATGGATATCGAGAAGGAGCGCGGCATCACCATCAAGGCGCAGACGGTCCGGCTCGATTATCGTGCCCAGGATGGCAAGGATTACATCCTCAACCTGATGGACACGCCCGGCCACGTCGACTTCGCCTATGAGGTCTCGCGCTCGCTGGCCGCCTGCGAAGGCTCGCTGCTGGTCGTCGACGCCTCTCAGGGCGTCGAGGCGCAGACACTCGCCAACGTCTATCAGGCGCTCGATGCGGGCCACGAGATCGTCACGGTCCTCAACAAGATCGACCTGCCGGCAGCCGAGCCCGAGCGCATCAAGCAGCAGATCGAGGACGTGATCGGCCTCGATGCCTCGGAAGCCGTGCCGATCTCGGCCAAGACCGGACTCAACATCGAAGGCGTGCTGGAAGCGATCGTCCAGAAACTGCCGGCGCCGAAGGGCAATCTCGAAGCGCCGCTGAAGGCACTTCTGGTCGATTCCTGGTACGACGCCTATCTCGGCGTCGTCGTGCTCGTGCGCATCATCGACGGCGTGCTCAAGAAGGGCATGACGATCCGCATGATGCGGGCCAATGCCGCCTATGGCGTGGATCGTGTCGGCGTATTCAAGCCGAAGATGCTGGAAGTGAAGGAACTCGGCCCCGGCGAGGTCGGCTTCTTCACCGCCTCGATCAAGGAAGTCGCCGACACTGCCGTCGGCGACACCATCACCGACGACCGCAAGCCGGTCGCCGAGCCGCTGCCGGGCTTCAAGCCGGTGCAGCCGGTGGTGTTCTGCGGCATTTTCCCGGTCGATGCGGCCGATTTCGAGGTGCTCCGCTCGGCGATGTCGAAGCTGCGCCTGAACGACGCCTCGTTCTCCTACGAGATGGAGACCTCGGCGGCACTCGGCTTCGGCTTCCGCTGCGGCTTCCTCGGACTGCTGCATCTCGAGATCATCCAGGAGCGGCTCGAGCGCGAGTTCAACCTCAACCTGATCTCGACCGCGCCCTCCGTGGTCTATCATCTCAGGCTGCGGGACGGGACGACGCTCGAGCTGCACAATCCGGCGGACATGCCGGATGTGATGAAGGTCGAGGCGATCGAGGAGCCCTGGATCCGCGCCACCATCTTCACGCCGGACGAATATCTCGGCTCGGTGCTGAAGCTCTGTCAGGATCGCCGCGGGCTGCAGATCGACCTGAGCTATGTCGGCTCGCGGGCCAAGGTCGTCTATGACCTGCCGCTGAACGAGGTGGTGTTCGATTTCTACGACCGCTTGAAGTCGATCTCGAAGGGTTACGCCTCCTTCGACTATGCCATCACCGACTATCGCGAGGGCGACCTCGTGCGCATGTCGATCCTGGTCAATGCCGAGCCGGTCGACGCGCTCTCGATGCTGGTCCACCGGACCCGCGCCGAGGCTCGCGGCCGCGCCATGTGCGAGAAGCTCAAGGAGCTGATCCCGCCGCACATGTTCCAGATTCCGGTCCAGGCCGCGATCGGCGGCAAGATCATCGCGCGCGAGACCATCCGGGCGCTGCGCAAGGACGTGACCGCCAAGTGCTATGGCGGCGACGCCACCCGGAAGCGCAAGCTTCTGGAGAAGCAGAAGGAAGGCAAGAAGAAGATGCGGCAGTTCGGCAAGGTCGAAATCCCGCAGGAAGCCTTTATCGCCGCGCTGAAGATGGATAGCTGAGCGGAGCCCAGGCTCTTCTCGCGGAGATCGATGTGGTCATCCCGGGGCCCGCTTCGGCCATTCGGGATGACGCAAACCTCAGCCGGTTAGTCTACGCCAGCACTGCCTGGCGCGTCTCGGCGTCGATGAGGAAGGCTGCGACCGCTGCGACCAGCAGCAGCGCTGCAAACAGCGCGATCGCGGTCGTAAAACTCTGTGCAATCACGAGCGCCACCGCCGATGGCGCGAGCAGGCCGCCGAGGCGTGCCATGGCGCCGGCAACCCCCATGCCGGTGCCGCGCAGTTCCGTCGGATAAAGCTCGGGCGTGAAGGCGTAGAGCGCACCCCAGGTGCCGAGCAGCGCAAAGCTCATCAGCAGGATCGACGCGCCGATCACTGTTGCGCTGCCCGCGCCGACAAACAGGGCGCAGCCTGCCGCACTGAGCAGCAGGAAGCCGATCAGGGTCGGTCGCCGCCCCCATGTCTCGACGCCATAGGCGGCCAGCGCATAGCCAGGCAACTGGGCCAGCGCGACGATGACGAGGAAGCCATAGCCGCGGACGAAGCCGAAACCTTCGCCGGCGAGCTTGGCCGGCATCCAGGTGAAGACGCCATAATAGGACACCGAGACAAGGAACCAGATTCCGAGGATCAGCAGAGTGCGCCGGCGCAGATCGGGCGCGAGCAGTCCGGAAGACGTCGCCGCCGGCGGCAGGGTAATTGCCGAATCGGACGAGAGTTCGGCTTTCCCGTTGGCGCGCAGCATCTTGTTGAGCACGCGCTTGGCATCGTCCGCTCGCCCTTCCTTCAGCAGGTACAGGGGTGATTCCGGCACCCAGAAGCGCAGCCAGATGCCGATCAGCGCGGGCAGCGCCGTCGCAGCAAAAATCCAGCGCCACGCGTCAACGATCCCGGCGATGCTTGCTGCCCAGGCGGCCAGGGCGACTGCGATCGTGCCGACCGCCCAGAAACCCTCCAGCATGACCAGCCAACGCCCGCGATTCCGGGGCGGCAGGAACTCCGCCATCATCGCGTAATCGACGGGCAATGTGCCGCCGACTGCGATGCCGGTCAGGAAACGTAGCGCGAGAAGGGCTGCGAAGGACGGGGCGAAGACCGAGAGCAGCCCGAACACCGCATCGCAGGCGACCGTGATCAGGAGCACGCGGCGGCGACCATAGCGATCGGCGAGGCGGCCAAACAACGCGGCGCCGATCAACATGCCAAGGAAGAACAGCGTTCCTGTCTGCAGCGCCTGCGGCACGCTGAGCCCGAAGGTTGCAGCGATCGAGGCGGCAGTAAAACCGACCGCCAGGACTTGCATGGCATCGGCCGCCCAGACGAGACCGAAGATGCCGAGCAGCCTGCGCTGGAATGGGCCGGTACCGGCGGTCGACAGCACGCTCTCGACGGGAATGCTCATGGCGTGGTGAACTTTCTTCAAGACGTCGTCTGGCCGTTGGTCGGCTTCGGGCCGTTCGGAGTCGTGGGGCCGTTCGTGGCGGTTTAGGCGTTAGATCTGGACGCCGAGGTCGCGCAGGGTTGACCTGAGGTCGATCGGTTCGACGAAATGGACGGCCTGCATGCCGACCTGACGGGCGCTCTCGATATTCTTGGCGCTGTCGTCGATGAAAATGCAGGAATCCGCAACGAGGCCGTAGCGCTCCAGCAGCACGTGGTAGATCGCCGGATCCGGCTTGATCAGCCGCTCATGCGCCGAGACCACGACGCCGTCGAACGAACCGAGGAAGGGAAAGCGGACAACGCTCTCATCCCATTTCTCGCGCGAGAAATTGGTGATTGCATAGACCTTCTCGCCGCTGGCCTTCAGGTCCGCGAGGACAGCCACGCTCTCGGCGATTTCGCCGGATACGGTCTCGTGCCAGCGTTCGTCGAAGGCCTTGATCTCGCGCTCCCATTCGGGATGAACGGAGACCCGTTCGGCGACGGCTTCCGCCCAGGATCTGCCGCGATCCTGCTCGAGGTTCCAGGCTGAGGTGCAGACATTCTGCATGAACCAGTCCATGCGCGCTTCATCAGGGATCAAGTCGCGGTAGAGATGGCGCGGATCCCAACGGATCAGGACGTTGCCGACATCGAAAACGACGGTGGGGCTGGTCGAAGGCATGGCCGGTCCATTCTGAGGAAGAGGGGGGATCGCAGAAGGCTCACGCCCTTGTGTGCAGACGTGCGAGACAGAGGCAAGGCCTCTCGCGTATTCGGGACATGCGATGGTGGAGATCGGCATGACGGCATGGTTGCCATGGCTGGACCGGCAGGGGCGCTTCTCGGGGCTGCGCGCTGCGACATTCGCGCTGGTGCTGCTGCCGGCGCTCTGGCTCGCCTTCGAGGCCTGGACTGGCCAGCTCGGCTCGAAGCCCTGGACGCGGGCGGTGCATGATACCGGCACCTGGGCGCTCAGGCTGCTGCTGGTCACGCTTTCTGTCTCGCCGCTGCGCCGGCTTCTCGACTGGAGCAAGCTCATCGGCATCCGCCGCATGCTCGGCCTCTCCGTGCTGGCCTATGCGCTCGCCCATCTCGCGCTTTATTGCATCGATCTCGGATTTGACGCCGGGCTGATCGTCTCCGAAATCGCCAAGCGCTTCTATCTCGTCGTCGGCATCACGGCGCTGACCGGACTGGTCGCACTGGGTGTAACCTCGACCGACGGCATGATCCGCTGGCTGGGCTCCGCCCGCTGGCAACTACTGCATAACCTCGTCTATGCCATCGCCGCGCTAGGGCTGCTGCACTTTGCCCTGCAGTCGAAGATCGACGTCACCCAGCCGGCGTTGATGACCGGGCTCTTCGGCCTGCTGATGCTTTATCGGCTGCTGCCGCGATTCGGCGTGACGTTCGATACGCCCCGGCTGATCCTGACGGCGCTTGCGGCCGGCCTTCTGACTGCGCTCTGTGAGACGGCCTGGTATGCGTTGGCGACCGGTGCCTCGGCCTGGCTGGTGTTCCAGGCCAATGCCGATATCGTCGTCTATGGTGATCTCGAGGCCCTCAGGCCCGGGCATTGGGTCGCGCTGGCGGGGCTTCTCGTCGCCTTCGCCCATTACTGGCGTGCGCCTGAGGCGCGGCAGGTCGAGCGGCGTGCGCGTCGCAGGGAAGGGCTTTCCGCGCAAACGGGTGCCTAAGAGCAAATCATTCCAAACTGATGGTTGGCAGCCCGCGGGCGAGGCTCTAACCCTATGGCATGCCTGACGATCCGAATGCCCAACCCACCGCCGACGTAGCCGCAGCCGACGTTGCCGCGACGGGGGATGGGGCGGTCGATGAGGAGTTGTCTTCGCCATTCGTGCCTCTGCGCCAGCCGATCTTCCGGGCTGTGTGGTTCGCGAGCCTCGCCTCCAATTTCGGCGGGATGATCCAGTCGGTCGGCGCAGCCTGGCTGATGACTTCGATCGCCAGTTCTGCCGATATGGTTGCGCTGGTGCAGGCCTCGACGACCTTGCCGATCATGATGTTCTCGCTGGCGGCCGGTGCGATCTCCGACAATTTCGACCGTCGCAAGATCATGCTGACGGCGCAGGGCTTCATGTTCACGGTCTCCGTGGCGCTCGCCGTCTCGGCCTGGTTCGGCGTGATCACCCCCTGGCTGCTGCTCAGCCTGACCTTCCTGATCGGCTGCGGCACTGCTTTGAACGGGCCCGCCTGGCAATCCTCGGTTGGCGAGATGGTGCCGCGGCGCGATCTGCCGGCCGCGATCACGCTGAACAGCGTCGGCTTCAACATCGCCCGCAGTGTCGGGCCGGCGCTGGGCGGCTTCATTGTCGCGGCAGCGGGCGTCGTCGCCTCCTTCACGGTGAACGCGCTGAGCTATATCGGGCTCGTCACCGTGCTGGCGCGCTGGAACCCGCCAAAGATCGAGCGTGTGTTGCCCCGCGAGACGCTCGGCATCGCGATGAGCGCCGGCATTCGCTATGTCGCGATGTCGCCAAATATCCGCTCGGTGCTGCTGCGCGGCGCGGCCTTCGGATTCGGTGCCATTGCGGTGCAGGCGCTGCTGCCGCTGGTGGCGCGCGACCTCGTCAAAGGCGGGCCTTTGACCTTCGGCCTGCTGCTCGGTGCGTTCGGCGCAGGAGCGGTCGGGGGGGCTCTGCTGAGCGCGCGGGTACGCCGTGCGCTCAGCACCGAAACGCTGGTGCGCGCCTCATTCGCGGCCTTCTCGGCCGCGGTCATCCTGGCGGGGCTGAGCGTCTATACCGTGACGACCATGGCGGCCCTGCTCATCGCCGGAGCGAGCTGGGTCCTTGCACTCTCGACCTTCAACGCGACCGTGCAGCTCTCGGCGCCGCGCTGGGTCGTCGGCCGGGCGCTGGCGCTCTACCAGATGGCGACCTTCGGTGGGATGGCGCTCGGCAGCTGGGTCTGGGGCTATATCGCCCTGCATTTCGGCACCGATCGTGCCCTGTACTGTGCAGGCGCCGTCCTGCTTGTCGGAGCAGCACTTGGGCTGCGCTATGCGCTGCCACCGCTCGAGCAGCTCAATCTCGACCCGCTCAGCCGCTGGCAGGTCCCGAAGGTGGCCGTCGACATCGAGCCACGCAGCGGCCCGATCATCGTCACCATCGAGTATATCATTCGCGAGGAGGACATCGTCCCCTTCCTGAACGTGATGGCCGAGCGCCGCCGCATCCGTCGCCGCGACGGCGCCAGGCACTGGGCCTTGCTGCGTGACCTGACCGATCCGCAGCTCTGGATCGAGCGCTATGACAGTCCGACCTGGGTCGAATATATCCGCCAGAACCAGCGCGTCACCCAGGCCGATGCGATGATCGGCGACAGGGTACGGGCCCTGCACCAGGGGCCCAATCCGCCCGTGGTGCACCGCGTCATTGAGCGGCAGACCGGCTCGCTGCCCTTCGCCCAGCCACAACCGGTGCAGGATGCGGCGACCCCCACGACCGATCCCAGGATCGGCTAGGACGCTAAGCTCGACGACGGCCTCGCATTTGAGGGGGCGCAAGCCGGACCTTTGACGACGACGCGGAGGCTTCTCCTCAGAGCCAGCCGAACCGCTTGAAGCGCATGTAGAGCGTGGCGCAGAACGCTGCGATCAGCCCGAGCACGACGAAATAGCCGTACTGCGTCTTGAGTTCGGGCATGTGCTCGAAATTCATGCCGTAGATCCCGGCGACCGCGGTCGGGACCGCGAGGATGGCCGCCCAGGCCGCGAGTTGCCTGGTGATGACGCCCTGGCGCTGCTGTTCCAGCAGATGGCTCGCTTCGAAGACGGAGGTCAGGATGTCGCGCAGGCTCCCGACCATGGCTTCGGCACGCCGCGCATGGTCCCAGACGTCATTGAAATAGGGCTTCGCTTCGGCATCGATGCAAGGCAGATCCAGATGCACCAGCTTGCGGCAGAGCTCGGACATCGGACCGAGCACCCGCTGGAAGCGGATGAGCTGACGACGCAATCCGAAGATGCGCGGCACATCGACCCGGCCGAACTCGCTGGCGAGCATCTCCCGCTCCATCTCCAGGACATCCTCCTCGATCGTCTCCACAATCGGGAAATACCCGTCGACGATGAAGTCCAGCACGCCGTGCAGGACATAATCAACGCCGTAGCGCATCTGCGCGGTTGCGGCCTCGAGTTGGCTGCGCAGCTCGGTATGGGCCCGTGCGGAGCCGTGGCGAACCGTGATGATGTGGTGCTTGCCCACGAAGATCGCCGTTTCGCCATAGGCGATCTGGTCATCCTCCAGGTGCGCCGTGCGGGCCACGATGAAGAGCTGGTCGCCATAGATGTCGACCTTGGGCATCTGATGCGCCTTGAGCGCATCCTCGACCGCAAGTGGATGCAAGCCGTAGCTGCTCTGGAGCGTGCGCAACTCCTCTTCAGAGGGTTCCAGCAGGCCGATCCAGACGAAATCGGATTGGTCCTGGGCACAGGTCGAAGGCTGGTCGAGCGAAACGGTCCCGACACGCTTCCCATCGACATAGTGACAGGCGGCAATGACACTCACGGCAGGCTCGCTCCTGGCATCTCGGGGCCGGTCGAAAGCGTCCGGTCAACCCATAGCGGCGCTTGCAGGCTAGCACGGCAGCGCCGGAAAAGCCGAGGCGCCACACGGCAGGCCGCGATGGAAAGCGCCTTCAGTCAGAGCTGCTGGGATCCCAGCTCTCGACGGGCCTTCCGATCAGCCGAACACCCACAGACCCGCCAGGCCCGCCGCGCCGACGATGATGCGCCACCAGGCGAAGAGCGCGAAGCCACGGCGCGAGACGTAGTCGAGGAAGGTCTTGACCACGAGGAGCGCCGCGAAGAAGGCCGCGACGAAGCCAACGACGATCAGCATCGTGTCGTCGAAGGTCAGATTCTTGTAATTCTTCAGGAGATCATAGGCGAAGGCGCCGGCCATGGTCGGCATGGCGAGGAAGAACGAGAACTCCGCGGCCGCCCGTTTGCTCGCGCCGAGCAGCATGGCGCCGACGATGGTCGAGCCCGAGCGCGAGACGCCCGGAATCATCGCCAGGCACTGGATGAAGCCGATCTTGAGATACATCGGCAGCGGGAAGGTGGTGGCGTCGGTGTGTTTCACCTCGAGCTCGAGCTCGTCGACGACGAGCAGCACGAGCCCGCCAGCGATCAGGGCGCAGCAGACCAGGAACGGGTTGAACAGAACGCCCTTGATGAAGCCATGCAGCAATGCGCCGATCACCGCGGCCGGCAGGAAGGCGACGAGCACGCCGACGACGAAGCGCCGTGCCGCCGGATCGGTCCGCAGCCGCAGCGCAATGTCGAGCAGCCGCCGGAAATAGACCAGCAGGATAGCAAGAATAGCGCCGAGCTGGATCAGGACCTCGAAGGTCTTGCCGTTCGATTCGAAGCCGAGAAAGTGACCGAGCAGCAGGAGATGGCCAGTGGAGGAGACTGGCAGGAACTCGGTCAGACCCTCGACGATGCCGAGCACGATCGCTTCGAACAGGTTTTGCATGGCTGTTTCCCAGGAAGCCTCAGATCGCCGCCGCGGCAGAGGTAAACCGTACCCCTCTATGGAACCAAGCTCTTTGCCAATTGGTTACCACTTCGCCAAGCCAATGCCGTGGATTCGTGGCTTCCGGTGGGCAGCGGGTTGTGAGGGGGCGTGGCCGAGACTATAGCAAATGCGCGGCGCATAGCCCGATGCCTCCCCCTTCGACAGCCCTGCTTCGGCCGCATCCATCTGTTTCAAGAGTGCAATGGCGTCCCTTCATCACTATCCGTTATGCCCGCATTCGCGTTTCATCCGGCTCGTCCTTGGCGAGTTCGGGCAGGACGCCGAGCTGATCGAGGAACGCGTCTGGGAGCGTCGGCGCGAGTTTCTGGAACTCAACACAGCAGGCACGACGCCGGTCTTCCGCGAGGAGAATGGCTTTGCCGTCCCGGGGGCCGGACCGATCTCGGAATATCTCGACGAGACCCGCGGGCTGGCGCTGGGTCCCCGGCGTCTGTTGCCGGAAGGGATGGCCGAGCGCGTCGAGGTTCGTCGCCTGCTCGACTGGTTCAACCTCAAATTCGATACCGAGATCACCAACCCGCTGGTGCTTGAGAAGGTCATGAAGCGCTTCATGAGCCGGGATGAGGGCGGTGGCCCGCCGGAAATGAGCGCCATCCGCGCGGCACGCGCCAATGTGCGCTATCATTTGCGCTATATCGCCTGGCTGACAGCCAAGCGGAACTGGCTTGCAGGCACCGCGCTGAGCTATGCCGATCTCGCCGCGGCGGCGCATCTCTCCTGCGTCGACTATCTCGGCGATGTGCCCTGGGAAGAGGACGAGGCCGCGCGCGCATGGTACGCGAGGATCAAATCCCGGCCGAGCTTCCGGCCGCTGTTGAGCGACCGGGTGCCGGGCATGGCGCCGAGCGCCCATTACGACAATCTGGACTTCTGAACGGCGAGAAGCTCAAGCGCGCGGTGCTGGAGCGCGCGCGCGCCGAAGGCTTCGTGGTCGCGCGCATTGCCTCCGCCAGTGCGATCCCCGAGGCGCCTGAACGGCTCCGGGCCTGGCTGGCAGCCGGACATCACGGCGATATGGGTTGGCTGACCGAGCGCATGGACGAACGCGCTGATCCGCGCCGGCTCTGGAGTGAGGTGCGCAGCGTCGTGATGCTCGGTGTGAGCTATGCGGGCGACGGCGATCCACTCGCCATCCTCGGCCAACCCGACAAGGCAGCGATTTCGCTCTATGCCCGCCGGCGCGACTATCACGATGTCATCAAGGGCCGGCTGAAGAGTGTCGCCGGGCTGCTGGCGGCCCGCGGCGGGGCTGACGTGAAGGTCTTCGTCGATACTGCGCCGGTGATGGAAAAGCCGCTGGCGCAGGCCGCGGGGCTCGGTTGGCAGGGCAAGCATACCGTGCTGGTCTCACGCGAGCACGGCTCCTGGCTCTTTCTCGGTGCGATCTACACCACGGCGGAACTGCCGGTCGATGCGCCGGAACGCGACCATTGCGGCTCCTGCCGGCGTTGCCTCGATATCTGCCCGACCGACGCCTTCCCCGCGCCCTATCAGCTCGATGCGCGCCGCTGCATCGCCTATCTCACCATCGAGCATCAGGGCCATATCGACCCGGCCCTGCGGCCCGGCATCGGCAACCGCGTTTTCGGCTGCGACGATTGCCTGGCCGTATGTCCCTGGAACAAGTTCGCCGAGGCCGCGCACGAGACGCGCCTTGCCCTGAAAGACGAGCTTGAGGCATTGCCCCTGGCCGATCTCGCGGCGCTCGACGACCCATCCTTCCGCCAGCTCTTTGCCGGCACGCCGGTCAAGCGCACCGGTCGTGACCGCTTCATTCGCAATGTGTTGATCGCCATCGGCAATAGTGGCCGGCCGGACCTTGCAGCGAGCGCAGAGCGGTTGATTGCAGATGCTTCGCCTCTGGTGCGCGCCATGGCCGCCTGGGCCTTGATCAGGCTCGCGCCTGGGCGCGCGCACGGCCTTGCCGAGGCCGCACTTTCCGGCGAAGCCGATCCTGATGTCCGCCAGGAATGGCTTGCCCTTTCCAACGCTCCGGAACCCGTCGCATGAAGCTTGTCATTCTCGGTCTCGGCTACTCCGCCGGGTTTTTCGCGCGTGCGGCGCAAGCGGAGGGCTGGGAGGTCACCGGTACGGTCCGATCGGCCGAGAAGGCGGGGCGCCTCAGTCGCGAGGGCTTGCATACGCTGGTCTATGACGGTTTTGCGGTATCGCGCCCCCTTGCCCAGGCCGTCGCCGAGGCTGACGCGGTCCTCGTCTCGGTCCAGCCCGATGACGCGGGCGATCCGGTGCTGAACGGACTCGGCGAGGCGCTGGCTGCTGCGCCGAACCTGCGTTGGATCGGCTATCTCTCGACCATTGGCGTCTATGGCGACCATGGCGGCGCCTGGATCGATGAAGGCGCCGAATGCCGGCCGACGAGCCGGCGCTCGAAGCAGCGCCTCGAAATCGACGAAGCCTGGCTTGCCCTGGGCGAACGCAGTGGCAAGCCGGTGCAGATATTCCGGCTCTCCGGCATTTATGGTCCCGGGCGCAACGCCATCGCCAAGCTGCGCGCTGGCACCGCCAACCGCTTGATCAAGACCGGCCAGGTCTTCAATCGCATCCATGTCGACGATATCGCCGGTATCCTGCTGGCTTCGCTGGCCAGGCCACGAGCGGGCGCGGTCTACAACGTCACCGACGACGAGCCGGCGCCGCCGCAGGACGTGATCACGCTCGCCGCCGAACTGGCGGGTCTGGCCCCGCCTCCCGAAGTTCCGTTCGACCCGGCAAAGCTCTCGCCGATGGCTGCGAGTTTCTACGGCGAGAACAAGCGCGTCTCGAACGCTCTGGTGACGCGCGAACTGCGGTATGAGCTGCGCTATCCCACTTACAGGGAGGCGCTGCGGGCGCTGGCGTCAGCAGGCGAGTGAGCGGTGCTCAAGCCGCGTAGCGCTGCCCTTCGTCGCCGAGGTAGTCGAGATAGCGCCGGTCGATCGCCGAGACCGGCACGATGACCAGCACATCGGTGGTGCCGAACTGCTTGTCGACGACCGCGCCCGAGCCGAAGCGGGCGCCGAGTCGCAAGTAGCCCTTGATCAGCGGCGGCAGCAGCTTCAGCGCCGCCTTGGCATCGACCTCTTCGATCGGCAGCCGGTCCATCGCAATATGACGTTCCGGGCGGGCCGTGGCGGCCCACTCGCCCTCGGCGCGGGCATGGTGATGCAGGAAGCTCAATGGCAGCGCCAGCGCATCCGGATCGGTGCCATCAAAACTGGCGCAGCCGAACATCGCATCGATGCGATGGTGCCGGACATAGGCCCAGATGCCGTGCCAGAGCAGTTCCACCGTCTTCTTGGTGCGATAGGGCTTGAGCACACAGGAGCGACCGAGCTCGAGGAAGCGCAGGCCGCGATGGCGCTCGATCATTCCCGAGAGATCGAATTCCGATTGGGTGTAGAAGCCGCCAAGCCGTAGAGCCGAACCTTCGCGCATCAAGCGATAAGTGCCCACGACCTTCGGTTTCAGACCGCCGAAACGGCCGCGCGCCGCATGGTCGATGACAAGGAGATGGTCGCAAGCCGCGTCATAGCGATCCGCATCGCGCCGGAACATGCGGGCGACGACATCCGGCTTTGCCGACATCTCCTGGTAGAAGACCCGATAGCGCAGGCGCTGCGCGCGCCAGATCTCCCGGGGCCCCCGCGCCAGCCGCACTTCCAGCGAGCCGGAGCGGCCGAGCGTTTCACCCAGGCGATCCTGTTTCCGACTGAGGCGGCGCACGGTGTCGCCGGTGATCAGCATGAGTGGAGAGAAACGCGACAAGAAGGGGTGGCCCGGCGGCAGCTGATTTGCCGGCTGTCGTAGGCCGCGCAACATGTCGAAGGCCATTGTCCGTCTCGTCCCTGTGCCGTCGAATCTGCAGTTCGCCAGGCTAGTACCGATGTTCCTACGGGATCGCGACAGAACTGCGTCAGAGTTGTGACGGTCCGTCAAGCGCGGAGTGTGACGCGCTGCGCCCCGCTTACTCGCGCGATCCAGGCGCGAAGCGCCTCACGGGCCAATGGTTTAGCCAGGCAATCATTCATTCCGGCGGCCAATGCGGCTTGCCGATCCTCCTCGGCGACATTGGCGGTGACCGCGACAATGGGTAGCAAGTTTGGTCGCCCGAGCGATGCCTCCAGGGCGCGAATCCGGCGAGCGGCTTCCAATCCGTCAAGCTCCGGCATCCGGATGTCGAGCAGAATGAGATCGAAGGGCGCACGTTTGCCCGTGAGCCCGGCCTCGATGAGAGCGACCGCTTCGCGCCCGTCCCGCGCCCAGACGGCTGTGCAGCCGAGGCGTTCGAGGGTTCGCGTCACGAGCAGCCCGTTGATATCGTTATCCTCGGCGATCAAAACCGTCAGTTGAGATGGAGCGGGATCTCTGGCCTGGATAGGCGTTACCCCACGGGGCGGCAGAGTTTCCCGCCGCGGCCGAGCGGGCGGTGCAAGCCGCTCATAGAGCGAGCGGGCGCGGACCGGCTTGACGAGAAAGCCGGTGAAACCGCCAGCGAGCGGTGAACCGAATTGACGGCGTTCAAAGGGAGACATCAGGATCAGGCATTCGCCGACACCGGCCTGCCGCGCGGCTGCAGCGACGGCGCGCGCTTCATCGACGCCGATGGCCTGGTCGATCAAGGCGGCATCGAAGCGCCGTGCGTCGGCGAGCAGCGCGAGCGCTTCCGTCACATTCTGGGCTCGCGCGACCGACGCGCCGGCAATCTCCATGGTTTCCGCGAGATAGTCCGGTCCGAACGGCGCGGCAGATGCGATCATGATCAGCTTGCCGCGCCATTCAGGTAGGGCTGAAACCCGTATCCCTGCGCCGCCCTCAGGAAGCGGCAATGTAACGCGGAAGATCGCGCCCGATCCCGGCGCGTTTTCTGCGGTGACCGAACCACCCATCAAGGTCACGAGCCGGCGCACGATCGCGAGCCCGAGACCGGTCCCGTCATGGCGCCGGGCCGCAGAGCTGTCGGCCTGCTCGAATTCCTCGAAGATCGCCTGCAATCGCCCTGGCGGAATGCCGGGTCCGGTATCGGAGACGTGGATGGCAATCGCCTCGCCCGCACGGGCGACACGAATGCCGACACCGCCGGCCTCGGTGAACTTGATGGCGTTGCCGACGAGATTGAGCAGGATCTGGCGCAGCCGGTCGCGGTCTCCGATCCAGTGCGAGGCGAGATCCGGCGCGAGGAAGGTCGCAATCTCGAGCCCCTTGGCCTGGGCTCGTGGCGCCATCAATTCGCTGACCGTCTCGACCAACTGGCCGAGATCGAAGCGCTCCTCGGCGAGTTCGAGCCTGCCGGCTTCGACCTTGGCAAAGTCGAGAATGTCGTCGACGAGGCCGAGCAAGGCTTCGCCCGAGGTCCGGAGTGCCCGGACATAGGTGGTCTGCTCCGGGTCGAGCCTGGTGTCGTTCAGGAGGTCGGCCATGCCGAGAATGCCGTTGAGCGGCGTCCGGAACTCGTGGCTGACGGTCGCAAGGAAACGCGACTTGGCCTCGTTGGCGCTCTCGGCGCGGCTGCGCGCCTCCTCCAACGCCTGCTCGCCGGCGATCCGGGCGGAGATATCGCGGCCGACGCGCTGCAGCACTGTCTTGCCGAGCGCGACCGGCACGATGGTCTCGACCCAGGAGATCCAGCGCTCGCCTCCCTCGGGCGAGGCGATGCATTCGTCGAAGATCCGCGTGCCGTCGGTCAGCGCCTGCGCAGGTCGGCCCTCGATGACGCGCGGTGCGGTGCGGCTGCCGATGATCTCAGCCTCGGTCGCTCCGAGAAGCGCGGCATAGGCGGCATTCGCATAGACGATATTGCCTTCGTTCCGGCGGACGATCAGATCGCCCTGAGCCTCGATCAGGCTGCGATAGCGCTCTTCGCTGTCTGCCAGCGACCAGAGACGGTCGGTCAGCTTCTCAAGGTCCTGGGTCATGTCCAGCGCCTGTTCCACGACCCGATTGCGTGCACGTAACAGCATTACGGCGGCAAGGCCGGCCAGAACGGTCAGCAGGCTGGCGAGCGCAGCCCAGACCACTGGGAAAGATGGAATCTCCATGATGCCAGTCTAGTATTCGTCCCCTTGAGAAAGCGTTCGCGCGCGAACGCTGCTTTCGCGATGGTTTGAATGAGTTCGTTAACCTGGCGGCACGGATGCGGCCCCTTCCGACATCATGCGGCCTGCGCCACCTGATCGATGCGTGAACGATAGGATAACGCCTCGGCGAGATGGACCCGGCCGATCTTCGCCTCGCCGTCGAGATCGGCAAGCGTTCGGGCGACTTTCAGAACACGATGGTAGCCGCGCGCCGTCAGCTTCAGGGCCTCGGCGGCGTCGCGCAGAAGCGAAATGCCGGCATTGTCCGGCCGGGCGATCTGGTCGAGCACTGGGGCGGGGCAGGTGGCGTTGGTCGCGATCTCGGAGAGGCCGAGCGCTTCGAAGCGTGCCGTCTGCGCCTGGCGCGCCACGGCGACCCGGGCCGCGACCTCCGCCGAGCTTTCGCTGGCGGCCGGCAGAAACAGGTCGGTTGCGGTTACGGCCGGCACATCGATGACGATATCGATGCGGTCGAGCATCGGACCTGAGATCCGGGTCTGATACTGCGCCATGCAGCGCTCGTTCGGCTGCCGCCGGCAGGCATAGCCCGGTTCGGTTGCCTTGCCGCACCGGCACGGGTTCATTGCGGCGACAAGCTGGAATCGCGCGGGGTAGATGGCGCGGTGGTTAGCCCGCGAGATCAGGACCTCGCCGGTCTCCATCGGCTGGCGCAGGGCGTCGAGAGCCTGAGCCTGGAATTCCGGCAATTCGTCGAGGAAAAGCACGCCGTGATGGGCGAGAGAAACTTCGCCTGGCTTGGCCTGCAGGCCGCCGCCGACGAGTGCCGCCATCGAGGCTGAATGGTGCGGGGCGCGAAAGGGGCGGCGGTCGGTCAGCGCCCCCTCGGCGAGATGCCCGGCGACGGAATGTACCATCGAGACCTCGAGCAGCTCGCGTGGCGAGAGCGGCGGCAGGATGGATGGCAGGCGGCTCGCCAGCATCGATTTGCCGGCACCGGGAGGCCCGTTCATCAAGAGGTTGTGGCCCCCGGCGGCGGCGATCTCCAGCACACGGCGCGCGCTTTCCTGGCCGCGAATATCGGAGAGATCAGGCAGGGGGCCTGATTGCCGGGCCACGGACGGCACTGGCCGCGCCATGACCTGCGTACCCTTGAAATGGTTGGCGAGCTGGATCAGCGAGCGCGGATTGAGGATGTCGACATCGGCGGCGGCCCAGGCGGCTTCCGGCCCGCAGGCGGCCGGGCAGATCAGCCCCTGTCCGCGGGCATAGGCGGCTATCGCGGCCGGCAGCACGCCTGCGACGGAGGTGATGGAGCCGTCGAGCGCGAGTTCGCCGAGCACGGTATAGCCGGCGAGCGCGTCGGCAGGGATCGCGCCGATGGCGGCCATGACCGCAAGCGCGATCGGCAGATCGTAATGGCTGCCCTCTTTTGGCAGATCGGCTGGCGCCAGATTGACGGTGATGCGCTTGGCCGGCAGCGCCAGTCCCGATGCGATCAGCGCGGCGCGCACGCGTTCGCGGCTTTCGGCCACGGCCTTGTCCGGCAGGCCGACCAGAAGGAAGGCGACACCGCCCGGCGTGACCTGCACCTGTACGTCGACGGCGCGCGCCTCGATGCCCTCGAACGCAACCGTCGCGACCCGCGTGACCATCGGCGCCTCCCCATTCCCTAGGGGGAGGCTAGCGAATGCCCAGCCTGCTGGCAAGAACATATCGGGAACTCACGCAGGTGCGCGCTGGCTGACCGCGCTTTCATCTGACGCAGCAGGACGGGGTGGCGATGACGAGGCCCACCAGGACAGTGGCCGTGGTCCCAGGATCATCGGCAGGGGGCGATGCCCACGACAACGCCTTTCCACATCGCCACCGGAGCCAAGAACCAGCCGGCGAAAGCTTCGGGGAGGCGCTGGTGGTGAGGAACCCGTCGCCGATCAGTGGCTCCGGGGTGCACTCCCGGTCGACAGGGAGGAGAAGGACCTACGCTTACTTCAGCAGCCCGGCTTCCTTGTAGAATCTTTCGGCGCCGGGATGCAGCGGCACGCCCAGCAGGCCCGACAGCGCGGTCTCCTTCCGGATCAGCCTGCCCTTGGCATGGCCGGCATCGAGTGCGGCGCGGGTCTTGTCGCTCCACAGCGCCTTGGTCACGGCATAGACGGTGTCGGCTGAAACCTTGGCGGAGGTCACCCAATGGGCGCCGACGGCGACGGTCTTGACTGCTCCGACATCCTTGTAGGTACCGGCCGGGATTTCGCCGGCAGCGAAGAAGGGAAACTCTTTGAAGAGCTTCTCGACCTGCGGTCCGGAGATCGGCAGGATCTCGATGTCAGACCCAGTCGAGGCCAGTTCCGAGATCGCCGCAGCCGGGAAGCCGCCGGTGAAGAAGAACGCATCGACCGAGCCATCCCTCATCTTCTCGGCGGCCTCGTTCGGCTTCAGGAATTCCATCGAGATATCGCTCCCGGTCAGGCCGAATGCGTTGAGGATCGCCTTGGCGTTGAGCAGGGTGCCGGAACCCGGCTCGTCGAAGGAGATCGTCTTGCCCTTGAGATCGGCGACGCTTTTGATATTCGAGGCCTTGCGGACGACGAGGTGGACCGACTCGGGATAGAGGTTGGCAATCGAGCGCAGATCCGCGACCTTCGGCTTGCCCTCATAGACGCCGGTGGCGGAATAGGCCCAGTAAGCGACATCGGCCTGGACGAAGCCGGATTCGGCAGTGCCCCCGATGATCGCGTTGATATTGGCGACCGAACCGTTGCTGGCGACGGCGGTTGCGACCAGTTGCGGCGGCGCCGAGATCGCGTGCGCGATCAGGCTGCCGATCGGATAATAGGTGCCGGCGGTGCCGCCCGTGGCGATGCGAAAGAAGGCTGGCGGCTGAGCGAAGGCGAGACCTGCAGCCAGCGCAATGCCGCCGAGGACGAGACCTGCGGCCGCAAGCTTCGATCTGAAAGCCATGGTCATATCACGGAAGCTCCTATGGACCGGGCAGTGTTCGCGGCTTTTGCCGGCTGATCAAGTGCATGGCGGGCAGGCGCCGTCGTTTCGACAGGCGTCCACCCTGCGTGGCCCTTCACCGTCGCGTGACGATGCCGACCTGCGGCGCGGGCCTGGCGCCGAGCCAGAGCAGGAGGAAACCGAGGACCAGCGCGACCAGCGCAACCGGCGACCGCATCAGCGAGAGCAGCATCGGGTCCCAGAGCAGCGGATGGAGATTGCGCTCGATGGCCGGCTGCAGCAGCGGATAGCGCGTCGGCAGCAGAATGAGGAGAATTTCGCCGAGCGGCGTGAACTGAAGAGAGGAATTGGCGATCGAACGCGCGCCGTCGATGACCAGAGCGACGAAACCGCTGGCGACAGCAAGATAACCCAGCAAACGGATGAAAAAACGCAGCATCCCGTCCCATTCCCCGCACGCGCCCCTCGCATCCGATGTGCCCATTCGGGCACGGCTTTGCAACCTTGTCCGGCGCTCTCCACGCAAGAATGCGAAAAGCGCGTTTCAGGCCTTGAAAGAAGCTGGCTCGGCGGTCATAAGCAGCCCGCCGGACAGGTGGCCGAGTGGTTGAAGGCGCACGCCTGGAAAGTGTGTATACGGGAAACCGTATCGCGGGTTCGAATCCCGCCCTGTCCGCCATTTCAAAACAGAACCGGCCACGTCGAGCGTGGTCGATTTTACGCCGGATCCTGCGGCAAAGGGGTCTGAGCAGGTCCTCGTTCGATGCCATGATGTGCATCCTCGACGCGTTGGGCCGGCGCCCCCCCAAGGTGATCGCGGGATAATCGCCGCTGCAGGCGGTATTCCCGCACTGGTCGGTTTTCGCGAATCCGCGAACCAGTCGAAGCGTGATGGCTTTCAGCCCTGAACGTGCCAGCAGGGTCCGCACGCAGTCGGCGCCGGCTCTCACCTGATCCCGGATCGCCCTTGGGGCGGGGGGATGCGGCCCTTCAGCGCCGGATCGTCCCGAAAGCTCCACCCGCTTCAATTGCGCGGCTCGCTACCGTCAATCACGCCAATATGCCGCAGCGAAACGGCAGCGAGGACTGTAAGGACGGAAACGCTCACGGCACTGAATATTGCCGCACTGCTGAACCCCGCGGTGAACGCAGCCTGCGCCTCTTGAATAAGGCCAGCGGGCAGTACCGACGCAACCGAAGATGCCGCCCACAAGCTGTCGCCAACGGCCTCACGCGCTTCAGGACCGAGACTTTCGGGCATCCGGTCGAGCATCGTCCGGCGATAGATGGCGGTAGCGAGGCTGCCAAGCACGGCAATGCCGAGCGATACGCCGAGGTCCTGCACCGTTTCGGACATCGCCGATGCCGAGCCTGCCTTGTCGGCGGGGGCCGACCCAACCACGAGGTCCGTACCCAGCGCAGCTATGGTGCCAAGCCCGAGATAGGCCAACGAGAAGCCGGCGACGACAATGGCCACGTCGGAAGCGCTGTTATCCAGCTGGGTCAGCAGGAGATAGCCCACCACCGACAACCCCAGCGCTCCGGCCAGCACGTAGCCGGGGCGAACATGCCGGGCCATCAGCGGCGCTGAGACGCCGGCCGCGACCATGGCAAATGCGGGCGGTCCCATCCAGAGACCCGCGACAAGCGGAGAATACCCGGCCACGAGTTGCAGATACTGCGTGACCAGCAGCATTGTGCCGCCGACCGCGACGAGGCCAAACAGAAGCACGATCAGCGCCACGCTGAAGGCTCTGTTGGCAAACAGCGTGATGTCGAGCAGCGGATCGGCGAGGCGCAGTTGTCGGCGCACGAACAGGGCGGCGAAGGCTAGCCCCACCGCAATGGCGCCGACTGGGTGAAGTTCAAAGCCATCCTTGGCGACCTGCTTGATGCCGTAGACCACAGGCAGCATCGCGGCGAGCGAAAGGCCGACGCTCGCGAGGTCCAGCCTGCCGACCTGGGATGCGCGATACTCCGGGAGAAGGACGGGGGCCAGCAGAAGCAGCAGGCCGACAACAGGCACGGCTATGAGAAAGGCTGCGCCCCACCAGAAATGCTCCAGCATCACGCCGCCCACAACCGGCCCCAGAGCCATGCCGAGGGCGAACATGGTCGTCCATATGCCAAAGCCAAGAGCGCGCTGCCTTGGGTCAGCGAACATGTTCGTGATGAGCGCCAGCGTCGACGGCATCAGCGTTGCGGCGGCCACCCCGAGCACGGCCCGGGCCGCGATCAGCATCATGGCGCTTGTGGAGAAGGCGGTGAGCGCCGAGGCGACGGCGAAGGCGGCCGCCCCCATCATCAGAAGCTTGCGGCGACCGATACGGTCGCCGAGCGTACCCATCGTGATCAGGAAGCCGGCAATCATGAAGCCGTAGGCATCCATGATCCAGAGCGCCTGCATGCTGCTCGGTTGCAGATCCGCGGCAAGTGCCGGAAGCGCCAGATGAAGCAGCGTGAGGTCCAAGCCGAGCAAGATCGTCGGCAAGGCCAGCAGCGCCAGCCCCAACCATTCGCGGACCCCTACTGTCGCAGCCGGTGAGGTGGCTGCTTCTACCGCCATT
>NZ_JBFRHE010000021.1:0-77347 GCF_052115715.1 Allobosea sp. 2KB_26
TCGAGCTCACGGTTGGTCAGGCGCGACAGCTCGCGAACCGTCTCGCGATAGCGCAGGAAGGCGCGGATTTTGGCGGCAATCATGGTGACGAACATGGTGATATTCCTCTGGCGGATATTCCGGACCGGGGCGGTGCCCACAGCGACAATTTCGTTGTGCACTGCACATAAGCCGATCGGGCCGCCGCAATTAGGGGCTTTACTTCAGTTCCGATATGCATCCAGAGCATGAATCATTTGTTAATCAGTAATTTGCTGGTTTCATCATGCGTTAAGCGCAGTCATTGTTTCAAATGAAACCGATATTCTGCCTAGAAAATGGGCTGCGCGGCGGCAGGGTCACCGAGAGGTGTCGCATCCGGACGCCGGGCCACATGGTCGTCCGGATAGTCGTCGATCGTCGGGCGCTGGCGGGCGAGGGGCCGTATCACCGGCGTCAGCTCCAGGATGAACAGGCTGAGGTTTGGGCTCGGCCGAATCAGACGCCCCGCCTACCGCCCCTTCCCCTCGGCCCCTTCGCCTCCGGCGTCTTTGCCCTGTTCTCTAGATCGAGCTTGCGCCAGCGTGCCAGACGCTCAGGGTCGATCACGCCCTTGGAGACTGCCTCCTGAACCGCGCAGCCGGGTTCGTGCTCATGGGTGCAGTCGCGGAAGCGGCAGAGCGGGCTTAGTTCCGTGATCTCGGCGAACAGCGTTTCGAGACCAGACGCCGCATCGCTGACATGGAGCGTGCGCATGCCCGGCGTATCAATCACCCAGCCGCCGCAGACAATCGCATGCAGCGAGCGCGACGTCGTGGTGTGGCGCCCCTTGGCGTCGTGGTCGCGGATGTCGCCCGTCTGCTGCGGTTCGCCCTCGATGGTGCCGGCAAGCGCGTTCACAAGAGTCGATTTGCCGACGCCGGACGAACCGACCAGCGCGAGGGTGCGGCCTTCGCCACACCAGGACGCGAACGCAGCCGCCGCGTGAGAGCTGCGCGGATTGACGGTTGCAACAGCCAGCCCGCGCTGCAGGGCGGCGGCCTGGTCGAGATAGGGCTGCACGTCCGGCACGAGATCGGCCTTGGTCAGCAGGATGACAGGTTCGGCTCCGCTCTCATTGGCCAGCGCAAGATAGCGCTCCAGGCGCGCGACGTTGAAATCAGCATTGCAGGAGGTGACGATGAACAGTGTGTCGATGTTGGCCCCGGCAAGCTGCGGCGTCATGCTGCCCTCGGTGCGCCGCGCCAACACCGTCGCGCGCTCCAGCCGGCGCCGTAGCAGATGTGTGCTGGGCTCCACCAGAACCCAGTCACCCACCGTGAAGTCGCCTGTATTGGTATGGACCGGCAGCTTGAGCCTGATCGGCCCATCGGGCGTGATTGCGCTCATGCGGGTGCGGTGCACCGAGTCGATGCGCACAGGCCGGAGGCAGGCGTCATCCGGTCCGCATTGATCTGCAAAGAAATCCGTCCAGCCCAGCGCCGCAAGGGACAGTGGTGCGGAGGCAGTGTCACCTTGCGTCACAGTATCGCCCCACCGCTCGGCGTCCTCGTCATGGGCGACGATAGAGCGGGGTTTGGGCCGGGTTGCAAGCGCCGGAAGACGGAAAGTGAGCGTAGTCCGTGACGCCGATCGAGCGGATCGCGTCCGCTACGGGCTGGCCCCGCGAGACCAGAATATCGGCAGGGCGCAGCTTCGCGACGATCGCTGCGGGCTTATGACGCTTCTTCGACATTGTGGTCCACGTGTCTGCCGCTAGACATATGTCATCCTGATTGCAGATCTCCATTCGGCTCAGTCTCGTACGAGTGGCACTCGCCCTAGCCATGGCATCTTTGCTGGTCGCTGCGAAATGCAGCAGATTCTCAACCGGCGACACGAGCCTTCGCGGCATCTTCGCTAAGCTGTGTCGCAATGGAAGAGCTGGTTCGACGGGCTGTAATCCGATTTAGCGCTCCAGAAAGCTGGCAGCCGCGCTGCGCCACTTTCGGACGTTAGCGTGTTGCTCGAAAGCAGACCTTGCCGTGTGGCGCCTCTCGGTCGAAATCGACTTCAGCGTGTTGTTCGGACCGATAGTGGCTCGTAGCCGGGTAAGGCCGCCCGTCAGGCAGCCATAGTCTTTACTTCGCCGCCCTGAGCTTACTTTTCCTCAGGCTCCTCGAGGATCCGTTGTGCTTGAAGAGGCTAATTGTGCGTGTATCGGCCGTCACATGCCGGCATTTCACACAGCGAAATCGCAAAGAGCGCACTTCGGCGGCCTAGGATCACGGCTGCTTGGCCGCAAATCAGGCAGCTTGCAGGCTCCGCGTGCATGGCCATTACTTTACGTTGTATGCCATCTTTGCCTACGGCAGATTAGGCCCAATGGCCTGGGGGAAACGATGGCAAAGCCACCTGCAAAAGCAGAAGAACCATTCGCGCTGTCGAAATCGAAGCTTAAGAGACTGATCGTCAAGAATTTCAGGTGCATCGGGCCGAATCCCGTCAGCATCGATCTGGATGACATCGTCGTGCTCGTCGGCCCCAACAATGCGGGCAAGAGCACCATTTTGCGCGCCTATGAAGTGGTGATGTCGCACGGCAGCACCGACGGCCGCCTCAAGATCGAAGATTTTCCTCGCGAGATGGTCGATCCGGACAATCTGCCGGAGATCGAGCTGCAGACCTATGTCTGGGACGATCTTCCGGCAGCACAATGGCTCCATAAAGAGGAGGATACGGGCCATATTTACATCCGTGAGCGCTGGCGCTGGGAGACGCAGGACAAGGATCCGAAGCGCCAGGGCCGCCGTGCTGCTGCCGAGGACTGGGATGAGCAGGTACCATGGGGCGCACCAAACATAGCGAATGCCCATAGGCCGTATCCGCACCGTGTCGATGCATTTGCGAGCCCGGACGAGCAAGGTGAGAAGATCTCCAAGATCATGCAGGAGATCCTCACCGAACGGGCAACCCGCACAGCAGGTGAAGAGGCGTCGACGATCGAAACCCTGTCCAACGAGATCCGCCGCATCCAGCGCGAGATCGTCGAGCAGAGCAGGGAAGACATTACTGGGCTCGAGGCATCCTTGAGCTCCTATATCGGCGAGATCTTCGGTGGATTCAAAGTCCAGCTCGACACACGGCCCGACCAGTTGGCGAGCAACCCGGTCAGCCTGTTCTCAGCGAAGCCCGTCATCCGGATGGGGCCGGACGGTGGCCATATGGCGCCGCTCGACAAACAGGGAAGTGTGCGCGCCGCACCTTGCTGTGGTCGGCGCTGAAGCTGGCCGCTGAGCGCCAGCCTGCGCCTGCCAAGAGGGGCAAGAAGGCAGCCGTCGTGGAGGAGGCAGCCGAGGGTGAGGTGCTTCGGCGGCCGCATGTGCTCCTGCTCGATGAGCCTGAGATCTGCCTGCATCCTTCGGCCGTGCGTGATGCCTGCCGGGTGCTCTACGACCTGGCTGCGGCGGGCACGGGGTGGCAGGTCATGGTCACCACCCATTCGCCGCCCTTCATCGACGTCTCACGCGACAACACGACGATCGTCCGCGTCGAACGCGGCCAGGACGGCGCGATCGCCGGCACGACGGTGTTCCGGCCGGATAAGGTGAAGCTCACACCGGACGAGAAGGAGCTTCTCAAGCTCCTGAACCAGTGGGACCCGTATGTCGGTGAGCTGTTCTTCGGTGGCCGCACGATCGTCGTCGAAGGGGACACGGAGTTCTCGGCGTTCCGAGAGCTCGTCAACGCCGACCCACAACGCTACCGCAACGTCCATGTGGTCCGCGCCCGGGGCAAGTACATCATTCCGATCATTGTTAAGATCATGAACCATTTCGGCACCCGCTATGCGGTGCTGCACGACACGGACCGGCCGCTGACGAAGAAGGGCAAGGCCAATTCGGCGTGGGCTGCGAACGAGCGTATCCGGGATGCGGTAGCGGCCGCGCCCGACCCGGACCGTGTACGCCTGGCGGCGAGCACGATCGATTTCGAGCATGCGATGTTCGGCACGTCGGCAACGAGCGACAAGCCTTTCCAGACGGTGATGACGATGCGTGCGGAGGCTGTCGCCCGCGAACGCGTGCAGTGGGCCTTCGACTACCTGTTGTTCGAACGCGAGGACGCACCTGCAGGCGTGCTGGCGTGGAAAACGGTCGAAGAGCTCGAGCTGGCGGTCGCCGCAGAGCCCGCGATCGAAGAGCAGCCCGCGGCCGCGCCGGCGCAGCCGGTCATTGAAGGCGAACCGGGGTAGGGCGGTGCACGACCGGCTGACGCTTCCCTATGTGTGGGGCCAGAAAGCGATCCCTGTCGTGCTGCGGCGCACGGGCAAAGGCGAGCAGCTGCGTGTGCGCCTGCCTTTCGCCGAGAATAATCGGCAATGGCTGCAGAATGGCCGCCGCAGCAAGCCGGAATGGGTATCGGACGAAGCCTACTGGCAGATCCCGAAGGCCTGGTTCAACGACACCGTCGACCGGACTCTCGCGCGCTTCGGCAAGGTCTATATCGTCCAGCCGTTTCGCGAACAGGAGATCTGCTCCGCTTCCTGCCAGAAGGCCACGGGCCATATCTGCCAGTGCTCCTGCATGGGCGAGCATCACGGGTCCGGCAATGATGGCAGCTGGTTTGAAGTATCGGACGCGTTCTCGACGCGTTGGGGCGAGCGCTATCTGGCGTGCCGGCTGCTGACGAAGAGGTAGCGCCCCATGGACATCGACGTTCGACGCCATCGCCGCGTCGAGATCGCAATGCACGGTCTCAATCACGCCGACGACGAGTACACGCTTTATTACGACGAGACGAACAATCACCGTCTGGTGCGCATCACCGATACGGGACTCAACAACGAAGCAAAATGCTTTGTACTCGGCGGGATCGGGCACCGTGGGCCTCCGCGGGAACTCAATTTTCCGGCGCTGCGCGCGGCGCTCTACCTGCAGCCCACCAACCGCGACCTGAAGCTCCGTCATC
Source organism: Allobosea sp. 2KB_26 (assembly GCF_052115715.1). NCBI lineage: Bacteria > Pseudomonadati > Pseudomonadota > Alphaproteobacteria > Hyphomicrobiales > Alloboseaceae > Allobosea > Allobosea sp. 2KB_26. The sequence goes on from NZ_JBFRHE010000021.1 coordinate 4,930, forward strand.
TTGGCTCGGGCGACTTTCTGAGGCTGTTAGGAAGCGTGAAGGTCGGCACGTATCTGCAATGGCTCGAGGACGAGGGTTTTTACCTGCATCTCCAAGCGATCGATCCCATCTTCTGGTCAATCGTCGACATCATCGACTCCATCTTGGCTGAGGCGCGAGACGATCGCCTGAACGAGATGATCTGGCCACTCAAGGACACGCTCAACACGTTGGTTCGCGCGGACCTGCACGCGATCATCGACGTCTTTAGGCGGTTCGATTATCCCAATGTAGGCGCAACGCGACGGTGCCAGTTCCTCGAAACGCTGCTGGAAACAATGGAGCCTGGGCGCTCGCTTTGTCCGCCCTTCGCGTTCCAGATGCTGAAAGGTATATTGCAACTCGGCAAACAGCTCGACCGTTTGCCATTCCTTGAGGACGAGACACCCGGGGAACTGGTGGCCCAGTATCGCGACTTCTACATGGCGCGCTTGAGCATGATGATCAACGCGCACCATGTGCTTGATGCCGAGGACCAAGTCAGCCGCGAAGTTACGACGTGGCGCTTCATGGATGGCGATCGCCAGCTCGACCATTTCCGGTTTGCCGTATCGCATGAGGAACTCGGCATTCAGATGTCGGACCCGGTGGTCGGCCTGATTGGAAAACTATGCGACTTCATCATCGTGCACAGTGAGGCTGAACTGGTCGAAGCACGCGCGGAACTCAACGATCGCCAGCGATCCTCGCTTGCGACGCTATCGCGGTTAATTGACCGGTCGCTCGATGAAAGCGACATATTTGCTAACTTCGTCATGGCGCCTTCACATCAGCGCAGGCTCTGGGCATTCCTGGACGAGTAAGGGGCTGAACAGGGCCGCCCGAAGCTGGCGCGACGCCCAATGGGCTATTTCGGTCAATACTGAACGTTTAGCTGCACCTTGTATTGCTCCCGCATGTCGTAGGTCAGCGGTTGATGCCGTTATTATAAACGAGGGACAGCGACGTGATGAGCGATGCGCCCGGAGGTGCATTGGCAACCTTGCCGAGGACATAGCTGGTCGCGTGATAGCATGCGTCAGTTCCATCCGGTTTCTAGAGCTGATCCCCAGGAACCGCCCCGGGGAACGCTCCAAATCAGGGGCCTAAGGCCCCGGTTTGAATTGCTCTAACCTAATGATGGATGCGCGCCGGCATTAGACGGCGATCGCCGATAGGGTCTCTTAACCGGGCAAAACAATCCCGGCCAGAGCTCAGCCCGTACCGTGGTTCCTGAAAATCCAGTTCATAGCGGTGCGGGCGTCGTTAGCCGGATTGCGTGAACGAAGGTTAGATCGCTACTGTTACGCACCGTTCGTTGCGCAGCAGATCCATGTGAAGCATGTCCAGACTTCAGAACCTGTCGCATATTGATTTCGAGGATCTCAGCCGGGACATTGCGTATGCTGAGACAAATATGCGATTCAGCGCATTTCGCACGGGACCGGATCAGGGTGTCGACGGCCGGCATGCCAGAGCTGGCTTGAACGTCATTCTGCAGAGCAAACACTACGCGGGCTCAAGCTTCTCCGATCTCAAAAAAGCAGTCCGTCGCGAGTTGGCGAAATTGCCGGCGTTACAGGCTAGCCGCTATCTCCTGTTCACCTCGCAGTCCCTCACCAAGGCAAAGGCAGATCAGATCGTTGATCTGCTGGGCGGGCACCTCAACGAGCCCGGCGACCTTTGGAGCCAGAAGGATATTGAGGCCGCCCTCGATCGGCATCCCGAGATAGTGAAACGACATTTGAAGCTTTGGCTTTCGAGCACGGCTGTCCTGGAGCGCATCCTTCAGTCCGGTCTGGAAGCTTTCACGCAGGCGACGAAGGAAGAAATTCAAGCAGAACTGAAAGTGTATGTTCGTAATCTAAGTTTCGACGAGGCAATAGAGAAGCTAAACACGCAGAAAATCATTGTCATCTCGGGCCCGCCGGGCGTCGGTAAGACGACGCTGGCAAAGATGCTTTCTTATTCTTATTTGAACGATGGCTGGGAGTTCGTGGCGATACGCGACCTTGATGATGCATTCGAGAGGATAGACGACGAGAAACCCCGCCTATTTTTCTTTGATGATTTCCTCGGCCGCATCGAGCTGGACAAACAGTCGCTGCTAAAGCGCGAGACGGCACTCGCGACATTCGTTCGCCGCGTTCGGCAATCAAAGAACGCGCGGTTCATTCTTACTACCCGAGCGCATATTTTCGAAGAAGCGAGACTTCTGTCAGACCATATCGACGACCGAAGGTTTCAACTAGCAAAGTACCTTTTAGATGTTGGTGCATATACGCGAAAAATAAAAGCGCACATCCTGTTCAATCACCTGTCATGCTCAAGCTTGAGCAATAATCATATCGCTGCTCTACTGCAGGGAAAATGGATATCGCGCATTATCGACCACAAGAATTATAATCCACGAATCATTGCGTCCTGCTCTAGCGACTGCATTGATGATATGGAGGCGGATGGATATCCTCAGTATATTTTTAGTTCTCTTGAGAACCCTGATACGATTTGGAGCAAACCGTTCCGTTCACTTGACATGAAGTGCAGTAATCTGCTCGTCTCCTTGTTCTTCTCCAGCCAGTACGGGGTCAGCATCGAGCATCTTCGCGAGAATTTCTTCGATATGCACCGGGCTGTGAGCAGCCATTACGCGCGCAGCACCTCGCCGTCCGACTTCGAGACGGCTCTCAGGATGCTTGAGTCTGGGTTCCTTTCCATATCCGGCCAGAACGTATCGTTCGTGAACCCTTCTCTGCGGGACTTTATGAAGGCGTATCTGATTGAGCCAGAATTCCTTCTGCTGCTTCCCGCGGCGGCACGACGAGCCGATTGGGCGTCGAAAGTATGGAAACATGCGAAGGAGATCTTCAAGGCGCACCCTGAACGGATCAGGCAGTTTGCCTTTGCCTTCCAGCAATACGCTTCTCGGATACAAGACCATCCCACGCAGGACCCGGAGGGGCCTGACGATCCGTGGGGGCCGCAAAATGATCTCGCCGTTTCCGAACGTGCTGACCTCCTCATCGAATGGTTCGAAGCATCTGAGATTGACGATTATGTCCACTTGGCGATTGCAGTTCTCGACAATGCCGATCTCAAGACGCGGTCCTATCGCGATAGCGTAGAGCTGGCTCAATTTTACTGGAGCGCCGACTACATCTTGCCGGCCGACCACGATCTCAGGGAAGAATTGCTCGACGCAATTCGGCAACGGTTCTGCATAGCCGTAAAATCGGGGCTGTCCCTGGACGACATCGTCACTGTCGTGAAGAGCGTTAAGGAATATATGGGTGACCCGACTCCTGATACCGTAGAAGAGGCTTTATCGGAGGTCCTCGACTACGAGTTCCACGATACGAGGGCCGCGATCAGCGATCTGGATACACCAGATAGTTTGCAGGAACATCTTGAACATCTGGAAGAGCTTTCGAAAATTACGGGCTACAGCATAACCAAAGCCAGGGCGGCGATTGAGGACAAAATATCTATGCTGGAAGAGCCCGAGACGCCTGACTTTAGCTCCAACGTGTCGAAACGGGCGTCGGAAACCGACGAGGAATTCACGGACGCGGACCTGCGAAGCCTGTTCGGGAATCTTCGGTATTGATTCCAACCCCTCAGCGAGGGAGATCGTGTCGTCGGGCGAGGCGAGCCGCAAAGCGGGCGTTGCCAGAGTCCGAAAAGGGCCAACTTCGGTCGGCAGATACCAATCTCCCCATGTCTCTGACGAGTCGAACCCCGGTCTCGGACAGATCCAGCCGGACTATTCGCTTGCGGCCGATGGGCCACGGCCGGGTCTGGCCAATCCGATGCTCACTCTCGGCCCTGACGTCAAAACCCGCCGGATCGCTCCGGCGGGTTTGCTTGCAAGGCACCGGGCGATGCTGCCCGTCCACAATCGACCGGGCAGGGCGTCAGCCCCGGCGGACGTTCCAGAACAGCGGGGAGGAGGCCGTCAGGATGCCCTGCAGGTTGCGGCGATAGGCGGTTTTGGGAATGATCTGGCCGAGCGGCGCGACGGGCACGGTGGTGAGCGCGCTGCGCTGGACGTCGTCCAGCAGCTTTTGCGCCTGCGCCTCGTCGGTGCTGGCCAGCCATTGCGCCGTCAGCGTCTCCATCTCCGGGCTGTCATGCCACCCGAACCAGCCGGACGCGCCGGCCCCGCGGATATAGAGGTTCTCCGCCGGGTTGGTGACGGAGGAGCCGGGCCAGTTCGTGTGAAAAATGCTCCAGCCGCCGCGCTCCACCGGCTCCTTCGAGGTGCGCCGCTGGACGACCGTGCCCCAGTCCATCGTCTGCACGTCGACATTCAGGCCGAGCTTCTTCAGCAGATCGGCGGTGATGTCGCCGAGCGGGGCGATCAGCGGATGGTCGGCTGCGTGCAGCATCACGATCTTTTCGCCCTTGTAGCCTGAGGCTGCGATCGCGGCCCTGGCCGCCTTCAGGTCGGGCGGCTGCTTCATGATCTCGGCGCCGAGTTCCTTCACACCCGGCAGCCCGCAGGGGAACATCGCCTGGCAGGTGCGGAAACTCCCCGTATCGCCTGCCATCACCGTCTGCATGTAGTCGTCCTGCGTGACGGCCGAGAGAATGGCCCGGCGCAGCGCGGGATTGTTGAATGGCGCTTGCTGATGGTTGAAGCGCATCCCCAGGATCAGCCCGTAGGGATCGAGCGTGCTGGTGGCGATCTCCTTGTTCGAGGTCAGGGTCGACATCAGGTCGGGCAGGGGGCGCTCCCACCAGTCGACCTCGCCGCGCTGCAAGGCGCCGGCCGCCGTCGCCGGGTCGCTGATGACATGCCACTCGACGCGGTCGAAATTCACGCGCTTGCCGCCGGAGGTCCAGTTGGCCGGCTCCTGGCGCGGCACATAGCCCTCGAATTTCTCGTAGACCATGCGCGAGCCCGGCACGAACTCGTTGGCGACGAAGCGGAACGGCCCCGACCCCACCATCTCCTTGACCGGCGCCATCGGATCGGAACTCGCGATCCTCTCCGGCATGATGAAGGCGGCCGAGGAATGCGGCTTGCCGAGCGCGCGCAGGAATTGCGGGAAGGGCCGCTTCAGCCGCACGCGGATCGTCTTGTCGTCGACCGATTGCCATTCGTCGACGACGGCGCCGAGCGCCTGGCCAAAGCTGTCGCGCATGCTCCAGCGCTTCAGGCTGGCGACGCAGTCGCGCGCCCGCACCGGCTCGCCGTCATGGAATGTAAGGCCGTCGCGCAGTTTGATCTCGTAGGTCTTGCCGTCGTCGGAGACCGTGGCGCCGGCCGCCATCTGCGGCTGCGGCCGCAACTGGTCGTCGACGGCAAAGAGGTTGTCGAACACGCAATAGCCATGCGTGGTCGAGACCGCCGCCGTCGTCACGATCGGGTCGAGGATGGCGAGGTTGGTTTCCGGGATGAATTTCAGCGTGCGCGCGGCCGTGCCCTGGGCGATGGCGGGGCGGGCGAGGGTGGCGGCGCCGGCTGCGGCGATGAACTGACGTCTGTTGAACATGGCAGGTCCTACTCCGAGGCAGAAGGGGCGGGGACGACGTAGTCGACGGGTTCACCGAGCCAGCCATCGGCGCGGCGTTGCCAGTAAGCGGCGTGGATCCGGGCGGTGACCGGGCCCGGTCCGTTGCGAATGGCCCTGGTGCCGACCGAGGTGACCGGCAGCACGCCGCCGGCGGTCGTCGTCAGGAAGATCTCGTCGGCCTCGAGCAGCGCTGCGACGGGAACGTCGGTCGCCTCGACCGTGATGCCGAGATCGGCGCAAAGCTCCATCACGGTGCGCCGCGTCATGCCGTCGAGCATGCCGGTGCGCGGGGTCAGCAGCGTCTCCCCCCTGCGGACGAAGATATTGAAGCCCGGACCTTCCAGGACATGGCCCTGGCCGTCGGTCAGCACGACGGTCTCGGCGCCATGGTCGAAGGCCTCGAGCAGGCCGAGCTCGAAATCGAGCCAGTGATAGTGCTTGACCATCGGGTCGACGGAATTCGCCGGCACGCGATGCCGGCTGCCGACATGGAGATGCAGGCCGCGCTGCTGCACCTCTGGCGTTGCGATCCAGACATAGGGGATGCAGAAGGCCTGGAAACGCTGGGTGCAGAGCCGGATGTCGCGGCTGCCGATCGGCGGCCGGCCGCGCGTCATGATGATCTGCACATAGGCGTTGTCGAAGCCTGAGGTCGCGATCAGGGCGTGGACCGCCTTGTGGATCTCCTCGCGGCTGAGCGGCGAGGTCATGCGCAGGCGTTCCAGCGAGCGCCAGAACCGGTCGAGATGGTCGTCGAGGCGAAACAGCAGCCCGTCCCAGGCCGAGATTGTCTCCTGGCAGGCGTCCGAGCGCAGGAAACCCCAGTCGAGCAGCGGCAGGGTGGCCTCGGCCACCGGCACGATCCTGCCGTCGATCCAGGCGGTGCCTTCGGCGAAGCGTGGTTCGGCGGGCGGGCGGTTGCGGCTGCGCGTCGGCGCCGGCCAGGACAGCAAGGGGTCAGTCACGGCTCATCTCCATGAAAACGGGTTCAGCCTGGTCGTCGCAGGGCCAGAACGGGCGCGTCTTGACGTGCCAGTCGATGCTGGCGAGATCCGGGTTCGTCGGGCCCGCGCCGCCGACCATCACCCAGGATGTGTCGGCGCCGAGTAGGGTGCGGAAGTTCATCGGGTTCTTGAAAACGACGATCTTGCAGTCGCGGATGTCGATGCCCGCAGCCCGGTACTGCTCGTCCGCATATTCGTAGGTCGCATGGGTCGGCACGACGATGCGGAGTTTGCCGGCCCGCAGCACCGCGGTCGGCCCCATCTGTCCGGGCGTGCCGGCGCTGATGCCGGCGGAATAGGTGAAATGGCCGTCATGCAGGCTCTCGACCACCGCCTCGACTTCGACCGGCGGATGGAAGCGCGGGTCGAGGCTTGAGCCGATCGCGACGCGGATCGGTTGGCCGACGCCGAGCGCGAAGGCTTTTGCCGCAGCAATGGGGTCGACGACGAGCACGGCCGCCTCGACCGCGAGCCCGGCGCGCAGCAGGGCCGCCAGCACGGCCGGAGCATCCCCGGGGGCGCCGCCGCCGACGCAGTCGGGCGCATCCGAGATCAGGACCCGGCCGGGCCGGGCAATCGCCTCCGCGACCGCCTCGTCCGGGGACAGGCAGGGGATCTCGAAGGCGCGGCGACGGTCCCACATCGCCTGCACGATCTCGCTGGCCACCGCGGTTGCCCCAGCGGGATCGGCATCGGTCACCGCGACGCCGGCGATGCCGAGACCCTCGATGTCGAGCCAGGGCTGGACCGGAAAATAGCTCGCGGCGAGCGCCCGCCCGTCCGCCTCGATCCGGCGCGCGAGCTGGCGCAGCTCGGCCATCGGCGCATCGCCGTTGGTGGAGCCGCCGGCGACGGGCAGGAGCGCGTCGATGCGCCGGAGCCGGGTCACCGGCGCGATGCGGCCATGCAGCGCGCCCGCCAGCAGTTCGGCGGCGCGCCGCCCGGTGCCATGGGCGTCGACATGGGGATAGGTTTCGTAGCCGACGAGAATGTCGGCATTCCCAGCCATGCGCGGCGTGACATGGGCGTGCAGGTCGAGGCTCACGGCAATCTTGATGCCGGGGCCGAGCGCCGCGCGCAGCGCCGCGAGCAGGGCGCCCTCGGGATCGGTCTCGCCCTCGCAGATCATCGCCCCGTGCAGGGCGAGGAAGACGCCGTCCACCGGCTCCCTCAGGATACCGGCGACGATGGCCTCAAAAGTCTCGCGGTAGAAGGCGCCCTCGACGACGCCGCCGGAGCCGCCATGGGCGACGAGGACGGGAACGACGTCCAGCCCCTCCTTGCGCAGCGCCTCGAGCGCGCCGGTGACGGCAAGGTCGCGGCCCTCGATCGCCGCAAGGACGGCCTCGCCTTCGACGAGGACCTTTCGGGCGAAGCTGTCGCGCCCGTTGATCTGCTGGGAGAGCGTATTGCCCTCGAATTCAAAGCTGGCCAGTGCAACGCGCATGAACGTCCTTCCCCATTCTTGTTTGATTGTCGGCAATGCTTACGGTCAGGGTCGAAGCCGCTCCTGACGCACTCCTCGCGGTTTCACGTCCCGAACGCGCTTCCCCTCACAAGCTCTTGGCGATGCGCGGATCGAGCGAGTCGCGCAGGCCGTCGCCGAGCAGGTTGACTGCCAGGACCGTGATCGAGAGAAAGAGCGCGGGAAACAGCACGATATGCGGCCGGACCTGCCAGAGCGCGCGCCCCTCGGCCATGATGTTGCCCCAGGACGGCGTCGCAGGCGGGATGCCGGCGCCGATAAAGGACAAGATCGCCTCGACGATCATTGCGCTGGCGCAAATATAGGTCGCCTGTACCAGCATCGGCGCCATGGTGTTGGGGATGATGTGCTTGACGATGATCCGCGGCGCCCTGGCGCCGCAGGCGACGGCCGCCTCGACATAGGCCTGTTCACGCAGCGAGAGAACGACGCCGCGTACGAGTCTGGCAACGCGTGGAATTTCCGCCAGCGTGATCGCCAGGACGACATTGCCGACCGAGCCGCGCGTCAGCGCCATCAGCGCAATGGCGAGCAGGATCGGCGGGATCGACATCATGCCGTCGATGGCGCGCATGATCACGCCATCGGCCTTGCGCACGAAGCCGGCGAGGACGCCGATCGCGAGACCCGCCAGCGAGGCGAGCGCCGCCACCGCAAACCCGACGATCAGCGAGACGCGGGCGCCATAGACGACGCGCGAATAGACGTCGCGCCCGAGCATGTCGGTGCCGAACCAGTATGCTTCAGAGGGCATCCGTGTCCGCCGCGCCGGCGAGATCTGGGTCGGGTCGATCGTCCAGAGCAGCGGCGCGAGGATGGCGATCGCGACCATGGCGAGAAGCAGCCCGCCGCCGATCGCGACCGAAGGGTGCCGGCCGAGATAGCGCAGGAGGCGCTGCAGCCGCGAGGGTCTCGCGAAGAGCCGGGCCCCGCCCGCCTCGGTGCCGGTGAGCGCGGTCAATAGCGTATCCTCGGGTCGACGATGGTGTAGGCGAGGTCGATCAGCAGGTTCACCAGCACATAGACGAAGCTGAACATCAGGATGACGCCCTGGATCACCGGATAGTCGCGCTGCAGGATCGCATCGACCGTCAGCCGGCCGAGTCCGGGAATGGCGAAGACGCTCTCGGTGACGACCGCGCCGCCGATCAGGAGCGCGATGCCGACGCCGATGACGGTGATCACCGGCACGGCGGCGTTCTTCAGCGCGTGCAGGAACAGGACGTTGCGATGGCTGACGCCCTTGGAGCGGGCGGTGCGGATGTAATCCTGCTGCAGCACTTCGAGCATGGTCGCCCGGGTGATGCGGGCGATCAGCGCGATATAGACGAAGCCGAGCGCAAGCGCCGGCAGGATCAGGTTGCGCAGCCAGGGCCAGACACCCTCCGCGAGCGGCGTGTAGCCCTGCACCGGCAGCCATTCGAGCTTGAGCGCGAAGAGATAGGCGAGGAGATAGCCGACGACGAAGACCGGCACGGAAAAGCCCAGCACCGCAAAGGCCATCGCGAACTTGTCGACCCAGGTGCCGGCATTCCAGGCCGCGAGCACGCCCATCGGCACCGCGATGAGCACGGTGACGAGCAGCGTCAGCACCATCAGGGACAGCGTCGGCTCGATGCGCTGCGCGATCAGAAGCGTGACCGGCCTCGCCGTGAAGATCGAGGTGCCGAGATCGCCCTGCACGACCCGGACGGCCCATTCGCCGAAGCGGATCAGATAGGGCCGGTCGAGACCGAGCCCCTGCCGGATGCGCTCGACCTCGGCCGGCGAGGCCTGGTCGCCGGCGATCACGGCAGCGGGATCACCCGGCGCGATATAGAGCAGCGAGAAGACGAAAAGGGCGACGAAGGCCATCACCGGGATGGTCGCGACGATGCGCCTGATGATGAAGGAGAGCATCGGGGCTATTCGACCGCGGCGCCGTAGGGCACGTTGCGCCCGCCGAAGCGCCGGACGCGGATATTGGCCTGCTCGGCATGGCCGACGAAGCCTTCCATGATGCAGAGCCGCGAGCAGGCTTCGCCGATCAGGACCGAGGCCTCGTCGGTCAGGATGCGCTGATAGGTACAGGTCTTCAGGAATTTCCCGACCCAGAGCCCGCCGGTATAGCGCGCCGCCTTTTTGGTCGGCAGCGTATGGTTCGTGCCGATGACCTTGTCGCCATAGGAGACGGTGGTGCGCACGCCAAGGAAGAGCGAGCCGTAGTTCTTGAGCCGATGCTGAAAATACTGCGGGTCCGCCGTCATGACCTGCACATGTTCCGACGCGATCCGGTCGGATTCCTCAGCCAGTTCCTCCAGGCTGTCGCAGAGAATGACCTCGCCATAATCCTCCCAGGCCTGGCGCGCGATTTTTGCCGTCGGCAGGATCGCGAGCAGGCGCTCGATCTCGCGCATCGTCTCGCGCGCCAGCGTCTCGGAGGTGGTCAGCAGGATCGCCGGCGAATTGACGCCGTGCTCGGCCTGTCCCAGCAGGTCGGTGGCGCAGATCTCGCCATCGACCGTCTCGTCGGCGATGATCAGCGTCTCCGTCGGGCCGGCGAAGAGATCGATGCCGATCCGCCCGAAGAGCAGGCGCTTGGCCTCGGCTACATAGGCGTTGCCGGGGCCGGCGAGCATGTCGACCGGCTTGATCGTCTCGGTGCCGAAGGCCATCGCCGCGATCGCCTGGACGCCGCCGAGGCAGTAGATCTCGTCCGCGCCGGCCAGATACTGGGCGGCGACGATCAGGGGGGCGGGCGCGCCATTGAACGGCGGTGCGCAGGAGATGATGCGCTCGCAGCCCGCGACCTTGGCGGTGACGACCGACATATGCGCCGATGCGAGCAGCGGATATTTGCCGCCCGGCACATAGCAGCCGACATTCGCGATCGGGATGTTCTTGTGCCCGAGGATCACGCCCGGCAGCGTCTCGACCTCGATGTCGCGGAGCGCCGCGCGCTGCGCCAGCGCGAAGTTGCGGACCTGCTCCTGGGCGAAATCGATGTCGTCGCGCTGCCGGGTCGTCAGGCCGTCGACGCAGGCCCGGATCTCGGCATCGCTCAGCCGGTAGGAGGCGCGGTCGAGCCCGTCGAACCGTGTGGCCAGCGCGCGCACCGCCTTGTCGCCGCCGGTCTCGACCTGCGCCAGCAGCTCCTCCACCGCCTTGGTGAGAGCCTTGTCCTGAACCGCGTCGTCGGACCGTGCCGCCGTCTTCAAGCGCCTGATCATCTCTGCCTTCCACACCACATCTGGCCGGGGAGTGTCCGGCGCGGACGGGCCGGCTGACAATTTCGCAGTCGCTTGATTGCTGACGCGAAGTGACGCAGTGATCGCGTCAGCATGCTGCTGACGCGTGGGGGCGGGGACGCTGTGAGACCTGAAGGCGTGGAACGATTTTCGGCGAACCTGAGGTTCCTCTGCGAGCGTCACAGCTCGATCACGGCCGTCTGCCAGAAGATCGGGCTCAACCGGCAGCAGTTCAACAAATACCTCTCGGGCGTTCACCTGCCGTCGCCCGGCAATATCCGGCTGATCTCGCAGTTCTTCGGGCTGGGGCCGGCCGTGCTCTTCGCCGACCCGGACGAGGTCCGGATGCTCGTCGACGGCAATTATTTTCCGGTGCTGGAACGCCTGCGCGGCTCGCGCCAGTTCGACGCCTTCATGAATGCAGCGGTGCTCGGCGCCAAGCGGGAAACGCCTGATATCGCGGGGGTCTATGACCGCTACCAGTATTCATCGATCTACAAGGGCGCGATCATCCGCTCGCTGCTCTGCATCTACCGCAACGAGAACCTCTATCAGCATTGCTATCTCGAACGCTTTCCGAGCGCGGAAGCGCGGGGGAAGACGGATTACATCTTCAAATATCACGGGTTCACGGTGCCGCTGGCCGGGCGGATCTTCTTCTTCGATTTCGAGAGCGTCCAGAAGAACGAGCTGACGACCTCGATCCTGATGCCGGTTCAGCGCAGCAAGACCAAGTTCATGTTCGGCATCGCCAGCGGCATCGCAGCGACCATGCTGCGCGAGCCCTATGCGACCAGGACCGCCTTGCACTATCGCCGCGCCGGTCTGATCGGCAGGGACGACATGGCCATCGCCACGACCTTGCAGCCCGACGACCCCTCAATCCCGCGCGATGTCCTGCACTATCTCGGCGATGGCAGCGACATGCTGCGGGTGAGCTGAGCTGCGCTCGTGGCCTGGAGCGGGGCGGGGACAGGCCCGAGGGCTCTGTCGAAGCCGATACCGCATCGCCGCCGCACCCGAGCCGACCTCCAGCCGGCTCACGAGCTTCACGTCGATAGGCTTCGACAGCCGCGCCCGCTATGGCAGGGATACCCGACAATTCACCGCGACGGGTCGGCTTGTGCCCATAGCGGACGCCAGCAACGATCGCTTGCGGACAGCCTGATCGCGCCAACGGCAGATGCAGCGAACTGCGCCGAAGCCGGTTGCGGCGTCTGCCTGCGGGCCATGAGGTCGCGGAAACCGGTCCGACCCAGCTTGGCGTGAAAGAAGAAGCGCGGCGCCGCACAGGCCGGGCTCAACGCTCACGCGAACCGCCGGGACAGGCAACCTTCTCTCTTACCAGCGAAACCTCAGCCCTCCGCGGCCGCTGATGCTATGGCTGTCGGCAAAATGGACGAGGCTGGTCTGGGCCTCGATCTCGCCATAGAGCGAATAACGGTCCCAATCGTATTTCGCTCCGAGACCGAGGCCTCCCCAAAGCCGCTCCTCGCGGCTGGTGAAGGGGGTGCCGGCGACGGATGTCTTCGTTCCATCAAGGAACGCGTAATGCAGGTTCGCTATGCCGTAGAAGGCCGTCTTGACCTGTTTCCCGGCGCTGTCGTTCCAGCTTTGCGCATAATCGACGGACAGGCCGAGCCGTCCGCGCAGGCTGGCCCCATCGCTCAATGCGACGCGAGCACCGAACGGATCGACGAAGCTGTCGGCATCGATCCGTGCGTAAGTCAGCTGCGCCTGTGGCGTAATCGACCAGATCGCATCGATCGGTATGCGCTGTCCGAGCTCCAGCCCCAGCACGTAGCCGAAACCGCTCGTTCCCTTGGCGAGCTGACGCCCGGTCGTCGTCGAGGACAGGTCGCTATCGAACCAGCTGAGTTTGGCCTGGGCGTCGGCATAGAAGCCTGTCGCGCCATACCACGTCAGTGTCCCGCCGAATCCGCTGCCATGGGCCTTGATCTTTCCACGCCCGAAGACCGAAGCAATATCGGCCAACGCTTCGTCATGGTGCAGCGTAGCCCCTCCGACGAGCATACCGGCGTCGCTGGCGAAAAGCTGTCCGTCGGCACCAGCCTGCAGACGCCAGCTATCGATCATGTAGCCCGTGCCGCTTGTCGAGAAGCCCGGCGTAACGCGGCGATGGGCGGCATCGATGCGCGCCCAGATCGCGCGCCCTGCCGCAGCGGACGTCGCATCAACCTGGCCGTCGAAGCGCTGACCGATACGCTGGCGCAGAGTCTGCAAGTCGTTCAGGCTCTGCAGGACCTGACCATAGGCCTCATAGATCGGCACGCCCGGCTGGTTGATCGGGCGCGCCGCAGCGCTGGCGCCAGTCGGCGACGAGCCGGGTGCTGAAGGCGCGATATAGGCCGAACGCAGATACCAATCGCCATCGTCGGGAGTGCTGACGCCGTTCTTCTGCAGCGTGTAGGCATAGGCGCCGGCGACGACGGCCTGCTGGCCCTGGAAGACATAGTCGCCCTGGAGCGTGAAGGCGCCATTGGAGATCCCACCGACATCGACGACCTTGATGCCCTCGACGGTCGGGGCTCCGGCGCCCCCTTGATTCAACACCTTCACGCTGGTCGAACCTGCGGTGTTGCCGGTGATGACGAGACGGTCGGATGGCGAGGAATCGCCGCCGAGCACGGCTTCGATCTCGAGCCGACCGCCATTGCCGAGATAGTTGCCGTTGATGGTCAGCGTACCGATCGAGTTGCCCGGCGCGATCGTGCCACCCGGCTGGTTGGTCGTGGCGCCGACCGTGCCGATGCCCTGCAGGCGTCCGGCGATGACATTCATCGTCCCGCCGAGGATGCCGTTCACCGCGAGCGTACCTGCCAACACGCTGCCGGCGCCGGTGAAGGTCGAGCCGCTGTCGCCGGTCAGCGTCAGCCTGCCGGCGCCGTCCTTGATCAATGCGCCCGCTCCGGTGAAGCTGGGGGAGATGCCGATGTCATGGCCATTCGTGTCGATGACGGCGCCATTCGGGCCGACGGCGATGTTTCGCGTGCCGAAATTGTTGAAGAAGGTGGCGTTGTCACGAGTGGCGCGCAGCAGGGCGCCGTCGAGTGTGACGCTCGCTGCACCCGCGCCGCCCCGAATTCCGCTGGTTTCCAGAATTCCGCGATTGGTCGCCGTGCCCTGTAGAATCAGCGTCCCGCCGGAACCTGCGGCAACGCCGAGCAGGACACCTCCTTCGGCGCGAACCAACCCGTTATTCTCGACTGTCAGCGTACCCACGCCGTTGTTGCCGATGGTGAGGCTGTACGGCGACATCAACCATTTCGAGCCTGCTCCGGTCACCGTGACGCTGCCGGTGCTGTCGGCGCCGATATAGCCCTGATTGCTGCGGACGGTTGCGCCATCTTCGATGAGCAATGTGCCCACGCTGAAGCTGCCGACAGTAAATTGGCCCGCATTGGTCCATGTCGTGCCCGGGCCGGTCAGCACGGCATCGCCCTGAGCGCTGCTGCCAACGACGCCGTCTGCGCTCGAAACCGTCGCGCTGTCCTCGACGCGCAGAGTTCCGGCGCCGTACAAACCGACGGTCAGCCGGCCGCTGTTCTGCCAGGACGAACCTTGGCCGCTGACCAGCGCGTTGCCATCTCCGCTGATGCTGCCGTCGACATTTGAAACTCGACCGCCAGCGAGAATGTTCAATGTCCCGGTTCCGTTGTACCCGACATACAGATCACCGGCATTGGTCCAGGTTGAAGCGCTGCCATTGCTGTCGATGCCCGAGACCGTGACTGTGCCCTGGCTGCCGGAATCCCCCGCGATATAGCCGCTCTGATTGTTCACCCTGCCGCCATTGAGGATGGTCAGCGAACCGGTTCCGGACTGTCCAATGACGAGGTCGCTCGTATTGGTCCAGGTCGACGCGTTGCCACTGCCGTCGATGCCTGAAACGCTGACTGTGCCCTGGCTACCTACGTCGTAGCCGATCGTACCGAGATCATTGACCACCGTTCCGCCAGCGGTGATGTCGAGCTGGCCGATGCCGGTCTCGCCGACCCGGAGATCACCGCCAACCGTCCAGTTCGGCGATTGAGCAGGGCCCGGGCTCAGATCTCCGCTGCCCGTGACCGATTGCGCGCTCGCCGGCCGCACTCCGGCGGCGCAGACGAGCGCGGCGATAGCCGTCGACAGAAGCAGCGGCCGACCGCAGAATCCGGAGCGGACATGCGTCCTCGTGGTTCGTCTCAGCACCTTTCAGCCCCCCGGCTGTGATGTCGCATTCCATCGTCGGCTTCGCCGCATCGACCCGCCCCTAGGCGGAGAAACGCGTTGAAAGCGAATCGACGCGGCAGACTGCATACACTGGCATTTGAGAATGAATCGTAGGTAGCAAGGCTCGGTCTCTCTGGAACGTTTTTGGTTCCAGAGAGCGGCCGAATGACTTCACTTGGTGGTGCAGCCGCCGCGGACGAGCATGGTCTGGCCGGTCATCCACCAGCCGTCCGAGACCAGAAGGCGGATGCAGGGAACGATGTCCTCGATGTCGGTCAGGCCGGTCTGGTGAATGTCGCCGGAGCTTCTCCGCCACCCCGCATGGGCGATGATCGCAGGGCGGAACCGATGGCGTTTGTCGCTGATGCCCGGCCGGCTGATCCCGGACGATCTCCACGGCTCAACGCCACGCTGAAGCTGACGTGACAATGGTGGCCGGACATTGCCGCAGCCTCAGAGGGCGTCCCTCTTCAGGAGCTGGAAAAGCCAGTCGGCGAACACCTGCAACCGGCGGGCGAGATACTGACGGTGCGGATACAACAACGTCATCGGCATCGGCGCTGCTCGGTGATTGGGCATGACCTCGACGAGTTCGCCGGCATTGAGATGGAGCTGAACGTCGTAGGCGGGGATCTGAATGAGCCCGAGCCCGGCAAGGCAGCAGGCAATATAGGCTTCTGCGCTGTTGACGGTGACCCGAGCCCGCATGGGCAGCGTTCGTAGCTCGCCTCCCTCGATCCACTCCCAGTCCTCGATGCGGCCTGTGGCGGGCGAAGCATAGTTGACGGCCAGATGGGCAACGAGGTCCCCAGGCTGTTGGGGCAGGCCGTGAGCGGCGAGATAGCGAGGGCTGGCGACGTTGATCAGTGGCAGATCACCGACCTTGCGTGCGACCAGGCCGGAGTCGCTCAGCGGGCCGACGCGCAGCACACAGTCCACATTTTCCTCAACCAGATTCACGGCCCTGTCGGTCACACGCAGCTCGATGTCGAGCTGTGGGTAGAGGGCCAGGAACTCCGGCAGGGCCGGGGCAATGATCAGACGGCCGATGCGGCCGGGGACATCGATTCTGAGCTTTCCGGCCGGCCCCACCGTGCTCTGCCGGAACAGTTCTTCGGTTTCCTCGACATCGGCGATGACCCGCAGACATCGCTCATAGAATGCGGTTCCATCCTGGGTCGGGGAAACCCTTCGCGTCGTGCGATGAAGGAGGCGAGCGCCGACACGGCCCTCAAGCTCAATGATCGCGGCCGAGACCGACGAGCGCGGCAGACCGAGCGTGTCGGCAGCCCGGGTGAAGCTCGAGCATTCGACGACACGCGCGAAGGTCCGAAACAGGTCGATACGATCCACGGAAGCCCTGCCTGAAGATTGTTCGCGCATTCTGACAGGTGATGTCAGGTTCGGCGCCTTTATGATGAATTCGTAGACGATATCCTCCCTGCCTGAAAGCGGCTGCGTGGGTGGTCGCCAGGCGGCCAATGGAGGCCAACGTCATGACCGATCACAGTATCAAGGGAAAAACCGTTCTCATCGCAGGCGGCGCCAAGAATCTCGGCGGGCTGATTGCCCGTGACCTGGCCGGGCAGGGCGCGAAGGCGGTGGCCATCCACTACAACACGAGCGCGACCAAACCCGCAGCGGATGAGACGGTTGCCGCCATCAAGGCCACTGGCGCTCAAGCCGCCGCCTTTCAGGCCGACCTGACCACAGCCGGCGCGGTCGAGAAGCTCTTCGCCGACACCGTCGCTTCCATCGGCAAGCCCGACATCGCCATCAACACCGTCGGCAAGGTGCTGAAGAAGCCCTTCGTCGAGATCACCGAAGCCGAGTACGACGACATGACGGCGGTGAATTCGAAGTCCGCCTTCTTCTTCCTCAAGGAGGCTGGAAAGCACGTCAACGACAACGGCAAGATCTGCACGCTCGTGACCTCGCTGCTGGGCGCCTACACGCCCTTTTATGCCGCCTATGCCGGGACGAAGGCGCCGGTCGAGCATTTCACGCGGGCGGCGTCGAAGGAGTTCGGCGAGCGCGGCATCTCGGTGACCGCGATCGGCCCGGGCCCGATGGATACGCCTTTCTTCTATCCGGCCGAGGGAGCCGACGCCGTCGCCTACCACAAGACGGCGGCGGCCTTGTCGAGGTTCACCAGGACGGGGCTGACCGATATCGAGGACATCGTCCCCTTCATCCGCTTCCTCGTTTCGGACGGCTGGTGGATGACCGGCCAGACCATTCTCGTCAACGGCGGCTACACCACCAAGTAAGCCGGCGCAGCGCCGCGCCACTGCGGGCACCGAGCCCGATGTCTTTCCGCCTGTGCCGGCCAGGACATCGGGACGAACTCCAACATGTTTCCCGAGCAAGGGGCTGGGCATGCATATGGCAATGGTGATCGCCGGGGGCATCGTTCTGCTCGGCCTCTTTCTTCTCTTCGGCAAGCTCTGGGCAGGAACCGATCCGGATCCGGCATTCGCTGCCAAAGCCTTCCTGCCGGTTTGGCTCGCCATGTCGCTGACCAATATGTGGGTCGGCGTGGCGAAGGCCGGCTACTCCTTGCGCGACGAGCTGCCGATCCTCTTCATCGTCTTCGCCCTCCCGGCAGTCATCGCCGGGATCGCGGTCTGGCGCCTGGCGAAATGACGGAGACGAGATGACCGCTCAATCCGTCCACCACCATCCGCTGCTGCGCCGCCGGGACGGCCATCATGCCCGCGTCACCTTCGAGGAGCTGTTCTTCGACCTCGTCTATGTCTTCGCGGTCACCCAGCTCAGCCATCAGCTGCTGCATAACCTGAGCTTCACGGGCGTCATCGAGACGCTGATCCTATGGTTCGCGGTCTGGCTCGGCTGGCAATATACCTGCTGGGTCACCAACTGGTTCGACCCCGAGGCGCCGCGCATCCGCGGTCTCCTCTTCACGGTCATGCTCGCAGGCCTCGTCATGGCATCCGCCATTCCCGATGCCTTCGGCGGACGCGGGCTGATCTTCGCCGGCGCCTATGTCGCAATCCAGGTCGGACGAACCGCCTATATCGCCTGGGAACTGGGCCCAGACCACCCGCTGTCAGCCAACTACCGGCGCATGCTCGGCTGGCTCTCGATCGCAGCGATATTCTGGATCGCCGGCGCCTTCATGGACGATTGGACACGTGCCGGCCTGTGGGCGATCGCGGTGGCCTGCGAATATATCTCGCCGATGTTCGGCTTTCCCTTGCCCGGCCTCGGCCGGTCGAAGACGCGCGACTGGACCATCGAAGGCGGGCACCTCGCCGAGCGCTGCCAGCTTTTCGTCATCGTCGCACTCGGCGAAACGCTTCTCGCCACCGGCGCGACCATGGCCAAGGCCGCCGGCTGGGATGCTGCGATCCTGTCGGCGCTGCTCGCCACGTTTCTCGGCACGCTGGCCATGTGGTGGCTCTACTTCGGGACAGCGAGCAAGGACGCAACCGACACCATCACCCCTTCCCCCGATCCCGGCCGGGTCGGCGCCCATTTCCACTATATCCACGCGATCCTTGTGGCCGGCATCATCGCCACGGCGGTCGGCAACGACCTGGTGCTGGCCCATCCTCATGACCCGCTGAAGACGCCCTACGCCCTGATCCTCTCGGCCGGCCCTGCGATCTATCTGCTCGGGAGCGCCATCTACAAGAAGGCGGTCTATGGCGTGGTGCCGACCTCGCATAGCGCCGGCGTCGTGGCGCTCTTGCTCCTGATCCCCGTCGCCTCTGCCGTTGACCTGCTCGCCATGGGGTGGCTGACCACGGCCATCATGCTCGCGGTCGGCCTCTGGGAGGGCCGGATGCTTCGAAAGCGGCGGCTTTCCGGCGATCCGCGCCAGGCTGCTCATTGAGAACATGGACACCATGCCCCGGCTGCACACGAAGATCATCCGTTCGTCGCCGCCGCCGGCATGCAAGCAGGCGCGGTTCAGCGAGGTGCTGGCCTTCTGGCAAGGTGCTTCGGCCAAGTGGTTCGCAAGGGATGCACGCTTCGACGCCGCGTTTCGAGACCGCTTCCTCGCCCTGCACCTGGAGGTCGCTACGCGGCGGCACGACGACTGGCTCGACACGGCCGAGGGTGCGCTGGCGCTCCTGATCCTCACCGATCAGTTCCCCCGCAACGCCTTCCGGGGAAACGGCCATATGTACGCCACCGATCCCCTTGCCAGATATTACGGCGGGCAAGCCGAGGCCGCCGGACATATGGACCGCGTCACGCCCGACCTGCGCCTCTTCTTCTGCCTGCCCTTCGCCCATTCGGAAGATCTGGACGACCAGGATATCTCCGTCAGGCTCAACGCGAGATTGGGTCAGCCGTGGCTGTCCCACGCCGAGGGGCACCGCGCCATCATCCGCCGCTTCGGCCGCTTCCCGCATCGCAATCCGATGCTGGGACGCGAGACGACGCCGGCGGAAGCGAGATTCCTCCAGGGTGGAGGTTTCCGGGGATAGCAGCGGAAGATCGGGTTGTGGGGGGACGACGTCGCCTTGAGCAGAGAAGGTGAGGCGGACGTCATCTGGGGGCTTATTGTGTCAGGTTTTCTTGTTCTGCTTGCGCAGGCGGTCATTTATTCCATCGTCATGGGGGCGGTTTTCCTCAAGCGGAAGACGATCGGCATCGGCGTCTTCTACTGCCTCCTCGGCACCATGCATTTCCTTGAGACCTATCTGGCCGCCGTCTTCTTCATCGAGCTGCCCTTCGGGCTGATTTCCCCCGGCTCAACGGTGATGTTCGCAGGCAAACTCGCCTTCTTCCTGCTGCTCTATATCAAGGAAGACGCCGAGGCGATGCGCCAGCCGATCTACGGCCTGCTGAGCGGCAACATTCTGATGATCGCGCTCGGGCTCATCCTGCGCTTCTACAGCGACCCTGCGAGCTTGCCCGGCTACAACCCCGATCTACGCTTCATCGACCAGATGGGCCTGCTGATGATCTGGGGAACCATCCTGCTGTTCGTCGACCTCCTCGCCCTCGTCATCGTCTATGAGCGACTGGGCGCGCCGGTGACGAACACCATTCCGGGCCGGATCTTCATCAGCCTGGCGATCGTCCTGAGTTTCGACCAGTTGCTCTTCTTCGCCGGCCTGCACAGTCTCGCCGGCGTGCCGACACTGGCCTTCTACGGGGGCTGGATCGCCAAGATCGGGGCGGCCGGCTTCTTCAGCCTTATGCTCACCGCCTATCTGCGGCTCCTGGAGCGCGACGCCTCGCGCGCCGCGACGCAGGGCATGGCCGACATCTTCGATCGCCTGACCTACCGGCATCGCTATGAGAAGCTGGCCGAGCAAGTCGGCAGGGATGCATTGACCGGCCTGCAGGACCGCGGGCAGTTCGATGCGAAGGGGGCGGCCATGCTGCAGGCTGCCTCCACGGCAAAGCTGTCGGTCAGCCTGATGATGGTCGATATCGACCACTTCAAGGCGATCAACGACAGGCACGGCCATGTCGAGGGAGACCACGTGATCCGCAAGGTGGCCGCCACGATCGCTGCGGCCAAGCGTGAGGGCGACCAGCTCTTCCGCTATGGCGGGGAAGAGTTCGCGTTGCTCTGCCCGGAAACGCCGCCAGGCGCCATGGTCCTGGCAGAACGCATTCGAGCCGCCGTGGCCAACCGCGCCGCCGCTGGATTAGCGCAGCCCGTGACGATCAGCATCGGCATCGCCACTTTTCCGGCGGATGCCAGAGACTTTCGCGGGCTCCTCCTCAAGGCCGACGCTGCGCTCTACGAAGCAAAGACGCTGGGACGAAACAGGGTCGTCAGCTCCTCCGCGGCAGGCGCGCGACCGATCAGGTCAGCCTGACCTCGCGGCCCCCGCGCGATGTCCTGCACCATCTCGGCGACGGCAGCGACATGCTGCGGGTCAGCTGAGTTGCGCTCGCGTGGCCTGCATGGGGGAAGAGCGTTCGGCCTGGACCGCAGCGCCTCGCTTGGAGCCGCGGGCAGCTCCTCCGAAGAGCTCAATGTGGCTCCGAATGGTCGGGCGAATGAGTTCGCTACGCCAGCTGCTGCTTGCAAAGAAAGCCATGACGGAAGAGGTTGCGTTACCTCCCATTCTTGCGGCGCCGGTCATGAATTCCAAGGAAAAGTCGTTTCTGAACCGCGTGCGCAGCATCCTGTCCGATCTATCCCCTGCCGAGCGGCGCCTCGGCGATTTCGTCTGCGACTTTCCCGGCGAGGTCGCGACCTATTCGGCCCAGGAACTGGCGGCGCTGGCCCATGTCTCGAAGGCCACGGTCTCCCGCTTCGTCCAGCGGCTGGGCTATGAGAGCTACGAGGAGGCCCGCCGGCACGCCAGGCTCGACCGGCAAAGCGGCTCCCGCCTGTTCCTGACCACGACGGAGACGACCGGCGAGCAATCGATCTCCGCCAATCTCTCCCAGGGCATCGCCAATCTCGAGGAAACGCTGCGGCCCATCGGGGAAACCCAGATCAGCAGCGCGGCCGAAGCGATTTTGGCGGCGCGCAAGGTCTGGGTCATCGGCTTCCGGGCGAGCTTCGCCTTCGCGACCTATCTGCAATGGCAGCTGACGCAGGTCATCGAGAACGTCGTCGCCATTCCCGGCGGCGGCCAGACCTTTGGCGAGCATCTGGCCAGCCTCTCTCCCGACGACGTGGTGATCTTCTTCGGCTTGCGCCGGCGCGTCTCGCAGACCGAGGCGCTGCTCGATCAGATCGGCCGGTCGGGCGCCCGGCTGCTTTTCGTGACGGATGAGAGTGCCGATTACGAGACGCGCAGCCAGTGGCATTTCCGCTGCCAGACCCTGGCTCCGGGACCGCTGTTCAACCACACGGCGGTGATGGCGCTCTGCCATCTCCTCATCATGCGCTGTATCGAGATCGCCGGTGCCCCGGGGCGCACGCGCCTGCGCAATATCGAGGCGCTGAACGACGCGCTCGACGAGCTCTGAGATCGTCCAGAGCATGCTGCGAAAAAGTGGCAACGGTTTTTCGCGCTAAGCACGCTCTAAACGATGAGCCGCGGCCTAGCCGGAACCTCGCCCTCGTGAACCGCCTTGCCATGCCTGCCGCAAGAAGCGGCAGGCATGGCGCATTTATGGTGCTTTACGAAACTACAGTTTCAGGTAGCTTTGAATGAACGGATTGTTCCAACGATACCCGAAGGAGACGGGTGGTTCTTGGAACCAGAGGGAGCATACGACCCCTTCCAGGGCAGCAGCAGACGGCGCAAGCCTCGCACCAGCCGAAAAAAACAGCGGGAGGCCTGCGCGAACCATCACGAACGATCAGGGGAACGATCATGGCAATGGACATCTCGCAGCCACCAGGCGCATCGACGCCGATGTCGCGTCAATTGGAAACCGCATTCAGCAGGATCGGCGTCACCGGCGCTCACAGGAAGATCCTGGCACTGGTCCTTATCGGCTGTCTGTTCGACAGCTTCGAACAGAACACCATCGGCGTTGCCGGCCCGCTCCTGCGCCAGCACTGGGGCCTGACGGGCGCCGATATCGGCCTGCTCAACACCATCACCTTTGGCAGCGCCGCGATCGGGCGGCTGATGTCGGGCATTCTCGGCGACCGTTACGGGCGCCGCGTCATGCTGACCATCAACCTGTTGCTGTTCTCGATCGGCTCGGCCGCCTGCGCCTTGGCGCCGGACTTTTTCACCCTTTGCATCGCGCGCGCCATCGTCGGCTTCGGCGTGGGCGGTGAGATCTCCACGGCCGTGACGATGCTCTCCGAATTCTGCTCCTCCAAGTTCCGGGGCACTGCGGCGGGGCTCGTCAATGTCGGCGCCGGCGGCTTCGGCAACTTCCTCGCCCCGGCCTTCGGTCTGCTGATCTTTACGCTGTTCCCAGGCGAGGATAGTTGGCGCTGGCTCTTCGCCGCCTTGGCCGTGCCGGCGCTGCTGGCCGTGTTCTATCGGCGCTACGTGCCCGAGACGCCGCGTTTCCTGGCGTCCCGGAACCGGTTCGACGAGGCCAACAAGGTCCTGTCGATCCTCGCGTCCGGAAGCCTGCGGCCGCGCAATCTCGTCGTGCACCCCTATCTCACCGCCGATGCGACGCAGGCCCCGGTCAAGTCCGACTGGCGCGAGCTGTTCCGCCAGCCCTTCCTCGGTCGGACGATCCCGGTCGCCATCGCCATCCTGATGAGCTACGGCGCCCAGCTCTCGGTACTGACGCTGATGCCGTTGATCTTCGTCTCGATGGGGTATTCGCTGCAGGGCAGCCTGCTCTACAGCATGATCATCCAGAGCGGCAGCGTGCTGGGCGCGATCGCCGCTTCGACCCTGGGCTATTATCTGCCCCGGAAGCTGGTTCTCACCGTGGGCGCGGGCCTGGCGTGCATCGCAGCCGTGTCGATCGCCTATCTCGGCAGCAATATCTACATGGTGCTGCTGTTCGGTGCGATCTTCCAGTTCTTCGTGCTGCTGCTCAACACCTCGATATGGATCTATGCTCCCGAGTTGTTCCCGACACGGATCCGTGCCTTCGGCGTCGCGCTGATCCTGGCGACCGGTTCGGCCGCCGGCTCCTTCGTGCCGCTCATCTCCGGCATGCTCTTCGACAAATACGGCATGGTCGGCGTCTTCTCGCTGGCGGCGGCGATGTATGCGGTCTTCGTGCTCTGCATCCAGATGGGCCCGGAAACCTATGGCCGGTCGATGGAAGACATCACCCAGCCGGCCGAGACCGATGTCCCGGCGGCGGCCGAACCTCTTGCCCAACCTCTTTCCGAACCAGCGAAGGCAGCGAGGGCGTGACCCGGCATATCCTGTTGATCAATCCGAACAGTTCGCAGTCGACCAGCGCGATGATGCAAGCCATCGCGCAGCGGGCGACGAAGAACGCGCTGGCCGTGGCAGTCGCCACGGCCGAGCGCAGCCCGGCCATGATCGTGACGGAGGACGACCTGCTCGCCTCGGCCGAAGAGGTGGTCGAGATCGGCCTGCGGCACGCCGCCGATTGCGTCGGCATCGTCGTCAGTGCCTTCGGCGATCCCGGGCTCGACGATCTCAGGCGACAGGTCGCGATTCCGGTCGTCGGCATCTGCGAGGCCTCGATGCGGGTGGCGTCGCAGGGCGGTCGCCCGTTCGGTGTCGCGACCACGACGCCGCTTCTGGTCGACGCCATCGCGGCGCGGGCGCGCGCGCTCGGCTTTGCCGAACTCCTGACCGGAATCCGCTGCACGGCAGGCGATCCCACAGCGCTGGCCGACGACAAGGCCGCACTGACGCAGGCCCTTGGCGAGATGGTCGAAGCCTGTATCGCGGCCGACCAGGCTCAGGCCGTCATCATCGGAGGCGGCCCGCTCGGCGAGGCGGCCGGCGCCTTGCAGCCGAGATTCTCGACCCCGGTCATTTCGCCGATCCCCTGCGCGATCGCATTCCTGCTCGAGCAGATCCCGAGCGCGCGACGAGAGGCTCCGATCGTAGCGGCAACGGCCGGGGAATAATCGGATTCGGGCTGCCAATCGTTTGTCGGCACGATCGGCGGCGGGCAGGCACGGTCCTGATCGACCATGGCGTCCCTGCGCTGAGCTTACGTCAACCCGCCGCTCTCGAAGAAGCGCTTGGTTCGCTCCGATGTCGGGGCCCGAAAAATCTCTCCCGCAGGCCCGAATTCGGTCAGCCGACCGCGATCGAGCACCATGACATGGGAGGCGACGTCCCGGGCGAAGGCGAGTTCATGCGTCACGATCAGGGATGTGCGGCCGCCCAGTGCGAGCCCCTTCACGACGTTCAGCACCTCCGCTGTGAGCTCGGGATCGAGCGCCGATGTCGGCTCGTCGAAGAGCATGATCGAGGGTTCCATCATCAGCGCGCGGGCGATCGCGATCCGCTGCTGCTGGCCGCCGGAGAGCCGGGCCGGATAGGCCTCCTCCTTGTCGGGAAGTCCGACCTTGGCGAGCAGGTCGCGGGCGCGCTCGACCGCCTTGTCCCTGCTCCAGCCGAGCACGCCGATCGGCGCCTCGATCAGGTTCTTCAACACGGTGAGGTGCTGGAACAGGTTGAAGGACTGGAAGACCATGCCGATGCCGGTGCGGAATTTCGCGACCTGCCGATCGTTCAGCGTCCTTGGGCCACGCGCCAGCCCCTGCGGCGTCAGGCTGACATCGCCGACCGTGATCTCGCCGCCCTGAAAGCCCTCGAGCCGGTTGACGCAACGCACCAGCGTGCTCTTGCCGGAACCGCTCGAACCCAGGACCGCGACGGTGGCGCCGCGGGGAATCTCGGCGCTGACGTCGTGCAGGACCTGCACCTCGCCGTAGGACTTGCTGATCGACCGGAAAGCGATGGCGGGGCCGGCCGCCATGGGAGCCTCAGTCATGCCGCAGCTCCGAAATAGCCGGTCGTCGGCAGCTTGCGCGTGGCCCAGCGAACCGAGCGCGAGATCGCAAAGACGACGACGAAGTAGATCAACGCGACGATCGTATAGATCGGCATGGTCAGGAACGTGGCGCTGACGATGAGGCCCGCCTGATACATGAGATCGGGCACCGCGATCACGGAGACGATCGACGTCGACTTGAAACAGGTGACGAACTGGTTGAGCAGGCCCGGCACCGATCGCATGATCGCCTGCGGCAGCACGATGCGCGCCATCAGCCGGGCATGCGTCATGCCGAGCGACTTCGCGGCCTCGACCTGTCCCTTGTCGACCCCCTCGATGCCGCCGCGATATTCCTCGGCGAGATAGCCGCTCGTCTGCAGCGTCAGCGCGACGAGCGAGCTGTAGAAGGCCGTGAATTTCAGCCCGAAGATCTCGGGCCAGGCGTAGTGGACCCAGACGAGCTGCACCAGGATGGGCGTGTTGCGGCAGAACTCGACATAGAAGGTCGCCGGCACGCGGACCCAGCGACGGCGCGAGAGCATGCCCAGCGCCGCGATCAGGCCAACGACCAGCGCCAGCAGCATCGACAGCACCGAAAGCGAAATGGTGATGCCGAGCCCGTAGAGCAGCGCGTCGCGAAACTCGTAGAGGATGGTTAGAGTCCGCTCCATCGCTGCTCTCTCTTTCAGGCTCGGGCAGAATTACTTCTTGGTGTCGAAGAGCGAGGTCCGCGACAGATAGGAATCGTACAGCTCGGCGGCCCGGTTATTGGCGACGATCCAGGCTGCGAAGGAATCGAGGAAATCCTTCCAGTCCGAATCTCCGTAGCGGATCGCCCAACCATTCTGCTGCGTGCTGAAATCGCCCTCGAAGGCGGGCGCAGCCCATCCGTTGCCCTGCACCTTCGTCCACCAGCGAATGGTGATGCCGTTGGCGAGCGCGATATCGGCGTCGCCGCGGCGAACCGAGTCGAAGGCGGCGAGATCCGTGTTGACCTGCAGCGCCAGGAGCTTCGCCTTGGGGAAGATGCGCTGCGACACTTCATGATCGCGGCTGCCGGCGACGACCGCGATCGTCACGGACGGATCGTTCAGATCCTCGACCTTCTTGAACCTGGCGGCCTTCTCCGTGCTGACCACGCCGTTGATGCCCTTGGCGGCGAAGGGCCGCACGAAGTTGATCTCGAGCGCACGCGGGGCGTTGTAGAGCAGGCTCGCGCCGAACAGGTCGCAATCGCCGCGGTTGAGCGAAAGCGGCGCCATGCCGAACTGAACCTCGACCGGCTCGACCTTGACCTTCATCCAGCTCGCCAACTCGTTGACGAGATCGACGAAGACGCCGGTCCACTGGCCATTGCGCGGATCCTTGTAGCTGTCCGGCGTGACCTGCGCGTAGCAGACCTTGAGCACGCCCTCGCGCTTGACCTTGGCGAGCACGCCCTCCTTGGGTTGCGCTGCGGCTGGCAATGCCAGCGCGAGCACGCCGGCGGCGAGCACGGCACCTTTCAGAAACCTGGATCCGATCATCGACTTGTCCCCTCGTTTGGTTGTTCTTTAGTCAGAGCGCTTCATTCGGCTGCTCTTCATTCAGCCGCTCTTGGCAGATCCCGTGCCTTGCGCGGCTCGAACATCCTGGCGAAATGATCGGGAATCGTGCCGTCCTGGGTGAGACCGGAGGCGGCGCTGATTTTCCACCATGCGACATCGGCCTCATGCACGACAATGCATTCAAGGCTGCGCTTGACGTTGTCGCCCTCCGGCGAATGGCAGGCGGCAATATGGGCGATCGATTCCGGCAGGCCGACCGTCAGGCAGATATAGGCGCCGTAGACCGGATGGCGCAGCGAGGGCCGGCCGACCAGGCTGGCATCGGCCTTCCACCGCGCCTGGTTCTCGGGGTCGCACTCCCAGGCCTTGCCGACATCGTGGCAGAGGCCGCCGCAAATCACGACGTCCCGGTCGATGACCGCCTCGGGATAGATCTCGGCGAAATAGTCGACCGAGGCCAGCGCGAGCCGGGTCACGCCGCTGAGATGAAAATTCTGGCCGCCGCGCCTCATCACCATGATGCCGGGATTGGCTTCTCCCGGGATCTCGCTGATGCGCGAGAAGCTCGACTTCTCCAGCGCCAGCGCCCAGGCCTCGATCGCCCCCTGCCGCAGCGTCGGATCGCTGATCCACTCGATCTCGGGCAGATCCTCCAGAATGCTTTTGCGTAACCGATCCATGCGCCGCCCTTCCGTGGCCGAAAGTTCCGTTGCAGGGAAGCTAGATGGCAAAGAACGCATCGTAAAATTTGATTTTCGGATATCACATCATTGCATAATGCAATGTATGGCCCGTGCGAGGATCAGCCCATGCGACCGACGACGGCGCAGCTCGAGACGTTCTTCTGGATTGCCCGGCTGGGCTCGGTGAAGGAGGCCGCGCAGCATCTGAACCTCGCGCAGCCGACCATCTCGCTGCGCCTTCAGGAGCTTGAAGCGCAGTTCCAGCGCTCGCTGTTCGACCGTGGCGGGCGGCGGCTGGCCCTGACCTCCGCCGGTGAGGCGCTCCTGCCGCGCGCGGTGGCGCTGGTCCAGGAATTGACGGGCATCCGCGAACTCATCACGGGAGAAGCGCAAACCACGGGCGGCGTGGTTCGCGTCGGATTATCCGAGACCTTTGCGCATATCTGCCTGTCCCGCTGGATGAAGCTGCTCGCCCGCGATGTGCCGGGCGTGCAACTCGACATTGCCGTGGGAACGAGCGCTGAACTCGAGCATCAGGTGGTGGAGCGGCGCCTCGACCTGGCATTCGTCATCAATCCCGTCGGCGATCCCAAGCTCGCGGTCATTCCGCTCGGCATCCAGGAGGTGACCTGGGCCGCATCGCCGGAGCTCGCACTCCCACGGCAGATCACGCCGCAGCTGCTCGCATCCCGGATCGTCATCACCAACCCGCACCCATCGCCGATGTACCGCCAGATCATCGACTGGTTTCGCGAAGACGGGATTGAACCGGAGAAGATCTGCCGTTGCACGAGCGTGACCCTGGCGACGGAACTCGTTCGGCAGGGGCACGGCGTCAGTCTGCTGCCGACGCCGTTGATCGAACCCTACCTGCGGGACGGAGCGATCCTGTCACTCCTGCCGAGCAGGCCACCCACACCATCCCGACTGTATTGCATCTATCGATTTGCGGAGCAGAACCGGCTCCTGGACGCGGTGCTTGCGGCGGCGCGGTCCGCGATCGAGACGCTGAATTTCCTGCGCAATTGACGCCGTCGCCCTAGGGGCGACGGTTTTTCGCACCAAAGCATACCCTGATGTGGAAACAGGCATAACGTTGCCGCAGGGCAGGGCGTAAGATACTAAAATCATTGAATCTGGAATTTCGATTCTTTGGCATCGATTCCGCATTTCAGGGCATAATCTTACCTCAGTTTGACGCTGAGAAAGTTCGTTCCAGGCACGAAAAAGCCGGGGCTTTGGGAGCGCCGGCACAAAGAATTCGGTTGAGGCTCTGGCTCTATAACGTGGTCGGTATTTGCGCGCGCAGGTTGAACCGCGCGTGTATCAGCGCCGGGCCAATCGCCGGATTTATGCTGAGTCTCAACCTCTACAAATGACGAGCACAGTATGCGAGCGATCCATCGGTTCTGTGCGCCAGAAGCAGACATTGGCTCCTTGCCCGAAAGCGGACTTACGCCGCGGAGTATGCGCGGCTGAAATAGACCCATTTCGGACGGCAGGAGGTTCCGCTATCCCGGCGCCCCGTTCACCACCTGTATCGAATGGCGCCCTTGCCGCCGAGGCTGCGGCTGTTCTCGCCGAATTCGCCGTCGAAGGTGGCGGCGATGGAGAAGCCGTTCCTGAGGTCGAGCTCGGCGGTCGCCGTGGTGCGCAGTGCGTTGCGGTCGAGCGCCGCGCCGCTGACCAGGAAGGTCGCGCCCGGCAGCGACTGGAAGCTCGCGGTGACGCTGTTGGCCGTGTCGAAATTGTGCACCCAGGCGACCGCGCCCTGCAGCGAGAGCGGCAGCCCGGCGATGCTGACA
The DNA here is from genome assembly GCF_052115715.1 of Allobosea sp. 2KB_26. Taxonomy (NCBI): domain Bacteria; kingdom Pseudomonadati; phylum Pseudomonadota; class Alphaproteobacteria; order Hyphomicrobiales; family Alloboseaceae; genus Allobosea; species Allobosea sp. 2KB_26. The sequence goes on from NZ_JBFRHE010000021.1 coordinate 34,760, forward strand.
TTGGCGTCGGCCCGCAGGCCGAGCTCGCTGCGCGTCGTGGTGACGTCGCGCGAGGCGTAGGACAGCGCGAACAGGCTGGTCCCTGCAAGCGCCGTCTCGGTATAGTTCGGCAGTGCGATCGCGGTGAACTGCGCGGCAGCGTAGGGCGTCAGTGCCGCCGGGCCGAGCGCGAAGCGATGCCCGGCCTCGAGCCTGCCCGACCAGCTGTTGACGTCGAAGCGGGCCTCAAGGCGCTCACCGCCGACGCTGCGGTCGGTGGTGACGTCCTGCCAGCCATAGGCGAGGCCGGCCGAAAGATAGCTCTGGCCGAAATGCTGGCGCAGGAAGACACCGGCCTGGTACAGGTCGGATTTGCCGGAACCGAGGCCATAGGTGTTGAAGCTGGTGGCGCCGCCGGCCAGCGCGAAGCCGGCAATCGTCGAGGGCGTCAGCCTGTAGTCGGCGCCGGCGGCGGCGCCATAGACGCGGTTGGTGTTGGCGGCGGTGCCGGCGCTGGCATCGGCGCCGGTGAACTGCGCGCCGCCGAAGCCGCTGCCCCAGACGCTCCAGCGCCAGGCATCGGGATCGGCGGTCAGCACGGCCCTGCGGGTCGGCAGGTCGGCTGCCTTACCCGCGCCCGCCTTGCCGGAGCCATAGGCGGCATAGGAGGCGAAGCTGCTGGGCGCGGGCGCGATCGAGACGCCGCGGCCTTCCGGCGAGGCGTCGACCAGCGCACCCATGAACTGGGTCATGGCGCCAATCGTGGCAGTCTGCGTTCCGGTCGCCGGCTCGCCCGACGCGTGCGTCAGGCCCTCAGGCGTCAGGCCGCCGAGTTCCAGCGGGATACTGCCGTTGCTGTCAAAATAGCTCTCGACTGCGTTGGCGACGCCACTTTGGTTGGAAGTGAAGCTGGTGCCGGTAGGTGGCGCCATGGCCAACGTCAGATTGAGATAGACGTTATGAAAGCCATAGCTCAGGGCTGCCTTGAAGCCGGCGGGCAGGTTAGTGTCGGTCTGGCTGACGAATTGGCCATAAATACCGCCGCTCGACTGGAGGATGGTGTACTGCTTGGAGACATAGGTGCCGGGAGCGAAGCGCGCGCTGACCTTGCCGCCGTCGAGATGGGCCGAGGCGGAAACATTGACCCGGCTTGCGTCAGATGACGAGACTTCCACCGCATAGGTCGAGCGCGAGTTGAGCCTCAGGACGCCGTTGACGTTGAGCGTGCCGATCGGGTTGCCGGGCGCGAGCGTGCCGCTGATGATGGTCTGGCCGACCGTGCCGGTGCCTCCAAGCTCCCCGCTTGACACGATCACCGCATTGGCGAGCGAGCCGTTTACCTCCAGCCTGCCGCCGTAGACCGCGGTTACGCCCGAGTAGGTGTGGGCGCCCGAGAGCGTCAGCGTGCCGCTGCCGGTCTTCGTCAGGTCGCCGGTGCCTGAGATGACGCCCGCGTAGCTGGTGTTGATCGACTGGTCGACGGTCAGCCTGCCGCTGCCCAGGGCGATAGTGCCGCCGGTGCCGGAGAGCGAGGAGGCTGTCAGGAACCTCCCGCCGAGATCGAGCGTACCGCCGTTCACCGTATAGGCCGTGGATTGGACGGCGGCGGCGAATCCGCTCAATCGCAACGTGCCGGCTTCGACCGTCGTGCCGCCGGTATAGGTGTTGGCGCCGGTCAGCGTCAGCACGGACGTGCCGATCTTGGTGACACCGCCTGAGCCCTTGATGACGTTGGATAGGGTGGCGTCAGTGGGGCTGTCGAGGGCAAGCGAGCCAGCGAGTTCGATATCGCCTCTCAACGTCGTCGAGCTGTTCAGGGTCAGAGCGTTTGTGCCGCCGGTGAAGGTGATGGCGTTGGCGCGCACGGTGCCGGAACCATTGAGGCCGCCACTGATAGTAGAATTGGAACCAAGGATAAGGGACAGATTGCTGCCGACGATGGCGGCGCCGCCCACGCCGTGCGAGCCATTGACCGCACCCCCGGCGCCGCCCATTCCGCCATTGCCTCCGGTCACCTGCGCAGAGGAGCCAATGAAAACGGTTTTGGCGCCGGTGGATGTGAAGTAAAGCCCGGCACCGCCGCTGCCTCCAGCGCCGCCGTACCCCTGCCCATTCGTGGCCCCACCACCCGCACCACCATTGCCGCCTATGAGAGTGCCGGTGTTCGATTGGGTCCATGTCCCGCTGCCGGTGACGATTGCGGCCGTGCCGCCGGCGCCGCCACCACCACCGCCGCCGTACCAAGGCGAAGGCTGACCTTGCCCGCCGTTGACGCCCCAGCTTGAGCTAGTCAGACCGGGGCCGAGATACCCATGGGTGCCGCCGCGGCCGCCGGCGCCGCCAAAGGCCGAACTGCCGCCTGAGCCACCGGTCGTCAGGCCGGCCCCACCGCCACCGCCACCGCCACCTTGGCCACTATTGTTGTCGCCGCCAGCTCCGCCAGCGCTGGTAAGAGAGTCCGTGCCGCCCGCACCACCGATGCCACCAGCGCCACCATCGGCCCAGCCGGGCCCAGCCGCCAACATCAAGGTGAGAGACGAGACCGCGATGAGCGCGGAGGAGGGTGTCAAAGCGCAGCGAACGGGCGGGGGCTTCCGCGTCGGCACAGGCAGGTCGGCAAGCATAGAGAGAGACAGCCCCATAGTCCGCATTGATGCAAATGACCTATAGTAACAGATCGCGGCTAACGATTATCTCGAAAATCGCGGCCAGGCGATGCCGATTCAGAAAATATCAAAAAAAGTCAGAGCATCGCGCCCCCCCGATTCACGGACATTTTGGTGTGCGATGGTAGGGATGGCCGGCGAGGACCTAGTTATAAGGTCAGAAAGCCGACCTGCTAAAGATCCGCTGTGGACCCGGAAGCGGACGTTGGCACATGGCCGGTTTCGTCGATCCCCTCACGCAAAAAGCGGCCGGCTTAGCCGAGCGCTTTTCTTGCTTGCGGAACTCAATGTAAAATCGCGGCAACACTATGCCTCGATTTTCACCTGAACGGTGAGAGGCGAACACGCTGCACTGGGACGATGTCGTCCAAACGCAGCGTGATCCAGCCTATCCAGGCCGATGGGCTCAGTTCTTCTGGAAGTGGAAGCCTTCAGCGAAGGTCAGCTCCACCATATCGCCACGCCTCAGGCGCCTGAGCCCGTCCTGAATGCCGGGATCCACGACTTCGCGCGCCCGCGGTCCAAGCGGCCCGACATAGTTCACGACACCTGTCGCCGGATCGAAACTCTCGAACCTCGCGGTCACGGTCAGTGTCCGCACGATGAACTTGTCCGGCAGGTTCTGGAAGCTGGGGCTGCTGACCGCCTCGGTATAGATGATCGTCGGCTTGGCGCCCTTGCGAGCGCGCTTGGCACCAAGGATCACGCCTTCGACGCGTCGGATCCGGACGTTGTCACCGGCGTTGATATTCTGCAGATCGCCGAACACTTCCGGCACCGCGACGGGCCAGGTCTGGCGGCCCTGCCGGACGATCACCATGCGCTCGGCGGGATTCACAGCGGCGACCTCGACATCAAGCTGCTCGACTTCCACCGGGCCGACGCCGGCGACGATGACTGTCTGGCTTGTCACAGTCGGGCCGGTCGCGCAGCCCGCAACCCCCACCGCCAGCGAGACTGCAAGGACCAAGCTCATTTGCTTCAACATCGGGCTTCTCCACTTTCAAAGGCAATCCGGTTTGAGACCTTTTGCCGGCCTCCGGATTCGATCGGCAGATTATGGAAGGCAGGAATGGATGACTGGGCGAGCTTCAGGAAGAAGAGGCCAAGTTCGGCCGCAACACAATAGGCTCTCGAATGACTTGCCTGGGGCGCGATGAGACGTAGCCGCAGCGGTCGGCGGGGGCCGCGGGATACTGAGGTTGCTCGTTGGCGAGCCTGGCGGGAGCGAAGAAAACGGAGAGGCGACTTCGGCACGCCTCTCCGTGCTTGGTCAGCGGCGCAGGCGCGTCCAGACGCCGTCGCGCAGCTCGCGCGCCTTGAGTGAGCAATCCTTCACCGGCCGGAAACGCGTCATCAACGCTTCGGGCGGGTTGATGGCTGGATTGTCGCGCAGCTCGGCCGTCATGAACGCATCCGAACCTTTGATGGCGTTGTTGTAGCCGCTGAAATTCGACGCTTCGGCGGCGTTCCTGGGGTCCATCATCCAGTTCAGGAACAGCTTGGCGTTTTCCGGGTTCGCAGCGCCCTTCGGCACGGCGAAATTGTCGCCCCACAGGTTCATCCCTTCGGTCGGATAGACGAAGACCGCGGTCGGCAATTTGGCCCTGGCGCGATGCGAGGCGCCGTTCCACTGCTGATGCAGCGTCACTTCACCGGCTGCGACGCGATCGATCGTGCCGGTCGAGGAGTAGATCTTCACATTCGGCTTCTGCTTCGTCAGAAGCTCCAGGATGCGCTGCGCGTCGGCGGGGTTCTCGGTGCAGGTATCGAGGCCGAGATAGATCGCAGCAGTGCTGAACATTTCGCCCTGGTCATTCAGCGCGGCGATCTTGCCGACGAGTTCGGGGCGCGGTTCGAAGAACTCCTTCCAGCTCTCCGCCAGTTTGCCGCCGGGAACCTTCGCGGAATCATAGGTGAAGCCGGTCGAGCCCCAGAGATAGGGAACGGAGTATTCGCGGCCCGGATCGGCATCGGGGCGATCATGCGGCGCCTTCACATTCCCAAAGTTCGCGAGCTTCGCCGCATCGACCTTCTGCAGCAGGTTGGAGCGGATCATGGTGGCGAGCACGGAATTGGTCGGCACGACGATATCGTAGCCGCCACCGCCCGCCTGCAGCTTGGCCAGCATGGTGTCGTTGCTGTCATAGACGTCGACGCTGACCTTGACGCCGGTTTCGGCTTCGAAGCGCTTGAGCAGATCCGGCGGCACGTAATTCGCCCAGCTGTAGAGCAGCAGCTGCTTGGACTGGGCCAGCGCGATGGTCGGTGCGCTGGCGAGCGCCAGGGCCGCCACCGCGAGACGGAAATAATGTTTCAAGACGCTTATCCTCCCTTGTGTTGACTGGCGGGCCGCCGTCCGAGCAGGAAGGCGACGCCGATCACGGCGATCGAGGTGAGAAGCAGGATCGCCGAGAGTGCGTTGACTTCGGGCGTGACGCCGATGCGGATCATGCCGAAGATATAGACGGGCAGCGTCGTGGCGCCGGGACCGGCGACGAAGTAGGTGATGACGAAATCACCCAGCGAGCTGATGAAGGCGAGCAGCGCGCCTGCGAGAATGCCGGGGCCGAGCAGGGGCAGCTCGATGCGCAGGAAGCGCTGCCAGGCCGAGGCGTAAAGATCGCTCGCGGCCTCGATCAGAGCGGGGTCGAGGCCCGCAAGGCGCGAGCGGATCGGATAATAGGCGAAGGGGATGCAGAACACGGTGTGCGCAAGGATGACCGAGAGCAGGCCGAGCGGCGCCCCGACGAGCACGAAGAGCAGCAGCAGCGCCACCGCCGTGACGATTTCAGGGACCAGCAGCGGCAGTCCGAGCAAGCCTTCGACGACACCGCGATAGGCCGAGCGCGTGCGCGCGACGCCAAGCGTCGCGGCGGTCGCCGCTGCGGTGGCCAGGACCGTGGCAATGCTCGCCGTGATCAGCGAGTTCTTGGCAGCGCGCAGCATATCGCCATTGTCGAGGACTGCCGCGTACCATCTGACGCTGAAGCCGGTCCAGATCGTCGTCAGGTCGCTGGCGTTGAACGACAATGCGACGAGCGTCACGATCGGCAGATACAGGAAGACGAGCGCCAGCGCGGCGATGACGCTGGCGCCGGGAATGCGCAGCAGGCTCTGGTCGCGCATCATGACAGGCGCTCCGCACGCCGCCGCACCAGCGCAAGCAGCGCGAGCGACAAGAGCAGGATGAGCACGAGCACCAGCGCCAGCGCCGCACCGAACGGCCAGTTGCGCGACGCGCCGAACTGGGCCTGCACGAGATTGCCGATCATCAGCGACTTGCCGCCGCCGAGCAGCTCCGGGCTGACATAGGCGCCGAGACAGGGCACGAAGACGAGAACGGCGCCCGCAACGATGCCGGGCATCGCCAGGGGCAGCACGACGCGCGTCAGGACGCGGAGACGGTCGGCGCCGAGATCAAAGGCCGCTTCGATCAACCGCCGGTCGATCCGCTCCAGCGCCACATAGACGGGCAGGATCATGAAGGGCAGGAACGAGTAGGTCAGGCCGATCCCGGTCGCCCAGGGCGTGTAGAGGATGTCGAGCGGCTGGCTGGTGATCCCGAGCCATAGCAGCAGGCTGTCGAGCTGGCCGCCATTTCGAAGGATCAGGATCCAGGCGAAGTTGCGCACCAGGAGATTGGTCCAGAACGGCACCGTCACCAGAAACAGGATGATGGCAGCGCGGCGCGGCGACAGCGTGGTCATGTAGAGCGCGGTCGGCAGGCCGATGGCGAGCGTCAGCGCCGTGGTGATCGCCGCGAGGCGGAATGAGCGGGCGAAGATCGCGATATAGTCGCTGTTGAAGGAGAGGGCGCCGAGCAGGTCGCGCTCGAGCAGCAATTTCTCGTAGGCGACAGCGGTATGGCTGCCCCAGAGCACGCCGCCAAAGGGGGCGCGCTCCAGCGTCGAGACGTAGACCATCAGCAGCAGCGGCGCGACCATGAAGGCCACGAGGAACAGCGCGGCCGGCGCGGTGAGGGCGATATCGCGGGGGCGGAGCTCGTTCATGCCGCAAAGGCCCTGACAGCGTCGCTCGGAAAGGCGAAACCAGTGACTTGGCCGATCAGGGCCGTGGCGTCCGCGTCTCCCGGCAGGCGGGCCCGCAGCATGGCCCCGCCCGGCAGGGTCGCATGCAGCATCAGATCGCTGCCGCGATAGACGGCTTCGCGGGCCTGACCGCGCAGGCGCGTCGTCTGCGCCGGCACGAGGGCGACGCGCTCGGGGCGCACGACTAGCGTCGCTGTTTGGCCCGGTGCAAGCGTGCCGGCATCTGCGACGGCGATCGCGCCGTCATCGTCGGAGGCGCCAGCCAGGCGGAAGGTGCCGCCATGCCCGGTTCGATCGACGCATATCGCCGGCAGGAGATTGGCCTCGCCAATGAACTCGGCCACGAAGAGATTGGCCGGGCGCTCGTAGATATCGGCCGGTCGGCCGATCTGCATGACGGCGCCGCCGCGCATCACCGCGACGCGGTCGGACATCGTCAGCGCTTCCTCCTGGTCATGGGTGACGAAGACGAAGGTGATGCCGGTCTCGGTCTGAAGCCGCTTGAGCTCGATCTGCATCTCCTTGCGCAGCTTGAGATCGAGCGCCGAGAGCGGCTCGTCCAGCAGCAGCACCTTTGGTTCAGGCGCCAGCGCCCGCCCGAGAGCGACACGCTGCTGCTGTCCGCCTGACAGCTGGGCCGGGCGGCGGTCGCCGAGGCCGTCGAGGCGCAGCAGGCGCATCATCTCCGCAACGCGGGCGCGAATGGCGTCACGCGGCCGGCCGAGCATCTCGAGCGCAAACGCGATGTTCTGCGCCACGCTCATATGAGGAAACAGGGCGTAGCTCTGGAAGACCGTATTGACCGGCCGGCGGTTCGGCGGCGTGCGCGCCATCGCCGTGCCATCGAGCAGGATCGCGCCCGAATCCGGATTTTCGAACCCGGCGATCATGCGCAGCAAGGTTGTCTTGCCGCAGCCTGACGGGCCCAGGAGCGTGAAGAACTCGTTCTTCAGGATGTCGAGCGAGACGCCGCCGAGCGCCGGCTGGCTGGCGCCGGCAAAAGTCTTGCGTACCGACGAGATGGCGACGGCTGCATCGGTCATGGGGATTCCTTTGCCGGCCGCGATGCCCGCCGCCGCATCTGCGAGACCTGGTCGCCGAGCTGATGGCGCCAGTAGATGAACTGGAATGCGGCCCGCCCTGCCGAGCCGGCGGCGAAAGGCAGCCCGAACGGCGCGAAATGCCGGTAGCGGTCGTCGCCCTCGGTGATGGCGCCGGCGATCAGTTCGCCGGCAAGCGTGGTGTTCACCAGACCCAGGCCGCCAAAACAGGCGGCAGCCCATAGTCCCTGTTCCAGGGGGCCGATCACGGGCATGCGGTGCCGGGCGATCGGCATCAGGCCACCCCACGCCATCTCGACCTTCAGATCGGCGAGTTGCGGATAGATCCGCGCCATGTCGCCACGCAGCAGCCGCGCCAGCCGCGCCGCGTTGGGTTCAAGCGCGCTCGCCCGCCCGCCCCAGAGCAGACGTCCGTCGGGCAGGACGCGATAATAATCGGTGGCGACGCGCGTATCGGAGACGGCGGCGTCGGTCGCGATCGCCTGCCTGATGCGCTCGGGTGCGGGCTCCGTCGTCATCACGAAACTCGCGACCGGCACCGTTGCGAGCCCGAGGCGCCTGTGCAGCAGGCCGAGATGCGCGCCGCCGGCGAGCACGACATGACGGGCCGTGACCGCACCGGCCTTTGTGGTGACAGTCCAGGCCGTACCGCGGCGCTTCAGAGAGACGACGGCAGCGCCTTCGTGCAGGCGCGCGCCGCGCTGCGCAGCATCGGTTGCCATGCCACGCGCCAGATTCAGCGGATGCAGCTGAAGCGACGAGGGGTTGAGATAACCGTCGGCATAGCGATCGGTGGCGAGCATCGCGCCGAGCTGGGCCGCCGGCAGATGAACGAGGCCGGCGTCGAAGCGCTCGTTCATGGCTGCGACATAGGCGTTCAGGCTGTCGGGGTGTTCCGACATCCGGCAGCGCAGGGCGCCGTGGCCGACGAGCACCGTCGGACCGAGCGCCTGCGCCCGGCGACGAACGGTCGCGAGCGCCTCGCTGCTCAGCTGCCAGAGCGCCCTGGCTTCGTCGATGCCTAGGCGATCGGCCAGGGCCGGCATCGCAATCGGATAGCCGCGCGTGGCAAGACCACCATTGCGTCCCGATGCGCCCCAGCCAATGCGCTGCGCCTCCAGCAGGATGACGGACCGCCCGCGCTCGGCCAGCGCCAGCGCGGCTGCGACGCCGGCAAGACCGCCGCCGACAATGCAGGTCTCGGCCTCGTGATCTCCGTCCAGCCCCGGCCAGCGCGCGTCGTCGGTTCGCGTCGCCGCGTAATGCGTGGGTGGGTAGCCGCTCATCGCTAGTAGCCACCACCGGCGATCAGGCGCGCGGTCGCGACAGCCATCGGCGCGAAGCGCTCGCGCACCGTGCTCTCGTCATATTCGGCATAGGCCATGGCGATGTGAACCGCAGCGCGCGGCAAGCCGCGCATATCGACCACGGGTGCCGAGACCACGATCTCGCCAACCAGAGTTTCCTGCACGGAGATCGCAAACCCATCCGCGCGGGCTCGGCTGATCGCCGCCATGATCTGATCGACATCGGTGACGGTATAGGGCGTCAGTTGCCTGCGGTTGCTGCGTTCGACCAGGGCCAGGGCTTCCGCCTCCGGCAGGCGCGACAGCATGGCCCGGCCGCCGGACGCGCAGAAGGCGGGGATTCGGCGGCCGATCAAGGTCGCGCCGAACGCCTCCCGCTGGCTTTGCAGACGCACGACGTAGAGAATGTCGGTGCCGTCGAGAACGCTGAGATCGACCCGCTGCTGGCAGTTTTGGCGGAGGTCGGCGAGATAGGGGGTCGCCACCTCGACGAGCGGATCGCTGCGCAGATAGGCATAGGCAAACCCGAGCGCGCGCCGCGACAGACTGTATTTGCGGGTCGCCGGATTCCTCTCGAGATAACCGAGCGCATAGAGCGAGAACGTGAAGCGCTGCGCTGCGCTTTTGTCGAGCCCGGTCGCGGCTGCGATCTCGGTGATGCCCATCTCGCGCTGATCGGGGCTGAAGGCTTCCAGCACCGCGAAGCCGCGCTGCAACGAGCCGACGAACATCGGGCTGGCAAGCATGCGCGCCCGATTGTCCTCCTCGCCCTCGGAACGCTCAGGTGCCTCAGCGGCATCCTGCTCATCACTCATCGCGCTTTCCCCCGTTTCCCGGAGCTTATTCGCGCACATGAATATCGCAATAAGATTTTTTGTATTTTTATTGAGAGACAACTCTGCCGCTATGAGCGGGGAGGGGCGACGACCCGATGAATTTGGACGCGCCCGACCAGAGCGCGGGACGCTCTGGGCTTCGCTTCGGGGGGCGCATGCGAGCGCATCGCCGAGATGGTCGAGAGCGGAACTCCGGCCCGCACACGCGTCGCGTCTGCTCCTGGGCCATGCGCCACTGGTTGCAACTGGCGCAATCCATGCGGTCGCTGCTGATGAACGGGCGCTTCTCGCGCTCTAACGTAGGGGGACGAGCATGTTCATCAACGGAACGTGCTGCTGACAGCCATACATGTCGCCCTCGCCCGCGGAACCCTGCGCGCGCGGGCGCCTGATCGTGATCTTGATGGCGTTGGCCATGTCGATCTCGAAGAAGGATGAGATGTCCGAGGGGGCGAGACCGTAAGCTCTCGCGACCGTCTCCGGCGTTATCGCGCCGGAATTCCGGATGGTCTCGTAGTTCGCCTTCTCCCTGCACAGGATGTCGAAGGTGATGCGGTAGGGACCGGCATTCTTGCTGCGAACGATGTCGGCGATCTCGCGGAGCGGACGGGCGGCCATATCACAAATCCTCCAGCGTGACTGGGAAAAGCTCGGTCGGCGAAGCCACCTTCATCAGGTGATAGGCGCTGAACTCGTAGACGGGGCCGACATCGAGGTCGGACGGGGAATAGGGAAAGGCGAGGTTTCCGGAGGGGTTGATGATGCCCTCGTAGTGATGGTGCAGCATGGCTCCGCTGATCTGGTGGCAGGCGGCATGCGCAAGTTCCTGCGAAGCGGCGGTGACCTCGATCACGAGGCCGATTTCCCGCGCTGGCGAATGCTCCCGCTCCAGTTCCTTCATCACGCCGTCACGGCCATAGACATGGAACTGCACCGAAATCGGATCGGGCGCGAAATAGTCGCGTGCCCGCTCTTCGAGCTGGTCCAGGATGCCGTCGAGCGCCGCGATCGTGGTCGGACAGCGAATGCCGGCGATGGCGATCGAGCGATAGCCGGCGAGTCGCGCGCCCTCCAGCTTGACATAGTAGTCCTCGGTCTCGGTCAGCCTGGCACCGGTGACGCGCACCTGCCTGTCGCCGAGTTGCTCGAAGGAGCAGCCGGTGAGGTCGATCTCATGCCCCGGGCCGCCTTGCCTGAACGGGTTCTCGCGCTCGTAGAGCGAATGCGCGGATACCGATTTGACGGAAGCCCGCCGCCTGATGCTGCCGGGCTCCAGCACGAAGCCGTCCTCGTCCACCGTGCCGAGCATTACATCCATGGCGAATGGCTCGGCAGAGAATGCGCCGCATTCAAGAATCTTGCCCATGTGGATGGCGAGGGCCGGATCGGCCCCCTTCCAGATCGGATAGGCGGCGATAACGGAGTCGTCGCAGGCGCGGCCGGCAATGATCACGTCGGCGCCTGCGCCGAGCGCCTCACAGATCGGTTCATGCCCCATCTGCGCGACGAGGGCGACCGTTTCGTCGAGCGCGCCCTCCGTCAGGGGGTAGCCGGCCTCGAAGTCGAGCACCTCGTTCGCCGCCACCGCCTGTTTCGCGCGCTCGATCGGGATATCCGAGCGGATGGTGGCCAGCCTGAGCTGCAGCCCGTTCTCGCTGGCGATCTCGCGGACCAGAGCCGCAGTGCGATCGACCTGGACACCGGATCCAGCGCCGCCGACGCTGCCGACGATAACCGGAATGCCAGCCGCACGCCCGGCACGGATCAGGGCGGTCAGCTCGCGCTTGATGCTGACGTCCGAGACGAGGGGCTTGCCCGAGCCAAGATAATGCGGACCCGGATCGGTTGATCCGGCATCGACGGCGATCACGGCTGGGTTGAGCGACATGCCCCGCGCGAGCGCTTCTTCGCCGAAGCCATAACCTAGCGTTCCGGTGGGGGTGAGGACTGTGATGGGTGGCATTCCTGCCTCTCTTTCGCGGAAAAGTTCCTTCCACGTAGAGGCTGTCGCACGAGGCCTGCGGTCAAATCGCTTCTGCGGCCTCAGACATAACGAAAGGATATGCTAGATCGCAGGCTCCCCGATGGCAGTGGCCATGGCGGCGAGCTTGCGGGTCAAGCCGGCCCTGACATGCGCGACGAGAGCGCGCGTGCCGAGCGCGGCATCGCGGAAGCTCGGCAGGGCGACCCAGATGTCGTAATCCACGGCGGGCCGGAAAGGGCGAACGACCAGTTGGCCGCTCGCGAAACCTTCGGTACTCAACGGATCGACGACCGACACGCCGACGCCGGCCGCGACGAATGAGCAGCAGGCCTCGGTGAGTTGCGCCGTCAGGACGGTGTTGGGCCGGGCTCCGGTTTCGGCGAAGGCCTTGTCGACCTGCAACTGCGCGCGATCCTCCTCGACCATGCCGACGAAGCGTTCGCCGGTGAGATCGGTCGCATGGACCACGTCCAGTCCGGCCAGCCTGTGGCCCGGCGGCAGTGCGCAGACGGCGCGCATGGTGCAAAGCTTCTCGAACCGCACGCCCGGCCTGTCAGCCGCGAACATGCCGAAGCCGACGTCGACGGCTTGCGTGGCGATGCGCTCGACCAGCAGCCAGGAATTGCGACTCGACATCTCGATCCGCAGGCCAGGCCGCGCCTCCAGGAATTCGGCAAGGATCGGCGGAAGGATGCGGGTGGCGAGCGAGGGAAAGGCCACGAGCCGGATTTCGCCATAGTCAAGCCGCTGGATCGCCCTGGCGTGCGCCTGGATCGAATCGACGCCGAGGAAGACCCGTTCGACCTCCGCATAAAGCATCTGCGCCTCGGCGGTGGGGATGACGCCGTTCCTCTGGCGATGGAACAGGCCGAAGCCGCATTTGCGTTCGAGCAGCAGAACGAGCTTGCTGACGGCGGGCTGAGACAGCCCGAGCCTCTCACCCGCCCGAGTGAAGCTGCCGAGTTCCATGATCGCCTTGAAGGCCTCGATCTGGCGGATATTCATGCTCGCGGCGCCTCGGCAGGTGCAGGCTTTTCATCGCTCATGCCGTCCCCGTCCGCGACGTGGTCGGCGAAGCGTTCCAACTCGGCCAGGGCATGCGCGACGAAGCTGTCGACAAGGTTGAAGGATCGCGCCGCCTTCGGGCGAATGAGCCAGATGTCGAACTCGACCGCAGGCGAGAAGGGCCGGATGATGACGGCGGGGTTGGTGTTGTTGTAGGCGCTGATCGGATCGACCACCGCCACACCGGCACCGGCCGCGACGAAGGAAAAGGCAGTCTCCGACTGGCCGACCTCGATGCGCAGGCGCCGCTGGATCTTTCGCTCCTCGAAGATCCTGTCGATGACGAAACGCGAATGGTCCTGCGGCCCGAGCGAGATGAAATCCTCGTCCGTCAGGTCGTGAGCCTCGATGGATCGGCGCGTGGCCAGGCGATGGCCGGTGGGCAGGATGCAGAGCCCGCGCAGCCGGTGGAGATGCGTGCTTTCGACTTCCGGCCGATCGCTCGGCAGAAAGCTGAAGCCAACATCGACATGCTGGGTGGCGACGGCGTCGATCAGGCTGCGGGAACGCATGCTTTCGATGCGAAAACGCGTGTCGGGCCTGTCCTTGCAGAAGCCCCACAGAATGTCGGGCACGACGCGACGGGCGATGGCGGGAAAGGCGGCGATGCTGAGTGCCCCCCAGGACTGGTCGCGCAACGCCGTCGCGACCCGGGCAATCTGACCGACGCCTACGAACATCCGTTCCACTTCAGCAAACAGCGCCTGGGCCTCTCGCGTCGGGGCCAGCTTGCTGCCTTGCCGCTCGAAGAGGCGAAAGCCGCAATGGCGTTCGAATTGGGCGATGAGCTGGCTGACCGCCGGCTGCGAGATGCTCATCCTCTCGCCGGCGCGCGTCACACTGCCCGTGGTCATGACGGCACGAAAGGCCTCGATCTGGCGGACGTTCATGTGGCGACATAAGCTCCAGTTATTCTGCAGCGATAATTTTCTATTGGAAAATTATATTCTGCAAGATGATCATCTCCTCAAGGACGCACGAGGATGTCCGAGGGACATTCCGGCAAGCGTCCGGACAACGGGGATCGTCATGTTCATCGAAAACGCCCAGCGGCGCCTGCGCGCCATGATGTCCGCCTCGGCCGGCACGGTTCGCAGCGCACGCTACCTCACCGGCGCATCGCTCATCGGGCTCAGCCTCGCCGCCTCGCTCGGCGCCGCGCAAGCCGACCAACTCGACCGCGTCAAGCAGCGCGGCAAGCTCATCGTCGGCATCCGCAACGACTACATCCCCTTCGGTTATCTGGACGCCAAGGCCCAGAATGTCGGCTTCGAGGTGGATCTCGCCCGGGCCGTCGCCAAGGACCTCCTGGGCTCGGAGACTGCGATCGAATACGTCCCCGTCGTCGCCTCGAACCGGATCGAGTTCCTGAATGCCGGCCGCATCGACGTGATCTTCGCGACGCTCGGCGTCACCGCGGATCGCGGCAAGGTCATCGACTTCACGCAGCACTATTATTCCATGGCCGGTATCGTCCTGATGGCGCCGAAGGAAGCGACCTACCAGAGCTGGGACGACATTCGCGGCAAGAAGATCTGCGGCAGCCAGGGCAATCTTTACAACCGGACGCTGAGCGAGAAGATGGGCGCCGAGCTGGTGCTGTTCACCGGAACCTCCGAAATCTTCAGCGCCTTCCAGGGCGGCCGCTGCGACGCCATCGCCTTTGACGGCCCGAACCTGAACATGAAGGTCATGGAGGACGGCTGGAAGGACAAGTACAAGATCGCGCTGCAGACCTTCGAATACGTCCCGATCGCCGGCGGCGTGCGCAAGAACGAGCCCGCATTCCTCAAGGCCGTCGACACGGCCATCATCAAGGCCGAGGCCGGCGGGCTGATGGTCGAGGGCGAGAAGAAGTACAATCTCGGCGAGAGCGAATACGTCCAGAAGCGCGCCGCCGATGCGAAGAAGGCGCAGTAGCGCGAGCGCGGGCGAGCGGGGTTCGGCTCATCATGCATGCGTTGAAGGTCGCTCCTCGCAACAGGCGCTGCGCCATCGATGGCGGCGCCGGCCTCGCCGGCCTGGATGCCGGCGCGCGACGCATGCTGCCGCCGGCGCTCTATCACTACCTCGCCGGCGCCTCCGACGACGAGGCGACGCACGCCCGCAACCTTCGTGCATTCGGCGAGCTCGCCTTCCTGCCCAAGGTGCTCGTCGATGTTTCGCGGCGCTCGCTTGCCAAGACGCTGTTCGGCGTCGAAAGGCGCCTGCCCTTCGGAATCGCGCCGATGGGGTTCAGCCGGCTGATCGCCCCGGATGGCGACATTGCACTCGCGCGGGCCGCGGCCGATGCCGACATCCCCTTCATCCTCAGCGGCGCTTCATTGACACCGATGGAAGAGGTCCGGGCGGCCGGCGCGACGAGCTGGTTCCAGGCCTATGTTCCAGGCGAAGCGGACCGCATCGCGGGGCTGATCGACCGCGTCGAGGCGGCCGGCTTCGACACTCTGGTGATCACCGCTGACACCGCCGTGCACCCCAAGCACGAGCGCGCCGCGCGGCACGGCTTCCACTCACCGGTGAAGCCGAGCCTGGGCCTCGCCTGGCAGGGGCTGTCGCGTCCGGGCTGGCTCCGGCGCGTTTTCTTGCGCGACCGCCTGGCCGCGCTGAAATTCCGCTTCGAGAACATGGATGCCGGGCAGGGGCCCCCGATCTTTTCCGCGACCCTGGTCCGCGACATCGGCCGGCGCGATGCCCTGTCCTGGCCGCATATCGAGGCGGTGCGCCGACGCTGGAAGGGCAAGCTGGTCATCAAGGGCATCATGGCGGCCGGCGATGCGGCCACGGCCGAGAAGGCCGGGGTGGACGGCATCATCGTTTCCAATCACGGCGGCCGGCAAGTCGACTGCGCCGCCAGTTCGCTGGCCGCCCTGGAGCGTATCGCCGAGCGCGGCCTGACACTGACTGTCATGCATGACGGCGGCATCCGGCGTGGCGCCGACGTGCTGAAGGCGCTCAAGCTCGGCGCCGATTTCGTCTTCGTCGGACGGCCGATGCTGATGGCGGCGGCCATCGGCGGTCGGCGTGGCGCCGCCGAGGCCATCGCCTTGCTGGCAGAGGAGATCGACATCGCCATGGCGCTACTCGGCATCGATGACCTGCCCGGCCTGGCGGAGGTCGAGCTATTGCGGGATCGGAGACCTCTGTCATGAGCCTCGACTACAGCTGGCTCAGCGACGGCCTCTACCAGACCTGGCTGCTGCGCGGCCTGGGAACGACAGTCCTGATGAGCCTGCTCGGCATCGTGTTGATGCTGGTGATCGGCGTGGCGGGCGCGCTGTGCCTGCATTTCCGCCTGCCGGTACTGGAGACGCTGACGACCGTTCTGGTCGAGCTGTTCCGCAACACGCCGCCGCTGGTGCAGCTCTTCTTCCTCTATTTCATGCTCTCCGAAGTCGGGCTGAAGCTGACAGACCCGGCGACGGGCCGCAGCGTGCCGTTATTCTCGGGCTTCACCTGCGTGGTGCTGTCGCTGGGTCTCTACAACGGCGCGATTGCGGTCGAGATCATCCGCTCGGGCCTGCTCGCCGTGCCGTCTCAGACCGTCGAAGGCGCGCGTTCGCTCGGATATACGCGCTTCCAGACCTTTCGCCATGTCGAGCTGCCGATTGGCTTCAGGCTGTCGATGCCGGCGATGACGAACAACGTCGTCAGCCTGATCAAGACCTCGTCGCAGGCGGCGCTCGTCGCGGTTCCCGACATCATGTACGGCGCGACGCAGATCTCCCTCGAGACCTTCAGGAACCTCGAGGTCATGCTGCTGATCTGGATTCTCTACGTCGCCCTGGCGAGCCTCGCCGTCGTCATCCTGCGCCGGCTGGGCGACGTCTTCCGCATCCCCGGATACGGAGTCCAGGCGTCATGAGCCGCGAATGGCGCGCCTTC
The DNA here is from genome assembly GCF_052115715.1 of Allobosea sp. 2KB_26. Lineage (NCBI taxonomy): Bacteria > Pseudomonadati > Pseudomonadota > Alphaproteobacteria > Hyphomicrobiales > Alloboseaceae > Allobosea > Allobosea sp. 2KB_26. The sequence continues at coordinate 51,595 of NZ_JBFRHE010000021.1, forward strand.
CTGCTCGGCATCATCGGCGTTCCGGCCGTGCTCGGCGCCTTGCTCTTCGCCGTGTATGGCGCCGAAACGCCGGCCATTCTCGCGAAGATCTGGCTGCGAACGCCGCTGCTGCTCACCGGTTCGGCCGACTTCAGCAGCACGACCGGGGGCTTTGCAGCGAACATCCTCATCAGCCTGTGGGCGATGGCGATCGCCGCAGCCGTCGGCGCCGTTCTCGGGATCGGACTGATCTCCCAAGGCAAACTCATCCGCATTCCCTCCGAATTCGTGATGAACGTGCTGCGAAACTCGCCCTGGCTGGTCGTGCTCTACGCGATGCTCTACCTGCTGCCCTTCGAGGTCACGGTCTTCGGCGCCACGGTCTTCCTGTCGCCGATGGTGAAGTCGATCGTCGGGCTCGCCCTGCCGGTGACTGCAAACATCGCCGAGGTGTTTCGCGGCGGCGTCGAGGCCATCGCCAGCGGGCAGTGGGAATCGGCGCGTTCGCTCGGCTATCGCCGGCTGCAGATCCTGCGGCATATCGTGGTGCCTCAGGCGCTGCCGCTGATGACGCCGAACCTGATGACGATCTATGCGATGCTGTTCATCGGCACGAGCCTCGTCGTGGTCACCGGGACCTCCGACGTGATTTCGGTCGCGCGCACGGTCATCGGCAGCGACGGCGATCACATCGCCACGGCTGTCTACATTTTCGTGCTGCTGCTCTTCTTCCTCTTCAGCTTTCCGATCGCGATCCTGACACGCTGGCTCGAACGGCGCGTGCGAGCGAGGTGACCATGACGACCGCCATTCCGAAAACCTTCATCGAACTGCGCGACGTCCACAAGTCGTTCGGCGCCTTCCCCGTGCTCAAGGGCGTCTCGCTCTCTGTCAACGATGGCCGCGTTGTCTGCATCATCGGCCCCTCGGGCTCCGGCAAATCGACGATCCTGCGCTGCATCAACGGGCTGACGCCGATAAACAGCGGCAGCATCCGCGTCGGCGATTTCCAGGTGGAGAAACTCCGGACCGACCGCGCATTCATCCCGCTGCGTCATCAGGTTGCGATGGTGTTCCAGCAGTACAATCTCTTCCCCCATCGCACGGTACTCCAGAACCTCACCATGGCGCCCATCCAGGTGCTCGGCGAGAAGCCTGCGGAGGTGACGGAGCGGGCCCGCGCCCTGCTCGCCAAGGTTCGGCTGACCGGCAAGGAAAGCGCCTATCCGGGTGAGCTTTCCGGCGGCCAGCAGCAGCGTGTCGCGATCGCGCGGGCGCTGGCCATGCAGCCCCGCGTCATCCTTTTCGACGAGGTCACCGCCGCGCTCGACCCCGAGATGGTCAGCGAGGTGCTGAGCGTCATCCGCGATCTCGCGCGCGAGGGCATGACCTGCGTGCTGGTGACCCATGAGATGCGCTTCGCGCAGGAGGTCGCCGACGAGGTGTTCTTCACCGACCGCGGCGTCATCGTCGAGCACGCGCCGCCGGCGACCCTCTTCAAGGCCCCCTCCGACCCTCGCCTGAAAGACTTTCTCGACAAGGTTCTCTGAAACGCTGCGATCAGGATTGATTCCGATGACTGCCCTCAAGGTATTGGTTCCCGACGCGCATCTGCGCGATCTCGACGTCGAGCGCGGCGTCTCGGGCGACAGGCTGGACTACATCGTCTTCGACGAGACAGATCCGGGCGCGATCCCGGACGAAATCTGGCGCAGTTGCGACGCGGTGCTGGTCTGGCACCGCATGAAGATCACGGCCGACGTGGTCGCCAAGCTCGATCGCTGCAGGCTGATCGTGCGGGTGGGTGTCGGCTTCGACAATGTCGACGGCGCCGCCTGCCGCGCCCGCGGCATCCCGCTCTCGAACGTTCCGAACTACGGCACCACCGAGGTGGCCGACCATGCGCTGGCGATGTTGCTGCATCTCGTGCGGGGGCTCGGCAGCTATGAGGCGCGGCTGAAGGCCGATCCGGTCGCCGGCTTCGTCGCCGAGGACGTGCCGGTGGTGCGCCGTATCCGCGGATCGACCTTCGGTGCGATCGGCATGGGGCGCATCGGCACGGCGGTCGCCCGCCGCGCCGCGGCCTTCGACATGAAGGTCATCTATGTCGATCCCTTCCAGCCGGAGGGACATGATCTCGGCCTGGGCATCGAGCGCGTCCGCACGCAGGAGGAACTTCTGCGCCGCGCCGACATCGTCAGCCTGCATGTGCCGCTCTCCGCCGACACGCGCAATCTTATGGGGGCAGCCCAGTTCGCCGCGATGAAACCCGGCAGCATCTTCATCAACATCGCCCGCGGCGGGCTCGTCGATGTCGATGCCCTCCACGACGCGCTCAAGAGCGGCCACATCGCCGCCGCCGGCCTCGACGTGCTGCCCAAGGAACCGCCGGTGCTGCCGACGCCGGCGCTGATCGAGGCCTGGCGCGGCAACGCCTCCTGGCTCGCCGGGCGCCTCGTCGTGACGCCGCACGCCGCCTTCTACTCGGAGGCCGGCTATCGCGACATGCGCACCTTCTCCGCCGAGATCCTGCTCGAATTCCTGTTCGAAGGACGGCTGCGGAACAACGTCAATCCCGGTTGGGACGCCAAGGCGAACTGACGGCCGGCAAACATCTCTCGCACACGGGAACTAGACAATGGCCTTTCAGCAGAGCGAAACCGACTTCAGGGCGCTCAGCGCCGAAGAACTCCAGGCCTGGCGGGCAATCCCGCCGGCCGTAGCCTCCGACTGCATGAACCGCACGCAGGTGATGAAGGCGGCGATCAAGCCAATCGCTGCCGACACGATCCTCTGCGGCCAGGCCCGCACCGTAACGACGATGGTCGGCGATTGCGGGCCGATCTGCTCGCTGATCGGTGCGGCCAGACCGGGGGAGATCATCGTCGTCGATGCCGGCGGCGTCGAAGACACGGCCGTCTGGGGCGGGGTCATGACGGAAGAGGCCGTTCAGCGGCGGATCGGCGGGGCGGTCATCGACGGGGCGGTGCGGGACGTCTCCGATCTGCGCAAGGCCGGTTTCGCCATGTTCTGCCGCGCCATCGTGCCGAGGGGACCGCATCACGGATTTGGCGGAACGATCGATGGCACCGTCGCGGTCGCGGGCGTGCCGGTTCGATCGGGCGATATCGTCCTCGGCAATGACGACGGCGTTGTTGTCGTGCCGTTGGAACGCGCTGCGGAGGTCCTGGCCGCCGCGCAGGCGCATCTGCTCAAGGAGGAGGACTGGATCAAGACGATCCGTTCCGGCGGAACGATACCTGAAATGTTCTCCATACCGGCCGCAAAATAGCAGCGGAATGACGATTGGTTGAGGGCGGCGGCCATCGTTCTGCGCTGGAGGTCCGCATGGCCCGATAGCGAATATCGGGTTTTAGGCGAGGCTCGACCGTCTGGAGTTGGCGCGCAGCAGGCGCCACGGGGCGAAGCGCGTCGACGCAAAACCCAGGCGGCCGTTGCGGCCGCCTGGGCTGAATGACCGTCGCTGATATCGACGTCTTAGTTCGTGCTGCTCGGGCGGATATTCATCGCCAGGGTGTCTTCATCGACGCGCGGCCGGATCGTCACCTTGGCCTTCTGCGAGGCCCATGCCGTGCCGATCAGCACCAGCGGCAGGCGCGGCCGGTCCTTGCCGATCAGCGCTCCGGCCTGCTCGAGCAGGTTGCGCCGCTTCGCCTCGTCGAGTTCGATGCCGGCGGCGTCGATCAGCCTGTCCAGTTCGGCATTGCTGTATCCGGTGACATTGTAGCCGCCCAGTCCGCGCGCGATATCGGCGGTATGGGTCAGGGCCGCCAGCGTGTAATGCGCTTCGCCCGTGGACGTGCTCCAGCCGTAGAGGGTCAGCGAATACTCGCCGCGCTGCCGTGCCGGGAACAGGATCGTCGTCGGCTGCCCGTTGGAGACCGCATCGATGCCGATCCTGGCGAGCATCTGGACGACGGCGGCGCCGACCTCCTTGTCACCCGGCAAGCGGTCGGTGGTGAAGCTCAGTGTCACCCTGAAGCCGGCGGGAAACCCTGCCTCTCCGAGAAGCTGCTTTGCGCGTGCGGCATCGGGCCTGGTGATCGGCAGGTCGCGGTTGAATCCAAAGATGTTGGGTGTCACGAGCTGCCCGACGGGCTTGCCAAAACCTTCCATGGCGATCTCGGCGAGAGCCTGGCGATCGATCGCGAGGTCGAAGGCCTCCCTGACGCGCGGATCGAGGAACGGGTTCTTCGCCAATGGCGAGCCGTCCTTGGCGAAGACCTGAGGGCTCTTCTCGCGGAAATCGAAGTCGACATTGAACAGATAGATCGTATCCGTCTTGGTGACGGCGAGCTTGGGATCGCGGCCGAGCGAGGCGACGTCCGAGAGCGGCGCGCGTGCGATCAGGTCGACCTGTCCCGCCTTGAGTTGCGCGACCCGCGAGGCATCGTTTGGGATCTCCTTGCGCACCACGCGCTGCCAGGGCTCCTTCTCGCCCCAGAAGCCGTCAAAACGCTCCAGGATCAGTTCGGAGCGCGGCGTCCACGAGACGAATTTATAGGGCCCGGTCCCGATCGCGGCCTTGCCGGAGTTGAAGGCGGGATTGGCTGCCTCCGCCGTCAGCAGGTCCCTGGCTGCCTTGGACGAAACGATGAAGAGGCGCACGAAGTCGTTGGGCAGCGTCGGGGCCGGGCCGTCGGTCTCGACCCGCAGCGTATAGGGATCGATGATCGTCACGTCCTTGACGCGGCGGACATAGACGGAGACCGGGCTCGGTCCCTTGATCTGGCGCGAGCGCTCGATCGAGAACTTGACGTCCTCGGCCGTGAAGGCGCTGCCGTCATGGAAGACGACGCCCTGGCGCAGCTTGAATTCCCAGGCGGTGTCTCCAACCGGTTTCCAGCTCAGCGCCAGCCGCGGCTCGAGCTGAAGCTCGTCACCCGCCCAGACCAAGGTGTCGAAGACATGCTTCAAGGTCTCGGCATGCGTCCCCGTCGAGGTGAAATGCGGATCGACCGATTCCGGGCCGGCGCGAACGCCGATCGTCAGGGTTTGGGCGAGGCCCGGGCCGGCGAGCGAGAGGGCCGTGCCGAAAGCCAGGGCGGCAAGCGAAAGGGAAAAGCGCTTCTTCATCATGGAACCGTTCTTGGAGCCTGGGGCGGCCGAGATCTGGCCATGCTGACGCGTTCGGAGCGTTCCGAGACGTCGGCAGGAGGGCGGTGGTGGGGGAGGGCATCTGTCGCGACGCAGCGTTGTGACAGATGTGTGGGTGAATTAAGTAAGAATTAAAACTAGTGATTTGTGTAATCGAGATTGAATTGCTTATGTAAGAATTCGATCGCGATCAGTTCGAATGATATCGATTGGATTGATTGCCCGTCAACGAAATTGAATTGGCGATTATGCGATCAGAGGCAGAAATTAAATCCATATGCAGTTGCTGTTCGGAAAGTTATTTCTTTTTTCAAAATGAGACGTCGCAAACTCTTATGCGTCAAAGCTTGGGCGGCTAGTGTGCCCGTCCAGCCAGTCGAACAGCAGGACAAGAGACGATGAGCGGACAATACAGCGTCACGGCTTCCACCTCCGGGGCGCCCGGTCGCTATGTGATCGAGGGGCACGGCAAGGTCCTGCTGTCCGATTCAGCCATGGTCCGGCAGATCCCTTCGGTCGCCCCGGGGCCGATCGAGCTCCTGGTCGCGGCTTTGGGGTCCTGCGCTCTCGCGAGCGCCGAAAGTGATGCGCTGGAGCACGGCATCGCCTTCCGGACGATCTCCGCAGTGGTGGATGCGACGCGCGATGAGCAGGACGAGACGCGCTTCTCGGCGATCCATGTCGCCATTTCGGTCACGGGAGTGTCCGCGTCCGAGGCGCCCAAGCTGCTCGGCCACCTTCTCAATCAATGCCCGATCTTCAACACTTTGCGCCGCGGCGGCGGCGAGGTGACCGCCGCAATCGCCGCGCTGCCCTGAGCGGCCCCCAAGGGGACGCAGGCGGGCGGATGCTTTGACGGGTGTCGAGGGTCTGAGATCAACGCGCCAGGGTTTTGTCGCTGCCCGGTGGGGAGGCTCTTCTTCTCCTGCGATCCAGGTTGAAACCCGGGTCGCAGGAGCGCGCCCCTCGCCGCGAGAGGCTCAGGCTTCGTAGCCGAAGGGGTCGTCGACGCTATGGGCCGGCTGCGTGAACCAGCGCGCACCGCCTTCCGCCATATAGGCGATGTCCTCGAGGCGAACGCCGAACTCGCCGTAGATGCACATCATCGGCTCGACCGAGAAGCACATCCCCGCCGCCAGCGGCGTCCGGTTGCCCTTGACCATGAAAGGCTCCTCGTGGATCTCGAGGCCGAGACCATGTCCGGTGCGATGGGGCAGGCCCGGCACCTTGTAGCCGGGGCCGAAGCCGGCGGCCTCGATCACGCCGCGCGCAGCCTGGTCTACGGCCTCGCCGGGCGCGCCGAGCACGGCCGCCTCGAACCCGGCGAGCTGCGCGCGCTTCTCCAGGTTCCAGATCTCGCGCTGACGCTCTGTCGGCTCGCCGAAGACATAGGTGCGGGTGATGTCGGAGTGATAGCCGCCGAGCCTGGTTCCCGTGTCGATGAGCACCATGTCGCCCTCAGCCAGCGTCTGCGGATAGGGGACGCCATGCGGATAGGCGGTGGCTTCGCCGAACTGCGCGGCGCCGAAGGTCGAGCTCAGCCCGAGCTTGCGATGGGCGCGGTCGAGGAATTCGATCAGCTCCGTCGTCGTCAGGCCGACGCGCAGCACCCGCGCCGCAGCCCGGTGGACCTCCATGGTAATGTCCATGGCACGCTGGATCAGGGCGATCTCGGCGGCCGATTTCAGCTGCCGGCACGAAGCGGTGACCGGGCCGCCGCTCGCGAAGCTGTAGCGGTTGCCGGCCTTGCGCAATCCGTCGGCGATGAAGAACGGGGTATGCGGGTCGAGTGCGACGGTGCCGCTCTCATAGCCGAGGCTGCGGATCGTCTCGACGACGAGCGCGGTCGGGTCCTCATGCTCCTCCCAGCAGCGCACATCCTCGCCGAACTGCATGTATTCGCGCGTCTTCGGCTCCTCGAAGGCCGGGCTGAGATAGACGATGTCGCCCTCGGCCGGGATGATCGCGCCATGCAGCCGCTCGGTGAGCTTGAGCTGGATGCCGGTGAAATAGTGCAGGTTGGCCGAGGTATCGAGATAGAGCGCCTGCAGCCCCTGTTCGCGCAGGAGGGCCTGCGCCTTTGCGATGCGGGCCTTGTACTCGGCGACCGCGATCGGCGCGATGCCGGCCGTCATCGGATTCAGCCTGGCGAGTTCCGCCTCGAAGCTCGAGCCTCCCACCCCAATCGTCATCGGTCGTCATCCCCTTGGTTCGTTCGGTTCCCGGAATGCTGTTCCGGCGAGCGCGGGCACGGCGGGGTCATCAACCCTGGCCCGTCGTCCCGATGCAATGCGCATCGATAGTGCCTTGCATATTATTCGTCGACAATGACGCGAAAGGCATCGCCGGGTTGCGATAGCGCGTTCTCCCGGCCGGGCTTGTCCTCTGAATTGGCTGAATGACCTGCTCGGACTGAGTTCTGCCGAGGCGCTTCGGCGCCGTCCCGCGTGCCGAACAAGGGCCGAGCAGGTCAGGCCGCTGGAGCCTCGGGACGTGAGCGGGCGTGGAGAGCGCGTTCCCTTAGCGGGAAAAGATGCGCCAGCCCTTTTGTGCGGGCTGGGGTGGCGCGGCGGCGGCCTCCTCCTGTCGGCGGCGCGCCTCGGCCGCGGCTGCCTGCCGTTCGTCGTATAGGCGCATCTCCTCGGTGGGCTCGTCGCCATAGCGACGGGGGTCCTTCGCAACCAGTTCTTCGAGCTTGCCGGCCATCCATTTCGCGTAGGTGTGCCAGCTGACCCCGTCGTCATCGATGAGACGCCGGAAACGCTTCTGGAGCTCGTGATTCACGCGCTCGTAGAGGCTCTCATTCCAGACAAGCTCCCGCGTGAAGGACGTGCCGTCCTTCTCCGCCATGGCTTCGATGTCCCAATCCGGCGATACGGCGGCGGCGCGATAGAAGCCGATCCGGAAGCCGAGATCCGGGTGTTCCCCCGTAAATGCGGGTACGTGGGGCCGATCCCTGCAGATGGCCTCGGAGATTGCGGCGCGGGCCCATATCCACGGGCCCCGCGGGTCGTTGCGCTGTTCCTCCGGCCCAAGCCAGCGCGTCTGAGCGGCCTGCATGAAGATGGCCCGATAGGCGTCACAGTGCTTGAATCGGGTCGCGAGCGCCTCCTGGAACTCCTCTTTCGACATGTCCGGCACGAATGTCGACATGTCCGGCTCGAACTCTTCCGGAAGCCCAAGACAGAAGGCCACGCTGCCGGCTTCGGCCAAGATGGAAGCCCAGGACTCCGTCGCCGGGGCCGTTCGCACCGTCTCCCAGATCGTGTGGATCGGCGCCGCGTGATCCGTCACCCAAAATTCATTGAACTCAATTGGGTTGAGCGTCTTCCGGAGGCGCTCGTTCCTGATGGCGAACCGGCAGGCGAGCAGGTGCCGGTCTTCCGACAATCCGATGGTGTTGCGGAACGTATAGTCGAGGATTACCGCCGGACAGCGCGGATTCGAGTAGAGCGCGTCCAGATCGTCGACCGTCATCTCTTCGATGACCGGCTGCAGCGGATCCAGGTCGCGCAGGCTGAAGATGCCCGACGTCGGGAACACAGGGCCGTACGCCCGATTCGCGAGAAGCGCTGTGCGCATCAGGCCGCCCTTGTCCCATAGCGGCTTCAGCAATCGGTCGTTCGCGGTGAACCTGGCCAATGCCAGGTTGATGAGCGGATCGTCGCGTTCGGGGAGCGTCTTCACGATCCCGTCCGCGCAATTGCCGGTGAACACGCCCTCGGCCGCCGGCAGCGTGGACAGCCAGGCGTACACGGTCTCCGGGTTCGAGAGCCTGAGGCGCTCCGCCTCCAGCCTGGTCTGATAGTTGTCGTAGAGCATGCCCCGCCTTCCTCCTCCGGCAGGAAAGCATATCCGCGGGCGTTGTCACATACCGGAGGCGAATGAACCCACCTGCGCAGCCGAAGGGGAGACCGTCCCTGCGAAAGGCGAGACGGTGCCGATCGCGAGGAAACCGCGCGGAGCCGGCTGGCCTCGAACCCGACGCCGTCAGCTTTGCCAGGGATAGGCCGATTGAACTGATCGATGGCGGCGGGTTGCTCATTCTGCTGAAGGCGGTTGGAACGCGGGCGCGGATCGATTTTGCGGAGCGAGATTGAGAGCTGCGTCGACATTGCAGGTCAGGAGCCGGGTCGTGAAGGCTTTCTGGGCGAGGATGGCGTCCGCCAATGTCCTGTATCAGGACATTCGGGGCACCGGCACGCCGCTGGTATTCATCCACGGTCTCGGCTGCGCGTCATCCTGTGACTATCCGCGCGTGATCGCCGCTCCATCGCATGCCAGGGCAGATCCGCTAACCCGCAGTGCCGCCGTGCCATGTCAGCATAATCTGGAAACCAGACGGAAGGGGTGCCCGGGAACATCCGGTTTCCGGGGAATGGCGGATGCCCGCTTCCGGTCGGCAGCGCCTTGTACCGGGGCCAGAGAGGCGCTCACCGCCTGGTTCAGAACGAGAGACGCCATCCTGGCGACTGGCTCCTAGCTTGCTGTCTGAAAGGAATTTCCTTACAGTAAGGAGCTTCCTTACAGGAGTTCCGCATGATCACGAGCAAGCTGACATCAAAGGCGCAGACGACGATTCCGCAGCCCATCCGGGCCGCGTTGCATCTGCGCGAGGGCGACGAGATTGCCTATAGCATCGAGGGCGACGCGGTGGTGATCCGCAAGGCACCGGCAGCAGCCCCGGCCGAAGACCCGTTTGGCACATTCAGCGAGTGGGATAGCGAAGCCGACCGGAGAGCCTATGCCAAACTCTGAGTTCAGCCAGGGCGACGTTGTCCGTGTGCCGTTCCCCTATACCGACCGCAACACCCGCCAGCATCGGCCGGCGCTTGTCGTCAGCCATGGCGGCGTAGGGGAGGGCGAAGGCCTGTTGTGGGTGGTCATGATCACCAGCGCCGAGAATCGGTCATGGCCGGGAGACGTGTCGCTGGGGCTGACTTATGGCGAGGTCGGCTTGCCGGCGCCATCGGTCATTCGCCCATGCAAAATCGCGACGATCGAGGCAGGCCACGCGGAGAAGCTGGGCCGGATCAAGCCAACGACAATGGCCCAGGTTGGAGATCAACTGCGGACGTATATGGGCGTCTAGCTCAGTCGCGTCTCACCGCTTGCCGAGCGCTGAAACGATGTGTGCTCTCAGTTCATCCCGCCAGACATCGAGCGCGGGTGAAGCGCTGCCCTGCCATGCGACTGAGATCGGCGCAGATCTCGTCATCGCTCAGCTGAAGCGACGCGGCTGCCCGTTTGCAGACGTTCGGAAGTTCACGGGAGGGTGGATACCGGACATTCTCTGCACGGAACAGATAATTGAACACCCACCCTCTCAGGTGAGGACAACGATCTTCCCACCCGCCTGGTTCGTTTCCATCGTGCGATGCGCCTCGACTATGTCGTCGAGCCTGAAGACCCTACCGATGTTGAGGCGAAGGGTGCCCGTAGCGACCTGATCGGCCAGCGACTGCAGAGGGGTTTGCATGAAATCCTCCGCCCCGCCTGCATAGGTGGTCAGCGACACCGCCGTCGGGATGGAGTCCATCGGGCTGAACTGATCAAAGGACCATTGATCGCCGACCATTCCAGTCATGCAGACAACGCCGTGCGGGCGCGCGGTGCGCAATGAGTCCTTCAAAGTCGTCGTGCCGACCAGTTCGAGCACCTTGTCGACGCCATTTGGGCAGATCTCGCGGACCTGATCCGCGATGTCGCCGCTGTCGATCACCACCTGGTCGGCGCCGTTCTCGCGCAGCAAGCGTTCGCGGGCAGGATTGCGCGTCGTCGCGAGCACGAAAGCGCCGTGCTTCTTGGCGATAGCCGCCGCAGCCAGGCCCACCGATGTGGTTCCGCCGCGTATAAGCAAGCGATCGCGCGCCTTGAGTTGCAACGCATTGAACAGCGACCCCCATGCCGTTTGCAGCATTTCGGGCATTGCGCCGAGCGTCTCCCATGGCAACGTCGTCGTGAGCTTTTGCACTTGGGTGGCGGGTACGCAGACATATTCGGCATAACCGCCATCGAACCGGCGCCCCATTCCGCCCATCGCGGTCGCGACGATATCGCCAGGGCCGAACTGCCCTCCTGGGGCCTCCACTACGATTCCAGCCGCCTCGATCCCCAGCACGCGCGGGAAGGCAACGTTGGGCGAAAGCCCTTGCCGGGTGAACAGTTCCGAGCGATTGAGCCCGAAGGCCTTCACTTGGATCAGCACCTGCCCCTTTTCGGGCGTGGGCGTCGGCCGCCTTTCCAGTTTTAGGGCTTCAGGGCCGCCTGCCTGGTAGATCACGGCTGCCTTCATCGTAGCGGGCATGGTCCTGCTCCCTTACTGGCGCGGCGGATTGGTGGTGGAAAAGCTGTAGCGCGCGATCTTCCAGTCGCCCGAACCGAGCTTCTGCAAGACAAACAATTCCTGATTGGCCTCGGGGCTTGTCTGGCTGCTCGCCTTGACCGTAACCGTGCCTGCCGAATTGGTGCGCGCGAAGGCCCAATCCGGCGCAACCTGGACGATTTCGACGATGTCGAAGCGCACTGCCAACTTGATCGCGTTGAACACGTTCACATAGGCGGAGCGCACCGCAGCGGCGCCGACACTTGATGGGCTGTTCGGCGGCATGAATACGCCGTCGGGCGCATAGAGCTTGATCACCGCGTCGGTATCCTCAGCGTTGAGCGCCAGCTCATAAGCGCGCAGGGCATGCTCGATTGCGGCTTCGTCGCCGGTCCGCTCGGCCGCGGAAGCCGTGAGTGACAGCGCCAATGCGGCGCCGGCGGCAAGTGCGGAAGCTACGATCTTCTTCATGGAGGTTCTCCCCGTTCGCGGCATGATTGCCAACGAGAAGATGGGTCATTTCCGGTTTTGGATTTAGTCTGAGAATTTGGTAATGATTATCCCAAATTTGGGAAAGTCATGCCAGACCTCAACTCCCTCCTGGTCTTCGCCCGGGTTGCCGAAACCGGCAGCTTCTCGGAGGCCGCGCGTCGTACCGGCATGCCGATCTCGACCGTGAGCCGCAAGATCGCTGAACTGGAGGACCACCTCGGCGTCCGCCTCTTCGAACGCTCGACGCGCAGCCTGCGGCTGACCGACGTTGGCGCGGAGATTCTTGAGCAGGCGCAACGCGGCGTCGAGGTCAGCGAGGCTGTCGACAGCATCGCCTCCAACCGGCTTTCCGAAGTTCGCGGCGCGCTGCGGCTCTCGGCGCCGCCCAGCATTTCGGACAACCTGCTGGCGCCACTCATTGGCGCCTTTCAAGCCGCTTATCCCGCCGTCGAAGTGCAGGTGCTGATCGCCGATCGCCATGTCGATCACATCGCGGAGGGTGTCGATCTCGCCCTGCGCCTCGGTCCGCTGAGCGACTCGAACCTCGTTTCGCGCCCGATGCTCCGCTACCGCCATCGTCTCCTGGCCAGTCCCGACTATCTTGTAGGGCGAAACCCGCCGCAGCATCCGCAGGACCTGCAAGAGCATCGGCTCCTGGCCTTCGCCTATTGGTCACAACAGCACCGCTGGACTTTCAAGAACGGCGACGCGCGCGAAACGGTCAGCTTCAAGCCGAAGCTAGCAATGAATGACTTTGCTGGCCTGGCGACCCTGCTCGCGGCTGGCGGCGGGATCGGTGAGTTGCCTCCGATCGTAGCGCCCGCGCTTGTCGAGACGGGGCGTCTGGTGGAGGTGATGCCGCAATGGCGCTTCCAGACGCATGACCTATCGATCGTGCATCTCGGAAACCGTCACATCTCCCGCCCGGTTCGCATGTTCAAGGATTTCGCGCTGCAGATGGCGCCGTCGATCGTGGGTGATCTACCCGTCTGAAAGGCAATTTCATCGGTCGCTTTTCTCGGTTTTCAGTCCCCAACATGAACGCCCGCTATGGGGCGGTTCCGGTAGTGACGCGGCGGCGGAACAGAGGTCTGCTTTCGGGCAGAGGCCCAGGTTCTGCTTATGGCGCCGAGCGGCCGGATGGGCTCTGCCTCCATCGACATGTGGGGCCAAATTCGTCGCCATCACTGCTATAGTGGACGCGAATGCGGGAGATGTCCCGGCGAAGAAGGAGCCGATCGTGGCCGAGAGATTTGAACGGCATCGCCAACCCTGAACCCCTGAGGAGCTGGAGAAGCTGAAGCTGCTCGCTAGGAATGGCATGGCCCTGAAGGCGATTTCGAAGGCGATGACCCGCAGCGAAGAATCGATCAAGGACCGTGCGAAACAGGATGGCATCGGGATCGCCAAGCTCCGCTAGACCATCGGACCGGACATCCTATCGCGTCCGGGGATCCGACCCTTTGTGTTTGCATCGGCTTTGCCCCGAAATCCGCAATCCGCACTTCAGGCCGATGCTTTGGCCCTTTGGAGGAGGCGACCCGTGCCGACATTCGTGACGATCGGATATGGAGACCGTGAGGGCTACGACCGTACCCCGGTGGCCGTGCGAGACGCCGCCCACGCCCATGATGCGAAGCTGCGGAAGGACGGAGTGTTGATGGGTATCGCGGGCGTTCCCGTGCAGGTGCGCAATCCCGATGCTGCCCGTGTGGAAACGGCCAATGGTCCATTCATGACGTCGTCATTGCCGGTGGCGGGCTTTGCCATCATCGGAGCCGCCGATCTGGCCGAGGCCATCGCTATGGTTTCACGAACGCCCTGCGCCGTGGCCCACGGTGTCGGTGAGGTATGGCCGCTCGAGCAGCGGCCATAAGACGGCACGTCGCGCTGCGGCCACGCGATTGCGGTGGCGGGGACATGCAACCATGTCTGTCCCGTTCGGTTCCACGGGACTGTCACGGGTCTGTCGAGCGGCGCCCCTGCTGCCGAATGTTCCGCGCGCGTTGAGGCTTAGCGCTCAGGCGCTCGTGGGGCCCCGGCGGCCTGGCGCGGCAGGCTGATGCGGACCAGCAGGCCGCGCGGCTGGTTGTCGTGCAGGCTCAGCTCGCCATCATGGGCGGCCGCGATCGACCGGGTGATGGCGAGGCCGAGGCCAAAGCCTTCTGTATCGATCCGCCCGCGGGCTTCGTCGCCGCGCATGAAGGGCTCGAGCAGGCGCAAGCGATCGGCTTCCGGAATACCGGGGCCATCGTCGGCCACCTCGATCAGGAGGGCATCGGTTTCGTCGCGAAGGCGGATGATCACCTGCGTGCCATGGCGCACCGCGTTCTCGACGAGATTGGTCACGGCGCGCTCCAGCTGCTGGGCATCGCCGGTCGCGACGACCCGTCGCGGCCCCTCATAGCGCGTCGGCGTGCCGATATCGCTGAACTCGTCCGCGACGGTCTGGAGCAGGCTGGAAAGATCGACGGCACCGCGCGTCTGGCGCCGGTCGGCATCGCGCAGATAGGACAGCGCGCCCTGCACCATGGTGCCCATATGCTCCAGATCGCGGGTGAACTGAGCGCGCAGGATAGCGTCCTCGATGAACTCGACGCGCAGGCGCATGCGCGTGATCGGCGTCCTCAGGTCGTGGCTGATCGCCGCCAACATGCGTGTGCGGTCGGCAAACATCGCATGGATCCGGTCTCGCAAGCGGTTGAGGGCGCGCGCGGCGGTGCGGACTTCGATGGGGCCTTCCTCGCGCAGCGGCGAGGGATCGCGGTCGATCGAAAACTCCTCGGCAGCCGTGGCGAAGCGCGCGAGCGGCGCCGTGATGCCGCGCGAGGCCCAGAGCGTCAGCGCGCCGATATTGAGCCCGAGCACGATGATCGTGGCGACGACCAGAATGGAGATGGGGCGCGGTGGCGGTGTCCCCGTCCCGCCGGCCGCGATCTCGACATCGAGGCCCGTGCCGTCGGGAAGCCGGATCGAATAGCCTTGCGGCGGCCTCTCTCCGTCCGGCGCCGGGTTCGGCTGCACCGCAAAACCCTCGCCCAGGCGCTGCGCCATTCCCTCCGCGGCGAAAGGATGGGGCTTCGATGGCAAGGGGGCAGGGTCCGTGCCCGATAGCGCGAACCGGAAGCGCCGGTCGGCCGTGTTCGCGGTCTCGACGACCATCTGGCGCAGGGGCGGCGGCGTCTGGGCCACCAGCTTGGCGATCGTCGCGACGCTCTCATAGGCGGGCGGGCCCGGTCTGCCGCGGGGCGCCTGCCAGACCAGCGTGACGGAGAGAACGAGATAGAGCAGGCCGATCACGCCGACCACGAGCAGCGCGATCTGGCTGCCGATCCGGGCGGGCAGGCGAAACGGGTGGATCATTGCCGTGCGACGGCGGGCGTGAAGAGATATCCGCCCGAGCGGATCGTCTTGATCAGTTCGGGTTCGCGCGGCTCGCGCTCGATCTTCTGGCGCAGGCGGCTGATCAGGATATCGATGCTGCGCTCGAACGGGGTGGCGGCGCGCCCCTGCGTCAGATCAAGCAGGGCATCGCGCGCGAGCACGCGCCCGGGCCGCTCGCAGAACACCCGCAGCAGATCGAACTCGGCGCCGGTCACGGCGACGCGGACATTGTCGGGATTGGTCAGCTCGCGGTTATTGGCATTCAGCGTCCAGCCCGCGAAGGCAAACGAGCCGGGCGGCTCGTTTGGATCGGCCTGTCCGCCGCCCCGTCGGCGCAGCACCGCCCGGATGCGGGCCAAGAGCTCGCGCGGGTTGAACGGTTTGCCGAGATAGTCGTCGGCGCCCATTTCGAGGCCGATGATCCTGTCGATATCCTCGCTGCGGGCGGTGAGCATGATGATCGGCATCTGCGTCGTCAGGCATAGCCGCCGGCAGATCGAGAACCCGTCCTCGCCGGGGAGGTTGAGATCGAGCACGATCAGGTCGAAGCTGCGCTCCCGCAGGATGCGGTCCATCTCGCGCCCGTCGCGCGCGGTCGAAGTCCGCATGCCGTTCTGCGAGAGGTAGCGCGCCACGAGCGTGCTGATGTCGCGATCGTCCTCGACGATCAGGATATGCGCCGATGCGCTCACGTCAGGTTTCCAGGCTTCAACGGCTGCGAGCATATCGGAGGTGCAGGCCCCATGCAGCCGTCATCGTGGCTAAGGCATCGGCAGGGCCGAAGCATCGGCCGGAAAAGTGGATTGCGGTTTTCGGGGCAAAGCCGATGCCATCACAGTTGGTTAGATCATCGGACCGGATACGATATCCGGTCCGATGATCTAAGGCCGATAGGCGACATCGCGACATCTGATCGTGCCGTCCGAAGCGATCCGGGCCGTTCCGATGGCTTGCTCCCGCCCCGTCACCGGATCGCGATAGACCATGCGACCGCAGGCCGAGGCCGTGTCGGTGGTGTCGGGGCCGAAGATGCGCAAGAGCACCACGCTGATCCACATGGCTGCCGCGGCCAGGACCCCCAGGGCGCGCCTCAGCGACGAACCCGACCGCAAGGGTGAAACGATATCCGGCATGGGCGCTCCGACGCTGCGTGAGACTGCCGGATAGGTCGCGTTTGTGGCCCCAGTGCCGAACGGATGTTGCTGGAGTGTTTCCGTTTGTATCCCCCGTGCATCCTCTGCATCTGGCGCAGAACGGGATTGGAGCCTTGCCGACCGTGTCGGGCCAACTACTCGGCATCGCCCTGCATCGACGGGTGGGCACTCCTGAAGGCAGGGTGTTCGTTGCACAATCGCTCGACCCGCAGGACGCGCGTGCAATGCTCGATCGGCACCTGGAAACGCCGCGCTGCGTAGAGCTGGGGCAGAAGGTAGACATCCGCCAGACCGGGCAGGGGGCCGAAGCAATAACCCTCGTCGCCGATCAGCGCCTCGACTGCGCTGAGCCCCTGTCCGATCCAGGTGGCGATCCAGGCCTTAATCTCCGGCTCGGCCTGCCCGAGAGTCTGCCTGAGATAGGACAGCGGCGCGATGTTGTGGAGGGGATGAATGTCACAGCCGATGATCGCTGCGACAGCCCGGACCTTTGCGCGCATGACCGGGTCGCGCGGGAGGAGAGCCGGGGCCGGACAGATCTCCTCGAGATATTCGATGATGGCGGGTGATTGGGTGAGGATGGTGCCGTCGTCGAGCTCCAGGGCCGGCAACCGGCCTTGCGGGTTGAGGGCGCGATAGCTCTCGCCATGTTGCTCTCCGCCGTTCCGGACGAGATGAACGAAGCTCGGCGTGACCTCGAGCCCCTTGAGCGCGAGCGCAATGCGAACGCGGTATGACGAGGTCGACCGCCAATAGGTATAGAGTTTCATCCCGTCCCTCCTTTCGATCATGCCGCATTGGGGCGACATCGTCCCAATGCAGAAAACGTGATCGACTCCAGTCGTTTAGAGCATGCTTTGTGGGAAAAGCCGTTGCCGCTTTTTCGCAGCATGCTCCAGCGCGCAACGATGACAGCCCGGCCTTGATCGTGGCCAGTTGGTGCGAGCCCGGCGTGCCTGCCCCGGGCGTTCAGGATGATCTCGTTGCCATCGTCGCGAAAGTCCCGTTCCGCGCCGGAGGCCGGATGGATCGACAGGGTGCTGCCGCGGGCCGGGACGTCGACGGCGGCGAACAGGAGGTCGTGACGGGGGCGACGCGGCAAGGCTGCCCGCCTACCAGGTCGCGCGCAATCCGGCGGTGACGGCGTGCGCCGTGGTGTCCGTGTTGAGGCTGACATCATAGCCGGCGAACAGCGTGACGTTGTGGCCGGCCCGCGTCGACAGGCCTACGCCCAGGATCGCGCTGTCGCGCGCGACCCGCGCACCCTGCACGGCGAAGCTTGCCGCCGGCGCCCCGATGAAGGCGGTGTCCAGCACCATCGCATCGTCGAGGAATTCGTGCTGCCAGCGGCCGCGCGCCTCGACGGCGACATGGTGCGCGCCAAGATCGAACTGCCCAGTGAGCCGCGCGCCGAGGCTGCCGAGCAGGCTCGATGCCGATTGCCCGCCGCTGGTCAGGCCGATGCTGCCGGCGCCGGTCTCGCTGAAGCCGTCCTGCCGCAGATAGGTATAGCGCAGGGCGGCCAGAGGCTCGATCGTCGACCAGCCGAGATCGATGGCACAGGCGGCCTCGAGCGCGCCGGTGAAGCGGTCGGCGCCGTAATCGGCGTCCGCCCGGCGCGAGAGGCCGCCGAAGCTGATGCTGCGCTGCGTCTCGAGATCGAGGCGGGCATAGGCGAGGATGCCGTCGAGGCGCAGCGTTCCGCGCGCATGGCTGGCATAGACGGCACCTTCATAGGCCTTGATGCTGCCCTTGCCGTTGAAATTCCGGAAATCGGCGTCGGTGCTGGAAAGGCCGAGGCTGAAGCCGAGCAGCAGGGAGGGCGTGACCTGCCGATCGACGCCGCCGATCACCCCGCCGCTGCGATAGTCGGTGCTGCCGGCATTGACATCGCCGCCGATCCTGCCGGCGAGGGCATAGCCGCGCAGCCAGGCGTTGTGCGACGGCGCAGCCTCACCCCAGGCGGAAGCCTGTCCCGACGGCAGCCGGCTCAGCATCGCCGCGGCCGGGCTGGCCGTCCCGCCCGAGGCATAGGCCATTGCCGCACTGCCCGAGGTCGGCTCAGCCTGGCCGGTGCGCAGATCGGTGATCCGCTGCGCGATCATGCTGCCGAAGGGCGCAAAGCCTCCGAGCGCCAGCGTGCCGAGGCTGGCATGGGCTTCGCCGGTGAGGCCAGCGAGGGACGTGCGGGCCCCATCGCGCGTGCCGGCTGCCTGGAGCACGCCCGCCACGCCCCGCAGATCGGCATCGCCCCCGGCAAGGCCGCGCTCGAGCGCGGAAGCGGCCGCGCATTGATTGGTCGAGGCGCAGACGCCCGGTGCGTCGAAGGGCAGCGTGCGGATATCGAGATGGGCCGTCTTCGGCTCGTAGCGCAGGCTTGCCTGGATGAAGGGCGCCGTGCCGTCGCCGACGGGGCCTTCGACGCCGTCGAAGCGACCGACGAGGCCTTGTCCCGCCGTGATCACCGGCATGGTCAGGGCGCGCGGAAGCAATTGCGGGCCGCCGGCCAGCGCCACCTGACCGGCCAGGCCGGCCGTTCCCGTGACGGACAGATGGTTCAGCCCGCCCGTGGCGTCGAGTTGCTGGATCAGGAGGCCCCCGGCCTGCTGCACATAATGGCCGTCGATGGTCAGGGTCCCGACGCCACGCGCGTCGCCGGCCCAGACCGCGCCGGCATTCTCGACTTGGCCCGTGATCAGGCCGGTGCCGGCGAGCGTGCCCGCCACGCCGATATGGGTCTGGGACGCGATGCTGCCCATCACCGACAGGAAGCCGCCCTCGACGCGCGTCGCCCCGGCATAGGTGCTGTGACCGGTCAGGACGAGTTCGCCATTCCCGCGTTTGACGAGGCCGCCCGCGCCGACGATGTCGTTCTCGAAGAAGGCGAGGCCATTGGGCTGCTCGACGACGAAATCGCCCCAGTCGAAACGGCCGGGGCCGAGCACCGCCTTGCCGACATCGAGAAGGCCGTAGCCGTAAAGCGCATCGACGCCGGGATCGCCAATGTCATAGGCCGTGCCGAGCAGGGTCTGGCGCACCTGGTCGGCGCTGAAGAACGGAAACATCTGCCAGACCAGGGCCGCCGCGCCGGAGACATGGGGAACGGCGTAGGAGGTGCCATTGACCTTGGTGTAGCCGCCATTGACGGCGGCGACGATGATCGGGTCTTCGGGATAGGGCGAGGGGGTCCACCAGTCGCCGCCGCCGGGCGCCATCAGGCACCAGTTCATGGCCACGCCGCAGCGGTTGTTGTAGAAGGGCTCGTAATTGGGCCCATGGGCCGCAACGCTCAGCCAGCCGCGCTCCAGCTCGGGAAAGAGGTAGGGCAGGCCGGCGTCGTAAAGGGGCTGGTCTCTGCCGTCGTTTCCGGTTCCGCGAATGATAAGGGCGCCTGCTCCCACCGCACGACGATAGGCCTCCACCACTGGCCGCTCCGCGTCGAGAATCCCCTGCCGGGTCACTTCCGTGATGGCTTCGTCGCTGGCCCAGCTGTTGTTGATGATGCGCACACCGCGCGCGAGCAGATCGTCATAAGCTCTGGGCAGACCGTCAGAATTGAAGGCACCGCCATCGCCGAGCCCGGCGCTGATCACGGTTGCTCCGGGAGCAACGCCATGCATACCGACGCCGTCCCTGTTGCCGACAATCACCGAACTGACCCCGACGGCATGTTGGTTGGGCGCGACAGAGCTGCTTTCGTTGAAATAGCTGTAGCCACCGATATAGCGGCCGGCGAGCTCGCTGTGGCCGGCATAAGCGATGCCGGACTCGACGACACCAATCACGATCCCCCGGCCATCGAGGCCACGGGCATAGGCCTCCGCGGCGCGGATCGCTTCGAGCCCCCACTGCGCCAGGTATTCGGGCGTGCGCCAGCTCTGGGGATCGGTGAGCAGGCCGCGCGACTGGGCCGCGGCCACGCTGGGGAGAGCCGTCGACAGCAGGAGGGCTGCGACGGTGGGCTTAGCCAGGAAAGTCACGCGGGCCTCTCTGTGGGAAACGGGCGGGCCCGGGTCACGAGCCACGGTCCAGATGCTCTCAGGTATCGCGGCACCGTCAATACGGCAGATGCCGTAGATCGGACGCCGTCGATGTGACAATGCCGGCGCGCGGCGGGCGGGCGCCACGCGTCTGGCTCGACGGCGCCGAGGTCGCGGATGTCTACGGGCGTTTCGCCGATATCCAGCTCACCCCCGAGCCGGTCATCGAAATCTCGGGGGCGAGCGGCGTTCCCATGCTGCTCGCCATGGCGGCAAGCAGGCCGTGGCGCGGCCATGTGCCCGGCCCGAACGGGCTGCCGGGCGGCTATCCCGTGCGGCTGACAGATGGGGCGCTCGAACTCGACCTTCCGAACGCTGTCGCCGAAGCTGAGGCGATTGCCTGGAACGCCTCATTCGAGGAGGAGAACGGTCTCGTCGTCTCGCCGCAAGGCCATGTCAGCTTCACCGGCATCCTCGGCGACAGGCTCGCCGACCATGTTCCTGCTCTTCGCAAGGCCTTCCCCGTCCGGGAGCTGGAAGTGGTTTGCGAGGACCTGCTTCAGCTGCGCTTCGCCCTGATGACGGCCTAACGCATGCTACGAAGATGGGGAAACGAATTCCTCTAAGCTGTTGGATTTGATTCCGTTTTCTGCGTTCTGCCGGTTCGGTTCAAACGCAACGTGATCGATCGAGCCTGCCTTGATTGGGCATCGCGCGCCGCTCCTTTGCCTGGGGCGCCGACGCGCCAGGTCCGCCCGGCAGCACCTCGACCTCGATCCCCAACACCTCATCATGGGAATGATCCGCAGCGTCCCCCGCATGGCGTCGAAGCGTAGCTTCGTCAGTGGGGGGACCTGCGAGACGGCGATGGACTTTTGCACCGTGCGAGACCAGCGTCTGGGTAGAGACCGGGCTCGGCCCGCCATTCTCGGCGGACGAGAGCGCGGGAACCGAGCCAGGAGGTCCCGATGACCGGCCAAGCCAGCAACCCGACCCTCGACGCCCGCCTCGGCGAGGTGACGGAACGCATCGCCCGGCGCTCCCATGACACGCGCCGGCGCTATCTCGACCGGCTGGCCGCAGCCGCCGAGGCCGGACCGCGCCGCCAGCGGCTCGGTTGCGCCAACCAGGCGCATGGCTTTGCCGCCTGTGCGCCGGGCGACAAGGCGATGCTGCGCGCCGGCGCGGGCGCCAATCTCGCCATCGTCACCGCCTATAACGACATGCTCTCGGCGCATCAGCCCTATGAGCGCTTCCCCGAGCTCATCCGCGCCACGGCGCGGGCGGCAGGCGGGGTCGCCCAGGTCGCCGGCGGCGTGCCCGCCATGTGCGACGGCATCACCCAGGGCGAGGCCGGCATGGAGCTCTCGCTGTTCTCGCGCGACGTCATTGCGCTGTCGACCGCGGTTGCCCTGTCGCACCAGAGCTTCGATGCGGCCGTGTTCCTCGGCATCTGCGACAAGATCGTACCGGGCCTCATCATCGGCGCGCTGTCCTTCGGCCATCTGCCGGCGGTGTTCATTCCGGCCGGCCCGATGACGTCTGGGCTGTCGAATGACGACAAGTCGAAGGCGCGCCAGCTTTTCGCCGAGGGCAAGGTCGGCCGCGAGGCCCTGCTCGAGGCCGAGGCGCAATCCTATCACGGCCCCGGCACCTGCACCTTCTACGGCACCGCCAATACCAACCAGATGGTGATGGAGATCATGGGGCTGCACCTGCCGGGCGCCTCCTTCGTCAATCCCAACACGCCGCTCCGCGATGCCCTGACCCGGGCGGCGACCGAGCGGGCGATGGCGATCACCGCGCTCGGCAACGATTATACTCCGGTGGGGCGCATGCTGGACGAGCGCGCCTTCGTCAATGGCGTGGTCGGCCTGCATGCCACCGGCGGCTCGACCAACCACACCATGCATCTCGTCGCGATGGCGGCGGCCGCGGGCATCCAGCTGACCTGGGACGATTTCTCCGAGCTTGCAGAGACGACGCCGCTGCTCACCCGGATCTATCCGAACGGCAAGGCCGACGTGAACCATTTTCATGCCGCCGGCGGCATGGGCTTCGTCATTCGCGAATTGCTCGGGGCAGGGCTGCTGCATCGCGATGTCGAGACGATCTGGGGCAGCGGGCTCGACGCCTATGTCCAGGAGCCCGCGCTCGGCGCCGACGGTTCGCTGGTCTGGCGCAACGGTGCCGGCAGCAGTGGCGACGAGACGGTGCTGCGCGGCACCAAAACCCCCTTCCAGCCGACCGGCGGGCTCACGGTTCTCACAGGCGATCTT
This sequence comes from Allobosea sp. 2KB_26, assembly GCF_052115715.1. Lineage (NCBI taxonomy): Bacteria > Pseudomonadati > Pseudomonadota > Alphaproteobacteria > Hyphomicrobiales > Alloboseaceae > Allobosea > Allobosea sp. 2KB_26. Next base: position 74,306 of record NZ_JBFRHE010000021.1, read on the forward strand.
GGCCGGGCCGTGATCAAGACCTCGGCCATTGCCAGGGAGCGCCATGTCATCGAGGCCCCGGCCCGCATCTTCCACAGCCAGGAGGCGCTGCAGGCCGCCTTCAAAGCCGGCGCGCTCACGGGCGACCTCGTCGCAGTGGTGCGTTTCCAGGGGCCGCGGGCCAATGGCATGCCCGAATTGCACAAGCTGATGCCGCCGCTCGGCGTGCTGCAGGATCGCGGTTTCAAGGTGGCGCTGGTCACCGACGGACGGCTCTCGGGCGCCTCCGGCAAGGTTCCGGCCGCCATCCATGTCACGCCGGAAGCCGTCGAGGGCGGGCCGATCGCACGGATCCGCGACGGCGACCTGATCCGGGTGGACGCAGTGGCGGGAACGCTGACCGTGCTGGTCGATGCGGCGGAATGGGCCGCGCGCGCGCCGGCGCAGGCCGATCTCGAAGCCTCGCATTGGGGCGTCGGGCGCGACCTGTTCGCGTCGTTTCGCGCCGCCGTCGGAACCGCCGATACGGGCGCGACGATCTTTTCCGGTGCCTAGCTGTATGCGGTGCCTGCCGCCGCCATGCGCACGATCCACTCTCGACCCAACTGCGTCAGCCGGGCGTTCTTGTGGATGTTCATCCGGTTCCTCCGAGGGGTCTGAAACTTCGCAACCTCAGCTTCCTCGCTCGGGACCGGATGAACTATCTATTGAGAGCTCACATCTAGCTGCGCTGTCATCCGGTCGTTGAGGCCGCCGGCGGGCGAGAACGGATCTCACGCGCAAAACTCTGGATTGCAACGGGAGAAAGGAGAAGGGCCGTTTGAAGACCGATTTCCTCCAGGTGCGAAATCTGTTCTCGAAGACAACAGCCTGCGTGGCGGGGCGGCCATGTGATATCGGAAGGCCACCTTCAAATATTTGTTCAGCGGCGACGCGACCTTTTGCTTGAAAGTAGCAGGTCCTGGATGTTCTATGACAGGAGAAATTGATCAGAGCGTCAAAGTTCTGGGCTCTGCGGAGGATGGAATCCATGCCGCGAGTGGAGCGCCATAGTCTTCCGCTGAACGAGTTTCCTAATCCGCCAAAACGGACTGATGTCATCATTCAAATTGAGCGGATACTTTCAAGTCCGGACTTTCTCGCAACTGAACGTATCAGGCGATTTTTATCATATGTCGTTCATGAGGCGATTGATGGCCGAAAGCAACGCTTGAAGGGCTACACGATTGCTGTCGAGGTCCTGGGGCGAAGCCCCGATTTCGATCTTCAGAACGACCCCGTGGTGCGCATCGAAGCCGGCCGCCTCAGGCGCTCGCTGGAGCGCTATTACCTTAAGGCAGGTCGCGCCGATTGCGTCCTGATCGATATCCCCAAAGGGACCTATGCTCCCGAGTTCAGCTGGATACAGGCCCCTTTCGACGAGTTGCCTTCGCCACCATCCGCGACCCCTGTCGATGCCGGGAGGGAGCAGCGTACACGGCCCTGGTTTGGGACTGCACTTGCACTGGCGATCGCGAGTATGGGCCTGGCGTTTTCACTATGGCTGGCGCGTCCGCAGCAAAACGCCCTTCCGGCGAGAGCGTCAGGTGATCGACCTGCCCTGATCGTCAGCCCGTTCTCCAATCTTTCCGGCGATGCCGAAACGAGTTGGCTTGCGGCGGGGATGACCGAGGAGATCATCTCCCAGCTGGCAGAAACGCCAAGGTTCATCGTTTTCAAGCGCGGGTCGGCACCGATCAAGCCGCCTGGGGCCGCAGATCCCGCACGCATGTTCATTCTGGAGGGCAGCGTTCGCACTTCGCGAGGAGTGCTCAGGGTGAATGGCCGCGTCCTCGATCCGGCGAGCGGCGAGGTGCTCTGGTCGCAATCCTATGACGGCGATCTGCGGAACACCGACACGCTCTGCGCAGAGGCCACGATAGCCATGAAAATCACGTCGGCGATCACCAGAGCGGGAGGCGCCTTTCTCCGCGGCCTCGATGCACCGACTGTGCCGGCCACCGGCGCGAGGGAGCAGCGGGCGGCCTGCTTATGAATCAAGGCTCAGGCCGCGGATGCGAGCGTGCGGCCCGGCCAGTTCCACCTCAGTGGAGAAGAGATATGGCGAGACCAGGAGAAATATTGCTGGCGAGTGATTTCTCGCCACGCTCGGACCGGGCGCTGGACCGCTCCCTGAGGCTCTCCGGGGAGTGGGGCGCAACCCTTGCCATTCTCCATGTCGAGGAGCCGCCGGAGCGCCAGGAGAAGCCGGCCGATCTCATCCGCCGCGATTTGCGCGACGAACTGCCGCCCCAGGCCAGCGTGGCGGAGCTCGTCATCCGCATCGGCTCCTTGCCGGCCGTCCTGGTCGAGGAGGCGAGGGAACGGCACAGCGGGGTGATCGTGACGGGCGTCGCACGGCACAACAGCATCGGCGACTACATCCTGGGCACGGCTGTCGACTACATCGTTCGCAAGGCGTCGGTGCCGGTGCTCGTCGTCCGCCGGCGAGCCGATCGTTCCTACGGGCCTGTCATCGTCGCCACCGATTTCTCGGAATGCTCGCGCCGGGCCCTCATGGTCGCGGCCGATTTCTTTCCCCACGCCGGGCTGAGGCTGCTCCACGCCTACTCCGGGCCGGGTGTCCGGATGAACTTTGAAGGCAAGAGCGAGCATAACGAAACGGAAGCCAGGGAGCAGATGACCGCATTCCTGGAGGCTGCCAGGCTGCCCGCGGAAACCGCAAGGCGAATTGAAACCGAGCTCGACGAAGGAGGCATCTCCTCGGCCATCGAGCGCTGCCGCCGCGCCATTGGAGCGGAATTGGTCGTCCTGGGCCGAACGGGACGGAGGGAAATCGTCCAGGCCCTGCTCGGCAGCAAGGCCGAAACCATCCTGAACACAGTTCATTCCGACATCCTGATCGTTCCCTAGGTGTGAGCTCTCAATAGGTTGTCCATCCGGTCCCGAGCGAGGAAGCTGAGGTTGCGAAGCTTCAGAGCCCTCGGGGAGGAACCGGATGAACATCCACAAGAATGCCCGGCTGACGCCGCTGGGTCGAGAGCGGATCGTGCGCATGGCGGC
>NZ_JBFRHE010000022.1:0-69812 GCF_052115715.1 Allobosea sp. 2KB_26
TTGCATTTCAGGGCTGCTTTCACTTGAGCCGGAATCCGGCTGCGAACTCGTCCGAGCCGTGAAAGCCCGAGCTCAACCCCTCCTTGTCATCGGAGGCGACCTCGCCGCCACGAAATCCTGATTGGGGCAAACTTTCCAATGGGGCGAACGAAGCGGGAGGATGCCGGGCTCGAAGCGAGTCCGGAACATCCATCGGTCAGGTGGCTGATCAGGATTGGGCGCAATGGGCGAGTGGACCGGAGAATGGCCAGGAACCACGATGTTCTTTGGCCACAACGGTGAAGCAGAAACACTGAAATATCTGGCTGATGCGGGATTGAGCGTTCGCAATTCTTCTGTCGAGAGGCAGGACAACGAGGAAGCCGCGGTTCTTTGGATCGAGGCAGTCAAAGACTGCTAACCACCTCACCCGACAAAGACATTCAGAGAGCCGGTCTCCAACCACTCGTCGTTATGGCACGACGGTTGAGATCCAGCCGCAAAGCGGACGTTCCGCAGGGCGGGCTTCACTGTTGATGCCGGAGCGCGGCAGCCGTGGATGTTCTGGCTGCAGCGACGTAAAAGGCGCCCAGCTACAGAGGAGCGTTGGCCGTGCTCGCGCGGGCTCAGGGCTTCCGACCGATAGAAATCGAGGAACTACCATGAGTGAATGCAGCCAGCTTTGGAGGGCGCCTCTACAGGGCGGCGGCCGCTGGCAATACGAAGGCAATGTTGAGATCGCTCACGGTGCCTGGGTTGGCAAAAGCCCGGATGGCCAAAGGCGGAGTGGTGTTACCGTTCGCGGGGTTATGGCTTCCGGAGGGGGCAATTCAAAGGTTGTTATGCAGATCGGCACCGATGACTTCCTGAATCTGTTCCGAGCTATGTGCGCCGAAGACCGAGAGGCAACGATCATCGCCTTTTCCCAGGCGATTAAAGAGTGCGTCAGCCCCGGAGAGACAGAAGCTTAACCGCTTCGTCCCGGGCCAAGGCGCCCGCTTGGGCGTAGAAACAGTCCAAAGGCAGCGCCTCGCCGCTTGGCGAACTCTGATTTCCACACGTCTCGGTCGTTCGGCGTCAGAAGCGGCCGAGTTCCGGCCCGCGCCACCTGCCGACATTGGGACATTGCCGGGAAGCAGACATTGCCGAAGGCGGGCCTGACTTCTGCTCCCGCCCCGTAGCGGACTGGAGGCGTGTGCCATGAGGAATTGGGTGCGCGGCTGGTCGGTTGCGGCGCTCCCAAATCGCTACATTTTACGGTCGCCACGTGATCCGGCCATGTCCCCATAGCGGTCAGTTGGGACTCTGCTCCGGCCGCAGGCTGATGTCGCGGAGGTCACCAGGTGCGAGTCGAGGACTGGGCCGCATGCTGGCGCGACATAAGTCCGGATGCGGGCGGCTCACACCGAACCGCAGGGTTTGGCGCGAGATGGCAAGACTTGCCTCCGTGAGCCGATGCGAGATGGCGAGACGGAAGCGCTGTCGCCGGGCGCTGCTGTGGGGCCGTCGGCGACGGGATCGATTTCCGACCGACTATCCCAAAGAGACGGGCATCGACGTTACGGCAGCCGCCCGGTATCAATGTGGCGTAACAATTATCTCCGACCATACTGATGCGCGGGCTGGGTGAGGCACCGCATCCTGAATTGCGACAGAGGATGAAAAACCATGAAACGCTACCTGAAATTGGCCGGCGCTACTGTGGTCGGTGCCCTCGCGCTGCCCTCTGCCGCTGCCGTCGCACAGGTTCCACAAGACACCGTTCGATCTCTTGGCGCGCCCGATACGGCACAGACGCGCATCGGCACGCTGGAGTTCAAGGACGGTGCACCGACCGCCGAAACTGCTCGCAAAGTATATGACACGCTCGATTTCACCCGCGCGCTCAACGTCTACAACAACAGCTTCCGCGGCGCCTCGGCCTTGGCGATCGTCAAGGGCTTTGAAAGCCTCGGCGTCAAGCCAGGCGACGTCGCCATCTTTTCCGATCTCATGGATTCGAGCTCGCTGTTCCTGACAGCGAATGCCGACACGATCTACTACCTCACCGCGCTCGATCTGAGCAAAGGCCCGGTGGTGGTCGATCAGCCGCCGAACGCCGTCGGCACCATCAACGATATGTGGTTCTCCTGGATCATCGACATCGGCACGCCAGGTCCCGATCGCGGCCTCGGCGGCAAATATCTGATCGTGGGTCCCGACTACGACGGCCCGCTGCCCCAGGGCGGCTACTTTGTCGCCCGTTCGAAGACAAACCACGCGCTCTATGCGGCCAGAGCCTATCTCGTCGACAGCGACCCCAAGCCCGCCGTCGAGAACGTCAAGCGAAACCTGAAAATCTATCCTTACAAGCCGGGCTCCTTCGGAACGAGCATTGCGCAGGCCCTCGAGGGCAAGGCGCACATCGCCGGCGAGCCAAAGATCCCCGAGATGAAGTTCATCGAGGCCAGCGGGCGATCGTTCAACACGATTCCGCCGAGCGGCTACGACTTCTTCGAACTGATCAATGAGAACGTCCAGAACGAGCCCGCCACCAGTTACGACATCGAGCTGGCAGGACAGCTTGCCGCCATCGGCATCGTGCATGGGAAGAAGTTTGCGCCCGACGAGCGGATGAAGAAGATCCTGTCGGACGCGGCCGTTGTCGGCCAGGCGACCGGTCGGGCGCTCAATTGGCGTTACGCGATGAAACACCCGGATTGGGCCTATTACGAAGGTTCGCGCTGGGGCAGCATGCTTTGGGAAGGCGGCGCGTTTTTCGAGACTCCTCCGCCTATCTTCAAGGACGGCATGTTCAAGCCGCTAGCGCCGACCGGCGCGCGCACGCTCGACTCTCGCACCGCCTTCTACTACGGCTACACGCTCGATTCGCCCGGCATGATCATGCGCATTCCGGGGGTGGGCTCGCAGTACCTCATGAGCTTCCTCGATACCGAGGAAGCTCCCTTTGACGGTGCAAAGACCTACAAGGTGACGTTGCCCAAGGGCATTCCCGCGGAGGCGTTCTGGTCCTTCACGCTTTACGACAACCAGACGCGCTCAATGCTGCAAACGCCGCAGAAATACCCCCGTGCCGGCAGCCAGAGCTATCCCTCACCCGCCGCCGAGGCAGCTGCCGATGGCACGACCACGGTCTATTTCGGCCCTGCCCAGCCGAAGGGCGTGGCACGCGGCAACTGGATCCAGACTGACCCCGGCAAGGGCTGGTTCACCATCTTGCGCCTGTACAGCCCGTTGCCGTCGTTCTTCGACAAGAGCTGGCGGCCAAGCGAAATCGCACTGGTGAAGTGATCAAAGGCCGGCCTGCGATGTTCCGCAGGCCGGCTCGCCGGTTCTGTCCGCGCCCGCGGCGGCACTCTGACGACATGGAGATGCGCGACTGGTTGAAGGCGCTGGCAAGCGACGCCGTCGGTTGGGCCACAGGTCCCATGGACGACCGCGTGATTGTCGAACGCCTTGATGTTGCTCTTCCGGATCGCCTACATCAGACAAGGGGCGGAAGCTGTCATGGACAATCCCGGCCAGCTGTCTCCCTGCATTCTTGGAGAAACGCTATCATCGCGTCCAACGTCTCCGAAGGCAAAATGACCGGATAGCCGTCGAGATTGCCGCCCATTTCGTCGGCGCGAGGCATCATAAACACCAGTTTCGTATCACCTTTTAGGCGTACCAAATGAACTAACAGTCCTCCAAAGTATCGTTTAGTGATGATCTCAGCGCTATGGAGTGGATTTAGAAAACCAAGAATGCGACTAAGCATCGAATGACCTCCGCCCAACTCGGGCGCCTTGGCAAAGGGCGGGCCGGTGCAAAGATCTTCTGCAACGACAGGTTAGGGTGGCGAGCAGGCGTTTGAAACTGCGGGCCGGCAGCATCAGCGTCCCGGTGGAGCCCCCGCCATCATTCCCTTCGCTCTGTTGAACCGGGCGGCACCAAGGGGAACACGGTGCGCTGTGTTGGCGCGCGCGCGTTCCAAAGCAACCAGAACAGGCCGCACACGACTACGACAAGAAAGAAGCCCGCTGTCCAAGCAAGTGGCACCCACCAACCGTAGTCGTAGGTGCTACCCAATTCTTCGGCTCTACTGCGGCTTATGCCAATGCCACGCGCAGCAGCAGGTGAGCTAAACGCCAGCACAATAGATTGTGTCGAGGCCCGGACCATCGCTGTCTCCCTGGCGCGCCTAAGAATTGGCTTGCTGATATGCTTTCGGCAATAGGGAGAGAGGGCAATGTCTGAGATGGGTCGACGCCGGAAATAGCGATGACGCGCCGCCGATGTCTGAGTTGGGTGGAGAGCGACACGAGCGATCTGCCAGTAATCGGACATCATCTGCCTGCCGGCTCGCAATCAGCCGCGGTACGTAGCCAGGCAGGCGCCCCAAAACAGGCTGGAAAAGAACCATGTTGGCGGCCCAAACCCGGCAGCCTCCAGCAAAGCAGCGATCTCGTTCTCCGACACGGGCGGATCGGCGCCCTGCAAAATCTTGGTGCGCTTCGCCTCGACTTCGGCGGGCTTGGCTCCGTGCATGCGCCAGCGCTCCGCCCAGGCCGCCAGCAGCAGAGGTTCGGCGGCGTAGGCAAAGCGATTGCCGGCAAGAATGAGGGGAGCGCCTGGCTTCAGCCGTGACGCAATGGAGGCAAGAATGTCGTCCTTGGCCTGCCTTCCCGGGAGATGATGCAGCACGCCGATCAGCGTCGCGGCGTCGAAATCGCGCCCGCCGGGAAGCTCCTCGACATAGCCGATCGCGATCTCCGTCCGCTCGAGGAAGCCGAGTTGCTGCAACCGCCCCGCCGTAACATCCATCATCTCTGCGGATGGGTCGACGGCAACAAATCTCCAGCCCGGTTCAAGAGATGCGGCGCTGACAATCTCCTGTCCGCCGCCACCAGCCCCAACGGCGAGCACACGAGCGCTGTTGCCCGGACCCAGCGTCGCCGCCAGCATGCAGGCCGAAAGCTCATGACAAGCTTCGTAACCTGCCAGCGCAATGCGGCTCTGGATGAGGTACTCCCCGGCGCGGTCGGCGTCGAATTTTGCGACGGAGATGGACGTCGGTTCAGCAGAGGCCATGGCTACCTGGCGAAGTCTTGCGAGTGCACGCGCAGGGTCAGGGTGACACGATGCGCTGCGGCTTCAATTACTCATGCAGGCCGCCACGGCAAGATTTCGACAGCCAGGGGCCGGGCGCGTCGTGCGCATGGCGCTTCTGCCTGAGAGCGGACGCCGGCAATGCCCGAGATGGGTCGCCAGCGATGGTGCTCACCCCGTCTGCGAATGTCCGTTTGCGGGCAGGGCGCCAGTCGGCATTGGCGATCGGCTCGCACTTCGCCGATCACGCACGAAATCGATCATGCGCCGTCAGCCGCACCGTCAGCGGCTCGGCCTCTGCCCAGCCATAGATGTCGGTGCGGAGATAGCGGAGCTCCTCGTCATGGAGCTCTTCGTCGATTTCGATCCACCAGGCCCTGGGCCGTCCGTCGCTCCCATCCGACCATCGGTAGCCTCGCCCCTTGAGGTGATCCTTCATGTCGAAGGGGGCATTTTCCGCGTAGATGCGGATTCTGCTGCGCGCGCTCGAGCGCAACAGCTCGGAGAACGGTCGGGTTCCACTGGCTCCCACCGGTCGCGCCAGGACCTCCAGGAGGGCATTGCAGTCATCGGTTGCGCGGTGGCCGTCGTGGAACAGTCCGGACTGACCGACGAGATATCCCAGCTTGTTGCCTTCAAACCCCAGATCGGCCCAGCGAATTTCCCTGACGGAGCAGGCCCAGGCTTTCGAGGCGAAGACTGGCGACAGCCGCTCGCAAAACGGGCGATCGAACCCGGCATTATGAGCGATGACGAGATCGGCAGGTTCGATGAAGGCATCGAGCGCCGCGATATCGATGTCGTGACCGGCAACCATCTCATCGGTGATGCCGGTCAGCCGCGTAATCTCCGCGGGGATGGGCAGCGATGGCTGGCGCAAGCCGCTATAGATGCCGACAACATCCCCGATCACGCCCTCATCATCATAGGTGAAACCAACGGCGCCGATTTCGATGATCTCGTCCCGGGCATGCTGCAGGCCCGTCGTCTCCGTATCGACCAGCACCGCGAGGTGCGGGAAGGCGCTCTGCGCGCGCGGGACGATGGGGCGAGGCACGAGCTTTCGCAGCACCTTGAACCGGCCGGTCTGCTCCAGCCTTCGGGCAGCCTCTTCATCATTGCCGCCGGACGGCAGCGGAACGATCTCTGGCTTGCGCTTTCTCGGTGCCGGTCGTGGCGTCTGCCGGTATCCCGGCGCGTCATCGAACAAATCAAACTGGGAGGATGCCATCTTCATGCCGCGACCCTAGCCGTCTTCTTCGTCGCCGACTGCCCACCAGTCGTTCACCAGGATACAAAACCTGGTGACAGGGAGCCACCGGGGCTCGCAAGACCCGGTTCAATGTCCACCGCTTTGACGAGCGGGAGGTCACCGGAAGCGGGTATATTTCGACATTTGGGAGCCGGCTGGCGTGCCAGCGTCGCAAGCCTCCGGTGGCCGCCTTGTTTGGTGCTGAGTGCAATGCGCCAATGTCCTCAATGGCGCGTTGCGACTGCCGCGCGTTGAGCGCCGCTCAGCGCGCGCAAGGCCCGGACCATCGTCGCAGCCCGCCGCAGCGTGGTCACGGCAGCTCCTGTCGCGATCAGCCAGAGCGCGAAGACCAGGACCTCGTTATGGCCGCGCCAGAGCGGCTCCAGCGGGGAGAGCACGGCCGCCGCGGTGATCACCGCCATGCGGTGCTGCTTGGCCATCGGGCCCGAGAAATCGGCCGGCAGCCCGCAGGCGCGGCCGAGCTCGCGCGTGTAGGCGGTCAGCACCGCAAGGCCGGCCGCCGCCCAGCCCAGGGCCGGGACCCCAGCCCCGTAGCCGGCGCCGACGAGAATGAGGATATCGGCGATGCGATCCGGGAACTCGTTCCAGAACGGCCCGTCGGGTGCCTGCTTGCCGCCCTCGATCGCCACCATTCCGTCGAAGAGCTTGCAGAGCAGCCTGTGCTGGCAGAACAGGGCCGCCGCCAGGAGCAGGGCGGCGCGCAGCCCGGCATCGGCCAGGCCCGCGAGCCAGAAGCCGGCGCCGGCACATGCCGCCATCGCCATGCTCGCCATCGAGATCTGGTTCGGCATGATCGCGGCAAGGAGATAGGGTGCCACATCGCGTCCGGTCGGACGCACGGCGATCGATCGTCCCGGAGCCGTTCCGGAATCGATGGTGCTACTGGTTGATCTCGGGCTCGACGAGTTTCGCGAGCTTGCGCAGGGATTCCTGCCAGCCGAGATAGCAGGCCTCGACGGGGATCACGTCCGGCACGCCCTGTTGCTCGATGGTCACCTCGGTGCCGACAGACACAGCCTTCAAATTCACCGTGACCTTCATTTCCCCCGGCAGGTTCGGGTCGTCGAACGTGTCGGTGTAGACGAGGCGCTGACCCGGAACGAGCTCCAGATAGACGCCGCCGAAGGAGTGGCTGTGTCCCGTGGCGAAGTTCCGGAATGACATCCGGTGATGGCCACCGACCTTCGCATCCAGCTCATGGACGGTGCAGGTAAAGCCGTATGGGGGGAGCCAGCTCGCAATCGCATCCGGTTCGAGGAACGCGCGATAGAGCTTCTCGGGCTTGGTGGCGATGACGCGGTGCAGACGGATGGTGCTCGGCATGGATCTCTCCTCCTGGTTCGGTTTGGAGTGGTTCTCTCCTGGCAGGCGGCGTTTCACCTGGCCACATCTACGACGAACGGGCTGGTGAGAATTCGACAGCGCACCGGAAAAAAATCCAGAGCACCGGCCCGCCTAGTCATCGCTTCGCTATCGCCCGGGATATTCAAGCTGCATCGCGACGACATCGGTGGTCCGCGCCTGGCGGAAGCCTTCGAACGCCGCTTCGGCGTCGCGCCGCGACTGTTCCGCGACATGCACGCCGAATCTGAGCGCTCACAGGCAGCGCTTCGGCATCGGCCCGAAAAGTGGATTGCGGTTTTCGGGGCAAGCCGATGCAAGCACAAAGGGTCAGAGCATCGGACCGGATACGATTTCCCGTCCGATGATCCAGCATCGGCCCGGCGAATGAAGGCTCAGCCTGTCGCTTCGCCGATCGCGTCGGCGAGCCCGCCCGGATTGTCCCACGCCATCGAATGGCCCGCTTCGGGCACGATCGCGACGTCGCATCCCGCATCTGCCAAGCCATCGAATTCAGGGCTGGGCAGCGAGCGCTCTCCGACGAGGACCGTCTTTGGGATGGTCAGGCCGGCGAGCATGTTACGCCATGTCGGCTTGCATCCCGCGACCAGCGAAGCTGCTTCCCGGTGGACTGCGAATGGGGCGCTGACCGCCAATGAGGCAGCCCAGACCGTATTGCCTGCTGCCCTTGCTGCCGCGACGGTCGCCGCATGGCCGCGCGCGACAAACTCGGCCTCGGACATGTCGGCGATCGCCTTGCTGAAGACGCCACCGCCCGGCTCCAGATTCGGTTCGCTAAGGACGAGCGCTTCGACCTTCGCCCCCAGCAGCGCAGCCGTGGTGATGGCCACGGCCCCTCCCATGCTGTGACCGAAGATGCTGACAGGCCCCTCGCAGACGCTCCCGATCAGCGCGGCGACCAAGCGAGCATGGCCTTCAATGGAATAGCAGAATGCAGAGGGCCTTTCGCTGAAGCCGGAGCCCAGCAGGTCGACCAATATCGCCCGTCGTCCGGCCAAGGCCGTATCCGCGATCACACGCGGATAGTCACAGGATGAAGCGCAGCCGAGACCGTGGATGAATGCCAGGGGCGTGCCGGCCCCCGGAATGTCCTGATACAGGATATTGGCGGACGCCATCTTCGCCCAGAAAGCCTTCACGCTGCACTCCATCGCATGCCGAACAGATCCGCTAATCGACTGTGCCGCTGCACCATGTCAGCATCGGCTTTGCCCCGAAAACCGCATGCCACGTTTCGGGCCGATGCCCTAGCCGTGCCCGTGTCATCCGCCCTGCGAATGCCGGCTTGCGCCTGGTCAGTCACGGTCGGCTTCTGGCGCGCTGCGACTGCCTGGATCGTAAGCGCGCTCAGCGCGCGCGCAACGCCCGGACCGCCGTCGCAGCCCGCCGCAGCGTGGTCACGGCAGCTCCTGCCGCTATCAGCCACAGCGCGAAGACCAGGACCTCGTTATGGCCGTACCAAAGCGGCTCCAGCAGGGAGAGCACAGCCGCCGCGGTGATCGTCGCCATGCGGTGCTGCTTGGCCATCGGGCCCGAGAAATCGGCCGGCAGCCCGCAGGCGCGACCGAGTTCGCGCGTGTAGGCGGTCAGCACCGCAAGGCCGGCCGCCGCCCAGCCCAGGGCCGGGACCCCAGCCCCATAGCCTGCGCCGACGAGAATGAGGATATCGGCGAGGCGATCCGGGAACTCGTTCCAGAACGGTCCGTCGGGGGCCTGCTTGCCGCCCTCGATCGCCACCATTCCGTCGAAGAGGTTGCAGAGCAGCCTGAGCTGGCAGAACAGGGCAGCCGCCAGCAGCAGGGCGGCGCGCAGCCCGGCATCCGCCAGGCCCGCGAGCCAGAAGCCGGCGCCGGCAAAGGCCGCCATCGCCATGCTCGCCATCGAGATCTGGTTCGGGGTGACCGCGGCCGCGCTCAGCCGGCGCGCGATGGAGCGGGCCCAGCCAGCATTCCGGCTGGCGAGCGGGCGTCGATTGTCGTCCTGCGCCACCGTTCAGGCCCTTCTGCTGCGCCAGAGCGAGAGATTGTAGAGAGCCGCATAGCTGGTCGCGACGGTCCATGGCACCGCGATCGTCCTGACGATTTCCGGCGTGCCACCAAGCGTATGGATCACGGTGAGCAGGCTCGCCGAGACAAGCCCGGCGATCACGGGCGGAGCCAGGAGGGCTGCGAGGCCGGAGAAGCGCCTGGCCAGTTCCTCGATGCCGCGTTTCAGGAGCAGCGTGATGAGCGCCGACAGCGCGCCCTGGATCAATCCGGCCTGGAGCGGCGCCGGCATCGGATGGGCGCGGTTGGCGAAGGCCGCCCAGCTCCCCATCGCGACAAAGGCGAAGGCGATATGCACGAGGCTGCTGCGCATCAGGCTGGTGACAGGGAGGGTCATGTGGCCGACCACCCCCAGCGGACCAGGTGGAAGAAGATCGGAGCCGAGAACACCACGGAATCGAGCCGGTCGATGAAACCGCCATGGCCGGCGATCAGGTGGCCCCAATCCTTGACGCCGCGATCGCGCTTGATCGCCGACATGACGAGCCCGCCGAAGAAGCCCATCAGGACGATGACGAGCGACAGGAACGCCGCCTGGAGCAGCGTGAACGGTGTCATCCAGGACAGGGCCGCCCCTACGGCCACCGCGCTGAGGCCGCCGCCGACGAACCCCTCGACGGTTTTCGACGGCGACAGGTTCGGCGCGATCCGGGTGCGGCCGAGAAGCTTGCCCCAGACATATTGCAGGACATCGCTCATCTGCACGACGATGACGAGATAGGCGATCAGGAGCACGTTGCGCCCCTCAAAGCCGGGAATGTCGAGGCTCAGCAGCGCCGGCACATGCGAGGTGCAGAAGACGCAGATCATCAGCGCCCACTGCACTTCGGCGATGCGCACGAGAAAATCGTCGGTATCACCGCGCAGTGCCGCGATGATCGGCATCAGCAGGAAGGCGTAGACCGGGATCAGGATCGAGAAGAGTCCGTACCAGTCGATCCAGATGAGATAATATTGCAGCGGCAGCACGACGAAGAAGGCAACGGCCAGCGCCCAGTGGTCGGCGCGGTGCGTGGTGGTCAGCGTGATGAATTCACGGAAGGCCGCGAAGGAGCAGAAGGCGAAGAGCAAGGTCACGCCGGTCTTGCCGCCGATCAGCGCCAGCCCCATCAGCACGATCATGACCCACCAGGCCCGGATCCGGTGGTTCAGGTTCTCGACCACGGCATGCTTGCCATCGGGCGACAGCCTGCGCTCCAGCGCGTAGCCGATCGCCGAGGCGACGACGAGCACGCCGAGCAGGCCGGCCAGCACGGCTACGAGGTCGGGATGCGGCATCGTCATGGCGCGCCAGCCTTCGGTGAGAGGGCGAGCAGGGCCGCTTCCGCCCGCGCCAAAAAATCCCTTTTGGTCTCGCCCTCGGCGATCTGGAGCGCGGCCCCGAAGGTGACCGTGCAGATCAGGGGGATCGGCACGAACTCGCCCTTCGGCATGACGCGGTTGAGATTGTCGATCCATACCGGCACGAGGTCGACCTCCGGCCGGGCGCGCGCCAGGTGGAAGAGCCCGCTTTTGAAGGGCAGGAGCGGGGCAGGGGTGCTGTTGCGCGTGCCTTCCGGGAAGACGATCAGGGAAGAGCCGGCATCGAGCGCATCCGTCATCTGGCTGATCGGGTCGTTCGTCCGGCTCGGACGCTCGCGGTCGATCAGGACGGCGTTGAAGACATCGCGGCCGATGAAGCGCCGAAGGCGGCTCTTCAGCCAGTAGTCGCTCCCGGCGACGGGCCGGCTCGCCAGGCGCAGGCGGCGCGGCAGCACCGTCCAGATCAGCACGAAATCGCCATGGCTCGCGTGATTGGCGAAGTAGATCCGCTGCTCGTCGCTCGGCGCCACGCCGTGCCATTGTCCGCGGACCGCGGTGAGGAAGCGGGCAAACAGCAGAATGAGCGTGCCTGCCAAGCTTATCCCAGCTCCGCGCATCTCAATTCCCAACCACGTCTTCGTGCTGACGTAGCGCTCAATTAAGCCCCTGTCGACGGCCGGCTTCGATCGGGCGGGGCTGCCGCTCGCTCGCCAAGGCCCGCGAAGGGGAGGGCTAACCGATCGGCAACAGGCATCCTCGGGATTCGTGCCGATGTCGGCTACGGTCATGTCCTGTCCGGAGCCTGATCCATGATCGGACAAAATCCCCTGCAATGGCGGCACGGATGGATCTCGCATGGCACCTGACGTGAGCACGTCTCCTCGCCGCGGCGCCACGGGCCTGCGCCAATTCCTGGATCTCGAGGAGCAGCGCAATTGGATAGAGGGCAAGACCGACCTGCGCGACAGCGACGAGCGCTCGGATTCCCTCGAACTGCGGTTCAAGTACGTCACGCGATTTCAAAAGCTGCTGCGTCGCCCGCAGGCACAGGACGTTCTGGAGATTCTCAGGCTCTACGGCCAGACCTGCATCCCCATCCCGCGCCAGACCGAGCGTCGCTACTGGTCGGTGTCTTGTCTGCCGTCGACATCCGACAAACCGCTCGTCCGCGTCAATGCGAGCTGGATGGAGCTTTTCACGCTCTATGCAGACGGCGACGGCATCCGTGCGAGATTTTTGGTGCATCTTTCGGATTTCGCCACGGACCAATCTCCCGCACAGGGCCATGTGGACGAGCTTTTTCTCGAGCACTGCGTCACGACGCCGGACGATGTCAGCTATTTCTTCCCGCGTGGCGCAGACATGTTCGGCATCAATGTGCGGGGCTCCGCCTCGATCCGCAGTTTCCTTGCGGCGCGCCGCTTCCTGGCTGCCATTCGAACCTTCAATCTGACGCACATGAACCGAGGTCGAAACGCCTACCAGGCGAGCCACTGCTACGGCCTGGCGGATTGGATGCTGGCAGGTTGAGTGGCTCTCGGAGGGCCGCCAGCCTGGCGCGGCGACCGGAACGCTCCGAGATTGCGGCCGCAATCCACGCGCGGGCTGATGGCGACAGGCTGACCAGCCGAGAGGGCGCGCCACGGCGGCGCAACGGTGAGCCAGGGCCGAGCCACGGTCACGCCATGAGAACGAAGGCAAGGTGGGACGTCGAAATGGCATCGCGCGTCTGCCAGCCTCCTTCGTCGACCTGGCGTGTGCGCAGTGGCAGGTGGCGGCTCAGGCCGCGCGTTCCCAATAAATCGGAGATGGCCCGAACCGTGCGGGCTCAGCATGGAGCGGCGAGCGTCCGCTTCCGGATGATCATCCGGCGTCCGTAACTGGCGCGAGGTTGACGGGCCGCTGCGATGCGAGCGCAACGACCGAGATGGGTGGGGAGCGGTCATTCAGACTTCTGTCGAAAGATGGGCCGACGCCTCCAGGTCGAAGCCAAACCGCCCGATTGCTGTGACGACTTCGTTTGGCACGAGCAACGAGGCGGTCATTCGATCCCCTCCGATGAGGAAGGCCGTCGAGAGACGGTCGCCCAATCTCTCGTGGCTGGACGTGCTTCTGCAGCACCGGACCAATTCGCTCAACCAAAGCAATCACGTCTGCCCAATCGCCGTCCTCTGGAATATTGATTTGGGCATAGTTGGCCATCCAGGCCGGACGCCTCAAAGCGATCCAAAGGTCCTATCGCCGCCTCTAACGACGCCCGTGGCAGGGCGACCTTGGGGACGCGAAGCACGGCATTGATGGAGAAGTTCGAGAGCGTGGCCATCCGCACACTTTCGACCAGATGATCTCGGTCAGCAACGGGGGTTGAAAGCTGACATTCCGGGCGCAACGAGCGGCAGCGGGCCACGGCGCGAGATAGGCCAAAGTCGACCTTGTCCGACTCGATCAGAATCGGTCACGCTGCGTCACTATGGTCGGCGACAAGCTCTCGAATCAGGGGCGGCCGACCGAAACGAAGGACCGGGGCACCATGTCGAGATTGGGTTGGGCGAGGCGCGTCGCTCTAGGTTTCGTGTTTGCCGCCACAATGGCTGGCTGCGTGACCACTCCTCCGCCGATCTCCGTCGACGAAGCAAGAACTTGGAAGGTCGTCTCGGTTGAAGGCGCGTTGGCGCAGGTTGCTTCGTCGGCCTGGATTTCGGTCAAGCACGATTTCATGAAAGCCAATGGGCTTGAGGACAAAATCATCGAAAGCGGTGACCGAGACACACCTCGGCGCGTTATCGAAGCTGAACTGCCTCGCGAACAGTTTCGCACATACATCGCCGCCCAGTTTTCGGATCGCGTGAAGCAGTCCTTCACCGCGAAAATGCAGCGCGAGTTCACCGGCAATCGCCCGGTGAAGATTGTCGTTACCATGCACCACGCTGTGATCCTTGATCCCGGGCGGCGCTTCTTGGCGATGCTGGTTGCCGGACAGTCCGGAGATCAGAACACGCTTACCGCCCATATTGATGTGATAGACGCCCGCTCTGGCCAGATACTGGTCTCGTACCCCCGCACGGTAGTGACCGGAGTTGGTGGTGGAGCGAGCTTCGATTTCAGCGGCGGCCCCATTATCGAGAACGACCCGATGTTGCGGATGGTGAATCAGCTTCGGGAGCAGTTTTTGCGATGGATTCTCCGATCAGCGTAGCCCGCCGCGAGCGCCCTGTTCCGGCGTATGTCCTCTTCGGGTCGACTCCGGAAATAGCGATGACGCGCCGCCTATGTCTCGGTGGGAATCGGGCATCCGGCATGCGATGGAATCGGCCAGGATCAAAATCTGACCGAGGCAATCAATGTCCCTAAGCGCTCGTCTGGTCGGCATTCGGATGCCCGCGGTCGCTCTGCGTTCAACAACGGGGCGAAAGGTCGATCTGGCGTCACTGCCTGGAGGACGCACGGTGATCTATTGTTACCCTCGGACGAGTGAACCGGGGAAGCCTGCGCCTACTGGCTGGGATGCCATTCCCGGCGCTCGCGGCTGTACCCCGCAGGCCTGCGCATTTCGTGACCATCATGATGACATGGCTCGTGTTGGAGCGACCGTGTTCGGTCTCAGCACCCAAGCAACCTCCTATCAGCAAGAGATGGCGACACGTCTGCACCTACCCTTTGAAGTGCTGAGCGATGAGGGCTTCCTGTTGACGGATGCGCTGTCGCTTCCAACTTTCGTCGCGGACGGAATGCGCCTGATTGAGCGGTTGACCCTGGTCGTCAAGGACGGAGCGATCGAACACGTCTTGCATCCGGTGACCAGGCCCGAAAAGAGTGCGGAGGACACGCTTGAATGGCTGTCAGCGCATCAGGCCTAGTTTCGCCTTGGGTCGGGAACCGAAGTCAGGCGAGACCCTTGGCAAGGTCAGCTTCCGGGCGACTTGCCAGGGGCCGCTTGTTGCGCGGTCGGGAAAAGTCCAACGGCAAAGGCGAGGAGCAGGAGGCCACGCCGCTCCGGCTGCAGGCGCCCAGCCCTAAACCCCCAGCAACTCATCATACGGAATGATCCGCAGCATCTGCTTCACCCGCATGGCGTCGAAGCGCAGTTCCTTCGGCGGGTTGTACTGGGAGACGACGATCGTCTTGGCGCCGCGTGAGACCAGGGTCTTGACATAGACCGGGCCGGGCTCGCCATCCTCGTCGGAATAGAGCTCGAGCAAAACCTCGTCGCCGATCTCGGGGCGGCGGCCGTCCTCGTCGGCATAGATCTTCTTTCCCGCGCGGTAGAGCGGGTACATGCTGTTGGTGATCAGGTTGACCGCAAAGGCGCGCTTGCGCCCGGCCAGCGCCGGCGGCCGCGTCGTGCGCTCCAGCACATCGCCGTTCAGCCGGAAATCGCCGTCCTCCTCGCTGCCGCCCACCGCCGTGCCCATCACGGGCAGGTCGCGCGCGCCGCCGAGCGGCTTCAAAAGCTCCGGCTGGCCCGCGATCGCGGCATTGGGCTCGGGCTCGTCATCCCCGCCCATCAGGGCGCCATCCAGGATCAGGTGCTTCAGCCCGACGGCGGCGAGCACGCTGGTCAGATGCTTTGAGCGCCGCGTCTGGCCGTCCTCGATCTTCTTGATCGCGACCTGGGAGACGCCGACGCGCCGCGCCAGCTCGGCCTGAGACCAGCCAAGCGCATTGCGGGCATCCTTGATGAGCGGGCCGAGTTCCATAGGCCAATCAATAACTTAGGATATCACGGCCGTCTCGATAACTTTTGTGATTGACTAAGCATAACTTAAGTTATCAATATGGCTCATGACATCACTTGATCTCCCGACCCCGGCGGCGCCAGCCGTGCCAGCGACGTCAGTCGTGCCAGCGACGTCAGTCGCGCCAGCGACGTCAGTCGTGCCAGCGACGTCAGTCGTGCCAGCGACGTCAGTCGCGCCAGCGACGTCAGTCGTGCCAGCGACGTCAGTCGTGCCAGCGACGTCAGTCGCGCCAGCGACGTCAGTCGCGCCCGCGATGCCAGCCGCTTTGCTGACACCGGCTGAGCTGCTGCGCCGCGAAATCGACCGCGCCGGCTCCGAGGCCCGGCTCGCTGCGGCCGCCGGCTGTTCGCAGGTCGCGATCAACAAGGCCAAGCGCGCACCTTCAGTCTCGCCCTGGATGGCGCTGCGGTTGGAGGTCGCGACCGGCGTGCCGCGGCAGCACTGGCGGCCGGATCTCTGGCCGGCGGAGGGCGTGGCCCACACAGCGCCGGAGCCGGCTCCCGCCGCGCCCTGCGCCCGCCCGCATCCCGGCCGCAGCGCCCGGTTTCGCCGGGAGTGCGCGGCACAACTGACCTTTCCGCTGGAAGGAGCGCGGTCATGACGTCACTCCCGATCAAGGGCTATGCCAGGGAGTATGGCAGCGCCGAAGAGATGCTGGCGGCCTATCGCGCGAGGCAGGCCCTCCCGTGGAAACAGGCGGCAAAGCCCGAGGAGCCGGCGCCGGTCATGGTGGCCGCACGGCCGGAGCGCGAAGCCCGCGCCCAGCCCGCGACAGGTGTCTGCGAGGCCGTCACTAGCGCGGCGGGTAAGTCGCAGGACGAGGCCCGGCCCGGCGCCGTGCCCTGGGCGGTGGTGCGCAAGCAATACCGTCTGCACTATGCCAGCACGCCGCTGCGCGGGAAGACGCAGGCTGGCGCGATCATCGCGGCCGTCGCGTCCGAGACTGGCATCGCCATCGATGCGCTCAAGGGCGAGCAGCGCGTCGCCCGCATCGCGAGAGCGCGCCAGCTCGCGATCTGGCGGGTGGCTGATGAGACCGAACTGTCGCTCTCCGAGATCGGGCGGCTGTTCCACCGCGACCACACCACGGTTCTTCACGCCATCCGCGTCACCAATCAGCGCCGCGGCGCCGATGTGCGCGGCTATGGCGGCATTCCCGTTGCCCGGAGCGAGGGCAAGACGGCGGCGAACCGGGCGCCCGAGCGCGGAGGCCCGCGATGAGCCGGGCCTGGATGCCGCTCTATGTCGCCGATTATCTTGCCGATACCGGCCATCTCAGCGCGGCCGAGCATGGCGGCTATCTCCTGCTGATCATGCATTACTGGCAAAATGGCGGGCTCCCCACCGAGGACCGCCGGCTTGCCCGCATCGCCCGGATGTCGCCGGCGGAATGGGGCGCGAGCCGTGACACGCTCGCCGAGCTTTTCGGGGGGGCTTGGGTCCATAAGCGCATCGATGCCGAACTGAAGTCCGCCGCCGAGGCCAGCGGGAAGGCCAGGGCCAAGGCCGTCAAGCGCTGGCAGGGCCATGCTGCGGCAGATGCCGGGGCAGATGCTGCGGCATGTGCTGGAGCAGATGCTGCAGCAGTGCCGGGGCATGTGCCGGAGCCATGCAAATCACAATCACAATCACAATCACATAAACAATCACCCCCAGCCCCCAGGGGGACTGGGCGCGCCAGGGCGCTCCCCGAGTACCGGGAGATCGAAGCTGCGCTGGAAGGCGTGCTCTCGCCGGAGCGGGCTCAGGCCGTCATCGCCCATCGGCGGACGCTGAAGAAGCCGCTGACGCTGCATGCGGCGAGACTTTTGGCGAACCAGCTTGCCCTGGCCGCCGAGCCGGACCGCGCCGCCGATCTGATGATTTTGCGGGGCTGGCAGGGCTTTGCGCCGGAATGGGGCGTTAGTGCCGGGCTCGCGCTTGCAGTCCAGTCGGGCCAGTCGGGCGCCGATCCGCCGTCCGGCGTCAGGATCTCGCCGGTCGACGATCCAGTAGCCTGGGAGGCCTGGCGGCAGGCGAGGGGCGGCAGGCCGCTTCCGACCGACAAGACCGGCTGCTGGACCGTGCCCAACCGGCTTCCCCCGATGACCCCGCAGACGAGCGAGCCAACAGCATGACCGAGACACAAGAACCGCCGGCGCTTCCCGGCACGCCGGCCGCACCAAGCGCCCAAACCCGAGCAGAGAAAGACGAGACGATGGCACGCGCAGGACGCAAACCCCGGATGGATGTCGGCCGCTACCGCAACGGCCGGATCAGGAATGCCGAACGGGGCGAGCGCCCCGAAAAGATCATGGCGGTGGCGCTGGCACAGCCGCACCGCAAGGGGAATGCCTCGCCGATGGCCGGCTATGCCTTTGGCCGGATGTTTCTGGGCGGGATGATCGACCGGCGCCAGTTCGAGGCGGCCGAGACGGTGACGCGCCGCTTCGTGCGCTATCACCGCCACATCACCGACAGCCTCCCCAAGCTGCCGAGCATGGTCGCCGAGCTGGTCGCGGGCACGACAGGCGAGGGGCCTGAGCTCGACGTCGAGAGGATCGCCAAAATCCGCTCGGAGTATCGCGAGCTGCAGGATGCGCTGGCCGATTCCGGCCTGCACCATGACGGCAACGCCATCCTGATGCGGGTCTGCGTGCTCGACCGCGACATCACCGACCACGCCACCATGGGCATCTTCCGCTGCGCGCTGAACGTCATCGCGCATCGGCTGCGCCTGAGCTGATGCCGTAATTCGGCGGCGCGTGGCGCCCGGGGCCGGGATGGCCCGGGGCGCTTTCGCGGTTAGCCCCGGATCATCCAGGCGAGATCGAGCGCGTCGGAGCGCACCGAGGCCGCGGCCAGCGTGGGGTTTTCCTTGCAGACGGCGCATTGGAGGGACACGCGCTCCATCGCCGAGGACGCTCTAAACGGAACGCAGCGTGAGCTAGGCCTTGTGGACAGAGGTTCCGTCCGGACGATGCATGGATTTGCCTGGGAGCGCGATTTCGCCACGGAAAACGGTTGCGACCCGGCCCGTCAGCCACACGCCGCTTCCAGGCTTCCAGGAAACACCTACGCTTCCACCATCACAGATGACCTCGACTTCGTTGTCGACAAGTCCACGGCGGATGGCCGCCACGGCCGCGCCGCAGGAGCACGATCCTGATCCCGCCGGCACCGCTCCGCCTCGCTCCCAGATCCGCAGCCTTATGCGCTTCCGGTCCAGCACTTGAACGAAATGGACGTTCGTTCTTTCAGGAAACAGAGGGTGGTGTTCGATCTTCGGCCCTGCCGACCAAGGGTCGATCGCCGAGAGATCATCAACGAAAAACGTGCAGTGCGGATTGCCCATGCTGCAAGCGGCAGGCTCGCCATCAAGCGGCAATCGCAATGTGTCGCAAGGCTCGGCCAGGGGGATGTCGCGCCAATCGAGCAGAGGTGCGCCCATGTCGACGCTGACAGGCCCGTCTTGTGTCGACAGGCAGCGCAACACGCCTCGCTCGGTGCGTAAGGTTGTTTCCTGGCTCGCGGCCTCTTTCATCATCAGGTGAGCGACGCCGCGCGTTGCACTGCCACACGCACCCAGGGGCGTGCCGTCTGGATTCCAGAAGATGAGCCGCGCGGCAGCATCGTCGCAGGGAAGCACCACCGCCAGTTGGTTGAAGCCGACGCCACAGTTCCGGTCGCCAAGGAATCTCGCGACATCGGCATCAACCGGATTGGGGCTCGTGCGTGCATCGACGACGAGAAAGTCATCACCGTTGGCATGCATCTTTACGAAACTGAGATTCATGCGCTTTCCACTGCGTCAGATCCGACGGTGCAGCCATGCGCTGCGCAGGCCACGGCATTGAACGTGGGCTGCCTGCCCAAGGCAATGACGGTGCGTATTGACGCACAGCTGACATGTCGATTCAACGCGTCTTCCAGATGCAGGTCTTCGTGCTCGACCGCGACATCTGCGGGCGCCTTTCGCGTTTCAGGCCGTCAGCCCCGGATCATCCAGGCGAGGTCGAGCGCATCCGAGCGCACCGAGGCCGCGGCCACCGTCGGGTTCTCCCTGCAGACGGCGCACTGGAGCGAGACGCGTTCCAGCGCCAGGGCGTGAAGGGTGTCGACCTCCTCTTCCTCGGCCCCTGTCTCGATCTCCAGCACGGCTTCCGGACACAGGCCGAATTCCAGGGCAAGATCGTCCTGGCTCAGCCCGCAGGCCTGGCGAATACAGGCGAACTCGGCACGGGTCATCGGGCAACCTCGCTTAGGGCGGCAGATTCCGGGCAGCGCTGCGGCCGGGGAGGCGACCGCCCGGCCGAAGCAGCATACGAAAAATCCGCCGATCCGTCAGGCGATCAGGCGGATCATGCGGGCGACAGGAGTGCGCGCTGGAGCGCGATAGGGCTTTTGCGCGCCGATGCCGGCCCCGCGCCGATCGCGGGGGGCCCGGCGAGATCACCAATAGCCCAGGAGCTTCCACCAGATGCCGCCGATGACGGCGAAGATGACCAGCTCGAACAGGCACATCACGAGGCCGACGCTCCACCAGCGGCCCATGCTGACATAGCCGCTGCCGAAGATGATCGGCGAGGTGCCCGTCGCATAATGGGTCAGCGTCATCATGATCGCCGAGGCCGCGATCATCATCAGCACGAAGAAGCCCTGATACGCGGCCGGGATCAGCGCGATGCCGACGGCCAGGAAAGCCAGCATCATCGCGCTGATATGCGCGGTGGTCGACGCGAAGGCGTAGTGGCTGAAGGTGAAGACCAGCACCAGAACCGCCGCGGTCAGCGCCCATCCGAGGTTCGCCGACGCGATCATGCCCTGCATCAGGCCGGAGAACCACGCGACCACGCCCAGGCTGTTCAATTGCCCGGCCAGCATGACAAGCGCCCCGAACCAGATCAGGGTGTCCCAGGCGCTGCGCTCGGCCAGGACGTCGTTCCAGCTGATCGTTCCCGAAATCAGCAGGACGAAGAGGCCGAGCAGGGCGACCGCCGTCGGATCGAGCTGGAAGGCCGGCCCGAGGATCATGGAAGGCACGTTCGCCCAGAGCAGCAGCAGCAGGGCGAAGGTCAGCAGCATCACGATCTCCTTCGGGTGTAGCGGCCCCATCGCGTGCAGCTCGCCCCGCGCGAAGGCCACCGCATCCGGCGTGTGCTTCAGCGCGGGCGGCGAGACGAGGTAGATCACGAGCGGCATCAGGAGCAGGCAGACGAGCCCGGGCACCAGCATGGCGAGCGCCCACGCCCCCCAGGTGAGATCCACCGCGCCGCCGGTCGCCTCGGCCACGAAACTGCGCACCAGCGGGTTCGGCGCGGTCGCGGTGATGAACATCGCCGAGGTGATCGGGTTGGCGTGATAATTGACCAGCGCCAGATAGGTGCCGACCTTGCCCTCGGTTCCCTTCCCGGGGTCTGAATCGAAGGCGCCGGCGATCGATTTCATGATCGGATGGATGATGCCGCCGCCGCGCGCGGTGTTGGACGGCGTCACCGGGGCAAGCAGGAGCTCGCACAGGGCAAGCCCGTAGCCGATTCCGATCGTGCGCCTGCCGAGCGCCGCGATGAACATCATGCCGAGCCTGCGTCCGAGCCCCGTCGTCCGCAGGCCGATCGAGATCAGGATGGCGGTGACGATCAGCCAGATCAGCGGGCTGGAGAAGCTCGAGAGCGCGTCCGTGACCGCGCCGCTCGAAGTCTCGGCGGTCACCTCCGAGAAGGTCAGGATGACCATCGCCATCAGGGCCATCACCCCGATCGGCATGACCTTCAGGATGATCGCGACGATGGTCGTGAGGAAGATGGCGAGCATCGCCTTGCCGTCGGGCGTGAGCCCCTGCGGCACCGGCAGGGCGAGCAGGATCACCAATACGGCGGTCGTGATGGCGGCCGGGACGATGCGGAACGGGATCGACTCCCGGAGATAGGCGAGGAAGTTCCCCATGCGCGTTCACGTCCGGTCCTGAGGGTCCCAGTGCCAGGAATGCACCTGCCGCAACGCAGATTCAACGGGTGGTGGCAACGCCCCTGCGCATGCCGCCGATGCGCAGGCGCAGGCGGCGCCCGGCGCCCCAGAGCGTCGGGGCCCCAGGATGTCGGCGGCCCAGGATGTCAGCGCCCCAGGAACTCAGCGCCCCAGGAACTTAGCGCCCAAGGAAGACCGTGATCGCGACGACGTTCACGAGGTCGACGAAAAACGCGGAGACCAGCGGCAGGATGACGAAGGCATTGGGCGAGGGCCCGTAATGCTTGGTCACCGCGGTCATGCTTGCGATCGCGGTCGGGGTCGCCCCGAGCGAGAGGCCGGTGAAGCCGGCGCTGAGCACGGCCGCCTGATAGTCGCGCCCGAGCAGCGGCGCCGGCCAGGGCAGTTTCAGAAAGAGCAGGGGCATGCCTCGCGCGTGTCGCTCCCTGCACCGCCCGGGGCCTATCACCAGCGCGGAGGGAGGCAAAGTGGTCGGGGGCGAGGCTCGGGACGTTGATCGGAGCCGGACGCAAGCCGGCCGCAGCGATACAGATGGCCGCGAAGACCGCGCGGGCGCAGCGGCCGTAGCCTGGCGACGCGTCGACGCCCTCCGCGACGGCGATGGCAGTGACTCGTCAACCAGTTTCAGTGGCATCACAAGCAATGCGACGCGTACGGGCGTGCACGCGGTTGCATGATCACTGCTTGGGGGTGAGGACGTAGCCTCTCCGGGCCATGCACCCGACATACACATCCGTCATGAGCTGGGTGGCGTAGATCACCGGTGCTGTAAGCTGCGCCTTGCTGAACTCTCCCCTGCATACCGTCAGATCTTGCTGCGCTTGCTGCGACAGAGCCGGATTGCTGCCGATGGTCTTGCCGTCAGCCCGGTACATGACCAGCGTCGTGCTCGGGACGCATGCAGCGAGAGGGGCGATGGCGGCGATGGCAAGTCCGATACGGAACATGGGAAGGCCCTCCCTGATGCTCGTGGATCGCGCGTGAGAAAGCCGCCTATCATAGCACTCGACGTGCCGCCGAGCACGGGATGCATGCGGCAAACCAGGTCCTCGGCGCGATGCCCGGTCCCAAAAACCGCGGCCGGCTTTACCGCTGATCTACCCTCGCAGACCAGCGCGGCC
Organism: Allobosea sp. 2KB_26; assembly: GCF_052115715.1. Taxonomy (NCBI): domain Bacteria; kingdom Pseudomonadati; phylum Pseudomonadota; class Alphaproteobacteria; order Hyphomicrobiales; family Alloboseaceae; genus Allobosea; species Allobosea sp. 2KB_26. The sequence continues at coordinate 22,880 of NZ_JBFRHE010000022.1, forward strand.
GGACCTTCCGCCCCTCGGTTTCATCAGGAGGCTGCCTACCCGAAGGTGAACACGACCCGACGCCGCCCGAATGTCGCGGTTCCGCCGCTGCCTTTCCAGCCGGACGACACAAAGCTGAACGGAGCTCTGCGACCATCGTCGCAGTAGAGTGTGCCGGCGCCCTGGTGGAATGTCGTGTAAACGAATCTGCCGCTGCACGCCGTCCTGTTGGACCGGACGGCAACCTGTCCCGTGTCGTTGAAGTAGCCGGTTGCCATTCCGGTAAAGGTCTCGCCAGTGCCTTCGACCACGCCGTGGATCGGACGCGAAAGCGAGCAACCGCCAGCGGCGAGCAAAAGTGCAATTGCGGCGACTGATCTCATCATAGCCTCCTATTGCGCGACTGGAGCATTCTATCCCGGACGGCGGTCGTTCTCAGCTTGCCGCGCGTCTCCGTCCAATGTCGGTCCCACATGCGTGTTGGTGATCACCGCATGCCTTACGGGCAAGCTTGATTTGCGACACTCGGATTGGCCAAATCTTTGGCAATAATGGCGAGTGATCCACCCCCGTTGAATTGGTCCAGCCTGAAGTATGTCTTCGGGCTTATTGGGCCTGCCCCCGATGCTGGACCGGCCTGCTGGCCGCTTCCAGCGGGGTCGATCATCACGATTTTGAAGGAGAAGGAATTTGGGGTCCCGGTCGCAAATCTCTGCCGTAGGCAGGGTGTGAGCGATACGAGCATCTACAAGTGGAAGGCTAAGTTCTGCCGGAAGGCAGTTCCAGATCCGCAAGGCGATCTTGGCTAGGCTGCCAGAATCCGCATTTGGCGCACGGCTGAATGCGCGGGCGGCGTGATCGAAACCGAGGAGCGGGAGGACATTCTCTCGGCGCTGGAAGAGATGGCGCATCTGGCTCGCCGGAGGGGTCAAGAAATCGACGGTTGGCGCAACTGGTGTGCGGGATGAGCCAATACGGCGGTCGTGATCGCGGCCGGGACGATGCGGAACGGGATCGACTCCCGGAGATAAGCGAGGAAGTTCCCCATGCGCGTTCACGTCCGGTCCTGAGGGTCCCAATGCCAGGAATGCACCTGCCGCAACGCAGATTCAACGGGTGGTCGCAACGCCCCTGCGCATGCCGCCGATGCGCAGGGGCAGGCGGCGCCTGGCGCCCCAGGGTCTCAGCGCCGCAGGACGTCAGCGGTCCAGGATCTCAGCGCCCTGGGAACTCAGCGCCCCAGGAACTCAGCGCCCAAGGAAGACCGTGATCGCGACGACGTTCACGAGGTCGACGAAAAACGCGGAGACCAGCGGCAGGATGATGAAGGCATTGGGCGAGGGCCCGTAATGCTTGGTCACCGCGGTCATGCTTGCGATCGCGGTCGGGGTCGCCCCGAGCGAGAGGCCGGTGAAGCCGGCGCTGAGCACGGCTGCCTGATAGTCGCGCCCGAGCAGCGGAAAGATCGCCAGCAGGATGAAGGCCACGGCGAGCACCGCCTGCATCGCGACGACGACGAGAAGCGGCCCGGCGATCTCCGCCAGCGTCCAGAGCTGCATGCTCATCAACGAGATCGCGAGGAAGATCGACAGCGCATAATCGGAGATCAGCGACAGCGAGGGCGAGCGCGCCGGCCAGGGCAGTTTCGGAAAGAGCAGGGGGACGGTGTTCGACAGCACGATGCCCATGATCAGGCAGGGGACGAACAGCGGCAGCTTGACGCCCGTCGCCGTCAGGGGACCGTGAACGAGATAGCCGAGGATCACCGCGCTGTTCACCACCAGCAGGGCCTGCATGATGCTGAACTTGTCGATCGGCGCCGCATCGGCCTCAGCGGCGATGCGGCCCTGGCCTGCATCCGTGGCCTCAGTGACGAGCTTGCCGCGTTCGATCAGGAATTTTGCAATCGGGCCACCGAGCAGGCTTGCCGCGACCAGGCCAAGCGTCGCGACCGCGGTGCCGGTTTCCATGGCGGCCGGGAAGCCATGCTCGGCAGCAATCGCCGGCGCCCAGGCGATCGTCGTTCCGTGCCCGCCGACGAGCGCGACCGACCCCATGATCACGCCGGCGGCCGATGGCAGGCCAAACAGCGACGCGCCGAGCTGGCCGACCAGGTTCTGCAGGAACACGAAAAGCACCGTCAGCACGCACAGGATGATCAAGGTCCTGCCGCCGGCCAGCAGGTCCGACAGGCGCGCGTTGATGCCGACGGTGGCGAAGAAGATGACCAGCAGCCTGTCGCGCGTCACCATCTCGAAGATGAAATCGAAGCCGGTCGCCGCGTGGAGGGCCCAGATCGCGAGCGCGGCGAGGATGCCCCCGGTCACCGGCTCCGGAATGTTGTAGTCGCGCAGCAGCGCGACCCGGCGCGTCAGGAGCGCGCCGAGGAGGTAGACGACGATGCCAAGGGTCAGCGTCAGGAAATCCGGCGCCACCAGCGCGTGAGAGGTCTCTGTCATCGAGCACGGCCTCCGCAGGGCAATTCAAGGCCGGGGCATGCCTCGCGCGTGTCGCTCCCTGCACCGCCCGGGACCTATCACCAGCGCGGCGGCAGGCAAAGTGGTCGGGGGGCAGGCTGGGGACGTTGATCGGAGCCGGACGATGCCGGCGGCAGTGATACAGATGGCCCCTGACACCGCGCGGGCGCAGCGGCCGTAGCCTGTGGCGACGCGTCGACACCCTCCGCGACGGCACGTTTTTTCAGACCTTGCGACGGCCGGTCGCGACTATCCGCGATGGGTGGGACGCCGCCATTGCCAGCAAGGCCTCCGGCCTGATCAACCGAGCTCCCATGGCAGCAGCAGCGGGTATGCCGTGTTGCGCGGCGAGAAGGCTTCCTGCGGCGCGCAGGCGCGCGAGCTGAGCGCGAAGAGGCTGCTCTGGATTAGCGGGCGCGCCGGTAATGCATGGCGACGGCGCCGCTGCGGAGCGGTGTGGCCGAGATCAGCTCGAGCCGTCGCGTGCTGGGCAGCCCGCTCTGGTAGAGGGTTGGGCCGTGGCCGGCGATCCTGGGGTGGACGAGGAGCTTGTACTCGTCGATCAGATCCAGCCGGTCCAGCTCGGTCGCGAGCTTGCCGCTAGCCAGGAGCACGCCGGCCGGGGTCGCGTCCTTGAGCCTCTGCACGCCCGTGCGCAGGTCGCCGGCGATATGGTGGCTGTTGTTCCACGGGAAGGCCTTTCGCGTCGACGACACCACGTATTTCGGCTTGGCCTCCAGCTTGACCGCCCACTCGCGTATCGCCGGCGGCGCCTCTTCGTCGCCGCGGGCGACTGCCGGCCAGTAGCTCTCCATCATCTCGTAGGTGACGCGACCCCACAGCATCGCCCCGCCCTCGTCCATGAGGCGGGTGAAGAAGGCGTGCGTCTCGTCGTCGGCAATGCCCTCCTGGTGGTCGACGCAGCCGTCCAGGGTGACGTTGATGCTGAAGGTCAATAGTCCCATGCGGCCAGTCTAAGCCATACAATGGAGAACATGTAGGCCAATTGTTCGTGGTTGATATCGAACTTCCGGCATGGGTCGGAAGCGGACACTATCCGCTGGGCTACGCTGGCAGCGCTGGCAACCCGAGAGACGGCTCGCCAAGCCCACTGACTGCGCGGCCGTGGCGCTCTCGGGCAGCCAACAGGTGCGCGTGGGCCGCTTGCATCGCCGGGCCTGCGGCTTGAACCTGATCGACCCCGCAGATCGATATCGACTTGGGACCTTCCGGCCAGCCGATTTCCAATCTGCACACGCTGTCGTCCGCTTCCTCCTCCGGCCGGAAGAAGCGGCATTCCACGTCGTGCCCGTCTCCGACAATCAGTCGCTTCACGAATGGTTCGGACGCCATGTTCAACCCTTCAAGGGCCGGCCGCATCTGGCTCGCCAGAGGGGGCAAGTCATCGACCGTTGGCGCAATTGGCGAGCGGGATGAGCCAAGGCGGCCTCGACTCATTCACGAGGCACAAGAAGGCGGCCGAGCGCGAGGCCGCTGGGACTCATCGAAACAAACACGTTATAGTTACGTTAAGGAATTCATCGAGTTGCCGCGCGGATCAGGTCCGTCAGCCGCGCGTCAGCACTACAGCGGCGGCCAGCGATACAGGTGACGTCATGAAGATGCTGCTTGCGCTCCCTGTTGCCGCTCTGATTGGCGTCGGCAGCCTCGTCTTCACCGCCAATGATGCCGAAGCCCAGCACCGAGGTGTCGGCGCAGGTGGTGGTTACCGAGGTGGTGCCGTTGGCGGTGGCTACCGAGGTGGCTATGGCGGCGTGTATCGCGCTGGATACCGGGGCGGATACCGTGCTGCCTACCGCGGGGCGGCATATCGCGGCCGTTACTACGGCAACCGTTATTACCGTGGCCGGGCGCTTGCAGCTGGTGTCGGTGTTGCAGCAGGTGTCGGGCTTGCAGCGGGTGCCGCCTATTACGGCAGGGGCTACGGTGGTGGCTATAGTTACGCCGCCCCAGTCGCATATGGCTATTATGGGAATGGCGGCTATGGCAATGCGTACTATGGCGCCACCACTTTTCCTGGCGGTGAATATTGCTATCCCGGAACCGTCGGAAACTATCCGCCAACCGTCTACTACAACACCCCGCCCTCCATATCCTATGGCGGGGGCTACTACGGCGCAGGCTACTATGGCCGGCCTCTCGCTCGTGCGGCATATTACAGTAGCCGACCAGTCGCCTGGCACTATGGCCGGCGCTGGTAAATCTCCAGGCCGTGCGGGCATCGGCGCATCAAGCGTGCTCCTTTCAAGCGGCCAGGGACCCTGACGGAGGGTTGTCCGCTTGTGCATTTTTGACGCTCGGCAACCGATCGCTTCGACAGCCTGATGCATGCACGAAAGGCGGCTAAAGACGATCGCTTCGCTGTAATCCGAAAGGTCGGCCAAGGGTTGTCTTGAGACGTTGCGACGACCGATCGCAGATGTCCGCGATGGGTGGGGCGCTGACGCTCCAAGCGCGTCACCGTGCTCGCGACACTGAACGATCGCGCGCTTATGGGGGCCACCACAGCCCAGCTCGCGTCGCCTTCATGCCCTGAGAACGACGCCAGGCTGGGCAAGCGCGCTGATGGCGCCAGCGGCCATGAATCCGCGGCCATGAGTCCGCGGCCATGAGTCCGCCAACCTGTCGCATCACCGTCATCTGCGGTGGCTGGCCTTAGGTCCGAGCGAGGACGTTGTGGAATCTGTTGTCACCATACTGACGTTGCTTTCGGCCGTGGTGGTGAGTGGATCACTGGCGCGCTGGACGAAGTTGCCGCTCCCCTTCGTTCAGATCGGGCTCGGAGCGATCATTGCGCTCTCCGTCGTGCCAACGGTCTATCTCGACCCGGATGTGTTCTTCCTGCTCTTCCTGCCGCCGTTGCTGTTTCTCGACGGATGGCGGATCCCGAAGGCCGACCTGGTCCGGGACAGGCGCATCATCCTCGAACTGGCGCTGGGGCTTGTGCTGTTCACGGTCTTAGGCGTGGGGGTGTTGATCCACTGGCTCATCCCACCGATGCCCCTTGCGGTTGCTTTCGCGCTCGCCGCCATCGTCTCGCCAACCGATCCCATCGCGGTTTCAGCGATTGCGTCTCGCACCAAGATACCCAAGCGCCTGATGCGTATCCTTGAGGGCGAAGCGCTGCTGAACGATGCCTCGGGGCTTGTCTGCATGCGCTTTGCCGTTGCCGCGGTCCTGACGGGGGCATTCTCGCTTCAGGCCGCGTTCGTCACTTTCGCATGGCTCGCCATCGGTGGAATCCTCATCGGGGTCGGCCTGACCTGGGGCGTCTCGATGGCAAAGCTATGGATCACGCGCCGCGTCGGGGAGGACACGAGCTCGCAGATCCTGATCAGCCTGCTCATCCCGTTCGGCGCCTATCTCGTCGCGGAGCATTTCCATTGTTCCGGCATTCTGGCGGTCGTCGCGGCGGGAATCACGATGAGCTTCATCGAAGGCACCGGCCAGGCCTTGGCCGTCACGCGCATTCGCCGGGCTGCCGTGTGGGACATGATTCAGTTCGCGGCCAACGGCGTCATCTTCGTTCTCCTGGGAGAGCAGATGCCGGGCATTTTTTCGGGCGCGGTCGAAGCCGTGAAAACGACCGGCCATCGCGAGCCCTGGCTGCTGACCTATTATGTTCTTGCGATCTCTCTCGCGCTTTGCGTGCTGCGCTTCATCTGGGTCTGGGTGTCGCTGCGCCTCAGGATGTTCAGGGCGACGCGAAAGGGGGCTCCCGTTCCGCACGTCGGATGGCGCCTCATCGCGGCCACTTCGCTGGCAGGTGTCCGGGGCGCAATCACATTGGCCGGCGTGCTGACATTGCCATTTGCGCTTCGCGACGGCTCGCCATTTCCCGCGCGCGACCTGGCCATATTCCTGGCGGCAGGCGTCATCGTGGTTTCGCTGGTCGTCGCCAGTATCGCGCTCCCTCCGCTTTTGAAGGACCTGAAGCTTCCTCCCGAGGATTTCGATCAGGAGGAGATGGACAACGCGCGCGACAAGGCTGCCAGAGCCGCCATCCAGGCCATCGAACGAACGCAGCATCAAATGGCGGCAGGACGATCGGACGCGGATCTGTTCGCGGAGGCGTCGTTGCGCGTGATGGAGGCTTACCGGCCGCGGCTCGAGGGGCGTCCCCAGAATGTCGAAGGCACTTTCCACGGACGGCGCCTGGAGGCGATCGAGCGGAAGCTTCGCATTGCAGCGCTGAGAGCTGAAAGGAGCGAGATCTTCCGGCTGCGGCGACACCGGGAATTGAACGAGGAAGCCGCGCAAAAGCTGATCCGGGACATCGACCTGCTTGAAACGCGATATACGGGGTAGCGACGGCTGGAGACGCTATCGGGGCATGGCCCGGAAGCGGCGTCCGGGGCCCCCCAAAGGGCCGCTCCCGGCCGGCCTGATTAAGCCCGCATCATCCGGAGAGATGATGCCGCAAACCGCCGGTATGATAGAATTTCGGGTCGCGGAACGGGAGGAGCAGGCCGGCCGGCGGAGAGCCCGCTGGAACCACAGGAGAGACGTCATGGATTCCATTTCACGTCGACAGATGCTCGCAGTGACCGCTGCGGGAGGCCTCCTGACGACAACGATCGCTGCGGACGCGCAGGCTCGCCTGGCGTCGTTCAAGCCGGGGGATGGAGGATATGGGCGGCAGGCCGTCGAGCTGCCTCCGGGCGACAAGGTCGCCTATCACGACCCCAAGGATATCGGCGAGATGCCCGATTTCCGCTTCTCGCTCGACGGCAACACGCCCAAGGTGACGTCCGGTGGCTGGGCGAAGGAGGCGACCGTCCACCAGTTCCCGATCAGCAAGGGGATTGCCGGCGTGCACATGTTCCTCGAGCCCGGCGCCTCGCGCGAGCTGCACTGGCACGCGATCGCCGCCGAATGGGCCTATGTCATCGATGGCCGCTGCCAGACGGTGCTTCTCGACCCATCGGGAGCGAGCGAGATCAACAATTTCGAGCCGGGCGACCTCTGGTTCTTCCCGAAGGGCCATGGTCACGCGATCCAGACCATCGGCGACAAGCCCTGCCACTTCATCCTGTCCTTCGACAATGGCGCCTTTTCCGAGCACGGCACCTTCTCGATCACGGACTGGATCGACGTGACGCCCAAGGATTTTCTGGCGCTCAATTTCGGCGTGCCGAAGGATCTGTTCGACGCCTTTCCCAAGGGCGAGACCTATATCCAGGCGGGCGCCGTGCTGCCGGCGTCAGACGCGCTCGATGCGCCCTGGCCGAAGGATTCGACGCATAAATTCGCCCTGCTGCACGACAACCGGGCGGTGCGCGACTTCGACGGCGGCAGCTTCCGTCTTGCGACGGTCGACGAATGGCCCGTCTCGAAGGCCATGTCTGGCGGCGTGATGACCATCAAGCCGGGCGCCATGCGCAAGCTGCACTGGAACGTGAACGCGAACGAGTGGCACTACTACCTGCGCGGCAAGGGCCAGGTGGCGCTCTTCGGCTCGGGCGGGCGCGGCAAGGTGGCCGAGTTCAAGCCGGGCGACGTCGCCTATATCCCGCAGGGTTTTGGGCACGCGGTCAAGAATGTCGGCGACGACGATCTCGAGATCGTGCAGACCTGGGACAATGGCAAGTTCGAGGAGATCGACCTCGACCGCTGGGTGCAGTCCAGCCCGCGTTATCTCCTGGCCAACAACTTCGCCGGGGTTCTCGCGGCAACGATCACCAAGCTGAAGCAGCGCTGAGCGGGGCTCCCGCCGCCAGGGGCCTGGACCCGCAAGCTGCCGATCATGGCTGGCGCTCCCGGGCGGCCCCCGGGAGCGAGGCCACGACAGACGTCACGGCGCCTCACGGCACAGCGATCAGGTGGATGAGGCCAAGCGAGATCGCCGCGAGCGCCAGCAGCGAGAGGATGACCGCGGCTGCGACGCGGGGGCCGGCCCTGGCGACGGAGCGAATGTCGACGCCGAGCCCGAGCGCCGCCATCGAGACGATGGTCAAAAGGTTCGCGATGGTGGCGAGTGGCGCAAGCAGGACCGCCGGAAACAGCCCGGCCGAGCGCAGCGCCGCCAGCACCAGGAAGCCGAGGATGAACCAGGGCACGATATGATGCGGCGCGATTCCGCGCGGGGCAGGGCGATCGCCAGCCGTCACATGGGGAGCCAGCGCGTCCGTTTCCGCGCGCAGCCGGCCAGACAGCAGCGAGAGCACGAGGATGACGGGGCCGAGCATCAGCACGCGCACCAGCTTGACCAGGGTTCCGATCTGGACCGCAGCCTGGCCGGCTGGCGCCGTCGCCGCGAGGACCTGGGGCACGGCATAGACCGTCAGGCCCGACAGGATTCCGAACTGGTGGACGCTGAGGCCGAGCGCCGGGATCAGGAGCGGCAGGCACAGCACGACCGCGACCCCGAGCACCGCGGTAAACGCGATCGAGGCGGCGACGTCCTCGCCATCGGCGCCGATGACCGGCGCGGTGGCGGCGATGGCTGAATTTCCGCAGATCGAATTGCCGCAGGCGACGAGGATGGCCATGCGCTGCGGCAGTCCGAGCAGGCGGCCGATGCCGTAGCTCAGCCCGATCGCGATGAAGACCACGGCGGCGATGCCAAGCAGAAGCGGTGCGCCGGCGGTGGCGATCGTGGCGGCGCTCAGGGAGGCCCCGAGCAGCACGACCGCGACCTCCAGCAGCGTCTTCGCCGAGAACGTGATGCCGGCGCGCCAGCGGCTGGCGGGGCTCCAGAGCGACCGGACCAGGGTTCCCAAGAGAATGGCCAGGACGAGCGCCTCGAGCCAGGCGCGCTGGAAGAAGGCGGCCTCCAGATGCTCGACGGCGAGAGCCGCCCCCGACACGGCCAGACAGAGCAGAAGGCCAGGTCCAAGGCGCTTCAGGCTGCCGGGGATCCGGCCGGCCGAGCTTGTCTGATCGTGGCTTTGCAGCGTCATGACGGCACCTGGCAGTTCGATGCGCCGTGCCTGGGCTCTTTCGTTAGAGCAATCCAACATGTTGTTTGTCTTGTTTCGATCGATAAAATCGATCATTCCTACCACGGGCTTCTTTCCGGCCCGCGCAACCCCCTGACGGCTCATGACGCTCGAACAGCTTCGCATCTTCGTCGCGGTCGCCGAACGCGAGCATGTCACGCGCGCAGCGACCGAGCTGAACCTGACGCAATCGGCGGCGAGCGCCGCGATCGCGGCCCTCGAACAGCGCCATGCCGTCAAACTGTTCGACCGTGTCGGACGCCGGATCGCGCTGACCGATGCAGGCCGTCTGTTCCTGGGCGAGGCGCGTGCGATCCTGGCGCGTGCCGCCGCGGGCGAGCAGGTCCTGGCTGACCTGGCCGGGCTGAAGCGCGGGCGGCTGTCGATCGCGGCGAGCCAGACGATCGGCAATTACTGGCTGCCGCGGCGGCTCGTGGCGTTTCGCGCCCGGCACCCCGGCATCGAGACGCCACTGGCGATCGGCAATACCGAGACGGTCGCGGCTGCCATCCATGACGGGCTTGCCGATATCGGTCTTGTCGAGGGCGAGATCGACGATCCCCATCTGGCGCAGGAGGCCATCGCGGTGGACGAGATGACGATCGTCGTCGCGCCCGGTCATCCCTGGGCGGGGCGGGGCCGCGTCGACGCGGCGGCGCTCGGTGAAAGCCCCTGGGTCCTGCGCGAGCCGGGTTCAGGCACGAGGCAGCTTCTGGAGACCGTTCTCGCCGGCGCCGGACGCGCGCTCGCCGCGCTCGAGGTCGTGCTGGAACTGCCCGCCAACGAGGCCGTGCGCGCCGCCGTCGAAGCGGGCGCCGGCGCCAGCCTGATGTCGCGGCTCGTCGTCTCCAACGCCCTGCAATCGGGCGCGCTCGTCGAGGTCGCAGCCGAGATTCCCTCCCGCCGCTTCATCATGCTCAGGCACAAGGAGCGCTATTCCGGCCGGGCCGCGCAGGCGTTTCGCGCGCTTCTCGCAGACGAGCCCGCCGCAACAGGGCGCGCGCAGCCGCGGGGATGACGAGGGAGCGCGCACCAGGGCGCCCGTTGAAGGCCCCTGCGGCCTATGCTCTGTCTGGCGCAGCAGGGAGAGTTTCATGCTTCGCCATGCCGCAATCATCGTCTCGCTGGCACTCGCCGGGAGCAAGGTTGCCGCCGCCTCTCATCGAAGCGTCCGTTGACGACTGCTCTTTCAAAGCGCAGTCGCGGGTGGCGTCTTCCGACCTATCAGTCTGATCGGAAGAGGTCCGGGTTGCTCACCCGACAGGCCGCCCGGGAAGCACAAGGTCCGCGACCCTGTAGATGTGAAATTCGCTTTTCGAGACGGTGTCCAGCCGCTTGAACTTTTCGGCGAAGACCGGATCGGAGAAGAACTCGTCGACATTGTTCTCGTCGCGGATCGCCTCGATGTTCACGACGGTCTTGCCGTCCGTGCTTTTCGACAGGTTGCTCCAGAGAAATCCCTCCTTTCGCTCTGCGACATAGTGCACGACATCCTGGATGATCCTGAAGGCCTCCTCCTGCTTGCCGGGATGGGCATGGATGACGTTGACGACGAAGACGGTGGGTTGAGGCGCGATGGCGAATTCGGCCTTGGGGGCGTGTTCTGCTTCAGGGGCAAGGTTAGCTTTTGGGGAATCAGTCACGGGATCTCCGATCGGGAAGGGCCGGCGGACGATGCCGCCGTCGCCAGGGATAGACCGCGACACAGGGCGGAAAAAATGGGCTATGGCTCCGGAGATAACGGACATCCATGTCCGCAATGGAGGCTTGGACCGTGGATACTGTCGGTGCGTTGAATGCGTTCGTCGTGACCGCCGAGACCCGCAGCTTCGTGCGCGCCGGAGAGGCGCTGGGTGTGTCCTCCTCGGCCATTGGCAAGACGATCGCCCGCCTGGAGAAGCGTCTCGGCGTCCGTCTCTTTCACCGCAACACCCGCAGCATCGCGATCACGGCCGAGGGCGCCATGTTCCTGGAGCGCTGCCGGCGCATCTTTGCTGAGCTGGAGGCGGCGGAACAGGAACTGTCGCAGAGCATGGCGGCCCCCCGCGGCAGGCTTCGCGTCAGTCTGCCGCTCGCCGGCATGCTGTTCATGCCGACGATCACAAAATTCATGCAGGCCTTTCCGGAGGTCTCGATCGACCTCGATTTCACCGATCGCCTGGTCGATGTGATCGAGGAGGGGTTTGACGTGGTGGTGCGCACGGGCGAGATCAGCGATAGCCGCCTGATGATGCGGACGCTCGGCAAATTCTCGCATCGCATCGTTGGATCGCGGGAGTATTTCGCCCGCTTCGGCACCCCGCAGACGCCGCAGGACCTGTCGGCGCATATCTGCCTGCACCACAAATATCCCTCATCGGGCAAGCTCGAGCGCTGGCCGCTGCGCAACCACGCGGAGGCGGGACAGCTCGAGCTGCCGATCTCATCCATGGCCAGCACGCTGGAGCCCTTGATCAGCATGGCCGAGGCCGGGCTCGGCCTGGCCTGCCTGCCGCTCTTCACGGTGGGGCGGCAGATCGCCGAGGGGAGGCTCGTGTCCGTCCTGGCCGATCATGTCGAGGATGTCGGAGAGTTCCGCATCCTGTGGCCCTCCAGCCGCCAGCTGTCCCCCAAAATTCAGGCCCTCGTCACCTTCATGGCGGAGAATCTGTTTCGCTCGTGACGGCAGTCTCCGGGCCTGATGTGAGTGCGACGGAGATCGCGAATGCGGCAGCAGGGGAAGGGGTAAGTGCAGCGAGATCGCCCCTCGGCGCCGCTTGAGTTGGTCAGGGAGGGCGGGCTGGCAAAGCTGTTCGAATGACCGCAGCACGTCCGGGCCCGGAACGGATGCCGCAGCAGGCAGCACCCGGCCGGAGGCGCAAAGAAGCGCAGAGCGCGTGAGAGCAGCTTCGTTGAGCCGTCGACGTGAAGCAGGGGGGCTCACCCGCGCTTGACTGCGAGAGATGGGTGCAGTCCAGCCCGTACTATCTGCTGGCAAACACCTTCGCCGGGGTTCCCGAAGCAAAGATCACCCGGTTGACGCAGCGCTGAGCGGCGCGGCGCTGCCGCCGTGAGGGGCCTGAGCTATCTGCGCGGTTTCCCACAATACGGGGGCTCTGCCGAAAACGCCTGGTGAGATCGCAGCGGAACTTGCCTTCCCCACAGGTAGGGCTGCAAAGTAGAGCGGGCTGGGGAGTAGATGATGTCGTTGGGAAGACTGTTTGCCGTTCTGGCAAGCTGCGTCAGTGCTACGAATGTTGCGGCGCAGGGAATGGAAGGCATCTTCGGGGCTGTCGGGGGGCTGATGGCCGCGGCACAGATGCAGGCAGCGCGCGATGCCTGGTCCCGGGAACCGGAGCAGAGGCTTTATTGCCTGCAACGTCTTCTGTCCCGCGAGGGGGTAAACCCTGCGCGCCTCATCCAGGCCGGGATCGCGCCTGGGGATCCGCGACTTTCCTCCATCCGCTCCCAGTGCATTCGCCTTGATCCATCAAACCTGCGGACCGGCTATCAATGCACCGTGGCAGACGAGACGGGCGCGCCCGTGGCCACGATGTGCGATCAGGCCCTTGGCCGCCGCGACAGCAGCGGGAAATCAGTGGTCGTCGATGGGCGCGCCGCGGTTGACCTGCATCTCACGGGTACGCCCATCGTCATCGTCGATGTCGAAAGCCCGGATGGGCGCCAGCAGCGACTGGCCCGCGTGGAAGGTCGTCAACGCCTTGTCGAACTCGCCCGCCTGCGAACCGAGGTTGAACCATACCGGGATTCACGATCCGATGTGGTGCGTGCGCAATCGCAAACGCTTCTGCGGCGCGTTTCAACTGCAGGAACCGCCGACAATCCGCCGTCGCAGGAGGCTGTCGAAGCGTTCCGTCGCGAGCGACTTCAACTCGCCCAGATCGAGCAGGTGGAAATGGGCCGGCTCGCGGCGCTCGACAAGCTGTCCTCGCTGAAAGCACGGGTGGAGCAAAGGGCCGCCCTTGCCGCGACCGAGCTGCGCGGCGAAGCCGCCGGTCTCGAAGCGGAATTTGTCGCAATCGTCAATCAGCCGCTGCCGAAGCCAAAGCCCGTTGCGCCCGCAAAGATCGAACCGTCATTCGACTGCGCGAAATCCAAGCTGCCGATCGAAAAGGTGATTTGCGGCGATGACGGGCTGAAGCGGCTCGATCTCGAAATGTTCCAGCCCTACTACGTTCTCCGGCATCTCATTCCCGCTCAACGCGAAGAGCTCAAGCAGGAGGCGTTTGACCAGAGCCGGGTCGCCAAGGAACGGTGCGGCGTGCCTGAAAAGGGCGCGGTGCCTCCGAAGCGTTTGGCGGGTGCAGTCTCTTGCCTGACGGGCGAATACAGGCGCAATCGCGACTTCTGGAGAGCCCGGGTTGAGCGCGAGTTTCCGCTGACCGCGCGCGAAGAAGCATCGCGATCCGTTGTCGACCATCTCCGTTTGCAAGGCTTGCTGCAGACAGCGGGCTACATCCCGGCATCGGACACGGTCGATGGAATCTATGGGGGCGGCACGCGCGTCGCCATCGCAGCCTTCCAGACAGCGGAAGGGTTGCCGTCAGACGGTGTGATGTCGTCTGCGACGGCCAGTCGGCTGGACCAGCGCATCCCGGATGCGGCGAGCTCAGGCAAGGCGGCCTGGGATAGCGGAACCACGACACGAATTGTCGCGCTTCACGCCAGGTACACGGCGCTGCAAGCGAAGTTCGACCGGGCAGACGCTGCTCTTGCTCGTCGTCAGCAACAATTGGCTTCGTTGGCAGAGGCGCGTCGCACCATTGATGGCGCGTTGGCCTTGCCGCTGCCTGCGCGCTGGCGGACCGTGGCCGAACGCTTTGGCGATGAACTGAAAACCTCCTCGTCCGAGAGCGACGATGCCACGGTCGCACGCCTTGTCGGAGAATTTGAGTCGTTGAAGGACGGGCTCAGCGAGGCGGCGACCGTAACGAAGGCGCTGACGGCAAAGAACCGGGTCCTGTTTGAGGGACCTGAGGATGACATTCTCATCCTTCACAACGATACCGGAAACGCTCCCTCCGTCGTGAGAAACATCAAGGGGGATCTCGTTTTCGAGAGCACCAGGACGATCGCCTGCCAGCCCCATCCCGGAGCTCTGGAGGCCTCAAGGGTCCGCGCGCTCAATGCGACGTTGAAGGACTGGAATCAGTCACTCAAGTTCCCGATTCCGCGCTGCGATCTGCGCATGATCACCGCCAATGACCTGGTCATTGTGGCGCGTGGCCAATGGCTGAAAGAAAAGGGGGGCGATATCGTCACGCTGCTCTCCGCGCTCGACTCAGGCTTGCTGGCGGTGATGGCGACCTCGACGGCGAGCCAGGCCCAGGCCTTGGTGCAGGCGGAAGCCGTGCGTGCGCTCGAAGTTGAAGCTGCTGTCGAGAAGGGCAGCCAGCCTGGCTTTGCCCTTGCCCTGCTCGAAACGCGGTCTTCCGTCATCTGCATGGCCGGCGTTGATCCGAGAGAGGCGCATGAACAGGTCTTGCGCGCCCACGCCCCGCAATTGACCGAGGAACTCAAGGGTCCCCCGACCTTTGTTGCAACCTCGGTGGAGGCCTCGTTCATTGCAAGCAAGCGAGGACAATGCGGCGCGGTCTATGCCAGCGGCACGGAGCTGCAAACCGTTGCGGCAGCGCTGCGCCGGGACAACCTGCCATTCCGCTATTTCCCGGTCTGGGTCTCTCCCGTCGAGGTGGAGGCCAGCCAGAAAGCGTTGGCCGATGCCAAGGCGCGCGACGTTCAACAGGAAGCCGATCGTCGCCGACGCGTGGACGACGAAAAGCGCCTCGCGTCCGAAAGGAACCAGGACGAGAAAACGCTCAAGGCTCAGCGACAGGCTGACCTCCAGCGCGAGCACGGTGCCCTGGCGCGTGCATTCGAGGGCGCTCTCGGCAATGAGATGAAGGAATTCGTCGAGGGACGCTCGGAACGGGCCGGCGTCAAATATCCCGCATTGGCCCTCTGGCTCCGCAGCCAGCTGCAGGATCGTTGGGAATTGATGACCGTCGAGACGGAACTCGTCGATTACGGGGTTTCCGAGTTCAAGGGGCGATCGCTGGAAACGGCCTTTGCGCGAACGAACCTCAAGATGCGCAACCGAATTCTTGGAGAATACCGCACGCATTGTTTCGTGACGGCGTTCGTATCCGACAAGGAGTTCTCGATGGATCGAGAGCCCTTCGTGGAGGCCTGTGACCAGGCAGAGAAATCGATCCTGACCTATCGGCAAGGCCAGAGGTTCACGAGCCGTTGGCTTGTTCCTTGAGGGCGGCGCGAACGTCTTGCGTTCCTGGCGCAGGATCGACAGGGCGTGCCGGCAGGTCCCGGCGCGAACGACAGCGCGTTCAAGGCCCACAACGCGGCGCCGGTCTCCGTGAAGGCCTGGTCGCGCACCTCAACGCCCCGGAAACGCCCTCAGCGGCAGCGTCCGCCGCGCGCCCAATGCCAGAACCTAACGGCTCAGGTTGAGCTTGTGCACAAGAATCGCATGCGTGGGGTTTACATGCGTTTTTTGTGCATGCTATGCCGTTATTCAAGGTGGTGATTTGCGCCCGGGCCAGGGATGGCCGGGCGCTTCCGCGTTTCAGGCCGGCGCAGTCACGGTCGGCCGGAAGCCAAGCCCCTTCATCGGGGGCCACTCAGCTAGCCATCATTCAATAGGCTGCTACGACTTGGCGACCGCCTCTACCGCGGTCGTCAGCGTGGCAGCGGGATTCGCTTTGCAATAGTCAGCGATCTTCTCGGCATTGGCATGCGCCTTGTCACCGTCCAGCATGGCATTGCCGGCTTTGCCATGGACATAGCCGCTCACCCACATGGCGACGGCAATAGTCCGCGCGGCAGGCATAGCGCCGACCTCCTTGCAAGTGAGCTTCGACATGTCCACTTCCGCCGCCATGACTTGGCCTGTCAAAACGATCGTTGAAGCGGCGAGTGCGATCGGAAAACGGAGTTTCATGGTCACGACCTCCTTCTAGAAGTCCCCCGCCTTGCAAGAAGCGCTGGTGCCCTGTTGGAAGTATGACAATCACGCCAAATTTATCGGGACAGCCTTGTGGCTCCAGCGACGATCGCTTCAAGCCGAGCCCTGTCCGAAGCCGTAATGTCGATGCTGATACCAGTACGCATCCCGCAATGTCGGATGCCGCAGCGGCGCGGGGAATGCCAAACAGGTCTCTTCCGTCTCGATCAATCCACCAGGGGTGCGTCCGACTTGCGTTAGATGTCATGGCGAACAGGTCGCGCATGACATGACGAATTACGTGATCGGCGCCTTCTGCGTCATCAATCTGATCGCGGTCCAATATTACTGGCAGACGACCTTTGGCGCGTTTTCCTTCGTCGCAGGGCTATCCGTCGTCGCGTTGACGATCATCGCGGGCCAGGCGATCGCAGGTCGGCTTTGCCCCCGAGCGGTGATCCGCAGGCGCGATGCACCAGCGACCTCCGCGGTTCCCGTCATCTCCCGCCCCGCGCGGGTTTCTCTATTGGGTGATAAGCGTCAAGGCGCCCGTCGCGGTAAATGTTTCGGCAGGGGGAGCCAACGGTCTATCGAGGTATTGGAACCACATCCTGGGGGCGCGCTTTTTGCCACTCCGCCGCGAAATTCGAGCATTTAGGAATTCGCAACGCCGCCCCATCGCTCGAGCGTTCGATAGCGCACTCCTTCCCGTCGATCTCGACCTGCGCGCGGCCTCATAGCTTTCACCCGAGGTGCCGTGCATCCCTGAAAAATAAAGGCGTCCTCCTTTTAGAAAGCAGAACGCGGAATAGATTATCCCTACGCGTTTGATCACGTGAACCTCTGTCTGCCAGCAGCCAAGGCCGTCGATGCGCTTGGGCTGTTCGGCTCTCACTGGGGCAGCCAAAACGAGCAGGAATGCGCTAGCGAGCGTGGCTGGCCTATAGGGGAGCATGATGCACCAATTGGGAAAGCAAGCATCAAGAGAGCAACATCCGACGGACTTCCGCAACGGCTCATGATCTCTCCTCTAGCGGAGGTTCTCCAGTGCGCTAAGCTGGCTCCATGGATGAAGAATGGCTGTCTCGCTTGGAACAACGTCTGATTGGAAGGTGCGGCTCGATTGAGCGCCGGGAATGGGACTGGGCGCTCAACCTTGCTGGCGGTGGAGTGATCTCTCTGCCGATCCCTTGGCGAATTGTAGCGAACGGGCGAATTGCGTTCGCTGGTGGGGACGACGGTCAGCAATTTGGCTTGCCAGCCCCCGTGGATGGGGAAGCCCTCGTCAACGGTATTCTAGACAAGAAAGTAATTGTCGGTGTCGCTGTCGACCGAGAAACGGCTGACCTCTCAATACGATTTGAGGACGCCGTCAGATTGGACGCTTTCAACTACTCTGCTGGCTACGAAGGATGGCAAGTCAACCTGCCGGCAGAGAACGGTGGCCTTTGGGTGATCGCTCTCGGGGGAGGAGATGTGGAAATCTTCGCATGATCGCGGCGTTGAACAGCCTCGACCATTACGATTCTATGGGTTCACAGCCTATAGAGGCGCGCGCGACCTTGCGTTAGATGTCATGGCGAACAGGTCGCGAATGACATGACGAATTATGTGATCGGCGCCTTCTGCGTCATCAATCTCATCGCGGTCCAGTATTACTGGAAGACGACCTTTGGCGCGTTTTCCTTCGTCGCAGGGCTATCCGTCGTCGCGTTGACGATCATCGGGGGCCAGGCGATGGAACGTCGGTACCGCCGCTGATCGGTGATGCGCCAGCGCCAGCGGCCTCCGCAGCCCCCGCCATCTCCCACCCCGCGCCCCAAGCGGGGTTTTTCATGTCCGGACCCGCTGCGATGGCGCGCTCCTTGCTGTTCACCCAAAAGCTCGCGGACATGATCTGCGAGCGCATCGCCGATGGCCAGAGCCTGCGCGCGATCTGCGCTGAAGCCGGCATGCCGACGACCGGCACGGTCTTCCGCTGGCTGGAGGAGAACGAGGGGTTTCGCGGGCAATATGCCAGGGCGCGCGAATTCCGGGCCGATACGCTGTTCGACGAAATCCTCGAGATTTCCGACGCGCCCGCCGAGGGCGAGGCGGCCAAGAGCGGCGAGGCGGGGAGGGCCGGCAAACCCGCGCCGGAGACCGCCAGGGGCGCCGACCAGCGCAAGCTCCAGATCGAAACCCGCAAATGGATGGCCGCAAGGCTCCAGCCGCAGAAATACAGCGACAAGCCGCCGCCCGCCGCTGCCCCCGGCGCGGAGGGCGCCCGCATCGAGGCCATTCGCCGTGTCATCGTCGACCCCACTGGACATTCCGACGGCTAGGGTCTTTGCCCCGCTGCTGGAACCGGCCCGCTACAAGGGCGCCCATGGCGGGCGCGGCTCCGGCAAATCGCATTTCTTCGCCGGCCTCCTGGTCGAGGACAGTTTGCGCGAACGCGGTCTGCTTTCGGTCTGCATCCGCGAGGTCCAGAAGACGCTGAAACAGAGCGCCAAGCGCCTGATCGAGACAAAACTCGCGGAATTCGGGCTCGGCCAGGCCGAGGGCTTCAAGATCTTTCGCGACACGATCCAGACGCCGGGCGACGGCGCCATCATCTTCCAGGGCATGCAGGACCACACGGCGGAATCGATCAAGTCGCTGGAAGGGTTCAAGCGCGCCTGGATCGAGGAGGCGCAGACGATCTCGGCCCGTTCGCTCAGCCTGCTGCGCCCGACGCTCCGTGCGGAAGGCTCCGAGATCTGGTGCGGCTGGAACCCGCGCCGAAGGCAGGACCCGATCGACCAGCTGCTGCGCGGCGCGAGCCCGCCGACCGGCGCCGTCGTCGTCCAGGCCAATTGGAGGCACAACCCATGGTTTCCGAGCGTGCTTGAACGGGAACGGCAGGACTGCCGCCGCGACAATGCCGAGCAATACGACCATATCTGGGAAGGCGGCTATGCCAGCATCTCGGTCGGCGCCTATTACGCGACGCAGCTCGCCGAGATGCGCAGCCAGGGCAGGCTGGGGGCCGTCGGGCCCGACCCGCTGATGACGATCCGCGCGATCTGGGACATTGGCGGCACCGGCGCCAAGGCCGATGCCTGCGCCATCTGGATCATGCAATTCGTCGGCCGCGAGATCCGCGTGCTGAACTATTACGAGGCGCAGGGACAGCCGCTCGCCAGCCATGTCACCTGGCTGCGCGCGAATGGCTATGGCAGCGCGCTCTGCATCCTGCCCCATGACGGGGCGAGCAACGACAAGGTCTATGACGTCTCCTATGAGAGCGCGCTGCGCGAGGCCGGTTTCGAGGTCACGGTCGTGCCGAACCAGGGCAAGGGCGCAGCGATGCAGCGCATCGAGGCGGCGCGGCGCCTGTTTCCCGTGATCTGGATCAACGAGGCGACGACCACGGCCGGGCTCGAGGCGCTCGGCGCCTATCACGCCCGCAAGCACGAGGCGCGCGATATCGATCTCGGCCCCGAACATGACTGGGCTTCGCACGCGGCCGACGCATTTGGGCTCGCCTGCGTCGTTTACGAGGAGCCGCGGATGGCGCGGGCCGAGCGCAAGCTCAGGCTCGCCGGCAAGTCCGGCGGATGGATGGCGGCATGAACATGACAGCCCAAGACAAGCCCGAGGCCGGCGAGATCACGGCCCACATGGGTTCCGACGACGACAAGGCCAAAATCGTGCGCGATGCGCTAAAGGTCTATGACGACTGGATGGAGCGCGAGCGGGCCAATATCGAGGCCGGCTATGACGATCTCGAATTCCGCGCCGGCAACCAATGGCCTGAAGAGATCGAAGCCGCGCGCATCGAGGAAGGGCGCCCGGTCCAGACCATCAACCAGATCCCGCAATATGTCCGCCAGGTCACCGGCGACATGCGGCAGATGCGGCCGGCGATCAAGGTCATCCCCGTCGACGACCAGGGCGATCCGGAGAAGGCCGAGGCGCTGGCGGGTGTGATCCGCTATGTCGAGAACCGCTCCGATGCGCCCGGCGTCTATTTTCAAGGCGCCGACAGCCAGGTCACCTGCGGCATCGGCGCCTGGCGCGTGAAGACCGAATATGCTGGCGAGAGCACCTTCAACCAGGAAATCCGCATCGCGCCGATCGAGGATGCGCTCGGCGTGATGTTCGATATCGACGCCGTGCTGCCGACGCGCGAGGACGCCCTGAAATGCCTCGTGCCCTTCGACATGTCGCGCGAAAAGTTCAAGGCGCTTTATCCGGACGCCACGATCACCGATTTCGCACCAAGCGGGGCGGCGGGCGCGACGCGCGGCGACTGGATCGCGGCCGACACGATCCGCGTCGGCGAATACTGGTGCAAGACGCCGGGGAAGAAGACGCTGGCGCTCTTGGATGACGGCGCGATCGAGGATCTTTCCGATGACGCGGCCCGGGCCGCGGAATTGAAGGCGGCGGGCATCCGTGTCGAGACGCGCGAATCCTTCCGGCTTTATCGCTCGCTCGTCACCGCCCATGAGGTGGTCGAGGGGCCCGAGCTCTGGCCGGGCTCGCTCATTCCGATCGTCCCGGTGATCGGCGAGGAGGTCCGCATCGGCCGGCGCATCCTGCGCCATGGCGTGGTGCGTTTCGCCAAGGACCCGCAGCGCAGCTACAATTATCTCTCGTCGGCGCAGACCGAGGTGACGGCGCTGCAGCCAAAGGCGCCCTTCATCGGCACCGAGAAGAATTTTGAGCAGTACCAGGATATCTGGGAGACGGCGAACCGCCGCAACCACGCCTATCTGCCCTATACGCCCGATGGCGCCAATGGCAGCATTCCGCCGCAGCGCGTGCAGCCGGCGGTCTCCTCGCAGGGGATTGCCGAGGGCATCGAGCGGGCGGCGCGCGACATGCAGGCCGTGATCGGCATCTACAATGCCTCGCTCGGCCAGCGCTCGAACGAGACCAGCGGCAGGGCGATCCTGGCGCGCCAGCGCGAGGGCGACACCGGCACTTACGTCTATATCGACAACTGGGCCCGCGCGATCCGCCATACCGGCAAGATCCTGGTCGACCTGATACCCAAAATCTACGATACGGCCCGGGTGCTGCGCATCATCGGCGAGGACGGCAAGACGCAGGAGATCAGGATCAACCAGCTCGGCGGCGTTGCGGCCGACGGCATGACGCCGCGGCTCTCGAATGACGTGACGACCGGCGCCTATGATGTCGCGCTGCAGATGGGGCCGAGCTATGCGACCAAGCGCGAGGAGGTCCGCGACGGCATGACCGCCTTCATCCAGGCGGCGCCGCAGACCGCGCCGCTGATCCTCGACCTCGTCGCCAAGGCCCAGGACTGGCAGCTGGCCGACGAGATCGGCGAGCGCCTGGAAACGGTGCTGCCGCCCGAAATCCGCGCGCTGAAGGCGCAGAAGGCAGGCCAGCCGCTGCCGCAGCCGATGCAGCCGCCACCGCCCGACCCGGCGCAGCAGGCGGCCCGGCAGATGGAACTGGCGACGCGCGAGGCGGAGCTTTTGGCCAAGCAGGCCGAAGCCCGCCGCAAACAGGCTGAAGCGGGGAAGGCCGAGCTTGCGCTCGAGGCTGCGATGGCGGCGCAGATGGTTTCGCGCGGGGCGGCGGAGCAGGCGGCCGAGCCGCAGGCCGAGCCGGCGCTGGCTGGGATGGCCCAGGCGATTGTCGAGCTGCAGGGCGTGGTGGGGGAGATCGTGCAGGCGCTGCAGGGGGCGGAGCTGGGTGAGGTGCGGAGTTTTGCGGGGCCTTTGGGTGAGCAACTTGCCGAGCCGGAGCCTGGGCTGATGGCAGGCCCGCCGATGGATCAACCGCCGCGCGCAGAGGCAGGTTTTCCAACGGCGGAACCGCTGGGGCGGCCCCCGCTGTACTGAGCGCTTCGGTCAGGCATATGCATGTCGCGCATAGGCCGTGAACTAGTGCGCGGGCAGCACGGTTGGAGGGACGGTGGCTAACCGAGTCGCGTAGTCGGCTTCGACATCTAACATCGCTTGGAGGAGCGGCTCGAAACGGCTGTAGTCGAGCGGCACCTTCGAAGCTGCAACGAGCTTCGTGGCGAAGGTGAACTTCGAGTAGAATTTGCCGCCGTCCTGCTCATGATTCGTCTTGTCGAAGGTCTTTCCGTCGATCTTGGTGTCGAGCAGTGACTTCTCAAAAAGGTCTTCGATCGCCGTCTCCGGAAGCCCGAGTTTCGGAACCGGAACGACATATAGGTTTGTATGAAGGTAATAAAATGGGTCATCACCGGCCACCGTCGTGCCGACGATTTTGCTCACTTCCTTGAACAGGTCGACCGCCCCGGTGTCGCAATCGGTGACAATGATCACGGGCGCCTTCGGCGTGCCCTTGAAGCCTTTCGTCCGGTGTTTGTACTGCGCCACGAGATTTTTCAGCTGCCCGTTGCCGCCCGACAGATCCTGAACCTCGCGAGTGTTCGTGGTATATTTGAAGAACGATGGGCGGATCTTGATCTTACCGTCGACGGTCTCGAAGAAGCCCGGAAATTTGGCATGGAGGGAGCGGATGGCGCTCCGCAGGTATATGCCATCCGTCTTACCTTCGCAGACGATAACGGGCTTTTCGATCGACCAAAACGCGTTGTAATTCAGGAAGCGCGCGAAAAGTCGCCGATATCCCGGAATGCCCTTCGACTTGTCCGGCTTGCCTTTGCTCTGCGTCAGTCTGCGAATGTGATAGATGAAATTCAGGCGCCCCCTCAGGCTATCGAGCGAGATCGGCTCCTTTTTACCGTCGAAAACTCGATAGGCCTGGCCGTCGACGAACAGGCGGTGGCACATCGCCCTGGCCTGCTTCCAGTATTCGACCGGGACGTTGAGGTGCCGGTTGACGATGAGGCCCGTCGTGTCCTGACGAGAGTCTCGATACTGCATCCGCGTCTTGTGGGAATTGATCTCGAAGCCCGAGGAAACGATGCGCGACGCAAGCTCGTCGCTCGGCTGCCAGGCGTTGGGGCCATCCAGAACGGCGATCCGTTCCGGAAACTCCCGCTCGTTTGTCGAGAACGTGATGTCGTCGGCGTATCGCGTGTAAGTGCAATTGCACTCACGGGCCAACCGGTTCAGCCGGTAGTCCAGGATGCTGGCGATCAGGTTGGAGATGGGTGGTGAGCAAGGGCTTCCCTGAGGAAGCGCGTTATCGTGGCACGCTAGCTGAGCCAGGATAGTGCTGGTCTTGGGGGGCAACGCGAACTGGTTGTTCGCGATGAAAAAGCCGCGAACCCTGCCGAAATTGATCGACGGGAAGAAGTCCTTCAGGTCGATATTGAACACCCATCGCTTGTTGCGATGACGGATGGCGTTCGTGATGATCGAGAGCTCTTTCTTGAAGCCGTGCGCAAGGATCGAGCTCTTGCGACGATCTCCCTCTAGCTCTTTCTCGATGCCGAGCAGCAACGTGGCGAGCTGCTTCTGGATGTATTTCAGACCGCCATGGGGAGCGCTGATCGTGCGGTTGCCACCGCGCTTTTTCGGCACCGTGAACGAGTGGTATTTAATGGCCGGCGGCATATGGTAGAGAGCATACGAAAGCTGAGCCGGCTTGACGTTCAAAAGCGAGGCGACGCCCTTGAGGTCGGTTGCTTTCTTCAAGCGTTCAAGTTCAGGCGATGGCGTAGGCATGGACGACTTGCGGATACTCTTATGCGAATTCGCATATATATTGCCGGGAATATAGTATAACGGTCGAATCTCGGAGAGCAGTCGGCCCCACGATGGTTTCAACTATGACGAAACATCATAGCAAAATCTATCCGCAAGTCGTCTCTTTGTTAAGCATGAAGACGGACGGATTGCAACTTAGACGAACGACGGGGAAGGCCCGGGTCTAAGCGGGCGCCTTCCCTTGCTGCACTACATACGTCTCGATCAGGAACGTGGCCATGTTGACTGCGAGTGCCGCGTGCCGGGCCGACGGCTTCACCGGAATCTCGCCGCCCGGAGCATGCGCGTCGGAGAACCGGTTCCTCAACGTGCCGATCTCGTTGACCAAGTTCATAGTACCGCCAAGGATCATCTTGATCGGCTCCTCCACGTGCTGATCTGGCGCCACGTTGAGCTCGCGTGCCGTTAGGCCATGCACGCTGACCAAGCAAAAAAACCGCGATGGTCGTTAGGAGCCTCGTTGAAATTGAAGTGCACCTAGCCATGATAGTGGCATAGACAAAGCGCTCAAACGCGGCACCGGGGACGCTGGCTTCATTGGCGGAGGCCCTGCGGGCAATGAAGTTAGTGGCAACGGCAAGCGCTCGTTCGCTCGTAGGTTGCGAATCTGGCGGTTGTGGGATCTATTCGGGAGCCTCCTCGCAGCTTGATCCATGCTCCTGCCCGAACCGTTCAAATGGCCCAGCCTTCGCAAGCGCGAGTTCCGTGCTCTAAGCTCCTTTGCACGGGACTGAGATGCCGGACGACAGCGCTTGCGGGCACAACGGCGATGTCATGGACGGCGATGCGTTCGCCCGTGCCCTTGCGACACTCCTAAACCCGTCCAGGATCGACAGCGTGGTGAACTGCTGCGTTCGCGCTGTCCACGACGCGGATTGGGAGGGACCGCGCACTGGCCTCCTGCACGTCCGGTTTGCAGAGGACAAGCCGAGGGTCGCGGACCTCGCTGAATTTCTCTGGCGGGAATGTATGTTCTACGCCCTCCCGAGACGTAAGCAGGAGAAGTTCCGCCGCGAAATCGCGGGGGGCGACATGACCGCCATCGCCAATTGTTACACGGCGGTGAAAAATCTATTCATAGACTTTAATGCCCGACACCCCAGCCGAGCGAGCGAGCTCGGCGAAGTTCTCGCCTATAGCTTGGTGCAGGAGCACCTCAGGGCTGCGCAGGTGGCGAGTAAGATGTCGCTGAAGACGGCAGCCAACATGCCCATCCACGGGCTGGATGGCATCCATGCCCTCTACGAGAACGGCTCGCTGACCGTCTATTTCCTCGAGTCGAAGCTTTCAGGTGACGGACGGCGGGGTGTTGCTTCTTACGCGGAGTCTGCGGCCGAGTTCCTCTCGGACCGCCGCCAATACCTCCGGGAGTACGAGATCGTCGCCGACCTCGGGAACCTAGACGCACTCGAGGGCGAGTCGAGGCAGCGCGCCCTCGACCACTTCGACGTCATAGGACATCCGGAACTTCAGCGCAGGGAACGGTTCGTCGGGGTCATCTGCCACTCGGAGCCGAGCCACTTTGGCAAGCGCCTCCCCATACGCGACGACCAGCCCCCAGACATCCACGAGCGCGACTTCGCCGACCGGTACTCCGCCGATCATGGCGCCCTGCGTCACGCCGCCCGGAAGCAGTTACTGAAGCATCGCGCGGACCCCGCGAAAGCCATCGTCTTCTTCGTGGCGGTGCCAGATGTGCGGGCGCTCCGCAGGGCGTTCTACGGGGCGATGGGCGTGCAGGAGCGGGACCTACCGCTGGACGGTGACGAAATTGATATCGACGACGACCTGGAGACGGGGAGCAAGGACCGGGCATGAGCTTCGCACTGGACCTCTCGGACCGCATGGCGGGCCACCAAGCGTTCTCCGAGATCCTCGGGCGCCTGGAGCGCTCCGGTGCCGCGCGTTCAATCGCCGCCGAACTCGAGCGGGCGTCGGAGCCTCCCTCTGACGAAGAACTGCACAAGCTCCTCTACTGCGCCGGGGTCTTCGTGCAAACCGAACATCTCGGCTATCGGCGCATGGCCCAGTCCATTGCGCTGAACGCGCTGATTGTCGCTGCCGGTAACGAAGGGGCGTACGAGCGCGGCCGCCGCATCCTGACAGACCTCGGCAACTTTCCCGCGCTGGCGCGGGTCGCCCGGCCTGGTCCGGAGACCGGATCTTCTTTCCTCGACGCACTTCGCCGGACGCTCTCCCGGGAACTGAACAGCGTACGGGTTGGCGCCGAGTGGTTGCCACTGACCGACTTCCAGAAGGACACTTGGGATGAGCTGCCCGAGGCCAGCGCGATCGCCGTCTCGGCGCCGACCTCGGCCGGCAAGTCGTTCCTCGTCATCGAGCATCTGTGCCGGCGAGTTGAGCGGGCGGAAGCCTTCTGTGCCGTCTACGTGGCGCCGACCCGGGCGCTGCTGTCTGAGGTGAGCGCCAAGATCCAGA
This sequence comes from Allobosea sp. 2KB_26, assembly GCF_052115715.1. Lineage (NCBI taxonomy): Bacteria > Pseudomonadati > Pseudomonadota > Alphaproteobacteria > Hyphomicrobiales > Alloboseaceae > Allobosea > Allobosea sp. 2KB_26. The sequence goes on from NZ_JBFRHE010000022.1 coordinate 49,347, forward strand.
AGCGCCTAGGAGAGGGGGCCGACATCAGGGTCTCCACGGTGCCCACGATCGACCCCGCCGCGCCGGCCCGACAGGTGTTCGTGCTGACGCAGGAGCGATTGCAGGTCCTCCTAGCCGTGTCCTCCGTCACCTTCGACCTCGTCGTCGTCGACGAGGCACAGAACCTGTCCGACGGTTCCCGAGGCATGATCCTCCAGGACACCATCGAGCAGGCCGTCCGCAGGAGTGGCGCCACCCGCCTCGTTCTGCTGGCGCCCGGCGCAAGGGGGTTCGAGACGATTGGAGCGACAATCGGTGTCCCCGACATGAACGTGGCGCGCTCCGAGCTTCCGTCCGTACTCCAAAATAGGATCCAGGTAAGGAAGGCGGAGGCCGCGAACGCGCTCGTGCTGGAGCTGCTAACGCCGGAGGGTCCGCGCCCGCTTGGCAACCTGAGGAGCGAGCGCGGATTCGACGTGCCAGAGAGCCGTCTCGCGGCCGCGGCGCTGGAGCTTGGCTTGGAGGGCGGCTCGCTCGTCTACGCTACGGGTCCGACCGACGCGGAGAAAGTCGCGAGGCAACTGGCCCACGGGAGGATGGACGACGCTAATCCCGCCTTGGCCGAGATCGCACACTTCGTGAAGGAGCACATCCATGCGGACTATACCCTCGCCGGAATGATCCGGAAGGGTGTCGCGTTCCACTACGGAAAGATGCCGACGCTCCTGCGCGAGACCCTGGAGGGCGCGTTCAGAGACGGCCACGTCAAGTTCCTCGCCTGCACCACCACGCTCTTCGAGGGCATCAATCTTCCCGCCAAGAACGTCTTCATCGACACGCCTACCAGGGGAACAGGGAAGCCTCTCGACCCTGCCGCACTGTGGAACTTCGCCGGGCGAGCGGGACGCATGTCCAAGGACATCGTGGGCAACGTGTTCCTCGTTGACTACGAGGACTGGCCGGAAAAGCCTCTCGACGCGTTTGTCGGCTACGAGGTGCAGTCATCTTTCTTGAAGACGGCATCGGACGTGCCCGACCGCCTGGTTGCGGCACTGGAGGGGGCAATGCCACCCGAGCTGCCCAACGACGACGACGCGACGCGTGTAAGGGCCGCCGCCGGCCTGCTGATCTCGAGAGCGGCCGGAGACGACGTCCAAGGATATGTCGACCGCACCCTTGGGAGTCTCGACGCAGGCCTGCGGGTCAGGCTGACCGAGGCGAGCATCGCCGCCAGCAAGCACATCGCCTTGCCCGCGAGCCTTCTCGCGACCAACTGGACCGTGGACCCCTTCGGGCTGCGCCGACTTTACGACAACATGCTGGAAAAGGTCGCCGCTGGAGAGACGCGTTCGCTGATGCCCGTCAATCCGCTCGGGAGGAGCGCCTCGACATCGTATGGGGCGATCTTCACGAGGATTCACCGGGAGGTAAACCGGGGCAGCGAAGGCTTCGCTGGCCTAGTCTCCGGCGTGGCGCTCGATTGGATGCGCGGCCTGCCGTATCCGGCCCTGCTCGCCAAAGCAGTCAGGCGTGAGGAAAGACGCAACGAGAAGAGGCGCGAGGCCAACAGGATTAAGCGGGAGCAGAACCCTCGTAGCAGAGTGAGGGATCCCGGGGAGATCGTCGTCGACGATGTCATTCGACGGGAATTCGATCTCATAGAGGACCAGGTCCGCTTCCGGTATGTCCAACTCGGCAAGGCCTATGTCGATATCCTCGCGATGGTCCTGCGCGAAACCGAGCAAGATGGGATGGTCGGCGACATCTACGACTTCCCGTTGGCGCTGGAGCTGGGCATCGCGACCAAGTCCGGCTGGTCGTTCATGGAGCTCGGCCTGTCACGGATTGCCGCCGCCGCGCTCCAGCCCGAGTTTCCCGACAGCCACCTTACGCCCGCCGCCGCGCGGAAATGGCTGGCGGGGATACCCGACGTAGGCGCCCTGCGTCTCGGCCCGGTGATCGTGGAAGAATTGCGACGCTTGCGGCTGATATCCCACCAGAGCTAATCGCGACTTATCAAACGTCAAGTTGTGTCTCTGGATTCGTAAGACCTCGTTCGAGATCGGAGTTTATGTGGACGGTCGTGCTCACGCCAAATTGCCATGGCGTCGGCCCATGCCGCATGCTGGAGGGGCAACCCCTGACCACGTTCCCTCGGTAGCGGGTCGGAACCGGCCAGCACGTCGAGCCCGTGTCAGCTAACTCAGTTTCGGTGAGGGACCGACCCGAAAACTGACACTGTCGGCGTCCGCTATGGGCCAATTCCGGTCACCCAGATCCGAATTCAAAAAGTCTCAGCCCGCGTGGATGTGCAGCGCCATCAGGATGCTGTCGCGATAGACACTCTCGTGCTTCCAGTCGCGCCGGCACCGGCCTTCGATCTGGAAGCCGAGCTTTTCATAGAAGCGCGCGCGCCGCTGCGTTGTCGTTGAGAACCAAGAGCGCGATGCGCAAGAGTCCTCTCTGGCGGCCCCGGTCGAGCGCCAGGGTGAGCAGGCGCCGGCCGAGGCCGCGGCCGCGATGGCTGGCGCGCAGGCCCATGCCCAGGGTGCCGACATGCGCACGGTCCAGGGAGGCGTCTGGGGCAATGTCGCACCAGCCGCCACGGTGACCACGCCGCTCCGCTCACTGGGGGGCGTGATCGGGAGGTGCCGCAAGCGAGCCCTGGACAAGGGCTGGTGATATGATCGCACGCGGTGGCATCCTTGATGAGGACGGGCTTCGGAGGGGCGGCGGCATGAGCGACGCAAACGGGAAGCTGCGCGACACGTCAGGCGCAGCGATACGGCCGCCGATCGCGTGGGCGCTTGCGGCGCTTGTCGGGCTCGCGCTCGACTGGCTCTATCCGCTGCCGTTCATGCCGGCGGACATCCGGGCGGGCGCTCTCGGCGGCATCCTGTTCCTCGCAGGCCTCGCCCTGCTGATCTGGGCGGCGACGACCTTCCGGCGCGCCGGCACGCAAATCCAGACCACGCAGCCGACGACGAGGATCGTCGATGCGGGGCCGTACCGCTTCACGCGCAACCCGATCTATCTCGGCATGTTCCTCGGCCTCATCGGCCTCGCCGTCGCCTTCGACAGCCTGTGGCTCCTCGTCCTGCTGGTGCCGTTTTCTCTCGTCATCCGCTACGGCGTGGTCGCCCGCGAGGAGGCCTATCTCGATCGGAAGTTCGGTGACGTCTATCTCGCCTACAAGGCCCGCGTCGGGCGCTGGCTGTAGCGACGGAGCGCGGGCGAGCCAGCCCCCAGATCCAGCGCCATCAGGATGCTGTCGGGGTAGGCGCCGTCGTGCTTCCAGCCGGTGCCGGCCTTCGATCGGGAAGCCGAGCTTTTCATGAAAGCGCGCGCCGCCGCGGGGCGGGCCTTCCAGCGGCTGGATCAAGGCAGGCGTGGTATGGTGCGTCAGGCGCGTCGCTCCGAGCGCCGTCATCAGGAGGGAGCCATGTCTGAACAGCCTCGCTCGCCTTCCCGCAAACTGCCGGCCGCTTTCGCCGTCGCCTTTGGCGCGGCGCTCGCCATCCTGGGCGGCATGGCGCTCGCCCAACAGGACAAGTACACGCTGAGCGTGCCGGGTGGGCTCGCGTTCTCCGAGTTCAGGGGATACGAAAGCTGGCAGGTCGTCGCCACCAGTCAGAATGACAGGCTGGTCGCCGTGATCCTCGCCAACCCCGTGATGATCGAGGCCTACCTGGCCGGCATTCCCGGGAACGGCAAGCCTTTCCCAGATGGCGCCAAGATGGCGAAGATTCATTGGAACCCGACGAAGAACCAGTACTTCCCGGACACGACGGTGCCGGGCACTCTCCATGACGTCGACTTCATGGTGAAGGACAGCACCAGGTTTTCAGATAGCGGCGGATGGGGGTGGGCCGTGTTCAACCATGACGCCCCGGCCAACACGTTCACGCCGGGCACGCTGACCGACCAGCCGCCGCAGGGGAACGACGCCAAGTGCGGCTTTTCCTGCCACACGGGCGTGAAAGCACGGGATTACGTTTTCACGGAGTATGGCAAGCGGTGAGGGGCGGACGGTGAATAAACCCGATCAGGCTCAGCGATTGCTGAGGACTCGGGACGATGCGTGCCGTGGCGCCTCCCGGGGCATGTCACCAGGACAGCGGTCCGGCGAGATCACTCACCACGGCACCGCACGTTCGACGCTCGCCCCAGTCCTTGGGCCCAGGCTCGCGTCACCGCCTCGGCGCAGGGCCTCTGCGGCTGCGGAAGGAAGGGGGCGGAGCCTGCTCAATGGGACGGTTTCGCGTTCCCGCGCGTGTCGTCATGGGAAAGATAGCTCAGGACGCTGACAATGGGCTGAAGCACCGAGATGCTGGCCGCGTTGCCCTTGGTATTCGCCAGGAGCTGGTCGTAGCGGGCCACGAGCTCGCCGCGCTGAACAAGACCCTTGTCGATCAACAGGTCGAGGAGGGTTGTGACAATCAGGAACTGGCTGCTGCTCAGGTCTGCCAGGACGTCAGCGTCATCGTCGTGCATCGCTCCGTCTCCCTCATTGAGCGACCAGCTGAACATGTTGAGGATGGTGCCGCAACGACGGAATGAATGAGGCGCGGCAGGGCCTGACGCTCCGGCGGCCGGCGCAGATGAGCGCGGCGGGCGTCGGCGCAGGTCGGGTTGACCGCGAAAACCGGGCCGAGCTTGTCCGCCAGGGCCTGGTTCGATGTCACTCCTTCATGAGGCGGCGTCACAGGAACACAAGGGGGGGAGCGGCCACTAAGGCGCTCCGAGATCCAGCGCCATCAGGATGCTGTCGCGGTAGATTCCGTCGCATTTCCAGTCGCGCCGGCGCCGCCCTTCGATCTGGAAGCCGAGCCGTTCGTAAAGGGCGCGCGCCGCCGCGTTGTCGTGGCGAACCGAGAGTTCGATGCGCTCCAGCCCGCGCTGACGCGCCCGGTCGAGCGCCAGGCTGAGGAGGCGCTGGCCGAGGCCCTTGCCGCGATGGCTGGCGAGCAGGCCCATGCCGAGGCTGCCGACATGGGCGCGAACAGGGGAGGCGTCCGGGATAATGTCGCACCAGCCGACCACCTCGCGCTCGACCGCCACGACCTGCGGGGCGTTGGCCTCGCGCAGGCCGGCGACGAACGCCGCGTAATGCTCGATCGGCGGCGCGCTCAGCCGCGAGAGCCAGCGCCCCTCGCGGGCGACGTCATCAAGACAGCGGTGACAGCCGGCGAGATCGCTCTCGGCGGCATCGCGTACATCCACACTCATCTCAGTCCTCAGCCTCAGGCCAGCATGTCTCGGGCAGAGTAGAGCCGTAAGCGACGACCAAAGGGAAGGGCGGCGAGGGGGCGAGCCTGTGTCCGACGCGACCCATGGCGGAGATGCCGCCACGACGACCGCACCGCCCGTGGTCGGGCTTATCGATTGGCAGGAGACAAGCAGTCCGGCGCGGTGAGTGTCTCGGTCGTGGCGTAGTCAGCCGTTGGCCTCTGCCGGATCGGCTGCTAGGTCTGGCGCTCCCGTGTTCGGCTGAGGCGAGTGATGAGCATCCAGGTGCGTTCTGCGCGGTCGGACGACGCCGGCGCAATCAGCGCCGTGATCCTCGCCGCGCTGCGCGAGAGCAATGCCAGGGATTATTCCGCGGACATCATTGAACGGGTGGAGAAAGGCTTCAGCCCCGCTGCCGTCTCGGAGCTGATGGCCAGGCGAACGATGTTCGTTGCCATGCAGGCAGAACAGCTCGTCGGCACGGCGAGCCTGGATGGGCGGGTCGTGCGGAGCGTCTTCGTGCGCCCCGACGTTCAGGGCCAGGGTGTCGGCACGCGTCTGATGGCAGAGGTCGAACAGACGGCGCGCGACAGGGGCGTCGCGGTCCTGACCGTTCCGTCCTCCGTTACGGCCGAGCCGTTCTATGCCAGGCTCGGCTTCACGGCGGTTCGCGACAGCTATCACGGCGAGGAGCGCACCATCGTCATGGAGCGGAATCTGACGGACCCGCAGGTTCGAGAAGGAGCCTAAAACTCGGCGTAGATCTCGATGATGTTGTCCTCCGGATCCCCGAAGAACAGCGTGCGATGGCGCCATTTGGCCAAGTCGGTCGGCTCCCTCAGGATGGCGACCCCCTTGGCGAGTAGCTCCGCGTGGCAACGGTCGACCGCTTCAAGCGGCACGCGAAAAGCCAGTTGAACCGCCGCTGTGCCGGGAGGCATGGGGCCGTCGTCGCAAACGGACCATGGTCCGCGAGGGCGAAGCGAGAGCAAGCTCGACCCGACGCGAAAGCTGACCCAATTCTCCTGATCGTGCTCGATCTGGAAGCCCATGATGTCGCGATAGAAGGCGCGCGTCTCCGTCATCCTGCTGCACAGGATGACGGTATGGTCGAGATTCCCGATCTCACCCAGGCTCATTGCGGACTCCAAACTGCATGATCAAGGCTATCCGGGCAGGGAGCGGGACGCCATCGTGAGCCAGCTTGTGTTCCGGTGACATCGTCAGCGGACCGAACCGTCCGCTCTCTCGCGCAGGCGGGCGGCGGCGTGTTCGGTTGCAAGCCGGCGCCGGTCGATGAAGGGCGCGATCTTCCGGCGTGTCGCCTCGACCAGGGCGGCGGGGGCCGAACGCGGCGATCCGCCGTCGAAGGGAGGCTCTGGATCATATTCCATCTGCAGCTGGATCTCCCGGGCGATCTCCTCTCCCAGGAGATCGGCGACGACGGTGAGCGCAAAATCGATCCCCGATGTGACGCCCGCGCCGGTGATGCGGTTGCGATCCTTCACGACACGCTCCGCGACCGGGATCGCGCCGAGCAAGGCAAGCTGGTCGATCGAGGACCAGTGCGAGGTCGCCCTGTAGCCGTCGAGCAGGCCTGCTGCGCCGAGCACCAGCGAACCGGTGCAGACGGAGGTCACCAGCTGACAGCCGGCCGCGATCCGCCTGAGAAAGCCAAGCGTCTCGTCGTCGCTCATCAGCTCGATCTGGCCGGGGCCGCCGGGCACGCAGATCAGATCGAGCGCGGCGCAATCGTCAAAGCGCAGCGTCGGCAGAATGGAGAGCCCGCGGTCGGACGTGACCGGCTCCGTCGTTTTCCAGAGCAGATGAACCTTGGCCCCGGGCATGCGGAAAAACACCTCCGCCGGGCCCGTCAGGTCGAGCTGCGTCAATTTTGGAAAGAGAACCAAACCAATCTGCATCTCGTAATCCCCGCCGGCGAACAGTTCCGCACTTATAGCGTGCAGCGAGGCGCGTGCCACCGGCGGTGAGCCCGGTCTCCCGCGAGGTCTCTGAATCCGCCGCCCTTCGAGGCGGCTTTTTCCATTCCTGAACCGCTGGGCCAAGGCCAGCCGTTTCCAAAGCTTCGGGCAGGTCTTCGCATGATGCGGAGGCCGCCACGATGACCCAGGCCGCTCCTCACCGGGCGGCCTTTTTCATGAGCGAACCCATGAGCGAGGATTTCAACCAGGCTGCCCCGGAGGCCGCGGACGGCGCGCTGTCGGAGACCTGGGACAAGGCCGCCCGTCCAGGGGCGGGGCCCGAGGCGCAATCGACTGAAGCCGCACTGCCGGAAGGCGAGGCGGGCGAGGGCGATGACGACGAGGGCGAGAAGGGCCAAGTGGACGGCGAAGAGAACGGCGAAGAGAACCGGCCGCGCAAAAAATCGCGGTCCGAGCGCCTGAGACGGCAGAACGAGCGATTGCAAGCCGAGCTTGCCGTGCTGAAATCCGGGTCGGCTGCTGCAGCCGTGCAGGATCAGGCCGGCTTTGAGGCCGCGGTCGCCCGCAAGGTCGGGGAGCCGCCGCGCGAGGCCGATTATGGCGGGGACTGGTTCGCCTATGAGCGCGCCATGACCGCCTATGAGGCCGACAGGCGGCAGGTTTCGCGCCAGGTGCTGGAAAGCGTGGAGCAGCACCACCATGCGGAACAGGTGCGCATCTCCGAGAGGCTCGACGACTATGTCGAGCAGTGCGAGGAGGTCGCGAAATCGATCCCCGATTTCAAGACAGTCGTGACCTCGCCGAGTTTCATGACCACCGACCTGGTCAAGCGTCTCATCCTGGATGCCGGCGATAAGGCCCCGCTGGTCGCCTATAACCTCGCCCAGAACCCCAAGCTCTGCGCCCGGATCAACGCGATGTCGCCGCTCGCGGCGGCACGCGAGATCGGCCGCATCGAGGGCCGGGTTCTGCTCCCCAAGAACAACGCCACGCGCGCTGGCCCCCCGCTTTCGGCGGTCCGGGGCAGTGCTTCCCCCGCAGCCCGCCTCGGCAAGTCGATGAGCGACTACGAGCGCTGGCGCAATTCATAAGGAAAAGCCGCAATGGCAAACGATCTGAAGGTCCAGGACATCATCGTCCGGGAAGCGCAGTACCAGCTCAAGAACGCGCTGGTGCTCGGCAATCTCGTTTCTCGCGTCCACGAGGGCGAGTTCGCCTCCGATGTCGACGGCTGGAAGAAGGGCGACAAGGTGCGCGTCAAGCGGCCGGAGAACTTCATCCCGGGCGAGGGCGCGACGCTCTCGGTCGCCGAGGCCGAGGAGGCGACGATGGATGTCGTCGTCGACACCCAGCTGAACAAGGGCCTGTCCTTCACCTCGAAGGAGCTGACCCTGTTCCTGTCCGGCCCGAAGGGGGCAAGGCGCATCGGCGAGGAGAAGATCAAGCCGCTGATGCATGCCTTCGCCAACCGGATCGATTCCGATCTCGCGGGCTTGTATCGCCATGTCCCGAACCATGTCGGCACGCCCGGCCTGACGATCGCCTCCTATCCGGACTATCTTAAGGGCACCGAGCGCCTGAACGAGCTCGCGGTGCCGATGGATGCGCGCTACGGCCTGCTCAGCCCCGCCGATGATGCCGGGCTGAAGGGCGCCTTCAACAACTATTACGACACCGCCGTCTCGCGAAACGCCCTGCAGAAGGCAAGGCTGCCGATGCTGGACGGTTCCGACGTCTACATGTCGCAGAACGTCAAGACGCATCTGGTCGGTGTCGCGACCGGCACGCCCTTGGTCCAGGGTGCCGGCCAGGCCGTGACCTATGCGGCCTCGAAGGCGAGCTATACCCAGACCCTGAACACCGATGGCTGGACCAATTCCACCACCGGCATCCTGAAGGCTGGCGACATCATCACCATTGCCGGGGTCTATGCGGTCAATCCGGTCGATGGCGACGTCTTGCCCTTCCTGCGCCAGTTCGTGGTCCGGGCCGATGCCGATTCCGGCGCCTCGACTGGGCCGGCGGCGCTGACGATCTCGCCGCCGATCATCACGTCCGGCCCCTACAAGACGGTGAGCGCGGCGCCTGCCGACAATGCCCCGATCACGGTCGTGGGAACCGGCGGCACCGGCTATCGTCAGCCGATGATCTTCCACAAGGACGCCTTCCATCTCGCGGTCGTTCCGATGGAGATGCCGGAGGGCGCGGCCTTCAAGGCGCGGATCAACGAGGATGGCATCTCGGTGCGCGTCGTCTCCGGCTACGGCATCACCGACGATATCAGCACCTGGCGTTTCGACGTGCTCTACGGCGTGACACCGGTGCGGCCGAACCTCGCAGTGCGCCTGAACGGCACCGCGTAAGTCTCTGTTGCATAGCGACAATCACAGGGGCGGCTCTCCGGAGCCGCCCTTTCTTCATGGAGGGCCTCGGATCATGAGCAAGAGCCGCGATGAGCTGGTGCAGGCGGTGCTGGAGGAGATCCAGCGCGCCGGCGTCAACGAGCCGCCATCGGCAGAAGATCGCCAGACCGTGCTTGCGCGCATGGACACGGCCTTTGCCGAGCTGCTGGCGCGCAATGTCATTCTCCAGCCGGTCGGCGAGGAGATCGATGACGAGATCTTTGACCATCTCGCCTGCGTGCTGGCGCGCCGGATTGCGCCGCGCTTCGGCCTCGGCAGCGACGGCGCGATCAAGGCCGGCGCCGACGAGGCGGAGGACAGGCTGCGCCTGATCGGCCGCGTCAACCGCAGCCCGTCGCGGGGCTTGCGTCTCGACGCCCTGTTCCGCCCGCGCCGCACCGGTTCCTTCACGCGGATCTTGGGCTGATGGTCGCCGTTCCTTTCCCCCGCAGCTCGGCACCAGGCCGGCTTGCCGAAAGCGGCGGCCGGCTGATCAACGCCTCCGTGGAGACGCTGAGCGATGGCCGCACCAGGATCAGCGGCGCCGCCGGCATCCGCGCCATCATCGAGACGACGGCGCATTCCCATTGCCGCGGCATGATCGAGATCAATGGCGTGGTGTTGGCTGCGCTGGATGACCGGCTCTACACGCTCACCCGGTCGGGCGGCGCCTATATCATCCGCGATATCGGGGCCTTCGCGGGCTCCAAGACGGTCTATTTCGCCCGGAATAACAAGGCGCCGACGCCCGATATCGTCGCGGTCACGGATTCGACCGCCTTCGTCATCAGCATGACGACGGGCGCCTCGTCCTATCCCGATGCGGATATCGGCTCGCCGAATTCGGTGACGTCGTTCGATGGCTATTTCTGCTTCAGCTACGGCAATGCCCGGATGCGAACGACGGGCCTTAACGACACCGCGATCAACACGCTCGACACGGCCTTCGCCGAGAGCAAGCCCGATGGCCTTCTGAGGGTCATCTCGATCGGCCGTTATTTGTTCGCCCTTGGGCCCCAGACGATCGAGGCCTGGCAGAACAACGGCAATCCGGTGGGTTTCCCGTTCTCGAAGCTGGAAACCATCCCGCGTGGGCTGGCGAGCGCCGACGCGGTCGCCGGCCACGAGAGCGAATGGTCGAACACCATCGTCTTCGCCGGGAACGACAATGTCGTCTACCGCATCAACGGCCTGGTCGCCGAGCCGGTCTCGACGCCCTCCGTCCAGAAGGCGCTGGAGCGGCTCGACGACATGTCGACGCTGCGGGCCATGGTCTATGCCCATGAAGGGCACGCGGTCTGGGCCCTGAGTGCGCCGGACTGGACCTGGTGCTGCGACATGACGACGGGCTCATGGGTGGAGCGGGCGAGCTATGGCTCCAGCCGCTGGCGCGCCTCGGCTTCCGTCAAATGCTTCGGCAAATGGGTGGTTGGCGACGCGGACACCGGCAAATTCGGGGTGATCGACCCCGATCATCACCTCGAATTCGGCGACCCGCTGGTGACGCGCGTCGTCTCGGCGACGATGAGTGGCTTTCCCGTCCAGGCCTTTCCCTCGCGGCTGGTGCTCGACATCATGGCGGGCGTGGGCGAGGCCGACGGGCCGGACCCGATCGCCACCAATCCGCATTGCACGATCGCCTGGAGCCGCGATGGCGGCGTCAGCTTCGGCAGCCCCGTGCGGCGCGAGATCGGCCGGCAGGGGCACTATGCCCGCGTCGTCTCGGTCAACCGGCTCGGCATGGCGAGCGCCAAGGGCATCCAGATCGCCGTCGAGATTTCGGACCCGGTCGCCTTCTCGCTGTTTGGCGGCGAGCTTTCCGTCCAGCCGGGATCAAGCTGATGACGCAAGCGACGAAAGGGCTGCCGGGCTCCGACACGCCCGTGCTGCAGCCCGGCACGGCCGTGCTGAACCCGCTCTATTTCATTTTCCTCGCCGCGCTCTTGGCGGCGCTGAACGACCGCATCGCGGCGACCAGCCTGACGACGAGCCCGGGCGCGCCCGGCGCAGCCGACATCCCGTCCGGCGACATCCGCATCTGGAAGAACACCGGCGCCGGCACCGTGCGCCTTTACGTCAACGATGGCGGGACGCTGAAAAGCGTTCTGCTGAACTGAGGAGAAATCGCCATGGCTTCAGCGAAGGGCGCCAGAAACGCCGCGATGTGGGGCGCCGACATGCTCAACGACAGCCAGGGACGCGTCCTTGGCGAGTTGGACAAGGGCTACGGCGCCGCAAACGGCTATCTCGGGCAGGCGGGCGATCTCTACTCCGGCATGACCGGGCAGGGGCAGCAGGGCCTCGACCGCTACAACGCCCTGACGCTGGGCAGCGGTGCGGACATCCAGAAGGCTCTGGAGGGTTCTGGCGGCTACCAGTTCAACATGAATCAGGGCCTGCAGGCGCTGCAGCGCACGCGTGCAGCGCAGGGCATGCTGAACTCGGGCAACACCGATACCGACGCGATGTCCTTCGCCAGCGGGCTCGCCAGCAACACGCTCGGCGCCGAGCGCCAGGCGCTGCAGCCCTATCTCAACATGTATCAGCAGGGGCTTGGCGGCCAGGCCGGGGTGTACGGCCAGCAGGGCGCCGCCGCGAGCGACCATTACGGCAATCGCGGCTCCATCATGGACAACACGACGAAGAGCATCGTCGGGCTCGGCACCGACGCGTTCAAGGCCGGCGACCAGGCCAAGGCGGCGAACCAGCAGATGATGCTGGGAGCGCTCGGCAGCATTGCCGGGCTGGCCGGCACGGCGATGGGCGGCGGCTTCGGCGCCGGCGGCTTCTTCACCAACATGTTCTCCCCCAAGGGAAAGGGCTGAGCCATGGCATTTCAGATCACGCCGCTCCAGATCAGCCAGCGCCAGACCGATTACGGGCAGCTCGGCACGCTCGCGGGCAAAATCGGCGAGCAGTTCACCAGCGGGCTCGAGGCCGGCCGCAAGCTGCAGGAAACGGCGAGCAAGCAGCAGCTTGAGGAACAGAAGCAGCAGCTTGAAGCGCAGAAGCAGGAGCTGCTGGGGAGGCTCACCGCGGACAATCCCGACTACAACCGGGTCGGCCGGGGCCTTATGGCGCTGGGCGCGATTTCCGATGGGGCCACGGTGATCGGCCTCGGTGGGAAAGTCAGGCAAGCCCCGCAGCGCGTGGCGGGCAGGGCGAACCCCTATCTCGGCGGCGATGCGAACGCTGGTGTAGCTGCAACGGCGCGGGGGCCGGCACTGAGGCAGGGCGCCCACGTCGCCTTGACCCCGGAGGATGAGGCGCGCCTCGAGCGCGCAACCGGCATGGTCACGACCGACGCCGACCGCGATGCCATTGTCAGGACGGTCTATGGCGAGGCGGACCGCGAAAGCCCCGAGGGGCAACGCGCGGTCGCCGCCGTCATCCGCAACCGCGCCAACCAGGCCGGGCTCACGCCCGAGCAGATCACGCAGCAGAGTAACGGGCGCAACTGGCAGTTCGAGCCCTGGGGCGATCCGGACGCCCGCGCGCGCATGGAGGCGATCCCGCAGCGGCGTTTCGACCAGATCGCCGGCACGGTGGCGCCCGTCATCGAGCAGGGGCTCGATCCAACCGGCGGCGCGACGCATTTCTACGCCCCGAAGGCGCAGGCCGCGCTCGGTCGTCCCGCGCCGCGCTGGGATGACGGAACCGGTACCGACCTCGGCAATCATCGCTTCTTCGCCCATGGCTACGGGCCGGGCGGTGGAACACCGGCGCCAGGCGCGGCAACCATCATCGCGCAGGGCGGGGGCGAGGGGCCGTCTGGTCAGGCCGCTCAAGCGGGACAGAGGTTCCTCGCCAACGAACCGCCTGCAGCCGGCCGATTCACCGCGCCGCCTGCCCAACTCGCTCCAGCCCCAGCGCAGCCCGGCGCTTCCAGTCTCAACGACAGCCGGACGGGCGGAACTGATGAGGCGGGGAGGAGGCGCGAGAGCACATACCGGCGCGCACAAGAGAATTTGAGGGCAAGGGATTTCCCACGCGGTCCTATGATGGATCCGCGCGAGATATGGCTCCAGGAGGAGGCCAGGGCAGCCATTGCCAGAGGCGCTTCGAAGGATGACGTCGCGATGCGCATGAAACAGAAATACGGCCTCACGCTGGAGGGCATTTGATGGGCGCTTTTGACGATCTTGTACCGAATTCGACCGGTAAGCCGGGCGTCCTTGAAACTGCCGCACTCAGTGCCCTTCAGGGTCTCACATTCGGCTTTGGCGACGAGGGTTATGGGCTGACGCAGGGCCTCAGGGGGTGGGCCTCCGGCGAAGGCTTCGGCAACGGCTATAATCGCGGCGCGACGGAATTCCGGGAGCGCGAGAAAGCCGGGAAGGAGGCCAACCCGATCACCGCCACGGTCGCGGAGATCGCGGGTGGAATGGGCACCGGCCTCGGGCTGGCCCGGACCGGGCTAACGCTTGTGCGCGCGGGAATGTCGACCCCCAAACTGTTGGGGGCAAGCGCTCTCGAGGGGGCGGGCTATGGCGCACTCTCCGGCGCTGGCAATGCCGAAGGCGGGCTCGCCGGAGGCGCGCGCGGTGCATTCGACGGGATGCAGACGGGGCTGCTTCTTGGCGTGGCGGCTCCCGCCGTCACGAAGCTGGGTGGCGAGCTCGCCCGCCATGTCCCCAGCCCCTTCAAGATTTCCCCCGAGCGGCAGGAGGCCCTTTCGATCCTGGCGCGCGAAGGCGTTCCGCTCAGCGCCGGCCAGAAGACTGGAAACAAGACTCTTCAAAATTGGGAAAGCAATTTCGGTGACGCTACGCTCGCTGGGGGCAAAGCGTCAAATGCGATGAAAGCGCAGGCCGAGGCTTTTACCGACGCTGCCATGCGGCGGGCGGGCGGATCGGGCCGGGCAAGCCGCGAGAATATCTCCAAGGCTGACGCACGTATCCGAGGGCAGTTCGACGAGTTGTCTGAGCGGAATACGTTTCAGATGGACCCAGATTTTCTAAAAGATCTCTGGAGCGTTAAGCGGCACTACGGAAATGAGCTTCCACCCGACAGCATAAGCGGTCTCGTCGGACGCCTCAAAGCGGGCAGCACCACGATGACAGGCAGAGAATACCAGACCCTGCGCACGGAGTTCGCAAAAAACGCGGACCAGGTCGGTGGAAATCGTGCGAAAGGTTGGAACCTGCTGCGCGACGCACTCGACGACAATATGCTGCGTTCGCTATCGCCGGATGATGCTGCGACGTGGCAGGCGGCGCGTCGACAGCATGCCAATTTGAAGGATATCAAGGCGGCGCGCGAAGATGCGACAACCGAGCTCATTTCCCCCCAATCTCTGTGGAAGGTGATAGCGGGAAGGGAAGCTGATGTGGGCGAGAGGGCCCTCGACGGCCTCGCGCGAGCTGGTAGCCAACTCATGACGCCGCTTGAGAAAAGCGCCAAGGCGCAGGGCGCTATTTCCATCGGTCAGCTCGGCGCAATCGTCAGCGGGACTGGGAATGCCCTGGAACCTGCCACTGCCGCAATCATGACCCTCGGCCCCCCTGTGTTCGGACGCGCACTCTGGTCTGGTCCTGTCCAGAAATATCTGGCCGGTGAGGCGCTCACACTGGCTGAGCGCGCAGCCATCAACGCCCGGCTTCGCGCTGCACTCCATGGTGGGGGGCAGTCTCAAGGGCAGAAATTCGGCTTGCCGACTTTCGATCCCTGGTCGAGGAGCTCCGCCGCCCCTGGCAAGCCCTGAGGTCGGTGGAGGCGCCCGCCCGAAGGCCAGCGCCATTTTGCGCGCGCGTTGCCGAGGGCGTTGACCATCAGAAGGCCGAGAGAACCGTGAGATTTGCGACCGGTTTGGCGGTCACCAGCGGTCGCGAAGCTCCTTCACTATTGCTGCCACGGCAAGAGGAACCAAATAACTTGCGATGATGAGGACGTTCAGCCAGAACGGGAGCCGCTCGAACATCTGTCGCGCGGTCACGAACACGAACGCCAGGCCGATGACCGAGATGATGATCATGGCGACGCATATCAGCAGCCACAGCGCCTGCCGCCAAAGCGGGATCCGCCGCACATAATCGCGGCTGCTCTCGCCGCGGATATCGTGTTCGTTGAGCTTCAGCACCAACCAGTCCTCCTGTCCCCCACGCTTCGGCACGGCGAACGCTGCCATGTCAGCGGGTTGTCCGGGTTAATCCACGCCCTCATCCGTTCGCGCCAAGTGCCCGAGTTGATTCGCAGACCTGGAACGCCGTTGCACGGCGCAGCTGCTCAGGAAGGGCGTCATCTAGCACTCTCCCGGTTCGGCATGGTCGCTCCAGAGCCAGGCGATTCCGATCCCGATCAGGCCAACCGCGACAACCGCGCCCGTCTCCATTTCGCGCGCTCGTTGCCGAGGGCATTGAACGGCAGAGGGCCGAGAGTATCGTGAGATTTGCTACCGGTCTGGCGGTCGCCACCGGATGGGCCACTCCGTCACGATTGAAGCCACGGCACAAGGAACCAGAAAGCTCGCGGTGATGGTGAGGTTCAGCCAAAGCGGCAGCTGCTCGATCATCTGCCGCGCAGTTAAGAACACGAACGTCAGGCCGAAGACCGGGAGGATGATCGCGCTGACGCCAATCAACAGCAACAGCGCCTGCCGCCAAAGCGGGATGCGCCGCACATAATCGCGGCTGCTCTCGCCGTCGCGGATATCGTGTTCGTCGAGCTTCAGCACCACGCAGTCCTCCTGGCCCCTGCTTCGTCCACGGCAACCGCCGTCACGCCGCCCATCTGTCCGCGTTAATCCACATCCTCATACGTTCGCGCCAAGCGCCCGAACTGACTCGCAGATCCGGCGCACGATTGCTCGGTGCGGCTGCTGGAAAAGGCGTCAGCCTTCTCTCCGTTCGGCATAGTCGCTCCAGAGCCAGGCGGTTCCCAGACCGATCAGGCCGGCCGCAGCGAGCATGACCCATTTATGCGGCCAGGTTCCCGAGAAGACCGGACTGAACAACCAGATCCCGCCCCCGATCATGGCAAGGCAAAGGACGAGGCTGATCAGACGGCGAAGGGCGGAGAGTTTCATCGGCAGGAGGCCATCTCAGTTCAGGTTGGGCTTTGCGGTGCACCGGAAGGCCAGAAGCCAGGTGCGCATCTCACTCCACCCCGACATCGTCGAGCGTGCCGAGCGCGAACATGGCGCCGATGCCAAGTACGGTGCTACCCAGCGACATCATTCCAACGAGAACGGCCAGCGCAAAGCCAAGCCGCGCCCATGACCGCCTGCGCCGAGGTCGCGGCCTGGCGGGCGTCATGGCGAGTGAAGTCCTGCCGGTGGGCGAAGGCTGCGCGCTGCGGTTCATCGGCAGGGACCGGCCATGGCGCGATCCCGCGCACTGTTCAGCACGAAGCGCATTGTCGCGATGGCGCGGACGAGCGCGCTCCTTCCGGCGATGATGTCAGCAACCATTTCGTTCCCCCAGCTTTCCCGATCCTGCCGCAGGGGCATGCACGTGTCCACGGCAGGTGCTGACAAATCACAGCCTGGTTCAGCCGGGCGGAGATCCTGGCCATTTGCGGCGGGAGCACCATGACGCTCGCCGCGCTCGTTGCCGGCCCGGATGCGGGGATGATGCGCTCTCGCCTACCAGCCGGGATCGACCGGCTTGCGGGCAAGCGTGAAGCGCGGGAACAGCGCTGAGCCGAGAAGCACGGCAGCGCCGAAACCGCTCCACACCCCACCCAGGAAGAAAAGCCAGCCGAGGCGCGCGCCTATCACGGCAAGGCCGAGCATGGAGACGGCCGCGATCAGCAGGGCGCCGCCCACCACGCCGCACAGCACCCGCCGCGCAGGCGTTATCGGCTCCAGCCGCTTTTCGCGCGGGTCGTGCTCGAGAATCCTGGGCGGTCTGATCTCTGTCATCGCGCGGCAAACTGCCGGATCGAGCGCCGCCCGTCCACGGTATTCGCTGCCAGGACCGTGGCTGATCCTGCCAGCCAACAGCAGCGGTGCAGCATGGTTACTGAACCTGTTTTGAAGCTTCGGTCGGAGCCAGTGCGGGAAGGCGCTCGGTCAAGGCGAATTGCAGCGATCGCGCGGCCTCGGAAGCCAGGCGAACCCGAACCAGGCCCCCGTCCTCTGTCTGGAGCGCGAGCGACAGAAAGCCCTGATCATCCGTCGCCACCTGGGAGGAGATCACCTCGCCAGCCTCATCAGCTGGATTGGCGAGATTGTAGTTCTCCGCCTTGCCGCTCGCGACAAGCCGCCTTGTGCTCTCCCCCGCAAGCGAGCGCAGGTTCGAGATCAGCACGCCGAGGCTGTCAGGGTTCACGTAGAATCGCGCAGGCGCCGTTTCGTGCATTTCGAGCGTGATTTCCGCCTGGGCGCCATCGTCGGTCAGGCCGATCGCCATGGCCTTCAGCGCGTAGAATCGATCGTCCATCAGTCCAGCCCCCCGAGCCGGGCCGATCCTGCCTGACGCATAGTCACGAGTCCACGCCCGGCCGACCGCCGCCAGCCGCTCCCACCGGAGCGGCCTTTCTCTTGGAGACATGCCCTCATGCCAGCCCTTTCATGGCCCCTGTCGCGACAGACGGTGCTCGACCTCAACGGCAATGCGGTGGCCGGCGCGCATTGCGCTTCTTTCTCGCGGGCACGACCACGCCGCTGATCGCCTATGCCGATGATGCGCTCTCGGTGCCGCTGCCGGCTTCCGGCATGTCCATGGCCTTCGCTGCCAAAACTGGCTGATCATGCCGTGCCCTGCTGACTTTCCTGGTCCTGGAGCGGTCAGCGCGCCAAAGCATCAGGCGGCTTGCAGAGCCCGCAATGCCGCTTCGGGTTCCCTGGCGACGATGGTGAGAAGCGCGCGCGCGGCGGGGTCGGGCAATGTGCGTCCCTGTTCCCAGTTCCGAAGCGTCGGGAGAGGAATGTGGAGCGCCTTCGCGAACTGCTCCTGTGTCATGCCGAGTTTGCTGCGGACAGCCTGTGGAGGAAGGACAAGCGAGAGCCCGGTCACACCACCATCCGGGTCGTCGCCATCTTCGCGCGCGTCCCGGCGGATCTCGCGCTCGGTCGTGGCGATCATCTTCGCGCGGTCGACCTTCGGGCGGTCAGCCTTGATCTGCTCTAGGGTTTTACGAACCATTGCCATGCTGCGCGCTCCTTCGTGTTGGCCATGCGGGCCGAAACGATCCGGCGGCTCGTGTCCCTGTCGGTGTAGACGATCGCAAGGATAAAGCCGTCGGCCTCGCCAATGGCCCTGCTGCGAGCCTCGCCATGGTCCGTCCGATCGTCCGCGGATTCGAGGGTAGGCCCTTCGAAGACGAGGGAGGCGAAATCGAAGCCGAACCCGCGCTTTGCGGGGTTCGCATCTGATTTTGCTTCGTCCCACTCGAATTCCACATCTGAAGACTACGCTGTGAGCGTAGTTTCGTCAAGAAGGCGCTGCGCTCCAAGCGTAGCAACCCAGTGCCCACCACCCCAGGCCGCTCCTCACCGGAGCGGTCTTTCTTTTGGAGACATGCCCCCATGCCAGCCTTTTCCTGGCCCCTGTCGCGACAGACGGTGCTCGATCTCAACGGCAATGCGGTGGCCGGCGCGCAACTGCGCTTCTTCCTCGCGGGCACGACCACGCCGCTGATCGCCTATGCCGATGATGCGCTCTCGGTGCCGCTGCCGGCCTCGCCCGATTTCATCGCCTCGGATGCCCATGGCCGCTGGCCGCGCGTCTATCTGCCCTATCGGAACTACAAGGAGGAGGTGCGCTCCGCGGCCGGCGTGCTGCTCTGGAACGATGACGGCATCGCCAACCCGGCGCCGGCCTCGTCCGGCGGCGGCGGCACGGTGCCCGACAGCGAGCGCTTCAGGACCGGCGACCCGAAATGGTCGTTCGAGCCCGGGCAGATCGTGGGCTTCGTCCGGCTGAATGCGCTGACCATCGGCAACGCGTCCTCGGGCGCCACCGAGCGCGCGAATGCCGATACCGAAGCGCTCTTCATCTGGCTGTGGAGCCGGCTGGACCACACGGTCTGTCCGGTCGCTGGCGGGCGCGGTGTGAGCGGCGCAGTCGACTATGCCGCGGGCAAGACGCTAGGCCTACCTGACTGGCGCGGGCGCGCTCCTTTCGGACTCGACACGATGGGCAACTCGGCGGCGAACCGACTGACGGGCGCAACGTTCGATCAGGGGAATTCGTCCACTTCAGGGTCGTATGGTGGCCGGGCGACCAATACCCTCGCTCAGGCGAACCTGCCGGCAGTGGCCCCCACTGGCTCCGTGACGGGGGCACTCAACAATATTACGGCGCTCACGGGCATTGGCTCCGTCGCAATCACGCCGGGTGGTGCTGGCGACGCTGCGGCGAAAAACCCCGTCGCAACGAGCATCCCGGTATCGTTCAGCTCTCCTTTGACTTTCACGGGCAACGCGCTTGGGTCGGGCACGGCCTTCAACGGCATGCCGGGCTTCGGGCTCGTCACCTGGCATTTGAAGCTGTGAGGGCAGGGCGATGAACCATTTTGGCTCCTTCGAACCCGCTTCCAACGCCGCCGATTGGGCGGAAGCGATCTCCGTCACCGACGCCGACACCGGCACCAGTTGGCCGCTCGCAACCTGTCTGATCGAATTGGAGCTGCGCGACCAGGATGGCGCCCGGCGCCTCCATGGCTCGACCGCGGACGGGGCGCTGACGTTGACCCCGACCGGTTTCGAGTTCGCATTCCCGGCCGCATCGATGCGCGGCCTTAGCGCCGGCTCCTACACCGTCAATATCCGCTTCACCGACAGCGCCACGGGCTTTGTTGCGGAGCCCGTCATCGCTGAACTGCCCGTGCTCGAGGGAGGCTTTCGCTAATGCCACGACCCGCCATGCGCTTGCGCATCCTGCCCCGCTTTCCCGCTCAGGTGCAGGCGACAGCGCCCGTCGTCGTCACCAGGATGGCGGGAACCTATGCTTTCACGGCCGATTTCAGCC
>NZ_JBFRHE010000023.1:0-64063 GCF_052115715.1 Allobosea sp. 2KB_26
ATTGGCTACGCCCTGCCCTACGGGCCGGTCTCGTTCGAGCCCTTTGCGCAGATCGCAGCCGTCACGGTCCGCACCAGCCGCGACGCCGAGACAGGTGGCCCCACCGCACTGCAGGTGCTCGGCCGCGACCAGCGCCTCGGCTTCTCGACACTCGGCCTGCGGGCCGAGATGCAGTTGGGCGCCACGCCGCTGCTGGCCCGCGGCATGCTCGGCTGGCGCCATGCCTTCGGCGACACCACACCCGCGGCCAATCTCGCCTTCATCGGCGCCGCAACACCGTTCCAGACCTTTGCCGCCCCGCTTGCCCGCAACGCCCTGGTGGCCGAGGCCGGCCTCGCCTGGCGCGCCACGGCGACCACCACACTTGGCGTCAGCTACAGCGCCGCGCTTGGCGACAACGCCCGCGATCATGCCCTCAAGGGCAGGCTCGACGTCAGGTTCTGACAGGCGCAACCTTTGAAGTGCGCGGCTCCGCGACGGAGCAGCCGCGCATTGCAACCGGCGCAGCGCATCGCCGGGAGAGCGGTACACCCCTGCCAAACCGAAGGCGTCGTCAATCAGCGAAGAGGCGAGCCCCCAGGGAGAACGCGGCATCCTTTAGCTGTATCAGGGGCGGTGGCGCCGTGGTCTCGGCAGGCTTGGCAGCCTCGCCTCCAGCGATGACGAGGCGGGCTATCCAAATCTCGCCATCGGAATAATAGGGATCGCCCTCAGCGTTGCGGCCTGTCAGCATCGGACCAATGCCCTTCATCTGATCGATGCCGACCACCATGCGGGCACTGTTCAGCCCGTCGATCAACCTGTTGCGCTCTTCGTCGATATTGGGAGCAATGCGATGCGTCACCTGTCCGGTATCGCGGCTGAGCGTCACCCCGCTGTCAAAGGTTGCCGAGCCGAGCCAGACAGGACGGGCATCCGTTCCGTTTGCAAGCGCCTGCCAGAGCCGCACATGCTCGCGGCGATCGGCACTGGTGCCCGCCGGCCTTTCAAATGCCAGGTCCTCGCGTCGTCCCTCGAAGTAGAGAGGGCTGACCGGCGCGGTCTTGTAGGGCCTGTCGAGCAGGACGCTCCCGATGATTTCCAGGCTCGTCCGGAGGGTAACCGGATCGGCGGGATACCAGCCGGCCGCATGAAACGCACGCACGACATCGTCGCGCGTGCCGATCAGGCCAACATTGATCGGATCACCCGGAATTCCCTGCGCATTCGCGGTCAACATCGTCCGTGTTGAAAGCTCCGGCTCATGCTCGATGCGGGTCCAGACCGCGGGCAGGATGAGATAGCTGATGCCGAGATAGAGGATGAGGGTCGCGGCAAGGAGCTTTGCGGCTCGCCGCTTCCTGCGCACCTCCCCTGTGCTAGTTGGTTCGCTCATGGGTGTACCGGACACCGTCTCGGCTGACAGGCTTCGAGGGTATCTTCCGACGGTTCATGCCCCAAGGAAAGACCGATACGGAAGCCAGGTCGGCATTGCTGACCTGAAACAGCCATCCGGCACCGGACCGGCGAAGACGCAGCGCGACGATAAACCCGACAACGCCGTTCGCTTCGGCCACCGCCGTCAGTCCAGGCGCTCGAAAGCACTAGGAAGCCCCGGCGACCTCGCCGAGGGTCAGTGAATACCGGACAGCGGGCCTGGCTGAATGCAGCACGGGCCCCCGCTGCTTCAATCCAATCTTCTCCGCAACCCGAAGGGAACCGAGATTGTCGGGGTCGATCTCCGCAACGACCTCTGCGAGTTTCAGCACCTCGAACGCGTGGGTCAGAACGGGTCGCGCGGCCTCCGTAGCCAATCCCTGGCCCCAGAACCGCTGGCGTAGCCGCCAGCCGATCTCGATTTCCGGTCCGACTGCGTCGACGGGAATCAAGAGCACCCATCCGACGAAAATGGCGGGATCCTGTCGCAGCACGATCGTCCAGTAGCCCATGCCTGGCAGCCACAGCCCAGACGTCCGATTCTCGATGAATTCGCGGTGGGCAGATGCGTTGGACCATGGACCGCTGACATAGCGGGTGACCTCCGGCTCACGATCCATGAGAACGCAATCATTGGTGTCCGCCAGCGTACGTGAACGAAGCAAGAGTCGTTCGGTCTCAAAGGTGGTGCAGGCATCCGAGCCGGTAACGATCATGTCGTGTGGCGCCCCGCAGTCCGGTTCCGCATCTTCGCCGCCCCCGTGGCCAGCGCAACTTCGCCTTCCCTCATAGCGCGATCGCCTTTGGCTTGCCATTGCGGGCTGCCCCATGGAAAAGCCTGTGCGATGATGACGACGATCGACCAGACCATCGAGATTGCGGCTCTGAGCGAGCGGCCACATTTCCGCGAGGCGGTCTCCGACCGAATCTGGAAGGCATGGTGGCGCGACGAGGGATACGCCCTTGAGCAGATCGACGACCGCGTCCGGCAAAGCCTCGGCCCCGAAGCGATCCCGGCTGCGCTTGTTGCGGCAGTTGGCGAGCAGTTCCTTGGGACGGTGTCGTTGATCGACAGCGATATGGACGAGCGGCCCGGCTACAGCCCCTGGGTTGCGGCGCTATGGGTCGATCCCGAGCATCGCCGACGGGGCATAGGAGCGGCGCTGGTGCAGGCCGCGGCGGCAAGGGCCTTCGAGGCGGGCTTTCCAACGGTCTATCTCTGCGCCACGCCCGACAACGCGCCCTTCTACCTTCCCTTGGGCTGGCGGCAGATCGAGGCAAATGTCGCGGGCCTGAACATCCTCTCGCTCTCACGGTAAGGCCGGAGCACCGCCCCTCTCTGCCCCTCCCCGGGTTGGCAGCGCTCAAAGGCGATTGGGCTGATCTGCACTCAAAGCGGGGGCTCCATCGGGAGCTTGCGTGCCTTTGCAAAGAAAAAGCCCGACCAGATGGCCGGGCTTCCCCAAACTCAACTCAATCTTCCCGCATCGCGCCGCTGTGAGGCGGCGCGGCAGCAGGCCAGATATCACTTGGCGGTCGGGGTGACCTTGGCGACGATGCCTTCGAACGGCTTGTAGGCGTCCTTGGCCAGCGCGCTGTAGAGCTCGCCCATCTTGGTCATCTGGGCAACGGCCCCCTCGAACGAGGTCTTGATGAAGTCGGCCTGGATCTCGAGCGCCTTGTCGAGCGTCTTGACGCCGGCCAGCTTCTCGATGGCGGCAGTGCCGGCCTCGAAGGACTTCTTGGCATAGTCGGTGGCTTCGACGGCAATGGTCTGCACGCCCTTCGAGGTGACGCCGAAGGCCTTCAGAGCCGCATCAACGTTATCCTTGGAAGCCTTCTGGATCGTCTCGAACTGCTGGATCATTCTTCCCACAACGCGTCAGCGTTGCCTCCTTGCTGGCGAGCCCGTAGGCCCTGTTTCCACGCCCCAAGGCCTGATGAAACTGTTCACCACCGGGGACTTCCGGTATATTGTGCAGCGCAACATAAAAGTCAAGGCCGCGCTGCAATGCATCAAACGCTAGGTAATATCATTCTGCCCGGAGCCGACCCGAGACGGGGATCGGCTCACGATCTTTCGCCGTTTAACGGCTCCGTAACCCCATCGTCCTAACCTTCCCAACTGTGTCCTTCGCGCCACGTCGCCAGACGCCGCGGAGACCGGGGAACAGTAGTATTGGGTTGAGGCGGGTTGCATGAGTTCTGGTAGCGTTGGTTCCCGACGCGTGCGTCTTCGCGCATTTGTCGGACTGATCGGTGTTGTCGCCGTCGCGCTCAGCGTGGCCGCGTCCCCTGCCGAGGCCGCACGCAAGAAGCGGCGCCATGTGGGTGGTGGCTATACGCCCCCATATGCGGCGATGGTCGTCGACGTGAAGAGCGGTCGCACGCTGCACGCGGCGAATGAAGATGCCCCGCGCATCCCCGCCTCCCTCACCAAGGTCATGACGCTCTATCTGCTGTTCGAGCAGCTCGAGCGCGGCCGCTTCAACATGAATTCAGAGCTGACGGTCTCGTCCAACGCGGCGCGCCAAGCGCCTTCCAAGATCGGCTTCGCGCCCGGCGAGACGATCGAGGTGCGCGACGCGATCATGGCGCTGATCACCAAATCCGCCAATGACGTCGCCATGGCGGTGGCCGAGAATGTCGGCGGCTCCGAGGACGAATTCGCACGGATGATGACGGCGCGCGCCCGCTCGCTCGGCATGAGCCGGACCAGCTTCTACAATCCGCATGGCCTGCCGCATAATCCTCCGAACCTGACGACGGCGCGCGACCTCACCATTCTCGCCCGCGCGATCCAGGAACGCTTCCCGCGCTATTACCCGATGTTCTCGACCCGCGTGTTCAACTATGCGGGCGGCGCCTATCGCAACCACAACAAGCTGCTCGGCCGCGTCGAGGGCGTGGACGGCATCAAGACCGGCTACACCAACGCCTCGGGCTTCAACCTGATGACCTCGGCCAAGTCCGACGGTCGCCAGATCGTCTCGGTCGTGCTCGGCGGCCGCTCCGGCGCCAGCCGTGACAAGATCATGGCCGACCTGGTCGTCGCCAACCTGCCGCGCGCCGCGGCTGGCGGACGGTCCGCCCCCATGGTCGCCGAGGCCGAGCCGGCGCAGGAGCGTCCGCATCAGGCGACCCAGGTTGCTGCGGCTCCCGTCCAGCATGCCGCCGCCAGCGAGCCCGCGCCGAGGCCGGTGCCGCGTCCGCGCGTCGAGAGCGAGCCGGAAATCCCGGCGGCTGCCCGCGCCTATGCCGCGACCACCACCACACCGATCGCGCCGCCGCGCCCGATCAATCTCAGCGCTCAGCCACTGCCGCTCTCCGGCATGCGTCCCGTCACCGCGACGACGACGCCCTCGGCCATGCGCTGGTCGATCGGCGCTCCGCCGGTTGACGGCAAGATCCTGCGGCCGCCGGCGAATGTCGATGTCACCTCGTCGATCGCGAAGGTTGCCGAACCTGAAGAAAAGCCCGTCGCCCGGGCTCCCGAGCCCGCCAAGGTCGAATTGCGCCAGCCTGAAGTCGCCCCGGCGATCGCCCAGGCCAAGGCTCCCTCTGCCGGCACCACGACGCTCGCCAAGGCCCAGGACAACAACAAGGCGAGCGATGCGCGCAGCGGTGCCACCGCGATCCCGTCCGGCAAATGGGTGATCCAGCTCGGCGCCACCGATGACGAAGCCAAGGCCAAGGATATCCTGGCCAAGGCCCGCGCCAAGGCGGCTGGCCCGCTCGCCGAGGCATCCCCCTTCACCGAGAAGGTCGAGAAGGGTGGCACCACGCTCTTCCGCGCCCGCTTCGCCGGCTTCGAGGATCCGAAGGACGCTCAGAACGCCTGCGCCAAGCTCAAGCGCGACGGCTTCTCCTGCTTCGCCATCCGCGGCTGAACGAACTGGGAAAGGACCTCAGCCATGTCGTTCCAGCCCGGAATCTCACTTCAGCAGAGCATCCTTGGCCTGATTGACGCGAGCAGCAAGCCCGCTGGTGCCTCCGGCGTCCGGGTGGATCCGCTTCATCAGGGCTCGATGGGCCTCGCGGACCGCCTCCTCGCCCGCCCCAGGCTGAAGCCCCAGGATCTCGTAGGCCTCCTGTTGCGTCATCGCGCCCGGGCGCGTCGCGCCGCCCTGCCCCGCGTCGCGGTGACCATCAGCGTGTTCACGCCAGCCGGGCGTCCGGCGGTCGAGATAAGCCTCTAGCAGCCGCGCTCCCTCCGGGTCCTGCGCCAGGCAGTCCCGCATCAGACGGGCGATCTCGTCGAGGCTCAAGGCATCGAGATCGCGGCCGGCGAAGGCGCCTGCCTTGACCTTGCCGGTCATGCCGCCGCTGTCATGGTCGAGTTCCATCTCCAGCAATGTCGACGAGACCCGCGAGCGCGCGCCCGGTGTCTCTCGGGCGCCGCTGCTCCAGGGAAAGCGCATTCCACCGGGCCCATAGGCGCTCCAGCCGAGGAGCCAGGCTCCGATACCGCCGACGAAGATCGCCATGTCGAGCCGGCCTCGCAGCATCATGAGAGCCGCCACGCCGAGCGAAAGAACGCCACCCAGCGTCTTCAGCGCCTTCGCCAGCAGTTGCGGATTGGCCCCGGTGAAGAGCTTCGAAACCCACCAGAGCAGGATCACCACGGCGATGCCGTAAAGCAGCGTCACCGACGGCCTCCATCCATCGCGGCGATCAGGCCCTTCACGGCGGGGCTCCCGCCGGCAAGCTTCAGCATCGCTTCGCGCCCTCCGCTGGCATAGGCGGCAGCGCCGCGCAGCAGATCGAGCAGCGAGCCCGGCGCAGTCGCGTCGAAACGCGCATAGGCGCCACCGGACAGCCGCGCGATGGTAGCGAAGGCAGCGCTTGCCGCAGGATCGCCCCCTTCCTGGAACATGAAGCCGCGAATGCCGCGCAGGCCGAGTTCGCCGGCAAGGGTGGCGAGCGTGTCCACGTCCTCCTCCATCGCATCGCCGACGAAGACGAAGGCGCGCACCGGGACCGCCCTGGCCTCGTCGCGGACGTGCCTGAGCACGCGCGAGATCTGGGTCTGCCCGCCTTCGCAGGCAATTTGCATCATCAGCCCGGTCAGGCGGCGCGGCTCGCCGATCCAGCCCGAGGCGCGACATTCGGCAAAGCCGCGGAAATAGACGAGTTGAACGGCGAGCCCGCCGGAGCCGGCTGCGACCTCGAACATTCTTGCCTGCAGGGAGCAGGCCAGGTCCCAGGTCGGCTGGCGGCTCATCGTGGCGTCGAGCGCGAAAACGAGCCGGCCGGCTTGGCCGGTCGCAAGCGGCGCGAGCTGCCTGGCGGCGCCGAGGAACCTGTCGATCTCGCCCGGCGCGGAATGGCCGGCCTGTGGCGCATTGGGCGAAACGCCCGCCGCCTTGCCTACAGCCTTGTCGGTCTCTCGCGTCATCAGGGTCCCGGGCGCATCAGGCTGCCAAACTCGAATCCAAACCTGATATTGGCCATCGCTCCGGCATTTGCTACCCGTCTCCGGCCGATGGAGAGAGAACCGATGACGCAGGTGGCGGTGGTGGAGACGGTCCGGGACCTGCGCCGGGCGGTGGCGGGCTGGCACGCAGCGGGCGAAAGGGTCGCCTTGGTGCCCACGATGGGCGCCCTGCATGAGGGCCATATCGCGCTGGTAAAGCTGGCACAGCAGCATGCGCGCCGCGTTGTGGTCTCGATCTTCGTCAATCCGACTCAGTTCGCCCCGCACGAAGACTTCAAAAAATATCCGCGCACATTCGACACCGACCGCAGCTTGCTCGAAGCCGCGCAGGCGGACGCGATCTTCTTCCCTTCGGTCGAGGAGATGTACCCGCCGGGCTTCGCCAGCCGCGTGTTGCTGCTCGGTCCGGCCGCCGTCGGCCTCGACGATCGCTTCCGGCCGACGCATTTCGAAGGTGTCGCGACGATTTGCTGCAAGCTGTTCACCCAGAGCCGGGCTGATTGCGCCGTCTTCGGCGAGAAGGACTACCAGCAGCTCAAGGTGGTGACGCGGATGGCGGCGGATCTCGATCTCGGCATCGAAATCATCCCCGCGCCGACCCATCGCGAGCCGGACGGCCTCGCGATGTCCTCACGCAACCGCTACCTCTCCCCTGAGGAACGCGCGCTGGCGCCCGTGCTCCACCGTGTCATGCAAAACCTTGCCATGCGCATCCGCAACGAGGACCCGCTCTTCCAGGCGGTCGGTCAGGCGCAAAGCGAGATCATCACCGCCGGCTTCGAGCTCGACTATCTCGAGGCCCGCCATGCCGAGACGCTGGCGCCCGTCACCGGCCTGGCCGACGGCCCGATCAGACTGCTGGTCGCGGCGCGCCTCGGCGGAACGAGGCTGATCGACAATATTTCCGTGTGACGGGCCAACCCGGACCCCGAGCAGCCCTTCGGGGCGCAATCGGCCGCTCCGCGAGAGAACGCCGACCTAGAGCAGTCCCAGCCCAGCCAGTTCGCGCCTCATCTCTTCCGGCATCTCGGCGAGGTCGCCGCCGTGCTGGCCGATGTCGCGCGGGGCGTCCTTGGGTTGCAGATAGCGCCAGCCCTGGAAGGGGCGGAACGGCCGCGGTTCGACCGGGATCACGACCGGCTCCATCACCAGATGGCAGCGCCCGATGCCCTCGCCATCGGTGAACGGCCGGATATCCGTCAGTCGCTGGCGCGCCGAGATCTGCCCCTTGATCACCCAGTAGAGCGAGCCGCCATCGACGATCTCCTCGATGCGCTTCGGCACCATGCGGGTGGTATGGGTCTGTTCCTCCCGGCGGCCGAGCCGGCGCATCAACGCCATCTGCTCCTCGACCCATTCCTCGAGATCGCGAATGGATTCGGCGCCGACGCAGAGTTTGAGCATGTGCAAGGCCATGGCAGCATATTAGTCCTCGCCGGCGAACCGGGCCAGCATTGCCGGAGTTTCTCCACAGTGGCCGGATCGCCCGCTCTCACCCATCTCCGGGCCTTGCTTGCGCCAGCCCGGGATGACGACGGCCGAGAGACGCGATACCTCAGTAACTGGAGAAGGAGACCCAGAACATGCGCGGACTTGCCGGCAAGGCCATTCTCGTAACCGGAAGCACATCGGGCATCGGATATGCGATGGCGGAGCGTCTCGTCGCCGAAGGCGCCAAGGTCCTGGTTCATGGCCAGGACGACGCGCATGTGGCTGCGGCCTGCACCAAGCTCGGAGCCTCCACGCAAGGCGCGACCGGCGAGCTCGCCGAGCCCGCGACCGCCCAAGCCCTTGTCGATGCCACCGTTCGGGCCTTTGGCCGCATCGACGGACTGGTCAACAATGCCGGCATCTATCCACGCGGTGTCATCGGCGAGACCACGGCCGCCTTCTTCGACCATGTCTTCGCGATCAATACCCGCGCCCCGCTTCTGTGCGCCGAGGCGGCGATCGCCGCCTTCCGCCTCCAGAAATCCGGAGGCGCCATCGTCACCGTCGGTTCGATCAACGCGCTCTGCGGCCAGAGCGACCTGACGGTCTATTCCATGTCGAAGGGCGCATTGACGACGATGACGCGTAATCTCGCCGATGCGCTCGGGCAGGAACGCATCCGGGTCAACGCGCTGAATGTCGGCTGGACCTTTACGGCAAACGAGGATGCGACCCAGCAGCGCGAGGGGCGCGAGCCGGGCTGGCAGAACCATGTTTCGCCGGTCTTCGCCCCGACCGGCCGGATCATGCAGCCCGACGAGATCGCCGCCCACACAGCGTTCTGGCTCTCCGACGACAGCGCACCGGTCTCCGGCCAGATCTACGAGGTCGAGCAATATCCGCTCATCGGCCGCAACCGCACGCAGGCGACCTGAGGCGCCATGCCGGACTATGACTTCGCGCCCCATCTCGCACGCTGGGGCCTGGTGCCCGATGGCGAGCCGATCGCCACCCATAGCAGCCACCTTCTCCCGGTCAGGCATCGCGGCGCCCCCGCCATGCTGAAACTCCCGGATGCGCCGGACGAGCGCCTCGGCTATTTGCCGCTGGAGTACTGGGCTGGCGAGGGTGCGGCACGGCTGCTCGCCCGCACTTCGACCGGCGACGCCATGCTGCTCGAACGTGCGACCGGCCGGCGTTCGCTCTCGGCCATGGCTCGCAGCAGCGCCGATGCCGACGATGAGGCGACGGCGATCCTGTGCCACGCGGCCGCGGAGCTGCACAAGCCGCGCGGCCAGGCGCCGGCCGGTCTCATACCGCTCGAAACCTGGTTTGCGGACCTGTTTCCGATGGCGGCGCAGCGGGGTGGCATCCTGGCGCGCTCTGCTGCGGCGGCGACCGAATTGCTCCCGGCGCAGCGCGAGATCGTGCCGCTACATGCCGATCTCCACCACGATAACGTGCTCGATTTCGAGTCGCGCGGCTGGCTCGCCATCGACCCGAAATGCGTGCTCGGCGACCGCGCCTTCGAGTACACGATCCTGTTCTGCGATCCCGATCTCGCCGACCCCGATCCACCAGTCGCCATCGTCCCAGGTTGTTTCGAGCGCCGGCTGGAAATCGTCCTGGAGAAATCGGGGCTGGAACGCCGCCGCCTGCTAGGCTGGATCCTGGCCTGGTGCGGATTGTCTGCTGCCTGGTTCCTCGGCGACGGCGACCCGGCGGAGGTCAATTTCGCCATCGCGGAAAAGGCTGCGGCGCTCCTCGATGAAACCTAGAGCCGGTCCAATTCCCGGCTGGCACAGGGCTATCCCCGCTGAAGCACGGCGGTGGCATCAACGATGGCGGGCCAGCAACCCTGGGATAACCGAAATCAGTTGGAGCCCGCCTCTCCCAGCACCACGACCTTGGCGCCCTCGGCCACCTGTGCCCCCGGCTGCCCCGCGACTTCGGTCACGGTGCCGTCGCGCGGAGCCGTCAGCACGTGCTCCATCTTCATCGCCTCGACGATCGCGAGCCGCTGGCCCTTGGTGACCAGCTCGCCGGGCTGGACGAAGAGCGCGATCAGCTTGCCATGCATCGGCGCCTTGATGACGCCACCAGACCCCGCGGCAGCGTCGAGATCGACAGCAAACGGATCGTAGAGCGAAACCGTCGTCTGCCGCCCGCGGTGCAGCGCGAACCAGACGCCACGCTCGGCCTGCGCCAGCGTGACCTCGTGCTCGCCCTCATCGATCTCATGGCCGGGCAGGCTGACGCGCGCCCCCTCATCATGCCACTCGATCCGGGCATCGATCCGTTCGCCGTCGACCGAAAGCGGCAGGCCAAGCGGCAGGCGCGGCATCAGCGAGAAGGCATCGGGAACGACCCAGGGCGAAAGCGCCCCGACCTCATGGGCTGTCGCGGCAACGAGGCCGGCCTCCTGGCGCTGTTCCTCGAGCTGCAGGGCGGCAGCAGCCACCGCCGCGGCATCGAGCGGCTGCGGCACGGCACCCAGCGCATCGAGATTGCGATCGATGAAACCGGTATCGAATGGCCCGTGCCGGAAGCCCTCGGCCTCGGCCAGGTGCTTGAGGAAGGCGAGATTGGTACGCGGCCCGGCGACGATCGTTTCGCCCAGCGCCTCCGCCAGCCGGTCGAGCGCCTCATTGCGATTGGCGCCATGGGCGATGACCTTGGCAATCATCGGATCGTAGAACGGCGTCACCGTGTCGCCGGCCTCGACACCGGTATCGACGCGGATGCCCTCTCCTTCAGGAAATTGCAGCGCCCAGAGCTTGCCGGTCGACGGCAGGAACCCCTTCTCGGGATCCTCGGCATAGAGCCGCGCTTCGACGGCATGCCCATTCGCCTGCACGTCGGCCTGGGCGAAGCCGAGCGGCTCGCCGGCCGCGACCTTGAGCTGGAGCTCGACCAGATCGAGCCCGGTGATCGCCTCCGTGACGGGATGCTCGACCTGGAGGCGCGTGTTCATCTCCATGAAGTAGAAGCGGTCGGCCTTCAGGCCCTCGCGCCCATCCGCGATGAACTCGACCGTGCCGGCGCCGACATAGCCGACGGCGCGTGCGGCCTCTGTGGCTGCCTTGCCCATCGCCGCGCGGACCTCGGCGCTCATGCCCGGAGCCGGCGCCTCCTCGATCACCTTCTGGTGCCGGCGCTGCAGCGAGCAGTCGCGCTCGTAGAGGTGGACCACATTGCCATGGCTGTCGCCAAACACCTGGATTTCGACATGGCGCGGCGAAAGCACGTATTTTTCAACCAGCACGCGCGCATCGCCAAAGGCGCTCTTGCCCTCGCGTTGGGCGCTCGAGAGCGCGTCGGCAAAGTCCTCGGGCCGGTCGACCTTCTTCATGCCCTTGCCGCCGCCGCCGGCGACCGCCTTGATCAGCACGGGATAACCGATGCCATCGGCTTGCCCCGCGAGGAAGCCGAGATCCTGTTCGGCGCCGTGATAGCCCGGGACCACCGGTACCTTCGCCTTCTCGACCAGCGCCTTGGCTGCATCCTTCAGGCCCATGGCGCGAATGGCCGAGGCCGGCGGGCCGACGAAGACGATGCCGGCAGCAGTGCAGGCATCGGCGAAATCGGCATTCTCGGAGAGGAAGCCGTAGCCCGGATGGATACAGGCAGCATTCGCCTGCCGGGCAACGGCCAGGATCTTCTCGGCGTCGAGATAGCTTTCACGGGCTGGAGCCGGACCGATCCGATAGGCCTCGTCCGCCATCTCGACGAAGAGCGCATCCTCATCGGCGTCGGAATAGACCGCGATGGTGCGCAGACCCAGGCGCCTGGCCGTGCGGATAACGCGGCAGGCGATCTCGCCGCGATTGGCGATCAGGATGGAAGGCAGTTTCTCGGCGATCGTCATGGGCGGCGTCCTTTGAACGTCTGCCCCGTTATAGCAATCCGCACGGCGATGTCTGCGCGCCATTGCGCATCTGCGGATGCGCGGCTCCTCGCGCTGCGCCCCCTCCCCACCTTGGGAAGAGGCGCAGCCGACTGACCGATCGCGAGGCAACAGCGCAACCCTTTCGATTGCTTCGCTGCGCTCAGAAGGAGGGCCCGGCCTAACTCAGCACTCCGAGCCGGCGGCCGAGTTTCAGCGTGACCGTAGCGCCAACCAGCAACGCCCCTCCAAAGACCCAGCCGGAGAGCGCTCCCGCCGATACGCCCGAGAGCAACGTGCCGACTGTGCAGCCAAGCCCGACCAGCGTTCCCCAACCGAGGAGCACGCCACCCAGAATCCCGCGCAGGATCTGTGCCGGACGCGGCAGGCTCGGCCTGAACTCGCCCGAAGCGAGCGCAGCGCAGAAGGACGCCAGCACAAGGCCGATGACGAACAGACCGTTCGGCGTCAGCAAGGCGTCACGGATCACCGTGGCGCAGCCGCGAAAGCTGTCGAGCCCTTCCAGCCGCTCCGGCAGCAGGTCGAAAGCGTTCGCCACCTGCCGTGAGCGCGAGCCGAGTTCAGCCGTGACGCCGAGCGGGCTCAGCCGCAGATAGGCTGCAATGCCGACGAGGCCGACGAAGAGACCGCCGAGCCAGGACGGCCAGCGCGCGACGAAGACCTGATGCAAAGGGGCTTGTGACTCCGCTTCGGTCCCGCCGATCGGCCGCCCTACCCGCAACAGCACGAGCGCCAGCGCGGCCAGCGCGCCAAGGCCACCTAGCAGCGCGCCGGCATAGCCGAGATGGCGCGGCAGCCAGAGCACCGCGGATTCCGAGATGCTGAGCAGGTAGAGTTCGTTCCAGCTCAGGAAACCGAGCCCGAAGCCAAACCCGGCCCCGATCAGCGCGAAGGGCGCGGTCGGCGAGCCTTCGCCCAGTCTGTACCAATGGGCACTGATGCAGGAGCCGGAGATCGCCATGCCGGCGCCGAAAGCCAGGCCCGCCAGAACCAGTACAGGACCGACCGGACCGATATGGGCCGTCGGCGGCAGCCGTGCCCCCGACGGGTCGGGCAGCCAGGCTCCGAAGATCAGGGTATAGCCGACGATGCCGACCGCAAGCGCAGTCAGGATACCGAGCAGACCGCGCGGGTCGCGCCGGTCGAGCCAGTCCCGCCAGATGCAGAGGAAGCAGAAGCGGGAGCGCTGCAGCACGAAACCGAAGACCGCGCCGAGGATCAGCGAGAGCTGCAATTGGGGTGCGGGGTCGCCATGGGTTCCGACGAGATGGATCGCCCCGGCGAGCCCCAGCGCGACGGCGGTCGCGGCCACGAAGCGCACAGGCGGGAACTGCAGCTCATCGGCCGCAACCCCGTCCAAGGCGGCTTCGCGCGCCCGATGATAATCGAGCGCGCCAGTGTCGTCGGACATGCTCATGGATGCTGCCCGGGCAGACTGGCCAGCCTGTCGTTCACTTGCCGCTCCAGACCGTGCCCGCCGGGTTGTTGATCGGCAGGCCGACGACATTGCCATACTCGGTCCAGGAACCGTCATAATTGGCGACCTGGTAGCCCAGCAGGCGCGACAGGATGAACCAGCTATGGCTCGATCGCTCGCCGATCCGGCAGGTCGTGATGATCGGTTTCGAGCCGTCGATACCGATCTCGGCATAGAGCTTCCTCAGCTCCTCGACCGGCTTGATCGTGCCATCAGCCTGGTTGACTGCGCGTGCCCAGGGCAGGTTGACGGAGCCAGGGATATGGCCGGCGCGGAGCGCCAGTTCCTGGAACCCTGCCGGTGCGATGATCTTGCCCGAGAACTCGTCGGGCGAGCGGATGTCGAGGATGCGGGCATCCGACTTCCTTTCGACGACATTCACGACATCCGTCAGCCGCGCGCGCAGCGTGCGGTTGGGTTGGGAGACGGTGAAGCCCGACGCCTTGACCGGCGCCGGACTGGTCGCGACCGGGCGCTTCTCCAGCTCCCATTTCTTGCGGCCACCATCGAGCAGCTTCACGTTGTCGCGCAGGCCGTAGATGTCGAACACCCAGGCGCCCCAGGCGGCGAACCAGTTGTTGCTGTCGCCGTAGAGGACGACCGTCGTATCCTTGTCGAGGCCGAGCTTGCGGGCCAGCGCCTGGAATTTCTCAGGCGTCGCGATATCCCGTGACACGGTCTCGACCAGATCGGTGTGCCAGACGACATTCTGCGCCCCCGGGATATGGCCGCGTTCATAGAGCCCAGGCTCGACGCTGACCTCGACGATGCGAAGCGTCGGATTCGCGAGGTTCTGCTCGAGCCATTCGGTCGTTACCAGCGGGCCGCCATTCGCCCAGGCTGCCCCCATCGATGCCAGCGCCCCCAGCACCGAACCGAGCACCCACCCCAGTCGCGTCTTCCCAGCCATATCGCCTCAACTCCGTCCATTTGATCGAGAAATCAGGAGGGAGATCGTCGCCGCCGGGGCCGCATAGGAACAGCCGAACAGGATTTTTTTGTTTGCCGGATGCGGACAAGAACCGTCCCCCGGCGCCTGCCGTAGGGGAAGATCCTTCCGAAAGGCCCGTGTCAGGCTTCCGCTGGGAGGGTTTTATCCTGCGGCACCCGGGCAGCTTTCCAGATCGCCCAGGTCGCCTGGAAGCAGATGCCGGCCACGATGAGGTCAAACAGATATTCCGGCCAGCGCACCGGGGCGACGCGGGCGACGAGACCAAGCAGCGCAAAGCCGGTGGTCGAGATCACGTCGTTGCGGCTGGAGAGCCAGGTCGCCTTGATCACCGGATTGGTCTCGCGGCGGAAGCGCCAGAGCAGGGCGACGATCAGGATGGCGATGACGATCGCGCTCGCCGCGGAGAAGCCGAGCGTCCAGATCTCGATCGGCCTTGGGCTGACGATCTTGTCCCAGAGATCGTAGAGCGTGTGGATACCGGCGACCGCCATGACGGCCCCGATACCGAGCGCGGCCCAGCGCTCGGCCCGCTCGTCACGGCCGAAGACCAGCGCGGCGATGCCGTAGAGCAGGACGTCGTAGACCCAGTCGACGCCGTCCTTGAGCAGCTGGGCGTTGCCGATGCCGTGCGCCCAGAGCACGACATGGGCGGCGAACAGGAAAATGCCGAGCGCGATGCCCCAGATGGTCAGGCGATAGGCACGGGCCATGCGCGCCTGCGCCTTGCTGTCATGGCCGGGCTCGCCCCGACCGTCCATGTCTTCAAACGGCGTGTTCGTCTCGAACGCGGACATGCAAGGCGCTCCTCATGGCCGGCATCCCACAGTCCTGCAACGCGCTGGCGACGCAAGGGCGTCATGACCGGGACAGGCCCAGCCGTGACGCCGAGGGATCAGCCGCGCCCGACCAGCGGCGCCTTGGTCGCCATCACCGTGACGAACAGCACATTGGCCTCGATCGGCAGGCTCGCCATGTGCAGAACCGTGGAGGCGACATGCGCCACGTCCATCACCGCCTCGACCTTGATTGAGCCGTCGGCCTGCGGCACGCCGGTCGTCATCTTCTGCGCCATCTCGGTCAGTGCATTGCCGATATCGACCTGGCCGACCGCGATGTCGTATTTGCGCCCGTCGAGCGATGCGGTCTTGGTCAGGCCGCTGATCGCGTGCTTGGTCGCGGTATAGGCGGCCGAGTTCGGGCGCGGCACCTGCGCCGAGATCGAGCCGTTGTTGACGATGCGACCGCCGCGCGGGCTCTGGTCCTTCATCAGCTTGAAGGCCTCCTGCGTGCAGAGGAACGGCCCGGTCAGGTTGGTGTCGACCACCGCCTGCCACTGCTCCAGCGAGAGATCCTCGAGCAGGATTCCGCCGGGCGCATTGACGCCGGCATTGTTGAACAGCACGTCGAGGCGGCCAAAAGCCTCCTTCGTCCTGGCAAAGAGGTTCTTCACGGAGGCCTGGTCGGTCACGTCGGTCGAGACGGCGAGCGCCTGCGCGGCCGGGGCGCCCGAGAGCTTGATCGTCTCCTCCAGCGCATCCGCGCGGCGCCCGGCGAGGACCGTGCGATACCCGTCCTTGAGGAAGGCGATCGCGACGGCGCGGCCGACGCCCGAACCCGCACCGGTGATGATGGCGACCTTGTTGTGCCCAGACATGCGTATCCTCGCGCTTCCCGTGATTTCAACCGTTTCAGGCGGCCGGACCATAACAGCGTATGCAGTATGCGGAACAGGCTTTGGCGCAAGCCCGTCCCCGCCCTTTCGCTTGCCAAGGCCCGCGGCTGACATAGTCTTGTAGCGAGGGAGGATGCATGATGACCAGCCTGAGCCGCCGCCGTTTCGTCGCCACCGGAGCGGCAACGCTTGCAGCTGCCCCCGCACTGGCCCAGCAACCGGGCCACGAGCACCATGGCGGCGCCTATGAGCGGCTGAACCAGCCCG
Source organism: Allobosea sp. 2KB_26 (assembly GCF_052115715.1). Lineage (NCBI taxonomy): Bacteria > Pseudomonadati > Pseudomonadota > Alphaproteobacteria > Hyphomicrobiales > Alloboseaceae > Allobosea > Allobosea sp. 2KB_26. The sequence goes on from NZ_JBFRHE010000023.1 coordinate 16,560, forward strand.
GCCGTATCGACAGGCCGGAACTCGCAAAGACGCAGAACGTCTTCGATTCCCCTGCCCCGAAGGCCTCCAATCCCGGCCACTGGCAGGCGAAGGCGCCGCTGCCGATGCCGCGTTCGGAAATGGCCTGGGCGACGGCGCATGAGGGCAAGATGCACATCGTCGGTGGGTATGCCGAGCAGCGCGTCGACCGCCCCTATCACCATGTCTACGAGGCAGCCTCCGACCGCTGGAGCGATGCCGCTCCGTTGCCGCTAGGCGCCAACCATGTCGGCGTCGCCTTCCTGGACGGAAAGCTCTACGCGATCGGCGGCTTCCTGGAGCAGAATCGCAAGCCGCATCCGCGCTGCTTCGTCTATGATCCGGCGAGCGACAGATGGGCCGAGATCAGGTCCCTGCCGCGCCCCGTCGGCTCGGCGGCGATTGTTGGCCTGGGCGGTCGGTTGCATGTCATTGGCGGCGCCATCGGCGAGACCACCGACTCCAAGAAGTCGATCGACTGGCACCTGACCTACGATCCCAAGGCCGACAACTGGGAGAACCGCGCGCCGTTGCCGACCGCCCGCGACCACACCGGCACACTCGCCATCGGCCCCTTGATCCATGTCATCGGCGGCCGCGTCGACTCGTTCCACACCAATTCGAACCTGCACCACGCCTATGACCCGGCGACCGACAAATGGACGCCGCGCAATCCTCTGCCAACAGCCCGCTCCGGCCATGGCGCGGTGCTCTACCGCGGAAAGGTCTTCGTCATGGGCGGCGAAGGCACCAACCGGGTCTTCGGCCAGATGGAGGCCTATGACCCCGTTGGCGATGCCTGGGAGCAATACGCTCCAATGCTGACGCCCCGCCACGGGCTCGGCGCCGCGCTGGTCGGCGATGCCATCCACGTCGCCGGTGGTGGGCCGATCATGGGCGGAGGCGTCCAGAGCGCCGTGCATGAGGCATTTGTGCTGGGCTGAGCCGCTGGCGGCTGGCGGCTGGCTCCCGCCTCACATCCGGAAGACACCGAAGCGCGTTTCCGGCACCTCGGCGTTGAGGCAGGCGGAGAAGGCCAGCGCCAGCACGCGGCGCGTCTCCGAGGGCAGGATGATGCCATCGTCCCAGAGCCGCGCGGTGGCGTGATAGGGCGAGCCCTCATCCTCGTATTTCGCGCGGATCGGGGCCTTGAAGGCCTCTTCCTCCTCGGCCGACCAGGACTTGCCCTCGGCCTCGATATTGTCGCGGCGGACGGTCGCGAGCACGCTCGCCGCCTGCTCGCCGCCCATCACCGAGATACGGGAGTTGGGCCAGGTGAAGAGGAAACGCGGTGAATAGGCGCGCCCGCACATGCCGTAATTGCCGGCCCCGAAGGAGCCGCCAACCAGCACGGTGATCTTCGGCACGCGGGCCGAGGCGACTGCCGTGACCAGCTTGGCGCCGTCCTTGGCGATGCCGCGCGTCTCGACATCGCGGCCGACCATGAAGCCGGTGATGTTCTGCAGGAAGAGCAACGGGATGCGACGCTGGCAGCAGAGCTCGATGAAATGCGCGCCCTTCAGCGCGCTCTCCGAAAACAGGATGCCATTATTGGCTATGATGCCGACCGGCATGCCGTGGATGCGGGCAAAACCGGTGACCAGAGTCGTGCCGTAGAGCCGTTTGAACTCGTCGAATTCGGAGCCGTCGACGAGCCGGGCGATGACCTCGCGGATGTCGTACTGCTTCTTCAGGTCGGTTGGCACCACCGCCTCGAGCTCTGCGGGGTCGTAGAGCGGCTCCCTCGGCTCGGCGATGTCGATATCGGGACGCTTGACGCTGTTCAGGTTGGCCGCGATGCGGCGCGCAATGGCGAGCGCATGGGTGTCGTCGCCGGCATAATGATCGGCGACACCCGACAGTCTGGCATGGACATCGGCGCCGCCAAGATCCTCGGCCGAGACGACCTCGCCGGTCGCCGCCTTCACCAGCGGCGGGCCGCCCAGGAAGATCGTGCCCTGCCGGCGCACGATCACCGTCTCGTCCGACATCGCCGGCACATAGGCACCACCGGCCGTGCAGGAGCCCATGACGACGGCGATTTGCGGAATCCCCTCCGCCGAAAGCGTCGCCTGGTTATAGAAGATCCGACCGAAATGCTCGCGATCGGGAAAGACATCGGTCTGATGCGGCAAGTTCGCCCCGCCGGAATCGACGAGATAGACGCAAGGCAACCGGTTCTCGCGTGCGATCTCCTGCGCGCGCAAATGCTTCTTCACCGTCATCGGGTAGTAGGTGCCGCCCTTGATGGTGGCGTCGTTGCAGACGACCATCACCTCGCGCCCGGCGACGCGGCCAACCCCGGCGATCATGCCTGCGCCGTGAATCTCCTTGTCATACATCTCGTAGGCGGCCAGCGCCCCGATCTCGAGGAAGGGCGAGCCCGGATCGAGCAGGCGCAGCACCCGCTCCCGCGGCAGCAGCTTGCCACGCGCCGTGTGGCGCTCCCGCGACTTGGCATTGCCACCGAGCGCAGCAGTCGCGCGGTGCCGGGCCAGCTCGGCACGCAGGCCGTCCCAGGCCTCGGCATTGGCGCGCGTCTCGGCCGAGTTGAGATCGACCTTGCTTCCGATGACCGCCACGGCACGCTCCCTTAAGCGAAGAAATCCTCGCCGGGTTATGGCGCGCCGCGCGAAAAACGCCAACCGGCGCGGATGCGCAGGGGCGCGAGCGCAAATCCGCCCGCTCTCAGCGCGCCACCGCAGGGGCTGCCACGGCGCCGATCGCGCCCCCCGCAACCGCTCCGATCGGCCCGCCGATAAGGGCCCCCGTGCCGGCGCCGGCAGCCGCGCCGGCGATGATCTTGTCGTTGGTGGTGCAGGCACCCAGCACGACCGCGCAGGCGGCCGCGAACATCACTGTCCGGATCATCTTCGTCCCCGTTTCCGATTCATCCCACAGCGGGAGGTTGGCCGGCTTTGGTCAACGGATGGTGAACGAAGGATGAAGAGCCTTCGTCGAGGCTCAGGCGAGAACCGTCGCCCCGAAGATCCGCTCGAACTCGGCGCGCAGCATCGAATCGACCTCCGGGAGCGTCACCGGCAACCCGAGATCAACCAGCGAGGTCACGCCCTGGTCGCTGACGCCGCAGGGCACGATTCCCCCGAAATGCGAGAGCTCCGGCTCGACATTCAGCGAGATGCCGTGGAACGAGACCCAGCGCCGGACGCGGATGCCGATGGCGGCGATCTTGTCCTCGCTATCCGCTCCTTTCTCGGGCCGGCGCACCCAGACGCCGACGCGGTCCTCGCGCCGCTCGCCGCGGACATTGAAGCGCTCGAGCGTGCCGATCAGCCAGGCTTCGAGGGCGGCGACGAATCGCCGGAGGTCGGGATCGCGACGCTTCAGGTCGAGCATGACATAGGCCACCCGCTGGCCGGGACCGTGATAGGTGAACTGCCCGCCCCTGCCGCTCTGATGCACCGGAAAGCGTTCGGGCTCGATCAGATCGGCCTCGCGGGCCGAGGTGCCGGCGGTATAGAGCGGCGGATGTTCGATCAGCCAGACGCGCTCGCGAGCTTTGCCGTCCGCGATCAGCGCCGCACGTGTGTCCATCTCGGCAACCGCCTCGTCATAGCCGACTAGCCCCTCGGCATGGACCCATTCGACGGGCTCGGAGCCCGGCTGCGCCAGGAATGAAACCGCAAGCGCCTCACGTGTCTTCACGGTGCATTAACTCTGTTTGTTCAACGATCGCTAACCGGCTACCGCCAGTCGCCGGCAGGCTCATGCGCCGAAGCCGGCCGGCAGGCAAGTTTCGTTGGTTGAATTCGCAAGTAGGGTTTCGGAGGCAGGACTTGAAGGCCGATCTCGATCTCGTTTCGGTGGAGCTCACCGTGGTTCTGGGCTCGACTCAGATGCCGATCTACAAATTGCTGCGCATGGGCCGCGGCGCGATCATCGAGCTCAACGCCACAGAGAACGACGAGGTTCAGATTCTCGCCAACAATCACCCCTTCGCCCGCGGCAATGTCGTCGTCAGCGGTTCGCGCATCTCTGTCGAGATCACCGAGCTCCTGAAGCGCCCCACGGTCTTCAGCGCGCAGACCATTGCCGAGGCCGCCTGAAAAGGATTTCAAAGTTTTCCACACAACGAGCTTGTCGCGACGGATTCGATTTGTTAGACCCGCGCCGCTCCGGAGTTCACCGCCTCACCGCGGTTTTCTCTTAGCCGCTGCGGTCATGGCGGAATTGGTAGACGCACTACCTTGAGGTGGTAGCGGGGAGACCCGTGGAGGTTCGAGTCCTCTTGACCGCACCAAATTCAGGCTGATGCCTTGAAACGGCGACCCTCGCGGGTCGCCGTTTTGGTTTTCGGCCCTGCCTGCAATGAAACGTGAGGTCGCCGCGGCGCGTTGCCAGCACAGCCCACGGCTGACACAAGGGGCCCTTCCCTCGAATCCATGCCTCTTCCTCGAATCCAAGCCCTTTCCTCGAATCGTGGAGCCGGACCGATGGTCGAAGCCGAAAACGCTCCCGACGAATCCGCCACCCGCAGGATCCGCGACGAAGATGGCGCGATCGACCCCGCGCTGGTCGAGCAGGTCTCCCAGGCCGTCCTGCTCTCGGACATCACGACGTTGCGCGGCATCGTTGCCGACATGCACGAGGCCGACCTCGGTGCATTGCTGGAAGCGCTCGACGCCGATGAGCGCCCGCGCCTGATCTCGTTGCTCGGCTCCGATTTCGACTTCACGGCACTGACCGAAGTCGACGACACCGTTCGCGAGGAGATTCTCGAAGAGCTCTCGGCTGAGACCGTTGCGGAAGGTGTGCGCGAACTCGACACCGACGACGCGGTCTACATTCTCGAGGACCTCAACGAGGCGGACAAGCAGGAGGTTCTGGACAAGCTCACACCCTCCGAGCGCATCGCGCTGCAGCAGGGTCTCGACTATCCCGAGGATACGGCCGGCCGGCGCATGCAGAGCGAAGTCATCGCCGTGCCGCCTTTCTGGACGGTCGGCCAGACCATCGACTTCCTGCGCGACACCGCGGACCTGCCCGACCGATTCTTCGAAATCTTCGTCGCCGACCCCGCGCATCATTTCGTTGGAACGGTGCGGTTGGACCGGCTGCTGCGAAATCGGCGCCCCGTGGTGATTTCCGATCTGCTGGAGGAAGACCGCCGGGTCGTCGCGGCGACCGACGAGCTCGAAGACGTGGCCCGGCTCTTCCAGCGCTACAACCTGGTTGCGGCACCGGTCATCGATGCGACCGGCCGTCTCGTCGGCGTGCTGACCATCGACGATATCGTCGACGTCATCGAAGAAGCCGCCGACGAGGACGTGAAACAGCTCGGCGGCGTCAATCCCGACGAAGAGCTCTCGGACCCGGTCCGAAAGATCATCTGGAGCCGCTTCAGCTGGCTCTTCGTCAACCTGATGACCTCCTTTCTCGCTGCCGCAGTGATGAGCCTGTTCGAGAATCAGCTCGCGAAAGTCGTCGCGCTCGCGATCCTGGCGCCGATCGTGGCAAGCCAGGGCGGCAATGCCGCAACTCAGACGATGACGGTCGCGGTCCGCGCACTGGCCACGCAGGAACTTGGTGCGTGGAACCTGCGCCGCTTCTTCACACGCGAACTCATCGTCGGCCTGGTGAATGGCTTCGGCTTTGCCGTGATCACCGGCGCCATCGCCGCAGCCTGGTTCGGCAGCGCAGGACTGGGCGCCGTCATCGCGATTGCGATGGTCGTTACCCTGATCTCGGCCGCCATTGCGGGCGTCCTCATTCCGCTGGTGCTCGACAGGCTCGACATCGATCCGGCCATTGCATCGGGAACCTTCGTCACCACCGTCACCGACGTCGTCGGCTTCTTTGCCTTCCTGGGGATCGCCACGCTTCTGCTCGGCCTGGGGTGACGAATGCGAAAACTTCGGTAACGTAAACCGGGCGTCAAGTTTTCTCCGCAATTCTCCGCGAGATGATCCCCCGTCGCATGTTTCGCCTCCGCGCAGCCCCGTTTCTTGTCGCCGCCGCACTCGCGGTCCTTGGCGGCTGCGTGGCGTTCGAAGGCCGCTATCCTCAGAAGGGCGATGTCAGGCCGCATCCTGGCGTCGCGAGCGCCCTGAACTATCCCGTCCAAGGCATCGATATCTCGCGCTGGCAGGGCGAGATCGACTGGGCGGCGGTCAAGGGTGCCGGCACCCGCTTCGTCTACATGAAGGCGACAGAGGGTGGCGATCACATCGACCCCTCCTTTCTGCGCAACTGGGAAGGCGCCCGCCGGGCCGGCGTGCCGCGCGGCGCCTACCACTTCGTCTTCTGGTGCCGCCCCGCCCATGAGCAGGCGGTCTGGTTCAAGCAGCACATCCCGAACGATCCCGGCGCCTTGCCGCCCGTGCTCGATGTCGAGTGGAACGGCCATTCCAAGACCTGCCCGCAGAAGATCGACCGCTCGCTGGCACTGGAGAAGATCCAGCTCATGCTGACCGAGCTCGAGCAGCTCACCGGCAAGAAGCCGATCATCTATACCGACATCACCTTCCACAAGGACGTGCTGGAGGGACAGTTCAACGAATATCCCTACTGGATCCGCTCGACTGCAGCGAAGCCCGAGACCCGCTACGAGAACCGTCCCTGGGCCTTCTGGCAGTTCACCACGACCGGCCGCGTGCCCGGCATCAAGGGCGATGTCGACCGCAACTCATTCTTCGGCGACGAGGAACAGTTCATCGGCTGGATCAATGGCGAGTTCGACATCGGGCGGAGGCAGTGGACCAAGCGGCGCGCCTCCCCGGCACAGCCCAGCCCCAGCATCGTCAATGATCCGGAATTCGAGCCCCCCGTCAGCCAGGCTCCGCCCGCCCCCGTCATCCCCGGCGCGCTGAAGCCGGTGCCTTCCTCACTGCAGATGGACGGATAGCAGCGCCCTGATCATCCGTCCGGATTTCGCATCCGATCCGCTGATCTGAGCCTTCTGTGTTTGCATCGGCCTTCCCGAAAAGCCGCAATCCACTTTTCGGGCCGATGCTTCAGCGGGCGCGCCGGTTAACCAACCCTGAAATCATCCGCTCGCATCCGAGCGAACGCTTACCGCGCCTTAACCACGCCTGCCGCACCACTGCTTGCATGCAGGAGGGGCGGATGCCGGCGCGTATGAAGACCGATTACAAGGGACTGCGGTGCTTTCTTGCAGTTCTCGGCCTTGCACTCGGCAGCGCCGGCCCCGCCTTCGCGCTCTATCCCAAGAAGGGCGACGCCTCGCCCCATCACGGCGTCCGCGATGCACGCCGCCAGGCGATCCAGGGCATCGACATCTCGCGCTGGCAGGGCGAGATCGACTGGGCCAAGGTCAAGGATGCCGGTACCCGCTTTGCCTTCATCAAGGCGACCGAGGGCGGCGACCACCTCGACCCCAATTTCCGCAAGAACTGGGAGGGGGCGAAGAAGGCCGGCGTGGCGCGCGGCGCCTACCATTTCGTCTATTGGTGCCGCCCGGCCAAGGATCAGGTGCGCTGGTTCAAGCGCCATATCCCGAAGGACCCGGATGCCCTGCCGCCTGTGCTCGATGTCGAATGGAACGGCGAGTCGGAGAGCTGCGGCAAGAAGATCCCGCGCGATAAGGCGCTCGCCAAGATCAGCGAGATGCTGAAGGGCCTGCAGGAACACACTGGCAAGAAGCCGATCATCTATACCGACATCACCTTCCACGAGGATGTGCTGGAAGGCGAGTTCAACGATCATCCCTACTGGCTGCGCTCGACCGCGGCCCCGCTGCGCCACCGCTATGAGCGCAGCAAATGGGAATTCTGGCAGTTCACCACCACAGGACGCGTGCCCGGCATAACCGGCGATGTCGACCGCAACGCCTTCTTCGGCTCCGAGCGGGAATTCGCGGCCTGGCGCGAGGGCCGCTTCGACATCGGGGCCCGGAAGTGGCGGGGTGGCGAACCGAAGGTAGCCGGAAACCGCGCGCCCGCGACATCGGCCGGTTCCAAGGCTCCGCAGGCTGCCGGAGGCGCAACGCTCAAGATGCTGCCTCCCGCGCGCGTCCCGGGCAAGGCGACCGCCAACCGTGATCCACAAGTGACCGGCTCTCTCGCCCGCGATTGACTCTGCGGCACCCGTTGCGCTGTCACGAGGCTGTCATGATACGCGCGCCCTGATCCGGGGCAGCGCAACCCCTTATGAGAAATCGCCCGCCAGGGCGTGGCCGGAATGCTCCATGATCTGCAATCCCGGGCCGGGTTCGTCTGGGTCTACCATTTTGATGCCGACGGCCGTGCGCATCTCCTTCCTCGTCGCGAGATGCCCGACCTTGCGCTCCCCGAGGCCGAGTTCGTCTGGATCCATCTCGATCTCGTGCATGGCCGCGCCAAGCAATGGGTCGCCGATTGCAGCGCTCTGCCCGCCGAGGCGCAGACCCTGTTCCTGACCCAGGACGACCATCAGCGCCTCCATCACAATCGTGACTTCGCCTGGGGCATCACCTTCGACCAGATCCGCGAGGTCGGCAGCCCCGCCGATGAGATGGGCATGCTGCATTGGATCATCGCCGACCGGTTTCTGCTGACGGGTCGGCGACAGGCCATGCAGGCGACGCGCCTGACGCGCGACGCATTGGAGGCTGGCTACCGGGCAAGTTCGCCCGTGATGCTGTTCGAGCGCATCATCGAGTTCGTCATCGAGGATGTCGCCGAAGCGGTGATGCAGCTGACCGAGGACACCGACTCGATCGAGGACCATGTCATCGACGAGCGCGTCAGCGACGAGGCGCGCCGATTGGGTTTGATCCGCCGGCGGACTGTGCGGCTGCACCGCCAGCTCAACGGCCTGCACCAGCTCTTTCGTCGCTTTTCGGAGAATGCCTCGACGCGGGCCGCTCCGGAGACCGTGAAGAGCGCCGCAAGCCGGCTCTTGCAGCGCGTCGACACCATGCTGACCGATGTACAGATCGTGCAGCAGCGCGCCCGACTGCTGCAGGACGAGATTGCCTCGCGCCTGACCGCCCAGACCAACAGCCATCTCTACGTGCTCTCGATCCTGACCGCGACACTGATGCCGGCGACGCTGATCACCGGCCTGTTCGGCGTCAACACCAAGGGCCTGCCCTTTCTCGAGAATGAATGGGGCTTCGTCTATGTCGTAATCCTGTGCGCACTGGCGGCGCTCAGCGTATATCTGCTGCTCAAGCGCCGCGACATGATCCACTGAGCCCGGGCAGGCTCCTGATGCATCACAGCGCGGCGACGCGCGGGTTCACCTCGACTGTGACATGGGACAGCATCGGCAGCCCGGCAAGCAGCGCCTTGTAGGCGGCCGGCGGCTTCGGATGGGTGGCCACGACCGAGACGATCGCCGAGCAATGCCCCGGCCCAACCTGCCAGAGATGCAGGTCCGCGACCTCTGCGCCCTCGGCGGCAAGCCGGGCCTCGATCCCCGCGGCGAGAGCCTTGTCGGGCACCGTGTCGAGGAGCACCGCCCCCGACGCGCGCAGCAATCCGAACGACCAATGGGCGATCACCAGCGCGCCGACGAGGCCCATCGCCGGGTCGAGCCAAACCCAGCCATAGAGGCTGCCGCCGAGCAGCGCGACGATGGCAAGCACGGAGGTGAAGGCATCCGCCAGCACATGCAGATAGGCCGCCTGCAGATTATGATCCCGCCCACTCCGGGCCTGGTGGTCATGATGGTGATCGTGGTCCGAGCCACCATGCGCATGATCGTGGTGGTCATGGTGATGCGCATGGCCATGGTCATGTCCATGCTCGCCCTTCAGCAGCCAGGCGCTCGCGAGATTGACCGCAAGGCCCAGAACCGCGACGGCAATCGCCTGCCCGAAGACGATCGGCACCGGATGGACGAGCCGCATCACCGATTCCCAACCGATGAAGAGAGCGACGAGCGCCAGCACGAGCGCGCTAGCGAAAGCCGCGAGATCGCCGAGCTTTCCGGTGCCGAAGCTGAAGCGTGGGTCACGGGCATGGCGCCGCGCGAAGCGATAGGCGAGAGCCGCGATCAGCAGCGCCGCCGCATGGGTCGACATGTGCCAGCCATCGGCGACGAGCGCCATCGAGCCGAACAGCGTGCCGGCGACGATCTCGCCGACCATCATCGTCGTGGTCAACGCAATGACGATCCAGGTGCGGCGCTCATTGTCGTGATGGTCTGCGCCGAGGAAGACATGGTCGTGGCGTGGTGCCAGGCTGGCCGGTTCGGACATCGCTGGAACTCCGGTTGGTTCAAAGATACTTGGTCAGCGCCTTCAGGCTCTCGATCGAGCGCCGTGTCTCGGGTGTCTGCGTGCCCGTCGCCTCGAACAGGTGATGGTCGATATGGTCGAAGATCAGCAGCATCTTGACCTTCTCCAGCGCCTTCTCGACCGCCTGGAGCTGCTGCACCACTTCCGGCACCTCGCGCCCTGCCCCGAGCATCTTCACGACGGTGTCGAGATGGCCCTGCGCCCGGCGCAGCCTTTTGACGATATCGGGATCAAGTGCGTGGCTCATGCTTATATCCTATCCAGGGGGATAGGATATGTAAATTGATAACAGGCGCTCCCGCCCCCCTCTCCGTCGCCGGCAGCAAGTGGCGTGGCAGATCAGCCGTCGGTGTGGTCACGCCCATCCGGGAGATGGCGCTGGAACAGCCTGACAGCGTCGCAAAGCGCGCTATAACGCTGCAATGCCGTGCCCGATGCGCGGCATCTTCCGGGAGGCCACCATGCTCGCCAATGCCCCGCGCCCGTTCAATTTCGATCTCGGCGAGACCGCCGACGCGATCCGCGACACGGTCCATGCCTTCGCGCAGGAGAAGATCGCGCCGCGTGCCGAGGAGATCGACCGCTCCAACCAGTTTCCGCGTGACCTCTGGCCCGAGATGGGTGCGCTCGGCCTGCACGGCATCACGGTCAGGGAAGAGGATGGCGGCGCAGGCCTCGGCTATCTCGAGCATGTCGTGGCGATCGAGGAAGTCAGCCGGGCCTCCGCTTCGGTCGGCCTGAGCTACGGTGCCCACTCGAATCTGTGCGTCAACCAGATCGCCCGCAACGGCAATGCCGCGCAGAAGGCGAAGTACCTGCCAAAGCTGATCTCGGGCGAGCATGTCGGATCGCTCGCGATGTCCGAGCCCGGCGCCGGCTCGGACGTGGTCTCGATGAAGACACGGGCCGAGAAGAAGGGCGACCGCTACGTCATCACCGGCAACAAGATGTGGATCACCAATGGCCCGATCGCCGAGACGCTCGTGGTCTACGCCAAGACCGACCCCGCCGCCGGCGCGAAGGGCATAACCGCCTTCCTGATCGAGAAGGGCATGAAGGGCTTTTCGACCGCCCAGAAGCTCGACAAGCTCGGCATGCGCGGTTCGGACACCTGCGAGCTCGTCTTCGAGGAGTGCGAGGTCCCGGAGGAAAACGTGCTCGGCCAGGTCGGGCGCGGCGTCAACGTGCTGATGTCGGGGCTGGACTATGAGCGCGTCGTGCTCTCGGCCGGGCCCCTCGGCATCATGCAGGCGGCCATGGACGTGGTCATGCCCTATATCCACGAGCGCAAGCAGTTCGGCCAGTCGATCGGCGAATTCCAGCTCGTCCAGGGCAAGGTCGCCGACATGTATGTGATGATGAATGCCTGCAAGGCCTATGTGTATGCCGTCGCCAAGGCCTGCGATCGCGGCGAGACCACGCGAGAGGACGCCGCCGGCGCCATCCTGATCGCGGCCGAGAAGGCGACACAAATTGCGCTCGACGCCATCCAGCTTCTGGGCGGCAACGGCTATATCAACGATTATCCGACCGGCCGCCTGCTGCGCGATGCAAAGCTCTACGAGATCGGGGCCGGCACCAGCGAGATCCGCCGCATGCTGATCGGCCGCGAACTGTTCCAGAAGACGAAGTAGGCCAGTGCCCCTCTATTTCGCCTATGGTCTGAATATGGACATCGCCGGGATGGCCAAGCGCTGTCCCGGTTCGAAGCCGCTCGGTCTCGCGCGCCTGCCCCGCCATCGCTTCATCGTGACGAGGGATGGCTATGCCTCGGCCATTCGCGATCCGCGCGAAACCGTCCATGGCGTGCTCTGGGACTGCTCGCTCAGCGACATCCGTGCACTCGACAAGTTCGAGGACATCGCCAGCGGTCTCTATGTGAAGATCAGCCAACCGGTCATCGTCGAGGGCGGCGCCAAGCGGGCCCTGGTCTATGTCGGCCGCAGCGGTACGCTCGGAAAGCCACGCCCCGGCTATATGGAAACCGTCATCGCCAGCGCCAAACACTGGGCATTGCCAGAGGCTTACGTCACAGGCCTGAATCGATTTCTGACCAAGCCGAATCTGGACATGAAGTCGTTGAATCCGGATGTGAGCGCAGAGCTTCCGCCCGGCCCCGTCGCGGGTGTCCGGCCGCGAGCCTTGGCACCGAAATAGATCGTCCGGGACCTCCTCATCTCCCCTGGGCGCGCTTTGCGTATGGCCGGGACAAGGCCGACCATACGCAGAGGCCGCTCCGCCGGGCAGTCTGGCGGCTCAATGCATCGGCCCGAAAAGTGGATTGCGGTTTTCGGGAAAGCCGATGCAGTCATAGAAGGTTGGATCATCGGACCGGATACGATATCCGGCCCGATGATCTATGCCGCCAGACCCTTCGCCAGTTCGCTGACCTGCTTCTCGAACAGCGCGCGATAGGCGCCGTTCTCGCGGGTGAGCAGCGCCTCGTGGCTGCCCTCCTCGACCACCCTGCCGCGATCGAAAACCAGGATGCGGTCCATCGCCCGCACCGTCGAAAGCCGGTGCGCAATGACGATGGTGGTGCGCCCCTGCATCAGGCGCTCCATCGCCTCCTGGATCAGCGCCTCCGATTCCGAGTCGAGGCTCGAGGTCGCCTCGTCCAGGATCAGGATCGGCGCGTCGGCCAGGAAGGCACGCGCGAGCGCAACACGCTGGCGCTCGCCACCCGAGAGCTTGACGCCACGCTCGCCGACCAGCGTCGCGTAGCCCTTGGGCAGGCGCATGATGAAGTCATGCGCGTTGGCGAGCTTCGCCGCCTGGACAATCCGGGCCATCGAGGCGCCCGGCTTGGCGTAGGCGATGTTCTCCGCCAGCGAGCGGTGGAACAGCACCGGCTCCTGTTGCACGATGGCGATCTGTGCGCGCAGGGAGGTCTGCGTCACATCCGCGATGTCGCGCCCGTCGATGGCGATGCGCCCCCCGGAGACGTCGTAGAGCCGCTGGACCAGCTTGACGAAGGTCGTCTTGCCCGAGCCGGAGCGCCCAACCAATCCGACTTTCTCGCCGGCCCGGATCGTCAGCGAGAAGTCGCGATAGAGCGGCTCGACATGACCTCCGTAATGGAAGGTCACCCGCTCGAAGGCGATCTCACCCGCCGGCACCACCATGTCGGTCGCCCCCGGACGATCGGGCACGCCGTAGGGATGCGCGTGCATGGCGACGAGCTCCTCCATGTCGTTCACCGAACGCTGGAGGTTGTGCACGTGCTGGCCGACATCGCGCAGATAGCCGTGAACGACCGCATAGGAGGTCAGCACGAAGGCGACGTCACCCGGCGTGGCCTGGCCGTTGGCCCAAAGCCAGATGACGAGGCCGATGACCGCGGCGCGAAGCGCCAGCAGGACGATCTGCTGGGCCGTGCCGGAGGTCGTGCCGCGAACCCATGTCCGGCGAGTCCTGAGGGCCCATTTCGCCAGGACGCCGGCCAGGCGACCGTCCTCGCGCAGCTCGGCGCCATAGGCCTTGACCACCGGGTTGCACGAGATCGCATCTGCCAGCGCACCGCCGACACGCGTGTCCCAGCTATTGGCGAGCCGCGCGGCGGGAGCGACATAGCCGAGCGACAGCGCGATCGTGACGCCGACATAGATCACCGAGCCGAGGAAGACGACGAGGCCCATCGCCGGCCAATGCCATGCCAACAGTGCCGTCGTGCCCACCAGCACGACCAACGACGGCAAAAGCGCGATCAGGACTGTGTCGGTCAGCAGGTCGAGTGCCCACATCCCACGCGTGATCTTGCGCACCGTCGAGCCGGCAAAGTTGTTGGCGTGCCAATCGGTCGAGAAGCGTTGCAGGCGTGCGAACGCCTCCTGAGCCGTCTCGCTCATGGTGCGCAATGTCATGCCGGTGATGCCGATGAAGCCGAGATGCCGGAACAGCACGCTGACCGCACCGAGTGCGAGCATCGCGCCCAGCGCCCATAGCGCCGCATCGAGTGCGCTGGCGCCCTCGCCCGCCACCGCATCGACGAGGCGGCCGGCATAAAGCGGCATGAACAGGTCCGCTGCAGTTGCCGCCATCATGGCACCAGCAACGCCGAGGACCGGCCCTGGCCGGCGCGCCCAGTGCCGGAATGTGAAGCCGAGAACGGCCCGGAACGGCTCCTGCCGCCCGGTTGAGGATTGAAGAGACATAGAAATATTCGGCGCCGCGCGGGAGCCGACTCCAAATCAGGTGGAGCCGATGCAAATGCAATCGTCTCCGGATGAAACGTAGAGATGAAAAACCCTGGCTGAGGACCGCCTCAGGCGGGCCGCGGCAATGTCCGACCTAGTGGCGGGACATTCGTGGGGGAGTGGCGACGATGATCATGAATTGCATTCAGCCCTCCCCATTCGCGTGTTGAAGCCAAGGCGGACAACATGCCGCATCGGCAGCGAACGCGCAAGCCGCTTCATTTGCAACCGGGGCATGTGTGACCTCGGGGGCACAGGCAATCCTAGGGCAACCCTAGAAAGCGGAACGGCCGCGCCTCACTGAACGCGCCCGTCGCATCTCCCGCAAAGATATGGCTCTGGTTCTCGCCGAGATTGAGCTTCATCACCTTGCCGAGCTCCGGCGAGAAATCGACGGCCTTGAGGTCGACCCAGAACGTATTCGGCGTCAGTGCCGATTCGAAGAAGTAAAGCTTGCGCTTATGATCGATCACCGTGCGCCAGCGTGTCGAAGAAATATTCGGCTCATCTGGCGTTGCGATGCCGAATGGCACCGAAGCATTGCGGATCACGCTGAACACGCTCGCCACCGCAATATTGGCATCGTCGAATTTCGGGATGGCATTGATGTAGAACGAGGCGCGGGCAAACCGATCGGCGGCTCGGTTCGTCCCTGGCAGCATCACCGTTCCGCCGATCTGCTTCCAGTAGGCATTCAGGGACAATTGCTCGTCGAAGGCCGGCGAATTTGTCATCACCTGGTAATCGCGGCCATGATGAATGACGAGCTTGCCGTTGATATACTCGAAGATCGCGCTGTCGCCCGACGCATCGGACAAGGACAGATGCAGGGTAGCGAGCCGGTCCTCCCCCGGCACCTTGTCGGTGACGATGGTGAAGGGCTCGGCGCGCAGCGCCCCGACCGCCTCGGCCACCGTTGCGAAGTTGTCGAGCGCATATTGAGCCCAGGCCGCAATCGTCAGTCCAGGCTTGGACGCATCCAGGGCCGGATATTGCGACTCCACCAGCCAGAGCACGTTTGCGGCGAGGCCAGCTTCGTTCATCCCGTCCGTCGTCGAGACGTCGTAGCCTGACGCAATCACGCTGCCATAGCGCGACGTCCAGTGCAGCGAGTTCGGCCCGGCTTCGCCGCTGCGCTGCATTCCTCGGGGAAAGATCCAGAGGTTGGTCGAGACGTCATTGCGCCAGTCCATCGAGCGGGCCGTGATGACCATGCCGCCCTTGCCGAGATAGACCGCCCGCGTGCACGCCTCGGCCGTGACAGAGGCGATGAGCATTGCCGCCAGGGAAGACGCGAGAACGCGCCGGGTCCAGCCTGGAACAATCGTCATCCTTGCCCTCCTTGCTTGCAGCAACGCCCCTCGTATCCAAGCACAATACGGGGCTTGGCGGATTTCCTACCAGAACAGGGCAAACAGCCTGACAGCAATCACCAGCAGGAAGGCGACAATGATCGTGCCGAGCACCTGCTGGCGCTTGGCGCGATCGGGAAACTGGCGAGCCAGCAGGCGCCCGAGCGGCTTGCGGAAGATGAAGCCGGCGACGAGCAGAACGATCAGGATATGGGACAAGATGCAGGCTAGCCCTTGTCGCTGGCGTTCCGCGGCTCCGGCGCATCGAAGGGCGCACCCGCCTTCTTCCAGGCGCCGAACCCGCCGGCGATATGCGCCACCGGCTTCAGCCCCATCTCCTGCGCGGCCTGCGCGGCAAGCGCCGACCGCCAGCCGCCGGCGCAGAAGAAGACAAACCGCTTGTCCGCCTGGAACACCGGCTTGGCATAGGGGCTTTCCGGATCGATCCAGAATTCGAGCATGCCGCGGGGGCAGTGGAAGGCACCCGGCATGCGCCCTTCCCGCTCCAGTTCGCGCGGATCGCGCAGATCGACGAAGACGACGTCGTCACGGCCGACCAGCGCATTCGCCTGCTCGACGGAGAGCGTCTCGACCTTGGCCTCGGCTTCCGCCAGCAACGCCTTGTAGCCCTTGGTGATCAGTTGCGGCATTGCCAGCCTCCATCTCGTCGGCGGCACCGTGGCTGCTCGTGCACATCGCGTCAATCGCGGGCTTGCAGCGCCGCCATGCCGACAGCACTCTGGCCCAAGGGAGGCGATTCATGGCCGGCTTCACGACGATCGATATGATCGCCTTCATCTTCTTCGTTGCCTCGTGGCTTGGCTATGGCCTGGCCGTGGAAAAGGGCCCGCATGCGGAGCGAAGCCTCAACGCGCGGATGAATCTCCGTCGCGCGCGCTGGATCCAGGAATCAGTAAGACGCGAAAACCGCATCATCGATACCCAGGTGATGAACGGGCTTCAGAACGGCACCGCCTTCTTCGCCTCGACCTCCCTGATCGCGATCGGCGGCTCGCTCGCCCTGCTGCAATCCACCGACCGCGTCGTCGCGATCTTCGCCGACCTGCCCTTCACAGCGCCGACCTCGCGCGCGGCCTGGGAGATCAAGGTGATCGGGCTTGCCGTGATCTTCGCCCATGCGTTCTTCAAATTCGCCTGGAGCTACCGGCTCTTCAATTATTGCGCGATCCTTCTCGGCGCGATCCCGCCAAGGGAACGGGTGGACGAGCAGGAGACGAAGGAGGCCGTCCGCGAGACCATCGCGATGAACATCGCCGCCGGGCGGCATTTCAACCGCGGCCAGCGCGCCTTCTTCTTTGCGCTCGCCTATCTCGGCTGGTTCATCGATCCTTGGCTGTTCCTTGCCGCAACGGCCGCCGTGCTGACAGTGATGTGGCGTCGGCAGTTCGCTTCGGAATCCGCGCGAATCTTCACAAGTCCCGGTCACTGATTCAAGCAGCCTCGCCGACGCGATTGCACTGGACACCGGCGGAAGCTCCGTGAGACCGTCAGAATTGGGGGCGAGCCGATCCGCGGATCAGGAGGCCAGCATGAGCAAGCAGACAGCAATTGTCCTGGTGCATGGTTTCTGGGGCAATGCCTCACACTGGAACAGGGTGATCCTCGAACTTTCCCGCAAGGGCTATACATCGCTCCACGCCGTCGAAATGCCGCTGACCTCGCTGGCCGATGACGCCGAGCGCACCCGCAAGATGGTCGCGCAGCAGAAGGGCCCTGTGCTGCTGGTCGGGCACTCCTATGGTGGCGCAGTGATCACGGAAGCCGGAGATCTGCCCAATGTGGTAGGTCTCGTCTATATCGCGGCCTTTGCCCCAGATGCTGGCGAGAGCCCGGGCGGAATCACTCAGGAACACCCGCCAGAGGCGGCAGCGAACCTCTCTCCCGACAGCGACGGCTATCTCTGGGTCCTGCCCGACAAATTTCATGAGAGCTTCTGCCCCGACCTGACGCCCGAAGAGGGCTTCGTGATGGGTGTGACGCAGAAGGCCCCGCTTGCCAGCACCTTCGGCAACACCATCACCGCGCCAGCCTGGAAGAAGAAGCCATCCTGGTACCAGATCTCCGGTGAGGACCGGATGATCGCGCCCGCGAACCAGGAGCGCATGTCAGCCCGCCTCAACGCGCGAAAGGTCATCACGCTCGCTGCCAGCCACGCCTCGCTCGCCTCCAAACCTGCCGAAATCGCGGCTCTGATCGACGAAGCAGCGAAGGCGACCGCACCGGCCTGAGCCCTTCGTCTCCGCGCACTGCCGCGGTGGGCTACCACAGTGCCTTCGACACCACGGGGCCAGGCAAGCCGATCTCGCCGCCATGGCCTCGCCGCTTGACGAATCCTGCATCCCTGCCTCTCTGGGAGGCATGACCGACCAAGTTGACGCCCTCGAAGCCGCCATACTCGACCTGCTCACGGAGGCAGGACCGGGTCGTACGATCAGCGCGATGGATGCCGCGCGCCGCGTCGGCGGCGACCATCCCGATGGCTGGGGGCCGCTGATGCAGCCGATCCGGCGCATCGCCGTGCGGATGATGAAGGAAGGCCGCCTGGTCATTACCCGAAAGAGCCGCCCGGTGGATCCGGACGATTTCCGGGGCGTCTACCGCCTGTCCTTCCCGAGCAGCGAATAGGCCCCAGCCACGCGCAGCCTCCGCGACGTCAGGGAGCGGGGAACAGCGCGTCCGTATAGCCGGCGGCGTAATAGGCAACGAGACCAGCCCATTCCTTGAAGGCAAGCTCTGCGATGTCGAGGCCGCGGGACGCCTCGCGGTAGGGCCGGAAGAAATCGGCCGGTTCATTGCCCGAGAGATAGTCGACCGGGAACGCCTCCACCGCGAAACCGGCCTTGCGGAAGACGCCCATCGCGCGCGGCATGTGCCAGGCCGAAGTCAGGAGCAGCCAGCGCTCGCCGGGCTTCGGCATCACGAGGTCACGGGTGAAGATCGCGTTCTCGCGGGTATTGCGCGACCTGTCCTCGAGCACCACCCGCTCGGGCGGCAGGCCCAGTGCCTCGAACAGCAGCCTGGCGCCATCGGCCTCCGTCCTGATCACAGGCGAGAGCAGATTGGCGCCACCACCGGTGAAGGCGATCTTCGCCTCCGGATACAGCCTGGCGAGCTCGACCGCCTTGGTCATGCGGGCACCGGCATGGTTCAGCACGATGTCGCCGCGCGCGACGCCGATTGCGCCGCCCAGCACGATGACGCCGGTAACCGGCCCCTTGGCGGCCTCCTGCTGGGGAAAGCGGTTCTCCAGCGGCCGCACGATGATGCGCGGCAGCGGACTGAAGGACAGCACCAGGATGCCGAGCATAGCCAATCCGCCGAGCCAGCGCGCCGAACGCGCAAAGCGGGTGAAGGCCAGCAGTGCTGCCAAGGCCGCCAGCAGGATCAGCAGATTCACCGGCGAGAACAGGAACCAGATGATCTTGGACAGGACGAAAAACATCGACGGACTCCGGAACGCACCGGCTGTCTAAAGCATCGGCCCGAAAGGTAGATTGCGGTTTTCGGCACAGCCGATGCAGACACAGCAGGCTAGATCATTGCACCGGATGCGCTATCCGGTCCCATGGTCTAGCCGATGAAGAGACGACGCTGCATTAACGACGCAACGACCCTCAACGGATGATGCTGGGTGGATTGGAGGGGCGGCGCACCGGACTGCGCTGGCCGACCATTCGCTCAAGCTCGAGCGAACGGCTGGCCACCTCGCGCAACATGCAGCCCGCCTGCATCCCTGCCACGCGGGCAGACGGCTGCATGCTCCCGTAGAACGCGCATTTCTGCGCGGCATAGCCTTCCCAGGCGACCTGAAGCGCGGCGAACTGGCCGCGCGCCCCGCTGTCGGCGTTGCGCATCACCGCCAGACTCGCAAAAGTCAGGCGCTCGCGCCAGACTGCCTCTTCCCGCCTCGCGCAATCGGCTTCGGCAACGCGCCGATCGCCTGAAGCCGCCCGCACGCAAGTGACCGCCACCGAACCGATGCAGGCACTGGCAGCGGTATCGCTCTGGCTCAGGCAGGACACCATCTGCATGCGATCGGCCGACAGCACCGGGCTCGAGGGAGGCGACTGCGACCAGGCGCTACCGGCGGCTATTGCCGCCAAGCCGAATGCAAGAATTCCGAAGCGGGTCATGGTCACCATCATGTCAAGCTCTGCAGGGACGGCAAGGCGGCGACACGCTCACGTGATCGGCAAAGGCAGCGCCGGCTTCGCAGCAGGCCGGGCCACCACTGTCTCGTACCAGCGCTGGACATTCGGCCGGGACGCACGCGACACCGGCATGTTGAGCCAGCGATGCGCGCCCGGGGCGACGGTGATATCCGCCATGCCAAAGCGCGAGCCCGCAAGGTAATCACGCGAAGCGAGATGCCCTTCGAGTATGTCCAGCTTCGCCTCGGTCTTGGCGATGGAGGCCTCGACCACAGCCATGTCGCGTTTTTCCGCCGGTGTCCTGATCAGACCGAGGAAGGCCGGAGCCATCGCCGGCTGCAGCTCGGCAATCATCCAGTCCATCCAGCGATCGGCCTCGGCGCGGCGCGAAGGATCTTCCTCCCAGATCCAGCCGGCCCCGTAGCGGGCCGCAAGATAGCGCACGATGCTGCCGGACTCCCAGATGCAGACTTCGCCGTCCTCCAGAACGGGGATCATGCCGTTGGGGTTCTTGGCGAGATAGGCCGGCTCACGGTTGCCCCCGAAGGCGCCGCCAAGATCGATCCGCTCGAAGCTCTGGCCAACCTCACCGGCCGCCCAGACGGCCTTCTGCACATTGATGGAACTGATGCGTCCCCAGATCGTCAGCATGTAGAGCTCCCCGCCACCCTTTGGCGGGGCAGACTTTCCCGCCTGACGCGACGGAAAGCAAATCGTTCTATCGGCACGCTGCCCGCCGCCTCAAGCTCAGGCAAATTCCATGATCACGGCATCGACCGCGAGCGAATCGCCCTCCTTGGCGAGGATCTTCGCGATGGTGACGTCCTTCTCGGCACGCAGCACGTTCTCCATCTTCATCGCTTCGACCATGCAGAGCGCCTCGCCGGCCTTGACCTCCTGGCCGACCTTCACCGACACGGCCTTGACCAGCCCCGGCATCGGACAGAGCAGGAATTTTCCGGTATCGGCCGCAACCTTCTCCGGCATCAGTGCGGCAAGCTCGGCCTCGCGCGCCGTATAGACATGAGCGCTGGCATAGGCTCCGGCATGGCCAAGCGATACGCCGTTGAGGATCGCCCTCACCTGCGCCGCAATCGAGACACCATCGAGCGTGCCGCGCCAGACCGGTTCGCCAGGCCGCCAGTCGGAGGCGATCGCCAATGAGCGCTCGCCGAAGCTGACGAGGATCGTCTCGCCCTGCTCCACAACGACACCCTCGAAGCGCTCGCCGCCGAGCGTCACGATGCGGGTGCGCTCGAACTCGACCTTGCGCCACCCCTCCATCTGGGCCGAGACATGTCGCTTGCGCTGGTTGAGACGGTGATCGCAGGCGATCGCAATCGCGGCCATGCGCAGCGCGATCTCTCCCTTCGGCTGCGGCAGGGAAAAGCCCTCCGGAAACTCCTCGGCGATGAAGCCCGTCGACAATTGTCCGGCGATCCAGCGCGGATGCTGCATCAACGCCGAGACGAACGGGATGTTGTGGCGGATGCCCTCGATGGCGAAACCGTCGAGAGCACGGGCCTGCGCCTTGATCGCCGCCTCGCGCGTTGGCGCATGGGTCACGAGTTTTGCGATCATCGGGTCGTAATAGATCGAGATCTCGCCGCCTTCGAAGACACCCGTGTCATTGCGGACGGTCGCCTCGCCATCGGGTCCTTCGGCCGGTGGGCGATAGGTCACCAGCCGGCCCGTCGACGGCAGGAAATTGCGGGTCGGATCCTCCGCATAGACGCGGGATTCGACAGCCCAGCCATTCAGTTTGACATCGGCCTGCGTCAGCCGGAGCCTTTCGCCATAGGCGACACGGATCATTTCCTCGACGAGGTCGATGCCGGTGATCATCTCAGTGACGGGATGCTCGACCTGGAGCCGGGTGTTCATTTCGAGGAAGAAGAAGGAGCGGTCCTGCCCCGCGACGAACTCGACCGTGCCGGCCGAATCATAATTCACCGCCTTGGCCAGGGCCACCGCCTGCTCACCCATCTTGCGCCGGGTCGCCTCGTCGAGCAGCGGCGAAGGCGCCTCCTCGACGACCTTCTGGTTGCGGCGCTGGATCGAGCACTCGCGCTCGCCGAGATAGATGACGTTGCCGTGCTTGTCGCCAAGCACCTGGATCTCGATATGGCGCGGATCGACGATGAACTTCTCGATGAAGACGCGATCGTCTCCGAACGAGGACGCCGCTTCCGATTTCGCCCGGGCAAAGCCCTCGGCGACTTCACCGGCCGAATGGGCAATGCGCATGCCCTTGCCGCCGCCACCGGCCGAGGCCTTGATCATCACGGGATAACCGATCTCGTCGGCGATCTTCACGGCTTCGGTGGGATCTTCGATGACGCCGAGATGGCCAGGAACGGTCGAGACCTTGGCCGCTGCAGCCGCCTTCTTCGACTCGATCTTGTCGCCCATCGCGGCAATCGCGCCGGGATTGGGGCCGATGAAGACGATACCCGCATCCTTGAGCGCCTGGGCGAAGGCCTCGCGCTCGGACAGGAAACCATAACCGGGATGGACGGCCTCTGCCCCCGTCGCCTTGCAGGCGGCGATGATCCTGTCGATCAGCAGATAGGATTCGGCAGCAGGCGCAGCGCCGACATGCACGGCCTCATCGGCCATCTCGACATGGAGCGCGTCGCGGTCGGCGTCCGAATAGACGGCGACGGTCTTGATGCCCATCCGCCGGGCGGTCTTGATGACACGGCAGGCGATCTCGCCACGGTTCGCGATCAGAATCTTCGTGAACATGGGTGGCGTCTCCCGGCTGTCTGAAAACACTGTGACAGTCGGGGTTTATTGGAGGCCGCAGCCCGCGTCCACTGATGCGAAAGTTCGGGAATGGGCGGCGGGCTGTGCGTGACCGCCTGATCAGTTCGTCCGAAGAACGCGTTCGAGACGCTGGCCCGGCACCATGAATGTGCTTTTGCGCATGGCGAAGGCGATCAGCATCTCGTCGCAGCGATCCGCCTCCCGCACGATCTCGAAGGCAATGCGTCGCGCCGTCTCCGTCGGGCCGTCGCCGGCAGACAGCGTCGTCACCAGCCAATGCGCCTTCTCGCGGTCGATCACGCCTGTCGGGCGGCTTTCCCAGACAGCGAAATCGACGACCAGCGTGATCAGGTAATTGGCGAAGGACGCACTGGTTGCGACGACGGCGCGATCCAGCGCAATCAGAACATCGATGACATCGCGCGTCATCACGCTATCGACCAAGATTTCGCGCTGAAGCATCTTGGTGTCTTGATCGTCGATCGCGTGCTTTTCCATCACGCGATCGACGAATTCACGGAGCTCATGACCAATCATCGTTCGACTCCTGCCCAGCTTTATTTTGCGCCGGTGCGTTCCTGTTGTGGGAACACCATGACGCGGCACCCGCCAGCAGGTGGTTAACGGCCAAATCTGAACTTCTGTTCAGGTTAAACGGTCCTGATCGGACGTGGTTGCGAGGATGTTACTGAAGTACCGCCCATGCATCGGGTCGCGGTCGAAATCCCGCACTGAATCGGATTCCGCTCGACGGCACGTCGTCCTCCTCGCCGCGATGACCGGACTTAGGGGATCTCTCTTACGGAGAGGGCGTTTCGGCTGCGCTGTTTGCGGCGATTTCCAGTTCGACCGGGACATCGGTGCGGAGGAGCGAAACAGTGACATGGATCAGTTTTCGCGCCGATCCGTCGGCGCGAAAAGACTGTGGAACCCGATCGGAGCAGGAACTTCGCTGCGCCTTCGCTGTCCTCAGGTCCGCTCAGCCACCACGAGCCCGTCAATGATGTCCGTCAACTCGGCACAATCGGTGAGGACGTGGCGCGCGCCGAGCGCCTGCAGGGATGCCACAGGCTGGAAGCCCCAGGAGACGGCAACCGGCGTGACCCCGGCGGCAACCGCCATCTGGATATCGAAGGAACTGTCGCCGACCATCAGGGTGCGTTCCGGCCGCGCGCCGGTTTCCCTCATCGCCTGCAGGATCATACCGGGATGGGGCTTGGACGGCGCATCATCGGCCGTCTGGATCGTCGCCATGTGCTGACGCCAGCCATAGCGCTCGACGATGTAGTCCGCGCCCCGACGGGACTTGCCGGTCGCGATGCCGAGCACCGTATCGGGCCGCGCAACCAGCGCGTCCAGCATAGCCGCAACGCCCGGGAAGAGCGGCTCGGCGAGGCTTGGATCGGCCTCGGCCTGCCGCCGCATGGCGCCGAATACCTCTCTGTAGGTTTCCGTCAGTTGGTCGTCGGGGCGTTCCAGCCCCGCCAGCTGCATCAGCGCAATATCCAGCGTCAGCCCGACGATGCCGAGCCCTGCCTCGCGGCCTGGATAGACCAGGCCGCAACGCTTGAAGGTCTCGACCTGGGCGCCGAGGATGATGGCGGCTGAATCGATCAGCGTGCCGTCGAGATCGAATATGACGAGGTTCATGCTGGCGCTTTATCGTGGATCACGACTGCGATCCACTGCGCCCGGCGCGACTCCGTCATGACCGGCTCTCGCGGGCGCAATCCGCGACCGCCTTGCGCAGGTCTTCGCCGTCGAGCCCCTTCGCGCGGCTCTCCTTGCGACATTCGGCGCGGGCTGCCAGATCGGGCCGCTTCGCCTTGAAGCAGGCAGCCAGTGCTTCGCGCCGCGCGGCGCCAGTCAGGCTCCCCTGATCGGCTTCCGTCTTGCAGGCGGCACGCGCCGTCACGGCCGTGGGCTTGCCGTCGCGCGTCAGCCCATCGCGGGCATAGAGTTGGACCCCCGGAAACTTCGCCTGCATGCAATCGCGCATGGCTTGGCGCAAATCGTCGCCACTCAGCGCAATATGTTCGGCGACACAATCCTGCCGCGCCTTGGCGCGCTCGACGCGCGGCACAGGCTCATCTGCAGCAGCAGCTTGTGGAGCGGTTGGTGACTGCGCAGCGGCAGATGTGGCAAGCGAAAGGGCCAGGCCGGCAAGAACGAAGGCGAAACGCGTCATGGGAGCACCTGCGTAAGAGTGACGAGAACAAAATTAGAACATATCCGCTTTTGTTCTGCAAGCGTTCTCTTACGCTAGGTCACGCCAACACCTACTCGTCGGGCGCGTCCACGATCGGGTCATAGCGCTCGTCCTCGAAACCGAGCAGATTCCAGGACTGGCGCATATGTGGCGGCAGCGGCGCGCTGACATCGATCGTGCCCTTGCCGCGCGGATGCGGCAGCACGATGCGGCGAGCTAGCAGATGCAGCTTGTTCTGGATGCCGCCCGGCAGCTCCCAGTTCTGAATGTTGAAATATTTAGGATCGCCGACGATCGGGTGGCCGATATGGGCCGCATGCGCACGCAACTGATGGGTGCGGCCGGTCACCGGTTTCAGCGAGAGCCAGCCGAGCTTCTGCGCCGCAGTCTCGACCACGGCGTAATAGGTCACGGCATGCATAGCACCATCGTCGCCATGTTTGGCGACCGCCATCCGCTGATCGCCATCATAGGCTTCCTCGCGGGCAAGATAGGTCGAGATCCGGCCCTGCCGGACGCGCGGGACGCCAGCAACCAGCGCCCAGTAGACCTTGCGGGCCGAGCGCGAACGAAAGGTCTTTGCCAGCGTCGCCGCCGCAAAACGCGATTTGGCGATGACGAGGCAGCCCGACGTATCCTTGTCGAGCCGGTGTACGAGGCGCGGCTTCTGGCCGTCCTTGCCGGTCAGTGCGTCGAGCATGCCGTCGACATGGCGCGTGGTGCCCGAGCCGCCCTGCACGGCGAGGCCGGCAGGCTTGTTGAGGACCATGACATCATCATCCTCGTAGAGCGTGATCGAACGCAGGAATTCGAGCGTGTCGGAATCGGCCTTGACCGAACGCGGACGCTCCGCCTGCTGCTCGAGCTTCAGCGGCGGAATGCGCACGGTCTGGCCGGCCTCGAGCCGGTCCTTGCTGTCGGCGCGCTTGCCGTTGACGCGCAGCTCGCCCTTCCGGACGATCCGCTGGATATGACTGAAGGACAGCTGCGGAAAGCGTGTCTCAAGGAAGCGATCGATCCGCATTTCGTTCTCGTCCGGCGTCACGACGAGTTGCTGAACGCCGGTGGCAAGCACCTCTGCGGTCACGGCCTTGACCTCGGCCCGCGTCGGTCCGGCTGGGCGCTGTGCCCGTTGCACTGGCGACCTGCCAACCGGTGCCCGCCGCGCGACGTCCTCGCCCTCGCCCGGCCTGGCCTGACCCGAAGCGCGCGTTTGCCGGCGCGCGTCATGGCTCGGCCGCTTCTTCCCGGCACCGGCTGCGGGAGGCCTGCCGCCGCGCCCCGCTTGCCCCTTGCTGCCGGAGCCCTTGCTTCCGGAGCCCTTGCCACCTTGCCTCATGATAGCCCCCGGACGAGTGCGAGGCCACCGACCAGCGCTGCCAGAGACAGCGCGACGGAGCCCAGAACATAAATGGTGGCGAACCCCAGTTGGCCGCGCTCCCAGAGCAGAACGGCCTCAAGCGAGAACGCCGAGAAAGTCGTGAATCCGCCCAGGACGCCCGTGGTTAGGAAGAGGCGCGCCTGTTGCGACCAGCCTTCGCCCGCCTTGAAGGCGAGCCAGCCGACAATCAGCCCCATGATCCCCGAACCGAGAATATTGATGGCCATTGTGCCATAGGGAAAACCCGTCCCCAGCCATTTCAGCGAGGTGTAGTTGACGCCGTGTCGCAGCGCGCCGCCGATGCCGGCGCCCAGGAAGACGAGAAACGTGGATGTCATCGTCCTGCAATAGCCAGCACACCCGACCTGCACAAACGAAATCCGGTCTCAGGCCCCGACAATCACGGGAGTGCGGCCTCTCACGGCGCAATTGACACACCCGGAGCCCGTGACGACAGATGACCACCGACGACAATGCCTTGGAGCCGCCCGCCACCGATGACCGCCGTGACAGGCCGCGCTGAGGAGAAGCCTTGCCTGCATCGCGCCTGGGCGATCGCAGCCTCGGTCTTGCTTGCCTTGCCGGCCTTCGCAGCACTGACCGGGGAGGCAGTCGCACTCCCGCCGCTCAAAGGCCTGAAGGGCGCCCGGGCCCCGAGCCTTGCGCGCAGTTGCACGATCACGCCGACCGAGCTTGAGCCCCTCTTCGTTAGCAAGGCCGATCCCCGGCAGCAAATCGAGGACGAAAGCAGCGATGACGAGGAGGAGGATGACGAGGATGACGACAGCATCCCCGGCCTGATCCTGCCCGGCTCGACCACCTGCGTCTCGGTGTCGGGCACCGTCAGCGCCGGCCTGCAGAATGACAGCTTCCGGGCCTCACGCGCTCTTCCGTTGCCGCAGTCGAGTCTGACATCCCTTCCGACAAGCGCGTCTCTTCGCATCGCGACGTCGCATGATCTCGCCTCCGGGCTGCGCGTCGGCAGCGCCTTCTCCTTCACCATGCAGAGCCCGGTCAACGATGTCGCAGGACTCACTTTCGACGAGGCGACGGTGTTGGTCGGGCCCTGGATTTTCGGCCTGGACACCTCGCGCTTCAGCTTCTGGACGGGCGACGAGTTCATTTTCAGCACGCGGGTACCAAGTCGGACCGTCGGACTGTTGGCCCTGGAATTGCCCTTGACGGAGACCTGGATCGCGACACTTGCCCTGGAAGACCCCGCGTTGGGCACGACTTCGACCCTGCCGGTTGCGGCCGGCCGCATGCCGGATGGCGTGGCACGGCTCGTCTACCAGTCGGGGCCATGGACGTTGCATGGCGCTTTGGCACTGCGCGACATCCCCGGCCGAAACTCCCGTTTGGGACGCGCCGGAATTCTGGGGGTGACCTATGAGGCCGAGATGCTGGGGCGCCCGACCAGCATCACGGCCCAGATTGCAGGCGCCGTCGACGCAGCGCCCTATATCGGCTCGCAACTGGACGCCGCCGTGGTTCGGACGGTGCTGCTCGGCAGCGACCCGACCCGCGGCTTCTCGACTGCCCTTGTCATCGGTCGGGAATGGACCGACGAGATCGCGACCAACTTTTACGTCAGCCGCTACCAGCTATCGGTTCCGCTGATCGACCAGGCCAAGGGCAAGATCAGCATCGACCGCGCCGCCGCCAATCTGGTCTGGACTCCGGTCGAGGGTCTCAAGGCGGGGATCGAAGCGTCGATCGCTCAGGCCCGGATATCGCTGACGGGGCGACAGGTCGCGGCCGGGCTGGCGGGGCGTCTGATCTCGACCCAGGTCTTCATAGAGCGCGCGTTCTAGCGCCCCGGCCCGAAGAGTGGATTGCGATTCTCGGGAAAGCCGACCGATGATCCAACCTTCTACCTGCCGCGCTCGGCCCTGAGCCTTTCCCAGTATTCCAGCCGTTTCCGGATCTCGCGCTCGAAGCCACGCTCGGGCGGATCGTAGAAGTGCTGCCGGCCGAGCGCATCGGGCCAGTAGTTCTGGCCTGAGAAGGCATCGGGGGCATCGTGGTCATAGGCGTAGTCGGCGCCGTAGCCCTCTTCCTTCATCAGCTTCGTCGGGGCGTTGAGAATGGTCTTGGGCGGCATCAGCGAGCCGCCCTCCTTGGCGGCGCGCCGCGCCGCCTTGTAGGCGATATAGGCGGCGTTCGATTTCGGCGCCGTCGCCAGATAAATCACCGTATTGGCGAGCGCGAGTTCGCCTTCGGGCGAGCCTAGCTGTTCATAGGTCTCGGCTGCGGCGCGGGCATGGACGAGCGCCTGCGGGTCTGCGAGCCCAATATCCTCGACAGCCATGCGCACCAGCCGCCGCGCCAGGAAACGTGGATCCTCGCCAGCATCGAGCATCCGGGCAAAGTAATAGAGGGCAGCATCCGGGTCGGAGCCGCGGATCGTCTTGTGCAGTGCCGAGATCAGATTGTAATGGCCGTCCTGCGCCTTGTCGTAAATCGGTGCGCGACGCTGGATCACCTCGGCAAGACCGGCTTCGTCGAAAATCTCGCCCGGCTTGGCGGCACGCCAGATTTCCTCGGCCAGCGTCAGTGCCGCCCTCCCGTCTCCGTCGGCAAAGCGGGCAACCGCCAGCCGCGCCTCCGGCGTCAACGGCAGGTCCTTGTTCTCCAGCACCTCGGCCCGGCCGAGCAGAAAGAGCAGCGCATTCTCGTCGAGGGATTGGAACGTCAGCACCCGTGCCCGCGACAGAAGTGCGGCGTTGAGCGCGAAGGAGGGATTCTCGGTGGTCGCACCGACGAGCGTGATCGTGCCGTCCTCCATGACGGGCAGGAACGCATCGAGCTGAGTGCGGTTGAAGCGATGGATCTCGTCGACGAAGAGCAGCGTGCCCTTGCCTCCCAGTCGTCGTCCCCGCGCCGTCTCGAACACCTTCTTGAGGTCCGCGATCCCGGAAAAGATCGCGCTGATCTGCTCGAAACCGAGATCGACGGCACCGGCGAGGAGGCGCGCGACCGTCGTCTTCCCGGTGCCGGGCGGACCCCAGAAGATCAGGCTGCCAATCGAACCCGAGGCCAGCAGCCGCGTGAGCGCACCATCAGGACCCGTCAGATGCTCCTGCCCTGTGACCTCGGCCAGCGTCGTCGGCCGCAAACGGTCGGCAAGCGGGCGCGGCCCCGCCTTGTCGAGGCCAGAAGCGGAAAAGAGGTCGCTCACCCCGGGAAGACCGACGTCACGGTCTGTCCGGCGCGCGAGATCGTCACCTCCCAGGCGCGCTTGCGCTGGCGCAGGGCCGCCTCGACATCGCGTGAGCGCTCCATGCGTTCTCCGTTCAGGGCAAGGATGATGTCGCCCTTCTGGAAGCCGACGCGAGCTGCGAGGCTGCCCTCCTCGATGGCACTGACCACGACGCCTTCGGTTCCGGCATCGATCGAAAGCTCCTCGGCAACCGCCGGCGACAGATTGAGCACCGTCAGCCCTGAAAGCGGTGTGCGGCCCGAGAGCGCCACGGATTCGCGCGGTCGTGTCTCGGGCGCCGGGACGAGTTTCACCGGAACCACCAGCCGCTTACCGGCTCGAAGTACGGTCAGAGAGGTTGTACCGCCGATCGGGCGGGTCGCGAAACGATAGCCGAAGGCCTCGGGATCATCGACGGCCACACCGTCGAGCGCGAGGATGACGTCCGAACGCTTGAGCCCGCCTTCGGCAGCAGGCCCCTTCTCGACGACGCTGGCAACGACAGAACCCGCCGGGCGGTCGAGCCCAAGCCCGTCGGCGACATCGGCCGTCAGCGCCTGCAGCCTGGCGCCGAACCACGGCCGGCGCACCGAGGCAGCGCCCGCCTTGGCGCTGTCGACGACGACGCGAACCATAGAGGAAGGGATCGCAAAACCGATGCCGTGGCTGCCGCCCGAGCGCGAGAAGATCGCGGTGTTGATGCCGATCAGCCGCCCTTCCATGTCGACCAGCGCGCCGCCGGAGTTACCCGGATTGATCGCCGCATCGGTCTGGATGAAGGACTGCGCATCGGCAACCCCGACCTGCGTGCGTGCCAGCGCCGAAACGATGCCCTGTGTCACGGTCTGGCCAACACCGAAGGGGTTGCCGATCGCAAGAACGATATCGCCGACCTGGAGCTGGTCGGAATCGGCAAGATCGATCGGGCGCAAATCCTTGGCGCCGTTCAGCTTCAGCACGGCAAGATCGGTGCGTGGGTCGCGCAGGACGATCGTCGCTTCCAGCTCGCGCTTGTCCGCAAAGGCAACCTTGACCTCGCTCATGCCCTCGATGACGTGGTTATTGGTGACCACGAGCCCGCTCGCATCAACGATCACGCCCGAGCCAAGCGATCGTTGCACGCGTTCGCGCGGAACGCCGAACCCGTCATCGCCAAAGAAGCGGCGGAAGAACGGATCGTCCATGAAAGGATTCTGAGCCCGACGCTCGACGCGGGCACCATAGACATTCACGACCGATCCGGCAGTTTTCTGCACGATCGGCGCAAAGGAAAGCTGAACCTGCTGACGGGTTTCCGGAACCTGCCGCGCCTGCGCAAGCAATGGCAGCGGAGCAAGGCCTGCAAAGAGCATCAAGGCGGCCGGTAAGGCAGTTCTTCCGAAACGGACCGGCATGATTCCGCGCTTCATTCCTGTCTCCACGCTGAAACAAAACACCGCTGGCGGCGTTCCAAGTCTTCCAATACGAACCATTCCCGGGAAATCTCTTCGCCCGCGACGCCATTGGCGACATCCGGATCATCGATCGGGTTAGTCGAGCAAAGATCCGCGAAAGGAGCTGGTCCCTTGAGTCTGATACGTCTTGTTTATGCCAGCCGGAGTCGCCTCGTCGAGGCCAATCGCAGTGAGGAGGTTGGCAAGATGATCGCCAGCGCCCTTCGGCTGAACGTACAGAACGAGGTGACGGGATTTCTCCTGGTGACGCCCGGGGCCTTCGCGCAGGTGCTCGAAGGCGAGGCCCGCAATGTCGCGGAGACATATGGCCGGATCGTGGTCGATCCGCGCCACACCGGGATCCGCCTGCTGGCCGAAGAGCAGATTGCGGCCCGGAGCTTCCAGAACTGGTCGATGGGCCTCGCCGAGCATGACGAGACCACCAACTTCATCTTCGGTCTCTACGGTGACACGCCAGAGGCCGATCTCCAGGTTCAGCCTGCCGACGTGTTGCTGGATCTCGCTGGCGAGCTTGCCCGCCAGCGAGCATAGGGAGAACGCCTCACTTGTCCTGAAGCAGAATCTTGTACTTCTCGATCTCGCCCGGAACCATCGCGCCGACATGGGCAGGCGTGAGTTCGTTCTCTGCGGGCAGCACGGACGAAAGCTCCTTGAAACGAGACTGCAGGTTCGGGCTCGCAAGCGCTGTCCGCAAAGCCTGGTTCAGCTTGGTGACGATCGGCTCAGGCAAGCTCTTCGGACCGAAGAGCGCATTCCAGCCCTGGGCCTCGAATGCCGGCAGCCCGGCCTCCCTTGAGGTTGGCACATCCGGAAGGCTGTCGAGCCGGCTCGGTGTCGCGACCACGAGCGCCTTGACCTTGGCACCCTGCACCGCGCCCGAGAGCGAGGTTGCAGCATCGCAGACGCCGTCGATCTGCCCGCCCATCAGGTCGTTCAAAGCCGGCCCTGCGCCGCGATAACTGACGAGCGCGACCTCGACGCCGGCCGCCTTGATGAAGTTCCTGCAAATCAGATAATTCGACGAACCGACGCCGGCGTGCCCGAGGCTGACCTTGCCGGGGTTCTTCTTGGCATAGTCGACGAACTCCATCAGGTTCTTGGCCGGAAAATCGAGCTTGAGCGCAATCATCGGCGATGTCTTGGCGACGAGGCCGATCGGAGCGAAATCCGCCTGAGTGTATTTCAGATCCGGATAGATCGAGTAGGACGCGGCATTGGTGCCGCTATTGCCGATGACGATGGTATAGCCATCAGGATCGGCCTTAGCGGCGCGCGTCAGCGCCGTCGCTCCCCCCGCCCCCGCCATGTTCTCCATGACGATGCGCTGGCCGAGCACCCGCCCCATCTCGTCGCCGACGAGCCGTGCGATCACGTCGGAGGAGCCCCCCGCTGCGAATGGCACGATCATGGTGATCGGCTTGTTGGGATAGGCGTCCTGCGCCAGGGCGGGAACCGCCAGCGCCAACATCGCCGTCAGCGCTAGCCGCCGCGTGGTCAATAGTCTTGAAATCATCAGTCTCTCCCTCCGGGGCCGCCTCTTGCGGGCGGTTTTCGCAGGGGAAGCTTGACCATTGCGCTTTGAGGCGCACAAGCAGCGTTTCGAGCAATAATCTTCGGTATCAGTCGCCGATCCAGCGCCTTCTGACGCGAAACGCGATGCCCCGCCTGTCGCCTGGGACGAAGCTCTGGGCATCCCACCCTTGATGGCCGTCCCGATCCGGGCCGGTCGACGAACGTCATCCGCGACCCGCGCGGGGGCCTTCATTTCACATCACCAATGGCGCTCGCCCCCGCCGGGCGGTGGCCATGCATCATCGCAGAGGCCCACATCCAGGTCGCGCCTCCCTGGCTTCCGCGCAAAAGAAAAGGCGGCCTCACGGCCGCCTTTCGAATCTCCGGGGAAGCAGCCTTGCTCAGGCGGCTTCGTCGTCAGCCGTGAAGACCGGGCCGGAGTCCTTGCCCTTGGCATCGACATCGCGATCGACGAACTCGATCACGGCGAGCGGGGCGTTGTCGCCGAAGCGGAAGCCGGCCTTCATGATACGCAGATAGCCGCCGTTGCGCTCCTTGTAGCGCGGGCCGAGGACCGCGAAGAGCTTGCCGACGAGCGCGACATCCTTGATCTGCGCGATCGCCTGGCGGCGGGCGTGCAGGTCGCCGCGCTTGGCGAGCGTCACCAACTTCTCGACGACCGGACGCAGGTCCTTCGCCTTCGGCAGCGTGGTGGTGATCTGCTCGTGCTTGATCAGGGCCTGGGACATGTTGGCGAACATCGCCTTGCGATGCTCAACCGAGCGGTTGAAACGACGACCGCGGAAACCGTGACGCATTTGGCTCTCCTGTGATTACGGCCGCCGTGCCACGGTACGACCGTTCATTATGCTCCGGCGCTCACGCACCGTGCGGGAAACAGGCGCGGAGACGAACTCCGCGCCGGCGGGATCAGTAATGCTCCTCGAAGCGCTTCGCCAGCTCTTCGATGTTCTCCGGCGGCCAGCCGGTGACGTCCATGCCGAGGTGGAGGCCCATGGTCGCGAGCACTTCCTTGATCTCGTTCAGCGACTTGCGGCCGAAGTTCGGGGTGCGAAGCATTTCGCCTTCCGACTTCTGGATCAGGTCGCCGATATAGACGATGTTGTCGTTCTTCAGGCAGTTCGCCGAACGCACTGAAAGCTCAAGCTCGTCGACCTTCTTGAGCAGCGCCGGGTTGAAGGGCAGCTGCGGCGCGGTCGAGACGGCCTCTTCCTTGCGCGGCTCCTCGAAGGTGATGAAGACGGCGAGCTGGTCCTGCAGGATGCGGGCGGCGAGCGCCAGCGCATCCTCGGGGGTGACCGAGCCGTTGGTCTCGATCTGCAGGGTCAGCATGTCGCGGTCGAGATTCTGGCCCTCACGGGTGTTCTCGACGCGATAGGAGACCTTCTTGACCGGCGAGTAGAGGCTGTCGACCGGGATCAGGCCGATCGGTGCATCCTCAGGACGGTTCTGCTCGGAGGGGACATAGCCCTTGCCGGTATTGACCGTGAACTCCATGCGGATCTCCGCACCCTCGTCCAGCGTGCAGAGCACGAGCTCGGGGTTCAGGATCGACACATCGCCGACGGTGTTGATGTCTCCGGCGGTGACGGTGCCCGGGCCGGACTTGCGCAGGGTCATGCGCTTGGGGCCCTCGCCCTGCATCTTGACGGCAATCGCCTTGATGTTGAGGACGATGTCGGTGACGTCTTCGCGCACGCCCGGAATCGACGAGAACTCATGCAGCACGCCGTCGATCTGGACGGCGGTGACCGCAGCGCCCTGGAGCGAGGAGAGCAGCACGCGCCGCAGCGCGTTGCCGAGCGTCATGCCGAAGCCGCGCTCGAGCGGACGAGCGATCACGGTAGCATGGCGCTTGGGGTCGTCTCCGACCTTGATTTCGAGCTTGTTCGGCTTGGACAAATCCTGCCAGTTCTTGCTGATCACGACCGCACTCCTGGTGCTTCATCTCTCGGCGGCGACGGGCCGCCCCGTACCGGCGCTCGCCAGTGCGAGCGCCGCAATCCAATCCGCGCGTCAGACGCGACGGCGCTTGCGCGGCCGGCAGCCATTGTGCGGGATCGGCGTCACGTCGCGGATCGAGGTCACGGTGAAGCCGGCGGCCTGGAGGGCGCGCAGAGCCGATTCACGTCCCGAACCCGGGCCCGTCACCTCGACTTCGAGGGTGCGCATGCCGTGCTCGGCAGCCTTGCGGGCAGCATCCTCGGCCGCGACCTGGGCGGCATAGGGGGTCGACTTGCGCGAACCCTTGAAGCCCATGGTGCCGGCGGACGACCACGAGATCGTGTTGCCCTGGGCGTCGGTGATGGTGATCATGGTGTTGTTGAACGAGGCGTTCACATGCGCAACGCCGGAAACGATGTTCTTGCGTTCACGACGACGAACGCGCTGGGCTTCCTTGGCCATAGTCTCTTTCTTTCATCCTTCGAGCGCGCCCGTCATGCCAGGCGCTGGGGATGTCGCCTGCCCCCTAAACGGGTCAGGCGACGCATAGACAGCGGGCCGGATGACCGGCCCGCCGAAACTCACTTCTTCTTGCCGGCGATCGGCTTGGCCTTGCCCTTGCGGGTGCGCGCATTGGTATGCGTGCGCTGGCCACGGACCGGCAGTGAGCGGCGATGGCGCAGGCCGCGATAGCAGCCGAGATCCATCAGGCGCTTGATGTTCATCGAAACTTCGCGACGCAGGTCGCCCTCGACCAGATAGTCGCGGTCGATCGTCTCGCGGATCTGGAGCACTTCGGCGTCGGTCAGCTGGTTGACGCGACGCTCGTCGGCAATGCCAACCTTCTGGCAGATTTCCTTGGCCTTCTGGGCACCGATGCCGTGGATATACTGCAAGCCGATGACGACGCGTTTGCCGGTCGGAATGTTAACGCCCGCGATACGAGCCATGGTCTCTTCTCCATTGTCGGCCGAGGCGCCCGATGGCTGCCCGGCAGTGAAAACCTACCCGCGTCCGGTGGAGGCCGGCCCCTGCGAGCGTTGAGTCGGCTCCATGCGAGAACGCGACGTCGCCCCTTCTCACGAAGGTAACGGCATCGCCACATGCAACCGGATGAGGGTCGTTAGTCGGTTGAAGCCCTTGAGTCAACCCGCCAACCCCAAGAAACATGCCAGCTTTCTCGAGGCCCGCTCCTGCCGGGCCAGCGGTCTGCCGGCCACGGTCGGAAGCACGAGCCCGATGCCGAACCCGTACCAGCGCATTGCTAGGCGCCGAGCGCCTTGCAGATCGCGCCCGTCACCTCGTCGATCGGCTTCATGCCGTCGATGGCGGTGAGCTGACCACGCTTCGAATAATAGGGCGCGACCACCGCGGTATCGCGGTTATAGGCTTCGAGCCGGGTCTTGAAGACCACCGGATCGTCATCCTTGCGCACCGGTTGCCCGGCCGCCTTGGCCTCTTCGGCGCGGCGAATGATCCGGTCGACGAGCTTGTCCTGATCGACCGTGAGCTCCAGCACGGCGTCGAGCTTCAGCCCCTTCTGCTCCAGCATGGCGTCGAGCGCCTCGGCCTGGGCCAGCGTGCGCGGAAAACCGTCGAGGATGAATCCCCGCTTGGCGTCCGGCTCCTCGATGCGATCGGCAACGATCCCGATGACGATATCGTCCGAGACCAGCCCGCCGGCATCCATCACCGCCTTGGCCTTGAGCCCCACCGGCGTCCCGGCCGCAACCGCGGCCCGCAGCATGTCTCCCGTCGAGAGCTGCGGAATGCCATGCTTCTCGACGATACGGGTTGCCTGAGTACCCTTGCCCGCCCCCGGCGGCCCCAGGAAGATCAATCGCATCAGCGCCTCGCCCCTCGCAACTTCGCCTTCTTGACCAGCCCCTCATACTGGTGGGCCAGCAGATGTCCGTGAACCTGCGCCACGGTATCCATCGTTGTCGTCACCACGATGAGCAGCGAGGTGCCGCCCAGGAGGATGATCGGAATCTGGGCATACGTGATCATGAACTCGGGGATAAGGCAGACAATAGTCAGATAGCCTGCGCCGAGAACGGTGATCCGGGTCAGCACGCGGTCGATATGTTCGGCGGTGCGCTCGCCCGGCCGGATGCCCGGCATGAAGCCGCCATGCTTCTTGAGGTTGTCCGCCGTCTCGACCGGATTGAACACGATGGCGGTGTAGAAGAAGCAGAAGAAGATGATCAGCGCCGCGTAGAGGATCATGAACAGCGGCCGGCCATGCGCCAGATAGGTCGCGACGGTCGACAGCATGCCGGTGCCGCCCGAGGCCTGCGAGAAGCTGGCGATCGTCGTCGGCAGCAGCAGCAGCGACGAAGCAAAGATCGGCGGGATGACGCCTGACGTGTTGAGCTTCAACGGCAGGAACGAGGTCTGGCCCTCATACATGCGGTTGCCGACCTGGCGCTTGGGATAGTTGATCAACAGGCGGCGCTGGGCGCGCTCCATGAACACGCAGAAGGCGATGACGCAGATGGCCATGACCAGGATCAGCAGCAGCAGGCCGGTCGAAATCGCGCCCTGACGGCCAAGTTCGAGGGTCTGGGCGAGCTGCGACGGGAACTCGGCGATGATGCCCGAGAAGATGATCATCGAGGTGCCGTTGCCGATGCCGCGGCTGGTGATCTGTTCACCGAGCCAGAGCAGGAACATCGTGCCGCCGACCAGCGTGATCGTCGTCGAGAGCAGGAAGAACGGACCAGGCTCGAGCACCAGATTGCCGGACCCCTGCAGGCCAACGCCGATGCCATAGGCCTGGAACACGGCCAGCACGAGGGTCAGGTAGCGGGTGTACTGGTTGAGGACCTTGCGGCCCTGCTCGCCTTCCTTCTTCAGCGCCTCGAAGGTCGGCACCACGCTCGACAGGAGCTGGATGATGATCGAGGCCGAGATATAGGGCATGATGGCGAGCGCAAAGATCGCCAGTCGCCCGACGGCACCGCCCGAAAACATGTTGAACAGGCCGAGCACGCCGGTCTGCGACTGTTTGAACAGGTCGGCAACGGCGTCGGGGTTCATTCCCGGCAGCGGGATATAGGTACCGAGCCGGTAGACGATGAGCGCACCCAGCGTGAACCAGATCCGCTTCTTGAGCTCGTCCGCCTTCGCGAGCGCGCCGAAATTCAGGTTTGCCGCAAGCTGTTCAGCCGCCGATGCCATGCGTCCGGTCCTTGATCGGAATAAACGTCAAACAGTCGAACGGCGGCCTAGGCTTCTGGCCTGGCCGCCGTTCGCAATCGCTCATGTAAGCGTCGCTGTCACGCCTGTGAAGCAGCAGCCGCCAGGATCTTGACCGAGCCGCCAGCCTTTTCGATGGCCTCGACCGCCGACTTCGACGCGCCGGCCACTTCGAAAGCAAGCTTCGTCTTCAGCTCGCCGACGCCGAGGATCTTGACGCCGTCAGGTGCCGCCTTCGAGATCACGCCGGCCGAAACCAGCGCCTCGATGGTGACAACGCTCTTGCCGTCGAGCTTGCCGGCCTCAACCGCCTGCTGGATCCGACCGAGATTGACCTCGTTCAGTTCCTTGGCGAAGAGGTTGTGGAAGCCGCGCTTCGGCAGGCGACGATAAAGCGGCATCTGACCGCCTTCGAAGCCCTTGACCGCCACACCGGCACGGGCCTTCTGACCCTTGACGCCGCGGCCACCAGTCTTGCCCTTGCCGGAGCCGATACCACGGCCGACACGGATGCGGGACTTGTGGGCGCCTTCGTTGTCACGAATGTCTGTGAGTTTCATCGGACAATCCCCCTCACTTCGCGTCGACGACGCGGACGAGGTGCTTGACCTTCTCGATCATGCCACGGACGGAAGCGGTGTCCTGCAGGGTCGATTGGCGGCGGATCTTGTTCAGGCCGAGACCGATCAGGGTCTGGCGCTGCGAGGCCTCACGGCGGATCGGGCTACCGATCTGCTCGATGACCACGGTCTTTTCAGCTTTTGCCATGGTGCAGCCCTCACGCTTCGGCCGCGGCGTCGGTGCCGGCATCGCGACGACGCGACTGCAGGGCCGAAACCTTCAGGCTGCGGCGCGCGGCGACGCCACGCGGGCTGTCCTCGTTCTTGAGCGCCGAGAAGGTGGCGCGCACGAGGTTGTAGGGGTTCGACGAGCCGAGCGACTTCGACACGACATCCTGCATGCCGACCGCCTCGAAGACGGCGCGCATGGGGCCGCCGGCGATGATGCCGGTACCGGCCGGAGCAGCGCGCAGCACAACGCGACCCGCGCCGTGGCGGCCCTGGACGTCGTGATGGAGCGTGCGGCCTTCGCGCAGCGGAATGCGGACGAGCCCGCGCTTGGCGGCTTCCGTCGCCTTGCGGATGGCTTCCGGCACTTCGCGAGCCTTGCCATGGCCGAAGCCGACGCGGCCCTTCTGGTCACCGACGACGACGAGGGCAGCAAAGCCGAAACGACGGCCGCCCTTCACCACCTTGGCGACGCGGTTGATGTGGACCAGACGATCCACGAATTCGGAATCGCGCTCTTCGCGATCCTGACGGTCACGAGGTTCTCTCGCCATGTCATCCTCTTACTTGCGCGGACGCTGCCTGATGCAGCGCCGCTCGCTCGAGCATCCCGGATGGGATGTCAGAAGTTCAGCCCGCCCTCGCGAGCCGCATCGGCCAGCGCCTTGACGCGACCATGGTACATGTAGGAGCCGCGATCGAAGACCACGTCCTTCACGCCGGCCTTGACCGCACGCTCGGCAACCAGCTTGCCGATCGTGGCCGCAGCCTCGACATTCGCACCCGACTTGATGTCGCCGCGGATGTCCTTGTCCAGGCTCGAGGCCGACGCGAGGGTGATGCCCTTCGCGTCGTCGATGACCTGAGCATAGATTTGCTTGCCGGTGCGATGCACCGACAGGCGAGCGCGGCCATTGGCGACCGCCTTGATGGCGCGACGGACACGGGCCCGACGGCGCGCAGTATTTTCTGTCTGCTTGCTCATGGCTCGCGTCCTTACTTCTTCTTCCCTTCCTTGCGGAAGATGAACTCGCCGGCGTACTTGACGCCCTTGCCCTTGTAGGGCTCGGGACCGCGATAGTCGCGGATCTCAGCGGCGGTCTGGCCGACCACCTGCTTGTCGATGCCGGTGATGACGATTTCAGTCGGCTTCGGCGTGACGATCGCGACCCCTGCCGGGATCGCATAGTCGATGTCGTGGCTGTAGCCGAGCGACAGCTTGAGCACCTTGCCGGTGACGGCGGCCTTGTAGCCGACGCCGTTGATCTCAAGCTTCTTCTCGAAGCCGTTGGTGACGCCCGTCACCAGATTGGCGACGCGAGCCCGGGACGTGCCCCAGAGCGAGCGCGCACGCTTGCTCTGCGAGCGCGGCTGAACGGCGATGGCGCCGTTCTCAAGCGCGACCGAGACATCATCAGGCACGGAGAAGGAGAGTTCCCCCTTCGAGCCCTTGATGCTCACGAGCTGGCCGGACACGTTGGCGGTGACGCCAGCGGGAACCGGAACAGGCTTTTTACCGATACGAGACATTGGATTTCTCCTGATGAGCGGCGCAGAAGGTCAGAAGACCTTGCAAAGCACTTCGCCGCCCACGTTCTGCTCGCGGGCAAGATGATCGGGCATCACGCCCTTCGGCGTGGAGACGATGGTCACGCCGAGGCCGTCGGCCACGCGCGGCATCGTGTCCACCGAAGAGTAGACGCGGCGGCCGGGCTTCGAGACCCGAGAGATGGCGCGGATGACCGGCTGTCCCTCATGGTACTTCAGCTCGATGTCGAACTCGGTCCGGCCATTGCCGAACTCGGTCGTGGAATAGCCGCGGATGTAACCCTCGGCCTGAAGCACGTCGAGCACGCGGGCACGCAGCTTGGAGCCCGGGGTGGTCACGCGCGACTTGCGCCGCATCTGCGCATTGCGGATGCGGGTCAGCATATCGCCAAGCGGATCAATGATCGCCATGATGCGTCCTCCTCACCAGCTCGACTTGACGAGGCCGGGAACCAGCCCCTTGTTGCCGAGCTCGCGCAAAGCAACGCGCGACATCTTCAGCTTGCGATACACGGCGCGCGGACGGCCGGTCACTTCGCAGCGGTTGCGCACCCGGTTTGCAGCCGAGTTGCGCGGCAGTTCAGCCAGCTTGAGGCGAGCAAGGAAGCGCTCGTCCATGGACTGGCTCTCGTCATTCGCGATCGCGAGAAGACGCGCCCGCTTGCCCGCGTACTTCTTCACGAGCTGCCTGCGGTGTTCGTTCTTCTCGACGGAGCTTTTCTTAGCCATCGATCTCTCCTGGTTTCCGCGTATGAGCGGTAAGGCTCACTGCCGGAACGGGAAGTTGAAGTGCTTGAGCAAGGCGCGCGCTTCGTCGTCCGACTTCGCAGTCGTGCAGACGATCAC
Organism: Allobosea sp. 2KB_26; assembly: GCF_052115715.1. Taxonomy (NCBI): domain Bacteria; kingdom Pseudomonadati; phylum Pseudomonadota; class Alphaproteobacteria; order Hyphomicrobiales; family Alloboseaceae; genus Allobosea; species Allobosea sp. 2KB_26. The sequence continues at coordinate 57,377 of NZ_JBFRHE010000023.1, forward strand.
GTCCATGCCCCAGACCTGGTCGACCTTGTCGTAATTGATCTCAGGGAACACGATGTGCTCCTTGATGCCGAGCGCAAAGTTGCCGCGCCCGTCGAACGACTTCGGGTTGAGACCACGGAAGTCGCGCACGCGCGGCAAGGCGATGGTGACGAGCCGGTCGACGAACTCGAACATCTTGGTCTTGCGCAGCGTGACCTTGCAGCCAACCGCCATGTTCTCGCGCAGCTTGAAGCCGGCGATGGCGAGGCGGGACTTGGTGATGACCGGCCTCTGACCGGCGATCATGGCGAGGTCGCCGGCAGCACTGTCGACCTTCTTACGGTCGGCCGTCGCTTCGCCCACGCCCATGTTGATGACGACCTTCTCGATCGTCGGCACTTCCATCACGTTCTTGTAGCCGAACTCGGCGATCATCGCCGGACGAACGACGTCCTCGTAATGCTTCTTCATGCGCGGCGTGAGAGCCGCCTGCTGATTCTCAGCCATCGATCAGATCTCCCGAACGCTTGGCGAAACGCACCTTGCGGCCGTCATCGAGCACCTTGAAACCGACGCGGGTCGGCTTGCCGTCCTTAGGATCGGCGACGGCCAGGTTCGACAGATCGATCGTGGCCTCCTTGCTGATAATGCCACCCTCGGACTGCGCCGAGGCCTTGGTGTGCTTCTTCACGAGGTTGACGCCACGCACCACGGCGCGGGCATCCTTCGGCAGCACCTGGAGCACTTCGCCGGCCTTGCCCTTGTCACGGCCGGCCAACACGACGACCTTGTCGCCCTTCTTGATCTTCGCAGCCATCACAGCACCTCTGGCGCAAGCGAGATGATCTTCATGTGGTTCTTGGCGCGAAGTTCGCGCGGAACCGGTCCGAAGATACGGGTGCCCACCGGCTCCTTCTGGTTGTTGATCAGCACGGCCGCATTGCGGTCGAACCGGATCACCGAACCATCGGCGCGCTTCACGTCCTTGGCGGTCCGAACGACGACCGCCTTCATGACGTCGCCCTTCTTCACGCGGCCGCGGGGAATGGCTTCCTTGATCGAAACGACGATAATATCACCGACACCGGCGTATTTCCGCTTCGACCCGCCGAGAACCTTGATGCACATCACACGACGGGCGCCGGAGTTATCCGCGACCTCGAGATTCGTCTGCACCTGGATCATGGCCTTGATCCTTCCAAACTGTATCAGCGCGGTTTCCGGGCACGGCGTCAGCGCCGACCCGGACTACGACTGACGGGGGTCGATCGCCCCCTGGCCTCAATAAAGTGACTTACGCCTTAGGAGCGTTGTCGAGCACAACCCAGCTTTTCAGCTTGGAAATGGGCTTGGATTCCTCAATCCAGACCGAATCCCCAACCTTGAACGTCTGCGCCTCGTCGTGGGCGTGGTAGTTCTTGGTCCGGCGAACGGTCTTCTTGAGGAGCGGGTGCGTATAACGCCGCTCGACCTTCACCACAACAGTTTTGTTCTGCTTGTCGCTAACGACGACGCCCTGCAGCACGCGCTTCGGCATTGTCCTACTCCTCAGGCGCTCGCCGCAACGGTCTTCGACCGCTGCAGCGTCTTGATGCGAGCGATATCCTTGCGCACCTCAGTCACCCGAGCGGTATTCTCGAGCTGGCCGGTAGCGCGTTGGAAACGCAGGTTAAACTGCTCCTTCTTCAGCTTCAGGAGTTCGTCCTGGAGCTGGTCGACACTCATCACCTTGAGATCGGACAGGCGTTGCGTAGCTTTCATGTCGCCCTCCTTACTCGGCGATGCGCTGGATGAAGCGGGTCTTGATCGGCAGCTTGGCGGCGCCGAGACGAAGCGCCTCGCGCGCCGTCTCCTCTTCCACCCCGTCGATCTCGAACATGATTCGCCCAGGCTTGACCTTGGCTGCCCAAAATTCAGGCGCGCCCTTGCCCTTGCCCATGCGGACTTCGGTCGGCTTCTTCGAAACTGGCACGTCCGGGAAAATCCGGATCCAGACGCGGCCAGCACGCTTCATGGCGCGAGTGATCGCGCGACGGGCGGCTTCGATCTGACGGGCAGTGACGCGCTCAGGCATCAGGGCCTTCAGGCCGAACTGGCCGAAATTGAGGTCCGTGCCGCCCTTGGCAACGCCGGAGATGCGTCCCTTGAACTGCTTGCGGAACTTGGTTCGCTTTGGTTGCAACATGGCTCTTCTCGATCAGCCTTACGCAGCCTGCTCGCGACGATCGCGACCGCCGGAGCGACCACCTTCGTCAGAGAGACGCTTGTCCTGGGCCATCGGGTCGTGTTCGAGGATCTCGCCCTTGAAGATCCAGACCTTGATGCCGCACGTGCCGTAGGTGGTGAAGGCGGTGCCGACACCGTAATCCACATCGGCGCGCAGCGTGTGCAGCGGCACGCGGCCTTCGCGGTACCATTCCAGGCGCGCAATTTCCGCGCCGCCGAGGCGGCCCGAGCAGTTGATGCGGATGCCCTCGGCGCCCAGACGCATGGCCGACTGAACGGCCCGCTTCATGGCGCGGCGGAACGCGACGCGACGCTCGAGCTGCTGCGCGATGGAGTCGGCCACGAGGGTGGCGTCGATCTCGGGCTTACGGACCTCGACGATGTTGATCGTCACATCGGCCTTGGTCAGCTTCGAGACTTCCTTGCGCAGCTTCTCGATATCGGCGCCCTTCTTGCCGATCACCACGCCCGGACGAGCCGAGTGGATGGTGACGCGGCACTTCTTGTGCGGGCGCTCGATGATGATCTTGGAGACCGCCGCCTGCTTCAGGAGCTTCATCAGCGCGGCGCGGATCTTCATGTCTTCGTGCAGCAGCTGACCGTACTCACCCTTCTGCGCGAACCAGCGCGAGTCCCAGGTGCGGTTGATGCCGAGGCGAAGGCCGATCGGATTGATTTTCTGACCCATCGTTCTCTCCTCAGGCCTTGGCCGTCTGGACTTCGCGCACCACGATCGTGATGTTCGCGAAGGGCTTCATGATCCGGGCTCCACGGCCGCGAGCGCGGGCGTGGAAGCGCTTCATGACCAGGGCCTTGCCGACGAAAGCCTGCGCAACGACGAGATCGTCGACGTCGAGATCATGATTGTTCTCGGCGTTGGCGATGGCGCTCTGCAGGCACTTGCGAACGTCGAGCGAGATCCGCTTGCGCGAGAACTCGAGATCGGCGAGCGCGGTCGAGACCTTCTTGCCACGGATGAGCTGAGCGACGAGGTTCAGCTTCTGCGGGCTGACGCGAAGGTTGCGGGCAACCGCAACGGCTTCGTTCTCCGGCAGCGCACGGGGGGCGGATGGCTTACCCATGGCTTACTTCCTCTTCGCCTTCTTGTCGGCAGCGTGGCCGTGGAAGGTGCGCGTCGGCGAGAACTCGCCGAACTTGTGGCCCACCATTTCCTCGGACACGTTCACCGGCACATGCTTGTGACCGTTGTAGACGCCGAACGTCAGACCGACGAACTGCGGGAGGATCGTGGAGCGGCGGCTCCAGATCTTGATCACTTCGGCCCGGCTCGCCGAACGGGCGACCTCGGCCTTTTTCAGAAGGTATCCGTCAACGAACGGACCTTTCCAAATCGAACGCGCCATGACGGACCTCAGTTCTTCTTCTTGCGGGCGTGACGGCTCGACACGATGAACGTATCGGTCCGCTTATTCGAGCGGGTCTTCTTCCCCTTGGTCGGCAGTCCCCACGGCGTGACCGGGTGACGACCGCCCGAGGTACGACCCTCACCACCACCATGCGGGTGGTCGACCGGGTTCATCGAGACGCCGCGGTTATGCGGACGACGGCCGAGCCAGCGTGAGCGACCGGCTTTGCCCATGTTGGTGTTCATGTGGTCGGGGTTCGAAACCGCGCCCACCGTAGCATAGCACAGGCCGCTGATCAGGCGCTGCTCGCCCGAGTTCAGGCGGACGATGACATAGCCCTGGTCGCGACCGACGATCTGGGCGTAGTTGCCCGCAGACCGCGCCAGCGCCCCGCCCTTGCCGATCTTGAGCTCGACATTGTGGACGATGGTGCCGATCGGCATCGCGCCCATCGGCGAAGCATTGCCGGGCTTGATGTCGACCTGGTCGCCGGAGATGACGCTGTCGCCAACCGCCAGGCGCTGCGGCGCCAGGATGTAGGCCTGCTCGCCATCGGCGTACTTGAGCAGCGCAATGAAGGCGGTGCGGTTCGGATCATACTCGATCCGCTCCACGGTCGCCGCCACGCCCGGCTTGCCGCGACGCTTGAAGTCGACGATCCGGTAGGTCTGCTTATGTCCACCGCCACGGAAACGAACCGTGATGCGGCCGAGATTGTTGCGGCCACCCTTCGAGGACTTGCCCTCGGTGAGAGCCTTGACCGGCTTGCCCTTGTAGAGCTCGCTGCGGTCGACGATCACGAGCTGGCGAAGGCTCGGCGTGATCGGCTTGAAACTTTTCAAAGCCATGATGACGATCCTTCCTCAGAGGCCCGTGGTCACGTCGATCGAGTGACCTTCTTCGAGGGTCACTACGGCCTTCTTGACGTCCGAACGCTGTCCGAGCCGGCCCCGGAAGACCTTGACCTTGCCTTCGGTGACGAGCGTGTTGACGCTCTTCACCTTGACATCGAACAACTTCTCGATAGCCGCCTTGATCTGCGGCTTGGTCGCGGTCTTCGCGACCTTGAAGACGACCTTGTTGTGCTCGGAGAGCATGGTCGCCTTTTCGGTGATCACCGGGCCACGAATGACATCGTAGTGGCGCGGATCCAGGTTCTTTGCAGACTGGCTCATTTGAAGCGCGCCTCCAGCGCATCGACAGCCGAGCGCGTCAGCACGAGCTTATCGCGACGCAGGATGTCGTAGACGTTGATGCCCTGAACCGGCAGGACGTCGACGTTCGGGATCGAACGCGCGGCCAGGCCGAAGTTCACATCGATCTCGGCGCCGCCGATCACCAGCGCGCTGGACAGATCCAGCTTGCCGAAGTGACCGAGCAGAACCTTGGTCTTCGGCTCGGCGAGCGTGACGTCGTCGATGATGATCAAGCCGGCGTCCTTGGCCTTGGCCGAGAGCGCATGGCGCAGAGCCAGGGCACGGACCTTCTTCGGCAGATCATGCGCATGATCACGCACGATCGGACCGAAGGCCTTGCCGCCGCCGCGGAACTGCGGAGCCGAAGCTGCACCGTGACGAGCACCGCCGGTGCCCTTCTGCTTGTAGATCTTCTTGCGGGTGCGATCGATTTCCGAACGCCCCTTGGACTTGTGGGTCCCGGCGCGACGCTTGGCGAGCTGGTAGCGCACCATGCGGGCGAGAAGATCGGCGCGCGGCTCAAGACCGAAGATCGAGTCCGAAAGCTCGACCGAGCCGGCATTGCCGCCCTCGAGAGTGGTGATATCGAGCTTCATCACGCGTTCTCCTCAACTGCTTCAGCCGCAGGAGCCTGCGTGGTTTCGCCAGCAACCTTGAACTTGCCAGGAAGCGGCGCATCCTTCGGCAGGGCACGCTTGACGGCGTCGCGGACGTGGATCCAGCCGCCGGCAACGCCGGGAACGGCGCCCTCGACCAGGATCAGGCCGCGCTCGGCGTCCGTCTGGACGACGCGCAGGTTCTGCGTGGTCACGCGCTCGGCACCGAGATGGCCCGGCATCTTCTTGTTCTTGAAGGTCTTGCCAGGGTCCTGACGACCACCGGTCGAACCGATCGAACGATGCGAGACCGAGACACCGTGCGTGGCCCGGAGACCGCCGAAGTTCCAGCGCTTCATACCGCCGGCAAAACCCTTACCGGTGGTGGTGCCGCTGACATCGACGAACTGGCCGACGACGAAGTGATCGGCCGTCAGCTCGGCGCCGACGGGGATCAACGCATCGTTGCTGACGCGGAACTCCACGACCTGGCGCTTGGGCTCGACCTTGGCCACGGCAAAATGGCCGCGCTCAGCCTTCGAGACGTTCTTGACCTTGGCCAAGCCCGATCCGAGCTGAACGGCGACATAGCCGTTCTTCTCGATCGTGCGATGCGCGACAACCTGACAGCTGTCGAGCTTCAGCACGGTGACTGGGATGTGTTCACCGGCATCCGTGAAGATGCGGGTCATCCCGACTTTCTGTGCAATCACACCGGAACGCATCGGTGCATACCTTCTCTTGGGGTCATGTCCATCCGGGGTATCCGGAAACAGAGGACCCGACGATGGATCAGAGCTTGATTTCGACGTCGACGCCGGCGGCGAGATCGAGCTTCATGAGGGCGTCGACCGTCTGGGGGGTCGGATCGACGATGTCCAGGACCCGCTTGTGGGTCCGCATTTCGAACTGCTCGCGCGACTTCTTGTCGATGTGAGGCGAGCGGTTGACCGTGAACTTCTCGATAAGCGTCGGCAGCGGGATGGGCCCGCGAACCTGGGCGCCTGTCCGCTTCGCCGTCGACACGATCTCGCGCGTGGACGCGTCGAGGATGCGGTGGTCGAACGCCTTGAGGCGGATCCGGATGTTCTGACCGTTCATGGTCTTGTTCTCTCCGTGACGTGAAAAGGCAAAGGCCCTTGGAAGGGCCTTCGCCCTCACGAAAACGCGTTACGCGATGATGCTGGCGACGACGCCGGCGCCGACGGTCCTGCCGCCTTCGCGGATGGCGAAGCGCAGCTTCTCCTCCATCGCGATCGGCACGATCAGGTGCACTTCCATGGCGATGTTGTCGCCAGGCATCACCATCTCGGTGCCCTCAGG
>NZ_JBFRHE010000024.1:0-58002 GCF_052115715.1 Allobosea sp. 2KB_26
ACACCGATCTCTCGGCTACAAGGCCCGAAGCTCTCATGAAGCGCAGTAGAGCGGCCCCGCCAGCGGCGGCGCCGTCTCGATGGCCGCGTTATAGGCCCCGCCCTCTCCACCTGTCAACGCCAAAACAAAACTTTTCCGACAGTTCCGTGACTTTTTATCCCGGCTCGCCCATCCCGACTTTATCCATCGCGCGCGTACGAGCGCCGCGCGCCGCGCACGTACGTAGCGCCCGCAAAGAGCCGTAATCGACAGCCAAAGCCCCGCAGCGGCGCGGTCCGCGGATTGATTCCGGGCTGCGACGCGGGCATGGTCGATATCAGGCGCGTACGCGTGCAGCAGATGCGGCTTCTTCGGCATTCCGGCCCGCCCGGGTTCCGGACCAGGATCAGGATTCTCTGACGACCAGCGATGAACGCCCATCCCGAGCTCAGCACGCCAGCAGAACCGCTATCGCCGGAAGCCGCCGCGCTTCTGGTCGATCTCGGTATCGAGCCGCCGATCCGGCCCGATGGAGCGCCGCATCAGGCGCTGGACCGGCGTGGCGTTTCCTTGCGCTGGCTGGCTGCCTGCGCCCTGGTCGGCTCCTGCGGTGCGGCCCTGCTCGGTGGCGCGATCCTGGTCGCGACCCGTGGCGACACGAGTTTCCCCGAGCAGCCCGAAATGGTGACGGCACGCGGCCCGTCCTCAGCCGGCCTGGGTGGCGGGGCACGCAAGGCAGACAAGCTGGTGACCGACCAGCCCGTCATGGCAGCCCGGCACAGCGCTCGCGCCCCCATGTCCCAACGCGTTGGCGACCGTGAGGTCATCCGCGTGCGCCCCTTCGTGCGGCTTGCCTCCAACCTGTCGCTGACCACCGGCGTCTACGCGACGAATATTCCGCCCTTCAATCCACTGCGCCTGTTTGCGGAAGGTGGCCAGCCCGCCGAGCGCTATGCTGAACCGGCCGGCGACATGCCGGATGCCGACGTCACCATCGTCAAGCGCGACCTCTCCACGATCGCGATTCCGGCCGGCCGCCCACGCCTCGGCGACCCAGACGTGATCAAGCAGGTCGAGGAAGAGCGCGCCAACCAGGCCGTGGCCGGCCGACAACGCCCCTTGCCGATTCCACCGCAGCTGATGCTCAGCCGCACACTTGGCGGCGGCGCAGCGCCCAGCGCCACGAACGACCTTCTTGCCTATTCTCCGGCCACGGACACGCGCTTCTCCGGCATTGAGGTGCGCGTCGTCCCTGAAAATGTCACCAACGCGCTGAAGACACCCATCGCCGCATCGCGCGAGCCGCTTGTCGAGGACAAGCTGCTGATTACCCGGCGCGGCGAGAATTTCGAACAGGTCCTGCGCAATGCCGGAGCCCCGGCCGAGCAGATCAGGGCGATGATCCAGGCCTTCAGCGGCAAGGTGCGCGTTGCCGCATTGCCGGACGGCCAGGTCCTGCAAGCGCTGTTTGCCCCCGGTCCTCGGCCAGGCGATCCGCGTCAGATCGTGCGCGTCTCGCTGCTCACAAACGGCCAGCCCGAGGCAACGATCGCAGTCAACGACCAGGGCACTTTCGTTCCGGTCTCGCTGCCGAAGCAGGAGATCGTCGGCACGCCACGCAAGGCCATCTCAGAAGACGAGGAGGACGAGGAGGATACTGGCGGCGCCAGACTCTACGAGAGCCTCTACGAGACCGGGTTGCGCCACGATCTGCCGCGCCCGATGATCGATGAGCTGGTTCGGATCTTCTCCTACGACCTGGACTTCCAGCAGCGCGTGCGCGGCGGCGACAATCTCGAGGTGATCTTCACCGAGGACGAGGAAGGCGAGCGTGGCGAAATCCTGTCGGCAACGCTCACCATCAATGGCGATACCCGCCGGGTCTTTCGCTATCAGTCCCCTGAAGACGGCCTGATCGACTATTTTGACGAAGAAGGTCGCTCGCTGAAGAAGTTCCTGCTGCGCAAGCCGATCACCGATGCCGAGATGCGCTCCGGCTTCGGCATGCGCTACCACCCGGTCATGCGCTATTCGAAGATGCATACCGGCGTCGACTGGGCCAACCGCATCGGCACCCCGATCCTGGCCGCCGGCAACGGCACGGTGATCAAGGCTGACTGGGCCTCCGGCTACGGTCGGCGGATCGAACTCCAGCACGCGAACGGTTATGTCACGACCTATTCGCACCAGTCGGGCTTTGCCAAGGGCATCGCTGCCGGCGTGAAAGTGCGCCAGGGCCAGGTTATCGGCTATCTCGGCAATACCGGCCTCTCCACCGGGCCGCATTTGCATTACGAGGTCATGGTCAACGGCAATTTCGTGAATCCGATGAAGATCCGCGTTCCGCGAGGACGCGAGCTCGAAGGCAAGACACTGGCCGAGTTCAAGCGCCAGCGTGACGAGATCCAGGGCTTGATCGTGCGCTCGGGCGGCGTGCTGGCCCAGGCGCGCTAGCCCCCTCTCGAGACTGACCGAAAACGCGGCACGGCCATGCCGCCATTTGCGCCACCGCTTCCTTGACTTTGCCTGCTGCAAGACCGATCGCGAGGGGCGCCTTCGCGCTCCCGCTCATCGAACCTGTCGCGCCGATGCTCTCCTCCCTGCTTGTCGTCCTGCCCGTCTTCGGCCTGATCGGCCTCGGCTATGTCGCGCGCTGGACGAAGCTGGTCCGCGAAACGACCGGCGAGGGTCTTTCGGACTTCGTCTTCGTTCTGGCTGTGCCCTGCCTGCTGTTCAGGACGCTGGCCAAGGCCGACATCCCGGCGAGCCAGCCCTGGGGCTACTGGATCTCCTATTTCACCGGCCTCGCTATCGTCTGGGCCTTGGCCATGGTGATTGCGCACCGCGTTTTCAGCCGCAAGGGGCCGGAACTGGTGGTTTCGGGTTTCGCCGCCGCCCAGTCCAACACGGTCTTCGTCGGCGTGCCGATGATCCTCAAGGCCTATGGCGATGCCGGCGCGGTGCCGCTCGGCCTGCTGCTGGCGATCCACCTGCCTGTGACGATGACGGCGGCGACCCTGCTCGCCGAGGGCCGCTCGGCGTCGCTGAAGATGATGGCCCGCAGGCTCTTCACCCACCCCATCATCATCGGCATCCTGCTCGGATCGGCGGTGCGGCCGGTGATCGACTTCATCCCAGCCCCGCTCTGGACATTGGTCGACCTGCTCGCCGGTGCTGCGGTCCCTTGCGCCTTGATCAGCCTCGGTATCGCCATGCGGCGCTATGGGCTGGAATCCGGTCTCGGTCTGCCGGCCGTGCTGAGCGCTCTGAAGCTCGGACTTCATCCGCTGATCGTCTATCTGCTGGCGACCCGCGTCTTCGATATGCCGGCGCACTGGTCAGGCGTCGCAGTGCTCTTCGCCGCCTGCCCCTGTGGGATCAACGCCTATCTCTTCGCCGAGCGCTATCGGCAGGGTGTCGCCGATGCCTCGAGCGCGATCGCGCTCTCGACCATGCTCTCGCTCTTTACCACCGCTGCCTGGCTGACCTGGCTCGGCGTCGGCTGAACCGCCTATGCATCGGCCCGAAACGTAGGTTGCCGCTTTCCAGCCGAAGCAAATCCAGAAGATCACCCCCGAGGGGCTAGGCAAAGCCGAGCCGCGCGCGAATGTCCGCGGCCGTAGCACCTTGTGCCCTCAGCTCCGCGAGGCCTTCCGACATCCGGCTTTTGGCGAGCTTCTGGCCGGTCTCGTCCTGTAACAACCGATGGAAGTGGTAATGCGGCGTCGGCAGGTCGAGCAGGCGTTGCAGCACGAGATGGATATCGGTCGCCGCTTCGAGATCCCGTCCGCGCACGACGTGCGTGACGCCCTGAAGCGCGTCATCCGCGACCACGGCAAGGTGGTAGCTGGTCGGCACGTCCTTGCGTGCCAGAACCACATCCCCCCAGCGCGCGGGAGCAGCCGCTACACGCGTCACCCGCCCATCCTCGTCGAAGTGCGGATACCCGACCTCCCCGCCGATCGCTGCCGCCGCCCGCCCTATCGCCAGCCGCAACACATGGGCCTCGCCGCTGGCGGCACGCTTGCCCGCCTCGTCGGGAAGCAGCGTGCAGCAGGTCCCGGGATAGAGCGGCGATCCGTCGGGATCGCGCGGCCAGGGCCGGCCCATCTCCGCTTCCTTGGCCTCCACCGCACGCATGATCTGTCCGCGCGAGCAGAAGCAGGGATAGATCAGCGCCTTCGCCTGCAGCCGGTCGAGGACGACGCGATAATCGTCGAAATGTTCGGACTGCCGGCGGATGGCGGCGTCGAAGCGGATGCCGAGCCAGGCGAGATCCTCATGGACGCCTTGCTCGAATTCTGGCCGACAGCGCGCGATGTCGATATCCTCGATGCGCAGCAGCAGCCTGCCGCCCAATCGCTTGGCCAGGCGCTCATTCATCAGCGCCGAGAAGGCGTGGCCGAGATGCAGCCGGCCGTTCGGGCTCGGCGCGAAACGAAACACCGGTCTGTCGCAATCGCGTGAGGACGTTGCCATGGGCCCTCTCTATGGTCTGGCCATGACTGCGCCAAGCCTTCAGGCACAGCCAAGTCTTGAGGCACAGCCAAACCTCCTGACGCGCACTGCCACCATCCCGGTTCAAGAAGCGACGATGAACAGAATCACCTGCGACGCCGACCTCGAAGAGGGCATGGCCGCGCTCCGCCCCCTTCACCCGAGCTGGAGCGCCATCATCGACCGGACCGGCCTGCCGCCGCTGCGTCGCCGCGAAGGCGGCTTCAAGGGGCTGGCATCGATCATCGTGGCGCAGCAGCTTTCGGTGGCGAGCGCGCGGGCCGTCTGGACCCGAGTCGAGTCGGTCCTGACGCCGCTCACACCGGAGCGTGTGCTCGCTGCAAGCGACGAGGATCTGCGGCTGTCCGGCCTCTCGCGGCCGAAGCAGCGCACCTTGCGAGCCGTCGCCGGGGCCATCGCCGAGGGAACGCTCGATCTGGTGTCTCTGGAGGGCGGTACGCCGGAATATATTCACCAGCACATGACCGCCGTCTCCGGCATCGGACCCTGGACCGCGGATATCTATCTGTTGTTCTGCCTCGGACACCGAGACGGCTTCGCGGCCGGCGATCTCGCCATCCAGGAGGCCGCACGCGTCGCTTTCGGCTTGGAGGCTCGCCCAAAACCGGGCGAGCTGCAGGAGATGGCCGAGGCCTGGCGCCCCTGGCGCGGCGTCGCAGCCAGATTGCTCTGGGCCTACTATGCCGCACTGAAGCGCCGCGAGGGGATCAACGCCTGAAGCATCGGTCCGAAAAGTGGATTGCGGTTTTCCGGAAGGCCGATGCGAGCACTGGAAATTGGATCATCGGACCGGATACGACATCCAGAACCGATGATCCAGGAGCCGGATCTTAGCCGCGAACCACTTTGAGCGCGGCCTGCGCGGCCGCGCGCAGGAAGCCCGAATCGCTCATCACGGTGACCAGCCTGGCTCCCATCTCCACGCCCTCCTTCGCCCTCTCGGCGGTGGCGGCATAGAATGCGACCGGCTTGTTCACGGCAGACGCGCGCGCCACGATGTGACGCAACGCCTCGTCGACCTCCTTCGCCGAGGCGTTGACCGACGCTCCCCCGGACAACGCGATCGAAAGATCGGATGGGCCGACGAACAACGCGTCGATACCTTCAAGCGCCAGAATATCGTCGAGAATCGCCATGGCCTCGCGCGTCTCGATCATCGCGAATGTCATCGAGAAACGATTGGCGGCCTTGAGATAGCTATTGGCGTCGAGCCCCGAGGCGCCCAGGCCGCCATAGCTGCCCCAGCTGCGTTCTCCGAGCGGCGGATACTTGGCATAGGCGGCCAGACGGCGCGCATCCTCCATCGTATTGATCATCGGCGCGATCACGCCCGAGACGCCCGCATCGAACAGCTTCGACACGTTCTGGAATTCGCCGACCGCGATCCGCGCCAGAGCAGGCTTTCCAGCGGCATTGATCAGCGGGATCGCCCGGATGACCTCGCCAAGCGTGATCGGCCCGTGCTGCATGTCGAGCGTGACGGCGTCAAAACCTTCCTGCGCGAGCACTCCGGCAATGCTCGGATCGGGCAGCCCGCACCAGGCGGACAGGAGCGTGTCGCCCTTGGCGAGACGATCGGCGAGCGAGGACAGGACGGTTGGCTTGGCGGAAGACATCGGCGTTTTCATCCGGTTGAGCCCGCTCTTGAATCACGGCGGGACGAGGACAGTGGGCAGCAAACTCGCACAAAAACAAACGGGCGCTCATGCGCCCGTTTCAACCACGTCCTGCGTTTGGTGAACCGGTCATGCGGATTCACGTGAAACAGGGATTTGATGCTAGCGCCCAGCCTGGACTTCCTCGGCAGCCCTGATCAGAAGCTCGGTCATCACGCGGCGAATTTCCTCGTCTGCAACCGCAACACTTGCAGTCGCGAAATCGGACCTGACCTTGCGCAGCACGTCATCGTCGCCGGCTTCCTCGAAATCGGCCAGCACCACGGACTTCGCATAGGCGTCCGCTTCAGCGCCGCTCTTGCCGAGCTTCTCGGCGGCCCAGAGGCCGAGAAGCTTGTTGCGCCGAGCCGTCGCCTTGAAGCGCAGCTCCTCGTCGAGCGCGAACCTGTTCTCGAAGGCATCCTTGCGCTGATCAAAAGTCGTCATGCGGGTTAAGTCCTCTCGCGGGCTCCGGTGGCTTCTCTGAAGCGATATAGGATGCCCCAGCGCGCAGGGCCAGCGCGGATTGCGCTCCGGCGATCAGGCTCTCCGCCCGGTTTGTTGCGTTTGCAGTGCAGAAGCGCCATATAGCGGTCGCGGGGGTGGCCGATCCGGCTATGCTCGCGTTGAACCGGACCAATCCGCAATCCAGGCCGATCGCGTCCGAGCGCAGATCTGAGGCGAGGCTTGCGAAGGACCGGTGGAACAGGGGCCACGATCCCGCCGCGGGCAACCGCGACCAGAGAAAGGCCGATTTTGGATTTCCTCAAGCCACGGTACATCCCGATGAATCGCCGCCGTCGCATTTACGAAGGCAAGGCGAAGGTCCTCTATGAGGGACCGGAGCCCGGTACGCTGATCCAGCACTTCAAGGACGACGCCACCGCCTTCAACGCCAAGAAACACGAGGTGATCGACGGCAAGGGCGTCCTGAACAACAGGATCTCCGAGCACATCTTCTCGAATCTCAACGATATCGGCGTGCCGACGCATTTCATCCGCCGGCTGAACATGCGCGAGCAGCTGATCCGCGAAGTCGAGATCATCCCGCTCGAGGTGGTGGTGCGCAATGTCGCCGCCGGCTCGCTCTCGACCAAGCTCGGTCTCGAAGAGGGCACCCAGCTGCCGCGCTCGATCATCGAGTTCTACTACAAGAATGACGCGCTGAACGATCCGATGGTCTCGGAAGAGCACATCACTGCCTTCGGCTGGGCGACGCCCCAGGAAATCGACGACATCATGGCGCTTGCCATCCGCGTCAATGATTTCCTCTCCGGCTTGTTCCTCGGGGCCGGCATCCGCCTCGTCGACTTCAAGATGGAATGCGGCCGGCTCTGGGAAGGCGAGATGATGCGCATCGTCGTCGCCGACGAGATCAGCCCGGATTCCTGCCGACTCTGGGACATCAAGTCGAAGGACAAGATGGACAAGGACCGCTTCCGCCGCGACATGGGCGGGCTGATCGAGGCCTATACCGAAGTCGCCCGCCGCCTCGGCATCATGGGCGAGAACGAAAAGGCCGGCCCTGCCGCCGGACCTCGCCTGGTGCAGTGAGCGCTGGCGGAGCCGTGACAGCGAATTGCAAACGGGGGCGCATGCGCTCCCGTTTGCTTTTGGCTGCGCTGCTCGGCGGCCTGAGCCTGCTCACCGCCTGCAGCAACCATTTCGGACCTGGTCTTGCCGAGCTGGCGGCCGATCGGGGCTGGCAGCCGCTGCCGATCGGCTCCTGGGTCGTCAATGACGACCTCGAGCCCCGTACCATCGTCTATTGCGCCGGCGCGCACTGCCTGCGCCCCGCTGTCGCAGCCCTGATCGCCGTTGAAGGCCGCAAGGCCGACGAGTTCGAACGAGGCCTCGCCACCGATCCCGCCCGTCTGGCCCGTGAATTCTCGAAGCCGGTCAATGCTGACAAGGGCACGAAACCCAGGGCCGCGGCGGCCACGATCAAGAGCACCACCAGCGTTTCCCGCTTCAATGGCGGCGGTGCGTCTGGCCTGCTCGTTGAAATTCGCGGCAAGGGCGAGACCGGTCTGCTTGCGGCAACAGCGATCCTCTATGGCCGGGAGGCCGGCAAGCTCGTCATGGCGATCGCGGTCAGCAACGATGCCGAGGCGGCGCAAAACTATGCACGCGCCGCCTGGCGCAGCCGCTGATTCGCCGTGAAGCCCTGACAAGTGGTTGAGCCCGAACCGATTCGCCGCTAAGGCACCCCGCAGAAGCCCTGCCCGGAGAGCACAATGAAAGCCCGCGTCACCGTCACCCTCAAGAACGGCGTGCTCGATCCGCAGGGCAAGGCGATCGAAGGCGCTCTGAAATCGCTCGGCATCGACGGTGTCGGCTCGGTGCGTCAGGGCAAGGTCTTCGACATCGAGATCACCGCGGGCGACAAGGCCGCCGCCGAGAACGCGCTCAAGGATGCCTGCGAGAAGCTGCTCGCCAATACCGTGATCGAGAACTATCGCGTCGAAATCGGAGCGTGAGACGATGAAAGCCGCCGTCGTCACTTTCCCCGGATCCAATCGCGAGGGTGATGTCGCCACTGCCCTGCGGCAAGCCGGCGCCACCGTCACCCATGTCTGGCATGCCGACACGGAGCTTCCGGCCGGCACGGATCTCGTCGTGCTGCCGGGCGGCTTCTCCTATGGCGACTATCTGCGCTGCGGCGCCATCGCCGGTCGGGCCCACATCATGGATGCAACGCGAGCCCATGCGGCACGCGGCGGCTATGTGCTCGGCATCTGCAACGGCTTTCAGATCGCCTGCGAAGCGGGCTTGCTCCCGGGTGTCCTTGCCCGCAATGCCAATCTGAAATTCGTCTGCAAGCGCCAGCATCTCACCGTCGAGCGCGCCGATACCGCCTTCACCCGTGCCTACGCCAAGGGCCAGGTGATCGATGTCTGCATCGCGCATGGCGAAGGCAACTATATCGCTGATCCCGAGACGCTGGCCCGGCTCGAAGGCGAAGGCCTGGTTGCCTTCCGCTACGCCGACGCCGATGGTCAGGTCACGGCCGAAGCCAACCCGAATGGTTCGCTGAACGGCATTGCCGGCATCTACTCGCCCGGCTTCAATGTTCTCGGACTGATGCCGCATCCGGAAAACCTGATCGATTCGCTCACTGGCGGCACCGATGGGCGCGGCATGTTCGAGAGCCTGATCAGCGGCAAGAAGGCAGCCTGACCGGCTTCCCCGTCATGCTCGGGTTTGGCTCGGCATGACGGACACGACTTTGGCCAGGCGGCCAGGCTCACTTCGCCAGCGCAGCCGCCTTCGCCAGTAGCTTCTGCGCGCTGTTCACATCGAGCGCGCCGACATGCTTGTCGACGATCCGCCCGTCAGGGCCGATCAAGAAGGTTTCCGGTACGCCGTAGACACCCCATTCGATTGCGCCACGGCCGGCGCGATCGACGCCCACGGCCGAGTAGGGATTGCCGAGCGCTCCCAGGAAGCGGCGGGCATTCTCGGCTTCGTCCTTGTAGTTCAGCCCGACCACCGCGACCTTGCCCTGCTTGACCACAGGCGCCTCGGCCAGCGCGACAAGATGCGGGTGCTCGACGCGGCAGGGCGCGCACCAGCTCGCGAAGACATTGACGATGGTGGCCCGCCCCTTGGCCAGGTCGGCCATGGTGAAGGCAGGGACCGGCTGGCCGTCGCGCTGCAACCCTTCGAGCGCGGTCAGCGCGATCGTCGGAGCCGGCTTGCCGATCAGCGCCGACGGAACCTTGCTGGCATCCCCGCTGAACAGCCCGACCAGGAAGACCAGGGACAGTCCGGCAAACAGGATCAGGGGAATCAGGAAAACCAGCGGCGAGCGCCGGCCTGGCGCGCTCTCGACCTCGCTCACGACAATGCCTTCCCCGAACGGCGGCCGGCGCCGCGCTGTTCCAGCGCGTCGAGAGCCAGCCTTTGCGCGCGGTGATCGCGCCAGGTCATCAGAATCAATCCACCGAGGATCATCACGACCGACGCATAGGCGGTCAGGATGTAGCCGGCATGCGGTCCAAACGCGCTCATATCGCGACCTCCGCCGCCAGCCGGTCCAACCTCTCGGCCTCGAAGATCGTCAACGTCCGGACCCGACGGCGCATGATCTCGGCCCGCATCGCGACGAGATGCAGCGCCAGCGCCAGCAACGTGAAGCCGACGGCCAGGATCAGGAGCGGCCAGAGCATGGCGGGATGAATGCTCGGCCCGCCGGCGCGGAAGACCGATGCCGGCTGGTGCAGCGTATTCCACCAGTCGACCGAGAACTTGATGATCGGCACATTGACGAAGCCGACCAGTGTCAGGATCGCCACCGCCCGCCCGGCACGCGAGGGATCGTCGAGCGTGCGCCACAGCGCCATGATACCGAGATAGATCAGGAAGAGCACGAGCACCGAGGTCAGCCGCGCATCCCAGACCCAATAGGTGCCCCACATCGGCTTGCCCCAGAGAGCCCCGGTGATCAGGCAGATCAGCGCGAAGCAGGCGCCGATCGGCGCTGCCGCCTTCTGCGCAACATCCGCAAGCGGATGGCGCCAGACAAGAGTGCCCAGCGCCGAGACCGCCATCATCGAGTAGAACATCAGCGCGAGCCAGGCGGCCGGCACATGCACGAACATGATGCGGATGGTCTCGCCCTGCTGGTAATCCGCCGGCGCGACGAAAAAGGCGAGATAGAAGCCGACGGCAAGCAGCAACGCCGCCGCGCCCACGAACCAGGGCAGCAGCCGGCTCGACAGGCGCATGAAACGCGTCGGGTTCGCCAGTTCGATCAGGCTAGCCATGCGGCCCTTTTGCTCTTCATTTGACGAGTGAGGATGTAGCAACCGGCTTCACGCTTCACAATCGCAGCCGATGGCCATGGCGTCGCAGCCTAGTCCGCCTGCCGGAGCGCTGCGGCAGCCGCGATGGTTCCGATCACGAGAGTCGCGAGCGACAAGGCGCACAGGATCAGGAACGGCGTCAGGAAGGGAACCGTGCCGCCAAGCGCGCTGTTCGAAGCCGAGACGCCGAAGATCAGCACCGGCACGGTCAGCGGCGCGACCAGGATCGGCAGGATCAGGCCGCCGCGTTTGAGGCCGGCCGTCAGTGCTGCCCCCGTGGCGCCAATGAAGCTCAGCGCTGGCGTCCCCACCAGCAGCGTCCCGGCGACCGGCAGCATCGCCTCGGCCGGCAGCGCGACCAGCAGACCAAGCAGCGGGGCAGCCAGAGCCAGCGGCAGGCCGGTCGTCAGCCAATGCGCCAGCCCCTTGGCCAGCACGGCGAGTTCCAAGGGCAGGGCCGAGGCGCGGATCAGGTCGAGCGAACCGTCCTCCTCGTCGCCCTGGAACAGCCGGTCGAGCCCGATCAGGGTCGCAAGCAGCGCTCCGAGCCAGAGGATCGCCGGACCGATCCGGGAGAGCAGATTGAGATCGGGCCCGAGCGCGAAAGGCACCAGCACGACCAGCGTCAGGAAGAACACCAGTGCGAGCTCCCCGCCTCCGCCGGCACGGGCCGCCAGGGCGAGGTCGCGTTTCAGGATCGCGAGGAATGCTCCGCTCACGGCCCGATCCTCATCTCGCGCGCCGCCTCCAGGCCGAGGGGACCATGCGTCGCAGCCAGAATCGCGCCGCCCGCATCGAGATGGGACTGCATCAGCCCGACCAGCATCCGCTGCGAGGCTGTATCGAGCGCCGAGGCCGGTTCATCGAGCAGCCAGAGCGGCCGCCGTGAAACCAGCAGCCGCGCCAGCGCGACGCGCCGGCGCTGCCCGGCCGAGAGATAGCCGACCGGCAGCGCCGCGACATGCGGCAGGCCGATGGCGGCAAGCGCCTCATCGGCGGGGAGCCCGGGCTCGCCGAGGAGTGCCTGGACGAAATCGAGATTCTCGCGCGCTGTCAGCGCCGTTTTCAGTCCGTCGCGATGACCGACGAGGTGGATCTGCTCCATGAGGGGCGCATCGCCGATGCCCGTGACCCGCAAACGTCCCGCAGCAGGCCGCAACCGCCCGCAGATCATCGCGATCAGGCTCGACTTGCCGGCGCCGTTGCGGCCGGTGAGCGCAATCGCCTCCCCGCTCCCGAGCGTGAAGTCCAGGTTCTCGAAGACCAGCCGCCCGCCTCGGCGGCAAGCCAGGTCTTCGGCGCTCAGCGTGAGTGGGGGATAGAAAAACTGCGTCAAGGCCAGGGCATCTTCCCGTGCGTCAGAAGCTGCCACGCACGCGTTTCGTTCATGTAGCGGGCTTCTTGGAATTGATCTATAGAACGCTCGGCTACGCCGCACGCCGATCCGGCGCGGGGCTCGGGCACTCCCGGGGCGGCGCGCGCGTCATGCGCATTAGGCCTTCGATCTGGCCTGCCCGCAAGGGCGACCGAATCGCGACCGCAACCCCTTGATCAGGATTATGCCCGCATGGCTAACCAGGATTCCTTCAAGTCCCGCAAGACGCTCGACGTCGGCGGCAAGAGCTACGTTTATTACTCCCTGCCCGACGCCGAGGCGAACGGCCTTCCCGGCATTTCGAAGCTCCCCTTCTCGATGAAGGTTCTGCTCGAGAACCTGCTGCGCTTCGAGGATGGCCGCTCGGTCACCAAGAGCGACATCGAGGGCTTCGTTGCCTGGCTGTCCGACAAGGGCAAGGCCGGCAAGGAGATCGGCTTCCGCCCGGCACGCGTGCTGATGCAGGATTTCACCGGCGTCCCGGCAGTGGTCGACCTGGCAGCGATGCGCGATGGCGTCGTCGCGCTCGGCGGCGACCCGGCCAAGATCAACCCGCTCGTCCCGGTCGATCTCGTCATCGACCATTCGGTCATCGTCGATGAGTTCGGTACGCCCAAGGCTCTCTCGCAGAATGTCGAGCTGGAATATGAGCGCAACGGCGAGCGCTACCGCTTCCTGAAATGGGGCCAGGGCGCCTTCGACAATTTCCGCGTCGTACCGCCCGGCACCGGCATCTGCCATCAGGTCAATCTCGAATACCTCGCCCAGACCGTCTGGACCCGGACCGAGACGATCGACGGCAAGGAGGTCGAGGTCGCCTATCCCGACACCGTCGTCGGCACCGATTCGCATACCACCATGGTCAACGGCCTGGCCGTGCTTGGCTGGGGCGTCGGCGGCATCGAGGCCGAGGCCGCCATGCTCGGCCAGCCGCAGTCCATGCTTCTGCCCGAGGTCATCGGCTTCAAGCTCACCGGCTCGCTGCGCGAAGGCATCACCGCGACCGATCTCGTGCTGACCGTCACCCAGATGCTGCGCAAGAAGGGCGTCGTCGGCAAGTTCGTCGAGTTCTTTGGCCCCGGCCTCTACAATCTGACGCTCGCCGACCGCGCCACCATCGCCAATATGGGCCCGGAATACGGCGCGACCTGCGGCTTCTTCCCGGTCGACGCCGAGACGATCGACTATCTCACCACCACCGGCCGCAAGTCGGACCGGATCGCGCTGGTCGAGGCCTACAGCAAGGCGCAGGGCCTGTTCGCCACCATCGAGACGCCGGACCCGGTCTTCACCGACACGCTGGAACTCGACCTGACCACGGTCCAGCCTTCGATGGCCGGCCCGAAGCGCCCCGAGGGCCGCGTCGACCTCGGCGCCGTCGCCAAGGGTTTCGCCGCCGCGATGGACACCGAATACAAGAAGGGCGCCGAGATCGGCCGCCGTGTTCCCGTCGAAGGCCGTGCCCATGATCTCGGCCATGGCGACGTCGTCATTGCCGCCATCACCTCCTGCACCAACACCTCGAACCCCTCGGTGCTGATGGCCGCGGGCCTGCTCGCCCGCAACGCGGTCGCCAAGGGCCTGACGGTGAAGCCCTGGGTCAAGACCTCGCTCGCCCCCGGCTCGCAGGTCGTGGCGGAATATCTCGCCAAGTCCGGCCTCCAGACCGACCTCGACACGCTCGGCTTCAACCTGGTCGGCTTCGGCTGCACCACCTGCATCGGCAATTCCGGCCCGTTGCCTGGGCCGATCTCGAAGGCGATCAACGATCAGGGCCTGATCGCGGGCGCCGTGATCTCCGGCAACCGCAATTTCGAAGGACGCGTCTCGCCGGACGTCCAGGCGAACTACCTCGCCTCGCCGCCGCTGGTCGTCGCCTATGCGCTGGCCGGCAGCGTCCAGAAGGACCTGACGACCGAGCCGCTTGGCACGGGCAAGGACGGCCAGCCCGTCTTCCTGAAGGACATCTGGCCCTCCAACAAGGAGATCCAGAGCTTCATCGCCCAGAACGTCACGCGCGCCATCTTCGAGGCGAAATATGCCGACGTGTTCAAGGGCGACCAGCACTGGCAGGACGTGAAGACCCCGGAGAGCCAGACCTACGCCTGGGACGATGCCTCGACCTATGTGCAGAACCCGCCCTATTTCCAGGGCATGGGCAGAAAGCCTTCGCCGGTCACCGAGATCGTCGGCGCGCGCATCCTCGGCCTGTTCGGCGACAAGATCACGACCGACCACATCTCGCCGGCCGGCTCGATCAAGGCCGCCTCGCCGGCGGGCAAGTACCTGACCGAGCACGGCGTCGCCGTCGCCGACTTCAACCAGTACGGCACGCGGCGCGGCAATCATGAGGTGATGATGCGCGGCACCTTCGCCAATATCCGCATCCGCAACCACATGATGGGGCCGAACGGGCGCGAGGGCGGCTACACCATCCACTATCCCAGCAAGGAAGAGCTGCCGATCTACGACGCGGCCATGCGCTACCAGGAGGAGAAGGTCCCGCTGGTCATCTTCGCCGGCGTCGAATACGGCAACGGCTCCTCGCGTGACTGGGCGGCGAAGGGCACCAACCTGCTCGGCGTCAAGGCCGTGATCGCGCAGAGCTTCGAGCGCATCCATCGCTCGAATCTCGTCGGCATGGGCGTCGTCCCCTTCACGCTGCCGGAAGGCACGAGCTGGGCCTCGCTGGGCCTGAAGGGTGACGAGAGCGTCACCATCAAGGGGCTGGCCACGGTCAAGCCGCGCCAGATGCTGGAGGCGGAGATCACCTTCGCCGACGGCAGTGTGAAGAATGTCCCGATTCTCTGCCGCATCGATACGCTGGACGAGCTCGACTACTTCAAGAACGCCGGCATCCTGCACTACGTGCTGCGCGGCATCGCGGCGTAGTCCGCGCCCTGCCCTGGCTCCGTCTGACGGCGCCGGGGAGATCGACATGCAGGGTCGGCCTCTGGCCGGCCCTGTTTCGCCTTGCGGCGCCTCCAGTTGTCCTCGCGCAGGCGTAGGTGTAATGGGGCGTCACAGCCATCCTTGGCGGGGGGCTTGGGGCAGGCGCGCGCCAGCGCGCCCGGATGTCCGCCGCCACAATCCAAGACGACGGGAGCACCCGCATGTCCGCCACGTTCGAGACGGTCGCCGGTATCATTTCGGAGACCTGCGATATTCCTCGCGAGAAGATCACGCCCCAGAGCCACGCCATCGAAGACCTCGGCATCGACTCGCTGGCTTTCCTCGACATCGCCTTCGCGATCGACAAGGCTTTCGGCATCAAATTGCCGCTCGAGCAGTGGACCCAGGAGGTCAACGAAGGCAAGGCGCCGGCGGAGCAGTATTTCGTGCTCGAGAACCTGTGCCAGCGCATCGACGACCTCGTCGCGGCCAAGAAGGCCTGAATTTCGCTCGCAGGGCCGCCGCTTCGATGAAATCGCGAGGCGGCCTTGAGACGGACACCCTCTCCCGATAGAGCATGATGCAGCCGAGCCGGGCGATCCCTCGCCCGCTCGGCGCATCTGTTGCTCGCCACCCGGTCAGGACCCGCATGCGCCTCGAATATTTCGACATGATCGACACGGTCGTGACCTTCGATCCGTCGCAGAAGCGCATCGCCACACGTTCGACCGTGCCGAGCGCGAGCCCCGTTTTCGAGGGGCATTTCCCCGGCCATCCGCTTGTACCCGGCGTCCTCCTCACCGAGACCATGGCCCAGGCTTCCGGCTATCTCCTGCTCGCTCTCAACCAGTTGCAGCAGATGCCGTTCCTGATGATGGTGGACAAGGCGCGCTTCCGCACCTTCGTCGAACCCGATGCGGTGCTGGATGTCAGCGCCGAGCTCGTTCACGAGGGCTCGGGCTACGCCGCCACCAAGGCAAGGATCGCGATCGACGGCAAGCCGATCTGCGATGCCGAGCTACGTTTCCGCCTGATGCCGTTCCCGGCCGACATGCGGACGCTGATGGAGCAACGGATCGCGGCGATCGGCCTCGTTCCGGAACGGAATTGACATGATGCGTGACGTCGTCATCACCGGCATCGGCCTGGCCTCCAGCCTGGGCGAAGGCATCGAGACGCATGCAGCGGCTCTGGTCTCCTCCGTCGCACCGATCGTCGATACCGAGAGTTTCGCCCCTTATCCCGTGCACCGGCTGAAGCCGCTCGAACTCGACCGGCAGATTCCGAAGAAATCCGACCAGCGTCAGATGGAGCCATGGCAACGGCTTGGCGTCTATGCCGCTGGTCTTGCCCTCGATGCTGCCGGCCTGAAGGACGACGCCGAAGCCAAGAGCGAACTCCAGGTCATTGTCGCGGCCGGTGGTGGCGAACGCGATCATGCCGTCGATTCCGCGATCCTGACCGGCTTGCGCGGTGCAAACCAGCCTGGCGCCTTCCTGAACGAGCGGTTGATGGGCGACCTGCGCCCGACGCTCTTCCTGGCGCAGCTCTCCAACCTTCTTGCCGGCAATATCGCGATCGTCCACGGCGTCACCGGCGCCTCGCGCACCTTCATGGGCGAAGAGCAGGCCGGCGTCGACGCCATCCGTACAGCCCATGCCCGCGTCGCCTCCAGCCAGGCAGAAATCATGCTGGTGGGTGGCGCCTATAATGCCGAGCGTCGCGACATGCTGCTGCTGCTCGAGGCCGGAGGCTATTTGCGCAAGGGTGATTTCGCACCCGTCTTCGAACGGCAGGATGTGCCGGGACTGATCACCGGCAGCGCCGCAGCGTTCCTCGTCCTCGAATCGGCCGAGCGCGCCAAGGCCCGTGGCGCGAAGGTGCTTGCCGGCCTCAGCCATGTCGCGGCTGACCGCGCGCGCCGCAGCGAACAGGGTGCGGTCGAGGCCTCGTTGCGCAAGCTTGTTGCCGGTTTCGGCACGGTGTCGTCCTCAGCCCTCGTCATCTCGGCGGCGACCGGCGCGGCCGGCATCACCAGCGAAGAGGCATCGGCCATCGCCAGCCTGCCCGCGGCCAAGCGCGTTGCGGCGGGCGATCTCGTTGGCCACAGCCTCGAGGCTGCATTCCCCATTTCGGTTGCCCTTGCCGCCGTCGCGCTCGCCAACGACCAGGCAAGCGAAGCGATCGTGACCGGCGCCGGCCATTGGCGCGGAGAAGGCGCGGCGCGCCTCGTGAAAGCGTGAGGACATCGCCATGAGCGCACAGCATCGCGACTCCAAGGGCCGCCCCGTCGTCGCCGTCACCGGATTGGGTGTCGTCACCTCGCTCGGCCAGGGCAAGCAGACCAACTGGGAGGCGCTGACCGCCGGGCGCTCGGGCATCCACCGCATCGAGCGCTTTCCGATCGACGGGCTGCGCACGACCATCGCCGGCACGGTCGATTTCCTTTTCGATGCACCTTTCACGGCGCCTGAGCTCTCCGAGAAGCTCGCGACGCTCGCCGCGGAGGAAGCCGTGAGCCAGAGCGGTCTCGGCTCGGACGGTGATTTTCCCGGCGAGCTCTTCATGGCCGTCCCTCCCGTCGAGATGGAATGGCCCCAGAAGCAGGAACTGGCGCAGGCCATCGACGGCGACGTCGATTATGATGGTTTGCTGCGCGCCGCCGCCACGCACAAACACAAGCCGATGCATGAGCTCTTCCTGTTCGGAGGCGTTGCTGATCACATCGCCGACCGATTTGGCACCAAGGGTTCTCCGATCTCGCTCTCGACGGCTTGCTCCTCCGGCGCAACCGCCATCCAGATGGGCGTGGAGGCGATCCGGCGCGGCGAGACGAGCGCGGCGCTGTGCGTCGGCACTGACGGCTCGGTGCATGCCGAGGCGCTGATCCGCTTCTCCCTGCTCTCGGCATTGTCGACCCAGAACGAGCCGCCGGAAGGCGCATCCAAGCCGTTTTCCAAGAACCGCGACGGTTTCGTCATGGGCGAAGGGGCCGGGGCGCTGGTTCTCGAGGATTACGACCATGCCCTGGCGCGGGGCGCGACCATCCTCGGCATCGTCGCAGGTTGCGGCGAGCGCGGCGACGGCTTCCACCGCACGCGTTCGAGCCCGGACGGCAAGCCCGCGATCCTCGCCATGCAGGATGCTCTCGCCGATGCCGGACTGACGCCGGACGATGTCGACTACATCAACGCGCATGGCACCTCGACGCCCGAAAATGACAAGATGGAGGCGATGAGCTGCTCCGCCGTCTTCGGCGAGCGCATGGCGCGCCTGCCGATCTCCTCGAACAAGTCGATGATCGGCCATACGCTCACGGCCGCCGGTGCAGTCGAGGCGGTGATCTCGCTCCTGACCATCGCCAATGGCCGCATCCCGCCGACGATCAACTACAATCAGCCCGACGCTGCCATTGCACTCGATGTCGTGCCGAATACGGCGCGCGACGCCAAAGTCAGGACCGTCATTTCCAATTCCTTCGGTTTCGGCGGGCAGAATACCTGTCTCGTGCTGACCGCCCCCCCGGAGCCGGCATGACCCGCATTCTCGTCACCGGCGGCGCCAAGGGCGTTGGCGCCGAGATCGTGCGTGCGCTCGCAGCCGCAGGCCATGATGTCGATTTCACCTATCGGTCATCGGCCGATCAGGCGCTGGCGCTGGCAGCCGAGATCGGGGCGGCGCATCCCGGCCAGGCCGTTCGCGCTCTGCCGCTCGATCTCGCCGACAAGCGCGCCCTGGACACATTCTGCGAGGCGGTCGAGGGCGACAGCTATTTCGGCTTCGTCCACAATGCCGGACAACCCTATGACTCGCTTGCAGCGATGATGGTGCAGGACAAGGCCGAAGCGATCATGCAGGTCAATTTCTGGGCCTTCACGCGTCTTGCCAAGAGCCTGATGCGCGGCATGCTCCGCGCCCGCAGCGGACGCATCGTCGCGATCGGATCCGTGGCCGCGCTGCGCGGCAACCCGGGCAACGCCGCCTATGCCGCCTCGAAGGGCGCGCTGATTTCCTACGCCAACACACTGGCCGTCGAAACCGGCAAGCGCGGCGTCACCGTCAACGTGATCGCGCCGGGCTTCATCGATACCGACATGATGGCACCTTACGCCGCCTATCGGGAAAAGATGGAAAGCCAGATCCCGGCCGGCCGCTTCGCGAAGCCCGAGGAGATCGCCGGGCTCGCCGCCTTCCTGATGAGCCCCCCGGCCGGCTATATCACCGGCACCGTCCTGCCGATCGATGGTGGCCTGACGGCACAGCTCGGCGTGCATCGCTGAGCGCGCTCGGCCGGCAGATGTGTATTTGAAAGGCTCGACATGCGTTCCCTCCAGCTCTTCGGCGACCGTGACCTGCGGCTGACCGAAATCGACCCGCCACCGCCACCCGCCGCCGGCGAGGTGCAGATTCGCGTGCGTGCCGTCGGCCTGAACTATCTCGACGTCTGGGGTTTCCGCGGCATGGCCTTCGCCAAGCGCAAGATGCCTCAGGCGGCCGGCGTCGAGGCCGCTGGCGAGGTTGTGGCTGTCGGCGAGGGCGTCAGCCGTTTCCGGGAGGGCGACACCGTCACCATGTACGGCGCCGAGACCTGCGGCCACTGCAAGGCCTGCCGCGAGGGTCGCGACAATCTCTGCGAGAATGTCGCCGGCATCATGGGCTTCCATATCGACGGTTTCGCCCGCGAGTTGATCAACCGGCCCGAGCGCCTCGTGATCAAGGCTCCGAAGGGCGTGTCCTTCGAGGAGGCCGCCTGCGCGCCGATCGGCTTCGGCACGGTGCAGCACATGCTCTTCGACAATGCCAAGCTGGAGCCGGGTGAATCCATTCTCGTTCATGCCGGCGGCTCCGGCATCGGCACCGCCGCGATCCTGATGGCCAAGGCGATCGGCTGCACCGTCTACACCACTGTCGGCGACGACGAGAAGGGCGCCAAGGCCAAGGCTCTCGGCGCCGATTTCGTGGTCAACTACAAGACCGAGCGCTTCGAGGGCGAAGTGCGCCAGCTCACCAAGCGCAAGGGCGTCGATGTCGTCTTCGAGCATGTCGGCGCCGATACCTGGAATGGCTCGCTGCTTTGCCTGAAACGCGGCGGCAGGCTCGTCACCTGCGGCGCGACGTCAGGCCCCTCGACCACGATGAACCTGATGCAGCTCTTCCAGCAGCAATACCGCATCTTCGGCTCCTTCGGCTGCCGCATCGAGAACATTGCGCAGTCGCTGGAGAAGATGGCGGGCGGCATGAAGCCGGTGATCGACTCGGTCTTCCCGCTGGAGGATTTCGAGAAGGGGCTCGCCCGGCTCGAGGGCCGCAAGGTCTTCGGCAAGGTCATTGTCGCCTTCTGAGCCGCGGGATTCGCGCGCCGGACTTGACCGTCGCGCATTCCTGACGCAAGTCGCGCGGCTGATGCCGGGCCTTTCCGGCTCTTCGGAAAGAGGCCCTCGCGGCATTGAGACGTTTGAAGCACTTCGCGGGCCGGCTCGTCGCGGCCGTCATGATCGGCCTGATCCGGGCTTTGTTCGGCTTCCTGCGCCTGCTTGGGCCGGAACGCGCCAGTGATCTCGGAGGCTGGCTGCTGCGCAGCGTCAGCCCGCTGATTCCGGTCAACCGCGTCGCACTGGCCAATATCCGTGCCGCCTTCCCGGAGAAGAACGAGGCCGAAGTTCGGGCGATTGCGCGAGGCGCCTGGGAGAATCTCGGCCGCACCGCCGCCGAGTACGCCCATCTCAAGACCCTCTTCGACTACGACGACGACAACCGGGACGCTCCCTCCCGGGTCGAGGTCTCCGGCATCGAGCATTTCATCGCGCTGAAAGATGACGAGAAGCCTGGATTGATCTTCTCGGCGCATCTCGCCAACTGGGAGCTCCCGGCGATCTGCGCCGCGGCCTACAAGCTCGACACCACCGCGGTCTTCCGCGCCCCGAATGACCCGGCGATCGCCAACGTGGTGCACGAGATCCGCTCCGGCGCGATGGGCGGGCTTGCCGCCGCGAAGCAGGGCGCCGCCTTCGCGATGCAGGGCGTGCTCGAGAGGGATGGCCATCTCGGCATGCTGATCGACCAGCATTTCACGCGGGGCGTGGTGATCCCTTTCCTGGGCCGCCCGGCCCTGACCAACCCGATCCTCGGCAAGTTTGCACGCCGGTTCGACTGCCCGGTCCATGGCGTGCGGGTCATCCGGCTGCCGGGGCAGCGCTTCCGGCTCGAACTGACCCCACCACTCGACCTGCCCCGCGACGAAACCGGCGAGATCGACGTCACCGGCGCCATGGCGATGATGACCGCGGTGGTCGAAGGCTGGGTACGCGAGCACCCTGAACAATGGCTCTGGATGCACCGGCGCTGGCGGCCGAACATGATCAAGGCCGCTGCGCTGGCGAATTACGGGGATACGACCTGGCCGCAGCCCAAATTCAAGGCAACGTGATTTCCAAGTGAGGCTTATTGAGCGCTTTGGTAACATCTCGCAGTCAGCTTGAAGCCGAGTTTCGAGAATGACCCGCCGGTTACGCCTCTCTTCTGCCTTCCTCGCTGCCCTCACGATCGGCGGCGCGGCAGCGCTTGCCCAGACGCCGGTCAAGCCGCCAAGGGCGGTGATCGAGCTTTTCACCAGCCAGGGCTGCTCATCCTGCCCTGCGGCCGACGCCCTCTTCGTCGAGTTGGCTAAGGATCCGAGCCTGATCGCCCTTACCATGCCGGTGACCTATTGGGATTATCTCGGCTGGAAGGACACGCTCGGCCAGGACGTTTTCAGCAAGCGCCAGAAATATTACGCCAAGGGCCGCGGCGACGGCCAGATCTACACGCCCCAGGCCGTGATCAACGGCGCTTCGCACATGGTCGGCTCCGACAAGGCTCTGATCGAGCGATCGCTCAAAGATCATGCGAGCTCGGCTCTGCCGATCTCCGTCACCCTGTCCGAAGCCTCGGGCCACCTGAGCATCAAGCTCGATCCCACCGGCGCGGGGAGCGAGCGCGCCGGCGGCATCTGGCTGGTGCCGATCTCGCGCCTCGTCACGGTTCCCATCGAACGCGGCGAGAACAAGGGCAAATCGGTGACCTACGCCAATGTCGTGCGCGGCATCGTCAAGATTGGCGAATGGGCCGGGGCGGCAACGACGATGTCGGTCCCCCTTGCGACGACACAGCTTCCGAATGCCGACTCTTATGTCGTCCTGATCCAGGGCGAGCAGCCCAACCGGGTGATCCTGGGCGCCGCGCGCAGCCCGCACTGAGGTTTCAGAGCAGGACCACCTTGTTCGGCAGCTCGTCGACGTCATCCGCCGCTGGCGGCGCATGGCGGGCCAGAACACTGCCGACGGCTCCAACCGCATCGATCACGCCCTCGCGCAAGCGGTCTTCCTTCGCCGCCGCGAGCAGGGGCTCGATGATGCCGCGCCAAGTCGCCTGATCGATCGTCTCGTCGATCCCGATATCCGCGACGATTTCGGCATAGCGTTCCTGCAGGGCAATGTAGAGCAGGACGCCGGTGCGTCCGCGCGTTCGGGTGAGGCCGCGCGCCGTGAACTCGCGGAGCGCCACATCATGAGCCCGCCGGCGCTTGATGAATCCCGGCACGAAGCGTCCGCCACGCCCATACCAGAGCAGCGTCGCCATCAAAATCGCGGCGCAGACGAGCTGGATCAGGAAGATTCGAGGAGCGCTGGTGGCCGTCAGCATCAGCAACGGCCAGGGCACGAACAGCGCCAGCACCAGTGCCATCACCAAAGGCACTGTGCGGTAGCTGCTTGCAGCGCGGTCGATCACCACGACGATCTCGCCGGAGGTCAGGCTTTCCGCCTGCCTGACCGCTTCCGCGATCGCCTCCTGATCTTGCGTATCCATCACCAACTCCCCGAAGCGCCGCCGCCGCCGGACGAGCCTCCGCCTCCTGAAAAGCCCCCGCCAGAGCCCGAACCCCACCCGCCGCCACCGCTCCAGCCGGAGCCCGTACCGGTGCCCCAACCGGAGCTGGTCGGCGGCAGCGTCACCCAGCGGCCATCGCGCATCCGGTGTTTGCGCCCGCTGCCTTGCTGGTTCAGCCCACGCAGGATGCTGACCACGACGATGAAGATGAAGAACATCACCAGGATGACGGCAACATCCTCCGCAATGCTGCTGTCATCGCTGCGGACAGTGGCACGGCGCTGCCATTCCTCGGCATCGCCAGCAAGAATGCTCAGGATCGCGTCGACGCCGCCCTCGATGCCGCCGGCAAAATCACCCGTCTTGAATTTCGGTGCCACCGCGGTGGTGATGATGACCTTCGAGAGCGCGTCCGTGAGCGCGCCCTCCAGTCCATACCCCACCTCGATTCGGACCTTGCGCTCGTTCGGCGCAACCAGCAGCAGCACGCCGTTATTCCTTGCCTTCTCACCGAGCTGCCAGTGCCGGAACAGGCGATTGCCGAAATCCTCGATGTCGTAGCCCTGGAGCGACGGCAAGGTCGCAACCACGACCTGATCGCTGGTCTTCGCCTCATGGGCCTGCAGCTTCTGCTCAATGCGGCTGCGCGCCGCGGCATCGAGCAGATTGGCGTTGTCGACGATGCGGCCGGTCAGGTTAGGAAAACTGGGATCGGCAGCGAGCGCCAAGCCGGCCCAGAGCAGGACAAGCAACAGGGAGAGATAACGGAGAACCCCTCCCCCTTCTGGAAGAGGGGCGGCCCGACCTGTTTCGCGAGCGAGCCGGGGCACCCCGGGCGCCCCTTAAAACTTCACCTCCGGCGGCTTCTCTGCGCCCGCTGTCGCGGAGAAGGTTTCCATCGCCTTGGCACCCCAGAACAGCCGCGCCCAGATCACGCCTGGGAAGGTGCGGATCTCGGTGTTGAAGCTCTGCACCGCCTGGATGTAGTCGCGCCGGGCAACCGCGACGCGGTTCTCGGTACCTTCGAGCTGGGACTGCAGGGCGAGGAAGTTCTGGTTCGACTTCAGCTCCGGATAGCGCTCGACCGTGACCAGGAGCCGTCCCAGAGCGCCCGTCAGGGCATTCTGCGCATCCTGATACTCCTTGAACTTCGCGGGATCGGTGATGGTCGAAGCGTCGACCTTGACCTGCGTCGCCTTGGCGCGCGCCTCAATCACCTGGGTCAGCACCTCACGCTCCTGCGAGGCATAGCCCTTCACGGTCTCGACCAGATTGGGGATCAGGTCGGCGCGGCGCTGATACTGGTTCTGGACCTCGCTCCAGGCCGCTTTAGCCTTTTCCTCGAGTGTCGGCACATTGTTGATGCCGCAGCCCGCGAGCACGAGGCCGAAGAGGGTGACGGCCGCAAGCGCAAGGCTGCGGCGACGAACGGTGGAGAGCGCGAACGACATGTCGATGCCCCTTTTGGCAGTGATCGAGCGATCGATTCGGAGCTTAGCGCTCCGCTCGAGCGGGTGAAAGGCAGCTCGCACAATCACCCGTTGCGTTATCCGGACCTTGCACCGCAGCCTTTCCGCTGCTGGGATGAGCGTCAGCCCGCAGCGGGAGATCGCAGCATGAACTTCTCCTTCTCCACATCACGACGCGCCGCACGATCAACCCTCCTTGCGCTGGCCGCTGCCGGCGCCTTCTGGGCGGGAGGCGCGGCCTCACAGCCCCTTGCGCCCGCGCCCGAAGCTGCGACCGGCCGGATCGCCAAACCCGCCGGCACCGCGCAGCGCTACATGGCGGCCGCCGCCAATCCGCTCGCTGCCAGCGCCGGCCGCGACATCCTGCGCGCCGGCGGCAGCGCGACCGACGCTGCGATCGCGATCCAGCTCGTACTCAATCTGGTCGAACCGCAGAGCTCGGGCATCGGTGGCGGTGCCTTCTTCGTGCACTGGGACGAGGCCGGACGAACCCTCGTCACGCTGGACGGCCGCGAGCGGGCTCCGCAGGCAGCCAGGCCCGGCCGTTTCATCGGCCCCGATGGTAAGCCGATGAAGTTCATCGACGCGGTCGTCGGCGGCCGTTCGGTCGGCGTGCCCGGCACGGTCAAGCTGCTGGAGGAGGCGCACAAGCGCTGGGGCAGATTGCCCTGGGCCGCAGTCATGGCCCCGGCGATCAAGCTGGCAGAAGACGGCTTCACCATCTCGCCGCGCCTCAACGGCCTGCTTTCCGGCGAGACAAATCTCGCAAAGGACCCGCGTGCCGCCGCCTATTTCTACGAGCCGGACGGCAACGCCAAGGCGGTCGGCACGGTCCTGAAGAATCCGGCCTTCGCCGCAACGCTTCGTGCCATCGCCGAGAGAGGGTCCGACGCCTTCTACTCCGGGCCGATCGCCGAGGACATCGTCTCGACCGTGACCGGTCACAAGACCAACCCCGGCGATATGACGCTCGCCGATCTGCAAGCCTACAAGGTCGAGGAGCGAGAGGCCGTCTGCGGTTCCTATCGGGTCTGGCGGATTTGCGGCATGGGGCCGCCGAGCTCCGGCGCGATCGCCGTCCAGCAGATGCTCGGCATCCTCGAAACCCAGAACATGGCCCGGCTCGGCCCTTCAGCCGAAAGTGCACACTGGTTCAGCGAGGCAGGTCGCCTCGCCTTCGCCGATCGCGCGCTCTTCCTCGCCGACCCGGCCTTCGTCAGCGTGCCCGTCAGCGGCTTGATCGACCGCGATTATGTCCGCTCGCGCGCCGGGCTCGTCAGCCCCGACAAGTCGATGGGCCGCGCCAAGGCCGGCGATCCCCCCAACAAGCGGGCCCAGCTCTTTGCCCCCTCGGACGGCATCGAAAACGGCACGAGCCATATCTCGGTGATCGATGCAGACGGCAATGCGGTCTCAATGACCACGACGATCGAGGATGGTTTCGGCTCACGGCAGATGACCAAGGGCGGCTTTCTGCTCAACAATGAGCTGACCGATTTCAATTTCGCTCCGGAGGAGGAGGGCAAGCCCGTCGCCAACCGCGTCGAGGGCGGGAAGCGCCCGCGCTCGTCCATGGCGCCGACCCTGGTGTTCGATGCCTTTGGCCGCCTCTACGCCGTGGTCGGCTCCCCCGGCGGCAGCCAGATCATTGGCTTTGTCGGTAAGACGCTGGTCGCCCTGCTGGATTGGAAGATGGATCCGCAAGCCGCCGTCGACTTCGCCAATTTCGGCAGCCGCAATGGCCCCACCGAGCTTGAAAAGGGCACTGAAGCCGAGGCCTGGAAGACAGCGCTCGAGGCCAAGGGCCATGAGGTCAGGCTGCTGGAAATGACCTCCGGCATCCAGGCGATCGTCAAGACCCCTGAAGGCTTTGTCGGGGGAGCCGATGGCCGGCGCGAGGGCGTGGCGATCGGCGACTAAAGCATCGGCCCGAAAAGTGGATTGCGGTTTTCGGAAAAGCCGATGCAAACACAGAAGGCTACATCATGCCCGGGCGAATTCCGGGCCTCATCGGCTTCGGAGTGTCTCGGGTCGGCGCTGCGCCCGAGACACGCAGCAGGCGCTAAGCCTGCCCGAGCGGCGGGCGCTCCTCACCCGCGCCGCGTCCCGCGATCAGCCAGTAGACGAAGCCGGTGGCGGCCCCGACCAGGAACAGCGCTGCGATGATCTGTGTCTCGCTCGCCGTCGGTGCGCGTGACAGCCGCAGCATGGCGAGCGGCAACAGCGCCGCGAGCGTGCCTGTCAGTCCGCTCTGGATGAGCCCGCTGCGGATGCGGAAGAGCTCGGAGCCGACCGCGACGAGCACGACCGGCGCGACCATGATTGCAAAGCCCAGCCGGCCGAGCAGCGTGAAGGCGGCTTCCGCCGTGGGGCCGGGATCGAAGCCGCTCTCGGCCTGGGCGAAGAGCGCTGAGAGCAGACGCTCGAAGCCGCCGCCGATCAGCAGAGCGATGTCAGGCGAAATCACGCTGGCGATGAGCAGGGCAAACATCCCAAAGCCCATCGCAACGAGCAGCGCGAACGGAATCAACAGCAGCCAACGCAGCATATGTCAGCCCGCCAGCGCCGCAGCTTCGGCCTCGCTCTGCTCCAGCATCAGCCGGGCACGAGCCGAGAGCTTTTCAGTCTCGCTCTTGAGCTGGCCGCAGGCGGCGAGGATGTCGCGCCCGCGTGGCGTGCGCACCGGCGAGGCATAGCCTGCGCGGTAGACGATCTCGGAGAAGCGCTCGATCCGGTCCCAGTCAGAGCATTCATAGCGCGTGCCCGGCCAGGGATTGAACGGGATCAGGTTGATCTTGGCCGGAATGCCCTTGAGCAGCCTGACGAGCTCGCGCGCCTCGGCATCGCTGTCGTTGACGCCCTTCAGCATCACGTATTCGAAGGTAATGCGCTTGGCGTTGGACAGGCCGGGATAGTTGCGGCAAGCCTCGAGCAGGTCGCGGATCGGATACTTCTTGTTCAGCGGCACCAGTTCATTGCGCAGGTCGTCGCGCACGGCATGCAGCGAGATCGCCAGCATCGTGCCCATCTCCGCGCCGAGCGCCTCGATCTGCGGCACCACGCCGGAGGTCGAAACCGTGATGCGGCGACGGCCGAGCGACAAGCCCTCATTGTCCGAGATCACGTCGATCGCATCGCGGACGCCGTCGAAATTGTAGAGCGGCTCGCCCATGCCCATGAAGACGATGTTCGAGACGAAGCGGCCGCCGTCATTCGGCACGAAGGCGCCCTCGGGCGGGGTGCGCCCGGGGAAGTCGCCGAGACGATCGCGCGCCACCATCAGCTGCGCCACGATCTCCTCGGTGGTGAGGTTGCGCACCAGGCGCTGCGTGCCGGTGTGGCAGAAGGTGCAGCTGAGCGTACAGCCGACCTGGCTCGAGACACAGAGCGTGCCGCGGTCGACCTCGGGGATATAGACGCATTCGATCTCGGCACCACGATCGCGTGCGCCGACCGGCGGCATCCGCAGCAGCCATTTGCGTGTGCCGTCGCTCGAGACCTGCTCGGCCGTGACCTCCGGCAGAGCGAGCGTGAAGCGCTCAGCCAGCGCAGCGCGCAAGACCTTGCTGATCGTCGTCATCGCGGAGAAATCGCGGGCGCCGTAATGATAGATCCAGTTCCAGAGCTGGCCGACGCGCATGCGCCGCTCCTTCTCGGGAACGCCGATTTCAGCCAACGCATCGGACAGGCCGGCGCGCGTGCGCCCCACCAGCGAGGCAGGTCGCAAAACGGGTTCGGCCGCCGGAGCGGAAGAAGCAGGGACGGACAGGGACATCGGAACTCGGGCTCAAGCGGGCATCATGCGCCCGCGCTCGGCGGGCTCATATCATAATCCGCATAAAGCGCGAAATCGGCGGAAATGCGCCGCCTGCCCGCGCTACTTGCAGGCGTCTTCGGCGCGCTTGACGATCTGGTTGAGGCCGGCGAGCGAGTATTTGTCGCTGGTCGGATTCCCGCGCTTCGACGTGCCCTTGACCTCGAGGCTCGCGCCCTTGCGTAGCGCGTCGAGCATACGGCCTTCCTCGGCCGGATTCTTGAGCCACATGTTCTGGCCCTTGGCGACCAGCGCGAAGCGCTCATTGCCGATGATCGCCTGATGCTCGACATCTTCCTTGAGATCGAAATTCATCACCAGGCTGATCTCATTGCGCACCCCTTCGGTGGGGCGGCTGGAGACGAAGAGCATGCCTTCGACATCCTTGAGATTAGCGGGAATGCGGGTTTCCGCCTTGGAAAGCGCGTAGCAGACCTTGGATCGCCCCTGTTGCGACGAGAAAGCCTGCCACTTTCCGGCAGTCTCGAGCAGCATCGCCTGGGCCTGGCCCGAAGCCGCAGCCCGTTGCGCCGGAGCAGGCGCTCGCTGCGCCTGGGCCGGGGACATCAGAAGCGGCAAGGCCAGCGCGACAAGCGCTGAAGCCAGTTTCGCGTGCCGGGTGGCGGTGACGCCGGTTCGGAAGTAGTTGAGAATCATCGACCGCCATCAATCAGCAGAAATGTTAACAGCATCTCTATTTCCGAAGCATTTTGCGCGGAATCTCAAGAATGCCTGAACCATAGGATGTCACGATCCTGGCGAAAATGCGAATATGACGCTGCCGCGAACAAGGTTCCGTCCGCACCGGGGCCGTGGCACAATCCGCCGGGAAACGGGCAGTGACCAGCGTTGTCTGGATGGTATCGCGGGTACAAGCCAGGCTAAGGACGGTGCGAAGAGATGAAAGCACTGCTTTGCGAGACCCACGGGCCGGCAGAAAGCCTGGTGATCCGTGAACTGCCCGATCCGAAACCCGGCCCGGGCGAGGTCGTCATCACCGTCAAGGCGGCGGCGCTGAACTTCTTCGACACGCTGATCATCCAGAATCGCTATCAGACCAAGCCGCCCCTGCCCTTCTCGCCAGCAGGCGAATGCGCGGGCATCATCAGCGCCATCGGCCGCGATGTCGAAGGCTGGCGGATCGGCGAGCGTGTCGCCGTATGGCTCGGGCATGGCGGAGCGCGTGAAAAGGTCGCGGTCTCCGCCCGGGCGATCGTGCGCGTGCCGGATACTCTTGATGACGCGCAGGCTGCCGGGCTCTTCGTGACCTATGGCACGGCGATGCACGGCCTCATCCAGCGTGCCGGGCTCAAGGCCGGCGAGACCCTGGCCATTCTCGGCGCGGGCGGCGGCGCGGGTCTCGCCGCCGTCGAGATCGGCGCCTTGCTCGGCGGCCATGTGATCGCCTGCGCCTCGTCGCCGGAGAAGCTTGCGCTGGCACGTGAACATGGCGCCCAGGAGGAGATCGACTACAGCATCGAGGATGTGAAGGCGGGCCTGCGCCGCCTGACGGAGAACCGTGGCGTCGACGTGCTCTACGACACGGTTGGTGGCGATCTCGCCGAGCCGGCATTGCGGGCCATGGCCTGGGAGGGGCGCTACCTCGTTGTCGGCTTTGCCGGCGGCGCGATCCCGAAGATTCCACTTAACCTGCTGCTCCTCAGGAGCTGCGACCTGCGCGGCGTGTTCTGGGGTGAGTTCGTCGCGCGCGAACCGGCGGCGCATCGCCGCAACATGGAACGACTGCTGGAATGGGCCGCAGCTGGGCGCATCAGTGCCCATGTCCACGCCACCTTCCCGCTCGAACGCGCAGCGGAAGCGTTTGCGATGATCGGGGATCGCAAGGCGCAGGGCAAGATCGTCCTGACGCCCTGAACGGGGCTCAAAGCCCCGCCAGCGTGTCCTGCGCCTTCTGGCGATGCTCCGGCGTGATCGACCCTGCAACCGCGGCGATCGCAGCCGCCATCACGGCCGCATCGTCGCTGAAGCCAATGATCGGCATGATGTCGGGAATCGCATCGATCGGCAGCACGAAATAGCCGAGCGCGGCGAGCAGCGTCAGCCGGACACGCCGAGGGGTCGCCGGATCGCGGGTGCAGAAATAGGCTGCCAGCAGATCCTCGGCAAAGGGGATGCGCTTGGCGACCCGCTTGAGAAGGCTCATCAGATCGGCGCCGAAGCGCGCTTCGTCGCGCAGGCTCCGCCGGATCGCCGCCATCTCTTCGGCGCTGAAACGCGAACTGAAACCCTCGCTCATTCCTCTCTCTCCGTGCAAGGACCTGAAACCCCGGCCCAGTGCGGAATACACATTTCCCGCGCCGAAAATGTGGCCCTGGTCGCAAGGCTGCACAAGGGTTGCGCCAAGAATCGTCCTTGGAGCGGCCGATGGCGCGGATTAAGGCTGGTCCAGCCATTTTTGCGAACAGGGACCTGACATGAAGCTCGATTCGTCCATCGCAGCCGTCGTCACCGGCGGCGCGTCCGGCCTCGGCGAAGGCACTGCACGCATGCTCGCTTCCCAGGGCGTGAAGGTCGCCATCTTCGACATGAATGCCGAACGCGGCAAACAAGTGGCGAGCGAAATCGGCGGCGTCTTTGCCCTTTGCGATGTCTCGAACGATGCCTCGGTCGACGAAGCCCTGCTCATGGCTCGTCAGGCGCATGGTGTCGAGCGCATCCTGGTGAACTGCGCCGGCATTGCACCCGGCCGCCGCGTCGTCTCGAAGAAGCGCGAAACCGGCGAACTCGTGGCCCATGATCTCGCGACTTTCGAAAAGACGCTCGCCGTCAACCTCGCCGGCACCTTCCGCATGATCGCGCGCTCGGCGCTTGCTCTCGCCGCGGAGCCACCGGTCACGCCCGATGGCGGGCGCGGAGTCTTCATCTGCACGGCTTCGGTCGCGGCCGAGGATGGCCAGATCGGCCAGGCGGCCTATTCCGCCTCGAAGGGCGGCATTGTCGGCATGACCCTGCCGATCGCGCGTGACCTCGCCCAGCTTGGCATCCGCGTCATGACGATCATGCCCGGCCTGTTCGAGACCCCGATGTTCGCGTCGGTGCCGGATGACTATCGCCAGGCCCTGGAAGCCTCGATCCCGCACCCCTCGCGTCTCGGCCGTCCCACCGAATATGCCGCACTGGTCAGGAGCATCGTCGAGAACGACATGCTGAACGGCACGGCCATCCGCCTCGATGGCGCGATCCGCCTCGCGCCGAAATGAGGTGCCGCGTCAAACAATCCTGAGGGCTTCGCCGCTCGTCCGGTCACGGCAGCGGTCCACCCGCTTCGGTTACGCCGCAGACGCTGAAGAGGCTGGGCGCGGCGCGGACCATGGCGCCGGCCGCTTCCTCGCAGATGGGCGAGGCCACAAAGGCGCCGGCAGCCGTGTCGATCGGTAACGGGGAGGTCACGACACGCTCCATCTCGCATCAAGTCATCCATCCGATGCCAAATGGAGGATCTGCCGCCCCCTTTGCAGTGCCGCCTATTGTCCGGGCGCCGCAGGCGGCTTGATCTCATGCTTCAGGATCAGCGGCGTCTGAGCCAGGGCAAAGGCCATGGTCAGAGGCATCACGCCCCAGACCTTGAAAGCGACCCAGAAATCCTGCGTCTGCGTGCGCCAGACGATCTCGTTTAACGCGGCAAGGACGAAGAAGAACAGGCCCCAGCGGAAGGTGAGCTTGCGCCAGCCTTCCTCATCGAGCTGCAGGACGGTTTCGAGCACGAGCGCCAGCAGCGAACGCCCGAACAGTAATCCGCCAAGCAGGATGCAGCCGAACAGCGTGTTGACGATGGTCGGCTTCACCTTGATGAAGAAGGCATCGTCGAGTGCCAGCGTCAGCCCGCCAAAGACCGTCACCACCACCGCGTTGACGATCGCCATGCGCGGCAGATGGTGCAGCAACACGCGCGACAGGCCGAGCGAGACGAGCGACGCCACGATGAAGATGCCGGTCGCAACAAAGATGCGCCGGTCCTCTGCGATGCCGAACAGGCGGTCGCCATAGGAATTGGCGAAAAAGAAAATGGCCAGCGGCCCGAACTCGAGGCCGAGCTTGAGCAGCGGGTTAACGCTCTTGTCCTTTGTCGTCTCGGCCAGACTCTCGCTCACGCGGCTTCTCCCAATCCAGCGACCGCTCGTGCAAAGTCACGAGCGGAGAATGGTTCCAGATCCTCGACACTCTCGCCGACGCCGATGAAATGCACCGGCAGGCCGAACTGGGCAGCAAGCGCCACCAGGATGCCGCCGCGCGCCGTGCCATCGAGCTTCGTCATCACCAGCCCGGTCACGCCAGCCGTCTCGCGAAAGGCCTCGACCTGCGAGATCGCATTCTGGCCCACCGTCGCGTCGAGCACCAGCAAGGCCGCATGCGGCGCTTCCGCGTCGAGCTTGCGGATCACCCGCACCACCTTGGCGAGCTCGTCCATCAACCCTGCCTTGTTCTGCAGCCGGCCGGCCGTGTCGACGAGAAGGATATCGACCCCGTTGGCCCTGGCTTTCTGCAGCGCCTCA
The DNA here is from genome assembly GCF_052115715.1 of Allobosea sp. 2KB_26. Classification (NCBI taxonomy): domain Bacteria; kingdom Pseudomonadati; phylum Pseudomonadota; class Alphaproteobacteria; order Hyphomicrobiales; family Alloboseaceae; genus Allobosea; species Allobosea sp. 2KB_26. The sequence continues at coordinate 32,891 of NZ_JBFRHE010000024.1, forward strand.
AAGGCCAAACCCGACGCATCCGCACCCTGCTGACCAAAGACAACCTCTGCACCCGTGCGCTCGCCCCAGACCTTGAGCTGCTCGATCGCAGCTGCGCGGAACGTATCGCCCGCAGCGAGCATCACCGACTTGCCTTCGGCACGGAATTTCGCAGCCAGCTTGCCGATCGTCGTCGTCTTGCCGGAGCCATTGACCCCGACCATCAGGATCACGAACGGCTTTTTCGTGGCGTCGATCGTCAAGGGATGCGCCACCGGCGTCAGAATGCTCTCGACCTCGCGCGCCAGGATGGCCTTCACCTCCTCCGGCTCGATCTGCTTGTCATAGCGTCCCTCGCCCACCGCCTTGGCGACGCGCGCCGAGGTGGCGAGGCCAAGATCGGCCTGGATCAGGATATCTTCGAGATCCTCGAGCGTGGCGGCATTGAGCTTGCGCTTGGTAAAGAGCTCTGTGATGCCGGTGGTCAGCGCCGAGGAGGTACGGGAGAGCCCGTCCGCCAGCCTGCGCCACCAGCTGCGCTTCGGCTGCGGCGCCGGAGTCGGCTCCGCAGGCTGTCCGGATGCCATGGGCGAAATCGGCGCGGGCGCGGGTTCGGGCTCCGGTTCGGGTTCCACCTCCGGCATCGCGATCGGTAGGGGCGCAGCCTCGCCAATCAGCAGATCGGGCGCTATTGGGGCATCCGGCTCAGCCTCAGGAGGCAGCTCGGCCGCGGCATCCGGCAACTCCGGGGGGGGCTCGGCTACGCTCTCCGGAGCAGGCTTGGGCTGTTCCTGCTCCAGCCCGAACAGCCTCGAAAAGAAGCCGCGCTTTTTCGGTTCGCTCTCGCTCATCACTCGTCCCGTCATCCTGCAGGCCGGGCGCCCGAGTTGCGCCACACCGCTGGTTTGGATAGCGCAATGCCATGAGCAGCCCGGATCAACCAGCAATTTCGCGAGAGACCCCAGACGCGGCCCTGCCGGTGCCACTGCTTTATCGCGACGCGCTGATGCTGGTGATCGACAAGCCCGCCGGCCTGCCCTCGCATCGCGGCCCGCAGGCAAAGCGCCGCGTCATCCCCGTGCTGACCGATTATCTCGACGCCCTGCGCTTTGGTCTGCCACGGCGACCGGAAGCCGCCCACCGGCTCGACAAGGATACATCCGGCTGCCTCATCCTCGGCCGCCATCCACGCGCGATGGCCGAGCTCAACCAGTTGTTCCGCGACGGCCGCATCGACAAGACCTATTGGGCTATCGTCGAGGGAGACCCCGCGGACGACGAGGGGCTGATTGATCTGCCGCTCGCCAGGCGCTCTCCCGAACGCGGCTGGTGGATGAAGGTCGACCCGGAGGGGTTGCCGTCACAAACCCGTTATCGGGTGCTGGGTCGCGCGGACGGTTTGACATGGCTCGAACTCGAGCCGCTCACCGGCCGCACGCACCAATTGCGGGTGCATTGCGCAGCCTCGGGCTGGCCCATGCTGGGTGACGAAGTCTACGGTTCGGCGCCTCGCGACGGCGGACCAGGACTCCAGCTCCATGCCCGCGCTGTCAGCGTTCCGCTCTATCGCAAGCGCGAGCCGGTCAGAATCGAGGCCCCCCCGCCCTCGCACATGCTGGAGGCGCTCGGGCGCTGCGGCTGGAGCAAATCTTTCGGGAATCCTAACGCCGCTGCCAAACAGGACGAACCGTCATCAACCCTTCGCTAATTTCAGCTTGCTATCGCTAGGGGACAGCAACCGGAGCGTGCATTGATGCCGGAGATAGCGACCTTGAGCGGCAGAGCCGGACCCGGCGGGATCATGACGCTCGAAGCTGCGCGCCAATCCGCGCGTGAGGCCGGTCCCGATGCTCCGCTGTCGACCCTGCTCTGCTGGGTCGAAGACTATCTGATGAAAGGTCATGTCGATCTCGGCCGGACCGGCGCCGTCTGCCCTTTCACACGCCAGGCCGCCCGGCTCGATACGGTTCGCCTCGGCATTTCCGATGAGCGCGCCGCGGGCGAGGAGGCGGCCTTCGCCCAGGTTCGCAGCGGCTTCAGCACGCTCGACGCCATCCCGTGCAAGCCCGGCATGCGGCATTTCCGCACGGTGATCATCGGCTTTCCGAAATGTGACACCCCGGACGGCATTGCCATGCTCAAGCGCGTCCAGGACCGTCACAAATTCTACTCGCTGCGGCGCAACCGCATGATCGGGCTGATGCATGCCACGTCGGAGGCGCCGGGCCTCTGGAATTCCGACTTTCGGCCGCTGCGCGCGCCTCTGCCTGTCATCGCCATCCGCCACATGGTCGAGCATGACGCGCCCTTCGCCGCCAGGCACCCGCTGTTGCTCCTGCCTTATCTCGCCCGCTTCCCGATCGCAGGGTCGAAGCGGCTGATCGCACATCTGCGCGCCGGAGCCCAATGATGAGCAAGCGGCGGGAAGGCTCCGAGATCGGCGGAGCCGTAACGACAGAAGTCATTACCGAGCGCGATGGCTTTCTCGCGCTCCAGCCGGAATGGGACGCGTTCTTTGCACGCACCGCCCTGCCGCATCAGGTCTTCCAGAGCCACGTCTTCCTGAAGCACTGGGCCGCGCATTATCTCGAGGGCCATGGCCGGCTCAGTATCGTGATCGCACGCCGCCAGGGTGTCCTTGCAATGATCTGGCCACTCCTCCGGCAGCGCCGCTGCAGCCTGGAGACGCTGCGTTTCATGGGCATCCCGGTGGCGCAATTCGGTGACATCCTCGTCGAAACCGGCCCCGACCGCGATGCTCTGGTGCGAGCAGGATGGCGCGCCGTGCGGGGGCTGGGCGCCGATCTGTTCGAGGCGCGCAAACTGCGAGCAGACTCCATTCTCGCCGCCTCCGGCCTGCTCGGTGAGGCCATGCCGATCGAGCAGCTCAACGCACCCTTTGCCGATCTGGTCTGGCGGGTCGGCACGAACGGCCCGAGCAGCGCCTACCCGGCCCGCGAACGCTCGAATTACCGTCGTCGCCTACGCCGGCTCGAGGAACGCGGTGCGATCAGCTTCGAGGCGCCGCCGCCCGGTCCCGCCGCCGCAGCTCTTGCCGGCGACGCCGTGGCATTCAAGCAAGCCGCGCTGCTGCGCCATGGCACCGTCGCGCCGACGATCGACGATCCACGCTTCGCGGCCTTCTTTCGGGATTTTGCCGGAGATGCGGAGGGGGGAAGCTCGCTGCGCGTCTCCGCGATATGCTGCGACGGCGTCCCGATCGGCATCGACCTCTCGCTTGACTGCAAGGGCCGCAGCTTCGGCCATGTCCTCGCAGCCCATCCGGACTTCGAGCGTGGCGGCGTCGGCAGCATCCTGATCCATCACAGCTTCGCCAGCGCCAGGGCACGCGGCAATGCCGTGTTCGACCTGCTGGCCCCGTCGGATGCCTACAAGCTCGAACACGCCGACGGGCAGACCGGTGTCCGCGACCTTCTGCTGCCGCTCTCCCTCAAGGGGCGGCTCGCCTGCAGCGTCGGTTTCCAACGCTTGCGGCCCGTTCTGAAGAGCGCGGCCAAGCGACTTCCACCCGGTATTGCGCGCCGTGTCGCGGTCTGGGGCAGGGCCGGCTGATCAGCCGGCCATGGCGTCCATAGCGCGGGCGAGCTTGACGTCGAGCTCGGTCAGCCCGCCGGCATCATGCGTCGCCAAGGTCACCTCGACCGTCTTGTAGACATTCGACCATTCCGGATGATGGTCCATCCTTTCGGCCAGCAGCGCCACACGGCTCATCCAGCCGAACGCCTCATTGAAATCACGGAAGATGAACCGCTTGGCGATGGCCTCACGACCCTCGACCAATTTCCAGCCCACCAGTGTCATGAGCGCTTCGTTGCGTGCGTCGGCACTCAGTCGCTTGCGCATGATCATCTCCGCTGGAAATCGCTTCGCGGCAGCCGATTGGGGTAGGTGGGGCCAAGCGGATAGGCAGCTTCAAGCACGTAAGGCCCGCCGCCGATCGAATCCCGCGATGACATCAGGGCGAAGCGCCGGGCCGTGAAGGCGATCGGCCGTACGATGGGATGCATCGCCAGATAATGCGCCACCTCGACGGGTGAGGTGTCGCGCAGCCGGGCAAGCGTGACATGCGGCACGAATTTGCGCCCTTCCGCCGGTAGTCCGAGGCGGCGCATCAGGCGTTCGATATCGGCCTGGAGTTCGCTGAGCTGGCGACTGGGTTGCACCCGCGCAAACACCGCGCGCGGCTTGTCGCCCCCGAAACTGCCCAATGCGTCGAGCATCACCTCGAAGGGCTGCGTCTGCAGATCGGCGAGAAAGCTGTCGACGTCATGGGCCATGCGGCGGTCGACATCGCCGAGGAAGCGCAAGGTGACGTGATAGTCGGCCGGCTCGATCCAGCGCGCTCCAACGAGTCCGCCGCGATGCAGCGTCAGCGTCGAGGCGACCTCGGCGGGTATCTCCAGAGCTGTGAACAGCCTCGGCATGCCGAATCAGTGCCAAGTTTTTGTGACTCTGGCGAGACGAAAAGCGATGGGCTGCAGGAAAACCTCTGCAAACCTTCGCGTCGTCGCCCCGCCATGAGCCACACTTGCTTCAGGGACAGGGGTTTCCGACCAATTGGTGAATCGCGTCGATCTTTGCTTCGACCTCAGGCGAAAGTGCGACATCGATCGAACCGATATCGGTTCGCAATTGTTCCATTGTCGTCGCGCCAATGATGTTGGCCGTCACGAAGGGGCGCGAATTGACGAAGGCCAGCGCCATTTGCGCCGGATCCAGACCAGCCTCGCGGGCAATCGCGATATAGCGCTTCACCGCGTCTTCCGCGCCGGCAGCCTCGTAGCGCTGGCCGCGATTGAACAGCGTCGAGCGCGCGCCGGCCGGCTTGGCTCCGTCCAGATATTTGCCGGTGAGGTAGCCCTGGGCCAGCGGCGAATAGGCCAGCAGGCCGACCTGCTCACGCATCGCGATCTCGGCCAGCCCCGTCTCGAAGGTGCGATTGAGCAGGTTGTAGGCATTCTGGATCGATTGGACCCGAGGCCCCCCGCGCATTTCGGAATCGCGCACGAAACTCATCGTGCCCCAGGCGCTCTCGTTGGAGAGACCGAGATGACGGATCTTGCCGGCCTTCACGATCTCGCCGAAGGCGTCGAGTTGTTCAGCGATCGACGTCTCGCCATCGGGCGTTTCGAAGGCGGCCTTGCTGAAGCGCGTTGGGTTCGAGCCCCACGGCATCGCACGCTCGGGGAAATGCAGCTGGTAGAGGTCGATATAGTCGGTCTGCAGCCGCTTCAGGCTCTTGTCGACGGCCTCGAAGATCTGCTTGCGGTTTATGCGGGTCGGTCCGCGATCGTCCCGGAACCAGTCATTGGCCGAACGGCCGACGATCTTGGAGGCCAGAATCACCTTGTCGCGGTTCTTCCGCGCCTTGAACCAACTGCCGATGATCCGCTCCGTCGAGCCCTGTGTCTCCGGCCGCGGCGGAATCGAGTACATTTCTGCCGTATCGAAGAAATTCACGCCCTGCGCGAGAGCGTAGTCCATCTGCTCATGGCCTTCGGCTTCGGTGTTCTGCTGGCCCCAGGTCATGGTTCCAAGGCAGATGACCGAGACCTGGAGGTCGGTGCGCCCGAGGCGGCGATATTGCATGGTCAGACAACTCCGGAAGATTGCGCGCAGCGGCGCTCATGGGGTGGGAAGCGATTTTCGGGCCGATCGGCATGAGGCGTACGCCGCCCTGCTCCGTGGCGGCGCATCGGTCCGGAACGGAAGGATCAGGATTTCGGGCGGATGGTCTCCAGGAAGCGCTCGACCGTCGGCAAGATGCGCTCGACAATGACGCGCACGCCTTCGGCGGTCGGATGCAGCAGATCCGGCTGGTTGAGCGCGCGATCGCCCGCGATGCCTTCGAGGAAGAACGGATAGAATACCAGCGCGTGTTTCTCGGCGAGTGCCCTGAACAGCCCGTCGAAACGGCCGGTATACTCCGTGCCGAGATTGCGCGGAGCATACATCCCGGCCAGCAGCACCGGGATACCGCGCGCTTTCAGCCGCGTGATGATGTCTTCAAGCGCCTTCTCCGTCACCGCCGGATCGAAACCGCGCAGCGCGTCATTGGCGCCGAGCTCGACGATGACGCCGTCGGTGCCGTCGGGCACGGACCAGTCCAGCCGTTCAAGGCCGCCCTGGGCGACATCGCCCGAGACCCCGGCATTGGCGATTTCGACGGCGTGTCCCTTCTGGCGCAAGGCTTGCTCGAGCACCGCCGGGAAAGCCGCACTCGCCGGCAGGCCGTAGCCGGCACTGAGGCTGTCGCCAAGCACGACAAGCTTGAGCGGGTGCGGTGTCTGGGTTTGTGCCATGGCTGAAACCGGAAGGACCACCAAAAGCGCCAGCCAAAAGGCCGCAGCGCAAAAAGCACGGGCAAATGATTGGACAAGCGCGGGTCCGCGCCCATATCGGGCGTCGGGGCGTAACGCGCTGAGGCCCCATCCCCATCGCGATGCGATGCGGATGGACGTCGTCGATGGCATTGAAGACAGGATCATGTGGCGATGAGTGATAAGTCAGCCCCGGCGATCGAATTGCGGGATGTCCATCTTAGTCTGGGGCGTGCAGCCGCCCGCGTCCATATCCTGAAGGGCGTTTCCTTGTCACTGGCTGCCGGCGAGGCAACCGGGCTGGTCGGTCCTTCCGGATCAGGCAAATCCACCCTGTTGATGACGATGGCCGGGCTGGAGCGGCCCGATTCCGGACTGGTGAAGGTGGCGGGCCAGGATCTTGGTCAGCTCGGGGAAGATGGCCTTGCGGTTTTCCGCGGGCGCCAGATCGGCATCGTCTTCCAGTCGTTCCATCTCGTTCCGACCATGACTGCGCGCGAGAATGTCGCTCTGCCACTCGAACTTGCGGGCGCAGACGATGCGTTCGCCCGGGCTGAGGCCGAGCTGCGCAATGTCGGGCTCGGCGATCGCATGGACCATTATCCGGCCCAGCTCTCCGGCGGCGAGCAGCAGCGTGTCGCGATCGCCCGCGCCGTCGCGCCTGATCCGGCCATTCTCGTCGCCGACGAACCGACCGGCAATCTCGACGAGAGCACCGGCCGCTCGATCGTCGATCTGATCTTCGCGCTGCGCCGCGAGCGCGGCGCGACTCTCGTGCTGGTCACGCATGACCTCTCGCTCGCTGCGGCCTGCGACCGGACGGTGCGCCTGCGCGCCGGGCGGATCGAAGTCGATGCCGATCTCGCCGTCGCCTGAGCCCTCGTCATGCACGCTCCGGTCAAGCCCACCGCTGCCACCCCCCGATCCCCTTTTGGCCCGACACTCGCCCTGCGCCTCGCCTGGCGCGATCTGCGCGGTGGCCTGCGCGGATTCGGCGTCTTCATCGCCTGCCTCGCACTCGGCGTCATGGCTATCGCAGCCGTCGGCTCGGCGTCGCGCGGCCTGACGGAAGGGCTACACCGCGAAGGGCGACGCATTCTCGGTGGTGACGTCGCCTTCAGCCTGATCCACCGCGAGGCCACCACCGTCGAGCGCAGCTTTCTCGAAGGACGTGGCGCGCTCTCGACCATCGCCACCATGCGCGGCATGGCCAATGCCGGCGACAAGGGCGCGGCCCTGATCGAGCTCAAGGCGGTGGATTCCGCCTATCCGAGCATCGGCGAGGTCGTCAGCGAGCCGGCTGCCCCCCTTTCCGATCTGCTGTCCCAGAGCAACGGCAGCTTTGGCGCCATTGCCGATCCCGTCCTGCTTGGTCGCCTCGACCTGAAGATCGGCGACACGATCTCGGTCGGCAGCGCGCGCGTGCAGCTGCGCGCCAGCCTCGTTTCCGAGCCGGACAAGATCGCCTCGGGCGTCGGCTTCGGCCCTCGCCTTCTGGTTTCCCAGGACGCGTTGCGTGCCACCGGGTTGCTCCAGCCGGGCAGCCTGGTGCGCTGGACGTATCGCGTCTCGCTGCCCCCCACGGCGTCCGATGATACGGCCCTCGAGCGCCTCATTGCCGATGCCGGACGCCAACAGCCGGACGCTGGTTGGGAAATCCGCTCGCGCGCCAATGCCGCGCCGAGCTTTCAGCGCAATCTCGAGCGGTTCACGCAGTTCCTGACCCTGGTCGGGCTGACCGCCCTGCTGGTTGGCGGCGTCGGCGTCGCCAATGCGGTGCGGCGCTTCGTCGAGGCCAAGAAGCTCGATTTCGCAACCCTGAAGGCAATCGGCGCAACCGGCGGACATGTCGTCGCGATCCATCTGACTGAAGTGATGATCGTTGCGGCGTTTGGCATCGCGATCGGCCTTATGCTGGGCGCCGCCGCCCCCTTCGCGCTCGGCTATGCGCTTCGCGACCTGCTGCCGCTGCCCTTCGAGCCGACATTGGCGCCGGGAGAGCTGGTGATCGCAGCGCTCTATGGCCTGCTGACTGCGCTGGTCTTTGCGATATTGCCGCTCGGCCGGGCGCATGACGTGCCGGTCTCAGCCCTGTTCCGCGACCAGATCGAGCCGGATCTGCGCCGGCCCAGGCTGATCTATCTCGGTGTTTTCCTCGCGGCTCTCATCGGTCTCGTCGGTGTCGCCGTCGCCTTCGCCTATGATCGCCGCATCGCACTGCTCTATATCGCCGTTGCCGCTGGCATCTTCCTGCTGCTGCGCCTCGTCGCCTGGAGTCTGATGGCTCTCGCCCGCCGCAGCCCGCGGCCGCGCAACCCGGCCCTGCGGATGGCGCTCGCCAATGCCCATCGCCCCGGCGCATTGACACCCTCGCTCGTGCTCTCGCTGGGCCTCGGCGTCGCCTTGCTCTCGGCGCTTGCCTTCATCGATGTCAGCCTCACCCGGCAGTTGACCCAGTCGTTGCCGGACAAGGCGCCGAGCTTCTTCTTCCTCGACATCCCGAACGGCCAGAGCGCGCGCTTTGACAGCTTCATTGCCGAAGCGAGGCCAGGCGCCACGCTCGAACGCGTCCCGATGATGCGGGGCCGCATCACCAGCCTCAACGGCGTGCGCGCCGAGCAGATCAAGGCCTCCGAACAGGCGGCCTGGGTCCTGGATGGCGATCGCGGCATCACCTATGCGGAAGCCATGCCCGAGGGCTCGACCATCACCGCCGGGGAATGGTGGCCGGCAGGCTATCGCGGCGAACCGCTCGTCTCCTTCGATGCGCCGATCGCCGCCGGGCTTGGACTCAAGGTCGGCGATAGCGTCACCGTGAACGTGCTTGGCCGCAACATCACCGCGCGCATCGCCAATCTGCGCACCATCGAATGGCGCTCGCTCGGCATCAATTTCGTCATGGTGTTCTCCCCCAACACCTTTGCCGGCGCGCCGCACACCAATCTCGCGACCGTCACCTCCGGGACCGACGCGACGGCCAGCGCCGATGCGCAGCTTCTGCGCCGGCTGGCGGTCGAATTCCCGTCGGTCACCGCCGTGCGGGTGAGGGACGCGCTCGAAGCGGTCAACACCATCGTCAGCCAGCTCGCGACCGCGATTCGCGGCGCCTCGGGCCTGGCGATCGCATCCAGTCTGCTGGTCCTGGCAGGCGCTCTCGCGGCCGGGCAGCATGCGCGGCTATACGACGCGATGATCCTGAAGACGCTCGGCGCGACACGTCGCTTCATACTTTCGTCGTACGCCCTCGAATATGCCGGAATAGGTTTTGTCTCTGCCCTGTTCGGCGTTGTCGCCGGCGCTTTGGCAGGCTGGGGGGTCGTCACCCAAGTGATGAAGATAGAATTCGTCAGCGATCCGACCGGCGCGATCCTCGCTGCGACTACCGCGATCGTGGTTACCGTCCTGTTCGGATTGTTCGGAACCCTAAAAATACTGTCGAAAGCGCCAGCTTCTCATCTGCGGAATTTATGAGAACTGTCGCTTTTGCCTCGAGGATAGACATGGACCGCTCGCGCCATTGCATCAAGCCGGGCTCGGTGATCTATGCAGGCGGCGCTCTTAACCATGGCGGCCTCTTGTAAGGTCGCCCAATCCCCCTCATATTCCGCGTTGTCGCCACGATTTTCGGCGATGGTGGAGATCGCGGAGGCGATGTCCGCCCCGGAATTCTACCTGTGAGGGAAATCGCTCTATGAGCAACTTCGACCGCAATGCTCCAGTCTGGGGTGCCGGCCGCGCACAGCAGACCAGCGCCGTCGAGATGGATCAGGGCCTGCGCTCGTTCATGCTCGGCGTCTACAACAACATGTCGATCGGTCTGGCCATCACCGGCCTTGCCGCCATCGGCATCAGCATGCTGGCGATCGCCGGCGTCTCGCCGACCGGCAAGGTCACGGCGCTGACGACATTCGGCCAGGCAATCTATCTCAGCCCGCTCAAATGGGTTGTGATGCTGGCCCCGCTCGCTTTCATCTTCTTTTTCTCGTTCAAGGCCGAGAGCATGAGCTCCTCGACCGCACGCGCCATGTTCTTCGCCTTCGCGGCGGTGATGGGCGTGTCGATGTCGTCGATCTTCGTCGTCTTCACCGGCGAGTCGATTACCAAGGTGTTCTTCATCACGGCCGCCGCCTTCGGCGCGCTCAGCCTTGCCGGCTACACCACGAAGAAGTCGCTTTCGGGCATGGGCTCCTTCCTGATCATGGGCCTGATCGGGCTGGTGATCGCGTCGGTGGTCAATATCTTCCTGGCCTCGAGCGCGCTGTCCTTCGCCATCTCGGCGATCGGCGTTCTGGTCTTCGCCGGCCTGACCGCCTGGGATACCCAGCGCCTCAAGGAGATGTATCTCTATTCCGACATGGATCCGGAATCGGCCGCGAAGCTCTCGGTGAACGGCGCGCTGTCGCTCTACCTGAACTTCATCAACATGTTCCAGATGCTGCTCTCGCTGTTCGGCACGCGTAACGAGTAAGCACCACCTCGACCCTTGCGGGTCGCGCGAGCCCCGGCTGCAAAGCCGGGGCTTTTCTTTTGCGTTCTTCGCGGTCCATCTTGACCGGATGGAGCCCATCACGATCAGGGACGGTCGCATCGACGACATCCCCGTCATCACCGCGATCTATGCCGACGCCGTCTCGAACGGCACCGCCTCCTGGGAGCTTGAACCGCCCTCGACCGGCGAGATGCAGCGGCGCTTCGAGGCGCTCGTTTCCGATGGCTATCCCTATCTAGTCGCGACCAGAGGCGAGGATCTGCTCGGCTATGCATATGCTGGCGCCTATCGCCCGCGGCCGGCCTATCGCAGCACGGTGGAGGACTCGATCTATCTCTCGCGGCAGGCACAGGGCTTGGGCATTGGCCGCGCTCTGCTGAGCGCGCTGATCGCAGCATGCGAAGCCCGAGGGTTCCGGCAAATGGTCGCAGTCATTGGCGACGGGAATGGCGCCTCGGTCGCCTCGCGCCGCCTGCATGAACAGGCCGGCTTCGCGCTCATCGGAATCGCCAGGGCCGTCGGCTACAAGCACGGCCGCTGGCTCGACCAGATGCTGATGCAGAAGGAAATCGGCGACGGCAGCCGAACCGCGCCGCGTCTCAACTCACCACGCTGAGCTTCTTGTCGACCACCCGCAGGACACGGCTGAGATCCGAGCCGCGCTTCAGGATCAACCCGGTCGCCGCAACGATCGAGTACGCACCCTGGCGCTTGGCAAGAGCAGGATCCTTGACGATCCGATAGAGCGGGACCTCGGAGGTCCGGCGATAGACCGAGAACTGTGCCTTGTCCTTCAGGAAATCGATGGCGTAGTCGCGCCACTCACCGGCAGCGACCATCCGGCCGTAGAGATTGAGAAGCTCTGAGAGTTCCCGGCGATCAAAAGTAACAGCCGCCGGCTTGGCCGGACCGGGGAAGGCAACCACCGCCCCGGCCCCGTGCGATTGCGGCGTTTCGCTTTCGCTCATAGCGCCTCCCGATCGGCGATCCGGCACGGCCCGATCGCACTTCCCGTTGGGCAGGATGATGCGCCCCAGATGCTGCGCTGGCAAGAGATCGAGGCGGGCCGCAAAAGAATCACGCCTTCGTCAGTCACGCCGCATTTTCGCCGCGAACGCGCCAAGCGATGGCCAAGTTGCCGGGCTCAACTCCGCTCGTTGCCTCGACGGCCCGGCCTCATCGAGTTCCGGATACGTCAGCCCCCCAGCCCCCCGGGCGCGGTGGGGTCGGGCCTATCGGTTCGAGGCTACCTCAACGGCTGGCGGTTTCCGCTGGCCGTTTTCTTTTGGCGGGAATGCAGCCTCTTCAGCGATTCTGTCGGTGGTATTCGGCATTCGGCCGCATATCGACGGCCGAGGCCATCCGGTTCGACATGTTGAAGAACGAAGCGACCGCACCGACATCCCAGATGTCACGTTCGCCGAATCCGCCCCCCCGCAATGCTTCGCGATCCCCTTCGTCGACGAGATAGGGCGTCTCGCTCAGCTTCACGGCAAAGTCGAGCATCGTGCGATGGCGGGGAGAGAGTTCGGCCGCGCGATAGTTCATGGCCATCAGCTCGCCGAGCACAGGATCCCCCGAGAGCTGACGCACGGCGGCGCCATGCGCCGTCAGGCAGTAATAGCAACGGTTCACGCTCGACACGGCAACCGCGATCATCTCGCGCTCGAGCTTGGAGAGACCGGAAGGGCCAAGCATCAGATCGTTGTAGAACGCGGCGAAGGCCGTGAGCTTGGCGTCGTCATGCGCGTAGGCCAGCAGCACATACGGCACGAATCCGAGCTTCTCCTGGCATTTGGCGAAATAGGCCTGATTCTCGGCCGACAGCTCGACTTCCGGCAACGCAAGCGCCATCACTCTTGGCGGCTCATCCTGCCGAGTCAGAAGCTCACCGACCTTCGATTTGTCATGCTTGTTCGACATGGTGCGTTTCCTGTTGTGTCGGCGGGGTTGAACTTTCGACAGGATCTGCCGCGATGTTCGCACGGGCGACCTTGTTCGTGCGCATGATGCGACGAAAGTTGAAAGGCGCCGCAGCCTATGTCATCGCTGCGGCAAAATAACCGAGGGTTCTGGGGATGGCTAAGCGAGTGACGAATGCAACGATCGAGGCTCTGGCCGCGGTCGAGGCCGCAGCCTCCCAGAGCGGAACCGGCATGCCGGCGGAGTTTCCGAAGCTGCTCTATGGCCGCGTCGTTGCCGAAGATATCGTCGCGCTCCCGCCTGATCTGCTCGCCCGGGCCGCCGCTGCCGCCTACCAGCATCTGACCGCGAAGCGCCGGCCCGGCACGCCGAATCTGCGTTTCCGGGACGAGGCGTTCAGCGAGCATGGCCGCGAACGCCAGATCACGATTCTCGAGGTCGTGAACGATAACAAGGCCTTCCTGCTCGACTCGACGCTGGCTGAACTGACCGAGCAAGGTTACGAACCCCGCCTCGTCGCCCACCCCATCCTGGCGGTCGTGCGCGATGCCGATGGCGCTTTTCACTCGCTTGCTGGCGAAGCGACCGGGCGTGCTCCGGAAGGCGCGCGCCGCGAGAGCCTGATCCATATCCATCTCGACCGCATCGACACGCCAGAGGCGCGCGAGCGCCTGAAGACCGGTCTCGAGCGGGTCTATGTCGATGTCGGCCTCGCGGTCGACGATTGGGCTGCCATGCGCGGGCGAATCACCGAGGTGATCCAGGCCTATCGCTCCAACCCGCCGCCGCTTGCCGAGGACGAGGTCGCTGAGGCCCTGCAATTCCTCGAATGGATCGCCGGCGATAATTTCACGCTTCTCGGCATTCGAGCCTACCGTTTCCCGGGCGGTGATGCGGCTGCCGACCCGATCGACAGTTCGGGCCTCGGCATTCTGCGCGATCCTTCCGTGCGCATGCTGCGCAAGAATCGCGAAATGGTGGTGATGACGCCGGAGATTCGCGCCTTCCTCGCCAAACCGCAGGCGCTGATCATCACCAAGGCCAACGTCAAGAGCCGCGTGCATCGCCGCGTCCATCTCGACTATATCGGCGTCAAGCTCTTCACCCCCGACGGCCATCTCGATGGCGAGATGCGTATCGTCGGCCTGCTGACCTCCAACGCCTATACCGGCAGCGCCCGCGCCATTCCCTATCTGCGGCTCAAGGTCGCGCGCGTCGCCAAGAACACGGGCTTCGACGCCGCGAGCTATTCCGGCCGCGCGCTGCTCAACGTGCTCGATGCCTTTCCGCGTGACGAGCTTTTCCAGATCGACGGCGAGACCCTCGAACGCTTCGCGCTCGATATCCTGCAGCTGACCGAGCGCCCGCGCGTCCGCGCACTGGCCCGCGTCGACGAGTTCGACCGCTTCGTCTCGATCCTCGTCTTCATTCCCAAGGATCGATACGACACCCAGGTCCGCCGCCGCGTCGGCGAATTCCTGGCGCGGATCTATGAGGGGCGCCTCTCTGCCGCTTATCCGGCCTATCCGGAAGGCCCGCTGTCCCGCACCCATTACATCATCGGCCGCGACGAAGGCCGCACGCCAAGGGTCGATCGCACCACGCTGGAAGCCGGCATTGCCGCGATCGTGCGGACCTGGGCCGATGGCCTCAAGGACGTGCTCGACGAGCAGAAGGCGGGCCCGGCGGCACGGTCGCTGACCGAGCGCTATGCCGAGGCCTTTGGCGCCGCCTATCGGGAGCGTTTCTCGGCAACCGATGCTCTCGAAGACATCGACATGCTGCAGAAGCTCACGCCGGAGCGGTCGCGCGCGGTCAATCTCTATCGACGCGAGGGCGATACCGCGGCACGGGCCAATCTCAAGGTCTTCTCGAGTGGTTCGCCGATCTCCCTCTCCGCCCGCGTGCCGGTGCTCGAGAACATGGGCTTCCGCGTCGTCAACGAGCGGACCTTCAACCTGACGCCGGCAGCCAATGGAGTTGAAGCGCCTGAGGCCGCCCGTGTCTGGCTGCACGACATGACGCTTGAGCGTGCCGGCGGAGGCGAAATCGATGTCGCCCGCCTCGATCCGACGATCGAAGCAGCCCTGATGGCCCAGTTCCGTGGACTGGCGGAATCGGACCGTTTCGACCAGCTCGTCCTTGCCGCCGGAATCGCCTGGCGCGAGGCGGCGCTGCTGCGCGCGCTCGGTCGCTATCTCAGGCAGGTCGGTGCGCCCTACGCCCAGGACTACATCGCCGATGCACTGACCCGCCACCCCGGCATCGCCTCGAAGCTGATCGCCTATTTCGTCGCCAAGTTCGACCCGCATTTCGATGCGAGCAAGCGCGAGAAGGCGATGCAGGCCGAGCGTGACGGCATCGAAGCTGCGCTCAACGACGTCACCAGCCTGGACGAGGACCGCATCCTGCGGCGCCTGGTCAACCTGATCGAAGCGGCGCTGCGCACCAATTTCTTCCAGATCGGACCGGATGGCTATCCGCGCAGCACGATCTCGCTGAAATTCGAATGCGCCAGGCTCGACGACCTGCCATTGCCGCATCCGCTCTACGAGATCTTCGTCTATTCGCCCCGTGTCGAGGGCGTGCACCTGCGCTTCGGCAAGGTCGCGCGCGGCGGCCTGCGCTGGTCCGACCGGCCGCAGGATTTCCGAACCGAGGTGCTGGGCCTGGTCAAGGCTCAGCAGGTCAAGAATGCCGTGATCGTGCCAGTCGGCGCCAAGGGCGGCTTCTTCCCCAAGCAGTTGCCGCCGGCGAGCGATCGTCAGGCCTGGATCGCGGAAGGCACGGAGAGCTACCGCATCTTCGTCCGCACCCTGCTGGAACTCACCGACAATCTCGACGGCGAGACGGTCATTCCGCCGGCCGACACCGTGCGCCATGATGGCGATGATCCCTATCTCGTCGTCGCCGCAGACAAGGGCACCGCGACCTTCTCCGATATCGCGAACGCGCTTTCGATCGAGAAGGGGCATTGGCTCGGCGATGCCTTCGCCTCTGGCGGTAGCCAGGGCTATGACCACAAGAAGATGGGCATCACCGCACGCGGCGCCTGGGAGGCCGTGAAGCGGCATTTTCGCGAGATCGACATCGACATCCAGTCGACCCCCTTCTCGGTCGCGGGTGTCGGCGATATGTCCGGCGACGTTTTCGGCAACGGCATGCTGCTCTCGCCGGCGATCAAGCTTGTGGCCGCCTTCGACCACCGCGACATCTTCCTCGACCCGGAGCCCGATCCCGCAGCGTCGCTGGCCGAACGCGAACGCCTGTTCGCGCTGCCCCGCTCCTCCTGGCAGGACTACGATAAGTCGCTGATCTCCAAGGGCGGCGGCGTATTCTCACGCCAGGCCAAGAGCATCCCGCTCTCCCCGGTGCTGCGCGCGCTGCTTGATCTCGACAAGGCGGAAGTCACGCCACCCGAACTGATGACCGCAATCCTGAAGGCGCGGGTCGATCTGCTCTGGTTCGGCGGCATCGGCACCTATATCCGCGCGACCGACGAGACCGATGCTCAGGTTGGCGATCGCGCCAATGACGCGATCCGGGTCGCCGGCGCCGATCTGCGTGCCCGAGTCGTCGGCGAGGGCGCTAATCTGGGCTGCACCCAGCGCGGCCGCATCGAAGCCGCGCGCAACGGTGTCAGGATCAACACCGATGCCATCGACAACTCCGCCGGCGTCAACACCTCCGACGTCGAGGTCAATATCAAGATCGCGCTGGCTGGCCCCGTCCGCGACGGGCGCCTGCCTGAGAAGAAGCGCAACGCCCTGCTCGTCGACATGACCGACGAGGTCGGCCTCCTCGTCCTGCGCAACAACTACCTGCAGAGCCTGGCGCTATCGCTGACCGAGGCCCAGGGCGCGGCGGCAACGCCAGCGCTGCGCCGCCTGATGCTGACGCTGGAAGCTCAGGGGCGCCTCGATCGCTCGGTCGAGTTCCTGCCGACCGATATGGTGCTCGCTGAGCGCGAGAAGCGGGGCGAGGGCCTGACCCGGCCGGAACTTGCCGTGCTGCTGGCCTATGCCAAGCTCGCCCTCCACGATGCCCTGCTGGAATCGGCCATTCCGGACGATCTCTATCTCAACAACGAGCTCGCCCGTTATTTCCCGAAGGCATTGCGCGACCAGTACGGCGCCGAGATTGCCAGCCACAAGCTACGTCGCGAGATCGTCGCAACCCAACTCGCCAATGCCATCATCAATCGTGGCGGCCCCGCCATCGTCTCGACCCTGGCCGGCCAGACACGTGCCGACGCACCGGCGATCGCCGCGGCCTACGCGATTGCGCGTGACTCCTTCGATCTGATCGCCTTGAACGCCGCAATCGATGCGCTCGACGCCAAGATCCCTGGCAAGACCCAGATCGGGCTATACGCCGCAGCTCAGGAACTCGTCACCGACAGGATGAGCTGGTTCCTGCGTCGGGGCGCCGCCAAGCCGGGTTCGATCGAGCAAACGGTTGCGCATTACGCGAGAGGCGTCTCGGCGCTCGCCGGCGAACTCGACAGCCTGCTGCCCGAGGCGGCCGCCCAGGCGCGCACGGCCCGCATCGCCGTACTCGTCTCCGAATCAGTGCCTGAACCCCTCGCCGCGCAGATTGCCAGCCTGCCCGCGCTTGCCCAGGCAACCGACATCGTTGACATCGCCGACCGGACCAAGCGGTCGATTTCCGAGGTTGCGCGGATTCATTTCGGTGCCGATTCGGTCTTCGGACTGTCCAGCCTCGCGGCTGCGGCCGCAGCCGTGCCGGCAAGCGATGATTATGAGCGCCTGGCCCGCGACCGCGCCATCGAAACGCTGGTCGATGCTCGTGCCGGGCTGACGCAGGAGATCGCCTCGGGCGCAACCGGTTCCGACACCCTCGACGGCTGGCTGGCCGAGCGTGGCGCTGAGGCCGATCGAACCCGCGCAACGGTTTCGGCGATTACGATGTCGGGCCTCTCACTGCCGAAATTGATGGTCGCAGCCGGCATGCTCGCCGATCTGCCCAGAAAGCTCTGAGAAGAGACCATGACCGAGACCGAACGCGACATGCCTGCCACCCGGATCGATCCGAAACTGCTCGAGATCCTGGTTTGCCCGGTGACCAAGAGCACGCTCGAATACGATGCGGCCAGGCAGGAGCTGATCAGCCGCGCAGCCAAGCTCGCCTATCCGATCCGCGACGGCATTCCGATCATGCTGCCGGAAGAGGCACGGCAGATCGAGGGATAGATCCCACTCTCCAGGCGCCTTCGGAGCGATCAGTGTCATGGTCGGGCCTGTCCCGACCATGACCGTCTCGTCTTAGAGCGCCTCGCCTCTGAGCAGGCGCGGCGGTTCCCCAGCCAGTCCCGCCGCCTCCCGGATGAAGAAGCGTTTCAGCCCCGGCATCCGATCGACCAGCCCGAGCCCGAAATCGCGGGCCAGGCGGAATGGCGTCACGTCATTTGAAAACAGCCGATTGAGCCCGTCAGTCACAGCGCCCATCGCGACCGTGTCGAAACGCCGGGCGCTTTCATAACCTCCGAGAACGTCGGCGCTGCCTGGATCGAGTCCGAGCCGTGCCGCATCGACGATCGCCTCGGCCAGGGCCGCGACATCCTTCAGCCCAAGATTGAGCCCCTGGCCGGCAATCGGATGGATCAGGTGAGCGGCGTCGCCAAGCAGCGCCAGCCTGTCGCCAACGAAGCGACGCGCCACGCCAAAGCCGAGCGGCATCGCCGTGACCTTGCTCTCCAGCGCAAGCTCACCAAGCTCCAGTCCGAAGCGCCGCTCGATCTCGTCGAGCATATCGGCCTCGTCGAGCGAGAGCAGCGCCGCGACATTCTCCTCGCGCTCCGTCCAGACGATCGAAGAGCGGTGCCCCAGCCTGCCGCCGTCGCTGAGCGGCAGGATCGCGAAGGGCCCGGATGGCAGGAAATGTTCGACCGCCCGCCCGTCATGGGGCCGCTCATGGCTCAGCGTCGCAACGAGCCCGGACTGGTGGTAGGACCAGCCGACCCAGCCGATGCCGGCACGTTCGCGCAGCCGCGAACGTGCGCCATCCGCGGCTACGAGCAGCAGCGCCGTGGTGCGCTCGCCCCCCGCATAGGTGATCTCGATGGCGTCGTCCTGCGCATCGAAGCCGCGAACGCCCTCCGGCCGCATCTCGACATTCGCTTCACGGCAGGCGCTTAGCAGCGCAGTCATCAGCGCCATGTTCTCGACCATGTGGGCGAAGGATTGTCCGGGTTCGATCTCGCCGTCAAAGGTCAGGAAGACCGGGCGCACCACGTCTGGATTGCGGCTGTCGGTTATGACCATTTCCGTCATCGCGGCAGAGCTGACAGCAGCGGCTTCCCAGACGCCCAGCACCTCCAGCATGTTGCGTGCCGCTGCCGCCACGGCGTAGGCACGGTTGTCCTGACGCGGCGGTGCCGCAAGTGCCGGGTCCGCCAGGACGATCGCATAAGCCTCGCCGAGCGCGCGCTTCAGCGCCAGCGCCAGCGAAAGCCCGGCGACGCCGCCACCCGCGATCACGATCCGCCTGTCGGAATGGCCGGTCTGCTGCCCCATCGTCCTGCTCCTGCGCCTCATGCCGACCACGCCTGGACCATCGCTTGACGACGCCCGGTGCGTCGGTGCTGATGCGGAGGATACGGCGGAACCGTCTTCGGCTCAGCCGGCCCGCCCGTCAATCCGCCCGCCAGTCGAGACTGAAGAACCATGTCCCAGATCAGCGACTCCCTGATGTCGATCCTCGACCTCGAGCGGCTGGAGCGCAATCTGTTCCGCGGTCGCAGCCCCAAGATCGGCTGGCAGCGGGTCTTCGGCGGGCAGGTCATCGGGCAGGCTCTCTACGCCGCCTGCCAGACTGTGGAAGGCCGCCAGCCGCACTCCCTGCACGCCTATTTCCTGCTGCCGGGCGACCCCGAGACTCCGATCATCTACGAGGTTGAAAGGCTGCGCGACGGCCGCTCGTTCACGACACGGCGCGTGCTGGCGATCCAGCATGGCGAGGCGATCTTCTCGATGTCGGCTTCGTTCCAGGCCGAGGAACCCGGCTATGAGCATCAGATGCCGATGCCGGACGTGCCGATGCCGGAGGAGCTGCCGAACCGGGAGGAGATGCAGCGCAGCGTATTGCCGCATATGCCCGACGCCGTGCGCGCCTATTACCAGCGCGAGCGCCCGATCGAGATTCGGCCCGTAGAGCTCCAGCGCTACGCCACTGGCGAGAAGATGGAGCCGAAGTTCAATGTCTGGATCCGGTCGATGCAGCCCTTGCCCGATGATCCGGCGGTCCATCAGAGCGTGCTTGCCTATGCGTCGGATCTGATGCTGCTCGATTCGAGCCTCATCGCGCATGGCAAGACCGTGTTCGACAAGCAGATCCAGGGCGCGAGCCTCGATCATGCGCTCTGGTTTCACCGCCCCTTCCGCGCCGACGACTGGCTGCTCTACGCCCAGGACAGCCCCTCGACCTCGGGCGCGCGCGGGTTCTCGCGCGGCCTCGTCTTCGATCGCCACGGCAAGCTCGTCGCGTCCGTGGCGCAGGAAGGCCTGATCCGGCCGCGCCCGGATCGCGAATGAGCGCTTTCTAAGCAAAAGCACAGCAACCAAGCACTTGCCTGTTTATTAGGCAATCACCCCGCGCCGAGAGGCGTGACGGGGCGTTTTTCCTTGGCCCATCCGCTCATGGCCCCCCTCCGGCAGTTGGCACGGGCCTTGAATTGACCGGCCGTGACGTGCGTCGGGCTACCGGCGCGCGCGAAGCGCAACGCGATCGCCGGGGCTGACATCCGGGCGGCGGAAACGGGGAAACCCAAGCATGAAAATCGTGATGGCTGTCATCAAGCCGTTCAAGCTGGAGGAGGTGCGCGATGGGCTCACCGCCATCGGCGTGCATGGCCTGACCGTGACCGAGGTGAAGGGATATGGCCGGCAGAAGGGCCATACCGAGATTTATCGCGGTGCCGAATATGCCGTGAGCTTCCTGCCGAAGATCAAGATCGAGGTCGCCGTCTCGGATGAGCTCGTCGGCAAGGTGATCGAGGCGATCACTGCCGCAGCCCGTACCGGCCAGATCGGTGACGGCAAGATCTTCGTCTCGTCGATCGAGAAAGCCGTCCGCATCCGCACCGGCGAGACCGACGGCGACGCCCTCTGATCCTCTCGATCTCAGTCCAGGAGTTTCCAACGATGAATTTCAAGACCCCATTGCGGGCCGGGCTGGTCGGAACGGTGCTGGCCGCGACCACGGCGGTCGCGTTGGCCCAGGCAGCAGCGACTCCCGCCGCGCCGGTGCCGAACAAGGGCGACACCGCCTTCATGATGAGCTCGACCGTGCTCGTACTGCTGATGACGATTCCCGGCCTCGCCCTGTTCTATGGCGGCCTGGTGCGCAGCAAGAACATGCTCTCGGTGCTGACCCAGGTCTTCGCCATCGTCTGCATGGTCAGCCTGCTCTGGGTGATCTACGGCTACTCCCTCGCCTTCACAAATGGCGGCGGCCTGAACGATTTCGTCGGCGGCTTCTCGAAGGCTTTCCTGCGCGGCGTCGACGGCAACTCGGTCGCGGCGACCTTCTCGAACGGCGTCGTCATCCCCGAATACGTCTATATCTGCTTTCAGATGACCTTCGCCTGCATCACGCCGGCCCTGATCGTTGGGGCCTTCGCCGAGCGGATCAAATTCTCGGCGCTGATGCTGTTCACAGCCCTCTGGGTCACCTTCATCTATTTCCCGATGGCCCACATGGTCTGGTACTGGGGCGGTCCCGATGCCATCGGCAATGCGGCCAAGGCCGTGGCTGAGGCGGGTCCCGATGCCAAGGCAGCCGCGACCGCGGCGCTCGACGCCGTCAACGCCGATGCCGGGATGCTCTTCAAATGGGGTGCGCTCGACTTCGCCGGCGGCACCGTCGTCCACATTAACGCGGGCATCGCTGGCCTCGTCGGGTGCATGCTGCTCGGCAAGCGCGTCGGCTACGGCAAGGAATTGATGGCCCCGCACTCGCTGACCATGACGCTGATCGGCGCGGCCCTGCTCTGGGTCGGCTGGTTCGGTTTCAATGCCGGCTCGAATCTCGAGGCCAACGGCACCGCCGCGCTCGCCATGATGAACACCTTCGTCGCCACGGCGGCAGCAGCGCTCGGCTGGCTCTTCGTCGAGTGGGCGGCCAAGGGCAAACCCTCGCTGCTCGGCATGGTCTCGGGCGCGGTGGCCGGTCTCGTTGCCGTCACGCCGGCCGCCGGCTTCGCCGGTCCGATGGGTTCGATCGTGCTCGGTCTGGTCGCCGGCGCCGTCTGCTTCGTCTTCTGCTCCACCGTCAAAAATGCGCTCGGCTATGACGATTCGCTCGACGTGTTCGGCATCCACTGCGTCGGCGGCATCATCGGCGCGCTGGCCACCGGCATCCTGGTCAATCAGGCGCTCGGCGGCGGCGGCATCCCGGACTATGTCTCCAAGCCGGGCGAGCTCGTCACCGCGGCCTATGAATTCGGGCCGGCATTCCTCGCCCAGGCCAAGGCCGTTCTCTTCACGCTCGTCTTCAGCGGCGTCGGCTCGCTGATCCTTTACAAGATCGTCGACGTCGTCGTCGGCTTGCGCGTCACCACGGATCAGGAGCGCGAGGGTCTCGACATCGCCGAGCACGGCGAGCGCGCCTACAGCATGTGAGTGCGTCCACTGCTTCACGTGAAATAGGCCCCGGCGGTCTCCCGCCGGGGCCTTTCTCATGGTAACTTCGTCCGAAGAAGCAGACCGATCGAACCGCCCGACAGGCGCTCCCCTTCAAGGTTAAGCGGGTCTTAACCTGACCTTCATACCCTGATCGCTGGAGGCCGGATTGATACGGCCTGTAGTCCTGTGGAAGGCGGCCCGGCCGGCATGCGAACAATCCGACGCTCCTCATCCCTGATCGATCGCCTGCCCGATCCCGCGCGGGAATTCCTGTCGCGACGGACCTCGGAGATGGTCGGGCTCGGGCTGCTGGCGCTGACCGCGGCCGTGGCACTCGCGCTTGCGACCTGGGCCGCAGAAGATCCCAGCCTCAACAACGCCACCGGCGGCGCCGTCAACAACCTGCTCGGACGCCCGGGTGCGATGATTGCCGACCTGACCATGCAGATGATCGGGCTCGGCGTCATCGCCATGCTCTTTCCGCCGCTGATCTGGGCGTTGCGCCTGATGCGCTTTCACCTGTTCGACCGTGGCGCACTCAAGCTCGGTCTCTGGGTTGTCGGTATCGTCGCGACGGCTGCCGTCGCGAGCGCCCTTCCGGCGACCCCGCGCTGGCCCTTGCCCACCGGGATGGGCGGCGTGATCGGCGACGGCCTGCTGTTTGGGACACGCAATCTCGTCGGCATCGCAGGCAGTGCGCTCGGCGGCCTCGTCGCCTTCCTCTATGCCGGCATCGCAATTCTCGCCGTGACCGCCGCAGCGGGCTTCGGCTTCGTAACCGACGAAGATCCGGTCAATGACAGCGACGATGAAGACGAGTCCTGGGCCGAGACCGAGGAGCGTCGCGACGACGAGCCTGGTTTCGCCGTCATCCTCGTCGGCTGGCTTGCTCATGGCGCGATGGCGCTCAAGGGAGCGATCCTGCGTCGCCTGCCTCATCCGCCGGAACCGGCCGTCAGTACCGGCCCAACCGGCAACCAGCCCGTCAGCCGCGTGCGCCGCGAGCCGCAGTTCAACGAAGCAGCCACGCGCGCCGCGCCACCCGTCTTCGCTCCCGAGCCATTGCCCAATCCGCGCCCGGCCAGTCGCGTTGTCGACCTTCCCGACGCTGATTTCGAAGACGATGATGGACCGCAGGACCTGCGCGATCTCAACGCTCCGCGCGTCACCGCCCGGCCCGCTGCTCCCAAGCCCGGCAAACGCCTCTCGCGCGAGGCGCAGCCGTCCCTGCTCGATCGCGATCATTTCGAGCTGCCGCCGCTGACCTACCTTGCCGAGCCAAAGAAGCTTCCCTCGACAGCGATCTCGACCGATGCGCTGGAGCAGAACGCGACCCTGCTCGAAGGGGTGCTCGAGGACTTTGGCGTGCGCGGCGAGATCAGCCAGGTCCGCCCGGGCCCGGTCGTGACGCTCTACGAGCTCGAGCCGGCGCCGGGGACCAAGTCGTCGCGGGTGATCTCGCTGGCCGACGACATCGCCCGCTCGATGAGCGCGATCTCGGCGCGTGTCGCCGTCGTCCAGGGCAAGAACGCCATCGGCATCGAACTGCCCAATGCCAAGCGCGAGACCGTCTTCCTGCGCGAGCTGCTCGCCAGCCAGGATTTCGAATCGACCAAGCACAAGCTGGCGCTCTGCCTCGGCAAGACCATCGGCGGCGAGCCGGTGATCGCCGATCTCGCCCGCATGCCGCATCTGCTCGTCGCCGGCACCACCGGCTCGGGCAAGTCGGTCGCGATCAACACCATGATCCTGTCGATCCTCTACCGGCTCAAGCCCGAGCAGTGCCGGCTGATCATGGTCGACCCCAAGATGCTCGAGCTCTCCGTCTATGACGGCATCCCGCATCTGCTCACCCCCGTCGTCACCGACCCGAAGAAGGCGGTGGTCGCGCTGAAATGGGCGGTGCGCGAGATGGAGGAGCGCTACAAGAAGATGTCGAAGCTCGGTGTGCGCAACATCGACGGCTTCAATGTCCGGGTCGGCGAGGCCCTGGCTGCCGGCGAGATCATCACCCGCACCGTGCAGACCGGCTTCGACAAGCATTCCGGCGAGGCGATCTACGAGGAAGAGGTGATGGATCTGGGGCCCCTGCCCTATATCGTCGTCATCGTCGACGAGATGGCCGACCTGATGATGGTCGCCGGCAAGGAGATCGAGGGCACGATCCAGCGCCTGGCACAGATGGCGCGCGCCGCCGGCATCCATGTCGTGCTGGCGACCCAGCGGCCCTCGGTCGACGTCATCACCGGCACGATCAAGGCCAACTTCCCGACCCGCATCTCGTTCCAGGTCACCTCGAAGATCGACAGCCGCACCATTCTCGGCGAGATGGGCGCCGAGCAGCTGCTCGGCCAGGGCGACATGCTCTATATGGCCGGTGGCGGCCGCATCACCCGCGTGCACGGGCCGTTCGTCTCGGATGCCGAGGTCGAGAAGGTCGTGGCGCATCTGAAGACGCAAGGCCGGCCGGACTATCTCGACGCGGTCACCGCCGAGGAGGAGGCCGGCAGCGAGGACGAGGATGGCGGCGCCGTCTTCGACAAGAGCGGCATGGGCCAGGCGGAGAGCGAAGACCCCTACGACCAGGCGGTCGCGGTCGTGCTGCGCGACAAGAAGGCCTCGACCTCCTATATCCAGCGCCGCCTGCAGATCGGCTACAACCGCGCCGCCTCGATCATGGAGCGCATGGAGAACGAGGGCATCGTCGGCCCCGCCAACCACGCCGGCAAGCGAGAG
>NZ_JBFRHE010000025.1:0-54943 GCF_052115715.1 Allobosea sp. 2KB_26
TGACGATCGAAAACGGGGCCTCCCCGGCCACGATCGCGGCGGTGCTGGGTGCGTTGAAGGCCGGCTCGTGATCGGCCCGACCGGCGCGGTCCGCGTCATGATCGCGACGAAGCCGGTCGACTTCCGCAAGGGCGCGGAGGGCTTGGCCGCGTTGGTGCGCGAGGGCATGGGCGCCGATCCGTTCTCTGGCGCGGTCTATGTGTTCCGGGCGCGGCGCGCCGACCGGATCAAGTTGGTTTACTTCGATGGGACGGGCGTCTGCCTGTTCTCCAAGAGGCTGGAAGACGGCAAGTTCCAGTGGCCCGGCATTGCCGACGGTATCGTGCGGCTGACCGCGGCGCAGCTTCAGGCACTGCTTGAAGGCCTTGACTGGCGACGGGTGCATGAGCGGCGCGAGACACGCGTGCCCGTCGCGGCAAGTTGATCGTTCAAGCGCTGGCAAGCCACTGTAATCCCTGATTGAATCGGCTTCGTGAGCGACGCAACCAAACCACTGACCAACGATCCGATCGCGCTTCGGGCGATGCTGGCGGAGGAGCGTGCCGAGAACGAGCGGCTGCGCCAGATCATCAAGGAGTTGCAGCGCCATCGGTTCGGGCGCCGGGCCGAGAGCCTGCCGGTCGACCAGTTGCTGCTGGGGCTCGAGGAGGTCGAGCAGATCGAGGCCGAGGGCCTCGCCGGTGAGGAGGCAGCCGATCCTGGCAAACGGGCCGAGCGGGCCAGGAAGCGCCGCGCCAACCGCGGGTCGCTGCCCGCGCACCTGCCGCGGGTCGAGCAGATCATCGACGTTCAGGAGAAAACCTGCCCGTGCTGCCGGGGCGCGCTGCATGTGATGGGCGAGGACGTCTCCGAGCGTCTCGATATCGTTCCTGCCCAGTTCCGCGTGATCGTGACGCGCCGGCCGAAATACGCCTGCCGTGCCTGCGAGGAGGTCGTGGTCCAGGCGCCGGCACCCGCCCGGCTCGTCGAGGGCGGCATCCCGACCGAGGCGACCGTCGCCCACGTTCTGGTCTCCAAATACGCCGACCACCTGCCGCTTTATCGGCAGGCCCAGATCTATGCCCGGCAAGGGGTGAACCTGGACCGCTCGACCCTGGCTGACTGGGTCGGCAAGGCAGCCTTCCTCCTGCGGCCAGTGCATGAGCGTCTGTTCGAGCGACTGAAGGCGTCGACCAAGCTCTTCGCAGACGAGACCACGGCGCCGGTGCTCGATCCGGGCCGCGGCCGAACCAAGACAGGCCAGCTCTTCGCCTACGCTCGCGACGACCGTCCCTGGGGCGGATCGGATCCGCCCGGCGTGGCTTATCTCTATGCGCCGGATCGCAAGGCCGAGCAGACGGTCCGGCATCTTCAAGGCTTCATGGGCACGCTTCAGGTCGACGGCTACGCTGGCTACAAGATCCTGGCCGACCGCAAAGCCGTGAGCCTGGCCTTCTGCTGGTCTCACGTCCGGCGGAAGTTCTACGATCTCGCGCAAGGCGGTCCCGCGCCGATCGCCACGGAAGCGCTCGCGCGGATCGCCGAACTCTACCGCATCGAGGGTGAGATCCGCGGCCGTCCGGCCCAGGAACGCCGCGACATGCGCCAGGTGAGAAGCCGCGCGATCGTCGATGCGCTCGAACCGTGGTTGAAGGCGAAGCTCGGCCTGGTCAGCCAGAAGAGCAAACTCGCCGAGGCCATCCGCTACGCACTCTCGCGATGGGCGGGCCTCAGTCGCTTCCTCGACGACGGCCGCGTCGAAATCGACTCCAACGTCGTCGAACGCGCCATTCGACCGATCGCCTTGAACCGGAAGAATGTGCTCTTTGCCGGCAGCGACGGCGGCGGCGAGCACTGGGCGCTCATCGCCTCGCTGGTGGAGACCTGCATGTGTGGATGGCCTCCGCGGTGCAAGGGTTTGGTTTGGGCAATGAGCGATAAGTCGGCGGCTTGCATGTGTCCGGCCTACATAAGGCGGCACATTCGGCTCGCCGGCCCAGATGAGATCCGCGGATCGGGTCCGTAACAAGCTCTCGCGCTCGAAGCGCCTACAGGTTTGCTGGATATCCCGATCTCGTCTTTCAACTATCGCGTCATCTTCCCATTCAGCGCCGTTGCACCACGACTGCCAGGACTCGGCTTTTCCTGACTGTCGATTCCTATGCGGCCCGGTACGTCTCCTGCCGCGTCATCACAGCCCAGATGATTCTGGCCATCTTGTTCGCCAAGGCGACCGCGGCGAGTTTGACCGGTTTGCGGGCGATAATCCTTCCGAGCCAGCTCTCGGCAAAGCTCTCCTTGCTGCGCGACCATCGGATCGTGGACATGGCCCCGATGACCAGCAAACGTCGGATTGTTCGATCACCCATCTTGGTAATCCTGCCCAATCGTTCCTTGCCGCCGCTTGAGTTCTGACGCGGTACCAATCCAAGCCAAGCCGCGAAGTCACGTCCAGACTTGAAACCTCGAATGTCGGGAACGCCGGCCAGTATGGCGCTCGTGGTGATCGGACCGATGCCGGGAATGGTGAGCAGTCTCGCTGCCTCTGGCTCCTTTCGGCAATGCTTCCGCATCTGGGCCTCGAGCTCGTTGATCTGCTTGGTAAGGGCGATGAGCTGATCCGCAAGAATGCTCAAGGCAGCTCGAACCATATCAGGTAGCGGCGTCTCCGAATGGGAGATCCGCTCGACGAGAGATCCAACATGCTGAGGACCGGCCGCCGCAATCACGCCGAACTCCGCCATGTGGCTCCGGATCGCGTTGATCAGTGAAACACGCTGACGCGATAGTATCTCGTGTGTGCGATGTACCACCCGCGCGGCCTGCTGCGAGAGCGACTTGATGGGAGCGGATCGAACAGCCGGTCGCGTCACGGCTTCGCAAATCGCCGCGGCGTCGGCGGCATCGTTCTTCTGCCTGGCAACGTAGGGCTTCACGTATGAGGCTGGGATCATCCTCGCGTCGTGACCTAAATTACGAATCTCGCGTGCCCAATAGTGCGGCGAGGCGCAAGCCTCCATGCCAACGATGCAAGGCGGGAGCTTCGCGAAAAAGCTCAGCACGTCCTCACGCCGCAGCTTCTTTTGAAGAACTGGGCGACCCTTTGCATCCGCCCCGTGGACTTGAAATACTCGCTTCGCCAGATCAAGCCCGATCGTTGTGACCTCTTCCATGGATGGCCCTCCTTGTGAGCGATCGCCACGACCGCCCTGCACTATGATGCCGAGAGCGGAGGCCATCCACCTCATCAAGCTCAACGCCGTCGACCCGCAAGCCTATCTCGGCGACGTCATCGCCCGCATCGTCGCTGGTCATCCTCAGAGCCAAATCGACGACCTGCTTCCATGGGCCTACGCGCCCCAGCCGCTCAAGGCCGTGGCCTGAAACAGCGGTTGCGATGACCCCCAACACCTTCCACGATGAAGTCGATATCAGCCGGCCTGTCGGTGGCAGACCGGATCAATGCTAGTAAGCACAGGAAAAAAGAGAATTGTAAGTCCCGACGCCGCTCCGAACGACCGCGGCCCAGGGCAGAAAGATTGTCGATGTCATGGTCACCTTCCGCGGCAAAACCGTCCTTTTCGTCGATATCGAAGCCAGTGCGCTGGAGCGGGACAGCTATCCGATCGAGATCGGTTGGGCGCCAGCCGGCTTACTAGAATGCGAGGGCTTCTTGATCAAACCAACGCACGAATGGCTCTATAACGGGATCTGGTCTGAGGAGTCGGGTGAACTTCACGGGATCACCCGAAAGCGTTTGCTTTCGGAAGGGCTTGATGTCCTCGATGCCGTGAAACGTCTCGACTTTGCGTTCTCGGAAAAGCTTCTCGCGACGGACGCCGTCCAATGGGACTCTTTTTGGTTGCATCAACTGTACGATGCCGTTGCGAGGCCGTGCCCCTTCGATCTGAAGCCGGTCGACACTGTCGTCCGAGGCATTATCGCGGAACGTGAGCTAGATCCCGAAAGGACATTCGATGCTTGGACAACAATGTTGGAGCTTGCCGGGCCCGTCGAACATCGCGCAGCATCGGACGCCGCCCGCCATTCCAAGGCCCTCCAGGCTCTGGTCAGCTTACGAGTTGGCTGAGCGGCCATGAGCCAGATCGACGACCTGCCCTGGGCCTACGCGCCGCAGCCGCTCGAGGCCGTGGCCCGAAAACAGCGGTTACGATTGATCGACCTCGCATTGGGCTGCTCCAGAACGGACGTTAGCGTCAGTTGGCGGCGTCCGCCGGCTCCGGATTCTGGATCCAGGTCTTTTTGGCGGCGTCCCACTGATAGGTGGGCTCCTCACCCTCTTTGTAGAAGTCGAGGGCTGCGACGGCGCCGCCGCCGTAGCCGGCGCTGTTCATCGCCGCGGTGATGGTCGGACCACGCACGATCTCGGTTTCGCCGGTGAGCCAGTAGAGGCGGAAGGTTTTCGTTTCGGTCATTGGGGTCCTTTCAGAGAGCGTTCGAATCGAAGGTCATGGGCTTATTTGTAGCCCAGGCTGCGACGGCCAGCGCGCGAGATTTCCGGGATGCAGTATCCGAGCGTTTTGCGCGGTGTGGGACCAGGCCGCTGTGCTTTGGCCTGCGCCTTTGCGAGGCAGCGCCTTGCCGCGCGATCCATCTCCTCCGCGTCTGGCTGATCGGGCTCCTCGGACGGTTCCGGTCTGAGAGTGGGCGGTGCAGCGCCGAGCCCGGCGTACATAAGGCTGAGCGCGGCGATGCTGCTGTAGCGTGATTGCTGAATTTGCGATGCGGGGCGCGGTGCCGGGCTCCAGAATCGGCCAGATCAGTGTAATGTCGATCGTGATGTCCATGCCTCTTACCTACGCGATCGGCGACGTGCACGGTCGCTCAGACCTTCTCACCGCCATCATCGATTTCGTGGAACGTGACGCCGTACGCCGGGGACGGCTGCCGCGTATCGTTTTCCTCGGCGACATCGTCGACAGAGGGCGTGACAGCAAGGGTTGCCTCAACATCCTCGGGCGTGTGCTCTCCGACCATCCAGGGTCGACCTTCGTTCGTGGGAACCACGACGACTGGTTCCTTCGGTTCCTGGAGGATGACCGGAGGGACCTCTATTCTTGGTTTCACGATGGTGGCAGGCAGACCCTCGACTCCTACTGCGGCCTCGACATGGATCCCGCGCGGCAGTTCATCCTCAAGCATCATCCCGATCATCTGCATCTGCTCCGGCAGTCCATTTTCATCTTCGACGAGGACCCAATACTTTTCGTACATGCTGGCATCCGCCCCAGCGCACCTATCGCCAAGCAAGCGCCGAAGGACCTGCTCTGGATCAGAGAGCCGTTTCTCGATCACCACGGCAGCCTGGATCGGGTCGTGGTCCACGGGCATGCCGTCATGGAAGAGGGCCGACCTGTCGTCACGGAAAACCGCATCTCGATGGATACGGGCGGATGTTCCAGCGGTCGGCTATCGGTGCTGGTGATCGACCAGCCCAAACGAGAGTTGTCGTTTTGGCAAACGGACGGCGACCGTCGGTCAGTCGTCGAGGTGAAGGCCGAGCGGCGCGATCGTGGGCAGGGCACGGTGCTCGATGACTTGTCCTGGCTCGGCGGCTGACAACCCTTCCGGAATACGGCAACGCGCCCACCGCGTAGACCTTGTCGTCGGTGGTCGCGATCCGCGATAGCGATGCTAGAATAATCGTAAAAGTGATTTAAATCAAATAGTTAAGATCCATAATAACGGTTCTGCGAATCGGATCTGTAGGCGGGGTGGATTCCATTTCCAAGTGCGACTCATGAGAGAAATCAGTGAGTTACGCCTGGAGTGTTCTGAATGGCCTGCGCTTACCTGCATCTCGATCTGGATGAGCGCCGCCGGATTTACCGGCTGCATGCCAAGAAGCTGTCAGTCGATGCGATCGCACGCGAGCTCGGCCGGCACCGCTCGACGATCTTTCGGGAGCTGAGGCGCAACGCCTGGGTCGACCCGGAGCACAAGACCTATGACGGGTATTTTCCGGTCACGGCACAGGACCTGGCCAGGGATCGGCGGCAGCGTCAGCGCAAGCTGCTGCGCCATTCCGCCTTGCGACACAGCATCGTCGATCGAATGAAACATGGCTGGTCACCAGAGCAGATTGCGGGGCGCCTGAAGCGCGATGGACTGAGTTCGGTCCGGGTCTGTTGCGAGACGATCTACCAGTTCGCCTACAGCGCCGAAGGCAGGAACCTGGGACTACCTCAGTACCTGCCTGAACAGCGCCGGGCTCGCCGGCGGCGCGGGGCTCGCAAGCCGCGCGGCGTGTCGATTCCGCTGCAGAACAGCATTGCCAGCCGCCCTGCCCGGATCGGTGCACGGCAGGAATTCGGGCATTGGGAGGGCGATTTGCTGATCTTTCGGCGAGAATTTGGCAAGATGAACGTCACCTCGCTGGTCGAGCGGACCAGCCGCTACACGCTGCTGATGAAGAATCCGGACCGCCAGTCGGCTCCGTTGATGGAGCAGATCATCGAGGCGCTGGCGCCACTTCCAGCCGGGGCACGCCAGAGCTTTACCTTCGATCGTGGCACTGAGTTCACGGCCTGGCGCCGGCTGAAGGACGGGCTTGGCGCCGAGACCTGGTTCTGCGATCCGAGCGCTCCTTGGCAGAAGGGCTCAGTCGAGAACACCAGCCGGCGACTGCGGCGCCATCTGCCGCGCAGCACCGACCTGGTAGGAGTGCGCGACCGTCGCTTGCGCGAGATCTGTCACCAACTCAACACCACGCCGCGCAAGTGTCTGGGCTACCGCACGCCGGCCGAGATCTTCGCCGTGGGTTTACGGGAGACCGGATGATCGCCTAGCCTCGAACCCAGCCTGTCGCACTTCGGCTGGAATCCGCACCATTTCAGGCGATAATTAGGTGCGAGGGTAAAGGCGGGGGAACAGATCCTCGAGTGCATCAGCCGGGAAGCGAAGCGACACCTTTCCTTTTGGTGTTTCCGATCCCAACAGCCCTAAGCTGAGCAGGTCTGCCAGGATGCGCCGGGCAGTCCGCTCCGGCAGTCCGGTGATCCGTTCGATCTCACCTCGCTCGAACTCCCCTCGTATCAGTGCTTCCTCAAGCAGCCGCGAAGCCTCAGGCTTCAGATTCCGATGGCCGGCCACGTGCCTTCGGAGCCGATCAGCCAAGCCATTCAGGTCGAACAGCTCGCTCATGAAGGTCACTTGGTCGAGACACACCCTCAGGAACCACAAAACGAATTCCTTCAGCGCGGCCTCGGACAAGTTCCCTCGCCCATCGCGATCGCCCTGCCGCGGCGTATCCGCATGGGCCATCATTCGCTTGTAGTCCGCGCGGCTCTCTAGGCCTCGGGCCAATCCTCGCGAGATCGACCAGAGGCCGTGGGCCCCCACATCGGCGACGCTGGCCATGGCATGGCTCATGAGCCTGCTCACTCTCCCATTCCCATCGGGAAACGGGTGGATGTAATTGAAGCGGTGATGGGCAGACGCCAGCGCCATGATCCGCCCTGCTCTGCCCAACGTAGTGAGCCGATATCGGTTTTCGAAATATGCCATGAAATCACCGACGCGCTCGCTTGAAGGCGGCACATGCCGGCCAACCTCGACATCCTCTTCGGGTCGTGACCGCCACTCGCCGGGATCCATTCGAATTTGCCGATCTCTGCCGCGGATGGTGAGCATTGCTTCCGGGGCGCCGCGATAGAATTCGCGATGAAGCCATTTCAGAAACTCGGCTGATGCGGGCGCGGGGAGCGCATTGGCCGCTGCCACCCGATCGACCTCGGCCTGAACGCGGACATGAGCCGCCGCCTCAATCTGCAGGTTGCGACGACCTTCATCCTCATCGAATTGACCTGCCAATGCCCGCTCAATATCGCGCGGACGTGTATCGTGGCCCTCGATTAGATTGCTGTAGTACGTGTTCATGATGCGCACGAGATCGGCCAGGTTGGCCGCGGTGCGCGGGTGCAGGGACCGACCGAGTGTTGCTGCGGCTGCGGACAGCTCAGCGATAGCGTCGGCGATCGCAGCCGTAGGTTCGTCCAAAAGGGCTGGTTCAATACGGCTCGGGCTCTCGATGGGCATCATCTTGGCCGATCTCGATTGGATTTCGAGAGGGCTCGATAGCCTATAATCAAATGAGTTTCCATGGAGAATGGCTGGTCTCTTGGCCGATCTCTTGGCCGATCTCTGTCGCGGGCGCGAGGCAAGCGAAATTGATGGCTCTGAGCTGCCGAACCGCGGCGAATGTCGTAGCTGGGGAATACCGAAGTTTGCCGCAGTTGCAAAAAAGCGACCGCAATTTTGTTGGTTCGCGTCGGCAGCTGTCCAAAATGGGACACACGCGGAGCCACAATCCGAACGCCGTATGTGTTTCGGCCCTTTTGAAAAGAGAGGCATAGTGTTGCCGCGATTGTAGGTCGAGTTCCGCAATCCGAGAGGCGACGCCCGGCACTAGCGGGCGTCGCTCTGTTTTCCAAACAGCATCGAATCGCGTGGTTGCGGGCAGCGAATGATCCGAGTGCCCAAGCACTGCGCCGGGCGGCTGTCCGCTCGACCCCTGCCGGATTATGCACCAACTCCTCGACGCGGTCTTTCAACGGATGTTCGGCAAGCCGCTGCTGGATCTCGCGGAGGTGACGCCTCAAGCCCAATCCGACCTTGAGCTCGTCTATCGTGCGATCAAGCCTGGCTGATCGCCGTTGTGGATCCTGCGCCAGAGCGGACGTGGCAAGCCGTGCGCTGAAGGCGGTGCGGTTGTTGCGAGAGGCGTTGGCATGGCTACGGCTGGATCTCTTGCAGCCGGTTTGGCTGATGCTTGGCCGGCATCTCATGCTGGGCTAGGACGACGCGCCAACCAAGAGGCGCGAGTTAATCGCGACGGTCAGGGTTCATCTTGGTCGCGTGTCCCTTCGCGATAAAAGACAGGCTCGCGGAATTGATCGATAAAGAGCAAACGACCCCGACCGAAATCGGGGGGAACAGGCACGCAATATCCGGCCCCCGGTCCCGGTCATGTGCCATTCTCGTTCATGGCCAATCAGTAGCGCGCCCTGCGCCCCTTCGCAAACGCCATTTGGTCAGAACCGGACGCGCAAGGCCGCCGAGCCGCCAATCTCGCCGGAGTTGGCGGAGAAGGCGCCGTCGGCCCGCGCCGTGATGCTGACGGCGGGCGTCAGGCGAATGTCGAGGCCAAGGCCGACGAGCGCCGCGTCGCGGTCGCGGCGCGCGCCCTCCACGACGAAACTCGCAGCCGGCAGCGCCGCGATCGAGGCCGACATCGTCATGTCTCGCTCGAGATAATGCGCCCAGGCGACGCTGCCGAACGCGGTCAGGTAGGTCGCGCCGGCGCGGAAGTCGGCGTCGAGCCGCAGGCCCAACTCGGTGCGCACCGCATTCGACGTGCGTCCGTTCACGGCGAGCGCGGCGACGCCCGCGGCCGCGCCGGGGGCGGCGGTCTCGCGGAAGGCGTCGGTGCGGATCGACTGCGCCTGGATCGCGGTGGTCGGCGAGAGCGTCATGCCGCCAAACCGCAGCGCCTCCCAGGCGGCCTCGGCGCGCACGCCGAAGCCGTGGGCGCCATACTTGGCCGAAAGCGGCTGGAAGCCCAGCACCGGCACGGTGCGGCGCGCCTCGACGTCGAGCCAACTATAGGCGGCCGAGGCCCCGAAGGAGAATGCGCCGGCGCGCGCCATGCCGTAGAGGCCGGCCTGGAAGGCGTCGGCCTCGGCCGAGCCCCGGCCACTGGCGAGCGAGGCATTGGCCTTGGCGCCCGAGACCGCGAAGCCGATGGCGGCATTGGGATCGAAGCGCCAGTCGGCGCCGACGGCGACGCCGGCATGGTCGCTGTCGCGCCTGGCCGAGCCGACGCCCGCGCTGCCATCGACGTGGCCGGTCGCGCCGAAGACGCTGCCCCAGACGGAATAGCGCGGATCGGGTGCGGCGACGTCGAGCGAGGTGCGGCCGATACGGTCAAGCGGACCGGGCGCCTTCGCGTATTGCTCGGCGGCGTAGAAGGAGGGCGCGCCCATCGCGCTCCCCGCTTGCCCGCGCCGACCGAGCGCGAACGGGTCGAGCATGGTCGAAAGGAAGCGCCCCGACACGTCGAAGCCCATGGCGGCGGCCGACGTATGCACTTCGCCCGAGAAGGTGTTGAGCGCCCCGGGCAGGTTCGCCGCCGACTGATTGTAGAGCGGGAAGAAGGCGTCGAGGTTCGCGCCCGCCGCGAGCGCGGCGTCGAAGCCGGCAGCCACGGCGGCCGGGTTGCGCGGGCTGCCGATCCCGAGCGGGCCGACCGCGACGATCGGCGCGAGCGGAGCCGGCGCGAGCGTCAGGTTCACGTCGGCGCCGGTATAGGCGACCTGCGACGTGATGCCGGCGCCGAACGAGCCTTGCGTCTGCACAATGCCGAACGTGCCAGTGCGTCCGCCCTGCGCGCGAAGCAGCGTGTAGGGCGTGTTGAACAGATACGTCCCGCCCAGCGGCACGAGGCGCAGCGTGCCGGCCAGTTGCGCCGTGCCGGTGGCGTTGATGCGGTCGGCCTGCGCACCCTCGATCTCGGCGACGTAGACGCCGCCCGGCCCGAAGACGACGTTGCCGTTGACGGTCAGCGTGCCCGGCGAATTGCCCGGCGAGACGGTGCCGTTGACGGTGAGTTGCGGGATCGTGCCCGAGCCGCCGAAGGTGCCGTTCGCGCCGATCGTCACCGGCGAGGCGAGCGAGCCGTCGACGATGAGCCGGCCCCCGTCGACCTGCGTCGGGCCGGTATAGGTGCTCGTCCCCGTCAGCGTCAGCGTGCCCGTGCCGACCTTGGTCAAGCCGCCGGCAAGCCCATCGTCGCGGATGACGCCGCCGAAGCTGCCGTTGGTGTTGCGTGTGCCGACCGTGAGCGTCTCGCCGCCGATGCGCACGAGCCCGCCGGTTCCCTCCAGCGCGCCGATGCTGACGCCGCCCACGCGACCGGAAACGTCGAGTTCGCCGTTGCCTTCTAGGATGAACCGCGCCGTGCCGCCGGTGGTGGCGTTGAGGAACGTCGTCGAGCCGTTCGCATTCGTCGTGATGGTGGCGTTGCCGGCGCTGCTCGTATCGTAGAATTCCAGGGAACCGGCACCAGTGTTCGTGATCGTGGCGCTGCCGGCGCTGCTGGTGTCGCCGAACCGCACGGTGTTGAAGTTTGTGATCGTGGCGGTGAGAGCGGTGCTGCCGTCAAGAAAGTCCACAGAACCGTTGTTCGTGATCGCGGCGCTGCCGGCGGTGCTGCTGAGCTGAAACTGCAGACTTCCGTCGTTCGCGATCGTGGCGCTGCCGGCGGTGCTGTTCGCAAAAAATTGCACAAGAGCGACGTTCGCGTTCGTTATCGTGGCGCTGCCGGCGCTGGCGTTGTTGAAGAACAGGAGATTGGCATTGTTCGTGATCGCGGCGCTGCCGGCGCTGCTGGCGTCGTTGAATCCCACGAAGTCGTTGTTTATGATCGTGGCGTTGCCAGCGCTGGCGGTGTTGAAGAACTGAAGATTCGAACTGTTCGTAATCACGGCGCCGCCGGCGGTGCTGGTGTCGAGGAACTCCAGCAGGTTGTTGTTCGTGATGGTGGCGCCGTCGGCGCTGCTGGCGCCGCGGAACCGAAGGGTATTGCCGTTCGTGATCGTAGCGCCGCCGGCGGTGCTGGTGTTGAGGAATTCCAGCGTGCTGTTGTTCGTGATCGCGGCGCTGCCGGCGCTGGCGTTGTTGAAGAACAGGAGATTGGCATTGTTCGTGATCGCGGCGCTGCCGGCGCTGCTGGTGTCGCGGAACCGCACGCCGGAATTGTTCGTGATCGCAGCGCTGCCGGCGCTGCTATTGCCGAAGAACTCCAGCAGGTTGTTGTTCGTGATCGTGGCGCCGTCGGCGCTGCTGGCGCCGCGGAACTCCAGGAGACTGCCGTTCGTGATCGTCGCCGTGCCTGCCCTGCTGGTTTCGAAGAACTTCAGGATAGCGCCAATAGGGTTTGTGATCGTGGCGCTGCCGGCGCTGCTGCCGCTGGAGAACCACAGAATACCGTTGTTCGTGATCGCGCTGCTGCCGGCGCTGCTGGTGTCGCGGAAGTCCAGCACATAGTTGTTCGTGATCCCGGCGCCGCCGGCGCTGCTGCTGTTGAGGAATTGCAGCGGCCCGTTGTTCGTGATGCTGAGCCCACCGCCATTGACGACGATGCCAGCGCCGACGAAGTCAAGCGTTTGCGCATTGTTGGTAAACGTGTAGTTCGATGCTCCCGCATCGAAAGTCCATCTGCCGATCGTGGTGGTCGGGGCCGAGAATGTCAGGTTAATAGTGTTGGACACTCCAAAGGATGCGGTGCCGGTCGGCACGGTCGCCGGAGTCCAGTTGCCGTCGGTGTTAAAATCGCCCGTGGCGGGATTGAGCAGCCATGTCGCATCCTGCGCCGCTGCCGTCCCGGCCAGCGCCGCGAGCGCGACGCCCGCGAGCAGCGCCACCGCTGAGGCGTCGGCCACGAGGGCCCGACATCTGCTGGTTGGATTGCTGCAATTGCCCATCATCGTGATCACCCCTGACTTCTCAGCGATTTGGCCCGCGCGCCACGCGCGGCCACCACGCCCGTTACTCAACGTCTTTTGGATTGGCTCTTGCGTCCGGACCGGAGCCACGAATTTTGACTCGCCAGCGAGCCGGTGAACGCCGCGCCGGTCTTCACATTCCTCGACGGAACGTGAAGTGAGGCATTGTGCAGGCATAGTGCAGGCGCCTGCGGGCGCATCGTGGCAGGCGTGATCTGCGACGCCGTCTGGGCGAGGGCGCCAGACGATCCGAGGCTGAGGATCAGGGCTGCCGCGACCAGGCGCCGCCGGCGCGACAGGGTCTTGGCGTCGTCAGGGGGCCCTTGCAGCTGACACATGCTCATGCGTCAGACCCGCTCCCTTGCGAGCGCATCGAGCGCCTGGCCGAGGCCCCGAAACGACAACGGGATCGCCAGCTCGCGCGCCGCCGCATCCTTGAAGACGATGCGGCCGGCCTGGCTCGCGCCGCGCCAGCGCCTGAGCGTGTCGTCGTCGGGGGCGGCGTCCGCGAAGCAGCCGCTCGGCAGGCAGCGCCGCCACGGCAGGTCGAGGGTTTTGACGTCCTTTTCGTCGGAGGCGATCTGCACGCTGCCGGGAAAGGAGACGCCGACCGGCAGCACCGCCGTCAGCCGCAGCGGGTCGGCGGGCTTGAGCCGGCCGATCGCGACCTGCGCGATCGGCGCGGCCTGGCCCTGGACCTGGATGGTCTGGCCGACCTCGCAGACGCGCGCCGCCTTGCCGTCGACGTCCAGGCGCTGGCACCGCAGCGTCCAGTCGCCGAAGCTCGCCGTCGTCGCGCCCGGCTCGGACGAGACGGCAGCGGGAACCGCCGCCGGTGCAGATGCCGCAGCCGGAGGCCTGCTGACGGCCTGCTGGGCCAGAACAGAGGAAGCAGAAAGCGCGGCGCCCGTCATCAGGACGAGGCCGATACGATGAGCGAAAGGTCCCGGGGCGGCGAAGCGGCGGATCATGGACACTCCAGCGCCGCACTGCGACGAGTCGACAGCGCACGACCGGCGCCTACCGGGCGGTGATAGCGAGCGGGTTTCGAGCGGCATAGCATTCGGGCGGCCGAAACCGGCCGACCCCCAAAAATGGTCACATCGCCACCGATTGCCGAATTCACGCAGATACCGCATCGCTGATACCTAGGCCGTGCTCACCCTCGAAGCAGGCCTCGAAGGCTGCATCGATGATCGCCAGCTTCACGGACTGCGCCTTGTGATATTCGTGCCGAAAGCCAACGGAGACCCAAAGCGGCGAGCGGCCCCGCCGCCCGCTCCAGCCGAGGCTGCCCATCGCCTCGGCGGCGGCGAGCTTGCGTCCGAGCTGGGTGCGCGACAGGTTGAGGCGGAGCGCGAGACCCGACACCGCGGTGACGTCGGTCATCACGCGGCCCAGAACGGCGTCGCTGTCGCCGGAGCCGGTCTCGCCGGCTCCGGCCTCGTCGTTTCGGGTCTCGTCCTCTTGCTGCCTGCAACCGGCGATCAGGCGGTCCATCACGACGCCCCCGTCATTGACCCAGGTGAACAGCGAAAACGTCCGGCTCGGCTTGCGAACCTCTCGCGAGGCCAGCAGGCCATCGGCGATCAGCGGCTGGATCAGTGGCAGAAGCGCCGGCTGGGCGGCCAGCGCGGCCGACCGCTGCCCGCCATCGAGCGCGTCCAGGGTCGCCAGATGGAGAGCGAGCCAGTGCAGCAGCATGGCAAGCGTCCGAGGCGACGGCTCGAACGGCCGCGCCCGGTTGCCCGCGCTGCCTGCGATGTGGCGGACGATGTCGTATTTGAGCATCTCGCTGACGAAGGCCGCTGCGGTGTTGCGGCTGGCGAGGCCGTGACGCAGGGCGATGTCGACGACCCGCTGTGCCAACAGCCCGCTGCCGGCCGCGGCGGCTTCGTTGCGGAAATATTGCGCCAGCGCGGCCTGCGACATCAGCCAGCGCTGCTGCGTCGCGAAGGGCGACGCCAAGCGGGGGCTGGCCTGATGGAGCTGCATCAGCGCCTCTGCCTGCCTGCGGACGCAGGTGCCAAGGGCAGGATGCGCCAAAACCTGGTCGGCTTCCATCGCCACGGGTCGATCGTTTCGCTTCCCCGGTTCGGGCCGGCATCAAGGCCACGGCCTGCGGATTCCCGCCAATCGAACCATCTGGATTTGGACGCCGTCACGCACACGAAGATACGGTTTCGCCAACCGCCTCGTCCTGAAAGGCGGCTGCACATTTTCTGAAAGTTTTCTGGTATTCTCATTTCAGCGAACCTCCGGGCCGGGGAACCGCTCTATGAAACAATCGGGGTGATCGAAGGCATGCTGCTGCGGTTCGCCGGGTTTGAACTGGACCGGCGGCGCGCCACGTTGCGTGGACCCGCCGGCGAAGCCGTGAAGCTGCGCCCCAAAACCCTGGCCATGCTGGTCCTCTTCGCCACCAATCCCGGGCGCGTGCTCAGCAAGCGGGAGCTGATGGACGCCGTCTGGCCCAACGTCCATGTCGGCGAAGACAACCTGTTTCAATGCATCCGGGAGATCAGGACCGCGCTCGGCGACGATCGGCGCGAGGTGATCCGCGTCGTCTCCGGCAGCGGGTATCTGTTCGAGGCCGAGGTCTCTGCCGAGCCTGCCACGCGCGTAGCGCAGGCCGCGCACCCTGCGCTACGCAGCGCGACGCAAACCGGTCCTGCGCTCGTCCCCGCCTCGTCATGGCGCCGCTTCGTGCGCCGCCGCCGCGCTGCCGTCGCGACCGCCGGGCTCGGCTGCATCCTCGCCCTCACCATCATCATGATGATGCTTGCTCCAGGGCGCCTCATGGCGGGGCGGCCGCCATCGATCGCGGTGATGCCGATCGCCGCCGGCGACGAGGACAAGGCGATGGCGGCGATCGTGACGACCCGCCTCGCGGACGGGTTGGCGCAGATAGACACCATCAGCGTCGTGGCGCCGCAGACATCGCAGCAGCCGGACTTCATCGTGACCGGCGAGCTCCGCAAAACCGAACGGTCCTGGGAGGCGCAGGCGCGCATGACCCGGACGGCGACCGGGGAGATCATCTGGACCGCGCCGGTCTCGGTGGTCATCGATGAGGCCGATCTGGCGTTGCAGCAGTCCCGGCTCGTTGCCGGCGTCGGTTATCCGCTGGCGATGCGCATCAATGCGCTCGTCAATGCCGACACTCACGAGGGTCGCTCATTGGCCGGCGGCGCCAAGGTCGTGATCGAGCAGGCCTCCGCGTCCATCATCCACACGTCGCGAGAGCGCTTTGCGACCTCGCAGGCGATGCTGGAAAAGGCGCTGGCCGAGGATCCCGACAATGTCGATCTCGCCATCGCTCTGGCAGCCCTTCAGATGCGCGGCGTTCAGATGATCTGGTACGATCCGACAGAGAGCGCTGCCGCCGAGGCCCACGCGGGATCGATCCTGAAACGCGCCTTGCGGATCAAACCGACCAGCATACCCGTCCTCGACGCCTCTTGCCGGCTCCTCAGCGCCACCAATGAATTCACCGAGAGCCTTGTTGTCTGCGCCAGGGCGTTGGCCTTGAATCCTTGGCACGCACCCGCGCTGACGCATATGGGTCTCGCCCAGCTCCAGGCGGGCCGCTTCGAGGAGGCGCTGGCCTCGTTCAAGCGGGCCGACAGTTACGACACGCCGCAGGTCTCGCGCTGGACATGGAAGCTCAATGTGGGGAGGACCTATCTGTTGATGGGTCGCAGCGAAGACGCCTTGCCATGGCTGAAAAAGTCCATCGCCATCACCCCGGCGACGGGACGCAGCCACATGCTGCTGTCTGCCGCCTATATAGGCCTGGGACGGCCGGCTGAAGCGAGATCAGCCATGGATCAAGGCATGGCGTTGCGGCCGGGTTCGAACCTGGAAAATGTCCTCCTGCCCATCAGAAATGCAAGCCCAATCTTGTTGGCCGCGGCCGCGTTGCTTGCGAAAGCACTTCTCGCGGCAGGTTTGCCGGAGCACTGAGCCTCGATCGGCAAAAGGCTGATGCCTAGCGAACACTGCAAGCACTTTGTGTTCTGCGGAGAGCTGGCTTGGGACATCTGGACATCGGGCGTAGGTGGATTTTCGGCCTGAGCGCGGCAGGATTGTCGTGAACAGGAGCGGATATGACGAGACGCGTGCGCCGGAACCATAGCCCGGCTTTCAAGGCGAAGGTCGCGCTGGCGGCGATCAAGGACGCGAAGACGCTGGCCGACCTGGCGCAGCAGTTCGACGTCCACCCCAACCAGATCACGCAATGGCGCAGCCAGCTTCTTGACGGGGCCGTCGGCGTGTTCGGGTCCGAGGCGAAGTCGGAGCCGGCCGCGCCCGTTATCGACGTGAAGACGCTGCATGCGAAGATCGGAGAGTTGACGCTGGAGACCGATTTTTTGTCCGGTGCGCTGGGCAAGGCAGGCCTTCTGAGCGCAAAGCGATGATCGACCGCGCGCACGATCTGCCGCTCAACCGGCAAGCCAGGGCGCTCGGGATCAGCCGGGGCAGCGTCTATTATCTGCCCCGCGCGGCCTCGTCTGCCGATCTGGCCTTAATGCGCGCGATCTGCGCGCATGATTCCGCGGAAGTACTATCCCTCAGATTGCGGAACTTAACCGCGGAATCCACAAACCGAGATTGAACAATTTCAAAGGCTTATGCTAGCGCCTGCGGAAACACCATGCCTCTCTCTTCACAAATTGAAAATCGGGGCATAGTGTTGCCGCGATTGTAGGTCGAGTTCCGCAATCTCTAGAAGGACGCCAGCCTGAGCTTAGCGTCCCTCTCATTGATGCGGGGCCACATCTCGGGCTTTCCCGCTCGAACTGCTGTCGACTCCAAAGCACTTGCGGCTTTACGACGTCGCACTGCCGGGCAACGTGAACGGCAAATCCACTTGTGACAAACCGGAACCCTGCTCTTTACCGACCTTCTGCCACCCCGCTCAAAATAGCCTGTCCACGCGAATATTCGGTGTGAGTGGAACCATAATTTGCCTTTTTGACGCATCCGCTCGCCGCAACTGACGCACAACCTGCCGAACCTTTGCGGGAGGCGCCTATGTTGCGCTGAGACGACGTTGCGCTACTTCATGGACTACGCGGACGCCCGATCGAGAACGGAGAGATTGGCTCGCGAGACGAGCGATCCCGCACTGAAGGGTCGAGCCGCGGCGTTGGAGCAGCAGTTCAAAGACGCCGACGGCTATTGAGATTCCGGCGCGATTGACCGCCGTTGGTCGCGCAGTCGGATGTCATCGATCGTACGCGATAGCAGATGTTTTTGGCGCGAGGAGCCAACATTGAGATATGCCAGGGTTACAGGGGGCCGCCCGCTGTCGGATCCTGTCCGCGTCCATGAAAGTGATGCGATCGGCAGTCTCAAACCCGACGCCTTCAGCTTGATGACGGCAAGACAGATGCTCCGCGTCGGGCGCCGCGTTGTCCGCACCGAGGCTGATACCCCTGACAGCGATCAATCGATCTGGCCGCGCGCCGCTTGGGCGAGGTCATCAGTTCGCTGGTTGATCGCTTCGACGTTCAGGGCGGAACGCTCGACGATCCCATCCCCCAGGATGATTGGCTTCTCTCCTTTCAAGCGAATGGTCCCGTCATCGTCGAGCGTCGCGTGCGCCGCGGCTTTGGCGATGGCGTAGTAGGCGAGATCGGCGAAAATCAAGCCGATGGGCATGTAGATCGCCTTCTCAGCGGGCAAGCCGTTTGGCGGGAACTCGTGAAACTTGCCGGCTAGCCCGAGTCCCGGGCGCGTCAGCAATGCGTACATCGACAGGTTGTCGTTGAGCGCTTTTATCATTTCAAGCAACGTGACCTCTATCGGTTCGTTGCGGCGATGACGGAAGACCGCGATCGCAAGCATCTCGACGAACTCGCTAAGCGTGGGCCGCCACCCTGCTCCTGTCCGTCGCCGCGATAGCTACCGTGATTGTCCACTAAGCAACGCCGAATTCGCTCTCCCGTCCGGCGCGAACCGGGTGTTCACACGCAAAAGAATGCTAGGTCCGCAACATTTCGAGCGTGTTGGCGTTGGTCCCCGCACGGAGGATATGCTGTTGCGGTATGAACGTGCGCTCAGGGACGTGTCGCTAGCCCTCCTACTGGGCTTCTTGTCTGCGTATGCGATTTCTCGCTTTGAACGTTCCGAAAGGAGCGCCCGGGACGATGCCTACGCGAAGAAGGTCGCGCATGACACCAAAGCCGGAGAAAGTGCGGCCGTCCCGACGGAAATTCCAGCGAAAGGTTGGTCTGACATTGCTCGTCGCACCTACCACGAGGTTGAGCGTGATCGGGTCCAGGCAGTCGCGGCAGGTGTGACTTTCTATGGGCTGCTCGCCCTGTTCCCGGCACTAACCGCATTCGTCTCGCTCTACGGACTCGCCGCCGATCCGAGCACAATCGCCGATCAGCTCAATATGCTGGACGGATTTTTGCCCGCTGGGGCGACGAATTTCCTTCGTGAACAGGTCGGCCGTATCGCAGCCGGCGGCGAAACAAAGCTTGGTTTTGCCTTCGTAATCAGTTTTGGCTTGGCCGTCTGGAGTGCAAATGCTGGAGTGAAAGCGCTATTTGACGCCCTGAACGTCGCCTATGGCGAAGACGAAAAACGAGGCTTTATCAAGCTGAACCTTG
Organism: Allobosea sp. 2KB_26; assembly: GCF_052115715.1. Lineage (NCBI taxonomy): Bacteria > Pseudomonadati > Pseudomonadota > Alphaproteobacteria > Hyphomicrobiales > Alloboseaceae > Allobosea > Allobosea sp. 2KB_26. The sequence continues at coordinate 19,127 of NZ_JBFRHE010000025.1, forward strand.
TGTCGCTGGTATTCACCCTTGGGATCCTGGTGTTTTCGCTTGCCGCTCTCGGAGCGGTCGCTCTCATTCCCGTAATCCTGGATTACTCCCACCTCGGCGGCGCCGCAGAATGGCTCGTCACATTGGGCCGTTGGCCAGCCCTCGTCGGACTTCTCCTTCTTGCGCTAGCAGTCCTGTACCGCTGCGGGCCGAGCCGCGACGAGGCGCAATGGAACTGGGTCAGTCCGGGCGCCTGCTTTGCAGCCATTGGCTGGCTGGTCGCATCGATGTTGTTTTCCTGGTACGTGGCGAACTTCGAAGACTACAACAAAACTTACGGCGCAATCGGCGCAGTGATCGGCCTGCTCACCTGGATGTGGTTGTCCGCGACGATCGTTCTCGTTGGCGCCGAATTAAATTCAGAAGCCGAACGCCAAACCTATCTCGACACCACAACAGGTGCGCCGATGCCGATTGGCATGCGTGGCGCCGATGCGGCCGATCGCAAAGGATGACCCGAATATTTGCTGCTGAATGCTTTCAGCAGGACCAAGGGAACAGGGACGGGCGCAGGTCGTTAGGCTCACATCGATGTTGCCGCCAACCTGGAGACCGTCATGGCCACGTCCAAGAGACAAACCGGCTCCCGGCCCCGTTCGGCATCCCAAGGCGCCGAAATGGCTCAATCACTGAGGGATGCTGGCAGCACCGTTTCAGAAAATTTGCGTTCCGTGGGTGTCAATACAGACGAAATGGCAGAAATCGCTGAACGGCGCGTGACGGAACTCCAGGAAATGCTGATGGACGAGATTCGGGCTCGGCCTCTTAGAGCACTTGGCTGGGCGGCAGCCGCGGGCCTGCTAGTCGGCTTGTGGGCGGCGAAATAGCTCATGGGATCGCTAATCGCCACATTGGTTGCGCCTCTCGCCGCGGCGATCAAACAAAAGGTGATTGCCTACGCCCTCATGGTATGTGCTGTGTTGCTGGTTGTTTTTGCGACCGCCTACACTCTCGATGCGGCGCACAGCTGGCTGGCGTTTCGGTATGGCCCAATCAGCGCAAGCTTGAGCGTCGCAGGCGCCCTGCTCGTCACGGCGGGCGTTTGCGTTGGATTTGCATTCTATATCCGCGGGCGGCCGGCCTCGACGCTGCCGGCTGCAAAGGCGTCCCTGGAGACTGACGCGCCTTTCTTACGTGCCACATTTTCAAAGACCGGTGTGGCACTGGCCGCGGCCATTGCAGGTGGGCTGACGTCGTTCACGGCAATCGCAAGCTCAAGGCGTCTAAGGTCAATATTATCCGGCCGACCGCATCATCGGAAACAACCAGTGAGCCGCGATAACTTCGGCAAGATGCTTCCGGTTTGGATGAATAAAAGTGTCCGCACCCGCGGCAGGGGTCATCTGCCACGACTGTAGAACCGAGGACGCGATATGTTTCAAGACCAAGCTGAAATCATTGGACCCTTTGGGATTGAATCGAATTGCGAAGGAGAGCGTGACATTAATCGTCGTGTCAGATTTCTGATGAATTACCTGCGCAGCGCAGCGGGATTTGGCGCTCGCTTGAAGCGACGCTTTGATCATCCATCCCCTGCTCCTCAGCGCTGGAGATCAGACAGGGTCAAGCGGATTGATTCACGTCTCTGCGTCTATTCTGCGGCCTTTCGAGACTCGCTCGACGAATCCAGCAATCGATTGAAGGCATCGAGATAGTCTGTCGCCATCCGCGCGGCGGTAAAATGGTTTTCGAAATGCTGCCTCACCGCGAAGCGATCGATCGCACCGCTGTGTTGGGCAGTTGCGACGGCTTCGGCGATCGAGTCGACAAGAATCCCGGATACCCCGTCCTTGACGACTTCGGGCACGGAACCGTTGCGCCAGGCGATCACCGGCGTTCCTGCCGCCATCGCTTCGATCATCACAAGCCCGAACGGCTCGGGCCAATCGATCGGAAACAGCAGAGCACGCGCGCCGCCGAGGAACGCAGATTTTTGCACCTCGTCGATCTCCCCGATGAACTCGATCAAGGGATGATCGAGCAGCGGCATGATTCGGGTTCTGAAATATTCCTCATCAACAGGATCCACCTTCGCCGCGATCTTGAGGGGCATGCCGGCACGCTTGGCGATCTCGATTGCCCGATCCGGTCGCTTTTCCGGCGCGATGCGGCCAAGGAAAGCCAGGTAGTCCCCTCCCCGCCTGTCGAACGGACAAAGGCCCGGGCCTAAGCCGTGGTGAACTGTCGCCAGCCAGTTCGCAGTTGCAGGCATCGGTTTTCGCTGGCAATCGGAAATCGATATCAGCGGCATCTGGGGATAAGCCTCGTAGACCTGGAGAAAATCGGAGAGGTCCAAGCGGCCGTGAAGCGTGGTCACGCATTTATGGGCGAGATCTGTGAAGACCTCATGCTGCAGCAGATCGAGATGGAAATGGATGATATCGAACGACGCGGCACGTTCCCGGACCTTGGCCAGCATAGCAAGGTGGCTCGCGGTGTGATCGCGAATACCAGCAAGTCGCAAGCCCTGCGGAGCGCAAGCGACAAGCTCGGCGGACGTCGTTGAATCGCCCGACGCAAACAGAGTGACGTGATGGCCTTGCCGAACGAGTTCTTCAGTAAGCCAGGACGCAACCCGCTCGGTGCCGCCGTACATTCGGGGCGGAACCGACTCCGCCAGCGGTGCAACTTGCGCAATCCGCATCCGATTTCTCCAAACAGGTTAACTCCGCCAAGGCGGCGAGCAAGTAACTCCGCTCTTGAAGAAAAGTTCGGGTTTATAAACTGCTGATACTCTTCTCCGCTGGGAACCCGCGGGACGGTCTCCGGCATTTCTGTCACCATCAGGAAAGGGCGAGCAGCCCCACTCCGGCCACCACGACAAAGACGACACTGTATCCGGCCCAGACCACGAGACTGCCGGCAAACACCTAGGAGCCTGTCCGAGTAATGGGGTCGACGGCGGCGTCATCGCGTGATTCATTGGCGGATGGCCAAGACGTTTCGCTCGTGGGATGTTGACCAAAGCTGGCGTCTTCCGGCTTCGGTGCATGATTTTGTGCCGTCGGGTCACCAGGCGCATTTCGTTCGGGACACGGCGCGGGAGGCCCTCGATCTCTCGGCCATCCTCGACATCTACACCGAGGAACGGGGGTATCCGCCTTACCATCCCGGGATGATGGTGGCGCTGCTTCTCTACGGCTACAGCCGGGGCCTCTATTCCTCGCGGCAGCTTGCCCGCGCCTGCGAGGAGGGGGTCGACGTGATGGCGGTGACCAGGCTGAACCGACCTGACTTCCGCACCATCGCCGATTTCCGCAAGCGCCACCTCTCGGCGCTGTCGGACCTGTTCGTGCAGGTTCTGCGACTGTGCCAAGCTGCCGGGCTCGTGCAGTTCGGCCATGTGGCGGTGGATGGAACGAAGCTGAAGGCGAATGCCGAAGATCATGCGCACGGTCTGGAGTGGCGCGGCGACGAGATGCCGGGCTGGATGGCTGACAAGCAGTGTCGGCTGGAGGCGATCCGCGCCGCCAAGGCCGCCCTCGAAGCGGAAGCCGCCGAGCCGCCAGACCCGGACGACGAGAGCGGGCCGGGCGCCTCGTCGGGCATGCGCTGGCAGGGCCGAGCGCTGCGAGGCGAGGATGGCGGGCCGCCTGACCGCGCGCAGCGCAACTTCACCGATCCCGACAGCCGCATTCTGCCGACGCGCGACGGCTTCATCCAGGGCTACAACGGTCAGATCGCTGTCGATGCAGCCCATCAGATCATCGTCGCGCATCGGCTCGTGACGACCTCGGCCGACTATCGCGCGCTCGTGCCGCTCGTGGACGACGTTTCTACTCATCTCGGACGCAAGCCGCGTGAGGTCTCGGGCGATGCGGGCTTCGCCACCGAGGCGAACCTCACGGCCATGAAGGAGCGCCGGATCAAACCCTATCTGCCGCCGGGCCGGGCGCGCCATGGCGTGGCGCATGCCGCAGGACGACGCAGGCTGCCGAAGACGCCCATGATGAGCGAAATGGCCGAAACCCTCCGACGCGCGGGGCGGCGCAGTCGATATCGTCTCCGCAAACAGGTGGTCGAGCCCGTCTTTGGACAGATCAAGCAGGCAAGAGGCTTCCGCCAGTTCCTGTTGCGAGGCCTCGATCACGTCCAGGCCGAATGGGCAATGATCTGTACTGCCCACAACCTCTTGAAGCTCGCAAAGAACGGGCATTGAGGGACTGCACCATCGCCCCACCAATCCAGCCCGACGACCCCATTACTCGGACAGGCTCCTAGTCTAGGCATGATTGCTCCTGCCAATCCGTCGTCCGCGCATGCGCGCTCGGGCGGCGTACCGACATTCATGATCGCCGCAGTCGCGTGCAATGGTGTCATCGGCCGGGCCGACGGCTCGCTGCCATGGCACGCGCCCGCCGATCTGCGCCACTTCAAGCTCACCACGCTCAATTGCGTCCTCGTCTCCGGCCGCGTAACCGCTGAAACCCTGCCCGATCTGGCCAGCCGCGATCTGGTGACCATCTCCCGTTCGGCGTCTCATGCCGAGCATGGGGCACAAAGCCCGCAGGAGGCCCTTCACAAGGCCCAGCAGCTCGCTCGGCATAACGGTCGAAGGGCAATCGCCATCATCGGCGGCGGCCAAATCTACAGGGCGTTTCTGGGCCAGGTCGACGAAGCCTATATCTCGCACATCAACGCCAATGCTGCAGGCAGCGCGACTTTCCCTCTCGAGGATCATGAAGCTCTGCCTTGGCGAAAGCGGGCGGAGCTCGGCGCATTCGAAGCAGAGGTTGACGGAATCCAGGTCGAGGGCCGCTTCGAGCACCTCGAGGCCTAAGGCCCATCGTGACCGCATTCGATTTGGCGAGTTGCTCTGGACACTGTTTAAGGGCAATCCCCATGGACCTGAATACGGCGCTTGCAGAGCTCAATGATGCACAGCGGGCGGCAGCACTTTATTCCGGAACGCCGCTGCTTGTGCTAGCCGGAGCCGGTACAGGCAAGACCAAGGTTTTGACGACGAAGATCGCTAATGCGATCCAGACGGGCGGCATCAAGCCGAACGAGATCATGGCCGTCACCTTCACCCGAAAGGCGGCACAGGAGCTTAAGGACCGCCTGAGGCTACTCCTCGACCCATCCATCGATATCGAGAACCTCTACGTCGGCACCTTCCACTCCATCTCCTCGCGCATCCTGCGCAGCCACCAGGCGCTCCACTGCGGCGAGGAGGCGTTCCGGCTTATCGACCCAGCCGACCAGAAATCCCTCATCGCGACGATCATCGACACGATCGACGGTGCCGGGGCGACCTATGTCGGACGTGAGCGAGACCTGATGGTCCGCGCGACCCTCGACGAGATCGAGCGGGTCAAGTCAGGAGGCGCCACGATCGCCGACCTGAAGGATGTCTTCGGCGACTGGCCTGCCGATCTACGCATGCCGACCGACGAGATGAAGCGAATCCTGCTCGAATACGATCAGCAGATGAAGGCCGCTGGAACGCTCGACTTCGCCGATCTTATCAACGACGTCGAGATCCTACTGCGCAAGAACGAGGCCCTCGGTGAAGCCTGGGCCAATCGCTTCCGCCTCGTCATCGTAGACGAATACCAGGACACCAATGCAGCCCAGGATCGCTGGCTCAAACTCTTCAGCCCCAACGGAACGAATCTCGCCTGCTTCGGCGATGATGACCAGGCGCTCTATTCCTGGCGCGGCGCATCCTCCGACTTCATCCTGGGCTTCAAGGGCCGTCACCCGACCGCCCGAGTTATGACCCTGACCATCAACTATCGATCGCCACCGAACCTCGTGATGGCCGCTACTAGATAGCTCTGCCAAGTCGATCTTCTTGAAAAGCGGCGCCTCGATCGCGGTCTTCAAGTCGACCTCTTCGCCCGCGTGTGCGCGTTGGATAGCGAGGCCAATGACGCGGGACAGCCTCGGGGGGAAGGCGTACGCAACTTGCCGGAATTGCGCTTGGCGCGATCCGGCGAGCTTCCAGTCGACTGGGAAATCTTGGAGACGGGCAAGCATCGGCAAGGTGAGATAAGGAATACCGGCAAAGTCCGGATCGGGAGCGTCCTTGGCAACCTTCCCGGGATTTACGCCCATATCGAGCCAGGCTCGGCGCGAATTGGGCTGAGCAAGGTCCATCCCCATTTTCTTCGCGCTCCCCCCAATCAGCGTGGGCGCGAGGCGGTCGGCGCTGGCCACCCACTCCTCGAGCCCCTTCCATCCGCGGGCCCCCATCAGATCCCTCAAGAGGGTCCCCACGGATGTCGGGGACAGTTCCGGCGGAAGGGGCCAGCGAAAGCGATGCATCATCCCGCGGCGCATCGCGATCAAGACCGCGCGACGGCGATTTTGCCCAAGGCCGAAGACCGGTCCGTCAATGACACGCCAATCCGCATCGTAACCGAGACGGTCAAGTTCGGAGAAGACCGCCAACCGCCGAAGGGCATGGGTCACTTGCGTGATTCCGACCACATTCTCAACCATGACCGCCTTCGGACGGACCTGCTCGATGATTTCCAGCGCGCGATCGAACAGATCTCGCTCGTCAGCCGAGCCCCGGCGCTCACCGGCCTGGGAATATGGCTGGCACGGAAGGCCGCCGGCGATGAGATCGACGCCTTCGAACCAACTGACATCGATTGCATTCACGTCTGCTTCGATGACGGGCCAATTCGGGCGATTAGCCCGCAGGGTCGCGGCAGCCTCAGGATTCCTCTCGACAATGCCGACGTGGCGGAAGCCGGCTGCATGCAGACCAATCGCCCGGATGGTCGTCCGGCCATGACCAGTCCTCAAATGAACAGAGCTTGCGATCCCCAATGCGGCAGAGGTCACGGTGAACCATGGCCCAAGAACGTTCGCCTAGATACGTCGCCTCAGACGAGAGCACGTCGCCCGGAACGAGCGCCCGGAGGTGCTTCACGAGCCGCCGGGCATGTGTGCCAGCGCATCGACCCTTGCGACCGTTTCCGGCGAGCGATCCTCGGGGCTCGTCTCATTGTAGAGGGTGGCAAATGCGTTTGCGACGGCACCTAAATCTTCGAGAAAGCGATCAACGTAACCCCGAGCCTTCAGCCGGACAGCACGCTTCAGCTCGATGATCCCACTGCGGTCCGGCTTCCCTGTGTCTCGTGCCTCACCGGCAAGCACGTCGCGCCGCAGCAGACGCAGGTCGGCCAGCGACAAGGTCCGCCCAGAGCGCAGCATGGTCAGCGCTTCGGCACGGACAGTGGCAGGCTGCTTGGCCAGTCGGACGAGAACGGCGACGTCGATCGCGCTTTGCTCGATGGCGGGCTCATCGTTCTGGCATTAGGTAGCAAAGACCACCGGAGGCCTATTGCGACCTGTGTCGTCGCCTTTAGTCCGAATTGCCGCCTGTACGTCGCTCATCGGCGGAGCCGTTAGTGATGCGCCAGCGCATATCGACGACAATGCTCGAGGTAGGCCTGATCGTGGATGGAGAGCAGTTCGACGACGCTCGACCAAAGCCAGGAAGGCGCCTCCGGCTCTTTCTTGCGTCCGCGGCAAAGCTCGGCGACCCACGAGTGCCACTCCTGATCATCCATTTGTCTACCATGAGCGTGGCCGACAACACCTCCGAGATAGCGTGCGATCGCCTCGATTTCGTTTGAAGAAAGGCGTCTGACCTCGATTTTCAAATCCTGCGGAGTGATTTCGCGGATGAAAACGGCCGTATTCACGACTTTAGATGCCACCGCCCGCTCGCCAAGATTGGGCGATAGGGCCTTTGCGCCGGCGACCACCCTTTCTGCATAGTCTCGCGGCATCCGAGCTCCGGAAGCCGACGGAGCGGTGGCGGATGCAGCTTCCTTGATATCGAGCAACGAAATCCGGCCATGCTTGCCGTCTCGGAGCAAAACCGCGCATCGCAGGCGTCCAAGCGAACTGCAACCCTTGACCCAATAGGCGGCGTCGAGCACCTGCCGATGGCAGTCTTTCTCCTTCTCTTCCCCGAATAAACTCATTTGCAGTTCCGCTTGCTTGCAAAGGGACAGAACGGCTGAACGCTCGTTCCTATGAAGCGCCCAGAAACATTCATCGCGAGGTAGCAAAGGGCGTTTTGTCTGAAAGTTCTCCATTGCGAGATTGCGCCAACGCCTGCGCACTGAGTGCTTGAGAAGCTTCTTGATGTCTTTCGGTTGCTTGAGACGCGGTCCGCTTGACCCGTTTTCGACCGACGCCGCCGCATATCCCGCAATTAGAGCATCCAGCATTTTTGCGGTGGTAACGCCAGGTAGGTCGCTGTCCCGTGCCGAAGAGGCCAGCGAAAGTCCCAGGCGGATAAGATCATGCGCCGGGTTGCCTATGACCGTCTGATCAAAGTCCCTGATCTGAACGGCGACCTCGCCGTCGCAATCTGCGAGGGCGCCTAGGTTGCCGAGATGACAATCGCCACAAATCCAAATCGCAGGGCCGCCTGGAATCGACGCTGTGCGGCGATCCAGCCATTCATAGAACAGCTTGGTGGTGCCGCGTATGTAAGCCTCCGGCGATCGCGCCATCTTAAGGCTTCGCCGGGCCTCCAATAAAGACGCACGATCGTCAGTAATCATCGGCTAAAGACCTCTACGCCACTAGGCGCTCACTTCTTCAATTGCGCGGTTCGGATCTGCCTTTGCTCTTCGTTACCGGGTTCGCGCGCGGTGTTCTCATGCGTCTTCGCTTCATCGTGCCGACACTGAACGTGGTGGGGTGCTTCCGTACGATAGTGATGGACAGCAATCTGGCGGCGCCGCAGCCGTTTGATGATGCTCCCTAGAATGATGTTTGGCCATTGCGGGCCTCCGAATTTGAGAAGGCGCGAGTGGTGCAAAGCTCGAACGTTTTGGCGTTCCTTCGGTTCCAACTTTTCTCTTGACCGGACCGCCTGTTCGGGTCGCGCGCTCCGAACCGGCCTCCACTCAGCCCGCTCCGTTGGATCGTCATTTGGGACAAGCACGACGCGCCGTTCATCCTGAACCAGGACACGAAGACTATCCCGCAGGGCACCAGCGTGGTCATGCTGGTCGATCTGGACGCTCGGCTTCAGCCCAATCCATTTGTGCTTCAGCGCATGTTTGGTCTGATCGTGGCGGAGACCCGGCTAGCGCTTCATCTGTCAACCGGCGAGCCCCGATGTCGCCCGCAACACCCACGTCGGGCCCTCCACCGTGCGATCGCAACTGGCGGCGCTATTCGCCAAGACCAATACCAAGCGTCAGGCCGAACTGGTCAAGTTGCTCGCCCGGATCGCGATCCTGCCGTGAGCCTAGGGGCGGGCGCGTCGGCCCCAGAGCCCCCGCAAGCTCGTGTGCAGGTCGTCATCCACCAACTGCCTTCACCCGCCCTCGCATCGCGTTTGTTCCGCAGAGTTCGCGCTCTGAGGAACAGATTGGGGGTGCTCGGAATTTCCTTCCCATGCTGCCGCAGCGGTCCCGAACTGCGGACTTAAGAGAAGGGTCTCCGAACATGCGCGCCATCGTTCTTACTCTCGCCGCCACCTTGCTGTCCGGCACCGCGTTCGCACAGACGGCACCCGTCACCGCTCCGGCGGGTTCAAAGGTATTTGTTTCTGTCGACGAGGCATCAGCGCTCGTAAGCAGCCTCAAGGGGCTGAACGTCAGGAACGCTGGCGACGAGAATGTCGGCGAGATCGAGGATGTCGTAATCGCCGGCAACTCCCTGGCTTCTTACATCCTGTCAGTCGGCGGCTTTCTCGGCATGGGCACGCACTATGTTGCGGTGAGCCCCAGCGCCCTTGCTATCACCTGGAATGCGACGGACAAGAAATGGAATGCCCGGATCAACGCCACCAAGGAACAGCTAAAGGCCGCGCCCCAGTTCAAGTATGAAGGCCGCTTCGCGAAATGAGCCAAACTGCCTCACGTCGCCACGCCGCCTGAAAGGCGGGGTGGCGACGTGTGTCTCGGTGAACGACGCAAACGGCGACGTACCCGGCTGAGGTCGTCTTGTGTGCGTGCTGGCCGCCACGCTCAATTTGGCCGGCACGGCCTCGGGCGCCGCCGCTGCGATAAGGTCGGGCATACTTCGTCTTTTCGCGGGTCGCCGTCCTCCAATTCCCCACCCGTGACGCGGTGAGCGAGCGGACGTTCCGGAAGGGCCGCTTGAAGCCCGATTGCAGCCCGTTCCCTATGTCGACGGCCTATGTGTGACCGGTGGTTATCCGATCATTTGATTGAGGCCGGCTCAGTCCTTCTTGAGCTTGCCGAGATTGCCCGGCAGCCCCGAGAAGGGAAGATCGTCCGGCGTGAGCAAGCTGTGGGACGGGGCCGGTCCATGATCGTTCTCGCCCTCGTGCGCCTCATTCCAGCGTCGGATCTCGGCGGTGAGTTGAACGAACTCGGTTGCCTGCGGAGATCCTTCGGGCGCATCCCTCAACGTGGCAATGCGCTGAACGGCAGCCTCATATTCCTCGTGGTTTCGGAGCGTCATGACTGGGAATCCGCTTGAGACTTGTCGAGGGCGCCATTCTCGTCGAACAGTCGTGGGTATCGCATCAGACGAAAGCAGTTCGCGCCTCGCCCTCCGGAGATCGCGCTGGCGATGCGGGGGTGGTCTAAGCAAACGCACCGAGGGAAACCGCCATCGCGAATAGCGAGGCAAGTATAAGCTTCTTCAGGGTCGAACGCCTCGAAATTCGCGGCTGAACCGCGAGATGATTTTCTAACGCTTCTGTTCCGCCCGAAGTCGGCGTTGCAGTGTTTTGTCGACTTCCGAGACTCTGACTCAGAAGTGCGCTCAGCGGCCAATGCCTTGTGGCTTCCTGATCGGCGCTGTCTCAATCATCCAAGCTGATCAGCATGAGTCCGGTTTCCGTGTCGCGGCGCTTCGCCAGATGGGTCGGCGTTTCGGAAAGAACAATTTCGAGCGTGGGACGGACATCACCCCGGCTCAAGTGGCCAGCAACGGTGCTTCCGTCACGTTTGCCAAGGACCGCGTGCATGTGGACGGCAGGCTTTTCGCCAGGCTCCACCGCGATATCGCCGGTCAGCGACGCGACTTCGACCTGTTCCTGGACCGGGATCGGTATGTATCCTTTTGTCTCCCAGTCGAAGTAACTCAGTTCTGCCGAGCGGAAGGCGCCAATTGCCTTGAAACTAGCCGCCGAAATGCCGTGCTCGACGGCGAACGCGTTCAAGCAAGCCATCGCTTCGTCGCCGGTTTCCAAGATAACGGCGTAGATCTTCTGCCCGGCGGCCGCGTGAATCAGTTTACTTCTCATTCCCGTCCCTCCGCTCGGGAAGGCTAACGTGCTGCTTCCGGGCCGGTTCCGCGCTCGCGGTCAATCGGGTCAGGAATTGCGAACTCGAGAGGCTGAGCGGTCCTCATGACCGCGCGAAAGCAGCTCGAGCGGAGGAACCCGGGGAGAACGCCAAGCACCGGTGGCGGCTCCGTGATGTTGGTCGCGGTTACCTCGTTAGCTCGATCCAGACGGGAGCGTGATCGCTCGCCTTGGCCCATCCCCGCACATGCCGGTCGACGGCAGCCGCGATGAGCCGGTCGGCGACGGGTGGAGAGATCAGAAGATGGTCAATCCGCAGCCCAGCGTCCCTACTCCAGGCATTTCGGAAATAGTCCCAGAACGTATAGATGCGCTCGTCCGGATGCAGCCTGCGCAATGCGTCGATCCAACCCCGCCCGGTCAGGGTGCGGAAGGCCTCTTTCACTTCCGGACGGAACAGGGCGTCGCCGCGCCACCGCTCCGGCTTGTAGACGTCGAGATCGGTTGGGATCACGTTGAAGTCACCCGCGAGCACGACAGGAATCCTGAACGCGAGCAGATCGCTCGCATAAGCTTCGAAGCGACGGACCCAGCGCAGCTTGTAGTCGAATTTCGGACCGGGGACGGGATTGCCGTTTGGAACGTAGAGGCATCCGATCAATACCCCGTCAACCGCGGCCTCGATGTAGCGGCTGTGCGTGTCGTCGGGATCCCCGGGAAGTCCCCGACGGGTGAGGATGGGTTCCCGCCCCCGCGCCAGGATGGCCACGCCGTTCCAGCTCTTTTGCCCATGCCAGATCGCGCCATAGCCCGCGTTCTCGATTTCGCGCGCCGGAAAGCGCTCGTCCTGGCACTTGAGTTCCTGGAGGGACACCACGTCTGGTTCGGCTTCCCCGAGCCAGCGCAAGAGGACCGAAAGCCGCCCATTCACGCCGTTGACGTTGAAGGTGGCGATCTTCGCGCGGCGGTCGGCAGCCTTGGGCACGGCCACTCCACTAGCGCCAACAATCGAGGATTTGCTCGTACATCACCCTTCTCCGCAAGCCTCGATCCGCTTCGAAAACACACACCTGCGCATGCACGGCGGTATATTCCGCGAGAAGCGACCCCGGGACGCCTACCAGCTTCTCCTTGGCGGCTTTCGTGTAGGTCACGAAGCCTCCAGCGAGGGCCAGGGCCGCGCCGGACGGCCGCGACAACGCCTGCGCCATCGCGCCGACCGTGCAGGATTCGACAGTTACAAGCTGGATCTGGGCGCTGCGCGCCGTTGCGATCAAGCGCTCCGCCAGGACGTCGATCCCAGGCAGCGCCGAGCCATCGAAGGCCTTACGATTGACATTCTCTGCCATGGCGGTGATCCATGCGGCGACCTGCGTGACCCTGCGATTGTGGGGACTACGCGGCTCACATTGGAACCGTTGCAAAAAATTGCTTGAGGGCGAGCGGCGCGACGTCTTGGCCGGGCCGCACCTCACAAAGCCCCCGAACGATGCGCGCAAGCCACTCTTTTCTGCTCGTCTCGTGACCCACGATGATCCGGCCATGAGCCTTGATCTGAGACCACGCGACGTCGAACGCCGCGCGCGCCTCAGCAATCTCAACAATCGTCGCGACGCTGTCGGTTTGCATGGATTAACTCCGCGTACTCGAAAGCTCGGCATCGCTCTTCGGATGCAGCCCGATCGGGCTCGTCCGTCGGATAGTAGAGGCACCAGGCTAACGGGACCCGCGCCACCTCCAGGCCGGTCCGGAACCTGCTAAGGCGGGACCTCGCTCACGCCGCCTTGCGTGGCGGATCCACCCGCAAGGGTTTCGCTGGCTCGTAACCATCTGCGGCCACCTTGCTCCACTCCGAAATGAGGCCGGTGCCCAGCTCGGTCAGCGCCTTGCCGGCATCGTTGAGCCTTTCCGACAGGCTCACCGATGCCTCCATCTGGCCAGCCTGGAAATCCACAAGATCCTGCGCCCCCTTGATATCCGCGGCGGCCCTCAGGCGCGCGAAGCCCAGGTCCATGCAGGTCTTCAGGGTATTCAGCTGAAGGGCACTCAGCTTCTGGATATTGTCGAGGGCGAGCCGGGTTGTCTCCGTGACCGCGGTTAATGACGCTTGCCACGGCTCGGTTAGGTCTTTCGAGAGGTCATGCATGGTCGGGCTTCCTTTCAATGTGACTTTGGTTGGACCTGTGAAGACGGGCCTTCAAGGCGGGACGACAATGCCCACTCGACCTCCGCGCTCGGCCTGAGCGAAGCGAATGGCCTCACCGAGGTTGAGGAAGGTGGCCGCAACGAAGCCACCGACCTCGCTGACGATCCAACTGCCGTCTGCGCTGCGGCCAAGGATGAAGGTGCGCCGTAGCCCGCGGCCACGCTGCGCGTGGTGTCGCTCGTGAATCATGACCGCCTCCCTATTGAGGAGAGCTGTGTCGCCTTGGCCACCCCAGAGGAGCTGCCTTGGGCATCGGGCGAGATGCCTACTTACGTCCCGCCACGGAAAGGTCGCTTTCAGAAATTGATCTCGCTGCTGCGCATTAGCTACGCGCCACCGCCTTAGCCTAGGCGACAGAATTTGCCTGACATTTCCGGTTTTGATTTGGAAATTTGCGTCAAATACCTGATTTGATCGGTGATATTTGTTTGTCATGACAAATATCTCGCCAACACTACATTCTTGTCACTGTAGACATCATCGTTTGACGCGCTTGGATCGGCACCACGTTTGCAAGGCGCGATTATTCATTGATGCAAGAGAGACACAACCCCAAAAATTCACCAGCGAAGAGATTATTTTTATTGACCAATATATGGACGATCTCACGTCATCAGAGCGCATTATATGGCGTACTGTCCTGATCGATGATATCAGGCGATTGAGACAACTATTGCGCGAATTTCTCGCGAAGCGCGACACACCTCCCCTTGGCGGCAATGGAGAAAGTCCAGCGGGCGGGAGCCGGGCTGCGGATGTTCCGTCGTCAGTGGCAACACCTCGACCATCGAACAGTGCACCGCGAAAGCGGATCAGCCCTAGCCCAGAAGGCGCGCACCACTTCGCGACGGTCTTCTGATCGATCTCGTTGCGAGTCGCGTCAGGCTCGCTGGACCATGCCTTATCGCTCGAGGGATCGCCGCTGTCCTCGTGGCGCTCTCGTTGCGTTGCGAAACATGGCCCACAGTGCGTTTGCTCTAATCGCGCGAAACGACTGCCCCTCAAAGCCCGGGGTTAAGCACCTCGGCTTCCCGGGGGCGACACTTGCATCGCGAGCACGGAACTCGGATCCGCCGCCGGGGTTTAATTTCCGACCTACGCCATCCCCCGTTCATCTAAGCGAGGAGGACGACATGCCTGCCAAATCAGCTGCTCAGCAGAAGGCTGCGGGCGCAGCGCTCGCTGCCAAGCGCGGAGACATGAACAAGAGCGAGCTCAAGGGCGCCTCGAAATCAATGGAGAGCTCGATGAGCGAGACCGAGCTCGAAAAGATGGCTTCGACCAAACGCACGGGGAAGCCCGAGCACAATAGCAAGCACTGAGATGCTCAAGCCGCGAGGAAGCACGCATGACGACGCGCATCGAACCGCCTTTCTCGGCGCAGCAACAGCCCATGCCGGGACGGACCGAAGCCATGTCGCCGCGACCGGATCACGGCGAAGACAGCTACGTCGGCTCCAACCGCCTCAAGGGCAAGCGTGCGATCATCACTGGCGGGGACAGCGGTATTGGAAGGGCTGTCGCCATCGCCTTCGCCCGGGAGGGAGCGGACGTCCTCATCTCCTATCTGAACGAGGACGAGGACGCTGATGAGGCCCGCCGCTGGATCGAGAAGGCGGGACGGAAAGCTGTGCTGGTGTCCGGAGACATCCAGGAGCCGGCCCATTGCCGCAAGATCGTCGACCTGGCCGTGGCCGAGTTCGGCGGCATCGACATCCTCGTCAACAATGCCGCCCATCAGGCGAGCTTCAAGGAGATCGGCGAGATCTCGGATGAGGAATGGCAACTCACCTTCGCGGTGAACATCCATGCGATGTTTTACCTGACCAAGGCCGCCGTCCCGCACATGCTGCCTGGCTCCTGCATCATCAACACGGCCTCGGTGAATGCGGATAAGCCGAATCCGACCTTGCTCGTCTATGCCACGACGAAGGGCGCAATTCAGAACTTCACCGGCGGACTGGCGCAATTGCTGGCGGAAAAAGGCATCCGCGCGAATGCGGTGGCACCCGGGCCAATCTGGACGCCGCTAATTCCCTCGACGCTGTCAACGGATAGCGTGGCCAATTTCGGCAAGCAGGTGCCGATGAAGCGGCCCGGACAGCCCGCCGAACTGGCGACCGCCTATGTGATGCTGGCCGACCCGCTCTCGAGCTACGTCTCGGGGGCTACCATGGCCGTGACCGGCGGTCATCCGATCCTTTGAGGGAGGACGGCCGCTTTGCCTAATGCCGGACTGCCCCCGGACCACCGGCTCAGTAGATAAGATCTCGCTACAATCCTCAAGACGGAGCCGCCATGATGAGACCAATGGAACCGATCGGAACGGGCCGTGAACTCGCCCTGAGGATGGGCGCCCGGTTCCCACGGGAAGACTGGATAGCCGCCCTTGCCGACCGCTCAGGCATGAGCCGGGAGTCGGTTGAATGGCACCTTCAGGAAGACGTCGAGCCACCGCCGGAAATCCTCGCGGCCGCCGCCGAAATGCTGTCGTCGCGAGAAGGCGACGGCGAGGAAGGCTTAGGAGGCAGCTTTCTAGCAGAGGACGATTTGCCCCTTTCCGGTCTTCCTGGAAACCTCGGCAAACTGAAACGGGACTAGAGAATTGGACCGCCGCACCGGATTCTGCGCGGGCCGCCTGAACGATCCCGGCGGCACCTGCCCGGTACGGGGCGCTGCCCCTAAGCCCTGGACGCTCGATCGTCGCGCTCGTTCGGACCATTCGCTAGGATTCGCTCGTTGATCGAGTCCGATGGCGCGGCAATCAGTTAGGGTTTTTGGGGGCGCCGCCAGCAGGGTTGCTTTGGTGCATCGACTGCCCGGCAGGGCTCGTGTCCCGTCCGTAGTCGCGGTTCTGCTGGCTGTCGGCAGAGGGCGGCGGCCCGCCCGACTCGGGGCGATTGGCGCCCGGGGCATGCTGCGTCGCGCCGCTGCCGGTGCCCTGCTGCGGCGCCATTCCCGATGACCCCGAGCCGGTGCCGGTACCCTCCTTGTGCTCAGGCCCGGGCAGCGAGGGTGATGGCGCCGACTGGGCCTGCGCGTCGGCCGCGCACAGCAAGGCGGTTAAAGCCGTCCCGAAGAGACAGGCTCGCATGGGGGTTGCACCCATCGGACTCCTCCAAGTTCGATCTTGCCTCACACGGAGGACCACAATCAGCTCACTCAGCGCCGCGAGCAGGATTCCGGCGGCCCGGATTCTGACATCGAGGAATGCCGGGGTGATTGATGGGCCCCGGCCCCTCGGCCTTCTCGGACGGGAGACAGGGCTGGCCCGCAGCTCTCCGATCCACGCCATGCTCTGCGAACCTTAAAGGACGACGGTCGGCGTGCACCCCATAGGTCAACTTTCTCAGAAGCTGTGCCTTCCCAAAACCAAGCGGTTCAATTCCTCTTACCCGCTTGCGCCTGGTAAGTAGCTGCTCCGGACTGCGAGCTCTGTCCGGTTATGCGCACCGAGCTTGCGCATGACATTCCGGATATGAGCCTTGACGGTGCTTTCCTTCAGGTCGAGCTCATAAGCGATGACTTTGTTCGCTTTGCCATGCCGGACGGCCTCCAACACCGCCGCCTGCCGGGGTGTGAACATTTGCCGTGGTCCGATGGCATCTCCCGGCTTGCCCGCGTAGGGCGACAGCAGACTCCCCGATGGGATAAACACGCCGCCAGAACGCACTAAATCGATCGCGCCGCGTGCCACGTCGAGGCTGAGCGTTGTCGGAATATAGCCTTTCGCGCCGCCGGCGATGGCCTCCAGAATCTCGTCGACGTCCTCGGTATCCGAGAGGAGGACCAGCGCGACGTCGCCGTCGCCGGCGAGATCCGCGACCTCCCGCTCAATCTCCTTGCGGCAGCGCGGACCGCTGAGATAGCGCAGGACGACCGTTCCCGCTCGCCGCGGACTTGGCCGTTCGCGGCGCCATTGCGCCCACGACGAAAAAGTCTCGACGTCGTAATCGCGTCTCTGGAGAAAAGTGATGAAGCCAGACAATCGCAGATCAATCGCCTTGCGTCGATGATGACAGCTGCCCACCGATCTGCGACACGCGAAATTTCTTCGGCTTCCACGCCAGCCAAGGAAGACCGCCGGTCGGCCATGAGCGGCAGTCTCTCATGTACATTCGCAAATGACATAACAGTACCTTGGTTTTACCGCGGACGATGTCGTCCTTTTCGATGCCAAACGTGCCATTGGTCACCATATGGTTGAGGCAAACGGACCTAAGCCGCAACCCGCCGGTCTTCCGCGGGCAAGTTCGCTCGTCTTAATGCGCCGCGCCGTGGCGGCGCCGTCCCTATCAGTCACCCGCTGATTGGCGGAGATGAATTTCCTGGCGCCAAGATTCATTTGGGTTGGGCGGCGTTTCAGCTCTTGGGCATCATCTTCATGGCGTTGTTCATGTGGGTCATGCAGGCCTTGGTATCGTTCTTGGCCATCATTTCCTTCGCCATGCTCACTTCTTTCATGGTCGCGGCCCTCTTTGTCGCGTCCGTCATCTTGCCGGCGTCAGTTTCCATCTTCGTGAGCTCGGCCTGGCTGCAACTCGGGGTCTGGGCATGGGCCGCAGACAGCGCGAGCACGAAGCCGAGCGAAGCGAGCGCCAGAGTGGATTTGAGCATGGGAATTCCTCCTGTTGGGATCGAACAAATCCGATCAAAGGAACGAAACTCGCTCCGCTTTTGTTCCGTTTCAGTTGGCAATTCAGGATATGTCGCAGCGGCCTATACTACCACAGCCCTGCGCTACCGGCGCAGCCTTGCCCTGCGATGCTGGAGGCATATAAGCGGGGCTGAAACGGCCGCCATAAGCCTTACGTTGGGGCCCGATTTGTCCCCGGGGCCCGGTGGCACGGCTTTCGGGAAGTAAGCCCTTGGTCCTCCAAACGTCGCACAGTGATTGAGCGGTTGCCTCGGTCCGACACCACGTACGGCTGAGCTATTCAAGCCTGAAATGCCGTCTCGTTGACGCGCGAGATGAAGCGAAAACTTCGACTTGAGCAATTTGACCGCCATGCCATGCTGACCGTCTCTCGATGGAAAGGGCGTATCATGGCAACAGGAACGGTAAAGTGGTTCAATTCAACCAAAGGTTTTGGCTTCATTACGCCTGACGACAGCGGCCAGGATGTCTTCGTGCATATCAGTGCGGTTGAGCGGGCGGGCCTGCGTGATCTTCAGGAGGGTCAGAAGGTGTCCTATGAACTTGTCCCCGACAAGCGCTCGGGGAAGACATCGGCCGAGAACCTCCGCGCGATGTGAGGCCACGTCTCGAGCGCGAAGCCTTGTCTGAACAGTGGAGGATTCGCCTTATAGGCGAGGATCAAGTCCATGCTCCGGGTTCGGCTCTTCAACCCTGAGGCTGTCGCGATCCGACGCGCTTGCAGTTTCATCGCCAGCGCCAATCGGAACCTCGGCGGCGCTCCCGTCGGGTACGCCGAGCGGCTTGTCCCTGAGGCCTTCCGAGACGATGTCGTCGGCACCGACCCGCTCAAGGCGCTGTGGCACCTAAGTGGCCGGCCCCTTGGGGCCGGCAAACTTCTTTCAAACTACGGTGGACCGGTAGGGAGCCGCGGTTTCGTCGAAACGGCTCCAACCCGTAGCGCGGTATTCCGCCAGACGAGCGTCCCGGTCGATCGGTGTTGCACCGTCGAGGATGGCCTCGACCGCTGGAACCTGCTCATCGGATACACGAACAGAAACCACCGAGCCGCCCCGGCGAATCGTTTCGGCGTAGTAGTTGGCATCCTCCTCACTGTGCCCCGCCCTCGTCAGTGCCCCGACAACGCCACCGGCGATCCCTCCGGCCGCGGCACCCGCGGCCGTCGATGCGAGCCAGCCCGCCGCAACCACGGGGCCGATTCCGGGAATGGCGATCAATCCGATGCCCGCGAGCAGACCGGCTGCGCCCCCGAGAGCCGCACCGATTCCCGCCCCCTCTCCGGCGTTGCTGTCATCCGCTCCGGCACGTCGACCGACTACGCTGATGTCGGCAGTGCTCACGCCTGCAGCCTCCAACGCCTCGACCACCGAGCGAGCCGTTTCATAGCTGTCGTACGAACGAGTGAGTGTCTGGGTCATGGCTTCCTCCCGGTTACTTGCGTGTGATGTTGCCGCGGTAGTCGACGGTCACATTCACGGTGGCGCCGCCGTGGGTGGCGCTGCCTTTCCAGACGCCGTCCGCGTCTTTCGTGAGCGGGCCGATCTGCGAATAGCCGTTGGCCTCCAGGCGGCTCTTGGCTTGGCTTTCGGTGAAGCTATTCGCACCGGGAAGCGGAGCATTCTTGTCTGCGTCGCCCTTCGGCGACGGCATTGGCGAAGTGGTGGCGGTCTGAGCCAACGCACCAACAGAACTCGCTATCGCGATGAACGACGCGAGCAAAAGCTTTTTCATGTGCGTACACCTCGAAATTTGCGGACTTGGCCGCGGATAAATTTCGAACGAGCTGGATGCCGTTTCTGTTCCGCTTGACGTCAGATTCGCAGCGATCTCTCGCCCCTCGAGGCTCTTCGTTGATGCATCAATGAGATCGAACCATTTGGCTTCGCGGCTGGCCTAACCCGCCGGCCTTGCGGCGCGGCAGCAGGGCGCGCTGAGCGCAGCCGTCTGTGACTTGCCGCCGCGGCGTTTCATTGGAAAATCGAAGCCGAGAAGTTCTCCGCTCAGATGGAGTCGGCGATCAACGCACCCCGCCAGTCATCCGCAGGCGCGCTTCGTGAACCAGGGCGATCTGCCTGATCATCTGGCACAGGCGCGGCCGTGATGGGTTGGGCCGGAAAGACGCGCCCGTCGGGCTTCCAATGAGACGCCGCCACCGCTCGGCCGAAGCCGGTCGACTACGGTGCGCCGATGAAGCCTCAGACGGTGTCGGACCAGTGCTGGCTCAAGGGTCCATCCTGCCCATAAACGGGATCGATCGCGGGAAAAGCAGCGCAATAGTCTTCCGGATCAGCGGGTTCGGTTCGCCGCGAGCGATGTCTCCGGTTTGACCAGGAGGGTACGCGCCAATCACGAGAAGGTTGCTTGAAGCATTGACCCGGCAATGCCCGGTCCCGGCCGGAAGCAACAGCACATCGCCCGCGCGGACACCCAGAATCCTGCCATTGGGACCGCCCAGCACCAGTTCCGCCGACCCAGCCGCAATGCCGAGAACTTCGTGCCCGAGCGTGTGATAATGGTGAAAGCCATAGATCCCGTTTCGCCACTGCGCTGGCCACCCGTTTGCGCCGAAGCGCTTCTCCATGACGGTCCCCAGCTCCCCCAGATCGCCGGGAAAAGCGGCTTCGTACACAATGACGGGCAAGCGTGGATTGTTGGGTATCCCCGCGCGCTCCTCGAAGTGAATAGCTCTCGTCGAAATCGTTGCCATGGCCGGCCTGCTTCTGGTGAACCGTGGCTATCGCCACTGACTCGGAACTTCCTCGACGCCGGTTCCTTCGACCTGCTCGCTGAAGTGCGTCAGATACAACTCCATCAACGCCTCATGGTTCTTTCCGATGAACTGCAGATTGCGTCCGCTACGGGAACGAGCCGGAAGCCGCCGATCGCGCCCTACGCGGGCGGCACGAACCGTTCCAGGTCAGGGACGAGCCTCCCGGCATCCGCTCCGAGGCGGTCAGGGGTCAGGTCGGCCTTACATCGCGCCCAGGATCCTCGTCCGTCCGGCGGGTATGAAACGGGTGAATACGGTGCGACGCGAGTGCAAGGCAAATACTGCTCGGTAGAGTTGCGCACGCAACATAATCTCGGTCGCGGCGTCCCGCGGAATGTCCGGGACGCGACGAGTCGCGTCGCCCGGAATGCCCCATTGATGCCCTTATCGAGACGCACTCTCATCGCTTGTCCGTGCGGCTGGCGGCGGCCGGACGGGTCATCGTCGACCGGGCCGATGACATTGAGCAACGTGCTTTCAGAGGTGAGTGAACACTCGCCGGGACTGGCCGGCAGGCCCTCCCCTTTGAAGGGCTCTCTCGATCGCAACAATGCCGGCTTGAATCAGTTTAGCCCCGCCGCATTCGCGTTGCCAAACCGAAGCGGCCTACTCCGAAAGGAAACTGGCTATGGCTAAGCATCCTTCTTCCGAGCATCATATGACCGCCTCCGCGCATCACTCAGCCGCTGCCCATCATCATCTCCAGGCGGCGCATGAGCATAATCAGGGCAACCATACCGGGGGCAAACAGCACGCCGCCGCCGCCGTTGAGCACAGCGAAGCTGCTCACAAACACACGTCCGAAGCGCACAAGCAATCCAATAAGTAGCCAAAGCAAGGGAGGGACACGTCGCTGAGGACCGCCCCGTCAGCTCCCAGTTGGCGGGGCTTTTCGTGCGCGGCAGGCGGCTGCCCTAGCGTTCCTTCACTTTATCTTCGGCCAGTCCCTGGCCCAGCGCCCGGCAGGCCTGAAGCCGTTGCGCAGCGCGGTAACGTTTCCCGGTTTCGAGCGATCGTCAGAGCATTACACTCCACGTAGCATGCGAACAAAGCTCGACCGGCAGCGTTGGCAAGGTGCCATCAGAAGGCACCGACGATGAAACTCCTACGCGTTCCGATCTTTCCATTTGACCAATGGGTCGCCCGAAGCGTTGCCCGCGCCATTCCCGCCTCGGTGCGCAGAGGGTCCGGTGTTCTGACCTGGCTCGCGGATGAGCGCTTCACGCTCAGCCTGAGCGCAGGCTTCTGGCTGGTCACCCGCCTGGCCCCGCGCCACCGACACCTCGCGGCCCATGCCTTGCGGGTCATGGTGGCGACCGCGGTTGCCCCTCATCTGCTGAAGGCGATTACCGTCCAGGAACGTCCCGACCGAGCGGAACCCGCCGCTCGACTAAGGGGGTTCACCCGGTCGGGCAAGGCATTCGACGCCTTTCCGAGTGGCCATGCCGTGCACCTGGGCGGGATTGCCGCGATGGCGACGCGAGCGTTCCCGCGACAGGCGACGATCATTTGGCTACTCGCGACGACACTAGGGATCACGCGAATTCTGGTGTTAGCCCATTGGCCAAGCGACGTCGCCGCAGGCCTCGCGCTCGGCGCCGAACTCGAGCACCTGATCGCCGCCGACGAACACCAGCGTCGGATCTGAAAGCCGTGTCCCTGGCGAACCAGACCAAGACGGCCCTGGACGAGTCCAGGATGCTGATGCTGGGAGCCCAGATTCTGCTTGGGTTTCAATTCCATGCGCCCTTCCAAGACGCCTTCGCCGCGCTCTCCCGGCTGGAACAGACTCTCGAGCTGATCGTCGTCGCATTGATCGTCCTGGTCGTTGGCCTACTCATCACGCCGAGCGCGCGGCATCGCATCGTCGAGCACGGCGCAGCCTCGATCGCGATCAATCGCTTCATCACCTCGATCATGACCCCGACACTTGCGCTGTTCGCGGTTGCGCTAGCCGTTGATCTGGCGATCGCAGGCGCTCTTATCGCCGGTTGGTCGATCGGAACCGCAGCGGGACTCGCCGGTTTCGGATTTGCGATTGGCTTGTGGGGGGCGCCAGCCGCGTATCAGCGGGAAACGGATGTGCCAACTTCAAACGAAAAGACGCCCCTTGCCGCGAAGATCGACTATGTCTTAACGGACGCGAGGGTGGTCCTGCCGGGCGCTCAGGCGCTCCTTGGTTTTCAACTGTCGATCGTGCTGACCGAGGGGTTCAGGTGCCTTCCCGTCCAAGTGAAGCTGATCCATGGCGCCGCGCTGGCATTTGTCGCGCTTTCCACCATCGTCCTGATTGCGCCGGCCGCATTCCACCGCCTGGTCTATGCGGGCGGTGACAATCCCCGGTTTCAAGTCCTGGCGGGCCGGATGCTTCTCGTCGCGACCTTCTGCCTTGCGCTTGGCCTGGCGGCCGAGATGTACGTCGTCGTGTTCAAGATCGCGGCGAACCGATCGCTGGCGACGATCTTGGCCATCCTGTCAGGCTCGGTCCTCTTGGGCCTCTGGCATCTGTGGCCGTGGGTACTCGCCAGGGCGAGGCAGCGGGCATCGTCGCCTCGTTCTGATGCATCAGGCGGGGGCGTCGGCTGAAGGCACCACCCGTCCGATCACGGCAATCTCCGTCCGCTTCAAAGCATCGAGTCAGGCTCCAGTTCGACTCGGCGCGCCGCCATTCAGGAGCTTTCGAACCAATGCGCTTCGAAAGCGTTTGACGCACATTCTCCCGGAGAATGCGCCATGAACGCGACGCGCGAACAGAGCCGATCAGTCTGGATGGACGTACAGGTCGCGTCGGACGCCCAACCCCTGATCGCGGATGCGAGGACGGAGATTGCCGTCATCGGCGCGGGCATTGCCGGCTTGTCGATCGCCTATGAGCTGACCCTGCGAGGTCGGTCGGTCATCGTGCTCGATCGCGCAGAGATCGCCGGCGGCATGAC
The DNA here is from genome assembly GCF_052115715.1 of Allobosea sp. 2KB_26. Taxonomy (NCBI): domain Bacteria; kingdom Pseudomonadati; phylum Pseudomonadota; class Alphaproteobacteria; order Hyphomicrobiales; family Alloboseaceae; genus Allobosea; species Allobosea sp. 2KB_26. The sequence goes on from NZ_JBFRHE010000025.1 coordinate 42,941, forward strand.
CGCGCGAACGACGGGCCACCTCGCTCCCATCTGCGACGACTCGCTGTCGGAACTGCTTTCCATGCGGGGAGCGGAGCTGGCAACGGGTTTTCAAGCCAGCCAAAGCGCAGCGGTCGACAGGATCGAGAATATCCAGCGGGAGCTCGGGATCGACTGCGAATTCCGTCGACTTGATGGAATTCTGTTCCTCGATCCGAAGAGCGACGTAAGCGTCTTGCATGAGGAGGTTTCGGCCGCGAAGGAGATCGGCGTCAGCGTTGCGCGCGGAACGGGCCTCCCCCTGCGTACGCTGGAAGACCGCCCCTATCTCCGATATCCCGATCAGGCGACCTTCCATCCGTTGAAATACCTCCGAGGAGTGGCAAAGGCGCTGACCGAAAAGGGCTGTCACCTGCACGCGGAAACGCCCGTCGTCGAGGTTGTGGAGGGGGACGGCGGCGTCGAACTGAAGCTCGCGTCGGGGCATACCGTAATCGCCGACTACGCTGTGGTCGCAACCAACTCGCCTATCCATGACCTCGTTTCCCTGCACACCAAACAGGCTCCGTATCGGACCTACGCGATGGGCTTCGAACTTGACCGCGGCAGGCTCGACGACGCCTTGTATTGGGATACCGAGGATCCATACCACTACGTGCGCCTCACCCGGGGAGAGGACGGCAAGGACATCCTTATCGTCGGTGGGGCGGATCACAAAACGGGCGAAGCCGACGACGCACCTGCCCGTTTCAGTGCGCTCACCTCATGGATCAAGACGCTCATCCCGAAGATCGGTCCAGACCGGTACCGTTGGTCCGGCCAGGTCATGGACACGCTGGATTCGCGGCTTCATCGGCCGCGAAGGAGATAGCAAACGGGTTTTCGTCGTCACGGGCGATTCAGGGCAAGGCATGACGCACGGTGTCGTCGCCAGTCTGATCATTCCCGATCTGATCGAGGGGCAGGCCAACGAATATGCCGCCGTCTACGATCCCGGCCGCAAGCCGCCGAAGGCAACTGCGAACTTCGTCAGCGGGATGATCTCAGCCGTGAAGAATTTCGCGGAGTATCTCGCGCCCGGCGAGCTGGCCTCGGCCGCGGAACTTGCGCCCGGGCAAGGTGCCATCATTCGCGATGGCCGCAACAAGATCGCGGCTTATCGAGCCGAGGACGGCACTCTTCACGAGCGCTCGGCGGCCTGCTCCCATCTCGGCTGTCACCTGCATTGGAACTCCTTCGAGCAATGCTGGGATTGTCCGTGTCACGGCTCTCATTTCGCGCCGGACGGAAGCGTTCTGAATGGCCCGGCGATCAGTCCGCTGGCTCAGGCAGAATCCACCGAGCAGCGCGAAGACCAGACCTAATCCATCACGTGTCTCTCGGCACCCAACGTTTCCCCTACGAGCCGCACCTATCTGCTCGTATTCTGACGCGCGCGAGGCGTCGACAAAATCCTGCAACTTGCACGAGGTGGCGTGAACCGCTGAGGAACAAATTCCGAGGAAGCCCGTTGCGAACTCCGGGAGTGGTGCGTGATTTCGCCCGATCTGCGCATCCGACAGGATCCTATCAAGGGGACTGGCAATGTCTTCGGGTCGGCTTGTACGGCGCCAGATATGGACGATCCCTGGGCTCTACCAATTAGCCCTAGGGCGACGAAGCGAACTCTGGGAAGGATCGTTCGTCGGGAACATCGCTCGAATTGATCCTGATGCGATGTCGGCAGACATAGAACTGTTCTGCGAAGGGGGACTTGCTCTGCCGATTTCCGTCACGATCTACGACCGGACCTGGCTCATCTTCACGGCACCGCGCGACGACGGCGAGATCGGCGAGTTGCATCCGGAGCCGGTCGCCAGCGAAATTCCCCACCTCGGGTTCTGCAGCCGGCCGACCTCGTTCATTCGTAGGATGAATAAGCCCCCCTTCGGGCGTAGCCCATTCAGGTCAAACTCGCAGTTGCGCTGAGGACAGGGTCTATCCAATGTCGCGGCACATCGACTGGGAAACCCGCACGGCCGCTAGTCAGCTACAGCAGCACCCGGCGCCGCTGTCATGGCAGTGCTCCCACGTCAGGCTCCATCCATCACCGCTCAGCTGGCTTTCGGGGTTCGCGCGAAACGCGGACGGAGTTCCTGGGTGCTTCTGCATTCCATCCAACCCACGGAAACGAGGCCAGCCATGAACCCGCAAAAGCTCCGCTCAAGCGTCGACAGCTCCGGTCGCCATCATGGGAATGGCGATAGCCGAGTTTCAGTGACGACGAGAGTGATGTACAGCGACCGCCGAATGTCGTCGGGCTCCAAGCCAGTCAGCAGAAACCGCAGGGCTCGCGGGTTGATTGCAGGGAACGCCAACCGTCGGTGACGAGGCTGGAAACCTTGCGAGCGCTCTACGCAGAACTCACCCATGCCGCTGTCGAGGCCAGCACGGCGCTTGGCCGACCCGATAGTCCGGCGGCCTCGCTGGAGGAGTTCGACCGCGCTCACCGTATCGTCGTCAGTATCATGCAAGTGATTACCGCGACCCGCGCGGATCGCCCGACTGACGAGAGCTGAGGAGCGGCTCCGTGGCCGAGCTTGGGGGGCATTCAGACTCAACGATCGCGTTCATGGCTGCGCAGAAGCGGCCCGCTCCGCTCGAAGGCCGACAAATCCGATTTGGTTATCACTGGTCAGTGAAAGCGCGACATCCATTAGCGCGCCATCATGACACTCCAGCTGCATCTCGTCGGCAAAGAGGCCGGGATCAAGTTGAGCCCCGGCGTACGCAAGCTGACCGGCGATCCCCCCGACCGTTCTCACATACTCATAGGTCACGGGACGATGGCCGCCGTCCTTCGTGACCAGAACACCTGATCCAGAAATCATCGATGTCTCCCGGGTATCGTTCAAATCGCTTCCCGCCAGCGCCCCTGACCGGACTTGACGAAGAAGACCGAGCAGCAGGCGCAACCTCCTTGTCGATAGCAAGGCCAGCTCGGGACGATACCGTGCAGATCCGGTGTCATTGCGCGTGAGGGGGCATTTTTCGACGCGCCCGCGGTTCGGGCGCTCAACGCGACCACCCGCAAGATCAGGAATCGCATTCTTCTCGAGCGGGACCGACGTGGACCTCTTCCCCGCGGGAGGCGAGCGGGAGATTGTTGGATTGCAAGCGCCAGGAACCCTCGCCCCCTGCACGCGTCTTTTCATCGCGCAGCGGCCTCTGCGCCACTGCGAGCGCGAGGAGAAAGGCCATGGATCGGTTCGCCCCAGAAATGCAGGCCTGCATCGACGAGTGTCTGCGCTGCTACCAAACCTGTTTGGGCATGATCACAAACCATTGCCTGAGGCTCGGTGGGGCGCACGCCGCGCCGGAACATATCCAACTCATGCTCACCTGCGCCGAGACCTGTCGCGCCAGCGCCCAGATCATGATCATCGGCTCGCCACATCATAAACGCCTTTGCACGGATTGCGCCGACATCTGCGAAAACTGCGCCGCCGAATGCAAGCGGATCGGGAATATGGACGACTGCGTCCAAGCTTGTCGCCGTTGCGCAGAACGCTGTCGAAAGATGGCGGCCTAGGTGTTTGATCCCGGGCGTTGATGGTGCAGTCTTTTCGCGTGAGTGGAAGGAGGCGCGATGGGCCAGGTTCACCATGGGAGCGTGATCAGAAAGACCGGCCGGACCTCGGCTTCCGCCTTCCCTGGTGGCTCTGATCGACGCAGTACCGTACCGGGTCCACACCGTGCTCACGGAAACGGAATCCAGTTCACCTTCCCGCCTCGTTACGCCGACGGGCCGACAGCTCGTTACATCACCCACATGTTCGACATGCGGTGCCACGAGAATGGCATCGAGCATCGCCTCACCAAGGTGAGGCATCCCTGGACCAACGGGCAGGTCGAGCGGATGAACCGCACCATCAAGGAAGCGACCGTCAAGCGCTTCCACTATGACGATCATCGCCAGTTCGAGGCGCACCTCACAGACTTCGTTGCCGCCTACAATTTCGGCCGCCGGCTGAAGACCCTTAGGGCGCTCACACCCTACGAGTTCATCTGCAAATGCTGGACTTCAGAGCCAGAACGATTCAGGCTCGATCCAATCCATCAAATGCCGGGACTGAACACCTAGCCGCTCCCGCCCTCACTCCCAGGAGATTCAGATGATGGCTTTGCGCCGTCCGCTCCCGGGAGACGTACCCCTTGCCGCGGCCGGGATCCCGATACGCAGCATAGGCATTGCTCGACCTACTGCGGCTTGTTCACGGTGAAGCTAAGAGCCTCGAAGATGCGATCAAGTTCCCTCGTGAAGGCGTCATCAAATTCGTCGGGATCGAAGCTGCCAGAATGCGCAACCATCGATAGCAAGGTTTCCCTGACCTGCTGGCAATGGCCCCGGATTACCGCAAGGTTGCCGTTGGCCTCTTCAGGGCTATCGGTGCCGAGCGCCGCGACGTGACCGAGCAGGATCATCACCGTGGCCTCCAATGCGGCAAGAGTGCCGATGTGATTTGGCTGTCCAATTGGATCACGTGGAGCGATTGTCAGGGGCACGTCGTTTCTCCTCAGCCTGAACTCCCCTGGACGCGATATGGTCCCCCCGCAGCGCTGCCTCGCCTAAAGCCAACCGCGCGCATTTCACTTACATTCTCCCGCCGGTGACTGGACGATGCGGAGACGATTATAGCTCGGGATTGGCCCGAAGTAACGGGTGAGAGCGTTGGTGTAATTGAGGTTTCGGTCGTGGCGGCGTTCCCGGCCTGAGCCCAGCGCCACGTGATGGGGGAACCGTTCCCGGCAGGAGCCGTTGGAGTTCCCGGAGTTTTTGTCAGCTGACGTCGCCCGCCACGTCCAACTCGCCATCGTCGCAACTGAAGAGGGTGCCGCAGCGGCCTTCGCGATCAACACCGAGGTGCTCAAGGAGGACATCGCGGCCCGCTCGATCTCGCTCAATCGCCTTGCTGGCTGGCGGAAACCAAGATCGGGCTGACGCACCGTTGGCGCCGGCGCATGGAACTCGAAGCGCGTCCAAGGGTTCCATCCTGATCAATCCGAACATCGGCCTCGCTGGAGGGGCAGCGATGGATACGCCCTCCGAAACCTACATGTTGGCCATCCCCTGGTATTATCGCAACAATTTCCAAGAGCTTCGCGCTCTCGCCGATGATCGCGCCGAGCTCCCATTCACCTATTCGGAGTGGCACGTTCGGGCCGCCGCGGTTGTACTCCCGATTGCTGAGTGCCGGCCTTCCGATTCAGCTCGTTACCGTGCGACGAGATCCGCTATTGAAATGGCTGTCGAAGACGGGCCTGACCAACACCTCATCGGCGCGACGTTTGTACGTCGAAGCATGCGCGATCTCGCGGGCCAAGCAAATTTTCGGAAAGCGGTCCTGGCCTTCCAACCTCAGTCTATCCGATCACTAGCGCGCAGGCTCGGTTGCAATTTCGAGGATCTCTTCGAGCCGCTGGTGAGAGCTGGCTCCCTCTCTCCGCCCTCTTAATTTGCTCGCGAGCCGCCTCGTAGGGAACGCTGCGGCGGATACCGGTTGTCGACCCTCCTTTCGACAGGAGCAGACCAATGACAGATGACACCATCCTTTTCACTCGGCGGAACGTTGTCAGCGCGGCGGGAACCGGCCTCGCTGCCGCTGCGGCCGGTAGCGGTGCCTTGGCGCAATCCGGGCCGGGCCCGACGGTGCAACCGATGACCGATCCGACGACCAAATATCCCAAGCCGCCCTTCGCGAAGCAGTCTCAGCCCTGGCCGGGATTGGCGAGAAAAATGAACCCGCGGCCCGATCACGGCGAGAAGAGCTACAAGGGCTCCGGCCGCCTCATTGGCAGAAAGGCGCTGATCACCGGCGGCGATTCCGGCATGGGGCGGGCTGCTGCCATCGCATACGCTCGCGAAGGCGCGGATGTCGCAATCAACTATCACCCCGACGAGGAGCCTGACGCGCGCGAGGTGATCGAGTTGATCAAAGCGGAAGGCCGAATGGCGATCGCCCTTCCGGGAGATCTCCGTAGTGCGGAATTCTGCGCCAAGCTGGTTGGCGACGCAGTCGCTGCGCTTGGCGGCCTCGATATCGTCGTCAGCAATGCAGCTCGTCAGCAAACAAGGGCCTCGGTGCTCGACATCTCGAACGACGATTTCGATGCAACGATGAAGACGAACATCTATGCGCCGTTCTGGATCATCAAGGCGGCATTGCCCCACCTCAAGCCTGGCTCGTGCATCATTGGCACGACATCCGAGCAGGCGACCAACCCGTCTGCCGATCTCTACGACTACGCCCAGACCAAAGCAGCCACGACGTCCTACGTAATGTCGCTTGCCAAGCAGCTCGGCCCGAAAGGGATCCGCGTCAACGGCGTGGCGCCGGGCCCGATCTGGACGCCGCTGCAGGTCAGCGGTGGGGCCACGGAGGAAAAGCTTCAAAAATTCGGCGGCATGAGCGCCTTGGGGCGCCCAGGCCAGCCCGCCGAACTCGCCTCGATCTACGTCCAGCTCGCGGCAAATGATGCGAGCTTTACGACAGGCGGCATCTACGGCGCGAACGGTGGCGGCACGGTGGCGTGAAGGCTGGACCGTGCCGACGTGTGCCAGGAGATCAGGATGCCGCCGTCGCGGAGTTGCGGTCATTCGGCGGCAATACCACCGCGTGGATTGTGAGTTTCTTCCAGGCTCCCTGACCTCGCAGCGACTTCGGGCCGGCATCGACATCATCGTAAGCCTCGGAGCGCGGGAGCATTCGACGGTCGAATCTATCCGCCTGCCACCGTGCCGAGCGAGGCGCCCGCATTGCCCGCACTATTGCAAGTGACGCATACCACAGATTAGATGATGCTTAAGCGCGGATTTCTACTCAGGAATTTTTATGTCGAAAGAAGATGACAACCTGATCGAACTGACGGCGATGGTTGTTTCAGCCTATGTCGCGCACAACAACGTTCCCCGGAGCGAACTCGTTGGCTTGATCGCGAACACGAGTTCCGCGTTTGCGCGGCTCGGCGCCATATCTGAAACATCACCCGCACCAGCCGTGCTAGTACCAGCCGTTCCCATCAAGAGGTCGGTAACGCCGGACGCCATCATCTGTCTGGAAGACGGCAAGGCTTTCAAATCCCTCCGACGTCATCTGGGCTCGGCCTATAATCTGACCCCAGAGCAATATCGCGTAAAATGGGGCCTTCCTTCGGACTATCCGATGGTTGCACCGAACTATTCAGAGGCGCGGGCCGCTCTCGCAAGGGCAGCAGGCCTGGGCCGTAAGGCCAAACCGGCTTCAGCCTCCGTTCCTTTGGCGAAGCCGCCTCGCGCAAAGCCCGGCCGTCCGCGAAAGCAGCCCGACTCATAGCAGACCGCGCCTGCGCATCGTGACCGCCCCTTCGCCTCTGTTCGTCGGAGACTTGGTCGATCATGCCCGCTATCCCTGGTCGGGCGCGACCCGCCTGAGCGCTGCATAGGCCTGAAAGTACTCAAGCGGCCGATCAGCAGGCGAAGCGGACGCTACGTCCCCACTCGTCACGGCCGTAGCAAACCCGGTCCGGCGTCGTCGCGGAGCCAATGATCGCCCCGCCGGCGCCCCCGATTGCCGCCCCAGCCAGCGCGCCGCCGGCGCGACCGGTGGCCAAACCACCGACGACCGCGCCTGTACCAGCTCCAAGCAGGGCGCCCGTGCCGGTATTCTGCTCGCGCTGCGTGCAAGCGCCGAGTGAGGTCGCAATCGCGATCAGGATGAAAAACTTCCCCATTGTGGTGTCTCCCTGGACGAAGTTCATAGACACAATGCCACGGCCGATGAGGATCGAGCGCCAACGCCGCGATTTATCCGGATGAGGAACAATGACGATACGTGAATGTTCCAATTCGGAATTGGCCGCGAAAATTCCCTGACACGCTGCGGAACCCGACGCTTCGCTACGGGTTGGCTACGCGTGGTGGCGCCGCAAATCCCCCCTTTCGACGCCGGCACGGCCGGAGGGCCTCGCCGTCCTCCCAGGAGCGGCGGGGCCCAGGGTTCAGCCCTTCATTTTGACATCTGAAGACGCTCGAGCACTCGGCCATGCTACCCCTCCATTCGCGGTCAACAGCCCAGCGTCGAGCCCCCGACCTGGCGGCGCTAAAACTATCTTCAATGCGCTGTGTCTTCGCGGATCTGACCGGCAATCTCTGTGAGCGCCTCACAGGACCGGATTTGTCACTGGAGCCATGGCAGATCGGCGTTGGCGCTCCGCTGGTCAACCCTACTGGCGGCGCTGCCAAAATGCCGAGGGCAACGAAGCCCCTCATCTCAGGCTCGATTCAAAACCACGAAGCGGACATGGAACAGGCCGCGCCGATCCTCGTTGGACATCATTCACCGACCTGGGAGAACCACCATGGCGACCTCTGAACCCAAAGCCCTCGACGAGCTGTTCCACGACATGCTCAAGGACGTCTACTACGCCGAGAAACAGATCTTGAAGGCGCTCCCCAAGATGGCGAAGGCCGCGAGGTCGCCCGAGCTCAAAAAGGCCTTCGAAACACATCGTACGGAGACCGAGGGTCACGTCGAGCGCCTCAGCGAGGTTTTCGAGGCGATCGGCAAGGCGCCCCGCGGAAAGACCTGTGACGCGATCCTCGGCATCTTGGATGAAGGCAAGGCCGTCATGGAGGACTATGCCGACAGCGCTGCTCTCGACGCCGGTCTCGTCGCCTCGGCCCAGGCGGTCGAGCACTACGAGATGACGCGTTACGGCACGCTCAAATCGTGGGCGCAACAGCTCGGGCACAAGGAGGTGGTGCCCCTACTCGACGCAACCCTCGCCGAAGAGACCAAGACGGACAAGTTGCTGACGCAACTCAGCGGCCCGGCAAACTCCGCGGCGGTCGCCAAGGCGGCCTGACGTTCGGGATCCGGGATGGCCCGCTGAGCAGCACTCGGCGGGCTTTCCGGCGATCGCATACGGCCATCCCACCGGCCGGAATATCGACCCGTTCTCGTCAATCTGGTATCATCCGCCCGGATCGCGTCGGGGGATGGCGATGCCGTTTCGGACGATGGTCGCGACGCCGGAGGAGATCGCCCGGATGGCCGAGGCGTTCGATGAGGCTTGGAGCCAGATCCAGACTCGGGTCGACACATCGAGCGCTTCGCGCCATCGCGATCGCCTTGCGTGTATCATCGCTGAGCTATGGCTGGCCGACCCTTCGGCCGATCTGGCGCTGCTGGCGGTCCGTCGTTTCGAGAAGATCGTCGCCGGCGCCCCCTTAGGGATGCCAACAGCGCGATTGAAAGCAGTGGAGTAAGGCGCGCAGCGGAATTGACCGCCTCCAGGAGGGCGCGAAAGCCTCTAGCAGCTTGCCAAACCTCCTGTTCACTAAGGCACAAGCAGAGCCTTTGCCTGCCGAACCGCCTCAATGCATTCACTTTCGCGACCGGAGCGATCGAGGCCCCTCGCCCGTTCGAGCGCTGCCGAAGCTTCGGCCTTGTTCGCTCCAGACGGGCGAGCATCCTTTCCTGCCTCGGCGGCGGTCGGTTGACCTTCAGTCTGGCGGCGGACGTCTTCAGGCGACGTCGCCTTCCCTTGAGCTTCGCGTTTCATGATTTCGGCCGGCGGATGTTGCGCCGCCCCGGCGCCAGGCTGGGCCGAGGCCATACCGCCGGACGTGGGTCCCGAACCGGCATCCGTTGCAGCCATCGTCTTGGTGAGGGCTTCGACCTCCCCAGTGCAAGGGCCCGCCAGTGCGAGACCGGCCTGAAGAGAGACAAAGCAGGCTATGGAGAAACGCAAGGCGTTCATGATCGCTGCTCCCGTTGCTTGAGGCACGGACGACCGCGACGAAGAAACGCTAAGGCGTTTTCGTAGGTTCCACGAATTAAAGAGAGGAGCGCCAACACCTGGCTCTGACGGGGCTCGGCCGGCGTCGTCGACCCGATGGCGAGAGGCGCTGTCTCGGCGGTCGGCCAATACACCTTGGCGGATCAAGACAAGGTGCGGTGGGATACCGGAGAGCGTTCATCGATCTCGAAGGTCGAGCCCCGTCGAAGGAGCTGAGATGCTTTGGCGAGAGCAGCGCTATGAGCGGGCCCGAGACGCTATCGTGTCCTCCCCTTGGGAGCCGCAAGGATACGATTGGAAGCGGTCCCAAAGTCGCACAGGAAGAGCTTGCGGGCATGACTACAAAGGCAGATTGGTTGAGTTCTTCCTCGATCGCGCGCCTACTCAGCGGCTGTCTTCATCGCGGCGTTTACAAACCCATTTCGCGGTTATGAGCTATGTTCACCGGGAAAGGTGTGTTGGTCGACCAGGATGGTTTGCGCCGGAGCGTGAACTACCAGTATGTGCAAACCGGGCAGTGCGGGCGAGCCGGCCGATTGTTCAGCGAGCAACCCGAAGTTGGAACCTCGGTCTTTCAGCAAACATTCAAGCTGGAATGTGAGGACGGTGTTGCCATGATCGTCATCGTCACCCAAATTTCGGATTGTCGGTGGGTGTTCATTGGCCGCGAACCTGCCCAAGAACGATCTCACCCATTATAATGCATCCCGGCGTTGCGCGATGATCGGTCACTGCAGCGTAGATTGTTCGCCTGCATCCGGCTGAATCAACTTCGAGAGCCCTATTTCCTCAAGCGCTTCATTGAACTCAGCCAATGCCGCGCCGTCGGTGGCAAACGTCTCTTCCCAAACTATCGATCCCCCATCTTCATCGATGAGCTCAAGCGTCCAGCCCTCGCTGTCCGCGAGACGGTAGATCTCGACCTGCACCACCACCCCATCGCGCCTGGCGGTTTGGCAGAGCGGCGAGCGGAGAATGTCAGGGAATTCGTCGGACATGCTCTGAATATACTCCCGGGACAACGGCGGCTCAATCGCCTGCGGGAGCGCGAACTGGCCGACCTGGCCCATGGCCCGAGATCGCGACTATATCGCGGTCCTGAATATCTGCGTTCTGGGCGGCCCTATACCCGGTCTGGGAAATGTCGGAGAGGACTAGGGTCTGCTCGTCCGAAACACGGTCGGAAATGGGCGGAAATCCGCCAAAGGCACCCGTCTTCCTTAGCCAATGAAGGCTAGCCTGTAACTTCGTCCGTAATGATCTCGAAGCGCTGGAGAATGTGCGGGCCAAAGGTGTGGATCAGGGGGACGTCAGCGGCGTCCCGGCCCCTGGCAACCAGGATTCGACCGATGCGCGGCCTGTTGTGGCGGGCGTCGAACGTGAACCATCGGCCTCCGAGAAGCGCCTCGGACCAGGCATTGTAGTCCATCGGCGCTGGATCACTCGGGACCCCTATGTCGCCAAGAAACCCATTACAGTAGCGGGCAGGAATGTTCAGGCAGCGACAAAGCGCAACCGCCAAATGTGTGAAATCGCGGCAGACGCCCACCCCTTCCGCCAGCGCTTGGGATGCCGTCCGCGTATTCCTGGCGAGTTGATAATCGAAGCGAATCTGAGCGTTTACATAGTCGCAAATCTGCTGAACGCGATTCCAACCCCGGGCGACATTTCCGAATAGCTGCCAGGCCATCGGCGACAATTCGTCGACCTCGCAATAGCGGCTTGGCAGCATGTATTCGTACACTTCGGAGGGGAGATCTCCCGGGAAGATCTCGGGAGCGTCGCGATCGACAAAGTCGACCTCGCCAGAGTCCACCAGAATCAGGTCGTTCCCAAAGGCGGCCCCGCCAGGCGGGATGATGAGACGACGGCAGCGATTCCCGAAGCCGTCGAGATACTCTGCATGCGGCACGTCGGCACCACTCGACAAAGCTCGAACGGTACTGGCGGGGCCGCTCACGATGTCAGGATGCCGGGCTGGATGGGGATCGAGCAACAGGATTGCGGGAGTCGGCAGGTGGCACACGACCTCGATCCGATAGCCACACCGAATGTGGGCGTTGTCACGTTAACTCCGGCATGGCGGCAAGCCGTGTAGGTGGGCGTGCATGACCCTGCCGACCATCAGCTACAAGCGCCATCGGTTCCCTCCGGCGATCATCGCGCATGCGGTGTGGCTGTATTTTCGCTTTCCCTTGAGCCTTC
>NZ_JBFRHE010000026.1:0-50713 GCF_052115715.1 Allobosea sp. 2KB_26
CTGGCCCCGATCTGGGTGCGCAAGATGCCGAAGAAGGATGCCGAGGAGATCGGCATGCACTATCTCAAGCGCGTCAAGATCCCGGAGCAGGCGCTGAAATATCCGGGCCAGCTCTCGGGCGGCCAGCAGCAGCGCGTCGCGATCGCGCGCTCGCTCTGCATGAGCCCCAAAATCATGCTGTTCGACGAGCCGACCTCGGCGCTCGACCCCGAGATGGTCAAGGAGGTGCTCGACACCATGGTGAGCCTGGCGGACGAGGGCATGACCATGCTCTGCGTCACCCATGAAATGGGCTTTGCCCGCCAGGTCGCCGACCGCGTCATCTTCATGGATGCCGGCCAGGTCGTCGAGATGAACGAGCCCAACGAGTTCTTCAAGAACCCGCAGCACGAACGCACCAAGCTCTTCCTCAGCCAGATCCTGCACTAAGCCGGGCTGGACCGGCAAAGGCGTGCGGATGGGTGCCGGAGACAGCCTATTGATACAAACATGATCGGATGCGGCGCTCCGATCCGTCGAGGCTTGTCGCCCTTTCTCCTCGGCATAGCGCACCTCTGTGCCCGAGCGCGGGCGCAGCCGCCACGATCGCGCGAAATCCGCTTTCGGCCACGATCATCCTAGGAGTCTGCTTTGGTATCGCGCTGTTTCCACTTCGCGCAGGCAGATATCTAGCCGAGCAAGCAGCATATCGACATCTTCGGCCTCGACTGTCAGAGGCGGCCTGATCTTCAGGATATTGTCCGCCGGTCCTTCGCGCCCGATCAGGATGCGCATGTCGCGCAACCGGTTCACGACATAGTCCGCGGCCGCCGTCGCCGGGGTGCGGCTGTTGCCATCCGTGACCAGATCGACGCCCAGGAACAGGCCAATGCCGCGGACGTCGCCGATGACCGGGTACTTCTCGCCCAGCGCCTGCAGACCGGTGAGCAGGCGCTCGCCCATTGCCTTCGCGTTGGCCGCCAGCCTTTCGTCCTCGACGATGTCGAGCACTTCGGCAGCGATCAAGCAGGACAGGGTCGAGCCGCCGAAAGTCGAGAAATATTCCGGTCCCTCTGCGAAACGGTCGGCAACGGCGCGGGTCGTGATCACTGCACCGATGGGATGGCCGTTGCCCAGCGGCTTGCCCAGCACCACGATGTCGGGCCGCACGGCCTGCTGCTCGAACCCGAAATAGAAGTCGCCGAGCCGGCCCAGCCCGGTCTGCACCTCATCGGCGATGCAGATGCCACCGGCCCGACGGATGCGCTCATAGACCTGCGCGAGGTAGCCCGGCGGCGGGATGATCTGGCCGCCGACGCTCGGGAAAGTCTCCGCGATGAAGCCGGCCACCTTGCCGCCCCGCCGTTCGATCGCTGCCAGAGCCTCGTCGACCTGCTCGGCATAACGCAGCGCCCTGTCGGGATCGTCGCGTCGGAACCGCCCGCGATAGTCATCCGCGACGTCGACCAACTGCACCCATGGCTTGCGGCCGCCCATGCCGGGCTTGTTGAATTTATAGGCCGAGATGTCGATCGCACCGGTGGTGTTGCCGTGATAGCCGTGATCGGGCGTGACGATGTCGTAGCCGCCGCTGGCCGCGCGTGCGAGGCGAAGCGCGAGTTCGTTCGCCTCCGAACCCGAATTGACGAAGAAGCAGATCTCCAGCTCCTCGGGCAACTTCGCGGTCATGCGCTCGGCCAGCGCGACCTGAGCCGGGTGCAGGTAGCGTGTGTTGGAGTTCATCCGCGCCAGCTGGTCGGCCGCAACGGTCCGGATGCGTGGATGCGCATGGCCGACATGGGGAACGTTGTTGTAAGCGTCGAGATAGGGCCGTCCCATCTCATCGAAGAGGTGGTGGCGCCAGCCGCGCAGGAAGGTGACGGGGCGCCGATAGCTGAGCTTGAGATTGGCGCCGAACCGGGCCTTGCGCTCGGCCAGTAACGCAGCTTCATCGATCGGCCGATAGGCGGCCCGGTCGTCCGGAAGGTTGAGCAGCGCAGCCGGATTGGGGCAGATCGCCTGCCAGAGCTCCCAGTCGTCCGGGTCCGCGACACCTGGCCAGTCATGGCCCATTCCGTCCAGCGTCAGGGCGAGCTGGAAATGCAGATGCGGTTCCCAGCCGCCGTTCCCGTCGGGTGTTCCCAGCCGCGCGAACACTTCGCCCGCAGTCACCTCGCGGCCGGGACGAAGCGTCTCGCACAGAGCCGGGTCGAGATGGCCGTAGAGCGTATGGAAGACGTCGCCCTCGGGGGTCTGGTGCTCGAGGATCGCAACGCCGCCATAGTCGAGATGGCCGGTGCGGTTCTCCACCATGGCCACCCTCCCCGCCAGCGGCGCATGGATCGGTTGCCCCGCCGGGGCGAAGACGTCGATGGCCATGTGGATGGTACGCCGGTTCGACGCCCGCCACGGTCCCTTGCGGAAAGCGCGGTCCGTGTAGACCAGCCTTGGCTCGCCATATTGCCCGAGCCAGCGGCCCCCATCCGAACCGTTGCGCGGGCCGAGATGGCGGGCCTCGTCTGTACGCAGGTTGAACGGGTCCTGGGGCACCGTGCTCGCCGCGACCGAGAGCTGGCCGACGGATACGTCGTCCAGTGCCTCGCCGATCACCGGGGCAAAGGTTCCCCTCTGCCGGTCGAGCCAGGCGGCCACGCGGTCTGCCGAGTCGGTTGCCGGCAGTCCGCATGCGACGCGCAAGCGCGCCCGCATGAGCGCGCCGTCGAGCGCTGCGTTCTCCAGCAACCGCCAGGCGGGTGCCTGCGAGATGGTCACATAGGCGTCGCCGGGGCGTCCGGCCGCTTCGATCGTCGAGTTCACGACGCTGACGGCAAGACGCGTGCGCAGCAGCAGCCAGATCAGGTCGATCTCGGCTGTGGTCAGCGGCGAGGCGCTGTGATAGCCCGCGACCAATGCCGCAAGGGCCGCCTCGGGCGTCTCATGGTCGAGGATCGCATAAGCGCCGGCGATCGCCAGTTCGCAGACCCTGGGGCCGACCGCCATATCGCCGAAATCGATCAGCCCGCTGATGCGCGTCGGCTCCGCGAGGCCTGGCACGACAAGGATGTTGAAGTCGTTGAGATCGTTATGGATCACCTGCGATGGCAAGGCCCTCAGCGACGGGAGCGCGGCCTCGTAGTCGGCCAGGATGTCCTCGATCAGCCGGCGACGCGCGCCGTTTCCGAGGACATCGAGATGCGCGCCGATCCAGCCCGCCTTCGTCAGGTCCCATTTTGCCGCATCCGCCGTGGCCGCCCCTTCGAACCGGGCAAGCGCAAGATCGAGCCGCGCGGCCAGTGCGCCAAACGACGACAGGACCGCCAGCTGCTGCGGCCCTGCCTCGCCCATCGGGATGCCTTCAAGCGCTCGCTGGACCCACACCATCCTCGGTTGCCGGCGGTCGTCCGCGACATGCTGCCAGGCACGACCGTCCCGTGCCGGTAACACCTGCGGCAGCGGCAGCGTGGGATCGGCCGTGAGGGCGTGAGCGATGGCCGCGCATTGCTGCTCGACCAGAGCGGCATCGCCATGAGGGCGCATCGCCTTGATGATAATATCGCCTTGCGGGGCTGCAGCGCGGAAGTTCAGGTCATGCTCGCCGCCAAGCTGCCGCAGCACCCCTGTGCCCCCGAACTGTTCCGCGATGGCGCGCAACCAATCGTGGTTCATCTGAAATCTCCTGAACTCATGGCGCGCTTCGACGACGCTTGCCGTGAGGGCTGGAGCCCCAAGGCAATGAGCGCGCCCGGCGCGGGGGGCTCAACCGACCCGGATATCGTCTCGCAGGCGCATCTCGTTCAAGGGCCGGACAGACGGGTCGATCAGGAAGAAGGGTTGAGCTGCGCGAGCGCCAGCCCGTGCAGCGTGCGGTCACCGGCGGCGGCGATCTGTCCCTTCCACGAAAGGTCGATGGCTTTGCCGGACCAGTCCGACACGACACCCCCGGCTCCCTCGATGATGGCGATCGGGGCGAAGACGTCGAAGGCGTCCAGGCCGCCGTCAACTGCGATGTCGGTATTGCCGCGCGCCAGACAGCCATAGGCATAGCAGCTGCCGCCGTATTGGGTGAAGGCGACGGTCCGATCCAGCCGGTCAACCGCACTCCGCTCGGTCTCAGTCAGGAAGCGGGGGTTGGAACTCGTCAGGAAGGCCTGCTCCAGCGAGCTGCGAGGCCTGCAGCGAATAGGTCGGCCGTTATGCTCCGCGCCGGCTCCGGAAATGCCGGAGAGGCGCTCGCCGGTCGCCGGCAGGTCCATCAGCCCCAGCCAGGGGCGACCTGCGCGCGCGACGCCGATCAGGATGCCGTAGACCGGGATTCCGGCAATGAAAGCGGCGGTGCCGTCGATCGGGTCGATGACCCAGACGAATTCGCGATCCAGCCCGTGCGAGCCGAATTCCTCGCCCAATATGCCGTGGTCGGGATAGGCGACCTCGATGCGCTCGCGCAGGCGCTTTTCGATGGCGCGGTCCGTGGCGGTGACGAAGCTCTGGTCGGCCTTGATGTCGATCTTGTGGGCCGTGCGCAAGGCCTCGGAAACGATGGCGCGGCCCTCGTCGGCGAGTTGCTGGGCGAATGACAGGAGTTCGGAAGCGATGGGGTCGGTCATGTCTGTGCTCAATGTGAAAGGATCTGGCCAAGGAATTGCCGCGCGCGTTCGCTCTTCGGCTTCGAAAAGAAGTCCTCGGGCGCGGCGGCCTCGACGATCTCGCCGGCGTCCATGAAAATGATCTTGTCCGCCACGGACCGGGCAAAGCCCATCTCATGGGTGACGCACACCATCGTCATCCCGTCGCGGGCGAGGTCGCTCATCACGTCCAGCACCTCCGAGATCATCTCCGGATCAAGGGCCGATGTCGGTTCGTCGAACAGCATGACCTGCGGGTTCATGCAGAGCGCACGGGCGATCGCCACGCGCTGCTGCTGGCCGCCGGAAAGCTGGCTGGGATACTTGTCGGCCTGGTCGGCGATGCGCACGCGTGTGAGATAGGTCATCGCCGTATCGCGCGCGGCCGCCTTATCCTTCTTGCGCACGAGGCGTTGGGCCAGCATCAGGTTCTTCAGCACCGTCAGATGCGGGAACAGGTTGAAGCTCTGGAACACCATGCCGACCTCGCGGCGCACGGCGATGGAGCTGCGCTCGCCTTCGAGAACGACGTCGTTGACCGTGATGCGGCCACTGTCATGCGTCTCCAATCCGTTGATGCAGCGGATCATCGTCGATTTGCCCGAGCCGGACGGCCCGCACACGACCAACTTCTGCCCCTTGGCGACGGTGAGGCTGACGTTCTTCAGCGCCTGGAACGCCCCGAATTGCTTGCATACATTGTCCAGAACGATCTGCTCCGGCGGTGTCATGCGGATGCCCCTCTCTTCGTGTATTTGCCGAGGTAATCTTCAAGCTTGCCAAAGCCGACCTGGAAGACCCACGCCATGGCCAGGTAGATCAGTGCCGCCGCGATGAAGATCTCGAACGGGGCGAAGGTGTTGGACACGATCGTGCGGGCAACCCCGGTGATATCGAGAAGAGTGACCGTGCTCGCCAGGGCCGTTGCCTTCATCATTGAGATGAACTCATTGCTATAAGCCGGCAAAGCGAGGCGCACGGCGATCGGCGTCACGATATAGATGAAGCGTTGCGGGGCACTCAGGCCAAGCGCTCTCGCCGCCTCGTTGACGCCCTTGTCGACCCCCAGAACGCCGCCCCGCAGGATTTCGGATATGTAGGCGGAGCTGTTGAGCGAGAGCGCGACGACGCAGCAGCCGAAAGGCTCGCGTAGCACCGGCCACAGCACGCTTTCCCGGACGAAGTCGAGCTGCGGCAGCCCGTGATAGATGATGAAGATCTGCACCAGGATCGGCGTACCGCGCAGGAAGTAGATATAGCCCATGGCCGGCCAGGCGAGGTACCAGCGGCCGCTGATGCGCATCAGCAGGATCAGAACGGCAAGCACCAGGCCAATCGCCGTCGAATAGGCCATCAGCTTGAGTGTAATGCCGAGCCCCGCGGCGATCTGCGGCAAGCTCGACAGGATGAGGTTGAAGTCGAAGTTCATCGCACCCTCTCCAAATGGCTGTTCGCATACCGCTCCAGCCACCATGTCAGGATGGTGATGACCGTCGTGATGGCGAGGTAGATCAGCGCCACGGTCATGAACATCAGGAAGGGCTTATGGGTGACGGCGGTCGCCATCTGGCCGACGAAGACGATTTCCTCCAGCCCGACGATCGAGATCAGGGCGGTGTCCTTCATGATCGACAGCATGTGATTGCCAAAATTCGGCAGCGCGAGCCGCCACATTTGCGGCATGCGCACGTAGAAGAAGGTCTGGCCTTTGGTTAGCCCCAGCGCGTGGGCCGCCTCGACCTGGCCGTGCGCCACGCCCATGAAGGCGCCCCGGAACGTCTCGGTCATATAGGCTCCGACGATCAGCCCGATCGCGATCGCGCCAGCCCAGAAGGGCGGGACGTCGACGAACTTGATCTGCGGATCGTAGATCTGGGCGATCCGGGTCAGCACCACGGCCGTTCCGAAATAGAACAGCAGCAGCACCACGAGCTCGGGCGTGCCACGAAAGACGACCGTATAGGCCTTGGCGAGAACCTGCGCCGCCCGATTGCGGGAGAGCTTGGCGCTCGCGCCAAGCAATCCGAAGATGACGGCGAGGACCAGCGAGGCCGCGAAGACCTTCAGGACCATCACGGTCCCGAAGAAGAAATCGTCCCACCAGCCGGAAAGTGCGGCCATGTATCATTCCCCCCGATCATGGCGGACCGGCACGGCCGGACCGCCATCAGCCATGCTCAGTTGACGCCGACGCCCTTCCAGTTCTCGGGGCTGATCGAGAAGGGGAAGTATTTGTGGCCGTATTTCTCGAGCGAGCCGTTTTCGATCAATGTCTTGAGTGCGCCGTTGACGCGCTTGACCAGATCCTCCTGGCCCTTGCGGATGCCGATGCCCACGCCCGTGCCGAAATACTCCCTCTCGTCGATGGCGGGTGAGACGAACTCGAACTTCGCTCCCTGATCAGTGCTGAGGAATTCGAGATAGGCTTTCATCGGATTGGTGATGGCGACATCGACACGGCCGTTGCGCAGGTCGAGCAGCATGGCCTGGGCGCCGTCGTAGAGCCGGATATTGGCGCCGGGCAACTTTGCTTCGATCCACTTCGCGTAGGTGGACGCACGCTCGACGCCGACCGTGAGGTTCTTGAAGCTGCTCTGTATCGGCTTACCCTTGTCGTCAAAGAGCTTGAGATCCTTCCCCTTCGGACCGAGGAACCGCCCGATCGAGACGCGATAGGGGACCGAAAAGTCCATCTTCTGGAGCCGCTCGTCGGTGATGGACATCGATGCGACGATGAGGTCGAACTTGTTGGTCAGCAGCGCTGGGATCATGCCATCCCATTGCTGGCAGACATATTGGAGGTCGGCGCCGATGAGTGCCGCGACGCCCTTGGCGACGTCCACGTCATAGCCGGTCATCTCGCCGCCGGGCGCGCGGAAGTTGAACGGCGCATAGGTGCATTCCATGCCGACCCGCAGCGTCTCCGCCTGGGCAGTCGCGGTCGCGATCGCGCTGACCGCCGCGAACGCTGCCGAAAGAACCAATTTCCTCATCGTCATAGCGGCTCCCCTTCTTTGATTATCGCCGATATTCGAAGTCGTGCCGACGAGCGTCGCCCCCCGCACACAGCTAGCCGGCATACTATTCCAGCGTTTCCGGCGCGGGTGTTATCCCCCTCAGGGAGGATGGTGCGGCGGTGAGGAGGCTGCGTAGTTTCGCGGCATCGTGCTCGTTTGCCTGGGAGGCCGGTCTTGAAATTCGTGCGCATGCCGATCGAAATTGAAGCGCCAGAGCAGCTCGGATACGATACGATCCGTCGGAATCTGTCAGAAAGTTCGGTCGCCGACCGCAGGTTGGGCGAACTCAACGTCAAGCTGGACGATGTCCTGCTCTGCTATGGCGATCATAAGGGCAGCATCGACCTGAGGGATTCGGTGGCGAGCCTCAGTGCCGGTCTCGACGCAGAAGACGTCCTCATCACGGCCGGCGCCTCGGCCGCCCTCTTCATGGTCGCCACCTCGCTTCTGGATAGGGACCAGCATCTCGTCGTGGTGCGCCCGAACTACGCGACGAACATCGAGACGCCGCGCGCGATCGGCTGCGACATCACCTTCATTGATCTCGATTTCGAGTCGGGCTTCCGCTTGGATATCGATCGGATCGAGGCGGCGATCCGGCCCAATACCAGATATGTTTCGGTAACCTATCCGCATAATCCCAGCGGCGTGATGATCTCGGAGGCCGAGCTGCGCGCCATCGTCGCCCTCGTCGAAAAGAAGGGCTGCTTGCTCCTGTTCGACGAGACCTATCGTGAGATGACATTCGGCCAGATGCTACCGGTGGCCGCGACGCTCAGCCCCCGCGTGATCAGCGTCTCCTCGCTGTCGAAGACCTATGGCATTCCGGGTATCCGCATCGGCTGGCTGATCTGCCGCGATCCAAAGCTGATGCAGCTCTTTCTTGCCGCCAAGGAGCAGATCGGAATCTCGGGCAGCATGATCGACGAGTATGTCGGCTACATCGCGCTGAGCCAGCGCAGGGACTGGCTCGAGCCCAACAACCTGTTGATCCGCAAGGGCTTCGAGCTGGTGAAGGCATGGATCGAACGCGACGAGTTCGTCGAATGGGTCGAGCCCCAAGGCGGCTGTGTTTGCCTGCCGCGGATCAGGCCTGATGTGAAGCTCGATCTGCCGACCTTCTATCATCGTCTTTACAGTGTCCATGGCACCTATGTCGGTGCCGGACGCTGGTTCGAGATGCCGGACAACTATTTCCGCGTCGGCTTTGGCTGGCCGACGCTGACGCAATTGTCTGAGGGCCTGGATGGCATTTCCGCGGCGATCCGCGACGCCAGGGGCTGAGGAAGGCCGGTTCTGCCGCCCGCCGCAGGATCATGCCTGCGGCCGGCGGTCTCGTTCAGCGTGCGGGGACTATACTTGCCGCTCCGCTGGAGCGGCTCGACACCTCATCCTGCCTCTGGAGCGACATCAGGAACAGAGAGAACAGCTCCTGTTGCGTGGAAAGGCCGAGCTTGGCGTAGAGGTTCTGGCGGTGGGTCTTCACCGTCGTCACCGAAATGCCGAGATTGCGGCTGATCGACTCGCCCGAATGGCCCTTCAGGATCAGGTGGGCTACATCGCATTCGCGCGGGCTGAGTTTCCCTTTGCCGAAATCGCCCAGCAAGAGGTCGAAGGAGGCCCAATGCGTGTCACGCTTGCTGTCCTGGCGGCAATGCTGCCAGATTCGGCGGTAGATTGCCCCGATCAGAGGCTCGATGGTCCGCAGTGCCTCGCAGTCGGCATCGGAGAACCCGCCTAGGCTGGCCAGCCGATAAAAACTGATCTCCGCCAGCTCGTCCTGGGGGAGTTCGACGGCGACGACCACCTCCTCCATCCCCGCCGGCCAGCCATAGGTGCGGTAGCCGAGTTCCTCGTCCACCTGTTGTTGGACCTTGAAGTGCCGGTAGTGGTCGGAGGTGAAATAGGCGTCCGGTGCGAGCTCCCGCAAGCGGTAGATGCCCGCTTTCAGCCCGTTGAGATAGGCATTGTAGACCGGATTGAGGATGTAGGTTCCGGCGATGTAAAGCTCGAGCGCTCGCTTTCCGGAGCGGTTGGCGAAGGTGTCGGCCACATAGACGGGGGCGGCCTCGCGCCGATAGACCACCGACATCGCCAGCTTGAAGGGGACGATGCGGTTGATCGCGTCCAGAAGCAAATAGGGGCTGTCGGAACGATCGAACCGATCGATTGCGCGAGCGGCATCCAAGCTGAATGCCGCGATCATGCCCGCGTGTATCTCCCGATTCAACGCACTCAGTCCTCGTCCAGCTGCGTGACCCGCCTGTACTGCCGCCGGACTCAGGCTAGCATGGCCGCATCCTGCCCAACAATCTTGGCAATCGCAGCAAGGGTCCGGTCGATCTCTTCGATCGTGTTGTAATGGGCGACACCCAGCCGAACGACGCCTTCGTCTTCGTCGAGCCCGAGCAGGCGCGCAGGCTCGAGCGCATAATTGTGCCCCGACCAGGCGCAGATGTCCTGCTCCGCCAGAGCTTTCGCAATGACATGGGTCGAGACATGCGCATGCGTGAAGGAAATCGTTGGCACCCGGTGAGCGAGGGAGGCTGCATCGGTGATGCCGCGGACGGTGACATGGGGCAGCAGCAGGAGCCCCTCGATCAGGCGGCGCGACAGCACGTCCTCATAGGCCTCGAAGCTGCGATAGGCGCCCAAAAGCTTCTCGCGACGCGTGCCGTGGTGGCCGGTGGCCTCACCCAGCCACTCGAGATAGTCGACCGTGGCGGCAAGTCCGGCCAGAAGCTCCGTCTGCGGGGTGCCCGTTTCGAAGCGCTCCGGCAGGGCGTCGCTGGCGCAACGACACTTGTAGGGCTCCAGTTCGGCCAGCAGGCTCTCGCGACCCCATACCATGCCAAGGTGCGGGCCGAAGAACTTGTAGGACGAGCAGGCCAGGAAATCGCAGCCCAACGCGTGGACTTCGGGAAGCCGGTGCGGCACCAGCTGCACCGCGTCGACATAGACCAATGCGCCGGCCTGCTTCGCGATGGCCGTGAGTGCGGCGACGTCGTTGATAGAGCCCGTCATGTTGCTGGCATAGTTGAGGGCGAGCAGGCGCGTGCGGTCGCTGAGGAGTGGCCTGAGGTCCTCCGGCTCGATGCGCCAGCTGTCACGGTTGAAGGGCAGCCATTTGACCTCCAGCCCCAGGTCCCGCGCCATCAGCAGCCAGGGCGAGACGTTGCCCTCATGTTCCATGCGGGTGAGGATGATCTCGTCGCCGGGCCGGAACCGCCTGCCGATCGAGCGGGAGAGCTGCAGCGTCAGCGTGGTCATGTTCTGGCCGATGACGATCTCGCGCTCGGATGCCGCCCCAAGCAGGTCGGCCACCGCCCGGTGCGCCTTGAGCCAGATGGCATCAGCCCGCCTGGAGCCGGCGAAGAAACCGCCCAGATTGCTGCTGGCACAGGCCATGGCTGTGCTGACCGCGTCGATCACCTGCTGCGGGACCAGCGTTCCGGCGGGATTGTCGAGATAGATCGGCGGATTGGCGACCTTGGACAGAGCAGGAAATCGGCTGCGCACACTCTCGACGGGGAACGTCTTGGACGGGGCTTGATCGTTCATTGCATAGCCTCGGATAGGATGCGGAGTGGACCCGCACCGCCTGTCATCGTGCGGATCCCAGCTACCCCATTCGATCTCTTGCGCACCATCATCCCTAAGGGGGAGGTCGCTGAGCCGGCGCGATTTGATCCGCGCGCTGTCCGTCGTCAGACGATGTGCTCAGGAACGGAGGTGCTGGCTCATCTGGGTTTGAGGTTAGACCCCCCTGTGGACGACATCCGGTTTCGGGCATGTCAGGTTTTGGCGCAATCGGGGGCGCGCCTGGCTCACGTGACGAACGTCCGCTTTCCACCCGCCTGCGACCTCGGGAGGTCTGCCTATGGGTGAAGCCTGGCAACCTTCCGCGAGCAGGAAGGACGGCCGGGCCACCCCGATCCGCGGCTTCACATCACGCGAGGCTGGCGGCACCTACGCGTTCCACGCGCCGGACGACAAGGACTACTCCATCTGGTTCCAGAGCGAGGGCCAGAAGTACAAGGCCCGGGTGATCTACCACGGCGAGCCCGGGGACAATCTGGCGGCGCTGCCGCTCGTGTCCGGGCCGTTCATGAACGCGCCCGGTGGCCATGACGGGCTGGTCGAGATCCGCCATCCCGGCTCGGAGCGGGCACCGCTAGTGCTCGACTACCGCAGCGCGGGGCGGCCGAGGCGCATCGACAACCGCGCCAGCGATCCCCTGCCCTGGATCGAGCGGGCGATCGCGCTGTTCGAGATCGCACAGCATTTCGCCGAGACGGCGCGGCGCAAGGACGCGTTGGCCGCGACGGTCGATGCGGTGCAACTCTATGACGAGTTCCTGCGGCTGAACACCGACCAGAACGGACCGATGCTCGCGCCTGCCGTGCTGCGGGCGCTGGGCGTGATGGGCGTGGATTTCAGCGTGCCGGAGGGCGAACTGAAGGAATGGCTGGCGAACCCGCTTTTCACGCCATACCCGGCGATGGCCCAGGCGCTCCTGCTGTTGGGGCGGAAACTGAAAGCTCCGGTCTTCCTCGACGTGATCACCCACAATTACGAGAACACGACCGGCGTCACGTCGCCGCGCACCGTCGCGGGCGTGCGGCTTGATCGGCTGAAGGCTGCCATTCTGGAGGCCTCGAACGTGCGCCATGGAACGAATGTAGGAGATTTCGAACAACTCCTTGTCCCGATCGCTGCATGATCCGTCACCGCGGCCTCGCCCACTCCGGAACGGAATCGACGTGATGCCGCGCGACCATGCCGGCCGAGCCTTGATCGGGGGCTGAGCCGCATATCGATGCCCCAGCGCGGGGAGCCCCCCAGTGAAACCGGCCCGCCGGGGCGAGGCACATTGCAGAACTTAAGCTAAAATAATATATGGGTGCTTATGAACAGCACGCCTAAAGCCCTGACCAAAGAGCAGCCCTCGCGCACTGTCGGCTTCCTCCTGCACGATGTCGCGCGACTGCTGCGCAAGCGCTTCGAGCAGAATGCCCGAGGGTTCGGGTTGGAGTTGACCCGGTCGCAATGGCAGGTGCTTGCCTATCTCGACAAGAACGAGGGCATCCGGCAGGGCGGCCTCGCCGAGCTGCTCGAGGTCGAGCCGATCACGCTGGGCCGCATCCTCGACAAGCTCGAAAGCTGCGGGCTGATCGAACGCCGGCACGACGCCACGGACCGGCGCGTCTGGCGGCTCTCCCTCACAGAAAAGGCTGGGCCGACCCTCGCGACGATGCGCGAGCTCGGCGAGATCACTCGCGCCGAGGCCTTCGCCGACATCTCCGAAACCGAGCGCGAGGCGCTCCTCGCCCTCCTCACGACGATGCGTGGGAACCTCTCGGCGGCCTGTGCGATGCCGCCAGCCGAAGGACAGAAGACCCATGGATGATGCAGCGGGACAACCCGAACCGGTCCGGAACGACGGCTCAGATCCTTCTCCGGCCAGCAACGTGACCGAAATCCGCCGCCCCGAGCCGAGGCTGCCTCCTGCTCAGCCAGCACCTGTCGCCAAGGCTCCCGAGAGCACAGTGCAGGCGTCAATTGCCCCTGCCGACGCCGCTCCCGGCGCCAAGTCGCGCAATCTGAAGCGCTCCATCCTGTTCGCATTGCTGCCCGTCGCGCTTGCCGCTGGCGGCTACTGGTACGTCGCCGGTGGGCAGGTCATGTCGACCGACAACGCCTATGTGCAAGCCGACATCGTCGGCATCTCGACCGACGTCGCCGGCATCGTCGGCGAAATCGACGTGCGCGACAACCAGCAGGTCAAGGCCGGGGACGTTCTGTTCAAACTCGACGACGCGCAGTTCCGCTTCGCCCTCGACCGGGCGAATGCGCAGATCGGCGTGGTCCGCAACGATCTTGAAGCGCAGAAGGCGAACTACAAGGCGATGCAGAGCCAGATCGCCCAGGCCAGGACCGATATCGATTACTACACCACCGCCTTCAAGCGTCAGCAGGACCTCGCGACCAAGGCGGTCGCCTCGCAGGTGACCTACGATTCAGCCAAGCACGATCTCGATGGCGCCGTGCAGAAGCTCGCACAGCTCCAGAGCCAGCTCATCGCTATCGCCGCCAGCCTGAACGGCAACCCCGATGCGCCGATCGAAGATCACCCTCGCTACAAGGACAGCGTCGCAGCCCGGGCTGAGGCTGCCCGCCAACTCGACCACACCGTGGTCAAGGCGCGGATGGACGGCATCGTCACCAATGTGCCCTCGCTGCAGAAGGGGCAGTACCTTGCCGACGCGACAGTCGGCTTCAGCCTGGTCTCGGCCGACCATGTCTGGATCCAGGCGAACCCCAAGGAGACCGAGTTGACCTGGGTCCGCCCGGGACAGAAGGCCAGGGTCTATGTCGACACCTATCCCGGCGCCGAATGGACCGGCACGGTCGACAGCATTAGCCCGGCCTCGGCCGCGAGCTTCTCGCTGCTGCCGGCCCAGAACACCAGCGGTAACTGGGTCAAGGTCGTCCAGCGCATCGCCATGCGCGTCAAAATCGACACGCCCGTGGGCAAGCCGCTCTTGCGCGCCGGCATGAGCGTCGTGCTCGATGTCGATACCGGCCGCGCCCGCGGCCTGCCCAGCTTCGTCTCTGACCTCTTCGGCAAGACCGAGACTCACAATGGCTGATAGCGTCGCCACGGCGGCGACCCCTGTGGTCGCCAATCGCGGCGCCATCACCGTCTGCGTGATCCTCGCCGTGATCATGCAGGCTCTCGACACGACGATCGCGAATGTCGCACTGCCCTATATCCAGGGCAGCGTCTCGGCCAGCGCCGACCAGATCAACTGGGTCCTGACCTCCTATATCGTCGCGGCCGCGATCATGACGCCGCCATCGGGCTTCCTTGCCGCCCGCTTCGGCAGGAAGCGCGTGCTCTCGGTCGCGATCATCGGCTTCGTCGTCGCCTCGATGCTCTGCGGCGCCGCGCAGTCGCTGACCCAGATCGTCGGCTTCCGCCTGCTGCAGGGCTTCTTCGGCGCGGCTCTGGTGCCGGTGTCCCAGAGCATCCTGCTCGACATCTACACGCCGGAGGAGCGCGGCTCGGCGATGGCGCTGTTCGGCGTCTCGGTCATGGTCGGCCCGGTGCTCGGCCCCGTCATCGGCGGCTGGCTGACCGAGAACATTTCCTGGCGCTGGGTCTTCTACATCAACCTGCCGCTCGGCGCGCTGGCCCTGGCGGGTGTCGGGATCTTCGTCACCGAGACGAAATCGAACGCCTTGGCCAGGCTCGACTGGCTCGGCTTCGGCGCGCTCAGCCTCGCCATCGCCTCGCTCCAGCTCTTCCTCGACCGCGGCGCCCAGCTCGACTGGTTCTCGTCGCTCGAGATCATCATCGAGGCGACGGTCTGCGTCGCCGCGATCTACATCCTTGTGGTCCACACCCTCACGGCAGAGAACTCCTTCATCAAGCCGCGCCTGTTCCTCGATCGCAATTTCAGCGTCGGCATGATCTTCATCTTCATCGTCGGCATCACCTATCTCGCTTCGCTGGCGTTGATGACGCCCTATCTGCAAACGCTGATGGGCTATCCCGTCGTCACCGCCGGCATCGTCATGGGCCCGCGCGGCATGGGCACGATGCTCTGCATGTTCCTGGTCGGACGGCTCATCGGCAAGGTGGACATCCGCATCCTGCTCGGCGCCGGCCTGGCCGTCAGCGCCTGGGCGATGTACGACATGGCCGGCTGGACCCCGGACGTCTCGCAGCAGACGATCATCGTCACCGGCTTCATCCAGGGTGCGGGCCTGGGCCTGCTCTTCGTGCCGCTGACCACTGTGACCTTCTCCACGCTGCAGCCGCAGGATCGCGGCGACGCCACCGGCCTTTACAACCTGTCGCGCAATATCGGCTCCAGTGTCGGCATCTCGATCGTCAGCTATCTGCTCACCCGCAATGTCCAGGTGAACCACGCCGAGATCGCGACTTACGTCACGCCGTTCAACCGCATGTTCGAGATGCCGGCGATCAAGGACGCCTGGGATCCGCTGACGCTGGCCGGCCGCGCCGCGCTCGACGAGGTCATCACTCGGCAGGCGATGATCATCGCCTATATCGACGATTTCAAGCTGCTGATGATCCTGTGCCTCGCGGCCATGCCGTTCCTCGCCCTGCTGGTCACCCCGAAGCAGGAGAAGGCGCCGTCGGATGACCATCCGATGGTCATGGAGTAGCGCTCCGCTGGCTCCGCCCGAGGGGGTATCGCGCGATCGCCTCCAGCAGCGCGTCGGGCAGTTCGATATCGCTGCGAGCCGGCCTTTGTCCGGGGACATGGACGCCCTTCGCCTCCAGGCGCGCGAGATGCGCAGCCAGCCGGGCTGAAAAATCCGGGGCGAAGAGGCTCGGCTTCAGCGCGACGACCAGGAGCCCGACGCCGGGCGACCGGCAGCCGTCGGCGAAGGACGGCGCATCGAGCGACCAGTTCGCGCCGGTCAGCCCTGCCGCCAGGGTTTCCACCATCAGCGCGATATTGGCGCCGCGTTCGCCGCCGAAGGCGAGAAGCGCTCCCGTCAGCGCCGCGCGCGGATCGGTGGTGGGGCGGGCGCTCGCATCCACGGCCCAGCCCGGCGGAATCGCCTCGCCAGTCCCGGCTGCGCGCCTGATATTGACGAAGGCCGTCGCGCTCGAGGACTGGTCGATCAACAAGGGTGCGCCCCCCTCGACGGGCGCGGCAAAGGAGAGCGGGTTGGTGCCGTAGACCGCCCCCTGGCTCTTGCCCGCCGCCACCAGCGCCGGCCCATTGGCAAGCGCAAGCCCGATCAAGCCCGCTTCGGCGAGGCGACGGGTGTAGTAGCCGAGTTCACCGACGGTATAGCTGTTCGCCTGGCTCAGCAGCGCAAGGCCGTAAAGCCCGGCGCGCTCCAGCAACGCATCGAAGGCGAGATCGAAGCCGAGCTGGGCGATCCCTCCCCTGGCATCGATCCGGATCGCCACCGGGGCTGGAAAACCGATCTCGGGAATGGCCGAGCCCGCGATCCGTCCGGCCACGAGACTATCGAGATAGTCCAGGAGATGCGCGAAGCCGACGGACGGACGCCCCGCGAGCTCCGCGGCAATCGTCGCATCCGCAAGCGACGCCGCGGCGGCTTCACTGGCTCCAGCCGCCAGCACGGCACGGCGCGCCATCTCGCGCGCGCCTTCAATCGTCAATCGCATCATCGTCCTCGAGCGGGGGCAAAGGCCAACGCCGGGTATACGATGGAAGAGCAGGCCCCCGTCCAGCTTTGCTTTGCGTTACGTCACACGGTAGCTGGCGCTATCCGCACTGACATCGCCGCCGCGACGATAAGCTGGACCTTGCGTGTTCGCTTTCACCGCCATCCCCAAGGGGATGACGACAGCGCAAGACGGCGAGATCGGCGAACCGATCAAAGACAGGTCTTGATCCCGTTCTTGACGATTTCGGGCCATTCCGGGCCGAGGGCCTCGCGCGCGTCGAGGGCGTTCTCGTAGCCCGGCTCACCCTCCCTGAACATCATGATCTCGAGTTGCCTGTCATGGGTGCCACTCACGATGGTCGGGCCGGGAACATAGGTGCTCGTGGATCGATAGGTATTGCCGATGATCGCGCCGCGCGTCTGGACGCTGCCAGGCATCTGGCTGACCGAGACATTGTTCTGAGACGCTGCACTGCCGATGATGTAGCGGTCGTACCCTGCCTTGATCGTCTCGATAGCGGCACTCTTGGCCGCGACTTTCGCCGCGCCCAGAGCGCCGCAGGACGGCGCAGCGCCGGCATCGATCGTCATGGTGTTCTGCGAGGTTCGCGTCGCCGTTGCACCGGCACAGCCACCAACCAAGACCGCGCAGCCCAACGCGGCAACCAAGAGCTTCATCATCAGTCCCCCACCCCCGGCGATTCGTTCTCTTCAGGCGCCGATCCTGCCGTCGCGTAACGACACAGGTTGTGGCAGGCAATGGCCAATCGCGCCCACAGAGACGCAATTATCTCAGGCGCCGGGAAAGACTGCTGCAGCGGCTGCCGTTTGAACCGGAGGACGGATTGGGCCGCGCTGCGGCGTTGACAGGGTTCGTGCCGTTCCCGATAAATCCGGCATGGTCGAGACGGATACGCATATCGTTGCCCGGGCTGCCGGCATCCCAACAGGCGGGATGCGGGACAGCCGATCGCCGCGTTAACACACGCGTATCGCGCCCCTGCAGCCTCGCCGGAAACGGACGAGGCCATTTTCACGCCTGTGCCTCGTCCCATCGAACTTTGATGGAGTGAATGAATTGGCACAGAACATCTATGACAACCCCGAATTCTTCGCCGGCTACAGCCAGTTGCCCCGGCAGGTTCATGGTCTGGCCGGCGCGCCGGAATGGCCGGCGATCCGCGCCATGCTGCCAGACCTGACGGGCAAGCGCATCGTCGATCTCGGCTGCGGCTTCGGCTGGTTTGCCCGTTGGGCGCGCGAGCACGGCGCCAGGTCCGTGGTCGGATTGGACGTCTCGGAGAAGATGATCGCCCGGGCGATCGCGGATACCTCCGACGCGGGCGTCACATACCGGATTGCCGATCTCGAACTGCTGGACCTGCCCAAGGCTGCGTTCGACTTCGCCTTCAGTGCGCTCACCTTCCACTATATCGCTGATTTCGGGCGCTTGCTGCGCATGGTGCACCGGTCTCTCGCGCCGGGCTCGCGTTTCGTGTTCACGATCGAACACCCGATCTACATGGCCGCCGCGCATCCCCGTTGGTGGGCGGACGAGGACGGCCGCAAGACCTGGCCGGTGAACCGCTACGCGATCGAAGGCGAGCGCCGGACCAACTGGTTCACCGACGGCGTGCTCAAATATCATCGAACGCTGGCGACGACGCTCAACACGTTGATCGCAACGGGATTCTCGATTTGCCATGTCGAGGAATTTGCCCCGACAGCCGATCAGATCGCCGAGAACCCCGGCCTGGCGGAGGAATGCGAGCGGCCGATGATGCTGCTGATCTGCGCGGAGCGATCAGCGGCCGAGTGATCGGCTGCGGCCATTCGCCAAAACCACGTCCGCAATGGGGGAAGTCCGTTGCGGACAGGTTGGGCCGGGGGTCTCGTGAGGGACGTCCGGGCGGGAGCCTGGACATGCCCCCGTGGGCAGGGTCGGACCGCCTCCGGATTGCGGCAAAGAAATTTTCCAGCGGTCCGGAATATTCACGCCTCGCCTGAGTCCACCTCTGAAGGATCGGTTTTCTTCAAGGGAGTAGGACCATGCAGCACCACGCCTTTGCGCGGTTAGCGGCCTGCGCCGTCGCGGCGGCACTCTGTCTCGCTGCGCCACCGGGTGCGCGCGCACACGACCAGAGCCACGGCCACCCCGGCGCGGCCGCGGCCGCACCGGCCGCGGTCTATCCCCGGGAGGCCCCCTTCCTCGCCGAGAACGCCGCCGCCATGGACAAGATGATGGCGGAAATGGACGTGAAGCCGACAGGCGATATCGATGCCGATTTCGTCGCGATGATGGTCCCGCACCACCAGGGGGCGATCGACATGGCGCTCGCCGTGCTGCGCTACGGCAAAAATGAGCAGATCCGGCGCCTGGCGCAGGAGATCATCGTCACCCAGCAGCAGGAGATCGCCGCGATGCGCCTGGCGCTCGGCCAGCCGCTGCCACCCTCCGCTGCCGCCCCGACGCAGGTTTCGACGAAACCCGCCGAACCCACGCCCCATGCGCACGGCCCGTCGGCAACATCGCACGGGCCGGCACCCGCCATGCAGATGAAGTAGGAGCCAAAGCTCATGAAACGCAGTCTTCTCGCGGGCCTCATGGCCAGCACCATGCTCGCCTGCACGCTTCCGGCCATAGCGGGACAGGCGCCGGCTCCGGCCGGAGCGCCGGATATCCCCCTGAGCAGCCGCGACCGGGTCTATGCGGCCGAACAATTCTCCAACACGGTCTCGGTCACCGATCCGGCCTCCAACAAGCTCGTCGGGGTGATCCGGCTCGGTGATCCGCAACCGGGCAATTTCAGCCCGCTCTACAAGGGCCAGGTCCTCGTCCACGGCATGGGCTTTTCGCCTGACCGCAAGACGATCGCCGTCGTCTCGATCGGCTCGAACGCCGTATCCTTCATCGACACCGCAACCAACATGGTGAAGCACACCACCTATGTCGGGCGTTCGCCGCACGAGGCCTTCTTCACCCCGGACGGCAAGGAGGTCTGGGTCACGGTGCGCGGCGAGGATTATGTCGCGGTGCTCGACGGCGTGAGCTTCGAGGAGAAGGCGCGGATCAAGGTCCCTGCCGGACCGGGCATGCAGATCTTCTCGCCGGACGGCAAATACGGCTACATCTGCTCGTCCTTCAATCCCGAGACAGTGGTCGTCACGGTCGCCGACCACCAGATCGTTGGGCACGTGAAGCAGGATAGTCCCTTCTGCCCCAATATCGCCGCGACGCCCGACGGGCAGCAGGTCTGGTTCACCCTGAAGGATATCGGCAAGACGCAGGTCTTCAGCGCCTTGCCGCCCTTCGATCTGATCAAGACGCTCGATACCGGGCCGATCACCAACCACGTCAATTTCGCGCATAATGCCAACGGCACCTTCGCCTATGTCACCATCGGCGGCCTGAACGAGGTCAAGGTCTTCCGGACCGACACGTTCGAGCAGGTCGCGACCATACCCGTCGGCAAGCTGCCACACGGAATCTGGCCGTCGGGAGACGGCACGCGCCTCTATGTCGGGCTCGAGAACGCCGACGCGCTTGCCGCCATCGATACCCTCACCAACAAGGTCATCGCCACGATCCCGATCGGCCAGGCGCCGCAGGCCGTGAACTATGTGCCGAATGCCGTACCGGACGGCGACGGCGCCGCAGGCCTGCAGCCGCTCGGCCTCGCCGGGCAGACGGCACAGCTTGCGCTCGCTCCGTCCAAGGCCGGCGGTGCGCAGCGTCAGGCCCCGACCAGCGTCACGCTGTTCGACCAGGGCCTGATCCAGATCCTCCAGGCCTCGGTCACCGGTCTGGAGCCGCGCAAGCCCTATCTCCTCGCCTTCGCCCGGAATCCCGAGGGACGCGGGCCGCTGCAGCCGCTGTCTGCCTTCATGACGAACCCGGCCGGTTCGGCCATCGTCAATGCGAGCGGACCGATCCGCCAGATCGTACAGAGCGACGCGAGCAGCGAGCGGCGCTATCTTGTGATCGCCGAGGGCAGCACGACCCAACCCGGCGCCGTCGTCCAGGTCCAGGCGCACTGAGCCCAAGTGACGAGCCCAGATCATGGCGCCGCCGACGAAAACGGCGGCGCCATGGGCAGAGCGCCCAGCCGCTCCCGGGAGTCCCGTGATGGAGAATATGGTTCGCCTGATCGAGCCGCTGATACCGGCCTTGCGACGGTATGCGCGCGGGCTGCTGCGCGATCGCGCGGCAGCCGACGATCTGGTTCAGGACTGCCTCGAGCGCGCCATCGGCCGCTGGCACCAGCGCCGCGCCGATGGCGACCCTCGCACCTGGATCTTCACCATCCTGCACAATCTGGCGATGACCCGGCTGCAGCGCACGGCACATCGGCCGCGCCATATCGGGCTCGACGAGGCGGATGCAAGCGGGCTTGCGGTGTCCGCACGCCAGGAGGACGGGCTGCGCTACCGCGAGCTGCTGGCGAAGCTGGCGCAACTGCCGGACGAGCAGCGCACGGTCCTGCTGCTGGTCACGGTGGAGGAGCTCTCTTATGCCGAGACGGCCAAGGTGCTCAACATTCCGGTCGGCACCGTGATGTCACGCCTGTCGCGCGCGCGCGACAGGCTCCTGAGGATGATGTCCGACGAGGCGCGGCCGCAGCCCGGCCGCCCGCATCTGCGGAGCGTGAAATGAGCCACCGCCCGATCACCGAAGACGAGCTGAACGGCTTCATCGACGAGACGCTCGATGCCAGGCGTCAGGCGGAGATCGTCGCCTATCTCCAAGCGCACCCCGATGTGGCGAAACGCGTCTCCGGGATGTGCGAACAGCGCGACATGTTGCGCGCTGCGCTGGGCCCGGTCGCCGAAGAGCCGCTGCCTCCGGAACTCGATCTCGCGCGCCTGGTCGAGACGCGGCGGCGGCCGAGGCCGAGGCAGCGTCCGAGATGGGCGGCGGCAGCGGCGGCCATTGCGCTCGTCATCCTCGGCGGAGCCGGCGGGTGGGCGCTGCGCGGCCTCTCCCAGTCCCCGCTCGAAGGTGTGGCGGCGCTCGCCCACGAAGCCGTCGCAAGCTACGCCGTCTATGCGCCGGACCGGGTTCGCCCGGTCGAGATCCGGGCGGATGATCGCGCGCAGCTCGTTGACTGGGTCTCGCAGCGGCTCGGCCGGCCGATCACCGTACCCGATCTTTCAGGCTCGGATTATCGCTTCATGGGCGGGCGGATCGTGGCGACGGCGCATGGCCCGGCGGCACTGTTCATGTACGACGACGACAAGGGCAGCCGCCTCGTGATGCTGGCGCGACCGATGACGGTCGACGCGAACGCCCCCATGGCTCGCCACACGGTGGATGGCGTGAGCGGCTTCAGCTGGTCCGACAATGGGCTCGGATACAGCCTCGTCGGAGCCACGCCCGCAGAGGCGCTGCACCCGCTCGCCGATGCAGCGCGCCGGCAGATCCGCGACAACGCTTGACTGTCACGCCATCCAAGGAAAGCTCCAATCAAACCCCGCGTGTCCCCTGGCCTCCGCGGTTCGATGGTGGCCGCCCCCGGCTCGCAGACTAACGGCCAGGACGACGGCAGCCTTCATCGCATTGGCTACGGCCTGACATAGGTCCAGCCCTTCTCCTGCAGCTCCATGACCCGCACCACGCCGGATTTGACGAGCGTCGCCTCGGGGATCAGGCCGATCTCCTTGTTCTCCATCTTGCTCATGTTCTCCTGGGTGTTGCCGCAGGCCTTGAAGGAGATCGACGGCGTGCTCGCCGATATCGCCTTGATCCGCGCCTTCACCGGCGAAGTGTCCTCGCGCAGCATATGCAGGCCGGGACCGAAGGTGACGATCTCGATCTCCACCTTCTCGCCGAGGTCCTTGTAATATTGCGCCACGTTCGTCGCGTTGTTGAGCGCGAGGTTCATCGTCGCCGGCTCGTTGGTATTGACCTGCAGGATCAGGTGATGCGGCGTCTTCTCGGCGGCAGCCGGCTTCGCGGCCTGCGCCGTCGCCTGTTTCTTCGGCTGCGCCAGCGCCGGCGGCGCGGCGATCAGCAATGCTGCGAGGCCGGCCAGCGTGACCCTCATGGCCTTGGCATATCCCGTCATGGTCGTTTTCTCCCGTGCTTTGCGGACTGCGAGGTAGATGGCGAGGACTATGGATTCCGCGGCCGGGCGATCGCGCCCGGCCAGTTGCAGGCTGCGGCGACCTTCTCCCGCACCCGCTTCAGACCGCCGAGCGCGAAGGAGCCGTCATGGGCGGGGCCGATCCGCGGGGAGAGCCGAATGGTGAGATCGCCCTCCTCCGGCAGCGCCAGCAGGAGCTGCGCGATATCGGCCCTGAAGGCGACGCCAGCGCCAAAGGAAGGCGGCGCCGCCGAAAGCTGCACCGGCTGGCCGTCATTGACGCGGTAGGAGATGGTGTAGTCGCTGCCGCCCCTGGCGAGCGCCGGTCCTGAGACCACCAGCTCGGTGCGGCCGCCGCGGCAATGGATGGCGAGCTGCGTCAGTGCGCCGTCCGCCCCGGCCCGGGCCGAGGCTGTGGCGGTGACGATCGGGCTATAATTCACCGGCGAGGTGGTTTCGCTGATGATCCAGTTCTCGCCCCCGCGCGCCTGAGGCGCCGCCGGCTCCAGGCGCCGCGAGAGCGTGTCCAGGCATTTCAGCCGCTCGGCCTGCGCCATCTGGGAGCAGGCGCGCAGATGCGCCATCGGGTCGGGCGCCGCATCGGGTGCGCCTTGCGCGAGCGCGATCCCGCTTGCGGCGGCGAAGGCGATCGAGAGCGGGATCGGGTTCATTGCAGCGCCCGCGGCGCACGCGCCTGACGGTCGAGCCATTGCTGAGCCGCCGAGAACCGGTCGAGCCCGGGCACGGTCGCCGCCAGATTGATCGACTTCCATTTCGGGTCGAAGCCCGGCGCCTGCAGCTGGTCAACCCGGGTAAACAGCATGTCGACGAAGCGGGCGACGCGCTGATAGCGGTTGGTCTGGGGCTGCCAGTTGAAGGCGACGAGCGCGGTCGGCACCGCGATGGTCGAGACCCGCTCGCCCTGCTTGATCAGGCCGGGATATTCGCCGGCCTCCAGCACCGCCGGCAGATAATAATCCTCGAACTTGCTGTCATAGGGCACGGGCAGGAACTTGAAGCCCGGTTCGAAGCGGCCGCGCACGAAGGCATCGACCGGCTTCGAGGTGATGAAGACGACCGCCGCTATCTCGCCCTTGCGCATCTGCTCCAGCGCGACCTGATGCGGAATGAAGGTCTTGTCGGCGTTGATGCCGAGGCGGCTGAAGATCAGCGGGCCGGAATAGGCGGCCGCCGTGCCCTGAGTGTTGAAATTCACCTTCTTGCCGGCGAGATCCTGCAGGCTTTGGATCTCCGGCCGGACGAAGATATGCAGTTCCGAGGGGAAGAGATTGAGGATGTAGCTGATCTGCCGCCGGATCTGCGGCCCCTGGTTCTTGTACTCTTCCAGCGCGTCGGAATTGATGATCGCCGTGTCGATGCCGCGCAGATAGAGCAGCGAGTTCAGGTTTTCGGTGGCGCCGCGGGTGACGATCGGCAGGACGAGCAGGTTGGGCCCATCATCGACGACGCGCGCCATCTCGGCCGCAAGCCGCAGCGGCGCCCCCTCGATCAGGCCGCCGGCAAGGCCGACGGTCCAGGCGTTCATCCGATCCTTTTCCGTCTCACGCGTGGGCGCGCGTCGCGGCGAGGCCGCGCGCAAGGGCTCCAGCCTGGTTGTCTGCGCCTGCAGATCGCCGGGCGGGAGCGCCGGGACGAGCAGGGTCAAGGCGGCGAGCAGCAGCAGGCATCGTCCCGGAAACAGCATCATTCCCGAACTCCCCTTTGGACGTCCACATTCGGCCGTTCGGCCGCCGTCACCCCCGCCCGGGCGTGTTACTGACGCAAGCCGTTCAAGCGCTCCTTCGCCTCCTGGATGCCGCCGGCCTGTGCCTTCGCATAAAGCTCGCGCGCCCTCGCCGCTTCGCCGCGCGTGCCATAGGTCTTCCACGTCGAGAGAATGGCGGGGTCATAGGTTTCCGCGAGCATGAAATGTGCCCGGGCGCTGCCGGTTTCCGCGGCACGCTCGAGCACCACCCGCGCCGCGCCGATATCGCCCTGGCCGATCAGCACGCCGGCGCGCGCGATCAGCCGCGCCGCTTCCGCACCGGCCTGCGGCTCCGTCGCCACCGGCGGGGGCGCAACCGGCCGAGGCTCCGGGACTGGCCTCGCGAGCAGGCTGGAGGGCGGATTGGCCGGTGCAGGCTCGGGCGCCGCGCGCGCAACGGCTGCGCCCCTTGCCGCCTCGAGATCCCGCGCCATCACGGCCACCCTGCCGCGCTCGTCCTGGAGAGCCTGGCGCAGCTCCGCCAGGGTGGTTTCCCCGGCCTGCCTGGCCTGTGCCGCTTCCGCGCCCGCTTTGCGAAGCGTTTCAACTTGGCGCAGCGCTTCGGCTTGAATCCCGGCGTCGTGCTGAATCGTCGCCAGCTCGGCGGCGAGCGCGGCGCTGCGGGTGCGTTCCTCGTCAAGCGCCTGGCGCTGCTGCGCCGTGCCCGTGGCCAGGGCCTCGCGCACTGCCGCGATCTCGCGCGCCAGCCCCGCCGCCTTCTCCTGCTCCTGCTTCAGCGCCTCTGCGGTTTTCGCGACCTCCCCTTGCCTGACCTGGTCGGCCTCCTCGCCTGCCTTGCGCAACGCTGCTGCTTGCGCCCCGGCTTCGCGCTGCGCCTTCGCCAGTTCATCGGCCAGTGCCGCGCTGCGGGCGCGCTCGTCGTTGAGCGCCTGTCGATGCTGCGCCGTGCTCGTCGTCAATGTCTCGCGCGCTGCCGCGACCTGGAGCGCCAGCGCTGCCGCCCTCTCATGCTCCTGCCTCAGTGCGTCCGCGGCCGTCTCCGCCTGTGCGGTCCTGCCAGCCTCGGCCAGCCTGAGCTGGGCTGCGTCCTCATGCGCCTTGCGCAGCTCCGCAGCCTGCGTCCCGGCTTCGCGCTGTGCCTTCGCCAGTTCCTCGGCGAGCGTGGCGCTGCGGGCGCGTTCCTCGTCGAGCGCCTGGCGCTGCTGCGCTGAGCTCGTTACCAGGGCCTCGCGCACGGAAGCGACCTCGACGGCGAGTGCCGCCGCCTGCCCGCGCTCGTCGCCTTGCGCAGTCACGCCGGTTGCGACCTCCGCCGGCCTGGCCTGGGCGGCCTCCTCGCTCGCCTTGCGCAGTTCTGCCGCCAGGATCTCCCTGTCGCGCTGCGCCTTCGCCAACTCGTCGGCGAGCGCGGCGCTGCGGGCGCGCTCCTCGTCGAGAGCCTGGCGCTGCTGCGCCGTGCCGGAAGCCAGCTCCTGCCGCGCGGCTGCGACCTGCTGGGAGAGTGCGGCCACCTGCTCGCGCTCCTGGTTCAGGGCATCGGCGGCCTTGGTGGCATCGGCGGCCCTGGTGGCGTCTGCGGTCCTGGTGGCGTCTGCGGTCTTGGCGGCATCCACCGTCCTCGCGGACTCCGCCTGCCTCCTCAGCTCTGCCACCTGCAGCTCGGTGTCGCGCCGGACCTTCCCCAGCTCGGCTGCGAGCCCGGCACTGCGTGCGCGCTCCTCGTCGAGCGCCTGGCGCTGCTGCGTCGCGCTGGCGGTGAGGTCCTGCCGCGCGGCCGCGACCTGCTGTGCGAGAGCGGCTGCCCGCTCACGCTCGCTCTTCAGCTGTTCGGCGTTCTCACCCGCCTTGCGCAGTTGCGTCGCCTGCAGCTCCAGATCGCGCTGTGCGGTCACCAGTTCATGCGCCAGAGCCGCGCTGCGGGCGCGTTCCTCGTCCAGAGCCTGGCGCTGCTGCTCCGTACCCGCGCGCAGGGCCTCGCGTGCGGCGGCAACCTCGCGCGCCAGCGCAGCCGACTGCTCGCGCTCCTGTCCAGCCATGGCGACGGTCCTTGCGGTCTCCGCCTGCTTGAGTTCGGCGGCCTGCTCGGCCGCCTTGCGCCATTGCTCGGCCTGCATCCCGGCGTCGCGCTGCGCCTTCGCCAGATCGTTGGCGAGCGCCGCGCCACGGGCGCGCTCGCCATCGAGGGCCTGGCGATACTGGTCCGTGCTGGCCGTCAGCTCCTGCCGCGCGGCCGTGAGTTCAAGCGCCTGTGCTGCCGCCTGCTCGCGCTCCCGTCGGAGCGCTTCCGCGCTCCTTGCGACCTGCGCCCGCAATTGCAGGAGATCGAGCTGTTCCAGGGTACGCCTGGCATCGACCGGATCCTCCGCCCGGGCTTCCGGCGGCTGCGCAGCCGGGAGCGGCGACGTGAGCGCCTGCTGGCCGCCTGCTGGCGTGCTCGGCCGGCCGGCCTCTGTCTGCCGTGGTGCCGCGGGCGCGATCAGGGCGTCCTTGTTGCTGACGTCCTTGGTCCCTCCGTCCTGACTCCTGGCCTGCTGACTTCTGGCCTGCTGGCTCCTGGCCTGCTGGCTCTTGCCGTCCTGGCCCGGAGACGGAGCGGCTCGGGTCGCGACCTGCTGGCCGGCCTTGTCGCTGTCGCGCTCCACGGGGCTGCCGAGAACATAGAAGAAAAGCAGCAGCGCCGCCGCCATCAGCGTGGCGGCGGCGAAGGGCAGAGAGCGGCGCCATACCGACCGTCGCCCTTCGAGGTCACCCGGCGCTTCATCCTCCCGAAGAAAGTAGTTCTCATGAGCGAGTGGATGCCAATGCGTCGGCGTGATCGCGACCGGCTCGTTGTTCTTGCCGACCCATTGCGCTGTCGCAGACAGCCAGTGAGCAACGTCGTAGGTTCCACTCGAATCATCCTCGAGGATGATGAATGTCCCGTCTTTCGGTGCGGTTTCGATCGCGTTGCGCATTTGGCAGACGCCTGTTCAGGCGGTCTTATCGGACCATGAAATCTCCATTCGCCTGCCCGGGAACGCCAATCCACCCCGGCAGCCCGCGCGAATGTTACACACGATGAGCCAATGACGCCACAATTCGCCCGGCTCAGAAGACAACCCACAGTATTGGCGCTTGTTCCTGCCGCGCAAACGGGGCGCGCAGGCCCGATCGGCGGGGGCGCAGCCGCCTTGTCCCAGCCATGGCCGGCACGGCATGGCTGCAGCGCGGGCTCAGCCGCGCCGCGTGTCTCATCATCGATGGCAGCGCAGGAGGGTCAGGGTCCGTGCCTGCCCCGCGCCTCAGAACATGAAGCCCGGGCCGCCCCAGGGCCCGAAATCGAAGGCATCCTGCGCCATCGCCGCCGTCATCTGGCGTTCGTCGGCCAGTTTCTTGGCGAAGACCATCTGGCGGAACTGGGCATAGGCCGTCTGGTCGCCGAAATAGACGCATTGGCAGACGATCGGGTCGGCATAGACATAGACCATCTGGTTGTTCTTGACCTGCTGGACGAACTTGTTGGGCGGGAACTTGCGCAAGGTCGCCTGGCGTTCGGGCGTATTGGCCGGCTGGGGAACGAAGCCCGCCGCCGAGAGCATGTCTTCCTTGTTCTGCACGGCCTCGGTGGTCGACTGGCACCCGGCCAGCGCCAGGCCGATGGTCAGAACCAGCCCCGCCAAAGAACATTGCTTCATCGATTATTCCTCCGCCCCGGAATGGGAATGCGCCCGGACGTTCCCCAGCGCGAGGCGAACCATGGACCGGCCGTTGCGGCTTTCAAAGCGCGGCTGGTGCAACCCCACCTCACCGTCCGGGCTCCGGCGCCGCCCCAGGCCAGCAGGGCTGAGGTAGCGCCAGGCGCCGGGAGGATGTGGAAGGCCGCTGCTACTGCATGTCGGCGAAAGCATCCTTCAGGCGCGACACGGCCTCGGCGACATTGGCGCGCTGCGTCGCCAGGTTGAAGCGCAGGAAATTGTCGCCGCCGGAGCCGAAGGTCGCGCCATGGCTGGCCGCGATCTTCGCCTGTTTCTCGACCCGCGCGATGAACTCCTTCGACTCCATGCCGGTGCCGGAGAAATCGACCCAGGCGAGATAGGTCGCCTCCAGCGGCATCGAGCGCAGGCCGGGAATGCTGTCGACGCCTTCGTCGAAGAGCCGGCGATTGCCGTCGAGATAGGCGACGAGCTCGTCGACCCAGGCCGCGCCCTCGGGGCTGTAGGCGGCGGTCGCCATCGCCATGCCAAACGAGTTCGGCGAGATGCCGAGCGCGTTCATGCGCGCCCGGAACGGAGCCCGCAGCGCCTCATCGGGGATGATGACATTGCCGGAATGGCAGCCGGCGATGTTGAAGGTCTTGGTCGTCGCCGTCATCATCACCAGCCGGTCGATGATCTCGGGCGCCGCCACGGGCATGGCGATGTGCGTGTGACCCGGCATGACCAGATCATGGTGGATCTCGTCGGAGACCAGGATCAGGTCGTGACGCACGCAGAACTGCGCGATCTCGCGCAGCTCGTCGCGGGTCCAGACCCGGCCGCCGGGATTATGCGGCGAGCAGAGCAGCAGCATGCGCTCGTTGCCGGTCATCTGCGCGTCCCAGCCGGCGATATCGAGGAGGTAGCGACCACCCTCGTTCACGAGCTTGCATTCGACGACCTGCCGGCCCGCCGCCTTAATGATGCGGGCAAAGGCGTGGTAGACCGGGGTCATCACGATGACGCCGTCGCCGGGGTTGGTATAGGCATCGACGCAGAGCGCCGTGCCGTTCACCAGCCCATGAGTGGTGAAGATCGCCTTCTCATCGAACTCCCAGCCATGGCGGGTCTTCATCCACCAGCGGATGGCCTCGTTGCTCGCCCGTTCATCGCCGAAATAGCCGTAGATGCCATGCGCCGCCATGTCCTCGACCGCAGCTTGCACGCAGGCGGGCGGCCGGAAATCCATGTCGGCCACCCACATCGCCAGCCCACCGGCGGGCGAAACCCCGTAATGGGTCTCCATCGTGTCCCATTTCGCGCAATGCGTGCCGCGGCGGTCGATCCACTGGTCGAATGTCTGAGCGATGGTCATCAGGGTCCTCAGGTGAAGGGCCGTTTCGGAGAGGCCGTGTCGAAGGAGAAGCAATGCCGCGTCGGAGCGCCCAGCGCCAGCAGGACGCGCGCAATCCAGGCGAGCGCGGCGCGCGCGCCTTGTCGTTCCCGGAAGTTGCTGCGCCTGCGCCGAGCGGAGCAGCTAGGGCCATAGCAGGCATTGCCGGCGCTCGCTATGGTCTCAGCCGGGCCGCCGAGACAGGGATGGGAACGCCGCATGACAGCCATCATCACGGACAATGCCGAGCAATATAGCGACAGCCGCAAGCTTGCGGCGCGGGGCCGGCTCCACAGCCAGTAGAGCATCTCCGAGACGGGCTGGTTTCCATGGGTGGCCGGGCAATTGCCGCTGCGCTCCGGAGACCATGTCCTCGATATCGGCTGCGGCCCGGGCTGGTTCTGGGCCAGCGTGGTGGATCAGCTGCCGCGGCCGATCAACCTGACGCTCGCCGATCTCTCGCTGGGGATGGTCGAGGAGGCGCTCGGGCGCTGCCAGGCCTTGTCGCTCGGATCGGTCCGCGGAGAAGCGGCCGACGCGGCTGCGTTGCCCTTTGCGGACGAGTCGTTCGATGCCGTCATCGCCATGCATATGCTCTACCATCTGCCCGATCCCGCCGCGGCCATCGCCGAGATGGCGCGCGTCCTCAAACCCGGCGGCTGTCTTGCGGTCCCGACCAACGATATCGGCAATCTGCAGGCGCTCTACGAACTCACCACGGTCTTTGGCAGCGACCCGGTCGATCCGGCAGGAGCGAGTTTCGGCTATGCGGCCGCCGAGCGGCTGATGCGAGCGCAGTTCGGCACCGTGAGCTTTGCCCAGCAGCCGGCGCGGCTGCGGGTGACCTCGCCTGACGACGTCTTCCTGGCGCTGACCTCCTATCCGCCGGGAGACAGGGCGACGGAGGCAGAGCTCGCCAGGTTT
The DNA here is from genome assembly GCF_052115715.1 of Allobosea sp. 2KB_26. Classification (NCBI taxonomy): domain Bacteria; kingdom Pseudomonadati; phylum Pseudomonadota; class Alphaproteobacteria; order Hyphomicrobiales; family Alloboseaceae; genus Allobosea; species Allobosea sp. 2KB_26. The sequence goes on from NZ_JBFRHE010000026.1 coordinate 30,602, forward strand.
CGCGACGCGATCGAGGCCGCCTTCGCGCGAGGGAACGGCGTGCTCGAAGCCGAGAAGCAGATCGGGCTGTTCCTGAGCCGGAAGGCCCAGGGCTAGGCGAGCGTCTCTCGGCGGAGCGTAGTCTGCTTCGCCCCCTTGCCCTTGCCCCCTGCCCTTGCCGACACGGCCGGCAGGCCAGGATTCACAGAGCCAAACGCAAAAAGGCGCCCGCCGGCCCCATGACGGGACCGGCGGGCGAAATGAAATGGGGCTGATGGCCGTTGCGCGTATCCGCGCCTATCGCGGCGGCGGGCGCACGCCTTCGAGGATCTGGCGGATCACGCGGATATCGCCTTCGATGGTCGAGAGGCGATTGTTCGCCGCCTGCTCGGCATTCTCGCGCTTGGCGAGCTGCGCCTCGACGATGGCGATCCGCATGTCGTGGACATCGTCCTTGGCGCGCAACTGGCCATAGGACAGGCTGACGGTCACGATCACCGCCACCAGCGAGACGATCGTCATCCCGATCGAGAGAATGTTGCCGAGGCTGACAGAGAGGCGGGGTTTCACGGCGTCCATCCGCATTGCCTTTCGCCATGCTCGTTATGCTTCACGACATCCGCCTTCTCGCGGGTGCTCATCGCCGCCACAGCATGGGCTGTCGGCCGGAACGGGCGGGCGGTGTCGCAGAAATCACCGGCCATCCCGGCGCAGCCAGCGATGAAGGCGCTGCTCGAGAGCAGCAGGGCCAAGGCTGTCGATCTCATCGTCACGCTTCCCTTTGTCAGTGATGGCTGTTCGGCGCGCGCGCTCCTGCTCGGCCTGAAGGATTGCTTTCCCCTCGCGCCGGCCCTTCGCGTAGGCTCCGAGCAGGAGTGCGAGCAGCGCGCCAAGCGCTGCGATGGCCCCGGCAAAGCGGCCCCAGAGTGCGGAAAGCGCGCTCACGCCGCCGCCTCCTGCTGCGCGCGATGCCAGCGCCAGAGCAGGAAACCGCCCCCACACACGAAGGCGAGCGCCAGCACGAGCTGCGCCGGCCCGCTGGTGAAGGCCTGGAGCAGGCCTGAGAGCGGCGTCGCGACCTTGATGGCATTGTCTACAGTCACGACCGGGGGTTTTGCGGGGCGCGCCGCGACCGTGTTGCCCGAGACATGCGAGCCGCGCGCCCAGAGGCCGGCCTCGGCCGAGCGCCGGTTGACCAGGCCCTCGAGCCTTCGCCCGCCGGCATGGACCCATTTCATCAGCTCGGATGGCACTGCGTCATAGCTGCCGGCGTTGAGCCTTTTCAGCAGCGTCGAGCGGGCGAGCGCGCCCTCGCCGACATTGAAGGCAAACGAGACGAGCGCCGCGAACTGCCCCTCGTTCAGCGGCACCTTGACCCGGGTCGCGACGGCGCGCTCGAACCGGGCGAGATCCCGCAGCAGCAGCCGCTCGGCCTCGCCTTGCGTGATCCGCTGCCCCGGCCGGACATGGGCGCCCGTCGAGCCATAGCCGATCGTCAGGACGCCGGCGACGTCCTTGTAGGCGGTCAGCCGGCATCCCTCCCAGCGCTTGATCAGCGCCAGGCCTTCATCGCTGATGCGACGTGTCATGGTTTGTGCTCCGTGCATAAAAAGGCCCCGCTACTGAGACCGGGCGGGGCAAGGAAAGTCGCCTGAAGGCGGCGCGTGATGGCGCAGCGTGGCGGGTTACTCGCGAGTTCGGGGAGGCAACTTCAGCCCGCCACTATTTGGCATGAAGGCCATGACAGCTTGGCGCCTCTCCGCATCCGCTCCCGATGTGCCGCCAGGGAAGACCGGTGTGTTCACCACTGTGTCGATGGCGATGAACGGCCTCCGACCTCAGCGATATCCGGAATCTCAAAGCCTGCGCTTGCGCGCCGAGGCCGTCATAAAGTCACAGAAAACCGGCACCTCTGTCATGGCGACGATATCGCCCATCAAGGTCAGGCAGCAGGAACTTATCGTGTTGCGTCGCCGCGATCAGACATTGACAGCAAGGTGCTCGTGGCCCGAAACGCCCCACTTCCCGCCCTAACATCGATCCGGTTCGTCTTCGCCATCATGGTCGTAGCGACGCATTTCGCGGGCTATCATCCGACGATTGCGGCGCCTTGGATGGGCCCTCTGGGGAACATCGCCGTGAGTTGGTTTTTCATCCTCAGCGGGTTCATCCTGGCCTACAATTTTCCGAAATTGTCTGGCGGCTCTGATGTATTAAAATTCGTCATCTCGCGATTTTGGCGGTTGTTTCCAGTTCAGGCCGTGACGTTATTGGCGTCTCACGCACTGTTCGATAGCAGTCGCCACCTCGTGCAAATCGCGCCATCCTATCTGGCTGCCAGCTTAACGCTCACTCACGCCTGGTCGGCCAGCACATTTGCAGCGCAGGCATTCAACGTCCCGGCCTGGAGCATCTCGCACGAGTGGTTTTTCTATCTCATATTTCCGTTGCTCATCGCTCGCGGCTGGGTCCTGGCGCTGGCCATCACTGCCGTTTCGTCCGTCACAGCGATCGGGTGGGCGACCAGCATTGGTTGCTGGAATAGCCAGGCCGCGTTCCAGGCAGCAGGCGATTCCTACGCGCCCACTTGCCATTCGATTGCATTCTACTGGCCGCCCGCCCGATTGTGGGAATTTGCCCTCGGGATTGCGATCTGCGCCGCGGCGGCCAGGTTTCGTAGATTACCGACAGCTCGACTGATCCAGCCCGCCCTCGTCGTTCTGGCCGTGGCAGCATTCTATTATCAACAGGAGATCGTGGCCGTTGGGCCAAGTGGGTTCTTTGTCCGCTTCTTCGGTTTGTGGGTGGTCAATGTCGGCGTTGGATGCACTCTCATCCTCGCGCTGAGCCTGCCCGGCCCCGTCGCTGACGCACTGAATTTTAGGCCGTTGTTATTTGCAGGCGAGATCAGCTTCTCCGTCTATATGACCCACATGCTGATCCTTCGTTACGCCGACATGCACCATCTCGGGAGTGAACTGCCGGCGCCTGTATTATTCATCATCGTCTGCGCTGTTTCTTCCGCAGTGAGCGCGGGCATATTCCTCTTGATCGAACAACCGTCACGTCTATGGCTGAAAGCCATGTTTGCTCGCATGCCCGGGCGCTCGGAAGCCAGGCTGCAGACTTGAACCTCGAAATTCGACTCCGTCCGAACCGTCGCCGCCACGTCAGGATCGGCGCCGAAGAACGCGGCGAACGTCTGCGCAGGGCTTTTCGTCAAAGCGGCGGGGGCCTCCAGATCGGGAAAGCCGTCCAACGGCGGCGACCTCTTCCGCTTCGGAACTTTATTGCCGGGGCATTGCCGTGCTAGGGGCGGGAAAGACACACCCTCACGGAAGTACTCATGGCAATTGCTCAGCGGATTCTGGCGTCAGTTTCATACCGTAGCCGCAAGATTCTTGGCCTGTTGCCTCCCGAGCCTCTGCCGCCGCCCCCTCCTCCCCCGCCGCCCCCCCCGTCGATCGAGGATTTTCCGCGGGACTTGCATCTGGGCTGCGGCGGCCGGCGCGCCGAAGGCTTCTGCAACGTCGACATTACGCCTCAGGAATCCGTCGACATCGTCGACAGCGTCGTCACGCTGGAAAAGTTCCCGGACGATTACGCGTCGTCGATCTATGCCTGCCACGTGCTCGAGCATTTTTCTCACACCGAGGCGGTCGAGGTGCTGTCGACCTGGCTTCGCGTGCTCCAGCCTGGTGGAACGATCCGGATCTCTGTTCCCGATATCGACAAGATCGTGAAGATCTACGTCAAGAACTGGGACCATTTCCAGAAGGATGGGCATTCGCCCTGGGTGGGCCTGCTCTATGGCGGACAAACCGACCAGTACGACTTTCACAAGACCGGCTGGAACTTCTGCTGGCTCTCCCACATCATGCGCAATATCGGCTTCGTCGACATGGCGGAGTATCCGCATGAACCGCATTTCATCGCAGAGGACTTCTGGGACAACTCAATGGCCCACGCTCCTTTCGGGGAGTTCTTCTCGCTCAACCTGACAGCCAGGAAGCCGCTGGAGCCGGTTCAGCCGGAGATGCCGGAGGCGCCGCCTGCAGCCTCGTGACGCTCACGCAATGAACGCTGCATCACCCTCGAGTGCGTGGGGTTGATGCGGCGCTCTCGATCTCCAGATTGGCGCGTATCGGGCGTCACTAGTCGCCCCACTCGCCGCGATTGAAGGCAAGCGAGGCGCGCGCCGCGAACTACCCCTCGCTCAGCGGCACCTTGACCAAGGTCGCAGCGATGCGCTCGAACCGGGCGAGATCCTGCAGCAGCCGCCGCTCCGCCTCCTCCGGCGCAATCCGCAGCCCTGGCCGGACATGCGGCCCAGTTTAGCCGGGGCCTATCGTCGGCGCCCCGGCCACGTCCCGATAGGCGCCGAGCCGGCATCCGTCCCAGCGCTTGATCAGCGCCAGGCCTTCATCGTTGATACGACGTGTCGCCTCTGCGCTCCGAGCAAAAAAGGGCCGCCGGTTGGGGCGACCTGGGGGCTGATAGGGGGGCGTGGGTCGAGATCAAAAAATTGCTGGCTAACCGAAAGCGAAGCAAGTAGAGAAATTTCTGGTTTATCGTCAGTTGGGCCGGCTTGTTTATCTTGGTTGAGAAAGTGATAGAGACAGATCGGTCGATTGCCGCGATGAATGTGCCCGGCCCGCGAGATCCGAAGTTGGGCAAGATACGTTTTGACGTGGCCGGAAATCTCAGCCTGTTAGTCGCCCAATTCAAGCGCTATCCTATCTCAGTTTCTACTTCTCTCGCAATCGCTCTGCTCTTTTCGGGCTTCAGTGCATTTACAAGTCTATCGAAGCCACCGGAGATTGCCGGAATCTGGCGCGTCGAACTCGCAGAACACGTCCCGCCATTGCTGCAAGATTGGTGGCAGCCGGGTTCAACGTTCTTTGCGATGTCAAATGGTCGGATCGCCGAGGTTCCGCGCCCCGGAGAACGTCCTGACATATACGCTCTAATCGGACCGGATCTATGCTGGATCCGCTGCTATACCCTAACAACGATCAGCCTCGACTATCGTGTCGCTCCACCAACCAACTACGACGTCGATGTAAGGCATTTGCCATCTCGCTTGGAGTTTTTTGGCCCCGCCGGCATGCGAATAGTGGCCATCAAGCAATAAATTTGACCTAGAACGGCGATTCCGATCGGGCAAGACGGAGCGGGAGAAGAAATCTTGAAGGCGCCTACGCGTATATACTTTATTCTCGTCGCCGCTTCATTCTTGGCGACAACGGTTGCGATTTTTGTCATTTCAAGAAACGAACTCATTCTTCAGGCGTCCGTCTCGGCATTTTTTGTGTTGTTTTCTGCCCTCTTGCTTTCCGCCTATCTAACCAGGCTGCCTTTATTCGTATCCACGTCTTTTCTTACGATAATTCTTGGATTAATCAAAATAAATGAAGTAAAATACAATTATCTCCGCGAAGTGCTACACCCCATTGATGCAACACTTATTTGGCGCTGGGTGCGAGACGATTTTTCACTAATCTATACATACCCTGGAATATTTTTCTCTTCGCTTGGAATCATATTTCTGATTGCCCTTGTGATGTGCGGTTGTGTAGCTCTTGATCTTCGCAGCGCGGGGAAATCTGGATTCAAGTTCGGAAGCCACTTGGTAGCGATTATTCTTTCCATCTCGTTCATTGCGACCGCATCTAGCTTCTTCACAGGGTATTATTATACTGGATTAAATAATCTACGGTATTACTCTCAGCTATCGGTAAATACCGGAGTTCGCATCTCATACTTGGCCCATAGCATTAAGCAGATGCTGGATGTCAAAGACAATGCCAAAAGAATATTCATTAGCAATGGCATGGATTCAGAAAATCACAAGACTCAAGCAACGATAAATTGCGCCAATAATTGCCCTGACGTTATTATTTATCATGTAGAATCGGTTTTTGACCCCGCTTATCTAAACGAATACAAAGGCAATAATCCTATACATTTTGCGTTTAGCCAAAATTTTCATAGTATGAACGGCTCCCTGCGCACTAATGTCTTCGGCGGCCGCAGCATGATCTCGGAGTTTGAGCTGCTTTGTGAGCAGAGCCACCGGCCGCTCGGCATGGCAGGATCCTATCCCAATCTCTTTCTTTCGCCCTTTCTGACGAATTGCATGCCTGAGAGGCTGAAAAACGCGGGATACAGGACAATTGCTTTATACTCGACGGCATCGAAAACCAATCACGCTGGACGCATGTTTGCGAGCTATGGCTTTGAACAGTTCCTTGATGCAAAGGATCTAGATCTTCCCAATGAATGGTCGCAGATTCGGGACGGCCTGCTCATCGAGAAAGCGCTGTCAATTCTCTCTACCCCGAGCGATCGGCCGAGGATGATATTTGTCTCCGGCATGTATAATCATGGCCCTCACAACAAGAGCAAAATCGAGCGCCTATATCCCGGCCCATACGATGCGACCAAGGCTTCCAACGGCGCCGTCGCCGATTATATCAATCGCTTGAATGACAGTCTGACGCAGTTCAGGGCGCTCGAAACCAAATTGGGCGATCACAAGCGGCGCGTCGCCCTGCTGTACTACGGGGATCATCAGCCGAGCATCGGCGCCACTTACAGCTCTTCGGCACTTGATAAATTTGCTGCCGACATGCCGTTCATTACGTTCTACCGAATGGCAGATAATTGGCGGAAAGGGGGAAGCACTGAATCCTCGGAGTTAAAGGACATTACCTCTCTTGTCGGAAGCTTTCTCCATTGGTCAGGCATCCAACCGCCGGTACAGGAAGCCACTGAACGGGATCGAGGCGCGGTAAAGGACTGACACGGAAGTCAGCCGGAAGGTCGAAGCAGGGTCAATCTACAAATCGCCGGCTTGGCAAGATTGGGCGGGAGTACGATGTTCGCCCCGCGGCGGGCATCGCGACCGAACGATTCTTTCCGAGAACCGAAGCGATAAGTGCCAATACGGATTCCGAACGATGTTTGTTCTATTCAACCCTGTTGCCGGAAGGGCTCGTGGGTTCTCAGTTTGCGATCTCGCAAGGCTCTTTCCCAACGCGACCGTCGTCGAGACCAGGATGGCCGGGGACGCGGAAAGGCTCGCGCGACAAGCTGCCGACAATGGGCACGACTGCATCGTGGCTGTCGGAGGCGATGGCACCATATCGGAAGTCGCGTCGGGAATCATCGGATCGCGTGCCGAACTCGGCGTACTGCCACTCGGCACTGCGAATTTGTTCGCGCGGGAACTCGGCATCCCGCTCGATATCGCGGAAGCCGCTCGCATCATCAACGAGCGATTTTCAGCCCCGGTCTATCCGGGATTGTACGCTGCTACTGGCGCTCCAGAGCGAGTATTTGTTCAAACTCTAGGAGTTGGGTTTGATGGCTCGGTTGTCCGGCGTCTAAACAAGGACGCGAAGAAGATCATTGGTAAACTCGCTTACGTCATCGCGGCCATACAGTGTCTGCTGCTGCATCGAGACCAGAAATTCTCAGTGCGAATCGATGGAGGCCCCGATGAAATGGTTTCGGGCTTGCTGGTAATGAACGGCAGATTTTATGCAGGGCCCTTCATCATCAGCGAGAATGCCACACCGAGGACATCGGGCTTCATTGTTGCACTTCTGCGTGAAGGAAGCCGCTTCGCGCTGTTGAAATCGGCATTCTGTCTCGTCACAAATCGGTTTTCGTCACCTTCGTTCATTGAAATGAGACGCGCCAACCGGATCTCCATTCGGGGAAACCCAGATGTGCAGATCGATGGCGACCTGGCGCTGCCGCCTCCGGCAGAGATCCGCGCCGCCGGCTCGTGCGTTCATGTTCGCGTCCCCCGGTCAACAACAGCGAAAGTCTTCTGAACGCTGCCCTGACGGTGTTTCATGCCTTCGTAGCCACGCGGCGCGACAAGAGCAAACGCGGCGCAGGATGCGCCGGGCATGACGCTTGCGACCTAAGCAAGGCTCCGCATTCACCTAGGCGCCTCCCGTTCGGCCGAGCAGTCGCGCTGACGTTGCCCCCAGTTCTTATCCAGTGCAGATCGTTTCCGGCTGTTGTGGAGCCCGTTCGGGGGGTAAAAGAACGACACGGAAGTCAGCAGGAATGTCCCAGTGGGTAGGAGCTATCGCGCTGCTATTTGAGCGAGCGTTTCCTCGACATTTGCGCTACCCACTTTCACGCGCTCTGCGCCTTTCCGCCAGTCATTGCCCCGCGTCAGCGGTTGAGGACGCCCCCGGTCCGTCCTGGCCTTGCTTCGCTATGGAAGACAATGCGACCGGAGGCAGCATTGTCGATAGGTAACCGGCATTTCCAGCCGCTTCCAAAAGGGCACGAATTAGAGTTATCAGGACCGCGCGTGCGCGTCGCATGCTACAGGCTTAAACTTGCATGAACGAGCACCAAACGAAACTCTCTGTCGTCACAACGTTGTACCGGTCAGCTGGGACAATCATGGAATTCTACGAGCGCTGCATGCTCGCGGCCTCTCGCCACTTTCAGGACGTCGAGCTTGTACTGGTGAACGATGGCTCTCCCGATGACAGCCTGGCACTTGCATTGGACCTGAAGGACAAGGACCCGCGTGTGGTCGTCGTCGATCTGTCCCGAAATTTCGGTCACCACAAGGCCATGATGACCGGGTTGACGGTCGCTTCGGGAGACTTCGTCTTTCTGATCGACAGCGACCTCGAGGAAGAGCCCGAACTCCTCGAAACGTTCTGGAACCGGCTTCAGAAAGGCGACTGCGATGTCGTGTATGGCGTTCAGGAGACGCGCCGTGGCGGTTGGTTTGAGCGGATCACCGGAGACGTGTTCTTCTGGCTAGTGGATAGGCTGAGCGACCAGAAGCTGCCGCGCAATCTCGTCACGGCGCGCCTGATGACTCGGGATTATGTCCGTGCACTGATCCGGCACCGTGATCGTGAGTTTTTCATCGCCCATCTCTGGCTGCTGACTGGATTTCGCCAAGAGCCTTTGACGATCCGCAAGTTGGCGTTGTCGCCGACGACCTATTCAATCGCGCGGCGGGTAGAGATGCTGGTGAAATACGTCACCACGACCTCGACCAAGCTGCTCTACATGATCCTTTATCTCGGTCTTGCGACTGCCTGCCTGTCGGCAGCCGGCGTCCTCTACATTATTGGCCGCTACCTTTGGACCGGGGTTGCCAGCGACGGCTGGACTTCGCTGATTGTCTTGGTCTGCTTCTTCGGGGGGCTTACGATCCTGATCCTCGGAATCCTTGGGATCTACATCGCGAATATCCTCTCCGAGACGAAGCGACGCCCCTATGCAGTCGTGCGCCGGATTCATCGGCACCCGGCCACCGTGCCGACGGCCAAAGCGCATTCCTGAGGCTACGAAGAATATGGAAAAGTATCTCTACATAGCTGCGACGCTGGTACTGACTGCTTACGGCCAACTGGTGGTGAAGTCCCGATCGCTCGCCATTGCAGCCAAGGGCATGTCGAGCCGGATGGACTATCTCTTCGCCATGTTCACCGACTTCAGCGTGATCTCGGGTCTCGTAGCCGCCGTCGCTGCGAGCGCCTGCTGGACGCTGGCCATCCAGCGCACGTCTCTGAGCGTCGCTTATCCCTTCATGGCGCTGACATTCTTCATCGTGCCGATCGGTTCGGTACTTCTCTTCGGAGAGCGCCTGTCGATGCTGCAGGTCGTTGGCCTCGTGACGATTGTCATTGGCGTGACCGTAAGCGCGGTTGGAGCCTGAGATGGGAGCGTCGCGCATCTGCCCGGCCTGCGGCATGCAGCACGCCGTCGCGAAAGGCGAGGCCGTCTGGCCGGAAGTCTGGGCCTGCGGCGCCTGCGATCATGTCCCGCCGCGTCTCGACGGAATTGTCGCCTTCGCGCCCGATCTCGCTGATACGCTGACCGGCTTTGATCCGAAGTCCTTCTCCACGCTCAGCAAGAGCGAAGACGGTCATTACTGGTTCGAGCCGCGCAATCGCCTCATCACGGCGCTGATCGGGCGCTATTTTCCCACTGCTCTCCGTTACCTGGAAATCGGCTGCGGCACAGGCTTCGTCCTGCGCGGCGTGCACGAGGCTCTGCCCAACGCGGCCCTGGTTGCGTCGGAGATCCATCCGTCGGGCCTCGCTCATGCGCGCCGTCGCCTCGCGGACTCGGCGTCCGTTCAGTTCGTGCAGATGGATGCGCGGCAGATCCCGGCACGTGAGGCGTTCGATCTTGTGGGCGCCTATGACGTCATCGAGCATATCGAAGAGGATGAACGCGTGCTGGCGGAGCTTCACGCCGCCCTGGTGCCGGGCGGAGGCGCGGTCATCGCCGTGCCGCAGCATCCCTTCCTGTGGAGCCAGGCCGACGAGCTCGGCCATCATGTCCGCCGGTACAAGCGTGGCGAACTTGACGCGAAAATGCGCACAGTCGGGTTCGAGATTCTCTTCTCGGGCTCTTATACAGCCCTGCTGCTCCCGCTGATGGCAGCCAGCCGGGTGCATCGGTCGCGACCGGAGCAGTTGGAAGCCATGTTGAAGCGCGAGTTCGCTCTCGCGCCTTGGGTCAATGCCGTTTTGCGGGCGGTCCTCGAAGGCGAAGTCACACTCACGCTGGCGGGCATGCGGTGGCCCGCCGGAGGCAGCAGGATCGTGGTCGGCCGCAAGCCCGCCGCCTGATCGCAGTCATCGGCGGCGCGAGGCGAAATACTCGTCCATCGACCGCGGCGTCCTGACCCCGTAGCCCAGCAATTGGCGCACCCCCTGATCCTCGGTGAAGGATTCGCCCAGGAGAGCCGGCAGGTCGATCTGCTGTCGAATGATCGGGCTAGTATAGACGTGGTTCACGGCACGCCGATCCCTGGGCGTCCGATTGGTCGCGCCCGTGTGATAGGTCATGCAGTCGAGGAGAATGTAGCTGCCGCGCGGCGCCGTGACCTGCAGGGCAGCGCTCTGTACGAAGCGGGAGGATGGAAACTCTTCCTGCTTGTGTGTTGCAGGCAGGACGATCGTCGCGCCGTTCTCGAAGGTGAAATCGTCGACGCAGAACAGCGCATTGATAGCCATCGGCCTGGAGAACACGACGTGCTGGTAGGGCAAGTCCCGATGCCAGGCGCCCTGATTGTACTCCGCGGCATTCGCCGGATTGATGATCCCGTTCTGCTGCGAAAGCACAACATAGTCGCTGATCGCGCGCCGTACGACGGTCAGCACGCGCTGATTGGTCGCCAGAGCGAGCAGGCGGCGATCGTGTTGGAACGCAACCCGGATCGTGTTGTGCTCATCGATCGTTCGAAGAACATCCCGGCCACCCGCGGCCTCCTCGGCGTGGAGGCGGGCGGCATCGAAGGCCGCCGACAGCTCGTCGAGCTCGGCTGGCGAGTAGCCGCCGTCAAGGACGGCATAACCAAGGGTTGAAAGCGTCTCGCAGGCGTCATCGAGGTCATTTTCTGCGGCGACCCGACGATGAATGCCGTAACTGCGCTCGGTAATGGCGGCCATAAGAGGCTCCTAGAATTGAATGGTATCGGGCATGACAAGGGGCTCACCACCGTCGCGTCGGATGCGGCCGGCGATCGCAGCCTTCGCCAGCGGGTTGACGGCCACGATCGTGCGGTAGCCGCGAGCATGATCTGTGGGCTCGTATTGCTCCACCCGGCCGAGGTCCCAGGCGTCGGCCGGATTATCGACAACGAGTCGCTCGGCGCGGGCCCATGTGCGCGGCGCATAGGCTCGGATCACCGCAGCCATTTGCCCCGCTCCGAAGATCTGAACGCGGCCGCCTAGGGTGTCGAGCCGATCGCACCAGAGGTCATCGAGCTCTTGCCAGGCTGCCAGATATCGGGCTGCATCATCCGGGTTTGCGGCCGGTTCCCGTTCGCCGACGCTATCTCCCTTCTCCAACACGAACCCCTGGAAGCAAGCGAGCGCTCCGTCGAGGGTGAGCGTCTTGGAGACGCGGAGCCCGGCCGCAGCCCCGAATGCAGCAAACGCGGCAGGCGAGAATGTCCACAGGTGATCGAAGAACAGCAGCTCGCAGTTCGCCGGCGTCGCGATCGGGCAGACGATGACCGCCTTTCCTTCCGGACGAAGGCGCGCAGACATCGCCGCGAGAAAGCCGGCGGGATCGGGCGTATGTTCGATCGTATTGATCGACACCACCACATCGAACTCGTGCCAATCCGGCCCTGTGCGATCGTCGAGCAGCCCTCTTGCCAGCATGACCTTGCCTGAGACTCCGGAAACCTCATCAGGTAGCGCCGGATCGAGACCGCGGACCTCATGCACCGGCAACATGCGCGCCAGGAAACGAGCGGTCGCGCCGGAGCCGCAGCCGACGTCGAGCAGACGGCCAAGGCCGGGCATTCCGTCGAGGGCGTCTGCCACCACTCTGGCGTAAGCCTCGCCGCGTGCGTCGTCGGCGCCGCTCGATTGGGCGGGCAAGCCGTATTCCCGGGCATAGATTGCGGCCACTTCCGCCGGGGCGAGAGGCTCGCGATGACGAATGAGCCCGCACGTTCGGCACGCTACCTTGTCCAATTTGCGCCGCATGACCCGCCCGTCGCTCAGGACGGATCTGTCGGCAGAGGGGATCGGAAGAGCCAAGACGCTTTGGCTGTCGCAGGCTGGGCAATGATCAACCTCAGCTCGGCGGCAATCGATTTGGTCGGCCAACACAGCGTCCTAAGTGTAGCGGGACAAGCCCCTTGTCGCGAGTAGACATAGCGAGCGCCGACTGCCAAAACAACCCGCGAGCATGGGCTGCGAGACTCTCTGAGGACTGCGGCGCGGGATTCGACGCATTCGGAAAGCGAAACTGTGAACAACCTTCGAAGCGAGAAGATCCCCTTCGGGCGGCCTGCAATCGTCGGGAAAGAATTCGAATACATCGCTCAGGCCATTCAGAACGGCACCATCGCGGGTGGCGGGCCGTTCATGCGGCGCTGCGAGGAGTGGCTTGAGCAGGCCCTGTCTGCCCGCCGCGCGCTGATGACCCATTCCTGCACCGCGGCCCTCGAGATGGCCGCGATGTTGTCGGAAGTGGGTCCGGGGGACGAGGTGATCATGCCATCGTTCACCTTCTCCGCCACGGCGACCGCCTTTGTCCTGCGTGGCGCAACGGTGGTCTTCGTCGACATCGACCCCGACACGCTCAACATCGATCCGGCTCTCATCGAAGCGGCCATCACCAGGCGGACGAAAGTGGTGGTCCCCGTCCACTATGCAGGCCTTGCCTGCGACATGGACGCCATCATGGCCATCGCCCGACGGCATGACCTGATTGTGGTGGAGGATGCAGCGCAGGCCCATCTCTCGACTTACAAGGGCAAGGCCCTCGGTACGATCGGCGACCTCGGCTGCCTGTCCTTCCACGAGACCAAGAACATCATCTCGGGCGAAGGCGGAGCGCTGATCCTCAACAACGAGCGTCTGCTCGATCGCGCCGAGATCATTCGCGAAAAGGGCACGGACCGCAGCCGCTTCTTCCGGGGCCAGGTCGACAAATACACCTGGCAGGATATCGGCTCATCCTATTGCCCAGGCGAGATCGTCAGCGCCTTCCTCATGGCGCAGCTCGAACAGGCCGACGCCATCTGCGCGCGGCGGCGCGCCATCTACGACCTCTACCGGGACCTGCTGGCGCCACTGGCGGCGGACGGCACGATTACCTTGCCGCGGGCGACCGGCACCGAGGTCAATGGCCACATCTTGTGGATTCTACTGGAATCGGAGACCGTCCGCGCTGATCTCATTCGCTATTTGAGCGGACACAACATCAACGCCGTCTTCCACTACGTCCCGCTTCATTCGGCGCCGGCCGGGCGGAAATTCGGACGTCCGTCGGGAGATCTCGCCGTCACCGATGGGATCAGCAACCGACTCTTGCGCCTGCCCCTCTACTACACGCTCGACGACAACGAAATTCACAGGGTTGCGCAGGCCATCTTCGCCTATTTCGGGCGCCCGTTCTGAATGAGGCGCGTTGCGATCATTCAGTCGAGCTATATCCCATGGCGAGGCTTCTTCGCGGCCGTCGCCCTGTGCGACACGTTCGTGTTCTTCGACAGCGTGCAATTCACCCGGCGCGACTGGCGCACGCGCAACGCCATCAAGACGTCACAGGGCGTTCACTGGCTGTCCGTGCCCGTGATGCAGAAGGGCAATTTCCACACTCCGATCGATGGCGTGCGCATTGCCGATCCGAACTGGTGGCGGACCCACCTCAAGAGCATCGAAATCGCCTATCGCCGCGCCGGCCATTTCGACGATATCTTTCCATTTGTCAGGCATCTGTTCGAGTCGGTGGCGGACCTACCGACACTCTCCGAGGTCAACCAGACCATGACGACAGCCCTGTGCCGGGCCCTTGAGATCGAAACGCATTTCGTCCGCGACATCGACCTTCTGCCCCGGGAGACCATGACAGCGATGCAGCCGACGGAACGGCTGGCGAAGCTCTCGGCTGCCGTCGGGGCGGAAACCTATCTCTCGGGCCCCTCCGCCAGGAGCTATCTCGACGAGGGCAAATTCAATGCGCTCGATATTCAGGTCGAGTGGATGGACTACAGCCGGTTCGGGGAGCCTTATCCGCAAATCTGGGGCGCATTCGCGCCGGCGGTATCGATCGTCGATACACTCCTCAATCTGGGATTGGCGCAGACCCGGGCCATCATCCTCGGCGAAACGGCGGGGGCAGCAGCATGAGCGGCGCGTCGGATCAGATTCATTCCGCGGTCCGCGATTATTATACCGCGGCGATCGAGCGCCATGGGCCGACAGCGAAGGGCGTGGATTGGAAGGATGATGCCTCTCACCGGCTGCGGCACGAGCAGTTCCTGCGTCTCCTGACGGGCGACCCGGCCGCATCCGTGCTGGATCTGGGCTGCGGCTATGGCGACTTCCTGCGGCTGCTGCGGGACGAGGGCCACGCCGGCAGCTACCTCGGTTGCGACCTGTCGTCCGCCATGATCAAAGCGGCGCGGCAGACGTTTGGTGAGGGGCCGGACCGGCGCTGGTGGGTCGGCGACGATCCGGCCGATACCTGCGATTTCGCCATCGCCAGCGGCATCTTCAACGTGCGGCGTGGGGCTGATGCGTCAGCCTGGGCGCGCTATGTCGACACGACCATCGACAAGCTGGCCCGCCTCGGGCGCTGCGGCTTTGGCTTCAACATGCTGTCGATGTCCTCGGATCCGGAGCGTCGCCGCGAAGATCTGCACTATGTCGACCCGGTGGCGATGCTGCAGACCTGCCTCGAGCGCTACGGCCGGCAGGTCGCCATCCTCCAGGATTACGGCCTGTGGGAGTTCACCGTTCTCGTCCGTCATTCCTCCCAGAGGGCGAGCCCGAAGCCGGTCGCGCCATAGCCGCCGCCGTTGTAGAGGAGCCAGAGCCGGCCGGCATGGGCGAAGGCGCCGGGATAGGTCGCTGCTCCGCCTTCCCAGCCCCCGCTGTCTGGTGTCGGCATCCTTTCATTAGTTCGACGCCAGGAGATACCATCCGGGGAAATGGCGTGGCTGAGACCGTAGGCGCCATGCCCGCGCCGCGCGAACCACATCTGGAAGCCGTCCCGCGTCGCGAGGACGGAGGGGCGCACGACAGCGATGTCGTCTCCTTCCGGGCCGAGCACGACCGTCGGATTGCGCGTCCAGGCGATGCCGTCGACGCTGGTCGCCCGCCTGATGGCATGGGACATATCGGCCCTGTCCGCGCCCCAGGCGAGGTGAGTTCCGTACCACATGGTCCAGGCGCCGGGGGCCGTGTTGAGAACCCAAGGATAGGACAGGCTGTAATGGTCGACCGTGTCGCGATCCATGATGGGACCGACGGATAGCCGCTCGAAGCGCCCATGCTCCAGGGAGCCCACCGCCATGCCTATGGCATTGCGCCACGGCACCGAGCCGCCGACATTCCAGCCCATGTAGTAGAGTCGGTCCTCCGTCTCACCGCGCACCACGCTGCCAACGCCCAGGCCGCTGTCGTCGAAGGCTCCCAGCGGCCCCGGCTCAAGGATGGGGGCCGGCGGCGCATCCTCGACCCGCGGCTGCTCCGCGACACGGATCACCACCGAGCCGACCGAAGACCGATTTTGCGCATCCCGTCCGGAATAGAAGACCCTGACGAGGTCGCCGGAAAGCGGGGCCGCGACCGGCAGTGCCGCATGGGAGGCGAGCGCGGGATGCCGACCGACTGGCGTGAAAACCAGACCGAGCTTGCGCCAGGCCATCGCCGTCAGATCCGCCGCAAGCGGTGGCTCGGCACCTTTGAAATCTCGGTGGCGGGAGGCGACAGAACTGAACTGTCGGGAATATCGGCCAGGACCAGGCTGCCCGCACCGATGACACAATCCGCCCCGATCGTGACGTGGTCGCGAATGGTGACATTGACACCGATAAAGCACCGGGGCCCGATGGTTACGCCCCCCGAAACAACCACATGGGACGCAATGAAGGTGTCCTCGGCGATCGAGCAGTGATGGCCGATATGGTTGCCCGACCACAGAGTGACGTTCTCGCCGATCCGGGCGTACGGCTGGATGGTGTTGTCTTCCAGGATGAACTGGTTGGGTTGCGGCACGAAGTCATCGAATGTCGTCGCGCGGGAGCTGACATAACTTGCAATCCCGTAGCCCTTGGCACGTGCCTCCGCCACCTTGTCGCGCCGGAGCTTGTTCAGTTTCGTGTAGCTCACGGCGACAAAGACATCGGTGCTCTCGGGTGAGAAATGTCGCTCGACCTCCTCCCATGCGATCACCGGGTGGCCATTCCACGAGGGCGCCGCGACATAGGCTGCATCGACGGTGTACCCGACCACCTGCCGACCGGCATCCCTGCTCAGGTAATAGGCGGCCAGCTCCGCGATGTTCCCCGAGCCGAAGATGACTATGTCCTTCAACGTGAGCGCTCCTTTAAGGCTATCGAAGTTCCAACAGCTTGAAATCCTTGTTCTCATAAAGAAGCGTAGAGCCTGGCGGATTCGAAGCCGTATGTTTCACGATAGCATAATAATTTCGGTATGATTTGGTGTCCGGCAAATCCGCCGGTGAGATACGACCATCGAGCACGTCCTGATTACGTGCCAAGCGCTCGCTTCTTTCTTGGGCGTGAACATAAAGAGCGCTGTTTAACAGCCCCGCCACGTATGATTGACGCTGACTGAAGACAGCGTAGAAATTTGCGCCCGCTTGTAAATCCACCACCGTGCCAGTGCTGTCCGTAAAGATGAGGGAATCCTCAGGAGTTCGATCACGCGCAGCCAACCAGATATCTCGAAACTCGGGCGTCAACCAAGTATCCGACGCGTACGGTCTGGAGTCTCCGGTCTTCATGGGCCAGACGCCGGCATTGATCAACGCAATTGCTGCTATAAAAATCGAGCATCCGACGAATGGTATAACTTTGACCAATCGCGACGGCCGAGCAACAGCAATAAAACATGCTCCACCCATGCAGATAAGCCAAGCAACGCTCATCTGAAACTCGCCCGGATCGACGACCAATGTTGAAAACAGCAAAGAGATCGACGAAATTACAAACAAAACGGGACAACGACGATAAATCTCCTTGTCGCGCAAAATAGAAATACCGGAAATGACGACAGAACCAAGCAAAGCTGTCGTAAAGAACAATGGGAAAACTAAAAATAAACCAACGCACGCGACAACCATTATGCGCAACGACCCACGCATACAGAACGCCGCCGCAAGAACAAGCGCGACACTCCCAACGTCTCTGGAAAGAAATCCCAAATTTGTCTTCATGAACAAATTCGACAAGGAAGAAAAATTCTGAAAGGTGAACGGTCCAATAGGCGCCGAAACAAAATAAAACCAGACAATTGGACCGAAACGCCACAACATATACGCGGAATAAACGAACATCAATGAGGCCAGAAGAATGCTGGCAAAATTCATTTCAGAATATACTTTTCTGAGATGCCTGATATCTTTTGGAGAAGCCGCGAGAAGAATTAATGGAAATATAGCAGTAACTTTCCCCAACGCAGACCCGATGGTCAATAAAAACGAATCTC
The DNA here is from genome assembly GCF_052115715.1 of Allobosea sp. 2KB_26. Taxonomy (NCBI): domain Bacteria; kingdom Pseudomonadati; phylum Pseudomonadota; class Alphaproteobacteria; order Hyphomicrobiales; family Alloboseaceae; genus Allobosea; species Allobosea sp. 2KB_26. The sequence goes on from NZ_JBFRHE010000026.1 coordinate 48,568, forward strand.
CAAATATACGATTCAATCCTCTATTTTCCCGATTCCACATATACCAAGACAAAAAGAATAGAGGAAACGTTATTGAAGCAGGGATAGAATTGACCATCCATGATGGATCGTACAGCGAGCCAAGCATGAACGCGAGAGCGCACGCAACAATCCGCTGAGGGGCAACAACTGGGTAGGCGACCATATAGAGGCTCAGGCCAAATGTTTGGACGTAAAACGACGCCCCCCACCCTGCCAGAAACAGGAAGGGATCGATATCTATATACCGCGACACAGCCGCCCCAATCATGGAGGGCACCGTATTACTTAACGATATGGAATCACCAAGGACCGCGAGATTGGGCAAGGGCAGGAAATTATGCCGGAATGTGTCCAGTATCCCAGCGTAATAAACCATATCTGCAAGGGGACGCGCGGCTAAGGTCGATGTCGGGCCGTGCCACAGCAGAGCCATGAACGTACCAAATGCGGCGGCGAATGGCAGAATACTGAGCGCCACCCGTAGCGCGCGATGCAATTCGATTTTGAATGAAGGCTGCACCGGACTTGCAAGCGGCACCAGCGTGGCGAGAAGCAAAACTGGGGCTGCAATGCGTCCCAGCGGATGTGCAAGAGCAATCGCGGATGCCGCACATAACGATATTATTCCGAGCGGAAAACCATATAAAAACTCCTCTTGAACGGTCCTGGAACTTCGCCGCCAGGTCGCGAGGCGAAAGATGCCCATACCGCTGGCAAGCGACAGCGCACCAACAACAAGCCCAAGCGCAACGTGCCAGAGCGCAGCAACAAGCAGCGCCGAATCGGGCGCGTTAATCGGATCGTTCACCAAGGCTTTTCATTCGGATTGAGGTTGGGGCACTGTCCTTAGCGTGCGAGCAATGACGCGGCAATGACCTCGGTGGGCACCACCATGCGCGGCTCTTCGGTATCCGCACTTTTTCTGTCTCGGCCGACTGAAGCGAACGCTATAGGCTGGATGAGGGCTTGCACATCCTGCGACTACAGCGACGGCGGGACGTAGGCCGATGGCGTGTCCAGGCCAACATTTCCTCCCAGAGAGCCGCGGTGTCGGCTTCAGATACCGCCTTCGCCCTAACCGCTTCAGTCATGATCGTTGCGGCCGTGTTTTCGGCGTTGGCGTAGTCAGCGGAGAGGATGGTGTATGTGCTCATCCCTTGATTTCCTGAACCACGAGAACTGCCTTTGCCACACCGCCATAGTAGCGCGAGCCGATGCCGCCGTTCATTGCGACATTGCCCATCTGGCCGCCGACCCTGACCGAATACGTGACGTTCCCGGTCGTCGCCGGGGCGTCTAGCGTCGCGGGGATTACTAGCAGCTGCGTCGATGACGAGAGGACGCTGACCCCGAACACATTGATGCAAGTTGAGCCCCGGAACAGGGTTGCCGTCACGCCCTGCGTGGTTCCGGAGCTGACAAAGCCTGAGAACTTCAACAGCACCGTATTGGTCGCGCTGGCGATATTGATGACCTGGCTGCAAACCTCCGTCCCTTCCGAGCTGGTCGGTGTGGTGTCGTCGACTGGAATAGTCGTCGTGAGCGTTGTGTTTGCGCTGTAGGCATTCGCGAGGGTCTGAATTACCGCCCCGGTCGAAGCAACCGCTGACGCAGTCAACGCCCCGCCCGAAAGCGTCAGGCCAGCCCCCACCGCGATTTCCTCGGCATCGCCACTGCCGGCCGTCGTGCGCCCGAGCAGCCTTGCCGTACCAATGTTCTGCATCTTGGCGAAGGTGACGGCGTCGTTGACGATGTCCCCTGTCGCCACGCCCGCTGACGCGATCGCGCTCAGCCTGACATTCATCGGCTGGTAGAACAGGTTCGCGTCGCCATAGGTCACCAGCGAGGTCGGGCCGCCGCCGCCGATCGTGCGTTTGGCGAAGCTGTTGGCGCCGGTCTGCTCGACAGCGCCTTGCGAGGTATCGAGCGTGGCGAGCACGTCGATCTTCGTTGGCCGGTTCTGGATATGGGTCCAATCCGTGGCGCCGGTCGAGAGGTCCTGCAGCCGCGTGCGGATAAAAGCCTTGCTCCCGCGGTTCTGGAGAAGCACGTCGTAATCGGTCAGCGCCGGCGCCGGCATTTCGCCGATCGGGCTGAAATCGGCCGTGAAAGCATAGGTTCCCGC
>NZ_JBFRHE010000027.1:0-49156 GCF_052115715.1 Allobosea sp. 2KB_26
ACGCGAAAATCGGTGTCGACAATGGCCGTCGGCGCGGCCGAATGGGTCAACCACGCATAGCCGGAACCGTAGACGTTCTCAGAGGTGCCAAAAGGCAGCTTGTCCTCGTCGCCCTTGGCGCGCCGGTAGACCAGGGCGCGGTCCTGCCGGCTGAACGGAACTTCGTCATGGTCGCTTTCGATGATGTATTGCCGGATTTCCGGCCGGATGCTTTCCATCAGAAAGCGCAGATGCCCGATCACTGGATAGTTGCGCAGAATCGAATGCTTGTGCTGGCGCATATCATGAACGCCCAGAAGGACCAGCGCGCCCGCAACCACCGTCGGGACAAGCAGCCACCCGCTATAGGCAAGCCCCCCGGCAAGCGAAGCGACAAGAGCGAGCATGGCAAGGACAAATACCGCATAGCGTTGATTCAGCAGAGCATTTTTTAGCATGATGTCCTGACGCAATGCGTGGTCGGTGTACGTTGAACGCGGGAAATTCGGGGTTTCCTGAAGAGACGGCGGCAAACGGCGCCGTCCTCTTCTTCGAGACCGAATCTGGACGATCTCATCCAGAATATAGCCCTCCTGATCGACCGCGCGCCACACAGCTTGGCTCTGCCACGCGGGCAAAATTCGGCAGGCCTGGTGTCGTCGGGATCGCGAGCACCCAGGTGGACGATATGCTTGACGCCTGCCTTCTTGGCATCGTCGATGAGGGATTTGCTCTGGCGCAGCATGTCGATGGTATATCCGGTCATCAAGAACGCCCCGTCGACGCCCTCAAATGCGGGCAGCCGGGTTTTCGGGCGGTCAAAGTCCATCTCGACGACAGGCAAGCCGAAATGGGCAGCCTCCTCCGGTGAACGAACGGCTAGAACCATTTCCAGATCGGTGCGTGCCGCCAACAGACGGACGATCGTTCCACGGACTTGACCGGTGGCGCCGGTCACGAGGATGACCGGTTTCTGGTGCTGATTTGACATGGATATTCTTTCGTTGACGTCGGCTGTTCCGCCGCTGAAATCGGCAGAGGCGGAGGTTAAAGCGTCAGCGCCATCCTGGTCGCACGGTGAAAGCCGAATACCGGCGCGAGCAGGCCAAGAGACACCCGTTCGACCGGGCGAAAGCCGAGGTTCTGATACAGTCTCCTTGCGCCCTCGTTGCTATCGACTACATCCAGAGTAAGCGCACGTTTGCCAGCTTCGCGAGCGAAGCTGATCACGCCCGCCATCAAAGCTTGTCCAACCCCCTTCCCACGGGCGCTCTCGTCCACACAAATACTTTCGATCATCATTTCATCGACACTCGCGCTGCTGTCGAGCGCATTGAGTAGAAGCCCGCGCCAGATGCCGCCGACCGGACCATAGCTTTTGCGCAAATCATCATGTGTGACGGCAAGCCCTCCCTCTTGGTCGGTTTTGAAAGTCACGATGCCAATAAGCTGACCGTCGCCGGCAATGGCCGTGAACGCCTGCGCGGGCTGAATGCAGCGGCGCAGCAGGCCACGCGCCTGAGGCGCGGGCCCGAGCGGCACGAGGAGTTTGCGTGAAAACGCCTGCCAGTAAAGGTCCAGTGCACGGTCCAGAAGCTCGGCACGGATACCCGCTTCGATGCGAATGGTGGGGACGTTCCGCGAATTCGGCGTGATGGTTTGCATTTGAGAACTTTCAGGCACGTTTGCCTTGAACGTGAGCCCGCCCTCTGCAAAGTGGGCGGGCGCGCAGGCGGATGCAGGATCCGTCCGCGAGCCAGAGACGGCCGCGATTGGGTTGTCGGGCCGGAACCTTCAGCCCCTCGCGTCGCCAGATCCGCTCAACCCGTTTGTCGTTGTCCAGCCATTGGCCAGCACCTCCCTGCTACAGGCTCTTGGCGAGCCTTGGATCGAGCGAGTCTCGCAGGCCGTCGCCAAGCAGGTTGACCGCCAGGACGGTGATGGACAGGAACAGGGCCGGGAAGAAGATGATTTGCGGGCGGACCTGCCAGAGCGATCTGCCCTCGGCCATGATATTGCCCCAGGACGGCGTGGAGGGAGGGACGCCCGCGCCGATGAAGGACAAGATTGCCTCGACGATCATGGCGCTGGCGCAGATATAGGTCGCCTGCACCATCATCGGCGCGATCGTGTTGGGCAGGATGTGGCGGATGATTATGCGCGGCACGCGTGCGCCCTGTGACACGGCAGCCTCGACATAGGGCTGCTCCCGCAAGGAGAGCACGACACCTCGGATCAGCCGTGCGACCCGTGGAATTTCCGCAATGGTTATTGCGATGACGACGTTGCCGACCGAGCCACGCGTCAGTGCCATCAAGGCGATGGCGAGCAGGATCGGAGGGATCGACATCATGCCGTCGATTATGCGCATGACGATGCCATCTGCCCAGCGCACGAAGCCAGCAAAAAGACCGACGGCTAGGCCAATGACGGAAGCCAAGATTGCCACGCTGAAACCAACGACGAGCGAGACGCGCGCGCCATAGATGACGCGCGCATAGACATCGCGGCCGAGCATATCGGTGCCAAACCAGTACAACTCAGATGGCGCGCGGGTGCGGCGGGCCGGCGAAATCGCCGTCGGGTCGACCGTCCACAGCAGGGGCGCGAGGATAGCGATCGAGATCATCAACAGCACCAGCCCCCCCCCGATCGTGACTGAGAGATGCTTGCGCCAATAAGATCGCCGCTTGGGGGAAGTTTTACTTGCTACAGGGGGCGTTACAGCGAGAGAGGAGGGTGCGTTGGTCAATAGCTGATCCTCGGATCGACAACGGTATAGATCAAGTCAACGGCCAGATTCACCAGCACGTAAACGAAAGAGAAGATCAGCACGACGCCCTGGATAACGGGATAGTCGCGCTGCAAGATCGCATCGAGCGTCAGTCTCCCGAGGCCTGGAATGGCGAAGACGCTCTCCGTGACAACCGCACCGCCGATCAACAGCGCGACGCCTATGCCGATGATGGTGACGATCGGGACGGCCGCATTCTTCAGCGCGTGGATGTAAAGCACAGCCGTCTCGTCAAGCCCCTTGGCCTGCGCCGTGCGGACATAATCTTGCTGCAGCACTTCCATCATCGTCGCTCGGGTAATCCGCGCGATCAGCGCAATGTAGACGGAACCGAGCGCGATTGAGGGGAGGATCAGGTTCCGCAACCATGGCCAGAAGCCCTGAGCAAGCGGCGTATAGCCTTGGACGGGCAGCCATTCCAGTCTGAGCGCAAAAACATAGGCGAGCAGATAGCCGACGACGAAGACCGGGACGGAGAAGCCGAAGACGGCAAAGGCGACTACCGCGCGGTCGATCCAGCTGCCGGCTCTCCAAGCCGCGACGACGCCAAGCGGAACCGCGATCACAACGGCCAGTATTAGCGTTAGCACCATCAGCGACACTGTCGGCTCAATGCGCTGTCGAATGAGTTGGGACACCGGTAGGGACGTGAAGATTGAAGTGCCGAGATCGCCCTGCAGCACCCGGAACAGCCATTCGCAAAAGCGTACGAGATAGGGTTGGTCAAGACCCAGGCTAGCACGCATGCGCTCGACATCGGCGGGCGAGGCCTGGTCACCGGCGATAACGGCGGCGGGGTCCCCAGGCGCAATATAGAGCAGCGAGAATACGAACAGGGCGACAAAGCCCATCACTGGTATCGTAGTCAGAATTCGCCTAAAGATGAACGCTATCACGATTGACTTCCATCTGCCATAGTTGGATTCTGGTGAAGTTTAATTAAATCAAACCCTTCAAATAAATTCGGCTATCTGGAATATATAAAATATATGACTTAGATAAACTTTATAGATTAGTCATCTTATACATAATTGTGAGCGTTCGATTATCGCCGAATACAATAGATATTCTCCGTCTTTAGCGCAGCCGATTGGATACCGAGATCGTCTCAAGCCCGGCCCTTTCGGGTAGGCGCGTAAAGCGTGCTGATTTGGAATCGTCGGCCAAGCCGCTTCGTTCCGCCGCAATAAGTAGGGATCCGGTTCCAGGCCACCGATAGTTAGTTCAACAAACGTCTTTCCACCGTTCCCAATGACTTAAGCGACAGCCCGCGTTGCAACCGCAACATCCTTTGGGTGGTGTTCGCAGGATTCTTGATCTCGTTATTGAGCTAGTCCCAATAGCGCCCCGTATCGATAGGCTCCTCGAGCGGCTCGTGACGGCGCGCGGGAGCTGTAATGTTCCAGAGCAGATGTATGGAGCCAAGCTCGAACGGATCGACGAGGCCCAGCACGGTATGCGCCTTGACTCTCATTGCTTCACGATTCAGTCGCACCATGTTCTCACCCTTTTCATACAGGACAGCAGAGCATCGCCTCGGCGTAGTCTAATTACGTTTTACACCCCAAGGCAGATTCTGACTGCTGCGCACGAAACCGGTGAGATTCGACCGATAAGCGGTTCTGATAAAGTATCGCCCAAGCGGAACGATAGGAGCTTCCTTGTAAGACTCCTCTTCGATCGCGGCGGATATCTGCTTCTTGCTCAACTCGGTGGAAGCGTCGAGCCATTGGGCTACGAGTTGTTCGACTCTTTCGTTTTTGTACCATCCGAACCAACCCGAATGGCCGAGGCCCCGAAGGGTTACGTTGATCGCTGGATTGCTGACCGAAGCGACCGGCCACCAGGTATGAAAAATGCTCCAACCGCCCTTCTCGACCGGCTCTTTGCTGGTGCGCCGCTGAACGACCGAGCCCCAATCCGTTGCGACCATCTCGACGTTCATTCCAAGCTTTCTCAAAAGGTCTTCAGTAACGTCGCCAAAAGGGCCGAGCGACGGCAGATCGCTGGGGTTGATAATAACAACCTTCTCACCCTTGTAGCCGGCCTCAATAAGCATCTTCTTGGCAGCTGCGATGTCCGGCTTCTTCGGGCCGACGTCGGAACCATATGATGTCCCACAAGGCCACATGCTATGGCATTCGCTGAACAAGCCCGGTTCGTTGCCAGTGATGACCCGCAAGTAATCGTCTTGATTAGCGGCAATTAAAACCGCGCGCCGAATCGCGGGGTTGTCGAAAGGTGGGTGAAGCGTGTTGAACCGCAATGTTCCAACATAACCGTTCGGATCGTTTACGCCGACCGAGACGCCTGCTCGCCCCTGCAGCAGCGGAATAAGATCAGGTGCAACCTGATCCCACCAATCGACCTCACCTGCCTGCAACGCTGCTGCCGCGGTGCTCGGATCAGGAATGATATGCCACTCGACGCGATCAAAATTGACTACCTTGCCGCCGCTCGTCCCCGACGGCGCCTCCTGCCGTGGCACGTATTCGTTGAAGCGAGAATACACGACCCGGCTACCCGAAACGTATTCACTCGCGACAAATCGGAAGGGGCCTGAGCCGATTATCTCCGTAATTTGCCTGAACGGATCGGTGCTTGCAATTCTCTCTGGCATCATAAACGTGTAAGCTGTAGATGGCTTTCCCAAAGCTTCCAATAAAGACGGAAATGGGCGTTTCAGCTTGATACTAATAGTCCTGTCGTCTGCCGTCCCCCATTCTTCTACAACAGTTGCAAGCAGGCCGCCAAACGAGTCCCGCTTCGACCAGCGCCGCAAACTTGCCGAGCAATCCCTCGCCAGGACAGGCGTATTGTCATGCCAACGCAGTCCGTCGCGCAGCTTGATTGTCCAAGTCCGTCCGTCATCTGAGACCGTGTGCCCTTCGGCCATCTGTGGCATGATGGCACCGAACTCGTCCGCGCCATAGAGCGTATCGAACACCGTCATGCCATGGAGCACAGTCACCGAGGCGTTCGTCCATATTGGGTCGAGCGCCGTCAGGTTCGCATGCGGCACGAAGCGAAGGACACGAGGGTCCGCAGCCCGCGGGCGCCCAGGCATGGCGCTGGCCCCGACAAGGCCGGCAGCCGTGGCAATGAAGCGACGTCGATGCATCATATCCTGATCTCCCGCAGTAGTGGCGCCCTGAGTTTCACAAACTCCGAGATCGCGCTGGCAAATTTCTGCAAATGCATATCGGTCACCGGCAAGCTAAGCGCGATCATGCCTCGGCGTGCCAGATACAAGCCGGCGTCGTGGACCGCGTATTGCCGCCAGGAAGAACGGCGGCGGCCTCTTTGTGGAGCGCCTCGCTGCGCGGTCGTCGCTTAGTCAATGCGCGCATGGCCAAGCGCCGACTTGAGGTCACTATTCACCGAATAGGCTGCGCTACCGACATATCCGCACCTCTTGCCCCTCATGAACCTGGATAACGCTACAATGGAATCTCAAAATAATGCAACATGTGATCACGAGTTTCAATCCGAACAAATGATTATGACCGCGCTGCCCTATGCCGTTCGCGTGGCGCCAATGTAAAGCGCGCGATCGATCCGAAGGGAGGCGCAGGCGCGCCTGTTCGAGACCTTCCAATCGCTGCGAACACTGTCGACCAGCCCCCGTTTGCGCGCAGGCCTCAGAGCTCCATTTTTTCCAGAACATCCCGGAGCACCACCTTGTCCAGCGGCAGATTCGACACGATCCGCTTGAGCTTGGCGCTCACCTCTTCCAGCCGTCGCAACCGCCTCACCTCCGACGGCAGGCCGGTATGATCCTTCCACCAATCAACAAAAGGCGGCGTCCGAGATCCCGACCTTCCGAAAACCTCCGCAACCGGGGCGCCGTCCACCACCTGCTTCAGCACGAACGCAATCTGCGCGCCCCTGTGAACTTCTACTTCTTCATCGACTCTCCCGCCCCCCGCCCTGGCAGGCATATGGAAAATTCCAGTTCAAATCGGCCTAAATTCGAGCAAGCCCCCGCTTTGCCCTCTCATGCATCTGTCTAATTTTATCCGGGACCACTGGAGACGCGCGTTCAAGTGGTTGCTAGAGCAGATTCTCGGGTCGCCGCTGCAAACGGCCAGCTTGATCTCCATCAAAATATGTGATCACAAATGATGGTCGCGCGTTTTTCGCACTCGCTCCTTCTTCATCCAAACTGGATGCCGCAATGTATTCCTACAGAAATTCCGACAGTAAATTGGCCTTGCCGAAAAGCGGGCTGCCTTGGTCGACTCTCGAAAGAGAACTCGATTCACTATAATCTTTCGACTTTGGTTGGAAATCTGCGGTCGGCAGGGCGGTCGCCAGGAGCCCGCTGTGATCCCTCCAGTTCGACGGCTGGGATCGAAGTAGCAGTTATTTCTTTTTTCTATTGGAGAAGCGTACATGACCTTTAACCTCGTTGCCGCCTTCTGGCAGCAGGAGACTAATACGTTCAACGCCCGGAAAACGGAGCTGGCGGCCTACCATGCCACGGCTTATCTGGAGGGGGACGCCATCGTCCAAACCTATCGCGATACACGGACAGACTGGGGAGCTGTCTTTGAGATGGCGGAGGAACGTGACTGGACGGTCATTAGCCCGCTCCATGCTCACGCGGTCCCGTTCGGTACGCTTTCTCAAACGGCCTTCGAAAGCCTTGCAGCAACAATCCTCGCCCCTTTGACCACGGACGCGCCGGTAGACGCGGTCCTGCTGATGCTGCATGGCGCGTTGGTCTCGGAAGACTATGAGGACTGCGAAGGAGAACTCATTTCGCGTGCGCGCCGTATCGTCGGACCTCGCGTTCCCATCGTAGTCACACTGGATCCCCACGGCAATGTTACGCAAGCGATGGCTGACGCCGCCTCAGCCATCGTCGCGTATCGCACAACCCCTCATGTCGACCAGTATGAGACGACCCGACGCGCCTTGGGCGTGCTGTGTCGTATCATCGACGAAAAGCTCTCGCCGCGAGTCCACTTGGCGAGGCCGCCCGTACTCGGTGGCCTTGACGGGGGTCGCACCCTCACGGGGCAAGGCCCCATGGTCGATGCACTGCGGCGAGCCGCGGAGTTGGAAGCTGAGAACCCCGACATCCTGGCGATCAGCCTACAGGCGGGATACATGTACTCCGATATCGCGGAAGCCGGGCCGAGCGCCACGATCACGACGTCCGGCGGTGGCGCGATCGCGGATTCGATCGGCCAGGAATTGTCTCGGTTCATCTGGGACACCCGCGCGACGCGCAGCGTGCATCTTCTTGGGCTCGACGAGGCCCTGCATGCCTTTGAACAAATTCCCGCGGGAACGGGGCCGGTCGTCTTGGTTGATTACACAGACAATCCTGGCGGCGGCGCGAATGGCGATGCTACGGCCCTTCTCGGACATATGCTGCGGGCCGGGCTCAAGAACGCTGCATTCTTCAGCATCGCCGACCCGGCCGCCGTTGCTATAGCGCAGGATGCGGGTATCGGCGCGCGAGTCACGCTCGCTTTGGGCGGCAGAGTAAATCCGGACAAAGGCGGCGGCCCATTGCACGTGTCCGGTGTGGTGCGAGCGCTCTCGGATGGAAAATATATCCGAAAGGGAGCCTATTTTCGCGGGACAGCCGCCTCACTGGGGCCTAGTGCACTGCTACAGATTGATGGCATCGACGTAATCGTCTGCACTTATCCGAATCAGACGGAGGAGCGTCAGCAATTCCAGCTCTTTGGGATTGCCTTCGAGCAGTTCGACGTCGTTGGCTGCAAGGGGATGAATCATTTTCGTGTCGATCTTGAGGAGTTTTCGCGAGCACTGATATTCGTCGATAGCGGCGGCATCTGTCCGCTCAACCCCACGAAGCTTCCGTATCAGCGTCTCAGGCGCCCCATTTGGCCGCTCGACGAGAACATCACGCCGGAGCTCGTTTAAGGCAGGCTTCCTGTTGAGGTTGGGCAGCAAAGTCGTCACTATGCTCGAGACCCGTGAACCAAACGAGCACTTCCGAGCGCCTTGCGCGGATGAAGCCGGTTGTAACTATCGAACCAATTCGGCAGTTGGCACACGAGGGTTTCGGCGGTCGGCATCGGGTACCGCCGTCGGTACATCGGATTTGCCGGTCGCGCGGTCGACGATGGGGAAGCGCATGGGGCTGCTGTGCGCTTCCATCGAGCCGAGTTTCGGCACCGCCGAGAACAGCGACTAGGTATAGAGTTTCTGCGGCCCGGCGAAGATATCTTCGGCGGCAGCTCTCCGTTGTACACCGCCACGGTGCTGTCGGCGATTTTGGCGACGACTCCCATAGTAGGTGATGAAGAGGACGGACATGCCTTCCTCATCCTGCAGCGCCTGATCAACTCGAGGATCTGCGCTTGGGTCGCCACATCGAGCGCGGTAGGCGGCTCGTCGGCGATCGGGAGGTTCGGCTTGGCAGGCCAGCGCCATCGCGATCATCACGCGCGGGCTCGTGCCGCCAGAGAAGCGGTTCTGATATTCATGGTGACTGAGATATTTCCAAGCTGCTGCAACAACCCGTGCGGTATCAGACGTGTCACAGGTCTCTATTGTTAAGCCCGATTGGTCGTCGTTTGGCCCAACGGTGTGTTCCGGGTCGCCCAAATCAGAGTTTGGCGGGGTAGGCGAATTCGCGCTCAGCCGATCCCGACCTTGTACCTTCCAAGCAGTGCTGCGAGTCTCGCGCGGTTGTTCATGATCGGCTCGGATCCGTCCTCCTTCAGATGAGCTGCGGTGCGATCGAAGAGAGCCACGCAAAGTTCTCCATTGTCATGGTTCGAGCGATAGGTGACGCCATCCGGCGTTGAGGGATGATCGTAGACGGCGCGAGACCAGAGCTGGGCGACGCTATGAGGGCCGCTCGTCACCGCGCCTGTTGCACCAAGTTGAGCCAGACCCGGACCATGAAAGGAGACTAGCCTCAGGGGTGCGGTGACTATGATTTCAGCGAAGCACCGCTCCTCGAGAAACGTCAGCGCTACAAAGCGCGCGCCTACGGTGCGCAGGCAAGTCTCCGCGAAAGCGCCCTCGATCGTTGTCGCAAGATAGCAGACCCCATAGGTCTTGCTCGGATCGTCGAAGCGATTGCCGCCGGTTGCGCCGAAGAAGGTCGGACTGAGGTTGCTGCGATGGATCCGCTTTAGCCGCGCTCCGGCGTCGATGATCTCGGCGGGAAGGTCGCAGTTGGAAAAATCGGCTGGCGGCATAGGCCCAGGCTTAGGCAGCGCCATGTTCGCCGTAAGCCGCGGCCGCTACCACCACGTCGTCAATCTCCCCCTGGCGGAGCAGATCGATCGGCCTCTCGCTTCCGAGCCGAGCGTCACCCGTCAGCATGAAGTTTACGCGCATCCAGGGATCATCGACGGTGAATGCGTTCAAAACCTCACGGATGCCGCGCAGCAGGCCAGTTTTGCCGATCTGGAAGGCCGGATAGACGTAGCCGTCGCCGATGTCCAACCAGAATACCTGGTTCCGCTCTCGCTTGCGACCGAGCCCCTGCGGCGTGATGCCAAGATGGTCAGCGAGCTGCTGAGCAGAAAGCGCCCCGCCCTCGCCCTTCAGCATGTTGCGTTTCATCTCTGCCCCGCGCAGCAGCGCCTCGGTCAGGGGATCAGGCCGTTCCAACTGTATCTCCGCGCCAATTGCCGCAGCCTCACGCAGCGAGCTGAAGAGAACGTCGGTGTCGGTGGACGCTCCTACGGCAGCCAAAAGGCGATCGCGCGGCATGCGCTGAGCTATCCGCTCAAGAGCCCTGCCCGTCCGAAGGACAAAAGCCTGGACGAGGTCATCGCTCGACCCCAGCTCTGTCCGGCGGCTGCCTGCGGAGGTTGCCTTGGATGAAGCATCTCCGAAGTGGCTGGCGCGACCGCGGCGACGCTGAGTACCGGCTGAAGCAGTGGCCGCCATGTCAAAGACCCTCAATTTGTTTCTCCTATCTTGTTACAAATGGACAATGACACTGGAAACTTCAACTGCAACCATCGACGAATCCAGTCCCGGTCGGTGCGGTCGGGTCGGCAATTTTCAGAACGCGCGTTTGCGGGTGGCGCAGCGCCACGACCGCCACTTCGGCGACGTTGGCTGCTGCAGTCGTATGGAACCGGCTTAGACCACCAAACAACAGCGGATCGTTCGCCGACCATCCAGCACCCGTTTGACGAACCCGTCTGGCGCTCGATGGAAGACCGCCCGCAGCGGACCGGCAGGAGGCCCCCCCTTTGCACGGATCGCTCCAATGCAACCAGGGCTGACATGTCGTGCTGGTCGATACACCGCCTGGCTGATAAACCCAGGCGGAGAGTGAGCTGACCATGCACCGTGGAAACCTGTCGAGTTAGTTGAGGTGAATATCTTGCAATTGGACAAGGAAATTATTGTATTTGAAGAGGGCGATCCTAATGAAAACCCTTGGGTTTCAGGCTCCCCGACCATCGAAAATATCGTCGTAGAAAAATATTCGCCGCTCTGGGTCCAGGAATTCAATAAACAACAAAAGAATATTGAGACGGCGCTTGCTGATTTTTCTGTGAAAATTGAGCATGTCGGCTCTACGGCCGTGCCTGGGCTTCCTGCCAAGCCAGTTATCGATATTGATTTGATCGTTGAGGATCCAAGTCGTGAGACTGATTATGTACCAACACTATCTCGGATTGGCTACAAGCTGACCATACGAGAGCCGTCCTGGTACCAGCACCGAATGCTGCGTTTGGCGGAGCCGCGCGTAAATCTCCACGTGTTCGGACGAAATTGCCCTGAGCATATTCGCCATGTCTTATTTCGGGATTGGCTGCGCGCGCATCCAGACGATAGGCAACGATACGCTGATGCAAAATCGATCGCAGCAGACGGCGTGGACACTGCCAACGCTTATAACATGAATAAGCAATCGGTTGTTCGAGATATTTATCAGACCATCTTTAGAGCGCGCGGGCTAATCTAAGGGCCGGAGCGTTCCAACGATTAGATGGCGCGTGATCTCCGCACGCGCTAGCGACATCTTTCGCGCGCATTGTCGCGCAGCACTGCCGTTGATCGCGGTGGGATGATCACGGCGGCGGCAGGGTCCCGCTGGGCGATGATGCGGTACACGGGAGTACGCGCCGTCGGCCGTGACCGAATCGGGTATGAGATTTGATCAAGCAGCGGTCCGACCAGCGAGGCACCGCCGTCTTTGAAGCAAGGATTTCACCGATATCCGGGTCAGCGGCAAGGCGTAACTTGCGCCAGGTCCGGAGCCCTTAGCCTCCATGCTTCTCGCGCTGCCATTCGCCGGCCTCGAACACCTTCAGGCCAGTGGGGTCGATCACCACGGTCACTGGACCAGTTGCTGTTCCCACCGCCTTGGCGACGGTCAGGCCGACGCTGCGGTCGCAAGAAGGTGGTGTGATCGGGGACCGGACGCCGGCGACCGGACTGCTTGCGGCAGCGTCGGCGCGATGATTGGAGGTTCAATCAACCTCCACTGCATCAAGGAGAATTGGGACGAAGTCCTGCGGATGACGGGCTCAATCTGGGCAGGCACTGCTGCACCCTCGACGCTGATGCGTCGACTCGCCGCCTATCAACGCCAGAACGCTCTCGCGCAAGTTCTACGCGACATAGGTCGGTTGGAACGAACGCTGTTCGCGCAGGACTGGATCTTGGACCCAGCCCTGCGCTGGCGCACCAATGCCGGCCTTAACAAAGGCGAGGCTCGTAGGGCTTTGGCTCAAGCTCTGTTCTACCATCGCCATGGCGAACTCCGGGACCGGACGTTTGAGACCAGCGCTACCGCGCTTCTGGGCTCGACCTGACGATCGCGACCATCATCCTGTGCAACACAGTATCTCGGTCGAGCCGTTGGAGAGCGCCGCGCCGGTGGCGAGCATCTGCCGGATGAGTTCTCGGCCCATATCGCACCGCTCGGCTGGGAGCACAGCAGCTTCAACGCGGACTAATATCTGGCCCACCGAGCCATTCATTGGGTACTTCCGTCCGATGCGGAATCGTCGCTCACCCCTCCTCAAGCGGCCTACGGTGGATCCCGGCAAGATTCTGCGATGACCCTAAGCTTGGATCGCTCATCGCCTCATTGCAAGATGTGATCACACATTACGCCAACGGGCGCATCAGACAATAGTCGAAATCAAACCGCGCGACGTGAAAGATCGTGTTAAGAGAAAAATAGTTGCTAAAGTGCGATTTTATGGGCATTTTCGCCAGTACCATAAAGGCAAAATGCGACTTGTCTGGAAACCAAAAACCGGCTTGCCTGTAAATTCAAAATGTGATCACATAACTCCATGAACAACGTAGCCTTGGATAGCTGCGGCCCTAGCGCCGGCTGGCAATCGTTTCCGGCCATCGATCCCGGGTCAACGAAGTCTCCAGCTCATGTGCAAGTTAGCGGAAAGCGGAATGACCATGGCGGTTGTCATCCATGGAGATTGGCTTTGCCCGCATATATAGCCGATCGAGTGGTCTTCATGAGCGCGGGGCGGATCCTCGAGCAGGGTTAAGCGGAGGACATGATCGCCGCCCTCAACACACCCGACTACAGATTTCCCCAAGTAAATCCGGTCACAGGTGGCCGACGGGCCGATGCCGGATCATGGGCCTAATTGAGCGGAGCACGATTTATGGAACTCACCAACTTTGCACGGGCCGGAGCGTCCGCGCCGCCTCGCCAACCCATAGTTGAGCTTATCGGCGTTGGAAAGCGCTACGGTAATTTCCAAGTACTGAGTCAGATTGATCTGACGGTAGCCCGCGGTGAAAAGGTGATCATTTGCGGCCCGTCAGGGTCCGGCAAATCAACTCTTATTCGCTGTATCAATCACTTGGAACAGCATCAAGTGGGTCGCATAGTTGTCGACGGCGTGGAACTCAGTGACAATTCGGCTGCGATTGAGGAAGTTCGCCGCGAAGTCGGAATGGTATTCCAGCATTTCAACCTCTTCCCGCACCTTACGGTTCTCGAGAACTGCACGCTCGCTCCCATCTGGGTGGAGAAGATGCTCAAGAAGGACGCGGAAGAGATCGCCATGCACTACCTGAAGCGGGTCAAGATCCCCGAGCAGGCGAACAAGTATCCGGGCCAGCTTTCCGGTGGCCAGCAACAGCGCGTGGCGATCGCCCGGTCGCTTTGCATGCGCCCGAAGATCATGCTTTTCGACGAGCCGACATCTGCGCTCGACCCGGAGATGGTGCATGAGGTGCTGGAGACAATGACAGATCTGGCCGCGGAGGGGATGACAATGCTGTGCGTGACGCACGAGATGAACTTCGCGAGGAAGGTAGCGGATCGGATCGTGTTCATGGACCGTGGGCGAATTATTGAGAGCGGGGGACCGGCGGAATTCTTCAGTAACCCTAAAGAACAACGTACGCGCGACTTCCTCCAGCAAATTCTGCACTAAGAACAGACCACACTATGATTAGAAACTCGTCGCCGTCAAAGACCGTTTCAAGGCCGGCGGGAATGTACAAACAAAAGACGTAGGCCTCCGATGACTGAATAGCAGGCCGTTTCCGATGTCGAATTATTGAGCGAATCCAGCCCTCGCGCCTGACTTTTCACGCAGAGCCCTGCACACAATCAGTCGTGATAGTCTGCATGCGTGCGCGATTTTCTCGGTGAGCATATTCGGGGCTTGCCGTACTCTGCCAGTCGAGCGTCGACTTGGCGCGCGGCTATGACGGCTCGAGGAGACGGGTTTTGTGCGTCAAGTTGCACAAAGGTGGTTGCGGTGACGATGGTCATGCAGCCTGTTTGAGGGCGGTTTTCTTGTGCTCTCAAAGGTCCTGCATGTTGAGGTATCGATTTGCCTTCACCTAGTTTGCGTTGGTTCACCTCGCGAGGTGACGGGACTTCAGTTATGCTTCTGTAGGGCCTTTGCAAAATGCATCAATGCATCTTCCATGTCTTGTGGGGACCGGGAGGCGAAGCCCATGAGCCAACCTCCGATTGGCATGGAGCCGAGTGTCAGCCGGCCGAGGCCTCGCAGAGCAATTCCTGAACGTTCCGCGATGGCGAGCGTTTCTGCCTCGTCGCGCGCGTACTTCAACCGCGCGGTGACGTGGAGTCCCGCCCGCGGCACATTGCAGGCCGCAAAGGAGCCTAGATGGCGCTCGAATGCTGCGACGAACAAATCGCGGCGTGCCTGGTATATCTGCCGCATCCGCCGGGTATGGGCGGTGAAATGTCCCTCCCTCATGAATTCGGCCAGCACCACCTGATTGAGCTTGGCGGCGGAACCGTCGATCAGCGAACGCCCGGTGACGAAGGCTGCTGCCAAGTGCTCCGGCACGACGAGATAAGCGATCCGAAGCCCCGGAAACAGCACTTTGGTCATGGTGCCGACGTACAGGACATTGCCCCGCGCATTCAAACTCTGGAGCGAGGCGATAGGCCTCCCATCATAACGGAATTCGCTGTCGTAATCGTCTTCGATAATCCAGGAGCCGTTCCTCTCCGACCAGTCGAGCAGTGATAGCCTCCTGTCGAGCGACATGGTGACACCAAGTGGATATTGGTTCGACGGTGTAACGTAGACGGCGCGAACCTGCCCCTCTGCCTTCGCGAGTTGCTCGATCACGAGTCCTTCGTCGTCGATCGATATAGGGAGCAGAGTGGCGCCGGCGCTTCGGAACGCCATCTGTGCACCGTAGTAGCCGGGATCCTCGAGGGCGATCAGGTCTCCGGGCGAGGCGACAAGCTTCGCTATCAAGCCGAGGGCTTGCTGAGAACTGCTGAGGACGAGAATCTGCCTGGGACTGACGGCGATCCCGCGGCAGGCTGCGAGGTAGTGCGCGATTTCCTCACGCAGGGGCAAATATCC
Source organism: Allobosea sp. 2KB_26 (assembly GCF_052115715.1). Classification (NCBI taxonomy): domain Bacteria; kingdom Pseudomonadati; phylum Pseudomonadota; class Alphaproteobacteria; order Hyphomicrobiales; family Alloboseaceae; genus Allobosea; species Allobosea sp. 2KB_26. Next base: position 15,580 of record NZ_JBFRHE010000027.1, read on the forward strand.
TTGCGCTTCTGCGTACAGCAGTTCCGTGCGCGATTTCGTGCGAACCGCGCGTGCGGCGATGCGCTGCCAGCTTTGCAGCGGAAAGGCTTCTACATCCGGGAGCAAAGAGAAAGGCATCGGCCTGTCGCGCTCGACGACGCCACCACCTGCCGTGAGCGCATGCCCACGTTCGGAAAGCCCCGCGATCCCGCCGCCTTTCGCGCGCGCGCGGTGACAGAGCCCGGTGGGAGCAGTGCCGCGAGGCGCGACGAAGGTGCCGCTTCCCTGCCTTCGCACGACAAACCCCTCGAGTTCGAGCTGATGATAGGCAGCATCGACGGTTTCGCGGGCAAGGCCGGCTTGCTTTGCCAGCGCCCGGCTCGACGGCAGTCGCGCTCCACCTACGGCGTGTCCCTCCAGCACCAGAGAACGCACGGCATGTTGCAGCCGCGCTGCCAAAGACGCTGCAGGGGCGGCTGTTTCCAAGAGGGTCAACAGGATATCGCTCGTTGACCGCACCTGTGAAAGTGGCCTGGGCATGTTTCTGGAATTGGCTGAGCTCACCGGGTCAGTTCGCTCGTATACAAGCGGCCTTGGCGCACGGCAATGCCGGAGCCAGGACACCGAATCTACACGAAGAGGCTGTCATGCTATCTGATCTCCATTGGGCCGCGCGAACGGCCGAGGATCTCAATAATCTCGCGCAACGCGATGCGATCGTCGTCCTTCCGCTGAGTTCCACCGAGCAGCACGGCCCGCATTTACCGACAGGCTGCGACACCATCCTGACCGAGGCGGTCGCCGAGCGTATGGCCCGTCTAGTCTCGCATCATCGGCCGATCCTCATCGCCCCAACGGTCTGGATCGGGCTCGCTCAGCATCATGTCGCATTTGGCGGAAGCTTCAGCGTTTCCATGGCGACCTATCACGCCTTACTCCGCGATATTGTCACGTCGATCAAGACCGCGGGCTTTCGCAAGGTCCTGCTCGTTAATGGCCATGGAGGAAACATCTCCGCTCTGCATGTGCTGACGGATGCCCTAACGCAGGAAACAGAATTGGCTGTGGCGAGCACGACGTACACACTCCTTCCCAATCAGCAGCGTGCGCTGGAGGCGATACTTGAAGACCAACTGATTCTGCAGCATGCCTGTGAGGCCGAAACCTCGATGATGATGGCCATACGGCCTGATCTGGTGCGGACCCAGCGGTTGAGTGAGGCTTTTCAGCCCGGATACAGCAAGGGCGATGCATCGCCGCTGAGCGATCCATTGCTGCTCTGGACGTCCTTCAAGGCCTTCTGCCCGAGCGGCGTTCGTGGCGACGCCCGGCGCGCCTCGGCAGGGAAGGGTGAGCGTCTCCTTGCGGTTGCGGCGGAGCTTCTCGCCACGAAGCTTATCGCCGGCGAGCCGTGGAACAGGCAAGGAGGGTCTGCGTGATGGAGTGGGGTATCGTGATCAGAAGTGTCGAGCGACGCGATTTCGAGCAATGGCGGGTGCTTTGGGACGGCTATAACAGCTTCTACGGCCGAACCGGCGAGACGGCATTGGCCGACGACATCACTTTGAGCACCTGGGGGCGTTTTTTTGACTCCTACGAACCTGTCCGTGCTCTCGTCGCTGAGCGTGCCGGTGAACTCGTCGGTCTGACGCACTACATCTTCCACCGCAATACCACGATGATCGAACCGACCTGCTATCTCCAAGATCTATTCACCAGCGAGGCTGCGCGGAGCAAAGGCGTCGGCCGGAAGCTGATCGCGGGCGTCTCCGAGTACGCAGGCCGAGCCGGTGCTAGACGCGTCTATTGGCAAACCCATGAAAGCAATGCACTCGCACGCAAGCTCTACGACGATGTTGCTCTGTGTTCCGGCTTCATTATCTATCGTAAGGATCTGAGATGAGTCCGGAGCAGTGCCCATCACGAGAGAGAGGGAGACGATCGTAGCGTTCTCCCCTGAAGCTGCGCTGCACGCTTCTCGCTTGGCGAGGTCTTCCGTGTCGCTCCCGAAACGGAGAACATCATCGGTGCGACACGGGATGGGTGGATGCGAGGCCATCATTTCGCGGCGGCCTCGGCTCTGGTCAGCCCTTTCGGCTCACTGCGCGGCAGGCCGCCGTTCAGAACGAGATAGGCGACGAGCCCGATAACAAGGCCCCAGAATGCCCCGCCGATGCCAATCAGCTTGATGTTCGCGGCTGAGGCCAGGAACGTGATAAGCGCGGCTTCGCGGGACGTGGGATCGGCCATCGCTCCCGCAAGGCTGCCGCCGATCGTGCCGAGCAGCGCAAGGCCGGCCAGCGTGGTGATGAACGTCGCTGGAAAGGCCATGAAAACTGCGGCGAGCGTGACGCCGAACACCCCGACGAGCACATAGGAACACCCGGCAGCAATGCCTGCGATCCAGCGCTTCGACGGGTCTTCGTGCGCCTCCTTGCCTGTGGCGATCGCGGCTGTGATCGCCGCGATGTTAAAGGCATGGGATCCGAACGGGGCCATGACGAGGGAGCCTAGCCCCGTCACGGTGACGATCGGATTGGCGCTGGTCTTGAAGCCGTCGTTTCGCAGCACCAGCATCCCCGGCATGTACTGGCCGGTCAGCGTGATGAGGAAAAGCGGCAGCGCGACGGACAGGAACGCGTTCAGCGAAAACTCCGGCATGGTGAAAACGGGAGCGGCGAATTCCAGTTTCAGCCCCGACAGATCGACCCTGCCCTGCGCGAGGAGGAAGGTCAGTCCGAGAACTAAGATGCCGACTACGGCATATCGCGCGGAGAAGCGCTTCAGCAGGACATAAGCGATGACCAGCAAGCTGACGAGCAGCGGATCGACGCTCGCGCCGCCGAACGCGCCGATGCCGAATTGGAGCAGGATGCCGGCTAGCAGGCCTGAGGCGATACCCGACGGAATTAAGCGGATGACCTTCTCGAAATAGCCTGACAGCCCGAGCGCAACGAAGGCCGCCGCCGAGATCATGTAGGCGCCGACGGCCTCGGCATACGGCGTGGTGCCAAGCGCAGTCACGAGGAAGGCAGCCGCCGGCGTCGACCATGCCGTGATGATCGGCTCGCGATAACGCAAGCTCAAGAGAATCCCCGTAAGCCCTACGCCGATCGAAACCGACCAGACCCAGGATGCAGTGAACTCCGGGCTTAGCCCGGCGACCTTCGCCGCCTGAAAGACGAGGATGAAGGTGCCGCCATAGTTGACGATAACGGAGATCAGGCCGGCGACGGCTGGATGGGTCAAGTCGCTCAAGCGAATGGGTGATGGTACAGAACGGGGCGACATGATCCTAAAAAATCTCCTGAAAGTCGGGGCGTGGAACCGACAAGCCGGATTGACACATACCCGATCAATGGCCCGGTATTCCCACCCATTTCATTCAAGAAGGCCATACCATTTGTTCAGGCATTCCCAACTGGAATCCGTGAAAGCGTGGATCGCCCACCCCGCTCATGCGGCGATGTCGCTTCATGTACGAATCCAGCGAGGCATCCGGCAAATGATCGTCAATGGCGCGCTCGGGCCGGGAAAGCCCCTTCCCGCCTCGCGCGCGCTCGCCACGTCGCTGGGAGTGTCGCGCGATACGATCGAAGCGGCCTACGCCAAACTGCATGCCGAAGGCTTTATCGACCGCCGCGTCGGGAGCGGCAGCTTCGTGGCGCAGATGACGGAGTTTGCGCCCGGCCATCGTCGGTCTCGGCGGGATGCGCTGCTACGCCGTCAGGCTCCGAAACTCAGCCAACGCGGCAACGCCATGTTCAGCAGTGGCGGCGTGCGCGAAGCGCTTTCACCTCGGCCGTTCTCGCCTGGCGTGCCGGAAACCCGCACCTTTCCGCTTCAGCTTTGGGAGAAGCTGGAGCGGCAGGTGCGCAGGGAGGTCGGTACTCAGGTTCTGACGCACGGCGATCCTCAGGGAACCGAAGCGCTGCGCCGTGCCATCGCCGACTACGTGAACCTCGAGCGCGGCGCGCATGCCACGGCCGACCGGGTGCTGATTCTGACCAGTTCGCAGCAGGCCATGATGTTGTGTGCGAACATGCTGCTCGACCCCGGCGACCGGATCTTCATAGAGGACCCGGCCTATCACGGCGCACGCAAGACGTTCGATGCGGCAGGCCTGGAATGCATCCCGATCCGGGTCGACCGGCAAGGCATTGTCGTTGAACAGATCCTGGCCGAGCCGCGCAACACGAAAGCCGTTTCCCTGACGCCGTCCCACCAATTTCCGACCGGCGCGACACTGGTCCTGGAACGACGTCTGGCTCTGATCGAATGGGCGGCCCGACATAAGGCCTGGATCATCGAGGACGACTACGACAGCGAATTCCACTATGTCGGCAAGCCAACGGCATGCATACAGGGGCTCGATCCCCATGACCGGACGATCTACATCGGCACTTTCACCAAATCGCTCTTTCCAGGCCTGCGGATCGGGTATGCGGTGCTGCCGCCGCAACTCGTGGAGTCGATGACCGTCGCGCGCACGCTCATCGACGGTCACTCCGCCCCGATGGCGCAACTGACGCTGGCCCGTTTCATGGAAGGTGGGCATTTCGGCGCCTATGTCCGCACCATGCGAGGCATCTATGCGCAGCGCCTGGATGCGCTTGCCGATCTTGTCCAGAAGCACCTGTCGGACTTTATCGAACCGCGCATTCCCGTCGGCGGGCTGCAGATGCCCTGCCGGCTGATCTGCGACTTGTCCGAACGCGTCGTCGTCGATGCAGGGCGGCGCGTCGGCATCGAACTTCTGGGATTGTCGGCCCTTCACGCCACGGGCGATGCCGAAGCTGGTTTCCTGATGGGCTTTGCCGCCTACACGCCCACCGAGATCCAGATCGCGGTCATGAAACTGGCGAATGCATTTCGGACGGTGACAAACCCATAGCGCAATTCCGGTCAGTCGAATGGCCTGATCGATCTGTCGCGAGGAGCTTCTGGTCAACGCGAACAACTGCTCGGTCAGCAACGCTCCTGCTCTGTTGGCCGGAACGCCGAAGTCGAAACTTGTGGACGGCGACAAGGTCAAGAAGGTTAAGGGCGTGACGCCCGAGGCTATGGATAAGATCGATCGCGAACTGGCGCGCGCCCCCGTAATCGATGAGCTCCATCCAGGACACCTACGGCCGCGAGCACTTACAGCTCATGGTCGTGAAGGGATATCTCGGGAAGCTCCTCAGCAACGTTCGGATCGTGCATATCTGGGCAAGAACCGACCGTCGTTTCTGGACGAATTTCAGTCAATTTCAGAAACGAACTCGACCCTGGCGCAGGAGAAGGTCGTCTGAGTGCGGCACGTGTGGTCATGCATCACGCACACCAGACAGACAATCATGGCATTCCAATAGTGCACTTGACATGTTAGCATTCGATACGCCGGGCGCCTCGCCGAGGCCGGTATCGAGCCCTCTGTCGGCGGCGTCGGCGATTCTCATGACAACGCGCTCGCCGAGACGATCAACGGCCTCTACAAGGCGGAGCTCATCCACCGGCGCGGACCCTGGCGGAGCTTCGAGGCCGTCGAGTTCGCCACGCTGACCTGGGTCGACTGGTTCAACAATCGCCTTGAAACTCCCACTTTGGTCGGTCTAGTTTCCAGGGATCAGGTCACAGGGAGAATTGCATTTCGTCCCTGCAAGTGCTTCCGTTTTGCGGTTCCTTGACAAGCAGCTTGCTCGACGACGCAATCTCAAATGCATATTGCGTCGGCGAGACAATCTGATTCGACTTTAGGAGAGCCGTTCCATATCGCGGGAGAGCGGGACAGACCCGAGCGTATCCTCACCTGGTGGGATTTTCCGCTCCGCTGGGTCGTCGCCGACATAGATGTGCGGGTAATTGTTCCCTCGTGGCACCCCCAGCATCAGGAGGAACTCCGCGTGCGTCTTGGCGCTGATCTCATCGAGCGTTACGCCATCGGCCAGCTCGATCAGGCTCATGCCAGTACCGCCCTTCTTGTCGATTGAGAACACGCCGAGATCCGTGATCACCAGGTCGACCACACCCGTCCCCGTCAGAGGCAGCGTGCAGGCCTTCAGGAGCTTCGGATCCTCGGAGCCGTCCTTGCCCCTGGCCACATGCTCCATGACCACCACGACCCGCTTGACGCCGGCGACCAGATCCATGGCGCCGCCCATGCCCTTCACCATCTTGCCGGGGATCATCCAGTTGGCGAGATCGCCGCTTTGAGCCACCTGCATGGCGCCCAGGATGGACAGATCGATATGGCCGCCGCGGATCATGCCGAAGGAATCCGCGCTCGAGAAATAGCTCGTCGTCGGAAGCTCGGTGATCGTCTGCTTGCCGGCGTTGATGAGGTCCGGGTCCTCCTCGCCCTCGTAGGGGAAGGGCCCCATGCCGAGCATGCCGTTCTCTGACTGGAGTTGCACGCGCATCCCCTTCGGGATGTAGTTCGACACGAGGGTCGGTATGCCGATGCCGAGATTCACATAGAAACCGTCGCGCAATTCCTTCGCCGCGCGAGCGGCCATCTGTTCACGGGTCCAAGCCATCAGATCTCCTCCCCTGCGCCCGCCGGAATAGCCGCCTCAGGGTTTTTGCGGGTCGTTCGCTGCTCGATGCGTTTTTGCGGATTGGGCATATGCACGATGCGCTTCACGAAAATGCCTGGCGTGTGGATGCAGTCCGGATCGATCTCGCCCACCTGAACCAGATGCTCGACCTCTGCGATCGTGATCTTCGCGGCGGTCGCCATCATCGGATTGAAGTTGCGGGCCGTCTTCCGGTAGACAAGATTGCCCTCGGCGTCGCCCTTCCAGGCATGGACGAGAGCGAGATCGGCGAAGAGGCCGCGCTCCATCACGTACATCTCGCCGTTGAATTCGCGCACTTCCTTGCCTTCCGCGATCAGGGTGCCGACGCCGGTCTTGGTGTAGAAGGCCGGAATTCCCGCGCCGCCGGCACGGATGCGCTCCGCAAGGGTCCCCTGCGGATTGAACTCGAGCTCGAGCTCTCCCGAGAGATATTGCTGCGCGAAAAGCTTGTTCTCGCCCACGTAGGAGGAAATCATCTTCCGGATCTGGCGGGTTTCCAGAAGCCGACCGAGGCCCACACCGTCGATCCCCGCATTGTTGGAGATGAAGGTGAGGTCCTTTGCGCCCGATTCGCGGACCGCCTCGATCAGCGTCTCGGGTATTCCGCAGAGCCCGAAGCCCCCCGCCATGATGGTCACGCCATCCTTGATCAGTTCGGGAAGCGCTGCCCGCGCATGGCTGTAAACCTTATCCATCCATATCTCTCTGTATCAAGTTTCGGCTTTATCAGAAACAGTCATCGCTTGCCCTAGCTCGGGCGCAAAAATGCCGCGCCGAGGGCTGCCACCGTCAGTCTCAATGAGCGCCAGAGACGTGACTGAAAAACTCCTTGAGCCGTCCAGTGCGAGGCTGGCCGAAGATCACGTCGGGCGGCTCGTCATGCAGGATGCGCCCTCGGTCCATGAACACCATCCGATCGGCCACCGCGCGGGCAAAGCCCATTTCATGCGTTACACAGATCATGGTGATGCCGCTTTCTGCCAGCTCTTCCATGACGTCGAGCACTTCCTTGACCATTTCGGGATCGAGCGCCGATGTCGGCTCGTCAAATAGAAGGACTTCGGGTTGCAGGCACAGCGCCCTCGCGATGGCGACGCGCTGCTGCTGGCCACCGGAAAGCTCTCTCGGAAATTTATGGGCCTGATCGGCAATCCTGACCCTAGCGAGGAACTCGAGCGCCAATTCACGGGCTCGCGACTCGCTCAGGCCACGCGTCATCATCAGCCCAACCGTGCAATTCTCGACGACACGAAGATGCGGGAACAAATTGAATTGCTGAAACACCATACCGACCTTGCGCCGGACCATCGGTATGGTGCCGAGCCCATGGTCGACTGGGATATCGCCCACCCTGATGCGGCCCTGCTGAAAACGCTCCAACCCATTGATGCAGCGGATCAGCGTTGACTTACCTGAACCGGACGGTCCAAAAACCACGATGTGTTCGCCGCGTCCAATGGTAAGGTTGATGTTGTTGAGAACCTGGAAAGCGCCGAAGTGTTTGTGTACGTTCTCGAAGGTAACAGTTGGAGTCTTCGCCGCGGCTGTGGCATCCGATCCGCTCATGACTTTGCTCCGCTGGACTTAAGGTGGCGCTCGAGCTTCTGGCTGTACCAGGAAATTCCGCCGCAGAAGATGAAGTAAATCATTGCGGTAAAGATGTAAGCTTCGGCATATATTCCGTGCCATTCCGGGTCGGTGATCGCCGCGTTGGTGGTTCCTAACAAGTCATGCATACTGATGATGACGACGAGAGAAGTATCCTTGAAGGCCGCAATGAAAATATTAACAAGCGAAGGAATGGTCAGCCGGAACACCTGCGGCAGGATGATGTTGCGCATACTCTGCCAATAGGTCAGGCCTATTGCGTCCGCTGCATCGTATTGTCCCTTGCTGATTGCTTGCAGGCCGCCGCGCAGCACTTCAGCCATATAGGCGGCGAAGAACATGATGAAAGCAATCTGCGCGCGTAGAATTTTCGACACCACGAGTTTTTCGGGAAGAATGATCGGCAACATTAACGAAGCCATGAACAGGATACTGATCAGTGGCACGCCGCGGATCAACTCGATATAGGCAACGCAAATCCAGCGCACGACCGGCAGTTCAGATTGGCGTCCGAGCGCCAGAAAGATCGACAGCAAAAGCGCGAAAAGGATGCCGAATGCAGATAGCATCAGCGTCAATGGCAGCCCGCTCCACCGGTCGATCTCGACATACGGCAGCCCGAGGACGCCGCCGGCCATCAGCGCAGCGCACGCCGGAAGCGTGACCAGCCAGACAATGGCAAGCGTCCGCCCAGTGTGTGGGCGCCGCCAACGGCGCCAATCGGCCGTAAACGCCATGGCACCGAGGAATATCACCATGGCGAGCAGTGCTCTCCATTGCTCCTCGTATGGATAGCGCCCGAAGATGATCAGGCGTGCCTTGGCGTTGATGAAGGCCCAGCAGGCGCCCGAAGCCTGCGCGCAGATTGCGTAGCTGGCGTTTCCCCAGGTGCTGTCGAGAACTGCCCAGCGAAAAAACGCTGGCAGGATCGTCACGATGAGCACTCCGAAGACCAGCGTCAGCGTGGCGTTAGTGGGCGAGCCAAATAGATCTTTGAATAGGCCGGGCCCGATCTTCTTCAGGCGCATGCCCGTTGCCAGCGCCGCTGGCGTGACGTGATCCCGCGTCATCTAGCCCCCTTTGCCAAGATGGCGCGATTATAGACATTCATCAGATATGAGATGATCAGGCTGAATGACAGGTAGATCGCCATGATCATTGCGATCACTTCAATTGCCTTGCCGGTCTCGCTGATAATGATGGTCGCAACACGTATGATGTCCGGGTATCCGATTGCGACCGCCAAGGAGCTGTTCTTGACAACATTGAGATACTGACTGGCAAGTGGTGGAATGACCACGCGCAAGGCTTGTGGTAGAATGATAAGCCACATGATCGGCCCGGAACGCAGGCCGAGCGCCGATGCTGCTTCGCGCTGACCCAGCGGCACGCCCAAAATACCGCTTCGCACGTTCTCGGCGATAAAGGCCGCTGTGTAGACCGTTAGGCCGAAAAACACCGCTGTGAACTCTGGCGTGACCGACGCCCCACCGCTGAAGTTAAAGCCGGCGATACGTGGAACGTTGAGAGTCGCCGTCGTGGCGATCAACACCAGAATGGTGACCAGCAACCCGAGCGCAAGCTTGGGGCCGCGCAGCAAGCCGGATAGTTGCTCTGATTTCCATGTTCTTGCCGGCCGACGGAGCACCAATACAATGGCAAGCATCGTCGTTAGACCCGCCACAATCCAGGAATGCAGCCGATCCAGTTGCAAGGTGGGGAAATTGATACCCCTATTGCTCAGGAAGAGACCCTCGACCGGCTGAAAGGCTTGGCGCGGTAACGGAAAGGAACGAGTGATTATCACATACCAGAACAACATCTGGAGGATGAGCGGTATGTTGCGGGTGACTTCGACATAGCTGGCGGAAAGGAGGCGGGCGACCGGATTTGACGATAGGCGCATGATGCCAATGAGGATGCCGAGGACCGTGGCCGCGACGATGCTGAGGATCGAGACGGCAAAGGTGTTGGCGATGCCGGCATAAAGCGCGTCGAGAAATGTATCGCCGGCAACGAAACCGGTCATATTCTCGCCCATTTCGAACGAGGCGTTCTCCGAAAGGAAGCCGAAGCCCATCGATAACGAACTCTTGGAGAGGTTGACCGTCGCATTGCTGACGAAGAACCATGTCGCTCCCACTAACCCGAGAACGAGCGCGGCCTGCATCAAGAGACCTTGAATGGCCGGGCGCCTCCAGAGTGGAGGCGCGCGATACGTGTTAGGATATTTGGTCATCACGCACTCATGTTGGGCAGAACGGCTCGCCTGGATTGATGCGTTACCGCCAAGATGGAGCGAACAGGAGCCCGCCACGCTCGTAGAGGTCATTCATGCCGCGTTCGATCTTGAGCGCGGATCCCTTGCCGAGATGCTTGTCGTAAATCTCGCCGTAGTTTCCGACCGCCTTGATAACATTGGCCGTCCAATCCTTTGCCAAACCCATCTTTTCGCCAATGTCGCCTTCAACGCCCAGGAAGGTACGCACGGCAGGATCGTCGGACTTCAGCTTCTCCTCGACATTCTTTTGGGTGATGCCGAGTTCCTCGGCAGTCACTAACGCAAAATGCGTCCAGCGGATGATGTCGTTCCAGCGCTCGTCGCCCTCTCGCACCAACGGTGCCTCGTAGGACTTGGCGATCACCTCGGGCAGGATGACATGCGCATCCGGGTCCTTAAAGCGCGAGCGCGCGATCGCAAGCGCCGGCGTCTCGTGGGACATCGCATCGCAGCGTCCACTCTCGTAGACCGACTGGACTTGCGCGGTCTGTTCGATCGCGATCGGCTTGAACTTCATTTTGTTAGCGCGGAAGTAATCTGCAATGTAGCGCTCGCTCACGCTGCCGGCCAGCACGCAGATCGCGGCGCCATCTAGGTCTTTGACACTTTTCGCGCCAAGCTGCTTGTGAGCCATAAAGCTCTGGCCGGTATAGAAATTTGGCGACGTGAAGTTGACCTTGAGCTGAGTATCGCGGGAAATCGTATAGGTGATGCTGCGCGAGAGCACGTCGACTTCGCCCGATTGCAGCGCCGTAAAAGACTGATTGAAGGCGACCGGCGTGAACTTGACCTTGTCACCGTTTCCGAACATCGCTGCCGAGAACGCCCTACAGTAGTCGGTGTCGAAGCCTGTCCAAGCGCCCTTGTCGTTCAAATAGGAGAAGCCGGGCAGGTTATCGGAGACGCCGCATTTGATGGCGCCGGCGCCCTTGGCAGTTTCAAGCATGTCGGCGTGCGCCGCCATCGGTAAGGCCAGCGACAGCATAATGCCGCCCGCTAGGGCGAGGATTTTGTTTCTCATGTCGATCTCCGGTTGTCTGCTGGAAATTACATTTTAGCGGCCGTGATTGGCGGGGCCGCCCTCAAGCATGGCGCCTGCGATGATCGTTGCGCCGCAGCGAGCGGACGACAGATCGGCTCTGCGGCCTGCAAAGCTCAGGCGTAGATGTTTTAAACTGTCAGGTTCCCCCATCGAGACGATTGCCATCCGGAAAGGCCGCAGCCATTCAAGGGCACATTTTTCTCATGGCGATTGTGATCACAAACTAATTTTGAGCGCAAGCTGCTTTTCTTGTTTTTGAAAATGGGCGCCGCCGCCCTCTCCGCATCAGCGTCGCTCCCGGGAATCTTACTAGCCTCTGGCCGAACACTCCGATAATCCGTCTTGCGTGTCGCGCGGGTCGATTTGGGCGCTTGCCCACATACAACATCTCGTATATTGTGATCACAACAAACACCTGAGCCGGCGATTGGCATCGCCAATCGCCGGCTCAGAGAAGTATCACCTGCAGCACGCAAGGACCCGCTCCCTTGCGGGAGGCTACTGTGCTTCCTTGCGCTAAGGCCTCCAGGAGAGTTTTTGATGTCCAAACCAGAATCAGCGGTGCCCATGTCGGATGCTGACAGAGCGAATGCTCCAGCCATGGATTTCTCGTCGCCCTTTGTCAGCCTGACCTCCGTGACGAGGCAGTCCCTGAACGAGCAGGTCTACGAATCCTTGCACCGGGCGTTGGCCAGCGGCTATTTCGCGCCCGGACAGCGCGTGCCGCTGCGTGCCGTCGCGAACGCGCTTGGCACGAGCACCATGCCGGTGCGCGAAGCAGTCAAGCGCCTGGTGGCAATCGGCGCTCTCGAATTGCTGGAAAATCGTCGCGTACGCGTGCCTCTCGTCAGCGTCGAGAGTTACCGTGATCTGGTCGCCGCCCGTTCGCTGATCGAGGCGGCAGCGGCGGAGGCAGCGACCCAGTTGATGACCGACGAGACGCTGGAATTACTTGCCCGCAGGCATGGCGAGATGTGTGAAATTTCCACTCGGCCGCACAATGAGGAGAATGTCCGCGCCTATCTCGCCTGCAATCAGGCGTTTCACTTCCTCATCTACGGGGCGGCCGGCTCGCACACGCTGATCAAAGTGATCCAATCGCTGTGGATTCGGTCGGGCCCATTTTTCCACATCCTGCACAAGCAATCCTCCGATTGGCGCGGCAACGACAATCACGTCCGCATCCTTACCGCGATGCAGCGGCGCGACCCCGCCGAGGCGAGGGCCGCGGTCCATGCAGATATTGTCGGCTCCATCGATCACATCGTCGGCGACAGCCTATTTCAGGCGGCGAGCGATGACTGATTAACCCATCGCAGGCCGACCCTGCCCCTTCACTCCCAATTCTCAACACTCCACGCATGCCACACGAGAGGTTAGGCGAATGAGCCGAAAGATTATGATTAGTTGCGCAGTTACCGGTTCGGCCGATTCGCCCGGCAAGAATCCGGCCGTGCCGGTGACGCCGCAGGCTATTGCTGAATCAGCGATCGACGCTGCTAAGGCTGGAGCGGCGATCGTGCACATCCATGTCCGCGATCTGAAGACTACCCGGCCGAGCATGGACCTGGAACTCTATCGTGAGGTCACCGAGCGCATCCGCGACAGCGGCGTTGACGTAATTATCAACTTGACGACTGGCGCTGGGGGGCGCTTCGTGCCCGGCGCTGTCAACCCGCGGGAGGGTGGCGAAGGCACGTTTTTTTTCCTGCCTCACGAGCGCACACGCCATGTCGATGCGCTGCGTCCGGAGATCTGCAGCCTGGACATGGGCTCAATGAACATGGGCGATCAGGCGTTCTTGAACACGCCTGACCATTTGCGAACCATGGCCAACACGATTGCGAAAGCCGGCGTGCTCCCCGAGCTTGAGGTGTTCGAAGCTGGCCATGTGCTGCTCGCCCGGCGCCTCATCGAAGAGAAGCTGATCCGCTCCCCTGCCCTGTTCCAGATTTGCCTCGGGATATTGTGGGGGCAGCCGGCTACTGCGGAAGCGATGCTGTATATGCGCAACCTCTTGCCAGCAGACAGCGTGTGGTTCGCTTTTGGCGTCTCACTGCATCAGTTCCCGATGGCGGCGCAGGCGATCCTGCTGGGCGGCCATGTTCGCGTCGGCTTGGAGGACAACCTCTATCTCGCTCGCGGCAAGCTAGCCCCAAGCAATGCTGCGCTGGTCGAAAAGGCTGCATCGATCATCAACATACTTGGCCATACCCCTGCGACGCCGGCTGAGGCCCGCGAAATGCTGAAAATTGTGAAGTGATCTCTGGAGTCAGTCATGTCCAATGATACGATGAATGTGAGCCTGGACGCTGCGCTGCAAGAAGCGCAGGAGAACTTTGCGGACGGGAACCCGAAAAGCAAAGCAGCCCATGCCATGGCTACACAGTTCATGCCGGGCGGCAATACGCGTACGAGCCTGTTTCATCCGCCGTTTCCCCTGACGGTGGTACGCGGCGAAGGCCCGCATCTGTGGGATGCAGACGGCCACAAATACACGGATTTCCTTGGGGAATTTACCGCCGGTATCTATGGCCATTCCCACCCGATCATCCGAGTAGCGATCGACAAGGCTCTCGATGGTGGCATTAACTTCGGCGGGCACGGCCTGATTGAAGCTGAGTTCGCCGCTACGCTATGTGACCGTTTCCCTTCCATCGACCTGCTTCGTTTCACCAATTCTGGCACCGAAGCCAACATGATGGCGATCAGCACCGCGCTGGCAGTAAACAAGCGCAGGAAGGTGATGGTCTTTAACGGCGGCTACCATGGTGGTGTGTTTACCTTCCACCACGGTCATAACGCCATCAATGCACCGTTCGATTTCATTGTCGCTCGCTATAATGATGTCCGTGCGACGCAGCAGTTGATCAAGGACAATGCTTCGGCGCTTGGCGTTGTGATCCTCGAGCCGATGCAAGGCGGCGGCGGCTGTATTCCGGCAACGCGCGAATTCCTCGCCATGTTGCGCGAGATGACCAAGGAGCATGGCATCACGCTGATCTTCGACGAAGTGATGACCTCGCGGCTCAGTCCGGGCGGGTTGCAGGGCGAGCACGGTATTACACCGGACCTCACCACGCTCGGCAAATATATCGGCGGCGGCATGAGCTTCGGAGCGTTCGGCGGTGCGGCCAGCATCATGAGCCATCTCGACCCGCGCCAGCCGCAATCATTGCCACATGCCGGCACCTTCAACAACAATGCACTCACCATGGCCGCCGGCCTAACGGCGATGACCCAGATCTACACACGGGATGAGGTCAGCAGATTAAACGAACTCGGCGAAGAAACCCGGAAAACATTGAACGCCATCGCCACGAAATACGACGCGTCGATGACATTCTCGGGGCGAGGCTCGATGATGAACGTCCACATGACGACTGGCGAAATCCGAAGCGTCGAGGATGTTGCACGTGGTAATATGCGACTACGTGACCTGTTTTTCTTCGACATGCTTAAGCGCGGAATCTACATGGCGCGGCGCGGAATGATCAACTTGTCGCTCGTGCATGAGCAGCGCCATATCGATGCACTGCTGAGCGCAGTCGAGGATTTCGCCGTCACCCGCAGGCCGCTGGTCTCCACCAAGGCCGGTTGAGGAGTCGTCAAATATCCCGCGCCCGGCTTCACCTGGGCGCGGGTGACCCTATCGCGTCGGTGCGAAAAAGGAACTCCCGACGCCCCCCCCGCGACATAGCGCGGTTTCGGATAAGGGCCATTTAGCGAGGCGTGCTGAACCGCAGTCAGCGCGCGTAGATATCTTTCGACAGAATGACCGGCGTCATTGTGCCCGCTGTCCATGGCCACCCTCTTAGCTCACCAGAAGGATCCGCCTATGCCGCTCTATTCATTCGACGGAATCAGGCCCGAATGCCCGGGTGACGGCCAATACTGGCTTGCCCCCGATGCGCATGTGATCGGCCGGGTGCGCCTCGGGGCCGGGGTCGGAATCTGGTTCGGCGCGGTACTACGCGGCGACAATGAATGGATCGAGATCGGCGAGAACAGCAATATTCAGGAAACGTGCGTGCTCCACACCGATATGGGCTATCCGCTCACTGTCGCCGCCGGCTGCACTATTGGCCATCGCGCGATCCTGCACGGATGCGCCGTCGGCGAGAACAGCCTAATCGGCATGGGCGCCACGGTACTGAACGGTGCCAGGATCGGCCGCAATTGCCTAGTCGGGGCCAATGCGCTCGTTACCGCGGGCAAGGTTTTTCCCGACAACTCGCTGATCGTCGGCGCTCCGGCCAAGGCCATTCGTACGCTCGACGAAAAGGCGATCGCGCGGATCTCCAGCTCGGTGCAAGGATATGTCGCGCGGTGGAAACAATTTGCCGCGAGTCTGAAGCAGGTCGATTGAAAGTCGGCTGCGCCCTCCAGCTGCGGGAGCGGTGCCATGACGCAATCTGTGTACTCGGACGAGATCGATCGTGACCGTAATCACCTATACTAAGCGATTATCCCGGAAGTGCGCAACGGGCGGGTGTACACCGGCCCCTGGGCAACGCCGCGCTAAACACGTCGCTGTGGTAGGATTGGGCGGTAGGGCCCGCGCTGGAGACGAACTCGACGAGCAAGAAGCGGCAACGTCGGACGATCTAGAGCGTTCCCGCGAGACCTTCGGACTAACGGCCGAACATTCGGCCCATATTTTTGGCGGTTTCAGATACCGATCGGCGGCCGCTGATCCCGTCGATCCTCTAAGTGTTGCGGATCGCGCTGACGACATGCCGCTTTAGTGATCGTTATCCCCACGTTGTCGGCTTATAAAGATCTTCCCCAGCAATCAATCATGAAAACACGGTGTTAGTTCGTTCAATACGAACGGATATTTAAAAATATAAACTTTTCATAAGACGCATGTACGGCAAAGACCCTCAAGGTTCACGGGGTCTGGCGCCCAAGTAAACACTGGCACGAAACATAAAAATATCGGTCTCAATGCCTAAAAACCGGAAGGTATTTGCCAATGCACGCCGCAGCACGCACCTTGTACGACAAATTGGTCGATAATCATATCGTCAAATCCTTGAATGATGATTCCACCGAGGTCTTACTATATGTTGACCGTACGGTTCTTAATGAATACACAAGTCCTCAGGCGTTTTCAGGTATTAGAGAAGCAAATCGCAAAATTTGGCGAGCTAGCTCAGCACTGGGAACCGTGGATCATGTGAACCCCACCACTCCGACGCGCACTGCTGACATGGAAGACAGGAGTGCCGCTCGACAACTGGAGTATTTTGCCGACAATTGCCGGCTCTTTGGCATCGAAATGTACGATGCTTTTCATCCGCGCCGCGGCATCGAACACGTCGTAATGCCGGAGTTGGGGCTTGTCTTGCCGGGTACTGTAATCGCGGCTGGCGATAGCCATACGACAACATATGGCGCGTTTGGTGCACTTGGTTTCGGGATAGGGACCTCGGACATTGAGCATTTGCTGGTAACCCAGACACTCCCATATCGGCGGCTGCGCTCGATGCGAGTATTGGTGGATGGAAATTTGCCCACCGGAGTTACCGCAAAAGACTTGATAATGACGCTCATTCGGCAAATCGGAGCGTCTGGTGCTACGGGCTACGCAATCGAGTTTGCCGGTAAGGCCATCACCGACTTATCGGTCGAGGGCCGTATGACCATCTGCAACATGTCGGTAGAGTGTGGTGCCCGGGGTGCCGTGATCGCGCCGGATAAGCGGGTCTTCGACCACATTGAGGACCTCGAACGCGCGCCCAAAGGACTAATGTTTAATCGCGCAGTACAGCACTGGAAATCCCTCCATAGCGATGCTGATGCGATATTTCATAGGTCCGTCGACATCGTTGCTGCCGACATCAAGCCAATGGTGACATGGGGGACCAGTCCCGATCAGGCAATTCCAATCAGTGGCCGAATTCCTGATCCGTCACAGGAGCAAGAGCCCGGCCGGCGCCGGGACATGGAACGGGCGCTGGCATATATGGGCTTGCAGCCTGGAATGGCGCTGTCGGATGTCGCAATCAACCGAGCCTTTATTGGATCGTGCACCAACGCCCGAATAGAAGATCTAAGAGATGCGGCAGTAATTGTCCGTGGCCGACGCGTAGCAAAAAGTGTTCGCGGAATGGTCGTGCCGGGCTCCAATTCCGTGAAGCGGCAGGCGGAAACTGAGGGATTGGACAAGGTATTCATCGATGCCGGCTTTGAATGGCGTGGCCCCGGTTGCTCCATGTGCCTAGCGATGAATGATGACGTCCTCGCACCTGGCGAGCGCTGCGCATCTAGTACCAATCGAAACTTCGAAGGGCGCCAAGGTGTCGGCGGGCGCACTCACCTCATGAGCCCGGCAATGGTGGCCGCTGCGGCAATCGCAGGCCACCTCACTGACGTCAGTCAATTTCAATCCTGAGGGTGTCATGGATCCGTTCACACGTGTTTCAGGCGTCGCGGCGGCGCTTCCCGGATCGAGTATCGATACGGACGTAATCATGCCCAAAAAATTCTTGAAAGGTATCGACCGTGCAGGCCTTTCGCGCGGAGTTTTCCATGATCTCCGTTTCGGAGAGGCTGCGGAGAGTTTTGTCCTTAATAGGCAAGAGTGGCGGG
Organism: Allobosea sp. 2KB_26; assembly: GCF_052115715.1. NCBI lineage: Bacteria > Pseudomonadati > Pseudomonadota > Alphaproteobacteria > Hyphomicrobiales > Alloboseaceae > Allobosea > Allobosea sp. 2KB_26. The sequence continues at coordinate 33,647 of NZ_JBFRHE010000027.1, forward strand.
ACGCAAAGTTCCTTGTCGTCGGACCAAATTTTGGATGTGGCTCAAGCAGAGAGCACGCAGTCTGGGGGCTCTTGCAACTCGGGATCCGAGCGATTATCGGGACCTCTTTTGCGGGAATTTTCTTTGATAACTGCACCCGCAATGGACTGCTTGCACTAACCCTGAGTGACGGGGATATTCAAAGCTTGATGCTGCATGCCTCCGATCCAACGAAGAACCGCTTCGAGATCGATCTTGAAGGCCAGAAAATCTCATCTGGCTGTAGCTTGGAAATTAAGTTCGAGATTGATAGCCGTAGGAAACGCTCGCTCATGCTCGGCCTTGACGCGATTGGAGAGACGCTGCTGGACGCGCCACTTGTTCAAGAATTCGAACAGGCTTACTTCCTAGAGAACCCTTGGCTCGCTGGGGGCGTTGGTGCCTAATTCGGCCTGAGGTGTCGCGCTAAGGGACGGGAGAGCCGGCTCGGGAAATCCGAACAGCGCGGTTGAGTGAGTTTCTGCCTGAAGGCGGCATGGCGGCCGCGACAGGAGAGATCATGACGAGACGACCGCGGCGGAACCACACGCCGGCTTCAAGGCGAAAGTGGCGTTGGCAGCGATCAAGGGCAAGAAGACGCTGGCGGAGCTGGCCCAGCGGTTTGACGTCCACCGCGACCAGATCACGCAGTGGCGCGGCCAGCTTTTGGAAGGCGCCGTGGGTGCCTTCGGCTCGGACACCAGGGCCGAGACTGCCGCTCCGACGATCGACGTGAGATGCTGGAGAATGATTTTTTGTCCGGGGCGCTCGGAAAGGCGGGCCTTCTGAGCGCAAAGCGATGATCGATCGCCAGCACGATCTGCCGCTGAGCCGGGAAGCTCGTATGCTCGTGATCAGTCGGGGCAGCGTCTTTTATCTGCCCCGCGCTGTCTCGGTTGCCGGTCTGGCGTTGATGCGCCGGATCGACGAACTGCATCTGGGTCGGCAGACGCCCGACCAGGCCTACTTCAACGCGCTGCTGCCAATCCCGGTGGCGGCATAACCAGGGCCGAGATCCACTTAGCGACAGCCCCGAAACTGTTCAACCAAACCGAGCCAGCTCTCCATTTCCGGTCATCGGATATTATAGGTACCGCGCGATATGATTTGGCTGGAGTGCCGAAAAGGCGAATCACCTTTTCGTATTACCATCCCATCCGACTGGAATTGCAGTTGCTTCGCGCCTGAAGCCTGTACACTTTCGCCCCAGACGTTCCATCCCTTCTTCAATACTCAATATTAGCCGAACAGCCGCACCCCGGCCGTCCGGCGCCTATGGTCAGGAGATTTTCATGCCATCAAGCGAACAGGACTTCTTCGTCATCACCGGTGGCCCCGGCTCGGGGAAGAGCACACTGCTGGATCGGTTGGAGAAAAATGGCGTCCCGCGATCCGCCGAGGCCGGGCGCGGCATCATTCAGGATCAGTTGGCGATAGGCGGTTCCGCATTGCCATGGATGGACAGGGAGCTGTTCGCGGAACTCATGCTGTCCTGGGAAATGCGGTCGCACAGGCAGGCGACGCAACAGCACGCGATCGGGCGGATGCTATTCGACAGGGGTCTGCCGGACATCATTGGTTATCTCCAAGTGGAGGGGCTGTCCGTCCCTGATCACGTGCGACAGGCGAGCGAGCGGCTCCGCTACAATACTTGCGTTTTCATTGCACCGCCCTGGCCGGAAATTTATCGGCAGGATGCTGAGCGCAAGCAGGATCTCGATACGGCCCACAGAACCTACGAGGCAATGATCGCCGTATATACGGCCCTTGGTTACGACCTGGTCGAACTTCCTCGCACCAGTATCGAAGATCGCGCCGAATTTGTCCGCTCACTGATCGGCTGATTGATAACAGCCAGGGTCCGCCCAGCCGAAAGAGAATGAGAGGTGTGTGGAGGATTTCGCGACGGGCTTGAGGTCGAAAGAGAGGCTCTCGCTCCCGCCAGCATTTGGAAAATTTGCTTCAGATCGAAGCGATGACCGCTCCTTCCCAAAAAATCCGACAGACCTGAGGACTACAAAGCCAGTTTTTTGGCCCCGTTGAGTTCGATTGGCAGCGGGGCTCCATCGGCGTCGGGCATCAACCCTGCAAGCTGTCGGGTGCAATGTGAAGACCCTGGCCCATAGCGAGTTCTCCGATTCTTGCTTCGGGATCAAACATCTAACGCTAAAAATACGGCCTCAGGCCCGTTCAAGCGCGACCGCGACGCCTTGCCCGACGCCAATGCACATCGTGGCCACGTCACGACGACTGCCGGGAAGCGGGCATGACGTACCAGATTCGTTATAGTGAGTTCGTTTCGCAGTACCTTGGATACGGCGGAGCCAGAAGGCTTCGGACGTGTCCAACCGATTGGTGTCTACGGTGCTTTGGCAAAACGCGTAAAGCCGATATCACCCAAAGCAAGGCACAACCTGTCGATCAGTTCGGCGCACTCGCCTGAACTGATGGTCAATGCAGGCGCCAACAGAATGTGGTCACCCCGCTCGCCGTCGATGCACCCGCCGCCCGGGTAGGTCAGCAATCCGCGCTCCATCGCCGCCTGTTTGAATTTCGCGAAGACGCGGTGCTCTGGATCGAACGGTGCTTTGGTCGATCTGTCTGCGACGAGCTCAATCCCCAGGAAGAGGCCACGCCCCCGAATGTCGCCGACATTGGGGTGCTCCCGCAAAGCATCATCCAGACCGGCCTTGAGCTCTTCCCCACGGATCCGGGCCGCGACCAGGAGGGAGTGATCGCGGATATAGCGTTGCACTGCGTCGCCGGCAGCGCAGGCGGCAGGATGGGCCATGTAGGTGAAGCCGTGCTTGAGTTCACCGCTGCCTTCGGTCAGGGCGGCCTCGACGCGATCGCCCACGAGGACAGCGCCGATCGGCTGAAAGCCGCCTCCGAGTCCCTTGGCAACGGTCAGTAGGTCCGGCGCGACGCCGTCTTCCGCACAGGCATAGTGCCAGCCGGTTCGGCCGATGCCGCACATGATCTCGTCGAGGATCAGCAGCACGCCATGGCGGTCGCAAATCTCCCGGATTGTCTTGAGATAGCCTGGCACGGCCGGCACGGCTCCAAGAGTGGCTCCAACGACCGGCTCGCAAATGAAAGCGGCAACATTTGACGGCCCCAGCGCGAGTATCGCCGCCTCGAGCTCGTTTGCCGCCCGCCTGCCGTAGTCAAGGAGGTCTTCATCAGGCTCCCTAAGACGGTATTCGTAACAGGGGTCGATAAAGTGAGCGTCGAACAGCATAGGCGCGTAGACCTCGCGCCGCTTGACGTTACCTCCAACCGACAGGGCACCGAGCGTCGCACCGTGATAGCTCTGTCGGCGGGAGATAATCTTGGACCGCGAAGGTTCGCCGCGCTCGACCCAGTACTGTCTGGCGAGTTTCAGCGCAGCCTCTACGGCTTCGGAACCGCCCGAACAGAACAGAACACGAGAGAGTCCCTGCGGCGCCCCCTCGATTAGCGCCTCCGCCAGGCGTTCGGCAGGTTCAGATGTGAAGAAAGACGTGTGATAGAACGCCACCTGCGTCATCTGCCGACGGATCGCATCCTCGACCTCGCCATTGCCGTGCCCTAGGCAGGAGACAGCTGCGCCGCCCGATACCGCGTCGAGATATTCTCGACCTTCCGCAGTCCAAATCCGCAGGCCCTCGGCGCGGACTACTGTCTCGGGGATAGATCCGGGCTTTCGGTGGAGCACGCGGCTCGCATTCGTTGTAGGCATGAGCGGAACCGCTGGCTCTTTGTGCTTGGGCTAGGGAAAGAGGGCCGCCGGACGACGCCGCCGGCCCGAGGGGGCGTCAGGTCAGCAGCCACGTATTGAAGCGCTCAAGTGCGTCGGCGCGGTGCTGCCCCCACCACTTCTCATCCTGCTTGACCATGCCCTTCAAATTTTCCGTGCTCGACGGCAGCATCGCGGCGCGTTCCTTGGAGATGAATTTGTAGGCGTCGGTATTTGTCGGGCCATAGCTCAGGAACTGCGTGTAAGCGGCCTGACGTTCCGGGTTCGCGCAGAACTTGATAAACTGGCGGACAGTTGCAACGCGAGGTCCGCCCTTTGGGATAGCGAAGCCCTCGACCGAGTAAATTGCCTGGTTCCAGACGAGCTTGATCGGCGCCCCGCCATCGAGCACAGCCTGCGCTCGGCCATTCCAGATGGCAACCAGGTCGACCTCTCCGGACTGAATGATTTGGGCAGACTGTGCTCCTCCGGACCACCACACGGCAACATGTGACTTGATCCGGTCGAGGCTCTTGAAAGCCCGGTCGAGATCAAGTGGGTAAAGCTTGTCGAGCGGCACCCCATCGGCAAGCAGGGCCTGCTCAAGCGTATCGATCGGGCTCTTGGAAAGGCTTCGGCGGCCCGGGAAGCGCTTCACGTCCCAAAAATCAGACCAGGACTTCGGGGCATCGTCCTTAAAGCGGTCCGTGCGGTACGCAAACAGGGTCGCGTACATGTCGGTTCCGAGCCAATAGGGCGTGACTGCTTCCGGCAGCATGCCTGCGGTATCGGCCGCCGTAACCTCGAGCGGATCGAGCAGGTTCTGAGCCTGGAGGATGTCTCGAGCCGCCATCGTCAGGATCGAAGCGTCCCAAGTATAGGACTTGGTCTCGACAATGGCCTTAATCTGCGCGGTCGGCTCGGCCTCACGCGCGACATTGATCACGCGGATGCCCGTTGCCTTCTCAAACGGATCGTAAAAGGCTTTCCGGAAAGCTTCGCCATATGCGCCACCTGGATCGGCCACAGTGATCTGCTTGATCTGTGCCTGGGCAGTGCCTGCGCCAATTAGCCCCGGACCTGCAATGGCCGCGCCCAGCGTACCCTGCAGCATGGCGCGCCGTGAAATAGTCGTCATACTTTATCTCCCCTTTTTGTCTGGTTTGATTGCCAACACGGACGCGAGCTATTTCTGGCCCGCTCTTTGCCGGAAGAATGCCTCCATCATCCGGGCTGGCTCGCCCGAACCGTAGGATTCTTTCTGCATCACCTCGCCCGCGCGCAGCGCGTTGACGAAACCCGCCTCGGTGACCTCCCGGAATCGCGCCTTGTTGAGACGCATGGCGACCGGGGGCTTCCGGGCAAGTTCCTGAGCAAGCTCAAGCGCTCGCGGAAGGACGCGTTCTTGTTCGACCAGTTCCGAGATCAGACCGATCCTCAGGCATTCTTCGGCGGACATCATCCTGCCGGTGAGCGTAAGTTCGATGGTGCGCGAAAGCCCGATCATCTCGCGCATGATCCAGGGACCGAGCGTGCTGGCGATGCCCGAATTGATTTCGGGCTGCCCCATCTTCACCCCCGAATGCGCAATCCGGATATCCGTCAGGAGCGAGAACTGGAACGCGGAGCCTGCCGCGACGCCGTTGAGTGCCGCAATGAACGGCTTCGTGAGCGAGCGAACGAGCCCATACAAAACCTCCCATTCGGCGATCCAGGCTTTGCCGTCGTCTCCTGAGAAGCGCTTCGTCTCATTGAGGTCCTGCCCTGCGCTGAAGGCCCGCTCGCCCGCTCCGGTGATAACGATGGAACGGACGGATTCGTCGCATTCGAAAGCACGCAGTTTTTCGACGAGGGCGGCGCGCATAGGACCGTCCCAGGCATTGAGAACCTGAGGCCGGTTCAGCATGATCAGGCCGACGCCGTCGGAAACGGAAGAAAGGATCGTGTCGCTCATCACTGGTCACCCGGCCTTGGCGACAGAGCGCATGATGGTGCGGCTCTGCTCGCGCATGAATTGCTGAACGTAGTAGGGGCCGAGCGCGCCTTTGCCCGCGACGCCCGAGCCCTTCCAGCCGCAGAAGGTCTGGACGCCGGGCCACGCGCCGGTGGTCGCTCCGCTGGCACGGTTGGCGTAGAGCGCTCCAGCTTCAGCTCGGTCAAGGAAGAGATCGAGCTCGGCCGGGTCTTGAGCGTATGTGCCGGCAGTCAATCCGTAGGTAGTATCGTTGCCGTCGGCGATCGCTTGCTCAAGGTGATCGAATGGCTGGACCGACAAGAACGGCAAGAAGTACTCGTCCTTGTTCAAGTGATGATTGGCGGCGAGCCCCTCCACAATGACGGGTTCGACATAGACCCCGCCGTCAAAATCACCGCCTGACAGCCGCATGCCGCCCGATACAATTCGTCCATCGCGCTGCGCCTCTGCGCAGGCGCGGGCATATCGCTCGCCGGCAGCGGCATTGATGACCGGGCCCATGAAGATTGACGCGTCACGCGGAGCTCCGATCCGGAGGGCGCTCGTTCGCTCGGTCAACTTGCCGAGAAACTCCGCGTAGATCTCGCGCGCCACGTAGACTTTGGAGCAGGAGGAGCACTTCTGGCCCTGCAAGCCAAAAGCTGAGCGCATGACACCCTCGGCGGCGACGTCAAGCTCGGCGCTCGCTGTGACGTAGCACGGATTCTTGCCGCCCATCTCAATAATGACGGGTCGGTTATAAGCCCCGGCGGCGACGGTTCGGAGAATATGGGTGCCGACTGCATGCGAGCCGATGAAGGCGTAACCTGACACCGCCGGATGCTCTAGAAGCGCCTGACCGGTGGATGCACCTCCGCATACCAGGTTTACGACGCCATCGGGCAGGCCCGCCTCGGCGCAGAGCCGGGCAAGCCAAGCGCCCGTCAGGCCGGCTTGAGGGCTCGGCTTCAGCACCACGGCATTCCCGGCCAGGACAGCGCCCGCCAACATGCCTATGCCGAGCGCAACGGGAAAATTAAACGGAACGATGACCGCGAAAACACCATAGGGGCGTAGGACGTCGGAAGTTTCTTCGACCGGGACGGCGCGCGCGAGCGGCCGGTAGAAGCCATCATTCGCCTCGATCTGATCGCTGTAGTAGCGCACGAGATCGACGGCCTCCTCGACTTCGCCCATAGCCTCCGCAAAGGATTTTCCGACCTCGCGGATGCAGTCGGCCGCGACCTCGAATTTGTACTCGGACAGCAAATTCGCCACCCCGCGCATAAGCGCGACCCGTTCCTTCCAGCTGCGCCCGGCCCAATCGGGGAACGCGGCGCGCGCAGCTACGACCGCACGATCGACGTCGGCGGGCTCCGCCTCGAAGAAGCTTCCGAGTTCCACTCCATCGATCGGGCTGCGTGCTAGGTAGCGCGCCCCACCCTCATCGGCCTGGCCTCCAATCAGATTTGGGATGGATTTGCCGGCACTACCCGCCGCGGCGCGCAGCTCAGTGGCAAGGCGAACGAAGACTTTGGAGAAGTCCGTCCCGACGTTGGAATACGTCACTCGAGGCAGAGCGTGATCCATACGAATGCAGTTCCCAGGCTGGGTTGAATCTTGGGGCTCTCAGCGAACCCAACTCAACGGAGCATGACAGGCCATTCGATGTCAAACATAAAGACACAAAGTATGCCATTGTAATACTTTGTAGACAAGATCCACTCGGCGCAACGGCTTTAGCGAGATGCCGCCACTTTAACGACGTAGGGAAGAGCCGATTTGGTGGCTGGAATGAGAGATCGAACGGGCTGCCGCAATCACGAGGGGAGCGAAACGAATTTCAGCGTCTTCAGGCGTATAGCGCACGCGAGACACCGAAACAGTCACCGCGGCGATAGGTAACCCCGCCTCGAAGATCGGCGCCGAGATCGATAGATCGTCGTGATAGAACTCTTCGAACGCAGTCGCATACCCGCGAGCGCTGCTGACGTCCAACTTGGCCAGCAACGCGTCCATCTCCCAGGTTGTGTTCTCCGTGATTGGACGGCGATCGCATTGCTCTAGAAGGCCGACCGCCTCCAATCGGGGAAGCCTGGAGAGCATCGCGATGCCCGGCGCCGTGCAATAGACGGGCATCCGCGTTCCGATAGTCACATCCGTATTAAAAAGATGCCTGCTCATAAATCGGGATACGAAAACGATCTCCGCTTTGTCACGCATCGTAATATTGATTGTCTCTTCGGTCTCCCGACTCAAATGAATAAGATAAGGCATCGCTCTATTTAAAAGGGTGTTCGCATGGAGATAGCCGTAACCCAGATCGAGTACCTTTATACCTAGCTCGAAATGTTTTGTTGTAGGATCTCTTCTCAGATAACCCAGTTGCTCAAGAGTGTGTGAAAATCGCTGGGCCGTACTCTTGTCAACACCCAGCTCTGCGGCCAGTGCTGTCAGACTCAAACTCGCGCCTCGGCGAACGAAGACATCGAGCACCCGCAACGCCTTCTCGACTGACCGCACCATCAGTGGGTCGTCGTCCTGCGGCCGCGACGCCGCCGCGGATGGACGCTTTGCCTTCTTCTCTGACACCGTCATTTGATCTCCGCTCAAACTCATATGGAAGCTCGTCGTTACGAACCCTAGAGGCGTTGACATGTGAAGTGAAGGGACCTTAGTGTGTTAAAAAGTATTATAATGCAATACTATATCTGATATCGCTCTTGGGGGGGGGTAACGCATGTCTCAACAGCCGCCGAAGGTTTTGGTGCAAGGGCTTTCCAAGCGCTATGGCGAAATCGACGCTCTACAGGCCACGGATCTGTCGATCGAGACTGGGGAATTCCTGACGCTTTTGGGGCCATCCGGCTCAGGAAAGACCACCCTGCTCCAGATGGTTTGCGGACTGGTCCCTCCAAGTGCAGGGCGGGTGATCATCGATGGCCAGGACCATACGGCGACGCCTGTCCACCGTCGCGACATCGGACTCGTCTTCCAGCATTACGCACTTTTCCCGCATCTCACCGTGGCCGAAAACATAGCTTTTCCCCTAGAGATGCGGCGGCTGAAAACCAGCCTCGTCAAGGACAAGGTTGCGCAGGCACTCGACCTTGTCCGTCTGGCACACCTTGGTGCCAGATTTCCGCGCGAACTCTCCGGCGGACAGCAGCAACGCGTCGCCCTGGCCCGCTGCTTCGTATACCAGCCCTCCGTCATCCTAATGGACGAGCCCCTCGGAGCACTCGACCGCAAACTGCGCGAGCATCTGCAAGTCGAAATCAAACAGCTGCATCGCAAGACCGGCGCGACGATCATCTACGTCACACACGATCAGGAAGAGGCGCTCGCGATGTCCGATCGCATCTGCCTGATGAACCAGGCAAGAGTCGAGCAGGTAGCAGCTCCGCGCGATATCTACATGCGGCCCGCCACAGCCTTCGCTGCAGAGTTCATCGGAACGTCGAACATCTTCCGCGGTCACATTTCGAGGGAGAACGGAGAACCGATTCTCATCTCTGCAGGCCATGCTTTCAAGGTAGCAGACGTCAGCCAGGGCGAAGGAGCGGCCGCAGCACTCGTGATCCGCCCAGAAGCCGTCAGCCTCGGCAACCGCGGAGAGAACTCCGTTAGCGGTAGGGTCATCGAAACGATTTTTGGCGGCGCAGACGTCAGGGTGCTGGTCGAGACCGCGAGTCTGGGTGTGGTCAGTTGCCGCCTCACCGCGACTGCCGATGCGCCTTCCATCGGCGACACTGTCTCGGTTTCCTGGCCCAAGAGCGTCGGCGTGGTGGTTAAGCCATGATGCATATCAATCGCCTACCGGGCTCGAGCCCCCTCCGCCTCTCCGCGTCCTGGCTCGTGATGCCAGCCCTCATCCTGCTGGCAATCTTCTTTCTCTGGCCGGTGGCGCAGCTCCTGACCTTGAGCGCCTATGACAGCGCCGGCTCGTTTAGCACTGCGAATTTCCGACGTGTGATCGAGACGCCGCTCTATGTCCGTGTCCTGACGGTCACGCTGAGGATATCGGCGATCACTGCATGCGTCTCGGTGCTGCTGGGCTTCCCGCTCGCTTACTGGATCGCTCGTCTGTCGCCGCGTGCGAAGACCTATGTTCTGCTGTTTGTCCTGATCCCGTTCTGGACCAGCTATCTCGTCAAGACTTTCGCCTGGATGCTGGTTCTCGGACGAACCGGTGTCATCAACCAGATACTCGGCACCATCGGCGGGGGACCTCTGTCGATGTTGCAGGGAGAAGGCGCGGTCATCGTCGGCATGGTGCACGGCATGCTCCCCCTAGCCGTGCTAACCATGCTCCCGGTCATTTCGTCGGTAGACAACCGTCTGCTTCAGGCTGCCCAGACTTTGGGGGCACATCCGGCACGTGGCTTCTGGCTGACCCATGTCCCGCTGTCCCTGCCGGGGTTGACCTCTGCCTGGCTACTAACCTTCATCACGTCGCTCGGCTTCTTCATCGTTCCGGCCCTACTGGGCGGACCGCAGCAGACCTTTCTCGCTCAAATGATCATCGCGCAGATCCAGCAGCTGTTGAACTTCGGCTTTGCAAGCACGCTGTCGGTCCTGCTGCTGGTAGCCACATTCGTTGCCTGGTTCATCTATGATCGGCTTTTCGGCATGTCGACCTTGTCAGGCGGCGAGTCTGCGCCAAGGTCACACGGCGGGCTAATTCGCGCCAGTGGGCGCCTGATCCTTCGCATCTGTGCCGATGTCTCTGAGTTCATCTCGACGGCGCTGGCGTGGGTACTGCCCGGCAGGCTCCGCCAACAGATGATGCCGGCTTACGGTATTCTGGTGCTATTCTTCCTTGCCGCGCCCACGCTGGTTGTCATCCCGATCGCTTTCACGAGCGCGAGCTTTCTGGACTTTCCGCCAGCGGGCTACAGCCTCCGCTGGTTCGAGGTCTATTTCCAATCGCCCTTGTGGATGACTGCGACGCTCAACTCCTTCGTCATCGGTTTCGTCAGCGCCTTGCTGGCGACGCTGCTCGGCGGATTGGCTGCGCTAGGTCTCGCGAAGAGCGATACGCGCTGGAAAGGTGTGATCTTCGCGCTGATGCTCTCGCCAATGATCGTTCCGCGCATCGTGTTCGGCGTTGGACTGATGTACCTGTTTGCTCGTATCGGCTTGATTGGAACCAGAACCGGCCTCGTCATCGGCCATGTCGTCCTCGCGCTGCCATTCACCTTTGTTACCATCGCCGCAGTTCTGAAGAACCATGACTGGCGGCTCGACCACGCAGCCTCAACCCTTGGCGCCAATCGATTGCGGGTGCTGTCGCGCGTCACAGTCCCCCTCACCAAGGGAGCGCTGATCGCGGCCTTCCTGTTCGCTTTCATCACTTCCTTCGACGAACTGACGCTCGCGATCTTTGTGTCGGGCGGCGTGATGACGACGCTTCCGAAGCAGATGTGGGACGACATGTTCCTGCAGCTCAACCCAACGATTGCGGCCGCCTCGGTTGTCGTCTTCCTCCTCGCGCTCACTCTCCTGCTGCTCGCCGAGAAGGCCGGTGGCAGGCGGGCCCGATAGAACCGGATTAGCTTATGACCTTGCAGAATACTGGGTTCCTCGAGCTCTTTCTCCGCAAATGCCGAGAGGAGCCCATGGCCGGCTTCGCGAGCTTGGGCGATCGGACATATAGCTTCCGCGACCTCGACCGGGCTTCGCGCGCTGCCGCTGCCGAGTTCGCGGCGAAAGGCCTCGTGCCAGGTGATCGCGTGGCCATCATGATGGCCAATCGGCCGGAGGTCCTGTTCCTGCTGTACGGGTTGGCGCGCGCAGGCCTAGTTTGGGTGCCGATCAATCCTCAACAGCGAGGAGTGGGACTGCGTTACCTCATCGAGCATTCGCAGCCCAACCTGGTCATCGCCGATGACAGCCGTCTTCAGAGCTTGCAAGAATGCAGGCCGCAGTTCTCGGGCTTCGAAGTGATCGCGCATGGCCCGACGACGCCCTCGTTCCTGGATCATCTGCTGGACGAAGATATCCCTTGGCAGGATGTCCCTGCCACGACCGACAGCCTCTTCGCCATCATGTACACTTCAGGAACGACGGGGCATCCAAAGGGTGTCCTCGTCACCCATGGTATGATGCGCTTCGCCGCGGAGGCCGCCATCCTCCTCGCCGATGCACGCGATGGCGACCGGCTCCTTATGTGGGAGCCCTTGTATCATGTTGGCGGCGCGCAGGTTTTGTTGATGCCGCTCCTGAGACGCCTAACCATCGCCATGGTCGAACGTTTCAGCGCCTCGCGCTTCTGGCAAGAGGTGCGAGAGACCGGCTCGACTCATATTCACTATCTCGGCGGCATTCTCCAGATGCTGCAGCAGCGTCCCGCCTCCGCTTCCGAGCGCGAGCACGGCGTGCGCGTGGGCTGGGGAGCGGGTGCCCGTGCCGACAACTGGAATGCGATCCAGGATCGGTTCGGCATCTCGCTTCGCGAAGCCTATGGAATGACCGAGACATCCAGCATCGCGACCTATAACGGCGATGGTACGCCCGGCAGCGTCGGCCGCACAGTGCCATGGTTCTCAGTCCAGATTCTCGACGATGCCGGCCGCCCTGTGCCACCCGACAGCCGTGGCGAAATCGTCCTGACCCCGCTAGCGCCGCACGCGCTATTTGCCGGCTACTATCGCAACGAGGATGCGACGAAAGCCGCTCTACGCGATGGCAAGATGTATACCAACGACGTGGGGTCGATGGATCAGGACGGGCGACTCTACTTCCACGGTAGGAAGACGGACAGCATCCGCTGCCGCGGCGAGAACGTTTCGGCGATGGAAATCGAGCAGGTCGTTGCGATGCATCCCGCCGTCGTGGACGCCGCAGCATTGGGGGTCGACGCCCAGATCGGGGAGCAGGAGATCAAGCTCTTTGTGCAGTTGAAGCAGGGCGTCGATCTGTCGGCGGCCAGCCTGTCGGAATGGCTGAGCGATCGCCTCGCCGCTTATCAGAACCCGCGCTATATCGCCTTCGTCAAGGAATTCGAACGGACGCCCAGCGAGCGCATCATGAAGCATCGCCTCGAAAGGGGTGTGTCTGACAGTTGGGACAGGCTGCCTCCGACCAAGGCGCCGACGTCGAATGATTCAAAAATGCTGGAGACACCGCGATGAAAGACGTCCTCTCCACGCGGTTTTCAACCCAGCCGTATTGGACAGCGGCCCTGCCCCCCTTTTGCGACATGGCACGGGCGCTGCCGCAACAGGTAGATGTTATCGTCGTCGGCGCGGGCTATGCAGGCCTCTCGGCAGCGCGAACCCTTGCGCGCAGCGACCGATCGGTCATTGCCTTCGATGCGGGGCGTATTGGCGAGGGTGCGTCGTCCCGCTCGGCGGGCTCGCTCGGCAACGTCCCGAAGGCCAAGCTTGCACAGATCAATGCTCGTTATGGCGAGGCGGTCGGGCGCGAAATCTATCGTGAGGCACGGCTCGCGCGCGAATTTGTTGAGCAGATGATTCGGGACGAGAACATCGATTGCGACCTTCAGACACGCGGCCGGGTCATCGCTGCCCACAGTACGAAGGCCTTCAACAAATTGAAGGTTGCGCTTCCGACCTTCCAGGACACCATGGGCGCAGTCGAGCTTCTTGGCGCTGACCGCCAAAGTGAAGAGATCGGCTCCGACGCATTCCATGGCGTCCTCGTGGTTAGCTCCTCCGCCACGCTGCAGCCAGCATTGCTGCAGCATGGATTGGCCCGGGCCGCTCGCGCGGCCGGTGCCCATCTGGCGCAGGAATGCCGCGTCACTGACATAAAGCGCACCGGTGGCTCGTTTGAGGTTACGGCAGCCGGCAAAACCTATCGTGCTACGGACGTCATCATTGCAACGAATGCGGAGACCGGTCGCGACACCGCAGTGATGCGGAGCCTGCGGCGCCGTCTGACGATTGTTCCCGCCTTCGCGCTCACTACGGAAGAGATGGACCCCGAGATCGTGTCCCGGGTACTGCCCAAGGGTCGCTCATTCAGCGACACCTTTCAGATTCTCCATTACATGGCACCAGCCGGAGAACGTCGCCTGATCATGAGCGGGAGGGCAGGACGCTCAGATGGCGATCTGGCCACCAAGGCGCGCAGACTGTTCGCATACTTCCAATCGCGATTTCCGGCCTTGGCAGAGACCGAGGTCAGTCATTGCTGGACCGGCACATTCGCGCTGACCGACGATTGGATACCCCATATCGGCATTGAAGAAGGCGTGCACTACATGCTGGGATGCTGCGGCGTCGGTGTGCCCATGTCCACCTATCTCGGACATCGAATCGCTCAGAAGATACTGGGCCAGGAAGCGCGGACCAGCGCCTATGACCGGCCGCTCCCGGCGATTCCCTATTGGCCAGCGAACAACCTTTTCCTTCCGGCCGCCGTGCGTGCTTTTGCGCTGCGCGACCGCCTGTTTCGATGAGCAGCACGATGAACAACGTAATTGGACCCGAGGAGATCGAGCAGCTCGACATCCCGCTCGACGAGATCGCAAATACGATCGGTGAAGCTTTTCTGGCAGGAGCCGCCGGCGACATCATCTGGAAGCCGAAGACCCTGCTTGTAGGCGAGGACGGCGCTTTCCAGATGTCGACCTATGCGGCTTGGCGCCAGCGGAACCTGTCTCTCTTCCACATGCTGTTTGGTCCGACTGCAGATGCTATCCTGAAAGGAGCGCCCGCCTATTCAAGCCGACAATATGCCCTTGAGCGCTCGAGCGGCGCGCCTATCGGCCTGATCGACGGCACTTACACGTCCAGTATCCTACCGGCGGGTATCACTCGCCTTCTAACCGGCAAACTGGCGAGAACACGCTCGGGCATCGCCACCATTATCGGAGCGGGCACGCAGGCGCGCCTCAATCTCGAGGCGTTGGATGGCGTCCTCCCGATCCGTGAGGTGCGGATAGTCACTCGCTCTCAGGCATCGGCCGAATCGTTCGCAGCTTTCGTCCGACAGCGTGGGCAGACGCCTGTAATCACGACGGCCGGACAAGCGGCGCTCTCCGACGCCGACATCGTCATTTCCACGATCCCGGCAAGCCCTGGGCTGAAACCCTTTCTTGATCCTGCCTGGGTCGAACCGGGAACCTTTGTCAATGTCGTGGATCTTGGGCGCAGTTGGTTGCCTGGTTTTGAGGCCTTCGATCGAATGATCGTCGATGATCGGGTACAGGCGGAACAGCAGTTCCGCGACGGCCGCTTGCTGCATGGCGGCCCTTTCGACAGCGAGATCGCGGACATTCTCAACGGCAGCCGGCCAACGCGTCTGAGCGAAAACGAGCGCGTAGTGCTAGTTCATCCGGGCAATGTCGTCGGCGTTATAGGCGTTACTGCAGCGATCCTTGAATTTCGCGCGGGCTTGCGATCTGGGGCGCCAGGACTGCGCGGACGTAAGGCTGAAGGGTCCAGTTGCGTTGACCGGTCGGTCACGCCTCCATAGGGCCGTTGCCTAGCAAGGGGGAACCAGCAAGTGCGCTCGCTGCCCGCGAGAAGCCTCGCTAATCGCTGCGACCCCGAGCACGGGGACTGGGCGATCTGTTGTACGGAGAAGAGACGCCCAGCAATTTCGCAGATTTACGGTCTTACGCAGCTCTGCCAAGGGCGGCCGCGACCACGAAGGGCGCGCCAGTTTTGGCCTTGACCTCGTCAAGGGACACGCCGGGTGCCAGTTCGAGCAAGGTCAGCCCGCCCTTCGCCTTGTCGCAGGCCATGACGCACAAATCGGTCACAACAAGGTCGACGACGCCAGCGCCGGTCAGGGGCAAGGTGCAGCGTTCGAGGATTTTTGGATCGCCATGCTTGTTGGCATGTTC
>NZ_JBFRHE010000028.1:0-43420 GCF_052115715.1 Allobosea sp. 2KB_26
GCCCGCCTGCGCTTCTCCGCCTTCGCCAAGAACGCGACCCCGGAGCTGCCGGGCAGCGTCAGCCATCTCTCCCCGGCCACCACCCGTGACCCCACCACCGGCGTCAATTTCTACACCGGCGAGATCCAGATCGACGGCGATCTCGTCGCCGCTCTCGGCGACCGCAAGCTCCAGCCCGGAATGCCGGTCGAGGTCTTCATCACCACCGAAGAGCGAACCGCGCTGTCATTCCTGACAAAGCCCTTCGCAGACCATGCCAACAGGATCTTCAAGGAACGCTGAAACGGAGCCCGCCCGAGGGGAGGGCAGTTCTCGCACCTCATCTCGGCCTACTGCCGCAAGGCCGCCTCGACCCCGGCCGCAACGGCAAGCAGGGGGCGATCGCCGCCGGTCTCGCCGGTCAGCATCAATCCGACGGGGGCTTCGCCAAGCTTATGGCAGGGCAGGCTGACCGCGCAGCGATCAAGGAAGTTGCCGAGGCTCGGGTTGCGCAACAGCAGCCCGTTCAGTCGGAAATACTCGGAATCCTCCTGCAGATCGTCCAGACGTGGCGCGATGATCGGGCAGGTCGGCATCAGCAGTGCATCATAGCCTGACGTGAGTGCATCCATTGCCGCGACGATCTCGCGCCGGGCTCGGACGAGATCGAGATAATCGGCGGCGAGCGCCTGCGCGCCACTTGCGATCCGGCTGCTGACGCGGGGGTCGTAAAGCTCGCCCTTCCTTTCGAGCAGGGCACGGTGCCAGGCAAATGCCTCTGGTGCCGCAAAGCCGAATTTGCTGTTTGCCTTGCCGATTGCCGCAAGCGGCGCGAAATCGACATCGCTGATCAGCGCTCCAAGCGCGCTCAGGCGGCTGATTGCGCTGTCGAAAGCGGCGGACACGGTCGCATCCATGCCATCCCTGACGATCTGGGTCGGTATGGCAAGGCGCAGACCAGCAATCGGGCGCGGCAACGGCGGCGCGATCGAATCTGCTGCCAGGATGCCGTCGACGATGGCACAACAGGCCACGCTGGCGCCAAGCGGCCCCAATGAATCGAGGCTACTCGACAACGGGACAACACCATCGAGCGGCACGCGTCGCGCTGTCGGCTTGTAGCCGACAATGCCGCAAAGCGCGGCCGGAATTCGGCATGACCCGCCAGTGTCGCTGCCGAGAGCGACCGGTGCCATGCCATCGGCAACCGCCACGGCGGAGCCTGACGAGCTGCCACCTGGAATGCGGCGCGAAGCCCGATCCCAGGGACTGAGCGGCGTTCCATAATGTGGATTGGCACCGATTCCCGAATAGGCGAATTCGGTCATGTTGGTCCGGCCGATCGGGATGAACCCGGCCGCAATCATGCGTGCGATCGTCGGCGCATGAGCCTTCGCCGGCGCGCAATCGACCAGTGCGCGTGAGCCGGCCATGCTCCGTTCGCCGGCAACGTCGAAGAGGTCCTTCACGGCGAAGGGAATGCCGGCGAATGGACCGGCCGCACGGCCGACACGCCGCAAGCCGTCATGGGCATCAGCCGACGCCCGGGCACTGTCTGCCGAGACCGAGATGAAGGCCCGTCGACCTTCGCCCGCCGGATCTGAGATCCGTTCGAGGCATTCCTCTACCAGCGCGCGGGCGGTGATCGTTCCACCTGCCAGAGCTTCGGCACAATCCTGCAGCGTGCGCATGGTCATCGATTCTCCGAAACAGCCATCATGTCAGCCTGTATCCGGGCTGACGGTCGAAATCCATTCCTGGCGACCGATGGCTCTGCCATGGATTTCGAGGCGCGCGGCCGCGCATCAATCGAACCGGCTCCAAGACCATGAGCCCGTGTCCGGAACGGCTGGGACATCGGCAGGCCGGGGAAGCCGCCAATCTACTTTGGCATATTGCCATAAGTTGCTGTCGTGAATGGCGTTTTTGATCTATCGATCGAGTGGCTTCCTGATCGGATGGCCATTCGGCATGCAAGGACGAGCCCGGATCAGGGGCGCGAGGATCATAGGTTTTGGTTCCATAATATGTCTTATGCGAATCAAAGAGGCGCCCTTCAGGGCACTGATGAAGCCGTCGCCCGATCCGAGCCTGACGGAGCTCAGACCGGATTGTGAGCCATCAGATTGCGGGGTGAACTGCCCTACTGCAGGTATGGGCGGACAAGGCAGCCGGCAGCAGCCGCACTTGCAGCCCGGTCGAACCAATCGGCACCAGCGGGGTACCGGAACGCTTGACGGATCCGGCCACGATCTTGCCCGGTGCATGATGACACTCAGGGAGCCGAAGCCTGACGGGCCTCGCTGAACCATCAAGCTGGCCTGTTCCCGCGCAAACCGGAGCGCCCGACGGGCCTTTCAGGTTTTCTGCTCCTCGAGAAACAGGCGCCTCGAACCAGCTGGCGCTTCGACGGTCGAAACAGGCGGACGAGCTCATCACGTGCGATCCGTGCGCTGCATGGGTTCGAAGGCAGCACGGCAATGCCTGAAACGTGCAATTGCAGCCGCTCACAGCTTGGAAGTCGCCGGAGAAAACATGCCAGTAACAATTTGGTTTTATTGATTTTTTGTGTCGTGACTGGTGTCGCTCGGTTTCGTCGTGTGTCTGCTCGACAGGACGCACTGGTACCGGCGCAACGCCTGGATCTGCACCGAAGAAACCCGGCCACCCAGGGACGCTGGCGCGCGCAGCCGAGAAAGCGGCCCCCTGCCATTCCTGCCTTCATGAGGACCGGAGCCGAAGCCCTGAGCAGGCCGTCTGGTTCCCAGTGACTCCGGGCGAGCAATCCTCCGACGTCGCAGCGGAGCCGCACTCTGCCACCCCTGATCTGGCATCCGAGACGTCCAGCTCATTGCCCAACCTGGTTCATTGCCCAATCTGGCCATGATGCAAGGCTAGGCTCTAAAATGCTGAAGCACCTCAAGCGGAGCTGCGGACATGAGGCGTGACGATCATCAGAGCTGGATGTGGTCGGAAGCGATTGCGATGCTGACACGGGCCGAGCACCTCCACCGACAGTTCTTCCAGCCACGCCAGGCAGCGCAACAGGTGTCCTGGGTTCCACCGGTCGACGTGCTTGAGCTGGAGAGTGAGGTTCTGATCCTCGTGGCCTTGCCGGGGGTGTGTACCGATCAGGTCGAGATTACCATCGAAGACGGCGAGCTGATTGTGGCCGGGCGCCGCACCCTGCCCTCGGAACTCCGGACCGCGGCCATCCATCGGCTTGAGATACCCCAGGGCCATTTCGAGCGCCGCGTTGCCTTGCCCCCAGGACGCTACGCGGCCGTGACGCGCAGCGATGCGAATGGCTGCCTGGTGCTCAGCTTGCGAAAATCGGTCTGACGTCGAGAGCTGTTCGGGAGCAATTGTCTGGGAGGTATTCATGGCTGCTGAGGATGGAAAGCTGGAAACCGGGCAGCCGGCAGCATCGCCCGCGCATCCCGCTGCGCCTTCGATCGTGCCTTCCGACGCCCTGATCATCGTCCCTGTCCGCGATATGGTTCTCTTCCCCGGCACGGTATTCCCGCTCACGATTGGCCGAGAACGTTCGGTCCTTGCCGCCCAGCAGGCGCTTCGCGAAGAGCGACCGGTCGGCATTCTGATGCAGCGCAACCCCGAGATCGAGAATCCGGCGTCGACCGATCTGCACCGGGTGGGCACGGTCGCCAATATCCTTCGCTATATCAACACCCCGGACGGCAGCCATCACCTTGTCCTGCAAGGGGAGCAACGCTTCAGCCTGGTCGAGTTTGTCGTCGAGAACCCCTTCTTCGCGGCGCGTGTCGTGCGGATCGAGCAACCCGATCTCCTGACGCCGGAGGTCGAGGCCCATACACTCCATCTGCGCCAACAGGCGCTCGAGGCTCTGCAGCTCCTGCCGCAGGTTCCGCAGGAGCTGATGGCCGCCGTCCAGTCGGCCGCTTCACCTACGGCCCTGGCCGATCTCGTTGCCGCCTATCTGGATATCGGAGCCGACGAGAAGCAGGAACTCCTCGAGACCATCGACATCACCAAGCGCATGGACAGGATCTCGCACTTCCTGGCCCGCAGGATCGAGGTTTTGCGGCTGACCCAGGAAATCGGTCGCCAGACCAAGGAATCCCTCGACGCGCGCCAACGCGAAGCGATTCTGCGCGAGCAGATGGCAGCGATTCAGCGCCAGCTGGGTGAGACGGACGGCAGGGGGCCGGAGGTCGCTGAACTGACCGAAGCGATCGCCCGGGCCGGGATGACGCCGGAAGCGGAAGAGATCGCGCGCAAGGAATTGCGCCGCTACGAGCGCATGCCGGACGCCGCCGCCGAGTCGGGCATGGTTCGCACCTATCTCGATTGGCTGATCGAGCTGCCCTGGGCCCTCCCCGAGGAGAAACCGATCGATCTGGTTGCCGCTCGCCAGATTCTCGACGACGATCATTTCGGGCTCGACAAGATCAAGCGTCGCATCATCGAATACCTCGCTGTTCGGAAGCTCGCTCCGGGAGGCAAGGCGCCGATCCTGTGTTTCGTCGGCCCGCCCGGTGTCGGAAAGACCTCGCTCGGTCAGTCGATCGCACGGGCCATGGGGCGTCCTTTTTCACGCGTGAGCCTGGGCGGTGTCCATGACGAGGCCGAGATCCGCGGCCATCGCCGAACCTATATCGGTGCCCTGCCCGGCAACATCATCCAGGCGATCCGCAAGGCCAAGGCGCGCAATTGCGTGATGATGCTCGACGAAATCGACAAGATGGGCCGGGGCATTCAAGGTGATCCTTCCGCTGCCATGCTGGAAGTGTTGGACCCGGAGCAGAACGCGACTTTCCGCGATAACTATCTCGGCGTCCCGTTCGATCTCTCCCGCGTCGTGTTCCTTACCACCGCCAACATGCTCGACACGATCCCCGGGCCGCTCCTCGATCGCATGGAGATCATCAGCCTCTCCGGATACACCGAAAGCGAAAAGCTTCAGATCGCGCGGCGCTATCTTCTGCGCCGACAGTTCGAAGCCAACGGTCTCGCGCCTGAGCAGGTCGAGATCGACGACGGCTCGTTGCGCCGGATCATCCATGACTACACCCGCGAAGCCGGCGTGCGCGGCCTCGAACGTGAAATCGGCCGGGCGCTGCGCCACGCGGCGGTGCAGGTTGCCGACGGCAGTGCCACGCTTGTGCGCATCGGGGCCGACGATCTCACGGCCATCCTCGGCCCGCCCCGTTTCGAGAATGAGGTCGCCATGCGCACAAGCGTGCCCGGCGTTGCCACGGGGCTGGCCTGGACGCCGGTTGGTGGCGACATCCTCTTCATCGAGGCGACCCGCATTCCCGGCAGGGGCAGCCTGATCCTGACCGGCCAGCTCGGCGACGTGATGCGCGAGAGTGCCCAGGCCGCTCTCAGCGTGGTCAAGAACCGTGCCTCATCATTGGGTATCGACTCTGACGTGTTCGCGGATAGCGATATCCATATCCACGTCCCCGCGGGCGCCACGCCCAAGGATGGGCCGAGCGCGGGTGTCGCGATGTTCACCGCGCTGGTTTCGCTCCTGACTGGTCGTACTGTGCGAAGCGATACCGCCATGACAGGAGAGATCAGCCTGCGCGGGCTGGTTCTGCCGGTAGGCGGCATCAAGGAGAAGGTGGTCGCGGCCGCAGCTGCCGGGCTCACCCGCGTCATGCTGCCAGCCCGCAATCGCCGGGATTTCGAGGACATTCCGGACGATGCCCGCAGGAGGCTCGAATTCATCTGGCTGGAAAAGGTCGATGACGCGATGACGGCCGCGCTCGAGGCCAAGCCCGCGGAACAGGCCGCCGCTGCGGAGTGAGGAGGTCATCAGGCGACGCCGCGGCCCTCCCCCCGATTTCGCGGGGCCGTTTCCACCTGTACCCTGGGTCGGTTAACCCAGCGTAAGGAGTGCGGTAGTGAGTATCTCATCGCTCGATGGGATGGCTGAGGCGAACGATGTCGTTCGGAAGGAAACAGCAGCACGAGCCTGGCGTGCCGGAGGCCAGCCACGTGGTCGCCAAAAGGGCTGGGCGCGTCGCCAATGCCTTGCTCATTCTTGTCCTGGTGCTGCCGATCGTGACCGCAGCGAGCATCTTCGTATCCGTGAATTTTCATCTCTGGCGCTCGACGCCGTCATTCGATCCACTGCTGACAAAGATCGAAACCGCGCAGCGTGCGAGCGGCGTCGTCTCAGGTGACGACGCCGAGGCGATGAAACGGCTCTTCCAACGCCTCGAGGGCATGACCGCACAATCTGCCGAGGCCAGGAATACCGACATGGTGCATGTCGTCTTCCTCACCGTCAGTGCGGCCGAAACGATCGCGGTGACCTCTGAGGCGCCGGCCAAACTCCCGGGCAGATCGGACCCGCAGGCCATTGCCCTGGACCTGTCCAACATTGGCGCGTCTGCCGTCGTCCTCATCGCCGACAGGCCAGCTCTATGGCAGATCAGTGGAGCACTCCCGAGCCAACGGGCGAAGATTGGCATCGAAGGACCGTTTGCGTTTGATCTCGCCGGAGCCAGGGATGGACTGCTCGCGGGGTTTCGCGTCGGCGCCTTCGGGGCCGGGGACGTGGCAAGCCCGGGAGACTATTCCGGCTTCCAAACGGATCGAGCCCGGCAGCGACTGGTCTGCAAGGCGCTGGACAGATGGCAGCGCTATTTCGACATCTCCAGAGAGAATTTGCGCGTCTGGTCCACTACGAACGCACGCCGGATCGAGATCGGCCAACGAAGCGTGAAGGCGGATTCACGCGTTGATCCGGACGGGTATGGCGCAACCAGCGTCTGCCCTCGATAGGGGCGTCGACATTGCGCGATAAGACAACACGAATGCAGTGGGATCGAGACTATGTCGTTCGGTAAGAGGAAGCTTCCGGCCGCTGATCCGCAACGCCGCAACTCGGACACGCAGGCAAACTACCGCGGAACCGCGGCCGGGAGCGGCACTCTCGGCATAGGCCTGGCCGACATCGCAATCGGCGTCGTCGCCATTCTGGCAAGCTTTTCTGGCGCCTATTTCCTGCTGGGGCGAAGCTCCAGCCCCCCGCGCCCTACTGCTCCTGCCGTTGTTGCGAGCATCGGTTTCGATCCCGCTCCGGTTGCTCGGTCCTACAACAAGCAAGGAACGGTGCCGTTCATTGTCGGCCAGTCCTGGATGATGACACTTGTGATGGAGCAAACTCCCGATGGCTTCGATGCGATCGACAGCGAGCTGCACGAACGGTGCATGAAGCCCACGAGCAGAGATGCGGCGGCCTACGCGGAAAAACGCGGGCAGACATTCCTGGGACCCGAGAAAGGAGCGGAATTCCTCGCGTGCACGATGCGCATTTACAAGAACCGGTTCTGCGACGACCAGTACCGCAAGCGCTTGGTCGCACGGCTGAGCGAATTCGTTCGCGCGCGGCGCGAACACATTTCCCTTGTAAAGAATGTCCGCGAAAGCGACATGGGTCGAATGATTGTCGCTGTCGATAGTGCAAACAGAGGCAGCGGCACTGACGTTACCTCGGGCTATCAACCTTCTGCCTTTGTGCCGGAGCCGCTCGCCGAACAAATCCGCCTCTTGTCGCGAGCCGGGTTCGTCACTCAGAAGGATGTCACCGGCCTGTTCAGCTCCACCCCGGATGAATTGAAGCCCTATCTCCAATCCGAAGGCAAAGCCCCTTGCGGGTAGCCCGAACCCGTCAGCACGGCGCGAAATCTCAGGGCGATGGCAAGGCTCCCGCACGTTGGTTGGAGTACCGCTGCGATGGGCCAGGCCTCAACGCAGTGCGTCCACGCCGCAGATTTCGCCGCTACATGATTCGATCTGCCGCGTCCCGAACCTGACGCAGGGGCGGCCGATGATCGGTGTCGCAAGAACTGGCGCGGTTCCCGGACCGGCAGATTGACGCAGGCGCTCGGCAACGCGACCCGAAGGTTATCCGAACATTTGTAGAAATCGGACGATAATCGAGCAATTCGACCAATATTTAGGCAGGCCTTCGCTCGGCTTGCGCCAGGTCTCGGATGTTTTCAGTCGTTGCTCAGGGAGGTACGTAGGGTCATCCCTTGTTTTTTCAATATAATCTCAGGTGATTGGCATCAATCAGCCAATGGCACTCTAAAGCACTGATCGATACTCTAAATATACGGTGTGAATAATCTGCAGGACGATGAAATAGCGCCGTGGCCGCGCACGCGCTGGGCGCCCAGTTTCCCGGAAGTCATCTTGACGCCGTCGGCCCAGAGTTTCACTATTCCAAAGAGAACAAAGGCGAGTATGTCGCCTTCTGGGAGGTCCGGATGCTTCAAGAGCTATCGCGCCGCCAGTTTTTGAGAGGCGCAGGAACGGGACTAGCCGGAACAGCCATAGCCGCGCTGGGGTTCGGGGAGTCGGAGCAGGCGCTGGCCCAGGCCGTGCGCCCCTTCAAGTTGGCGCAAACCACCGAGACGCGAAACACCTGCCCCTATTGCTCCGTCGCCTGCGGCGTCATCATGTATGGCTTGGGCGACAAATCGAAGAACGCCCATTCGGCGATCATTCATATCGAGGGCGATCCGGATCACCCGACGAATCGCGGCACCCTTTGCCCCAAGGGCTCGGCCCTGCTCGATTTCGTCCATGCCGAGACGCGCACGAAATTCCCGCAATATCGCGGCCCCGGCCAACGTGACTTCAAGCGCATCAGCTGGGGGGAGGCGCTCGACCGCATCGCGCGGCTGATGAAGGACGACCGCGACAAGAACTTCATCGCCACCAACCAGGATGGCGTGACGGTCAATCGCTGGTTGTCCACCGGGTTCCTGGCAGCCTCGGCGACGACCAACGAAACCGCCTTCATGACCTACAAGGTGGTGCGAAGCACCGGGATACTGGCGTTCGACAACCAGGCGCGCGTTTGACACGGACCGACGGTGGCCAGTCTGGCCCCAACATTCGGTCGCGGTGCGATGACGAACTCCTGGACGGACATCAAGAACACCGATCTCGTCGTCATCATGGGCGGCAATGCCGCCGAGGCGCATCCTTGCGGCTTCAAATGGGTCACTGAAGCGAAGGCCCAGCGAGGCGCGAAACTGATTGTCGTCGATCCGCGGTTCACGCGCTCGGCATCCGTCGCAGATTTCTATGCTCCGATCAGGCAGGGCACGGATATCGCCTTCCTCCTGGGGGTGATGAAGTACTGCATCGATAACGACAAAATCCAGCACGATTACGTGCGCGCCTTCACCAACGCGCCTTATCTCGTGAAGGAAGGCTTCGGCTATCAGGAAGGCCTGTTCACCGGGTACGACGAAGCCAAGCGCGATTACGACCGCTCAAGCTGGGAATACGAACTCGGTCCGGACGGTTACGTGCAGATCGATGAGACGCTGCAGCATCCGCGAAGCGTCTACCAACTTCTGAAGACCCACATCGCAGCCTATACGCCGGAGATGGTTGAACGCATCTGCGGAACGCCGAAGGACAAGTTCCTGACGATCTGCAAGATGATCTCGGAGACATCGGCGCGCGACAAGGTCATGACGTCGATGTATGCGCTGGGCTGGACCCAGCACTCCAAGGGCTCGCAGAACATCCGCTCGATGGCGATGCTGCAGCTGCTGCTCGGCAATATCGGCGTGCGTGGCGGCGGCATGAATGCGCTGCGCGGCCACTCCAACATCCAGGGCCTGACCGATATCGGCCTGATGTCCAACCTGATCCCCGGCTATCTGACCCTGCCGACGGACAAGGAGGTCGATTTCACGACCTATATGAGCACACGCGGTTTCAAGCCGCTGCGCCCCAACCAGATGAGTTACTGGCAGAACTACAAGAAATTCATGGTGAGCTTCCTGAAGTCGATGTGGGGCAATGCGGCGACGCCGGAAAACGATTTCGCCTATCAATGGCTGCCGAAGCTCGACGTGCCGGGCTACGATGTGCTGCGCACCTTCGAACTGATGAACCAGGGGAAGGTGAACGGCTATTTCTGCCAGGGCTTCAATCCGCTGCTGTCCTTCCCCAACCGGGGCAAGGTCACGGCTTCGCTCTCCAAGCTGAAATTCCTCGTCGTGATGGACCCGTTGCAGACGGAGACATCGCGTTTCTGGAAGGACGAGGGCGTCTTCAACGACGTCAAGCCCGAGGCTATCCAGACCGAGGTGTTCGAGCTGCCGACGACCTGCTTCGCAGAAGATGAGGGCTCGCTCGTCAACTCCGGCCGCTGGCTGCAATGGCACTGGCCGGGCGCCGAACCTCCCGGCGAGGCCAAGAGCGACACCTGGATCATGGGGCAGCTCCATCTCCGCTTGCGGGCGCTCTACCAGAAGGAAGGCGGCGCCTTCCCTGACCCGATCCTCAACCTACACTGGCCGTATCGGGTACCAGACGATCCGATGCCGGACGAATTGGCGAAGGAGATGAACGGCTACGTCGTCTCAACCGTCACCGACCCGATCGATCCGAGCAAGATCGTGCTGGAGAAGGGCAAGTTGGTCGATACGTTCGGGCAGTTGCGCGATGACGGATCGACGGCCTGTGGCTGCTGGATCTATTCGGGTTCCTGGACGGAGCGGGGCAACATGATGGCCCGCCGGGATACGAGCGACCCCGGGAATACCGGCGCCTATGCCAACTGGGCGTTCGCCTGGCCAGCCAACAGGCGCATCCTCTATAACCGCGCCTCCGCCGATATCGACGGAAAGCCGTGGGATCCGAAGCGCAGGCTGATCGAGTGGAATGGCAGCAGCTGGACCGGGTTCGACGTGCCGGACATCGCGCCGGCCGCCAAGCCGCGGGACGTCGGCCCCTTCATCATGAATCCCGAG
This sequence comes from Allobosea sp. 2KB_26, assembly GCF_052115715.1. NCBI lineage: Bacteria > Pseudomonadati > Pseudomonadota > Alphaproteobacteria > Hyphomicrobiales > Alloboseaceae > Allobosea > Allobosea sp. 2KB_26. The sequence continues at coordinate 10,758 of NZ_JBFRHE010000028.1, forward strand.
GGTACCGCGCGGCTGTTCTCGCGGGGCATGATGAAAGACGGCCCCTTCCCGGCCCATTACGAGCCGTTTGAAAGCCCGGTTACCAATGTCATGGCGCCCAAGATCCGGGGCAACCCTGCCGCTCGCATCTTCAAGGACGATCTGGCGGCGCTGGGCACTTCGGACAAGTTCCCTTATGCGGCGACATCCTACCGGCTGACCGAGCATTTCCATTTTTGGACCAAGCATGTCTGGGTCAATGCGGTGCTGCAGCCGGAGTTCTTCGTCGAGATCAGCGAACAACTGGCCGCGGAGAAGAACATCCAGCCCGGCAGCTGGGTGAAGGTCTCGTCCAACCGTGGTTCCGTGCATGCGAAGGCCGTGGTGACCAAGCGCATCAAACCGATGATTTGCGACGGCAAAACGGTCCACATCGTCGGCATCCCGCTCCATTGGGGCTTCACCGGTGCGGCAAGGAAGGGGTTCGGCCCCAACAGCCTCACTCCGTTCGTCGGCGACGCCAACATCGAGACGCCCGAGTTCAAGGCGTTCCTGGTGAATGTCGAGCCGAGCAACGGGCCGGTCACGAGCTGAGGAGGCGGCGATGGCAGGATTGCAGAGTCAGGACTTCGCCCGCATCTCGGCCACGACCTTCAGGCCGCCGGATGTTCGGCATGATTTCGAGGTGGCGAAGCTCATCGACGTCTCGAAATGCATCGGCTGCAAGGCATGCCAGGCGGCATGTCTCGAATGGAACAACCTGCGCGAGGAGGTCGGCTTCAACATCGGCGTCTATGACAACCCGCACGATCTGACGCCGAATACCTGGACGCTGATGCGTTTCACCGAATGGGAGAATGCGGAGAGCGGCAATCTGGAATGGCTGATCCGCAAGGATGGGTGCATGCATTGCGCCGATCCGGGCTGCCTCAAGGCCTGCCCCGCCCCGGGCGCCATCGTGCAGTACAATAACGGCATCGTCGACTTCGTTTCGGAGAACTGCATTGGCTGCGGTTATTGCGTGAAGGGTTGCCCCTTCAACATCCCGCGCATCAGCCAGACCGATCACAAGGCCTATAAGTGCACGCTCTGCTCCGACCGGGTCTCGGTTGGCCAGGCGCCGGCCTGCGCTAAGGCCTGCCCGACCGGTGCCATCGTCTTCGGCACCAAGGAGGCGATGCTGAACTATGCCGAGGGCCGGATCACCGACCTGAAGTCGCGCGGCTTCAAGAATGCCGGCATCTACGATCCACCGGGCGTCGGCGGCACGCATGTGATGTATGTGCTGCACCATGCCGACAGGCCGCAACTCTATGCCAATCTTCCGCAGAACCCCCGGATCAGCCAGGTCGTCGAACTGTGGAAGGGGCTGACCAAATATACCGGCATGGCTGTCGTGGGGTTCGCCGCCATGTTCGCCTTCGTCCATGCAACCGTCGCAAGACGCAACGATGTCAGCCGTGCGGAAGATCGCGAGGCCGAGCATCTGATCGACGAGGAGGCAGCCCGTGGCCGTGAGGCGTGAGGAGGAGCGCACGACCGTCGACCGCTACCCCGGCCGCGTGCGCGTCAATCACTGGGTGACGGCGATCTCGCTGATCCTGCTTGCGCTCAGCGGGGCCGCCCTGTTTCACCCGTCGCTGTTCTTCCTGTCGAGCTTCTTCGGTGGGGGCTCGAATACACGGATGCTGCATCCGTGGATCGGCGTGGTGCTGCTGCTGAGCTTTGCCATCCTGTTCGTCCAGATGGTCCGCTACAATTTCTGGACCCGTGTCGATACGGAATGGATGCGCCATATCGGCGACGTGATGGCCGGTCGCGAGGAGAATCTCCCCGAAATCGGCAAGTATAACGGAGCGCAAAAGCTCGTCTTCTGGCTGATGACTCTGATGATCCTCGTCCTGTTCGGCACAGGTCTGATGATCTGGTATGAGTATTTCGGCACCAGCTTCACGATCGAGCAACAGCGCTTCGCCCATATCGTGCACGCGCTGGCGGCAATCGCGATGCTGTTGGTCGTCATCGTCCATATCTATGCCGGCTTCTACGTGCGCGGCACGATCAACGCGATGACGGAGGGCAAGGTGACGGGGGGCTGGGCCTTCCGGCATCATCGGCTCTGGCTCCGGCGCGAAGCCCGCAAGGGCGTCATCGACGAGCGGCAAGTGCCCCCGCGCCGTCATGGCGTGGGCCCGGCCGAATAGGATTTCGCGGGGCCGCTTCGGCTGCTCCGACTCGACGTAGCCCGTGCGGTTCGTGAGGTTGATGCTTGATGAGTGACAACCAGGATTTTGCGACCTTCGAAGATGTCGGCATCGCCGAACGCGACAAGCCCCCCTTCATCCGGCTTCCAGAACCGCGCTCAATGTTCGGGCTGCGCGCCATGCGCTTCGCAGCCCTGGCTCCGGGCCACCAGCTCCAGCCTTATCTGGCCTTTCTCGCGGCGCTCTCAACCGCCCAGGAGCAGCTGGCAGGCGTGACCGCTCCGCCGTCGATGCCATCGCTGGCCGAACAGCGGAGCCGCGCGGCCAACGCGATGCCTCTCCTGCCGCGTACGGAGTTGGCCGCGGATCAGGCGACGTCTGCATGTTTTGCAGAGCTTCTCGTTTTGCTCGGAGACGTCATCATGCCGGATCTTGCTCGCGCCGCGCTGAACCGGGCGAAGGAAACGAACACCGCCGACCGCATTAGCATGTTCACAGCCGTGCTCGACGACGCCGTGCCTGCAGAGACCACCGCCGAACACATCTTCGCGGCAGCGGCCTTGCAAGTCGTTGCGGCCCAGCGCGCGGCAATGCTCGACGCCACCCTGCCCCAGCCTGTCGCTGACGGCGTTTGTCCGTGCTGCGGCGGCCCGCCTGTCGCGAGCGCAGTCATGGCCACGGCGAACATCGAGGGTGTTCGCTATGTCCAGTGCTCGCTTTGCGCAACGCAGTGGAACCATGTCCGGGTGAAATGCGTCTCCTGCGGCTCCACCAAAGGCATCACCTATCAGGCGATCGAAGGGATCGGTGACACGATCAAGGCAGAGACCTGCGACGAGTGCGGGACTTACCTGAAGATCCTGAACCAACGGAAGGATGCGGAGTTGGAGCCAGTGGCCGACGATGTCGCGAGCCTCGGCCTCGACCTTCTGGTCTCGGAAGCAGGATGGCGCCGCGCCGGTGTGAACCCCTTCCTGCTCGGCTACTAATCATGCGTCTCCCGGAGGGAGCCTGATGAACCGACCTGAACGCTTCCGCCCGCCATCGGTGGATGAGGTGCTGCGCAGCCCGCATTGCGAGCTCGCCCTCGCGCGCCACGGCCGACCGGCGACCACGCAGGCTGTCCGTCAGGTTCTGGAGCGGATGCGGCGGGCCGAACTGCCCCACCCTGCCCCCGTCAAGGCGATCGCCGAGCGCGCGCTGGCTTTCCTGGAGGATCGGGAACGGCCGTCGCAACGACCGGTCATCAACCTCACCGGCACGGTGCTGCACACCAATCTCGGTCGCGCCCTGCTGGCCGAGGAGGCGATCGACGCCGTCATCGCGGCCATGCGCTCGCCGACCAACCTCGAATACGACATCGAGGCCGGCAAGCGCGGCGAGCGCGACGCGCATGTCCGCGACCTCGTCCGCGAACTGACGGGGGCCGAGGACGCGCTGCTCGTCAACAACAATGCCTCGGCCGTGCTGCTCGTGCTCAATACCTTCGCTCGGGAACGCGAGGCCATCGTCTCGCGCGGTGAGCTGATCGAGATCGGCGGCGCCTTCCGCATGCCCGACATCATGGCGCGTGCCGGCGCGATCCTGCGCGAGGTCGGCACGACCAACCGGACCCATCTGCGCGATTATGCCGAGGCGGTCGGCTCCGCGACAGGGCTGATCATGAAGGTCCATACATCGAATTACATGGTGCAGGGCTTCACCGCTGCCGTCGAGCCCGCAGAACTCGCGGCGCTGGCCCATCAGCATGACCTCCCCTTCGTCGATGATCTCGGCTCCGGCACGCTGATCGACCTCGCGCGCTGGGGGCTGCGCCATGAGAAGACCGTGCAGGATGCGCTGAAGGGTGGCGCGGACCTTGTCACCTTCTCGGGCGACAAGCTGCTCGGCGGGCCGCAGGCCGGCTTCATCGCTGGCCGCAAGGAACTGGTGTCTCAGCTGGCGAAGAACCCGCTCAAGCGCGCCCTGCGCCTCGACAAGCTGCGCCTTGCTGCGCTTGAAGCCACGTTGAAGCTCTATCGCAACCCCGACCAGCTGGCCGACAGGCTGCCGACGCTGCGGCTGTTCACGCGCCCTGCAGCCGCGCTGCGCAGTCTGGCCGAGCGCGTGCGGCCGCACGTCGCCGACGTGCTTGGCTCGGGCTGGATCGTCGAAATCGCCGATTGCTCCAGCCAGATCGGCTCAGGCGCGCTGCCGCTCGAAACGCTGCCGAGCGCTAGCGTTACGATGAAGCCCTCCGGCAAGGCCTCCGGCGCAGGGCTGGACAGGCTCGCCGCTGCTTTTCGCGCCCTGCCCCTGCCCGTGATCGGGCGCATCGCCCAGGGGGCGCTGGTCTTCGACCTGCGCTGCCTCGAAGACGAGGACGCCTTCATTGGTCAATTGCGTGCGTTGAAGCCAGAGACCGGCGATGCCCTTGCTTGACCGCCTCCTCCGTCGCGACCGGGCGCCGTCGGCCGACACCGCTACGGCGATGGCTGCCGCCTCCGCTGCGGTCGAGCGCGGAGATTACGGTGCGGCTCTGGCGATCTGGGGTCCGCTCGCGCATGCCGGTGTGGCGCGCGCCCAGAACAATATCGGCGCCTGCTTCGCCGAGGGACTGGGCGTCGAGCCCGATCCGGCGCTCGCGTTGCGCTGGCTCTCGCTCTCGGCCGAAGGCGGCGATCCGGTCGGCCAGCGCAATCTCGCCGCCCTGCATTTCAAGGGCGACGGCGTCGCGCAAAGCGACGCCGAGGCGGCCCGGCTCTACCGGCTCGCGGCCGAACAGGGTGATGCGCCGGCGCAGGACATGCTCTCCTGGATGCTGCTGGAGAGCGGCGATGCGGCTGATCTGCCCGAGGCGCTGCGCTGGGCGGAAGCCGCGGCCGGGGCCGGGATTGCTGCCAGCATGACCCGGCTCGGCATGATGCATCACGAGGCGCTCGGCGTAGAGCGGAACCCGGTGCTGGCGGCGCAGTGGTGGCAGCGCGGCGCCGAAGCGGGCGACGCCGACGCCAAGGCCATGCTCGGCGCCGCGATCCTGCTCGGCCAAGGCGTCGCGAAGGACGCTGCCCGCGCTCTCGGCCTTCTGCTTGACGCCGAGCGCGGCGGCAGCCTGCTCGCCGCCCCCTTCATCAAGGCAGCGCGCGCGGCCGTCGCGCCCGAAGAGGCCGCGCCATGATCATCGGCACGGCGGGCCATATCGATCATGGCAAGACCTCGCTGGTGAAACGCCTCACCGGCGTCGATACCGATCGCCTCAAGGAGGAGAAGGAGCGCGGCATCACCATCACGCTCGGCTTCGCCTTTTGGCCGCAGCGGGATGGCCGGATCATCGGGTTCATCGATGTGCCTGGTCACGAGAAATTCGTGCACACAATGCTGGCCGGCGCCTCCGGCATCGACCTGCTGCTGCTCGTCGTGGCGGCCGATGACGGGGTGATGCCGCAGACGCGCGAGCATGTCGACATCGCCCGCTTGCTCGGCATTGGCCAAGCCGTCGTCGCGATCACCAAATCCGACCTCGTCGAAGCGGCGCGCCTCACCGAGTTGCACAGCGAACTCGGCATGTTGCTTGCTGACACGACATTCCCTGACGCACCGATCCTGCCGGTCTCGACTGTGACCGGGGCGGGTATCGCCGAGCTTGCCGCGCTGCTGAGCGGACGAGCCCAGTCCTCGCATATGCGCCGTGGCGATGGCGCCTTCCGCCTGGCCGTGGATCGCTGCTTTACACTCTCCGGCGCCGGCACGGTCGTCACCGGTACGGTCCTCTCCGGAGCAGTTGCGGTCGGCGACGGCATCATTGTCTCCCCCTCGGGCATCCCGGCACGCGTGCGCTCGATCCACGCCCAGAACCTCCCCACTGAGCGAGGAACTGCCGGCGATCGCTGTGCTCTCAATCTCGCCGGGTCGGAGATCTCAAAGGACGCGATCCATCGTGGCGACATGATTGTCGCTCCGCATCTGCATGCACCGGCCACGCGGATCGACGCCGAGCTCACCATCGTCGCATCCGAGAAGAAGCCGCTGGCGATGTGGCAACCGGTGCGGCTGCACCATGCGGCAACCGAGGTGGGCGCCCGCATCGTCCTGCTTGGCGGCGAGATCGCGCCCGGCGCGACGGCGCTGGTACAGCTCGTGCTCGACAGCCCGATCGCGGCGGCCACGCTTGATCGCTTTGTGCTGCGCGACACCAGTGCCTCACGGACGATCGGCGGTGGCCGCTTCCTCGACTTGCGTGCGCCGGAGCGTCGGCGCCGAAGCCCGGAGAGGCAAGCCCAGCTGTTCGCCCTTGCCGAGACCGACGACGCGGAAGCGCTGGCAAGGCTGCTCGACGAGCCGCCCTATCATGCCGAGCTGGAGGCCTTCGCGCGTGACCGCGCTCTGGGGCCCGGGCAGTCTGAGGCACTCGCGGCCAGGCTCGGCCTTGTGCCAATCGGTGCTTCGGTCATGCTCCCGCAGAGCTGGGAGAACCTCTCCGGCTCGGTGATCGAGATCCTGACAGCCTATCACGCCGACTACCCCGACCAGCCGGGAATGGGGCTGGAAAGGCTGCGGTTGGCCGTGACGCCGCGCTTGCCCGCTGCCGTCTTCCGCACGGCGTTGACCCGGCTGGCGCACGCCGGTGAACTCGTCGTCATCGGTTCCTGGATCAGGCGGCCCGAGCACGAGGTCAGGCTGACGCCGCAGGATGAGGCGCTCTGGGCACGCGTGGGGCCGTTGATCGGGAGGGGCGAGCGCTTCCGCCCGCCCCGCGTACGCGATGTCGCTCAGATCCTCGGTTGCCGAGAGGAGGATATCCGACGCCTGTTCCGCCTTGCCGGGCGTCGCGGCGACGTCCACGAGGTCGCACTTGACCACTTTTTCCTGCGCGATACGGTCGCTGAAATGGTCGGCATCGCGGCAGATCTCGCGGCTGGGAATCCGGCCGGGTTCAACGCCGCGCAGTTCCGCGACAGGCTCGATAACGGCCGCAAGGTCGCGATCCAGATCCTCGAATTCTTCGATCGCCATGGCGTCACCATCCGCCGCGGCGATCTCAGGCGCATCAACCGCCAGCGGATCGACCTGTTCGGTCCGCTGGCGGTTGATGCGTCGAATGGAGGAGAAGCGTCCCCGGTGGGGCGTCCGGACTTCAAATCCGGGAGGGGCCGTCAGACGGTCTCTGGTGGGTTCGACTCCCATTCTCTTCCGCCAGCTCACTGAGGCGCCATGACCGAAGATACAGAAGCACTGGGCCTCGACCTGATAGCGGTCTTCGAGCAAGCGGCTGAAGCTGCCCGGCGGGCCGAGGACTCGTATCGCCGCGAGGCGGCCATGCGGATCGAGGTGCTCGCCCGCGAGCGCGCCAACGCCTTCCGCAGGCTCAACCTCATGCGCAACACGACCAAAGCCATCGCCGAGGCCGAGGACCCTGACAAGGCGACCGCGCGCGCCAGGTTCATCGTCGCCGGAACGCTCGGCTGGGACGAGATCGGTCCGCGGCAGGGGCTCGTCCTCGACAGGCTGATGCCGGTCTTCGAGGCGATACAGGACGAGATGAGAGCAAGTGAGGGGCCGCCCGGTCCAGGCTCGCAGGCCGCCCTGCTCGCCTTCGAGGACTGGTACCAGGAGGAGACCGGCACGGAGTTCTACGCTCTGTTCGAGCGCTATATGCCGGAGACCCCGCGTGTCGACTTCTAAGGGGCTGGGTACCGATTTCGACGCCTGGCTCGCCAAAGCGTTCAAAAAGGGCCCGTTCACGGCGCTGATCGTGCTGGTCCGCATTGTCGAGCCGAAGGTCGAGCCGCTGCGCTCCACCTATGTCCATGTGATTGGCGACGAGATCGACTGGGGCGACATCATCCTGATGTTTCGCAGCGCTGGCGTGAGCTGGGATGCCGTCGCGTTCTTCCCGACCCGCGCAGAAGAGGGCGGCCCGCTCGACGATGCGCTCGCCCGCATGCGTTTGCGCTCGCTGGAAGACGGTTTGGAGCGCGACCGGCTGCTCCTGAACCACGGCGAACTCTTTGACGTCTGGGGGCGCCGGATGCGGGTCGACGAAAGCTAAGGCGTCGGCCCGAATTGCCGTTTGCGGGAAGGCCGATGCAAACGCAGAAGGTCAGATCGTCGGAACGGATGTCGGATCCGGTCCGACGATCTAGCTGACGATCACCAGCGCGGGGCCGGCCTCGACTGTTCCGACGATGCGGGCCGAGGGATATCCAGCGGCCTTCACCATGGACAGAAGCTCCTTCGCCCTCCCCGCCGCACAGGAGACCAGGAGACCACCTGAGGTCTGCGGATCGGTCAGCAAATGGCGCTGCCAGTCCGGCAGTCCGGCCGGTAATTCGACGCCCTCGCCATAGCTCGACCAGTTGCGGTGCGAGGCACCCGTCACGCGCCCGTCGCGTGCCAGCTTCTCGGCCTGCGAAAGGAAGGGCAATTCAGCCAGCCGTAGCCGCAAGGTCGCCCCCGACCCGCGCGCCATCTCCAGCCCATGCCCAAGAATGCCGAAGCCGGTGACGTCGGTGATCGCATGGACGTCGCCATCCCCAGCCAGTTCGGCGCCGACGCGGTTGAGCAAGGTGGTCGAGGCGATCATCTCGTCATAGGCGGCCTTTGGCAGCAACTCCTTCTTGAAGGCCGCCGAATAGATCCCCACGCCCAATGCCTTGGTCAGGATCAGCACATCGCCCGGCCGCGCACCGCTGTTCCTGCGCAGGTTCGGCAGCTTCAACAGGCCGATCACTGCAAGTCCGTAGATCGGCTCGGGTGCATCGATGGAGTGCCCACCCGCGACCGGAATGCCGGCCTGGGCGCAGATCGAGGCCCCGCCTTTCAAGATTTCGCGCGTCGTCTCGATCGGCAGCTTGCCGAGCGGCATGCCGAGGATCGCTAAGGCCATGATCGGCTTGCCGCCCATGGCATAGACATCCGAGATCGCATTGGTCGCGGCGATCCGGCCGAAATCATGCGGGTCGTCGACCATCGGCATGAAGAAATCCGTCGTCGCGACGACGCAGGTCTCATCGTCGATCTGCCAGACCGCTGCATCGTCGCCGGTCTCCGTGCCGACCAGAAGCTGACGGTAAGGCCCTGCCGCAGGGTGGTCCGCAAGCAGTTGCTGCAGGACCGACGGCGCCAGCTTGCAGCCGCAGCCGCCGCCATGTGCCAGGCTGGTCAGGCGGGGGGGAGCGGGAGTGTCAAGTTCGATCGTGTCGCTCATGGTCCAGTCTCCAGAAGAGCAGCGCCCCATTCGCCTCGCCGACTAAGCCGTGATCTCGGCCGACCTGATCGTGTACTTGAACGTGTCGGCATCGAGACAGTCGAGCAACGCGCCAGCGATTTCAGCCTGCGGATACATCAGGAATGGCACCTTGTGGCGCGAGCCCGGCAATTCCAGGTCATGAGCCATGTTGTAGCCGAGCCAGTTGCCCTCCCAGGCGCCGAACAGCGTCCTTCGTGCGGCCACCACCTTGGGCGTGTCGATTGCATTGTTCCCTGGCGGCTCCTCCAGGACGACCTTGCGCACATCGGCGGGATCGGTTGCGACCCAACCATAGCCATCGAGCCACACCTCGGCTCGGCAATGCTGCGCCTTGGTGATGGTCGCGGAACCGGCACCGAGGCTGGCATAACCGAACTTCGACGGCGCGACGCGAATACCGTAGATGTCGCGGGCCGGGATTCCCGCGGCACGTACCAGCGCGACATAGAGCGCGTTCAGGTCCGCACATTTGCCGCCGAGATTGCCGGTGCGCAGCATCGAGGCGACGTCGCCGGTACCGCAGCCGCGTGTCCTGGCGTCACGGAACGTGTTCACGACAACCCATTCGTAGATCGCCCGCGCCTTGTCGAGGTCGCTCGCCTTGCCGGCAATCGCCTTCTCGGCAGTCTCCTTGACGATGCCGTCGGTGGGCATCAGCTCGGTCGCCTCGAGATAGAGTCTGCGCTCGGCCGCGCTCAGAATTGGCGCCTGGGATCTTGCGCCGAGATCCTCGGCCCGGTCGCGCAGCGAAAAACTGCTGCGAACCTCGATAGCGGACGCTGCCTCACCGTCCTTGAAGACAACATGCAGCAACTGCGCGCCATATTTTGGATCACTGACGACCTCCGCCGAGGCAGCGTTGCCCTGCCAGGTGTTTTTGCCCCACCTGATCCATTCGTCCTTCTGCACTGACGGCAGCGGAATCCAGGCCTGTGCCCTGCCCTTCGCCGGCAATTCGAGACGGGTCAGCACCTCGAACTCGCGCCAAACACCGGGCGTAGGTGCAAAGACGGCGTCCTGGGCAAGGACGCGCTGCGGAGCCACAAGCCCCGCGGCTGCGACCACGGCACCGGTTTTCAGCACGTCACGACGCGTGATCATCGGGTCTCCTCCCTGCTCTGGTTTCCATCGATCGCCTGTACGGCCGGCGCACCGTCCTTGCGCTGCGACAGTTGCGTCAGCGCGCTGATGACGACCGGCCCCGTCCAGTCGAGCGGCTCTTCGGCCTTCAACGCGGGGCTCAGGTCGCGATTGAGCACGAAGCTCGTCGGCAATCCCTCAACATGCCAGGCCTTCATCGTGCTGCGGTCGCGGTCCAGCAGGATGGGGAATGAAACCGGGCGCTCGCGGAAGAAGGTCCTGACACGGGCATCGACCTCGCCGACATCGACGGCCAGGATCGTGAGCTGGACCGGCTGCTGGCCCGCGAGTGCGTTCAGCGACGCCATCTCCTCGATGCAGGGCGCGCACCATGTCGCGAAGAAGTGGACGATCACGGGACCGCCGCGCAGCTCCGCCAGATCGATACGAGCGCCATCGAGGCGGTCGAGAACGAGTGTCGGGGCGGTTTCGGCAAACCAAGGCTTGAGCTCTTCAGCCGAGCCCGACGTGCTGGCGAGCACCAGCGACGAGGCGATCAACAGCACCCGCCAGGAGCGCCTTTGACCGGCATTCAGTCGATGAGCGCCCCGAAACTCGGGAGCCGTGACCGTAACCACGCCACATCTTGTCCCAGATGCTCCGGCAAGGTCAATTTCGACTTTCGCCGCGGCTCGTGAAGACTGCGCGTCCGGGCGAAGACGTGGTCAGGCACAATGCTCCCGACAAGCTGGTGGGCGCACCCACTCGCCGGAAGCCGGAGGCCGAGAGCGGAATACGCACGGCGGCCGACGCTGATCGGGATCGCGCGTGGCGGCGGATTCAAATATTCGCGCATCCCGCTCGCATATCGCGGATCTAACGGATCGGCCCGAAAAGGTGGATTGCGGCTTTCGGGAAAGCCGATGCGAACAGCAAAAGTGAGATCATGCGACCGGATACAAGATCCGATCCCATGAACTAGGCGGAGAGGATTTCCTCAGGGATCAGAATTCCTTCGGCGCGGGCCTTCGCACGCAGGTTCAAGCGCCTCGTCCCCGGCAGGCGCGTGCCCGGCTGGTCCTCGATTGCGTGGGCCAGCAGCTTCATGCGCTCGGCGAACCAGTTGCCGCCCATGCTGGCGGGATCGATCGCGAGGATGAGTTGGCCCGTATCGGGTGGACCGCCCTTGTCGTCGATGAAGGAGGATGCCTGGAAGGCGAAATGCGTGCCGACCAGTGCCGCGGCGAGGATTTCCACCATCATCGCCAAAGTCGCGCCCTTGGCGTCGCCGAGCGGCACCATGGTGCCGGCAATCGCGGCGGCCGGGTCGGTCGTCGGCTTGCCATACGTATCGAGCGCCCAGCCTTCGGGGATGGGCTCACCCTTCTGTCTGGCCGCGACGATCGGCCCGCGCGCGACCTTGCTCAGCGCCATGTCGATGACGACTGGCTCACGCCCGGCGAGCGGAGCGGCAAAGGCAATGGGATTGGTGCCGAAGACGGGCTTCGAGCCGCCCCAGGGAGCCATCGCGCCCGGGGTATTGGCAAAGAGCAACGCGACGAGCCCCTGCTCGGCCAGGCGCTCGACATGCAGCCCGGCAGCGCCGCAATGGTTCGAGCGCCTGATCGGTGCCGCGACGACGCCCTGTGCGCGTGCGAGTTCGGGCAGTTCGCTGACCGCAAGATCGATCGCGGGATAGGCGAAGCCATGGGCGGCATCGATGGCGAGCACGCCGGGCTTCGGTCGCCGGGCGATCGGCACGGCCTGGCCATCGATCTTTCCCGATTTCAGCATGGCCAGATAGGTCGGCACGCGCGTAAGGCCGTGACCCTTCAAGCCGTCGGCCTCGGCCATCACCAGGGCCCAGGCGACGGAGGCGGCATTGGCCGCCGAAGTGCCCGCTGCGGCGAACAGCGCCGCAATTCTGGCTTCAGCCTCCTCCAGAGAAAGGCGGGTCATGTCCGCCCCTCCAGCGCGGCGATGACGCGCTCCGCGACGAGGCCGGAAACACGCCCGTTCGATTCGACGGTATTGCCGGCGATATGCGGAGTCAGGATCAGGTTCGGCGTGCCGGCGAAGAGCTTGGCGCCGCCGCGCAGCGGCTCCTCCTCGAAGACGTCGAGGGCTGCGCCGGCGAGTCTGCCGCTCTTCAGGGCTTCGACCAGCGCGGCCTCGTCCATGACCCCGCCACGCGAGGCGTTGATCAGGATCGCGTCCGGCTTCATGCGCGCGAAGGACGCGCTTCCGATCAGCCCCTTGGTCTCCGATGTCAGCGGCAGGTGCAGGCTGATCACATCCGAGGTCTCAAGCAGGGCATCGAGCTCCAGCCGCTCGACATTGCTCCAGACCGGATCATCGGCTGGAACATAGGGGTCGTAGGCGGCGATGCTCATCCCGAGCAAGCGGGCATGCGCCGCAGCGTCGCGCGCGATGGCGCCGAAGCCGACGAGCCCCATGCGCTTGCCGGCGATCTCGCGGCCGATCAGCTTTGTCTTCGGAAACTCGCCGGCCAGCATGGCTGCATTGGCGAAATAGGCGCCGCGCAACAGGGTCATCGCCGTGCCGATGACATATTCGACAACCGAGAGGCTGTTTGCCCCGGACGCCGGGAAAACCTTGATGCCGCGGCCGGCGCAGGCTTCCATGTCGATATTGTCGAGGCCGACGCCAAGCCGGCCGATGACCTTCAAATTCTTCGCGCCTGCCAGCAGCGCCCCCCTCACCTGTGTCTGGTTGCGGACGATGAGGGCCGGGATGTCGGCGACCAGCCGGGCGAGTTCGTCCGGCTTGCCGAAGAGTTCGGAGTCGTGATGAACCGCGTAGCGGGCACTGAGGCTTGCGACCGCCGCCTCATCCATGAATTCGGTGATGACGATATCGGTCATGGCTCTCCCGCCTTGCGTGGCTGTTCAACCCAATGCTGTCAGGCCGCCGAGGACGAGCCCGAGAATGACGAGGCTGGTCCCGGTGACGACGACAAGATGCCGCCAGCCCAGCCGCACCATCGAGCCGATCGAGGTGCCGAGCCCGAGCGCGGCGATCGCGATCAAAAGCCCCCAGCGCGAGGCCTCCAGCAAGGCCGCGCGCACCGGCTCATAGAACCCGGCCAGTGCCGGCTGTGTTGCAAACGCGCTGTTGACCAGGCAAAGCGCCAGGAAGACGAAGGCGAAAACCGGGACCGGCACCTTGGCATCGCTGGGATGGCCGCCTTCGCGCGCCATCCACCAGCCGACGAGCAGCACCGCCGGAAGCAGCAGGAAGACGCGGAACAGCTTGACGATGACGGCGGCATTGGCCGCATCGTCGGAAACAGACTGACCGGCGCCGACGACCTGCGCGACGTCGTGAATCGAGGCCCCCAGCATGACGCCGGTCTGGGTCGGGCTCAGGCCGAGCCAGACGCAGATCAGCGGGTAGGCCAGCATCGCGATCGTCGCGAGCGCATTCATGGCGATGACCGTGAAGGCGACATCGGCGGCCTTGCCGCGATAATCCGGAAGCACGCTCGCCGTCGCCAGCGCCGCAGAGGCGCCGCAAACCGCGGTCGCAACCCCGGCAAGCGCGCCAAAACCGTGTTCGCGCCCAAGCAGGCGCGCCAGCCAGAAGCCGGAGATGACCGTCACGATCATCGAGAACACGACCAGCAAGGCTGTGGACAGGCCGAGCGCGATGATGTCGCCGAGCGCGATGCGCAGGCCGAGCAGCGCGATAGCCCAGCGCAGCATCTTTTTGACGCAGAACACCATGCCGGCCTGGAACCGGACGGTATTCGCCAGCGGATGCAAGGCCATGCCGATCAGCAGAGCGATGACAACGGCGGGGATGCCGATCTTGCCGCCAAGCCAGGTCTTCAGGACCGGCTCAGCCAGGACCGACGCAATGGCGACAGCGGTCGAGAGCACGATCCCGTCGAGAAGCGGGCGCCAGGCGCTCAGCGGAGAGGATGAGGCGACGGACAAGAACTCTGCTCCGGCTTGCTCTGCCGGACTTCGGCAGGTGGAGGGCGGGCGGCATGGCGCCCGCCCGCCGGTTTAGTGCCCGGTCAGGCCGAGCGATAGAGCTTGGTCATCGAAAACTCGCGATGCCCCAAGGCTTCGGCCGCCGTCATACGCCCATTGGCGGTGCGCACGATATTCTGGATGAGCGCATCGCCGGCCTGCGAAATCGTCAGGTCGCGGCGCAGGATGCCGGAGACGTCGACATCGATATGCTCCGGCATGGTGCGCATCGTCTTGGGATTGCCGGTGATCTTGATCACCGGGACGATCGGATTGCCGATGACATTGCCCTGCCCCGTCGGGAATGTGTGCACGACATAGCCGCCGGCCGCCATCAGGGTCACGCATTCGGCCGCGGCCGAGGAGGTGTCCATGTAGTAGAGGCCGGGGCCCTTGGTCGGCGCTTCCGCCGGCTCGAGGATGTCGATGAACTTGCACTCCCGGCCGATCTTCTCGAGATTGCCGAGCGCCTTTTCCTCGATCGTGGTCAGGCCGCCGGCGATGTTGCCCTTGGTCGGCTGGCTGTCGGAGAGGTCGTCGGTCTTGTGGGCCTCGATCACGTCGTCCTGATAGGCCTTCCACATCTTGTACCAGCGCTCGCCGACCTCCGGTGTCGCGGCGCGGGCCTTGCAGAGATGCTCCGCACCGGTGATCTCGGAGGTCTCGCCGAAGACGCCATAAACGCCGCGCGGGATCCATTTGTCGTACATGTTGCCGACGGTCGGGCAGGAGGAGAGCCCGGTCGTGGTGTCGGATTCACCGCATTTGGTCGAGACCCAGAGCTCCTCGATGCCGCATTTCTCGCGCTGCAGCTCGGTCGCCCACTGCACGAACTCCTTGGCGACATAGGACGCCTTGGCGATCGTGGCGATGTCGCCATGGCCCTCGATGCCGAAGCCGACGACCGGCTTGCCGGTCTTGGCGATGCCGTCGACGACGCGCTTGGTCCAGCCATCCTCGATGCCGATGACGATGACGGCGGCGACATTGGGATTGGAGCCCGTGCCGATCAGGGTGCGGAAATGGACCTCGAGATCCTCGCCGAACTGCAAGCGGCCATAGGCATGCGGGATCGCGAGCGTGCCCTTGATATTATTGGCGACGGCCTCGCAGGCGGCATTGGAGAGGTCGTCGAGCGGCAGCAGCAGGACGTGGTTGCGCACGCCGACGCGGCCATTCTCCCGGCGCCAGCCATGGAACGAATCGAGGCTGCGGCCGGTCGGGCGCTTCACCATCGGCACCTTGAACTCGGGCGCTTCGATCTTGCGGCCCTTGATGCGTCCGAGCTTGCCCTTCACGAGATCGAAATTGGCGACGATCGACATGGCGTTTCCTTCGTTTTCTTGACGGGCTCGACCCTGGCGGGAGCCCCGGAACAGGTCAGGCGGCGAACGTGCCGATCACCAGCGCTTGGTCTTCGCGTTGTGCACGTGGAGATGCTCGCCCTTGCCGATATCGGCGACGGCCTTGCCGATGTCCTGGCCGTATTTCCAGATCGTGTCGCCCTTCTTGATGTCCTTGAGCGCGACCTTGTGGCCGATCGGGATGTCCATCTTCGCGGCTAGGCGAAAATCTGAATTGTCGTGGGTGACGACGCAGAGCATGTCCGTTCCGGCCTTCAGGCCCTCGACGACGACGACACCGACGGTGTCCTTCTGCTCATGCACCAGGAGATGGGGCTTGCTCATGTAACGCCTCCTTCAAGCTTGCGAAGGTTCGCTCTGGCCCGTGCGAAAATCGGGCTCGACCTGCGCTTGGCTAAGTCTTATATAAGACACATGAGTGTGCACAAGCTCGAAAATGCAGAGCGGCGCGGCGCGGTCGACACGGCTGAGCCGCTGGGCTTTCGGCCGCTCTATCGCCAGGTGAAGGCGATCCTCGTTCGCCGGCTCGTCGACGGCGTCTGGGCGCCGGGCGAAGGTCTGCCGAGCGAAGGGCAACTCGCTGCCGAGATCGGCGTCAGCCAGGGCACGGTGCGCAAGGCGCTGGACGAACTCGCGGCCGAGAACCTCGTCGTTCGCCGACAGGGGCGCGGCACTTTCGTGGCCGAGCACGACGAGCGACGCATCCTGTTCCAGTTCTTCAAGCTGGTGCCCGACCATGGCGAGCGGCGCTTTCCCGACAGTGCCGTGCTGAGCATCGCGACCGGACCGGCTGACGCAGCCGAGCAAGCTGCGCTGGAACTCGACGACAAGGCCCCGGTCATTCGTATCCGCCGTATGCGCTCGCTCGATGCGGCACCGCTGATCGTCGAAACGCTGACCCTGCCGCGACACCTGTTCCCGGGACTGGAAGACGGCCCGGTTCCGAACAATCTCTACAGCCTGTTCGCGGCGCGCTATGGTGTGACGATCGCGAATGCGCGGGAGAAGCTGAAGGCCGTCGCCCTGTCCCCCGAGGATGCGGCTGCGCTCGGAGTCGAAGCCGGCCGACCGGCGTTGCAGATCGATCGCGTGGCTCTGGCGCTCGACGGCATGCCCGTCGAACGACGCCTCAGCCTCTGTCTGACCGAGGAGGCTCATTACCTTTCCGACCTGCGCTGAGGCGCGGGCGGCATGCCCGTTCCATACCAAGCCGCCGGAGAGCGGTTCGTCACGACCGGAGGAAATGAATGATTGCCAAGACGACGAGACGCCTCGCACTCGCGGGGTTGCTGGCGCTAGGGCTTGCCGCGCCCGCGGCGGCGCAAGGATTTCCAACCAAGCCACTGACATTGATCGTGCCCTTTGCGGCAGGCGGACCGAGCGACGTGATCGCGCGGTTGCTGGCCGACCATATGGGCCGCACGCTCGGCCAGCAGGTGGTGGTCGAGAACATCGCCGGTGCCGGCGGCACGGCCGGCGCCAAGCGCCTCGCCGCATCCGACGCCGACGGCCACACCCTGCTGATCCACCATCTCGCGCTTGCGGCTGCGCCTTCGCTCTACAACAATCTCGGATACGACACGCAGACTGCCTTCGCGCCCGTCGGGCTGGTGAATACCGGGCCCATGGTGGTGGCCGGCAAGCTCGCATTGCCGCCGGTGGACGCCAAGGCGTTCTTCCCCTTCGCCAAGCTGCAGGCCGACAAGCTGACCATCGCCCATGCCGGGATCGGCTCGAACGCCCATCTCTGCGCGGTCCTGCTCTCGCAGGCGCTCGGCGCGAAGTTCACACAGGTCGCCTATCGCGGCACGGGGCCCGCGATGAACGATCTCGTCGCCGGGCAGGTCGACGTGCTCTGCGACCAGTCGACCACCGCGGTGCCCCAGGTCCAGGGCGACAAGGTCCGCGCCTATGCGGTGACCTCGACCGAGCGCCTCGGCGTGCTGCCGAACACGCCGACCGCACGCGAGGCCGGCACCGATCTGGAGATGACGATCTGGCACGGACTCTACGCGCCGAAGGCAACTCCGGCAGCGGCGCTCGACAAGCTGAACGGCGCGCTGAAGGCCGCCCTCAAGGACCCGTTGGTGCTTGAGCGCTTCAAATCGGTCGGCACCAGCGCCTTTCCGGAAGCCGAGTGGAGCCGGGAAGCGCATGCCAAGCGCTTTGGCAGCGAAATCAGCAAATGGGCGACCTCACTCAAGGCCGCCGGTGTGACCCCACAGAACGTCAACTAGCCGCCATCCCCCACGCGCCGCTCGCCACTGCGGGCGGCGCGTGCTACCCGGCCCTGATGTCAGCCAATCTGGTTCCGCTCGAAACCTTCCTGAATCTGCCCGATCACGCGCGGCTGCTCGGCCTCGATCTCGGCACCAAGACGATCGGCCTCGCGCTGTCCGATGTGGAGCGCCAGATCGCAACGCCGCTGGAGACGATCAAGCGGGTCAAATTCGGGCTCGACGCAGCAGCCCTGCTGAAGATCGCCGCGAAATTCGACGTCGCAGGGCTGGTCATCGGCCTGCCGCTCAACATGGATGGCACAGAGGGACCGCGCGTCCAGTCGACACGGGCCTTCGTCCGCAACCTCGCCCCCCTCACCGCCTTGCCGATCGCATTCTGGGACGAGCGCATGTCGACGCTGGCGGTGACCCGGACCTTGCTCTCGGCTGACGCCTCCAGAGCCAAGCGCGCCGAGGTGGTCGACAAGATGGCTGCGGCCTACATCCTGCAGGGCGCGCTCGACCGCCTGATGCGCATGGAGCCCCCGGACACCGAAGAGGCCTGACATGCGAACGCCGCCACGGTTTCCCGCGGCGGCGCCTCCATCCTGACATTTCCAGGCGCCGGTTACGGAATGACGTAGCCGCGCTTGATCGCCTTCTTCTGCGCCTCTCTGTGATTCTTGAGTGCGCGTTTCTGATCCTCGAGGCTCATGCCGGCCATCGGATTGTTGTTGCGCCGACCGCGGTCATAGTTGCCGCCATTATAGGAGCCGCGTCGGTCGTCGTAGCGCGGGCCGCGCCTGTCGTCATAACGCGGGCCGCGATCGTAGCCGCGGTCATACCCGCGATCAGAGCCACGCCCGTAACGCGGGCCGGGCTCATAATAAGGATCGCGGTTGCCGCCGCCATAGTACTGCGCCGAGGCGGGAGCCGCCCACAGCACTGCCGACGCCGCAAGTCCAAGGCCGACCAGCAGGGCCTTGCCGTAAACGCTCATTCTCGTCCTCCATGACCGTGCACAGGGCCGGTCCGCCTTAAAGCTCAGATCCCGGGGCGGCGATCAGTTGCCGCCGCGCGCCGGATCGATCGTTCCGTTACGGGAACCACCATAGGGGCCACGCCCTGAATAATAGTTACCGGGACCGTAATACCCGCCATGGTAGCGCGGTCGCTGATAGACAACCACGGGCTCCTCATAGACATAGGCCGGCTGGTAGCCGTAGCTCGGCTGGTAGCCGTATCCGCCGTAGGCGTAGCCATCATCGTAATAGTAGGTCCCGGAATAGGCCGGCCGGCTGGCTGCGATGGCAGCCGCGCCGAGAAGACCAACGCCCACGGCGCCTGCGATGGCAGCGTTTCGATTGCCCCAGCCCCAGCCCCGACCACGATAGTAGCTGTAGCCGGCAGCGGCCTTGTCGAGGCGGCTTGCGTCAACGCCGGCGCGGGGCTCGCTGGCCGCCGCCGGCAGGACGAATCCAGCGGCCGCGACTGAGCCGGCGGCCAAAGCCACGATGGCGGATTTCATGAGAGAAGACACAGTCATATCTCCTGCGATTCGCTCGCCTGAACCTGGATCTCATGATCAGGCATCATGCTTGAATGCGGCCTGAACCAATCACGGCGGGATTGCGGCGGACGCAACTCGGACTTCGCGGGACGCGCGCTTGTTCGGGGCCGGCTGTCGTGAGAGGGGTTACGAAACGCCTCGATGACAGTTCCCCCTCCATCAACGTCAGCTTTGGCAGATTGTTCCGGCGCCCGGATTCGCGCGGCCGGTGCCAAGCGCCGTCGCAGCCAGGTCCCGATATGAATCCGATCATCAACAGCCTGGGGGCGATCTTCCTGGTGCTCGCGACTGGCTGGGCCCTGAAGGCTCGCGGTTTCGTCTCCCCCAGCCACTGGGCCGGGGTCGAAAGGCTGACCTATCAGGTGCTGTTCCCGGCCGTCGTCATTCACACCCTGGCCGTCGCGGATCTGAGCCAGTTGCCGGTGCTGGCGATGGGGCTGACCCTGGTCACCGCGATCCTCGGCGTATCGACCGTCCTCCTGATCGTTCGCCCCCTGCTTTCGCGCGTCGGGATCAACGGCCCGGCCTTCACCTCGGTCCTGCAGGGCTCGGTGCGCTGGAACACCTTCGTCGCGCTGGCCCTGGCGGCTGGGCTGCACGGCCGGGAAGGCGCAACGCTGATGGCGATCGCGGTGGCTTCGATGATCCCGCTCTTGAACGTGCTCTGCGTCCTCGTCCTGGCGCGCTTCGCTGTCGGGCGCCCGATGAGTGCGGCGGAGACGGCGCGCTCGATCGCGGTGAACCCATTCATCTGGTCCTCGGCTGTCGGGCTTCTGCTCAACCAGATGCAATGGATGCTGCCCGCCGCTCTGACGACCTATGTCGATATCCTCGGCCGGGCGGCGCTGGGCGTCGGGCTGCTCGTGGTCGGCGCCGGGCTCGAGATCCATCGCCTGAAGCAACCGCGGCTCGCCCACGGCCTTGCTATTGGGCTCAAGCTCGTCGTGATGCCGCTCTTCGCCTGGATGCTGGCGCGACAGTTCGGCGTCACCGGCACGGCACTGACGATCACGGTGGTCGCGGCTGCGGTCCCGACGGCCACGGCCGCCTATTTCCTCGCGCGCGACATGGGTGGCGACGCCCCGTTGATGGCTGAGATCACCACGATGCAGACACTGCTGGCGCTCGTGACGTTGCCAGTGGCTGTCCTGCTGCTGGGCTGATTCCAGGGATGTGGCAGGCCTAAATGCGTATGCACGCAGAAATTGAATTCATCATTCCGCTGGGTCATTCTGCGGCTTGAGATCGCGTCGCTGCACGACCGCAGCGCCGCGCCGTTCAAGGGCAAGCCGCCATGACTGTGCGAGGGCCGAGGCCAAGCCGCAAGACCAGAAATCCTTCGCCTTCCCCATTCGAGGCCGCTTCGTTCCGGAACACTCCCTTCAGCCGGGAGAGCTCCGCCGCGCAGCAACTAGCAGTTGCTGAGTACATCGAGAGCTTCTGTGTGGAATTGCGTATGATGGCCCAGGCGGCCAAGCTTGATACGCTGGTCACCTTCCTCGACATGGCCCGGATCGAGGCCACGATCCAGATCGAGAGCCACCGGACGCTCGGCAAGCCGTTCGACTGAGGACGTTCTCCGCCCGAGGACGCCGTCCAACTGACCGCCGATTCCGCGAGGTTGATGACCGGGCGGGCCCTCCCGAGGATCTCAGAGCATGACGCGCGAAAGCGCGCCACCGGGATGGCGCAGAATCGCGCCGTCGAGCTCCAGCTCGATCAGCAGACGGCCGACATCGCGGGCGGACTGGCCACTGGCCCGGATCAGGTCGTCCAGAGAAACGGGAGCCGCGCCAAGCAGGGCCAGGACGCGCGCGCGGATCTCATCGCCTCCCCCTTCGCCTCCCCCCTCTCCTTCCGCTTCGCCTGCCGCTTCCGGCGGTCGTGCGAGATCGGAGCCGGCGATGGCAGGGGGCAGAATGGTCCTCGGCGCCGGGGAGATTTCCGGCAGATCGAGTTCGTCCCAGAGGCATTCTGATTCCGGATCATAGCCCTCGCGGGCCTGTGCGAGGCCAGTCGGCAGGGCGCTGCCATGGCCCAGCAAGGGCGTCAGCGCCTCGATGACATGAGCGGCCTCCGCGCAGAGCGTCGCGCCTTCACGGATTAGGTGATTGCCGCCCTCGGCGCGCGGATCGAGCGGCGAGCCCGGTACGGCAAAGACCTGGCGCCCCTGTTCATTGGCGAAGCGGGCGGTGATCAACGACCCAGACTTGCGTGCCGCCTCGACGACGACAGTGCCCAGCGCAAGGCCGGAAACAAGGCGGTTGCGCCGCGGAAAGTCGCGTCCACGCGGGGCCCAGCCCATCGGCATTTCGCTGACCGCCGCGCCCGACATGATCAGCCGCTCGAATAATTGAGCGTTCTGGGGCGGGTAGATCTCGTCGAGCCCGCCCGCGAGCACTGCGATCGTGCCGGTGCCCAGGCTCGCGCCATGGGCCGCGGTATCGATGCCGCGCGCCAGCCCCGACACCACCACGAAGCCGGCCTCTCCGAGATCCTGCGCTAACCTGGCCGTGAATTTCAGACCGGCTGCCGAGGCATTGCGCGAACCGACCAACGCGACGCAGGGGCGCAGCAGCACCTCGCCGCGACCAAGCACGAGCAGCAGCGGTGGCGCGGAATCGATCGCCTGCAGCGGCCGCGGATAGTCGGGCTCTCCGAGCGCGATCAGTCGGCCGCCGCGTCGGCGCAGCGCCTCGATCTCGCGTTCCGCCTCGGCCATGGAGCAGATCTTGATGCTGCGACCGGTGCTCCGCGCCAGTTCCGGCAATGCATCGAGCGCGGCCGCGGCACCGCCATATCGATTCATCAGGGCGCGAAAGGTGCGTGGGCCGATGCTTTCGCTGCGGATGAGCCGGAGCCAGTCGAGACGCTGGCGATCGGTGAGTGCGATGCCAGCCATCCCTGATCAGCCCTTCTGGCCGATCTTGCCCTCGCTGCGGTCCAGCAGCCTTGCAATGTTCTCGCGGTGCATGAACCAGAGCAGCGCAGTCAGAACGGCCATCAGCACGGCCATGCGCGGCTCGTTCGCCCAGAACCAGAGCAGCAGCGGCGTCAGCAGGCTGGCGAGCAGCGCAGCAAGCGATGAATAGCGGCTGAGATAGGCGACGCTGAGCCAGATCGCCGCGAAGGTCACCGCGATCGGCCATTTCAACCCGATCAGAATGCCGAGATAGGTGGCGACGCCCTTGCCGCCCTTGAAGCGCAGCCAGACCGGGAAGAGATGCCCGAGAAAGGCGCCGAGCCCGGCGAGGAGCGCAGCATCCCGGCCGCCGATCAGATAGAGCCCGACGAGCACGGCTGCCGTGCCCTTGAGCATGTCTCCCACCAGGGTCAGAGCCGCCAGCTTCTTGTTGCCTGTGCGCAGGACATTGGTGGCGCCGATATTGCCCGAGCCGATGCTGCGAAGATCTGGTCCACCGCTGAGGCGCGTCAACACGACGCCGAAAGGGATCGAGCCCAGCAGATAGCCGATGGCCACGGCAGCCAGTGCCGAGGACCCGGACAGGCCCAAACTCATCAACTCAGGCATGCCGCCCCCGCTTCCCCAAGGCCATCGCCGCCAGAGCTTAGACTGCGTCAGCCTCGTAGACCACTCGTCCGGCAACGAAGGTTGTGCGTACCAACCCGTCAAGCCGCGCCTCGTCGAAGGGCGAATTCTTGGCCCGCGATTTCAGCTTGCGCTTGTCGACGACATAGGGCGCATCCGGATCGAGCAGGATCAGATCGGCTGGCGCTCCGACCGAGAGGCGACCGCACGGCAATCCAAGCAGAGCGGCCGGGCGCGTCGAGAGCGCCGCCAGCAGCGTCGGCAGATCGGTCTGCCCGGCATGGACCATGCGCAGAGCGGCCGACAGCATCGTCTCGATGCCGAGCGCGCCATTGGCGGCCTCGGCGAAGGGCTGGCGCTTGGTCTCGACATCCTGCGGGTCATGGTCGGAGACCACAACATCGATCACGCCCTCGGCCAGCGCCGCGACCATGGCGAGCCGCTCGTCCTCATGGCGGAGCGGCGGCGAGACCTTGCAGAAGGTGCGGTAGTCGCCGACGTCGTTCTCGTTCAGCGTCAGATTGTTGATCGAGATGCCGCACGTGATCCGCACGCCATCGGCCTTGGCCCGGCGCACGAGTTCGACAGATTCGGCGCAGGAGATCATCGCGGCGTGGTAGCGCGCGCCGGTCGCCCGGGCGAGGCGGATGTCCCGCTCGAGCATGATCGTCTCGGCTTCGACCGGAATGCCCGGCAGGCCCTTGCGGCTGGCGAACTCACCCTCGTTCATCACGCCGGCGCCGCGCAGGTCCGGATCCTCGAGATGGTTCATCAGCAGCGCATCGAAATCGCGGCCGTAGATCATGGCGCGGCGCATGACCTGGGGATTGCGCACGGCTCGGGAGCCATCGGTGAAGGCGACCGCGCCGGCTTCGAGCAGCAGGCCGAATTCGGTGATCTCCCTGCCCTCAATCCCCTTGGTCAGGGCTGCAGCCGGCAGCACATTGACGATCGCCTTGTCGCGGGCACGGCGCTTGATGAAATCGATGATGGCGGGATCGTCGATCGGCGGATCGGTATCCGGCCTGCAGACGACCGTGGTGACCCCCCCCGCTGCGGCAGCCTGCGAGCCCGTGCCGAGCGTTTCGCGGAACTCCGCTCCCGGCTCACCGAGAAAGGCGCGCAGATCGACCAGTCCCGGCGCGACGATCAGGCCGCCGGCATCGACCCGCTGCACGCCCTCGCCCGTCCCCGGGGCGGCGCCCCAGGCGATCTCCGCAATGGCACCATCGCGCAGCAGAAGCGCACCCGGCCCCTGGCGGCCTGATGCCGGATCCACCAGTTGGGCGTTGACGATCGCAAGCTCGCGCATTTCGGACATGATCTCGCTCGGTCTCGCCTTCAGTATTGTGTTCCAACCGGCCGGGGAACGGCTCGGCCGCTCAGCCATTGGGCAGATGCTGGGCTAGCGCATCCAGAACCGCCATTCGGACGGCGACCCCCATCTCGACCTGCTCGCGAATCAGGGACTGAGCGCCGTCAGCGACTTCCGAGGAAATCTCGACACCGCGATTCATCGGGCCAGGATGCATCACGAGCGCGTCCGGGCTGGCCAGCGCGAGCTTGTCGCGGTCAAGGCCGAAATAGCGGAAATACTCCTTCGGCGACGGCACGAAGGCGCCGTGCATGCGCTCGAGCTGGAGGCGCAGCATCATCACGATATCAGCCCCTTCCAGTCCCTTCTTCATGTCGGTGAAGACGGAGACGCCCATACGCTCGATGCCAACTGGAAGTAGGGTCGAGGGAGCGATCAGGCGGACCTTTGCGCCAAGCGCATTGAGCAGGATGATGTTGGAGCGTGCGACCCGCGAATGCACGATGTCGCCGCAGATCGCGACGGTCAGCCCGGCGATCCGGCCCTTGTTGCGGCGGATCGTCAGCGCGTCGAGCAGGGCCTGGGTCGGGTGCTCATGCGCACCGTCGCCGGCATTGACGACGGAGCAGTCGACCTTGCGGGCGAGCAGGTTGACCGCACCGGCGGCATGATGGCGCACCACCAGAATATCGGGCCGCATCGCGTTCAGGGTCGCGGCCGTGTCGATCAGCGTCTCGCCCTTCTTCACGGAAGAGGATGCTACCGACATGTTCATCACGTCGGCGCCGAGGCGCTTGCCGGCAAGCTCGAAGGAGGCCTGCGTGCGCGTCGAGGGCTCGAAAAAGAGATTGATCTGGGTCCGGCCGCGCAGGGTCGCCGTCTTCTTCTCGACCTGTCGCGAAAGCGCGACATAGTCCTCGGCGCGATCGAGGAGAGCCTCGATATCCAGATGCGACAGGCCCTCGATGCCGAGGAGGTGGCGGTGCGGATAGGTCGGGGCTGGCGATGTCATTTGAAGGTGGTTGTTTAGGCACAGACTCAAGACGGCGCAAGCGGCGAGATGGTCATTGTCCAGCGCTTCGTCCGATAGCAGAGCCGGAGCGACCGCGCCGTGCGGCTACAGTTGATCGTCGAACCACTGTTGCATTCGCGCAGCAATCCCTATTTGACAGCGCTGTCGTGCTGAACCACTTTCGCGCGCAATTCCGAACCTGACCCCGGGCGCCCAGCGCCAAGCCAGGCCGGACCGGCACGGTGCGTGCTGGCCCTGCCCCTTTGTCATGAGACTTTAGCTGCCATGAAGCTCCTCGTCGTCGAGTCGCCGGCCAAGGCCAAGACGATCAACAAGTACCTGGGCTCCGATTACGAGGTCATCGCCTCGTTCGGGCATATTCGCGACTTGCCCGCGAAGGACGGCTCGGTTGATCCCGAGGACGACTTCAAGATGCTCTGGGAAATCGAGGGGCGCGGCGCCAAGCAGGTCGCGGAGATCGCCAGGGCCGCCAAGGGGGCCGAGAAGATCATTCTCGCAACCGACCCGGATCGCGAGGGTGAGGCGATTTCCTGGCACGTGCTGGAAGCGCTGAACCAGAAGCGCGCCATCAAGGGCATTCCGGTCGAGCGCGTGACCTTCAACGCCGTGACCAAGGATGCGGTGCAGAAGGCGCTCGCCAACCCGCGCCAGATCGATCAGGCATTGGTCGATGCCTATCTGGCGCGCCGCGCACTGGACTATCTCGTCGGCTTCACCCTGTCTCCGGTGCTCTGGCGCAAGCTGCCCGGCGCCCGCTCTGCGGGGCGCGTACAGTCGGTGGCCCTGCGCCTGGTCTGCGAGCGCGAACGCGAGATCGAAGCCTTCAGGGCCCGGGAATACTGGTCGCTGGTTGCGACGCTCGCAACCGACACCGGCGCCACCTTCGAGGCCCGCCTGGTCGGCGCCGACGGCAAGAAGATCACCCGCCTCGACATCGGCACGGGGGCGGAAGCCGAAGCCTTCAAGGCGGCGCTGGAGACCGCTCTCTTCAATGTGGCGCAGGTCGAGGCCAAGCCGGTCAAGCGCCACCCCTACCCGCCCTTCCAGACGTCGACGCTGCAGCAGGAAGCCTCGCGCAAGCTCGGCATGGCGCCAGCCCGCACCATGCAGGTGGCGCAGCGGCTGTATGAAGGCGTGGATATTGGCGGCGAGACCGTCGGTCTGATCACCTATATGCGAACCGATGGCGTCGACATGGACGGCAGCGCCATCACGGCTGCCCGCAGCGTCATCGGCAAGGAGTTCGGTGCAGCCTATGTGCCGAGCGCCCCCCGCAAATATACGGTCAAGGCCAAGAACGCGCAGGAAGCCCACGAGGCCATCCGCCCGACCGATCTCGGCCGGCTGCCGGCGATGGTCGTGCGTCATCTCGAACCCGAACAGGCAAAGCTCTACGAGCTGATCTGGAAGCGCACCATTGCGAGCCAGATGGAATCGGCCTCGCTCGAGCGCACGACGGTGGACGTCGCCGCAAAGGTCGGTTCGCGCCATCTGGAGTTGCGCGCCACCGGCCAGGTCGTGCTTTTCGACGGCTTCCTGACGCTCTATCAGGAGAGCCGCGACGACGAAGAGGATGAGGACAGCAAGAAGCTGCCGCCGATGAAGGCCGGGGACGGACTGGAAAAGCGCGCCATCGCCGCCGACCAGCACTTCACCGAGCCGCCGCCGCGCTTCTCCGAGGCGAGCCTGGTCAAGCGCATGGAAGAGCTCGGCATCGGCCGGCCTTCGACCTATGCCGCGACGCTGGCCACGCTGCGCGACCGCGAATATGTCCGCATCGAGAAGAAGCGACTGGTGCCCGAGGACAAGGGCATGCTGGTCACAGCTTTCCTCGAGAGCTTCTTCGGGCGCTATGTCGAGTTCGATTTCACGGCGAGCCTGGAAGAGAAGCTCGACCGCGTCTCAAATGCCGAGATCGACTGGAAGGCGCTGCTGCGCGAGTTCTGGGAGGAGTTTACCCAGGCCATCGCCGGGACCAAGGACCTGCGCGTCACCGAGGTGCTGGAAGCGCTGAACGGCGTCCTGGGAGAACACATCTTCCCGGCGCGCGGCGATGGCGGCGACCCGCGCACCTGCCCGACCTGTGGCACGGGCCAGCTCTCGCTGAAGCTTGGCAAGTTCGGCGCCTTCGTCGGCTGCTCCAACTACCCGGAATGCCGCTACACCCGGCCGCTGACCGTTCCGGCCAATGACGGCGAGGCTACCGCCGAGGGGGGCCAGGGCGCGCCTGGCGTGCGCGTCCTTGGCAAGGATCCGGTCACGGAACAGGATGTGACGTTACGTGACGGTCGTTTCGGCCCCTATGTCCAGCTCGGCGAGGGCGAGAAGCCGAAGCGCCAGAGCCTGCCCAAGGGCATGAGCGCGGCTGCTGTCGATCTCGACAAGGCGCTGGCACTGCTTGCACTGCCCAAGGAGGTAGCGAAGCATCCGGAAAGCGGCGAGCCGATCTTGGTCGGCATCGGTCGCTACGGCCCCTATGTCCAGCACGGCAAGACCTACGCCAATATCGACAAGGATGATGACGTCCTCGCGCTTGGCGGCAACCGCGCCATCGACCTTATCGTCGCCAAGGAAAGCGGTGCGGGCGGAGGACGGTTCGGGCGGGGAGCGGCGGTACCCGGACGGGAGCTCGGCGAGCATCCTGCTGGCGGCAAGCTCGTCGTGCGCGCCGGCAAATACGGCCCCTATGTCAATTGGGGCAAGGTCAACGCGACCCTGCCGAAGGCGATGACACAGGAAAGCCTGACGCTCGAACAGGCGGTCGAACTCGTCAACGCCAAGGCCGAAGCCGGCGGCGTGAAGGGCGGAGCCAAGGCGGCCGCCAAGACGAAGCGTCCAAGCGCGGCGAAAGCGCCAGCCAAGAAGGCTGCCGGCAAGACTGCGGCCAGCAAAACAGCAGCCAAGGCTGCGCCGAAGTCGAAAGCCAAGACCAAGGCCGCCGAGGGCTGACCCTCAGCGTGCTCTCGCAGGCAATTCTCCCCTTCAACCTCTGGAGGGAGAGGCTGGACAGGTCTATCGCGGCGAGGGTTCGGCGCGGCTACCGCGCCCTATGGACATTGCCCCCATAGGGCCAGTGCCGTTCTTGATGTCGATAGGCTGACTCTGGTCCAGGATCGACGCGGCTGCCCCCTGGAAAAGCGGCCAGCCTGGGTCGGCACAGCGCGGCGACCGCTTGCATTCGTTGGCGCGTTGGGGGACGCGGGCCGCCAAGGCCAGCCTACATGCTGGCGACAACGACCAGGCGTTTGACCTCGCCCCTGAGATAGGCCTGCAGGAACTTGTCGTAGTCCTTGAACGAGACGCATCCGTTCGAATCGCCCCTCGGTCCGAGGAGGTAGGTATGCGCCAACAAGCCAGCGCGGCCGTGGATGGCGCCGCTGCCCCCGACCGGGTGGAGCCGGATGGCCCGCACGCCGTGGAAAAGAGCCTCGCGCTCCTTCAGATCGTAGATATGCGGCGGCGTGACACCCTGCATCCTCACATGCGCGAAACGTGGGTCGTCCATCTTGTCGCCGAGGCCGGAATGCGCCTCGAGCCGGTCGCCGTTCGGCATGTACACCATGCGCGCCGAGATATCGTAGATGGCCGTCGCCTGGGCCGAAACTCCCGCCGATGGCAGCGTCGGGCTTAGTCTTCTGCCACGGCTCCTGTCGACGACGTCGTCCTCCGGCGCCGCATAGGCGAGAGCTGGCCCCGACGAGCGCTGCACCCCAAAGATCTTCTCGAAGAACGAGCGGTTATCCGCAGCCGTCGGTGCGGGCGGGACGGCTGCTGTCCGTGTCCGCCGTGTGGCCTGGCGCTCGGCTACGCGCGGAGCCTCCGGATCGGCGGGAAGGCGAAGCTCGGACGGGCGCGGCACCGGAAGCGGCGTCATCTGAGCGAGCTTGGGCGCGTCCTGCGCCTGCGGCACCGGTTCGACGATCTCCGGTTCGACGACCGGAGCCGGCGGCTCGACCGGGGCGTCAAGTGGCGCCAGAGCGGACTGGAAGCTTGCGGCCAGAGGAGAGTTCCCACCAAGGGTGAGAGGAGCCGGGCCCAGCGAATAGCCGGGATCAAGGAGTGGATCGTAGCGTCTGCTGGAAGCGACCAAGACCGGTTCCAGCATGGGGGCAAGCTCGCGCACGGCAGAGACGAGCGGCTGAGCGTCCTTCTGTGCCCAGAAGCCGGCTGCGGCGCTGAGGCCCAGGGTCGCGACGATGAAGGCAATTCGGGAGAAGCGGATCCTGTGCCGGCGATTGCGCGCACGAGGGGCGAGGCCAGTAGTCGGACCGGACGAAAAACTCATGCGTCGTACTCTCGGGATACTCTGGTACTCTTCCCGCCTCCGACGCGCGCCAACACCCACCCCACTCATGCAGACTCATCACGATGAGCTGCATGCGGGCCGGCTTGCTGTCCCGATCTTCAGTGCTGGGAAACCCTAACTGTGTTCGATCTTGATTAAGCGCGCGCTTGGTTAATCATGAATGAAGCTGAATCATGTTTTCCAAAGTGCGACCCTTTGGCGCGTCGGATGCGCGGTCCCCTCGGCAAGCACTGCGGCAGGCCCCGTATCTAACGACGATGAGGGAAGCTGTGGCGTTGCGCGACACGCTCCGTCCAGGCTGAGTTTCACGAGGCGTTAACTCTGCCCCGATACCCATTCAGCAGCGCCGTCCCTTCCAAAATAGTAGCCGTAACTGTCGATGCGTAAGTTGAAACTCTATCCGCAACGTATCGACGGAAACGACGATCATTGCCCGACATCCATGCCCGGCAGCTCTGATGAGAGGGCCGCGAGGCACCTCCCTCACGGTCTGCGCGCTCAGCTGCCCGTTGCTCCTGTCATCACTCCCGTGCACCGAGCGCCAGACCCCGACGCAGCGCCCAGTCGTGTGCGCTACACAAGGACGCCGGACCATCTCCTGCGGAAGGTCTGGGGTGGGCTGGAAGCTACGACGCCCCCCATGCTGGACCTCGATGCGGTCGTTGAGGCCAAGGCCGAGATCGACGCATGCGATGCGATCCCGCTTGCGGACGAAGGCCAGGTGAGTTTCGAAGATGCCATGCCGGAAGTAACCACGCCGGAAGTAGCCACGCTGGAAGTCATGGAGATCGTTCCAGCGGAGAGCGAGGCGGATGACGATCTCCGGCTCTATGCCAATATCTCGGACCACGCGTTCTGGGATCTTGGGTCGATTTCCGCCGAAGGCATGTCGAGCCCGGCGCCTGAGGCGCCGTGGGAGGAGCCAGCGACGCCTCGGCATCGGGATTATGCCGAACACGCTCCATCCTCGGTCGAGAGCCGGGACACCGCTGCTGCTCCCACTCTTCCTGGTCGCGACCTGCCGCTGAACGTCCTTCCCAGTCCCGCTCCGGCCCTCAGCTGGTCGCAAACCTATACGGTCAACCTCCAGCTCGGAGGTGCTGCATGGTCCAAGGCCGACATCGCGCCCGGTGTGCCGGCGGCCGACGAAAGCCGCTCGCATGCCAAGCCTCCCGTAGCGCAAGCCGTCCCGCCTGCCGCGAAGCTGGAAAGCGAGCCTGAGCCAACCCGGAATGGCGAGGCCGACGGACCTGTCGCTGTCGATCGCCAGGCAAGGCGACGCAACGCGCTGCCTCCTCCCGCACCCATCATGCAGACAGGCGTCTTCGAGCTGCCGCCGCTGAGCTATCTTGCCGAGCCGAAGATCCAGCCCGAGGCGGCGGTCTCGACCGAGACCCTGCAACAGAATGCGGGATTGCTCGAAGGGGTGCTCGAGGATTTCAACATACGCGGCGAGATCGTCCAGGCCTGTCCCGGCCCTGTCGTCACGCTCTACGAGCTCGAGCCGGCGCCGGGCATCAAGTCGTCGCGGGTGATCTCGCTGGCTGACGACATCGCCCGCTCGATGAGCGCGATCTCGGCGCGTGTCGCCGTCGTCCAGGGCAAGAACGCGATCGGCATCGAACTGCCCAATGCCAAGCGCGAGACCGTCTTCCTGCGCGAGCTGCTCGCCAGCCAGGATTTCGAATCGACCAAGCACAAGCTGGCGCTTTGCCTCGGCAAGACCATCGGCGGCGAGCCGGTGATCGCCGATCTCGCCCGCATGCCGCATCTGCTCGTCGCCGGCACCACAGGCTCGGGCAAGTCGGTCGCGATCAACACCATGATCCTGTCGATCCTCTACCGGCTGACGCCCGCACAGTGCCGGCTGATCATGGTCGATCCCAAGATGCTCGAGCTCTCCGTCTATGACGGCATCCCGCATCTGCTCACCCCTGTCGTCACCGACCCGAAGAAGGCGGTGGTCGCGCTGAAATGGGCGGTGCGCGAGATGGAGGAACGCTACAAGAAGATGTCGAGGCTCGGTGTCCGCAACATCGACGGCTTCAATGTCCGGGTCGGCGAGGCGCTGGCTGCCGGCGAGATCATCACCCGCACCGTGCAGACCGGCTTCGACAAGCATTCCGGCGAGGCGATCTACGAAGAAGAGGTGATGGATCTGGGCCCCCTGCCCTATATCGTCGTCATCGTCGACGAGATGGCCGACCTGATGATGGTCGCCGGCAAGGAGATCGAGGGCACGATCCAGCGTCTGGCGCAGATGGCGCGCGCTGCAGGCATCCATGTCGTGCTGGCGACCCAGCGGCCGTCGGTCGACGTCATCACCGGCACGATCAAGGCCAATTTCCCGACCCGCATCTCGTTCCAGGTCACCTCGAAGATCGACAGCCGCACCATTCTCGGCGAGATGGGCGCCGAGCAGCTGCTCGGCCAGGGCGACATGCTCTACATGGCCGGTGGCGGCCGCATCACCCGCGTGCACGGGCCGTTCGTCTCGGATGCCGAGGTCGAGAAGGTCGTGGCGCATCTGAAGACGCAAGGCCGGCCGGACTATCTCGACGCGGTCACCGCCGAGGAGGAGGCCGGCAGCGATGACGAGGATGGCGGCGCCGTCTTCGACAAGAGCGGCATGGGCCAGGCCGAGAGCGACGATCCCTACGACCAGGCTGTCGCGGTCGTGCTGCGCGACAAGAAGGCCTCGACCTCCTATATCCAGCGCCGCCTGCAGATCGGCTACAACCGCGCCGCCTCGATCATGGAGCGCATGGAGAACGAGGGCATCGTCGGCCCCGCCAACCACGCCGGCAAGCGAGAGAT
>NZ_JBFRHE010000029.1:0-43014 GCF_052115715.1 Allobosea sp. 2KB_26
ACGCCGGTCACGCCGCCGACGGTGAACAGGAAGATGAAGCCGATCGCCCAGAGCATCGGCGCGGTGAAGCGCAGGCTGCCGCCCCACATCGTCGCGATCCAGGAGAAGATCTTGATGCCGGTCGGCACCGCGATCACCATCGTGGCGAACACGAAGTAGCGCTGCGTGTTGAGCGAGAGACCGGCGGTGAACATGTGGTGCGCCCACACGATGAAGCCGACGACGCCGATCGCCACCATCGCATAAGCCATGCCGAGATAGCCGAAGATCGGCTTCTTCGAGAAGGTCGAGATGATGTGGCTGACGATGCCGAACGCCGGCAGGATCATGATGTACACTTCGGGGTGACCGAAGAACCAGAACAGGTGCTGGTAGAGCACTGGGTCGCCACCACCGGCCGGATCAAAGAAGGTGGTGCCAAAATTGCGATCGGTCAGCAGCATCGTGATCGCCCCGGCCAGGACCGGCAACGCCAATAGCAGGAGGAAGGCGGTGACCAGAACGCCCCAGGCGAACAGCGGCATCTTGTGCATGGTCATGCCAGGCGCGCGCATGTTCAGGATGGTGGTGATGAAATTGATCGCGCCCAGAATGGAAGACGCGCCCGCGAGGTGCAGCGCGAGAATACCGAAATCAACCGAAGGACCGGGGTGGCCTGCCGTCGAGAAGGGCGGGTAGATCGTCCAGCCGGTGCCGACGCCATGGGCGCCAGGCGCGCCTTCGAC
Source organism: Allobosea sp. 2KB_26 (assembly GCF_052115715.1). Lineage (NCBI taxonomy): Bacteria > Pseudomonadati > Pseudomonadota > Alphaproteobacteria > Hyphomicrobiales > Alloboseaceae > Allobosea > Allobosea sp. 2KB_26. The sequence goes on from NZ_JBFRHE010000029.1 coordinate 726, forward strand.
GAACAACGAAATGGTCAGCAGGATGAAGGCGGCCACGACGAGCCAGAACGAGATATTGTTCAGCCGTGGAAACGCCATGTCGGGCGCGCCAATCATCAAGGGCACGAACCAGTTGCCGAAGCCGCCGATCAGTGCCGGCATGACCATGAAGAAGATCATGATCAGGCCGTGGCCGGTGACGAAGACGTTGTAGCTCTGGCCGTTGGCGAAGATTTGAAGGCCGGGCTGCTGGAGCTCGATACGCATCATGATCGAGAGGAAGCCGCCGACCAGACCAGCCATGATCGAGAAGATCAGGTAGAGGGTCCCAATGTCCTTGTGATTGGTGGACAGGAGCCAGCGCCGCCATCCTGTCGGATTGGCATGAGCTTCCCCGTGTTCGCGAGCGTCGACAGTTGGGATTTGGGCGTTCGGGGCGGTTCCCATGGGTTCGCCTCCCATTAGGACAGTTTCGAACTTTCATTTCCAATGGTCAAGGCCTGAGCCACGCCTGGCGGGGCCGCCATCAGCAAAACGCACAGTCGCGCTCAAGGTGAACCAACTATCGTGGCTTTGAACTGGGCGCATCGGGGCGGCGCTGTGGACGAGCAACTCATCCGTGGCATTCGCCTCGCCGCCCACTCAATGGATAACCCGAGGGCGCAACTATCCGGCGAGAGGCCGGCGCGTATCCACCGCTGCATTCCATTAACGATGGTCATTTCAGTGACTGAACGAATAGGTACAGCCACCAAACCCCATAACCCAGAAGTATAAGCACCGCGACCATGGCCAGAAACAAAACTAGCGCGGTTGAGCCCCCTTGAACGCGCGGTGATAACGCATCCAAGGCGTCAGTTGTTTTGGTTTCTACAGCGCCGATCGGCTGCTGAGTCCGATTTCTTGTCGTCATTTCTACCTCCCAGGGACGTGCATCAGCGTCCATTGGGCTAACTATTAGAAAGGTCGCGTTCGGCAATAGCGTCATATAGATACTGCTGCTGGGTCAGCTCACCCGTCCCAAGACACGTGCCTGCGCGCTGTGGAACGGAGAGCTTCGGCACCAATAGCCAGACGCGCTATCGAAAGAACGCGAGCAGGAGGATGATCGGCAGGGGAATGCCCAACATCCAAAGAAGAATACCGCGGCCCATTGTTCGTCCTCCAATTTGTGGAGGCAGAACCCGCCACTGAAAGGAGTGTTCCCGGCCTTATAGGTTCCCGTTGGAACTATTTTGCTTCGCCATCTGTTCACCCCTCGTGACATGTGTGACGGAGCATCGGAGGGGCTCATGAACGGCGTCATCTACATCGTCGGCCTTATCGTGGTCGTGTTGGCCATACTTTCATTTCTCGGTCTTCGGTAAGGCATGTTTCCGATAGCAATTCTGCCGCCTTGGAACGGGCACTCTCCAGACGCGTTCTGTGAGAGCCAGATCCGTCGCTTAGCCGGTAACGAACATGACCCGTTATTTCTTCGACAGCACGGATGGCGACTTCGTCGATATCGACGAGGACGGGATTGAACTTTCCAGCGACGAAGAGGCGCGGCGATCAGCGTTGGACGCCTTGCCGGATATGGCACGCGCGGTGATGCCAAACGGCGACTGCCGATTGTTCACCGTTAGCGTCCGCAGGGAAGAAGGTGGCGTGATTTACCGGGCGAGCATGGAACTTTTGGGCGAGCGATCCGAAAGCTGGAGCACAAAGGAGGTCGACATGGCGAATGCAGATCCAAAGAAGGCGGCAGGTCAGCCTGGGAGGACAAGTGATAGCCGCCCGCGACCGGGCACAGGCATACCGAAAGACGATCGCGAAACGCCGGCGGCGGATGCGAGCGTCGCTTCGCCAGAAAAGGGCGATCCAAAACCCTCCAGCTCCCCGAGCGCACTCGACCCTGGACGGCCGGTTAAGAAAGCTTGATCTGCGGGGCCGCTTGGACGCCAGGAACTCCTCGGCGTGCGCCGGTTTAAGCTGGGATGAGTGAACCCTGCCGACCGCCGCAGAAGTTGCCAAGTCATCGGCGCATGGGGATCGAGCACGGGGGGCACCGCTTGCGGTGCTGTCAAGCTTCGAGCCTGTCACGCTCGATGACAAGCTCGATGACCACGCCCAACGGGTCCCAAACTCTGCTGACCCGGCCAAGTTGACTTGCCGTCGCCTTGACCAAGCGGCTCCCGAAGCCTTCGCCTCCCGCGCTCCGCGGAGATGGACCACCGCGCTCGCGCCAGACGATCACGAACTCGGACGGTCGCTCCGAGCATGTAATCTCGACAATGCCGTCCATCGTCGAAAGGCTGCCGTATTTCGCGGCGTTGGTCGCGAATTCATGGAGCAGCAGCGAGAGCGATGTCACCAACGTGGAAGGGACCGGAATGTCAGCACCGCGAACCTCGCAGCGCGACCGTTCACCCGCCCGATAGGGTGCGAGTATGGCTGCAATCAGCGCGTGCAACGTGGTTGCGGCCGATTCGCTTCCCGCAGCTACGGACGACATAGTCAAAGCGTGCGCGCGCGACAGGGTGGCGAGACGCTCGCTAACCGTTGAAGCGAGCTCGGCCGGGGTCGTGGCTGAACGCGCCGTGAGATTGACGATTCCGCTCGTGAGCGCGAAGACGTTCTTGACCCGGTGGTTCATCTCGTGAAGCAGCAACTGTTGCTGTTCCTGCGCCCGTTGGCGCTCCGAGATATCCCGGGCAATCTTCGAGGCCCCTACGATTTCGCCTCTGGCGTCCTTGATGGGCGAGACGGTCAGCGAGATCGCGACAGGCGTTCCGTCCTTGCGGCGGCGGATGGTTTCGTAGTGCTCGATGCGCTCACCGGCGCGAATGCGCTCCAGGATCGTTGGCTCCTCGCCCCGACGATCTTCCGGAATGAGCAGCATGACGGGCTGACCCAGCATCTCCTCTCGCCGATACCCGAAAAGGCGCTCGGCGCCCGGATTCCAGTCGGTGATGAGACCGTTCAGATCCTTGGCGATGATCGCGTCATCGGACGATTCGACGAGCGCAGTCAGCCGGCGGGCCGAGGCGTCCCCGGCATGACGTTCGAGGGCAAAGCCGAGCTGGCGTGCGACGAGCAGCGCGAGGTCGCGCTCGTGATCGGTGAAGACCCGGGGAGTGTCATAATAGACCATGAACTTGCCTGCCAGTTCGTCAGCTCCGGCGAGCGGGATGAAGGCCAGGGCATGGATGCCCTCGCCGATAATGGTTTCGATGAGTTGTCTCGGCTCCGTGCTCAGGGCGATGTCGGAGAGGAAGATCGGGTCAGCTTCGCGGTCATGGCGCTTCCAGGGCGAGTGGCCGTCTACAGCGGCGCGGTATCCATCCGAGAGGCCGCGCCAAGCGACGAAACGCATTGTCCCCCTATCATCGAAGCGAAGGATCGACGCCCGCGAGCACATGAGGGTTTCACAAATGGCATCAAGTGCACACTCGTAGATCTCGACGACGGTGCGGGCTCGAAACAGGCGATCGGTGAAGCGGAACAGTGTGGTCTGCTCCCGAACCTGGCGCGCCAGATCGTTCGCAGCGTCGGTGGTCCTGCTGTGGACCGTAACCGTCGCCTGACGATCGATGCTTTGCTCCATGGGGCGCCCTCCCTCATGAACGGTCGACGTCTCGCACAATGAGGAATCCCCCCTGGCGACCGGGGCATTCGAGCACCGAACCCGGCTCCTCGCAATGTCATTTGTCATAATCCGTTCTTCGTTTGGGCAGGGGTTCGTGCGCACTCCGAACGGCTATGAGACGGTCTGTCGCCGGTAGTTCCGTCGCTTTGGCCAAGTCGCGGGCTCAATGTCTGCTTGCGCACTTGTCACTGGCGCCCCCGTGATCGGGTTTGGAAGATCTCGGCGCGACTCCGACAGGCGCCAAGACGGACGAGCAGGCGACGCGATCGATCCGGACCGCGGCTCGTTCGCATACAAAAGGCCCGCCGAGTGCCACTCGGCGGGCCTTTCTTCGGGACCGGAAAATCAGGCTGCCTTGGCAACCGCGGCCGAGTTCACCGGTCCGCCAAGCTGGGTCAGCAGTTTGTCAGTCTTGGTCTCCTCGGCGAGCGTGGCGTCGAGGAGCTTCACGGCGTCCTTGTGCCCGAGTTGTTGGGCCCACGACTTGAGCGTGCCGTAGCGCGTCATCTCGTAGTGCTCGACTGCCTGCGCCGAGGCGACCAGACCGGCGTCTAGAGCAGGGCTGTCGGCATAGTCCTCCATGACAGCCTTCCCTTCCTCCAAGATGCCGAGGATTGCATCACAGGTCTTGCCGCGGGGAGCCTTTCCGATCGCCTCGAAGACGTCGCTGAGGCGCTCGACGTGAGCCTCGGTCTCGGTGCGATGGGTTTCGAATGCCTTCCTGAGATCGGGCGATTTCGCCGCCTTTGCCATCTTGGGCAGCGCTTTCAGGATCTGCTTCTCCGCGTAATAGACGTCCTTGAGCATGTCGTGGAACAGGTCGTCGAGGGCCTTGGGTTCGGAGGTGGCCATGGTGGTTCTCCAGGTGGCGTGAAGGGACGCCGTTTCAACGACGATCAGCCTCAGCGGTTCCATTCACACGACCGTGATTTCGACGGGAACCAAAATGACTGAGGCGCCGTTTTGTTGGGCATCGCGGCACCGCCGCTACCCTTGGGAGAACCATCATGAAAGAGCTGATCATCGCTTCCTTGATTGCCGCGACGACCTCCTTCGGCGCGATGGCGCAGACCTCGACGACCTCGCCGACGCCAGCTCCGGCGCCGGCCGACGCGAACGCTCCATTGCCGGGCGCCAACAGCTTCACCGAAGGCCAGGCTAAGAGCCGCCTCGAGGCGAACGGCTACACCAACGTCACCGGCCTGAAGAAGGATGACAACGGCGTCTGGAAGGGCACGGCCACGAACGCCGGCGCTCAGGTCAACGTCTCGGTCGATTACCGCGGCAACATCACCCGCAACTGATCGGTGACCCTCTAACCGGAACCCTGGAGGCAAAAATGACCCGTACGATTACTCGTTCCTATGACACCTACAACCAGGCCGCAGCAGCGGTCGAGAAGCTCGAACAGGCCGGCATCACGTCATCCGACATCAGCGTCGTCGGCCGAGACGAGCGCGCCAAGGATAGCAACGCCGCCGAGGGCGCCGGAATTGGCGCAGGCATAGGTGGGGCGGCGGGCCTTCTCGCCGGCATCGGCCTTCTCGCGATCCCCGGCATTGGTCCCGTCGTTGCCGCTGGCTGGCTCGCTTCGACCGCGGCCGGTGCCGTTGCAGGCGCGGCGGCTGGTGGTCTGGTCGGATCGTTCACCAGCGCCGGCGTCGACGAGGACGAGGCTCACTACTATGCCGAGACGGTTCGCCGGGGCGGAACCGTGGTCTCAGTGAAGGCTGCTGACGAGCAGGCTGCCACGGTCGAGGCCATTCTGGACGGTGCGATCCCGATCGATCGCGAGAGCCGCGTAGCTGAATACCGCCGGGAAGGCTGGACCCGCTTCGACGAAACCGCCGATCCTTACGTGCGCGGCCCGGCCGGCATCTGACGCAAGTCCTCCTAACGCAGGTCGCCGAGGTTCGCCCCGGCGACCTTTTTGTTTGGCTGCCCGCACGGTTATGGGTCGTTGTGCATTGGGCGGTGCATTGGGCGCGAAGGCGAAGGCGAACACGCAGCGATTTCGCTACGTGGCGGCGGGCGCCCGTTGGTTTCCGGGAGTTTCGCATAGCAGAGCGCCGACCGCGCGCGGCATATCGAGGCCCCACCCGCACACAGCACGATGCCCGGCGCGTCCGTTCTCCATTTAGTCCTGTTTCAGCTTTCCGAGGTTTCCGGGCAGACCGGAAAATGGCAAATCATCCTCGGTCAGGAAGTTGCTTTCCGATCCTTCCGCGCTGTCCCTTTCTGGCGACGAGAGCATTTCAGCGGCGACCGCGAGGATTCCCGTTGGTGGTTCGATGTCTTCCTGGAGGTGCCATTCGACCGATTCTCGGCTTGTACCGGAGCGTTCGGCGAGCGTGGCGATCCAGTCTTCCCGAGGGAAGCGGGCGGCCATCCTGAGAGCGAGTTGGCGGCCCGTTCCGATTGGTTCCATTGGTCTCATCGTCCTGGCTCCATCTTGAGGATGTAGCGAGAACTCATCCCCGGAACCCGGTGTTCCATCGGAGACCTCGTCAATCCCGGCCAGTTCTATCCTGCGAGGATCAAAGCGAATCCTGCGCGGTGGCGAAAGAGCCTCAATTTGAATCCGCTCGGACCGATCATCCACCAACAGCAGGAATAGTGGCGAACAAATCACTTTCTGGCTGGTTCTGAGGGCTAGTGCAGGAGGGCTCTTCATGTGGCGATGGCGAGTACCAGTTTTCCCCTTCGATCGGGCAATCGCCCGCAGAATCGCGCATCAGGCTGCGCCCGGGGTGGAGCTCCCTTTGCGGTTAGCAACGCTTCTGGCTGACGAGCGGCTCTTGTTGGTCCTGGCTTTCGGAATATGGATCCCGGCCCAAAGCGGACCTCGACGGCGACGCTTGGCGGCAAGGCACGTTCTTCTCAGTGTCGTGGTGAGTTCGCTAGTGCCCCACATTTTGAAGCGCATCTTCGATCAAGAGCGACCTGATCGGATCGAAGTCCAAGGACGGCGCCGCGGGGTTCCTCGCTCGGGAAAGGCGCTTGATTCGTTTCCGTCGGGACATGCGGTTCAGATGGGCGCCTTGGCGGCTGCCCTCGCGCGTATCTGGCCGCGATATTCGGTCTGGTCTTGGAGCGGCGCAACGTTGATTGCGCTTACGAGGGTTGCATTGCTCGCCCATTGGGTCAGCGACGTGCTGGCAGGAGGCGCCCTTGGGATAGGGGTCGAATATCTGTTGAACTCGCTCGATCGAGGTGAAAGTTGACCCCGTCGCTGGTCGCCAAGACGAAAACGGCGCTCGATGAATCGCGGATGCTGATGCTGGGAGCCCAAATTTTGCTGGGTTTCCAGTTTCACGCGCCGTTTCAAAACGCCTTCTCTTCCCTATCTCCCGTCGAGAAAGCGCTCGAGCTTGGTGTTCTTGCCCTGATCATCGGCATAATCGGCCTTCTGATCATGCCGAGTTCATATCATCGCATCACGCTCGCCGGAGAGGCGAGCGGCAGGCTTATCGCCTTGATAGACCGTGTGATGATCGCGACGCTTATGCTGTTTGCGGTCGCGATGGGCATCGATCTGGGTCTAGCCGGCACGCGCATCGCCGGTGCAGCTTGGGGCGCCTTCGCGGCTCTCTTCGGCTTCGTCGCGAGCATTGCGATCTGGTTTGGTCCCTGCCTGGTTCGGGCTCAGGAGCTAGCCATGCCGACATCAGATGAAAAGACACCGACCGCTGCGAAAATTGACTATGTGCTGACTGAGGCGCGTGTCGTGCTCCCCGGCGCCCAGGCCATTCTGGGCTTTCAGTTCGCAATTGTTCTGACAAAGGAATTTGCGGAACTGACGCCCAACTTGAAGCTTGCCCATGGCTTCTCTCTCGTCCTTATCGCTGTTGCCACGGCACTGTTGATCGCGCCGGCGGCCTATCACCGGATTGTTTACGGCGGAGGGGACGATCCCGGTTTCCAGCAAGTCGCGAGTCGACTGATTTTACTGGCGACTGTGTTTCTCGCGCTGGGCATTTCGGGTGACGCCTATCTGGTGGCTTCAATGATCGCAGGCAGTGGTCGCATATCGGCGGCCTTCGCTGTTCTTACTGCGGCGGTGCTGCTGGGCCTTTGGCATGCTTGGCCTTGGTCGCAGCATCGGCAGATGCCCAGTGCTTAACGGAGCTGTCGCGGCTACGCTTGGCGGCGTTGCGGGCCGCCTCCCACGGTCTTCGGCGCGCACGGCCGACGCCATCATCGGTCTGCCGGCCGGTCCTGTTGAATTAGTTCCCGAGCTGAACGTTCGCGCGACAGCGGGAAACCAGGGATGGTCTGGATGGAGCCTATCAGGATCATACGCAGGTGGAACAAATCCCAGGGTAGGCCGTTGCCACCACGCGAAATTCTTTGTTGGCCCCGGAAGGAGAAATCCGATGACCGCGGTTCACGAACTCACGTTGAAAGCACCGACAATCTGCCTCACCTGCCATGAGGAATATCGTTGCGCTCTTCAGCGCGTTGGCGAGATTGAGGATGCGAAGCCCAACCCGGCCAAGGACCTCGAACTCGCGGCTCTTAGGGGTGCCATCAGAGATTATGAGGTCCGGAACCAGCGCCTCCGGATGATCGGCACGAGGATCACGGGCTGACCAGGTTCTGCCTTCACCCTGATCCCACGCGCTGAGAAGGCCTGGCACAACGGAACCTGCTATGCCCGCTGGCAGAGCTCGGCTTGTGTTCCGACGAAATTGGTCGATCCCGGGGCTCTACCAATTTGATCAGGGGCGCCGCGCGGGCTTGTGGGAGGGATCGTTTGCCGGGAACATCGGTCATATCGATCGTGATCGGATGTCGGGAGAAATGGAACTCATTTGCGTGGGCGGACCCACGCTTATTATATCCGTCACACTCTTGACGGCTAACCTTCTCTGCGCCGTGCGCCGAAAGGGCCCGTGGGTTTCCTCCCTCTCGCGGTCAAATGGACTCGCGGGCGGAATGATCACCAGACTCCGCGAAATCGACCGCCTCACGCCCTAATAATGCGTAATGCCGGAGTTCGCGACGCAACGCAAAACTCGAGTTTTGCAACCAGTTGCGGTTTAACCGAGCCCGCCGCGCGCTCAATCCCGTCTTGGCGGCTAAGAGGAACAAGAGCAGGCCAAAATGCGAAAGGCCCGCCGTTTGTGGCGGGCCTCCCTGTCGCCAAGTGATTATTCGATGATCTGAACGATCTTCCGGGTCTTCGGCTCGACCAGCACTGTCTGATCGTTCACGACGGTGTAGCGGTACTCGGTCTTGCCGTACCGCGCCGGAACTTCGCGGTAGGTGATGGTGTCGGGAAGGGTCGCACCGACGACAACCTTCTCCCGATAAGCCACTGACGGCACCTTCTGCTCCCTTACATAGGTGCGGAACTCGGTGCGCTGGTCGGCCGCAATGCCGCCGACGATCGCACCAGCCGCGGCACCACCAACGGCTCCGACGGCCGCGCCCGCCGGCCCGCCGACAATCGCCCCCCCCACAGCTCCGGTTGCGGCACCAGAGGCGGCCCCGCCCGCAGCACCGGAACTGGACTGCGCAAACACGGTCGCCGGAATGACTGCCAGCGCAGCCACAAGGACAATCTTCTTGATCATAGTCGATCTCCTGTTAGCCCCCGCCAGCGAGGAAACGACATGCTAAGTTGTTGGTTCCATGAATAATTATTCATGGACGGCATTTTCGGGCTGGCCCCTGGGATGATGCTGGAGGTGGCGATCGGTGTGTTCTTCTGCCCGCGTGACACCATCAAAGGGGGCGAGGGCAGATTGCGAACCGTCTCCCGAATTCCGGGGAATGTATCCTCCAGGCTCCACTCCAGGCGGCGCTATGGGTGAAACAGCGCCACTGTGACCGCGAGGCCCGTTCTTCACAGCATAGCGAGACGGGAAGGAGCGGGAACCGTCGTGGCGCAATGGGATTTTGATTGGCGGCAGGGGCGAGTGGTCGATGAGAAAGGCACCCCATCATCTCATCCGTTCGGGAGCGAAGGCATGAGGACGCCAACTGAACGCGTAGTAGAACTTTCCCGCTACGAACCCGGCAAGCCGGGATGGGTCATCGAGACTATCGTCGCTTGGAGAGACGGCATTGTTCCTGTCTACGTCCTTCCATCTTGGGAGGATCGAGGGTTCGATGAACTTTCGGGTCCCTTCGAAACCAAAGAGGAAGCTGAGGACGCTTTGGCGCGAGCATCGTTGTGAGCCCGGCCGAGAGGCAGAACTCGAGCCGATCACGGGGCGCGCGCTATCTCCATCGACGCCTGCACGGCTGAGCGTGCAGGCGATGCGGAGCGAGTTCGCGATTCCCGAAGAGGGGCGGGCGGCAGATCGATCCAGCAAAAGCCACAAAACCGGTAGGTCCGGTTCCAGTTGTGGCCGAGCGTTGGCATTCGTTGGTGACGAACCCGAGTCCCGCTCGATCCGTGAAGCTGTCCAGAAGAGCGCTTGCCAACGGTTCACGACTGTCCTGGGTCCGGGGGCGGACAGCTCCCACAAAGATCACCTCCATCTCGACATGCGCGAGCGCCCTCGTGGGTTTCGCATTTGTCAGTGGACGGTCGAATGAGTGACAGACAGTTCTCGCCGTCAGACCACTCCTCAAGAGCCGGCTTCAACGACACGAGGGGAGGGAAGGGCGGGAAACCTCCGTCAGGTCCTTCAGAGTGCGCGTGTTGACGTCATTGCGGACGAATGACGCGCGTATTTTCCAGGAACCTGGGGGTAGGTCCGATCGTTTGAGCCACTGGCTGGGGTTGGGAGGAGAGCCGTGGAGGTCCGCTATGTCTTTGACATTTGAAGCCGAGCCGGTGGGCGCACCGGTGACCGCCGCAGATTGTTCCCGGGATCCGCGCATCCAGAGAATTGCCAGGGCGATGTGTCGCGCCGCGCGGATAGACCCCGACCAGCCACCCGGAGCGGTTGCGATTTTCAAAGTCATGCACTGCCAAGTCGGACGGTCCGAGAATGATCCGGCATGGACGTTGTTTCAGCGTCAGGCTGAACTCTTTGTGGACATGAATCCGGACGTGGTTGGACCACTCTGAGCACCTCAGTGAGGCGGATATCGCATTGATAACCTCATCTTGACTTCCGAGTAGCGAAGTAGGAACAAAAAGGGAACGTGGCGGCCTGCCCATTTTCAGAGGATACCAACAATTGTGCGGCCCGAGCTCGCCATACTGTCTCTGCGCGCGCAGATCGAAAGGATCGAAGGCACGAACCGGCGCGCGAAAGCGGTGCTTCCGTTCGGAATCGCCGAGGTGGACGCGCGCCTCCCAGGCGGCGGATTGGCGCTCGGGGCGCTGCATGAAGTGGCTGGCGGCGGCAACGGCGCGATCGACGGTGCTGCGGCCGCACTATTCAGCGCGGGAATTGCTGCCCGCACCCGGGGGAGGGTCCTGTGGTGCATCACGCGGCCGGACCTCTTCGCGCCGGCCATCGCACAAGCCGGACTGGGCGCCGATCGGGTGATCTATGTGGAAGCCTGCGACGACAAGACCGTGCTTTCCTGCATGGAGGAAGGGCTGCGGCACGGTGGACTTGGATCCGTCGTCGGTGAAGTTGCTCGCCTATCCATGACCGCCTCTCGTCGGCTACAACTGGCCGCGGAGGGGACGGGCTCGATCGGAATCGCCCTTCGCCGTTGGCGGCGTCAAACGGAGGCCGCCGATTTCGGTCAGACAACAGCCGCTATGACACGCTGGCGCGTCTCGGTGATGCCGTCCGCGGCGCTGCCGGTCCCCGGCGTCGGTCGGCCTCGTTGGCTGGTCGAGCTCATCCGGGCCCGCGCCGGTGACAGTGCAGATTTCGAGTTGGAGGCGTGCGATGACACGGGTTGTCTCGCTCTTCCTGCCGACCTGGTCCACCGACCGGGCGCGGCGGAAGGCTGGCGACGCAGCGCCTCCGCCTGAGGTACCGCTCGTCCTGATCGGCCGCGACGGAAACAGGCGAGTCGTGCTGGCAGCGGATGCTGCGGCTCAGGCTGGCGGTCTCTGCGTTGGCATGCCTGTGACAAAGGCGCAGGTACTCGTTCCGGGTCTGATCGTCGAGGATGCCGATCCGGCCGCTGACGCCGAAGGGCTCGATCGGCTGGCTGTCTGGATTCTGGAGCGTATCGCTCCGGTCGTCGCACCCGATCCGCCGGACGGCATCGTCATCGACTCGACCGGGGCAGACCATTTGCACGGCGGCGAGAACGCTATGCTCGACGGGGTGATCGGTCGCCTTGCCATGTCGGGGATCGTCGCTCGGGCGGCGATCGCTGATACGTGGGGCGCCGCTCACGCACTGGCTCGTTACAGGACACGTTCGACGATTGTCGCCGCTCCAGGGCATGGACCATCCATCATCGCTCCGTTGCCGCTGGAGGCTCTGCGGCTTCCGTCCTCGGTTAGTGCCGGGCTGCGCACCTTGGGCTTCGAGCGGATCGGAGACTTGCTGGCGCAGCCGCGGGCTCCTCTGGCTCTGCGTTTTGGTCCGGAGATTGGCCGCCGCATCGACCAGGCGCTTGGCGATCTCGGTGAGCCGATCAAGGCCATTCGGCCACCCGACCTGATCGAGGTTCGCCAGGCATTCGCCGAGCCGATCGGCGCCGCGGAGACGATCGCGCGCTACATTGGCAAGCTCATCGTGCAACTCTGCGAACGCCTTGAGGAACGCGGCCTCGGCGCGCGTCGTCTCGACCTCATCTGCCACCGCGTCGACAATCGCGCTCAGGCAATTCGGGTCGGATTGGCCACGCCGGTTCGGGACATCAAGCGATTTAGCCGACTCCTCTGCGAGAAGATCGATACGATCGAGCCGGGTTTCGGAATCGAGGTGATGACGCTGGCCGCGACCATCGCCGAGCCGCTCGAACGCAAGCAGATCCACAACTCGCTTGTCGAAGAGAGCCTTCCGGATGTGTCGGACCTGGTCGACATCCTGGTGAACCGGGTCGGTGAACGGGCCATCTATCGTCTGGCTCCGGTGGCAAGCGACGTGCCTGAACGTTCCGTCTGCCGCATCCCGGCCATGGCGCCCGAGACGGGGGCGAGCTGGCCGGGTCATTGGCCGCGGCCATCCCGGTTGTTGCCTCTCCCCGAACCGGTCGAGACCATGGCACTGCTGCCTGACCAGCCCCCGGTTTGGTTCACCTGGCGGGGCGTGCGCCGAAGGGTAAAGCGTGCGGACGGACCCGAGCGCGTCTTCGGCGAATGGTGGAAGCGCGATGCGGAGTTGGTCGCGGTTCGCGACTACTTCCGGGTCGAGGATGATGCGGGGGAGCGCTATTGGCTATATCGCGCCGGTGACGGTGAGCACGCCGCGACCGGCTCACATCGCTGGTTTCTGCATGGGGTGTTCGGATGAGCAGCCCACGCTACGCCGAGCTTCAGGTTACCTCGCATTTCAGTTTCCTGCGTGGCGCCTCCTCATGTGAGCAACTGTTCGCGCAGGCTGCGGCGGCTGGACTCGAGGCAGTCGCCGTTGTCGATCGCAATTCGCTGGCGGGGATTGTCCGCGCCTATGAGGCCGCCAAAACAACCGGGGTTCGCCTCGTCGTAGGTTGCCGACTTGATCTGGTCGACGGTACGTCGGTGCTCGTCTACCCGACCGATCGACCGGCGTACTCGCGGCTGTGTCGGCTGCTCTCGCTCGGAAAGAAGCGTGGTGGCAAGGCAAAGTGCCATCTGGAGTGGCCTGATCTTGTCGCCTATGGCGAGGGTCTGATCGCTGTCCTCGTTCCTGATCACGCCGACGAGGAATGCGCCTTCCGTCTTCGGCGCCTTCGCGATGCGTTCGCTGACCGCGCCTATCTCGCGCTGACGTTGCGCCGACGGCCGAACGACCAGCTCCGGCTTCACGAACTGTCGAACCTCGCTGCCCGAATGGCCGTGCCGACCGTCGTCACCAACGACGTGCTGTTCCATGAGCCTGCGCGCCGCATTCTCCAGGACGTGGTGACCTGCATTCGGCACAACGTCACGATCGACGCCCTGGGTGGCCGGCGCGAACGGCATGCCGATCGCTACATCAAGCCGCCGGAAGAGATGCATCGGCTGTTCAGCCGCTACCCCCAGGCGTTGGCGCGGACGCTACAGATCGTTGATCGATGCCGCTTTTCGCTTAGCGAGCTTGCCTATCAGTATCCCGAGGAGCGAGACGATCCGGCGCTCACACCCCAGCAAACTCTGGGCAAACTGACTTGGGAAGGCGCCTCCGAGCGCTATCCCGAAGGCGTTCCGAAGAGCGTCGAAGCGGCCCTTCGGCACGAGCTTCGGTTGATCGAGAAGCTGGGCTACGCGCCATATTTCCTGACGGTGAACTCGATCGTTCGCTTCGCCCGATCGAGGGACATTCTGTGCCAGGGCCGCGGCTCGGCGGCGAACTCGGCCGTCTGCTACGTGCTCGGCATCACCTCGATCGACCCGGGCCGCAATGATTTGCTGTTCGAGCGTTTCGTTTCCGAGGAACGCCGAGAGCCGCCGGATATCGACGTCGATTTCGAGCATGAGCGGCGCGAGATCGTCATGCAGTGGATTTTCGACACCTATGGTCGCGATCACGCTGCGCTCTGCTCGACCGTCATCCGCTATCGCACCAAGGGCGCGCTCCGGGACGTCGGAAAAGCCCTTGGCCTGCCGGAGGACCTGATCGGCACGTTGTCGTCGCAGGTCTGGGCTTGGTCGGAAGAAGGCGTCGAGCCGCGCCATGTCGAAGAGCTGAACCTCAACCTCAAAGACCGGCGGCTTCGTCTGACCCTCGATCTCGCGCGTCAGCTTATGGGCGCGCCCCGGCACCTCAGCCAGCACCCGGGAGGGTTCGTCCTCACGCATGATCGGCTCGACGATCTCGTTCCGATCGAGCCTGCCGCCATGACCGATCGACAGGTCATCGAGTGGGACAAGGACGATATCGATGCGCTGAAATTCATGAAAGTCGACGTGCTGGCCCTTGGCATGCTGACCTGCATGAAAAAGGGGCTGAACCTTCTGTCCGAGCACAAGGGCATCAATCTCGATCTTGCGACGATCCCGGCCGAGGACCCGCGCACCTACGCGATGATCAGGAAGGCTGACACGCTCGGCACCTTTCAGATCGAGAGTCGCGCGCAGATGTCGATGCTGCCGAGGCTGAAACCCCGGACGTTTTATGACCTCGTCGTCCAGGTCGCGATCGTCCGGCCTGGCCCGATCCAGGGCGACATGGTGCATCCCTATCTTCGCCGACGCGAGGGGCTGGAGCCAGTCCACTATCCCAAGCCGGAGCTGGAGACGGTGCTGGGCAAGACCCTGGGTGTGCCGCTGTTCCAGGAACAGGCCATGCGCGTGGCGATCGAGTGCGCCGGCTTCACCCCGGGTGAGGCCGACATGCTTCGGAAGTCGATGGCGACCTTCAAGTTCACCGGTGGCGTCTCCGTGTTTAAGGACAAGTTGATCGCCGGCATGGTCGCCAACGGCTACGAGCCGGAGTTCGCCGAACAGACCTTCAAGCAGCTCGAAGGATTCGGCAGCTACGGCTTCCCGGAAAGCCACGCGGCCTCATTCGCGCTGATCGCCTACGCCTCAGCGTGGCTCAAATGCTGGCATCCCGACATCTTCTGCGCTGCACTCCTGAACAGCCAGCCCATGGGCTTTTATGCTCCCGCCCAGATCGTTCGGGACGCGCAGGTGCATGGAATCGAGGTTCGTCCGGTCTGCGCCAACGCCTCGAGGTGGGACTGCACGCTGGAGCCGACCCGCGACGACGGCCGATTCGCGGTTCGGTTGGGTCTGTGCATGGTGAAGGGCCTCGCCAATGCACATGGCGCAGCCATCGTCACGGCCCGGGCTGATGCGCCCTTTGCTTCGGTCGATGACCTCTGGCGGCGTGCCGGTATTCCTGTGGTTGCGCTCACGCACATAGCCGAGGCCGATGGCTTCCGACCGTGCTTTGACCTAGCTCGTCGAGAAGCGCTGTGGGCGATCAAAGCGCTGCGCGATGAGCCGCTACCGCTGTTCGGGGCAGCCTCCGCCCGGCAGAGCGAGATCATCCCCGAATTGGATGAGCCGGTTGTTTCCCTCCGGCCCATGACGGCAGGCAGCGAGGTGGTCGAAGACTACCGGCATGTCAGCCTGTCGCTGCGCTGCCACCCGGTTTCCTTCCTCAGGCGGGATCTGCGACGGCGACGCATTGTTACCTGCGCCGAGGCGATGGAAGCCCGCGACGGTCGCTGGCTTGAGGCTGCTGGGATCGTCCTCGTCCGCCAGCGGCCAGGCAGCGCCAAGGGCGTTATGTTCATCACCCTCGAGGATGAGAGCGGCATCGCCAACCTCGTGGTCTGGCAAAAGGTGTTCGAGCAAAATCGCCGCACCATCCTCTCCGCCGGTATGATTGCGGTGCGTGGCCGCGTCCAGCGCGAGGGCGAGGTCGTTCATCTGGTCGCGCAGCGTTTAACCGATCTGTCGGCAGAACTCGCCAGCGTCGGGGAGCGCGACGACGGCTTCCCGCTGCCTCATGGCCGGGGGGACGAGTTCCACCATGGTTCGCCGGCGCCGGATCCGCGTGGGCTTCCGCCAAAGGGGCTTCGAACGCGAGACATCTACATTCCCGATCTGCATATCGATACGATCAAGGTGAAGACGCGCGATTTCCGGTGATCCCAACCGTGCATCGTAGGTCGCATGCCGACGGCGGACGTCACCGTGCCGCTATCTCTCGGTCGTGGGAACAAAGAAACCGCCGCAGGGTTTTCGGACGCGTGCAAGGACTCCGCGAACGTTCTTGCACGGCCTGGCGCCCAGTCGCTTTCCTCGAGTGGCGGGGCAGCAAAACGGTAGTAGGGTCGGTCGGAATCCTCCGAAGGCGTGCCGCGAGAGTTAGATCGCCTTTTCATCATTCACCGTCAGGGAGGAGACATCCATGGCGACGGGAACTGTGAAGTGGTTCAATCCAAGCAAGGGATTTGGTTTTATCCAACCTGATGATGGCGGTCAGGACGTGTTCGTCCACATCAGCGCCTTGGAGCGGGCGGGACTGCGAGAACTGCGCGACGGGCAGAAAATCACTTACGAAGTCGTCCCGGACCAACGCTCGGGAAAAGCCTGTGCCGAGAACCTTAAGGCGGGATGAAGCGGCTGCTGATCATGGAACTGACTACCGATCCATTCGTTTTGTTGGCGTGCTGGCCTTCTTGCCCGCCCTCGTAGGCCACACGGCCTAAGGCCCCGCTGGGATTGCCCTATGGCGGGGCCCCTTACTCACCATGGCGTGGCCCTCAAGTACAATAGAGGGAGCGATGCACTGGCGGCAGCATGGCAAATTCCACACGCGCACTTGAAGTTGCGCCATGACGCTGATCCAGAAACGTGGACTGACACGTCTGATGCTGCGGCTCCCGGCTTTGCGCGCCGCTTTTGAGGACCTCTAATGACGCCTTCCTCGAACTCGGCGAAGCGTACGAGCTGGTGTGGAAAGGGCTGATTACTGGACCCGATCGGAAGCGCCGGAACGCGCGGAGCGGATTATGAAATACCAGGAGTCGGCGGCGTCGTTGGAGTCGGAAGCGCTACTTGCAGCGGCCAAGCCGCGCGCCCTGGAAGACGAGGATGTGCAATTGAGCAACTCAGTGAGCATGTCTTGTTGCACGTTGACCCGACAGTTGCATCGATGCCGTGGGGTGAGAAGCGGCGGGCCACGGCGCTGCGGAGCGAGCGGAACATACGCGAGCGGTCCAGGTTGAGAACTCGACCTTCCGGAAACGTGAGTTGGGTCGGATGACGTCCAGGCGGAGCATGAACGCCTCCCCTTCGTTGGTTGCCGAGTGGCCGCTACCGTCTTCCGCGACGCTTGGGTCGTCGGTGCGGGCGAAGGGGATCGAACGCGAAATTCGGGGCCGGCTGCCTTGGGCAGCGAGGACGTGCATGACGGCTGGGACGGGGCGTATCGCATTGCGCATGTCAGAGGCCGAGACAGATGCGTTCAGGGTCGCCTCGGCGTGATCTCCGAGGTGCTGGGCGGGATCGCAGGGCTGCCCACACTTCCAAGTGAGGCGGAGGATATTTTGACGATCTCTTCCCGCGAGCGTCACAAGTGGGTGAAAGACGGTCGCCTCAAGAGCATCGGGACACGCACTGTCAAGTTGCGCGGGCGCGCAAAGGCCGTGACGTTCCACGTCTTCGACCCGCGGCAGATCGAGGCCGTGCTTGATGGGGACCTGCCGGCCATCTGGAGAGAGCAGGATGCGCAGGCGCTCGCCGAAACCCGGCGGCGCGCGGCGGGGAAGGCCGCACAGACGCGTGCGAGCAAGCCTCGGGGCAAGGCCGGCGGCACCAGGAAGGCCCGGGAGGACGCACCGCGGTCGCAATTGGATGGCTGGGATGTCTTCGAGGCGCAGGGACTGCTGCGCTAGCAAAACCCCAAACTGCCCACCCAGCTTCACCCGCATAACGGCCGGTCAGGACAATGATGGATACGCAAGTCGCGAAGCGGAAAGCACCTGGATCCGATGAGCGTCGTGAACGGCGCCGGCTGCGCAGAGAGAAACAGCGGACAGAGAACATTGGGCGCGCAAAAAAAATGCATGCCGCTCGCCTGGCGGGGACAGTTGCGGAGAGGGGGAATACCTCCTGTTTGGAGGCATCCGTCTATGTCGGCTGCTCGGGATGGTTCTACTGGAAATGGGGTGGAAAATTCTACCCGGAGCAGATGCCTACAGGCGAATGGTTCAGTCACTACGCGGAACAGTTCGATACTGTTGAGATCAACGCGTCATTCTACTCATGGCCAACCGTTGCCAACGTGAGAAGCTGGCGTCGTCAACCTGGAGACCGCAATTTCATCTATACGATCAAAGTATGTGAGCTGATCACTCATATCAAAAGGTTTGAGGGCACCAAGACCCTCGTAAAGGATTTTGGGGCGATAGCCGACATTCTCGGGGAACGAATGGGCTGCTTCCTTTTCCAGCTTCCGCCGAGCTACAAGTTCACCAAAGTGAGGCTGACCAGGATTCTGAGCCAGCTCGATCCGGCGCGGCGCAATGTCGTGGAGTTCCGTCACGCGAGCTGGTGGAATGAAACGGTGTACTCGGCTTTTCGTGAGACGGGCACGATCTTCTGCTCATGCAGCGGACCGCGCCTTCCGGATGACTTGGTGCGGACAGCCGATGAAATCTACCTTCGTCTCCATGGTCCGCAACGATGGTACCGACATGATTATTCAGACGACGAACTGAAAATCTGGGCCAACAAAATCCGAGTAAGCGGTGCCAGGAGAGCGTGGATCTACTTCAACAACGACTATGAAGGTTTTGCGCCCAAGAATGCTCTGGCAATGCGACGCTTGCTCGAAAGTCGACTGTTACACGATCAGCCGCCTGTTGCCGCCGAGCCTGGCGGCAAGGCACCGGATGCGTAGATCCGTGCCGGAAGCGAGGATCATTCCCATTGGTTACCTCGTCGCGTAGTGCACGATGATCCACGCGAGGCCAACCAATAACAAGCCGCCGATGAGCACAGCAAGAACCGGGCGGCCGAGAAAACCCTGTCGTCCCTCGACTGGGGTCTCTGCGGCGGGATGGGCATTCGAATGGTCTTCTGCGTGCATGGGCATTATCGCCTGCCCCCCCCGGCGTTTCACTCTGCCGATGAGCCCGTTCCGCAGTTTTGCTGGCATCATTGTTGGAAGGGTCGCCCATATTCGAGACCTCCGATGGTTTCCCAGAGCCCTTGCCCATAGAATGTGCCGCGATGCTCTTGCAAGGGAGACGGTTGGCTCGCCCCGATGTTCCCGAGGGATGCGCCTGACCGAGAGTTCTTCACCCCCAAGGGCTTTCGTCAGCCCCGGCATCACCTCTCGTCGGTTTTCCCGGCGTTTCTAGGCTGCTGTGGAGTAAAGGGGCGGCTCCAGAAGCGTGAATCACGCAGACCGAAGCGCCAGGGCCGCTCGGGCGCTTTGGAAATGCCTATGCGAGTGCCGCTCACGAGTGAGGGCCTTTCACTCGGGGCTTGAACGAAGAAAGGGGGTTCCGTCAAAATCAGGCCGTTGTAGACATCGGTTATTCCAAGCGCCCTTGCCAGCCGCCCGGGTCCGGAGCAGAGGTTTCTCTCCGTCCCTCGCCGCATGATCATCTTATCGATGCCGACCTCCGGGGCTATCGCGCGGATCAAAACGGCGCCATGGCCCTCCGCGACGACGTTGAAACACCAATGCAAGCCGTAGGAGCGGTAGACATAGGCGTGCCCAGAATTGCCAAACATCGTTGCGTTGGCGGGAGTGCGGCCGCGATAGCTGTGTGATGCGGGATCGTCACGAAGATAGGCCTCGGTTTCGACGATCGTGCCACCCACACCGTCAACAAGCAGGAGCGCTCCGATCAGCCCTTTCGCAAGCTCGACGGCGTCAGCGCACTCGAAGGAGGCAGGCGAATGAGGCATCTGGACTCGTCAGGGCCCTTTTCATCACTGGTACGTCGGCGGCGGCCGCCAGCATGTTAGAAGAGAACAGCGGGCCTTACCTATCGAATCCCGTGCCGAATGCTCATCGATAAAGAGAGCGCAGTGTGCTCAGTTCGGGCGCATGACGGATTTGAGGTTCATGAACTCGTGAAGACCGTGAGCTCCGAGTTCTCGTCCGTGACCAGACGTCTTCACGCCGCCAAACGGCACCTCGGGCGAGGAGGCGAGCATCTGGTTGATCGCAGTCATGCCAGCCTCGACCTCGCGCACGAACCGCTCCTGTTCGCCGACATCATTCGTCCAGACCGACGAGCCCAGTCCATAGGGAATGGCATTCGCGATCCGGATCGCGTCGTCGATGTCCTCAGCCCTGAACAACATCGCAATGGGGCCGAAGATCTCCTCTCTCATGAGATCGCCCCCGCCTGGGGACTGGAGGGCAATGCCGCCGTGCGCAAGGCGGTCCGCACGCCCATCGCCACCAATATGTATCCCGCGAAATTTGACGATCTCGGCCCCGCCATCCGACTCGGCGCCGTCGATATCGTGCTGACCGACATCCACTACTGGGAGGGTCCGCGCGGGGTGAAGGACCTGTCGGCGGTCTGCCGCACCTTCGGGCTCGGCGTCGCGATGCATTCCGGGGCCGAGTTCGGCATCGAGCTCGCCGCGATGCTGCACACCGCCGCGACGATCCCCGAGATGAGCTTCGCCGGCGACGCCCATTACCACTACCTGACCGACGACATCACCGAGGGCGGGCTGATGAAGTACGAGGGCGGCGCCATCCGCGTGCCGACCGGGCCGGGCCTCGGCGTCGCGCTCGACGAGGACAAGATGCGCCACTACGGGGCGTTTTATGAGGAGAAGGGCGATGCGCTTGCGCGTTGCTTCGAGGATGACGCTGTCGCTCTTCAACGCGCGCGAGACCGTCATTGTCGAAAAATCTTCTGCACCTGCCACAACGGTCCCCACCGTGGTTGGAATATCGGGTGGCGTTGCCTATGCTGCTGAAGGAGACCCATTTTCATGAGCTACGTTCAGCGCGTCTTGCAGCCCAATGAACAGGTCCGGCACATCTCGTCCATTCATTGGATAGTGTACTCGCCCGGTATTACGGTTGCACTCCTAGCGGCGGTCGCTTTCTGGCTCAGCGCTACGCAGTTCATGCCAGGAGTCTGGCGGTATGCGGGATACGCCCTCGCACTCGTTGCGGCGGTCCTCTTGATTCAGCAATGGTTCCACTCGTGGGTCACCGAGATCGCAGTCACCAACCGACGGGTCATCTACAAGAAAGGCCTCATCCAGCGGGAGACCACCGAGATGAACATGGACAAGGTCGAAAGCGTCCAGATCGATCAATCAATCTTGGGGCGCATGCTCGACTATGGCAACGTGACGATCCATGGCACCGGCGAAGGCTTCAAGACGCTCCGCACCATCGCCAACCCAATCGAGCTTCGAAACAGCATCACGGGAAACGACGCACAGGGCTAACCAGTGACGAATATGGGAAGCACCGAACCGAGCTTGCTCAGGCGGCCGGCGTTTCCAAGCGGCGGGATCTTTCTACGGATGAGGACGCGGCCGGAGGATGAGGGGCAAGGTCTATCAGACGCGCGACGTGGAGCTTTTCGCGAGAGCCATTGAAGACCTCGCCGACATCATTAGCGGATGAGGACCGACTCCAGACGAGTTAGCCAACGCTCCGCTCTTGCCCGGATAGTAGCAGCGAGCACGCTGGCGCCATCGACCGATCTGCCCTCTTAATCACGGATCGAATGGCTTGTGAATCGCCTCGGTCCCCTACGCGCCAGCTTTCTGATATATTGCTGTATATCGCAAAAAATGGCGCTAATTGCGTTATTTCGCAATCTTCCATTGACTTCTAACCGACATGCGCTATATCGCAAAAGTCGAGGGAATTTGCGGAATGTCGCAACGCAGCCACGAGGCCCGTCGCCGGTTAGGTGACCAGATCGAACGGAATCGCGACCAACGTGGGTGGACCCTTCGCGAACTTTCGAAACGCGTCGGGCGCGACCCTGCTCGCCTGAGTGAAATCGAGAGCGGCAGGGCTAATCCATCCATTGACAACCTCCTCGACCTTGGAGAAGCCCTGGGGCTGGAAATCGTTTTCGTACCCCGTGAACGCTTAGCTGAGGCACTCGGCTTGGCAGGGGACCGGGCGTCCGCATTACCATCTGTCCCCACGACGCCGTCGAGCCTACTCGACGAGATTTTGATCGAGGGTGATGACGATCCCGAGAACGATGTTGGCCATGCCCCCCGCTGACACGCTGGAAGTCTATCTGCGCCCCGACACACGGCGAGAGCTAAAAATTGGCATAATCGTTCGAGATCGGAGCCAGCGCATAACATCGTTCTTCCCCGACGATGCATATCTCGCCATGGGACCGGTCCGCCCGCTCGTATCGTTGTCATGGACGGGGCAATCCGAGGAAGCCACGATGCAGCGGCTGACCAGGAGAGCGGACAAGATCGGCACGAATGGCTACCTGCCGCCCTTCTTCGACAATCTCCTGCCCGAAGGAGCGCTGCGGGAGCTCGTAGAGAAGGAACTCGGGCATGGCCGCACTGATCACTTCGACGTCCTTGCCCGCCTGGGAATGGACCTGCCCGGCGCTCTCACCGCGCGCCGCGCCACCCAAGGCGGTTTCGTAGACGCCGAATCTCCTGCAACAGACTCCCCTTGGCCTAGGGGCCCGTCCCTTCGCTTTTCGCTTGCCGGCGTTCAACTGAAATTTTCGATGAAGGCTCGAAACGACCGCCTGACGCTCCCGATGTTCGGTGAGGAGGTTGGGGACGTTATCCTCAAAGTACCACATAAGAAGTACCGCGACCTGCCGGAGATGGAGCATGCCGCGATGACAATGGTCGCCGCCACGGGGCGACGCGTGGCTCTGACTCGCCTCGTCCCGTCCTCCGCGGTGGAAGGCCTGCCAGAGGAATACCTGGAACACGGGTCGACCTGTCTTGCAGTGACCCGCTTCGATAGAGGGCCCAACGGCCTCCGCGTTCAGATGGAGGACTTTGCCCAGATTACCGGGGCTCTCGGAGATCAGAAGTATACGCGGGCAAACGAAGAAACAGTCCTCAACATCGTCCGTCGGTTCGCCACCGACAGTCGAGGGGAGCTCGTGGAAGCCATCGGCCGTTCCGTATGTAACATGCTGATCGGGAACGGCGACGCGCACCTTAAAAACTGGTCGTTCCTCTACCCCGAAGGCGGTGGAATCGCGCTCAGCCCCGCCTACGACGTCGTGCCCACCGTCGTCTTTGGCGACGCCGAACTCGCCTTGTCGTTCATGAGAACAAGTAACCCCGATTCGCTCACGCTCCGCCGTTTCGAGCGCGCGGCGGGCCTTCTTGAAGTCCCGTCGGGCGTGGTCATCCACGAAGTCAAAAGAACCGTAGAAAGCGCGTTCGCGACCTGGCCTGCGATCTTGAGGGACATGATGCCTTCTCGTGCTGCCGAAGCGATCGTCAACAGAATCAACCGGCTTCCCTTCGTGAAAGAGCTTTTGTCGGATATGAATTTCTCCGTCGCCCCGGCCGAGGATGCTACCGTGGGGGCGGGATCATAGGTTGGCTATCGCCTCGTCCCGCTCCTCATGGAGGTGCACCTCCACGCGGCGGATGGGGCAGCTGCGCGGCGGACTGCAGAGTGCGTGAAAATATGGACAGAGGTCCCAGCCGACGATGCGCGGCAGGGTCTCGAACTGGTGGACGGCGGAGGCGAGGACAGGGTCCATCCAGCGTCATTGGACCTTCGCCCCACGGATTGTCCCGGCGAGCTGCTTCTTCGAGAAGGCGACGATTGACGCCGTAGAAGAAGATCAGCAAGCCGCAGCGAAGATGTAGGAGCCGATCGACGACCAGAAATGCCAGCCGGCGAAGGCATCCGGATAGTCCACGTCAAGGCCAAGGAAATGCTGGGAAGAACAGCAGGTTGGCGCCGAAAAAATCCGCCAGAAGTGCCGCCTGCGGAGCGACCAGTCCTTGACCGTGCCCGACGCGCGATGAACAGCCACCGCTTGATCCATGTCGCGGAAAATGGAGGACACCACCCCGCCGACCTCCCGCTGGAGCAACCGACGGCGCTCGGCGGGAACCAATCAGCCGGGCGCAATCACCTTGGCTCCCAATTAGCGACATCGACGCTTAAGCTTTCAATGGCTGAACCAATTGTAGAGACACAAAGCGACGTAAGCGATGAGCATAAGCCACGCGATGACGACTAAACAATACTGAGGCAAATGAGCCCCCTCGAACGCGAGGTGAATATTCATTGAAGCGCGTCTGACCCCCGTTCGCCGTTTTGGTTTCAACAGCGTCAAGCGGCCGGTCATGCCGATCGATTGCTGTCATTGGGGCTCTTCTTTCCGCTCCGGGCAAACCCGTCAGGCTGCGGCGAGGCCCGAGGCCGTAGTGGTGGCCAGCACGCCAGAGAAACAAACTTGCCCCTCGGCTGTTCCGTCGACGAGGAACGAAAAAAGGGCCCGCCGCGTCCTCACACAGCAGGCCAGTTCACCCCTCTTGGGCTAATACAAGAACGCGCAGCGTCCTCTACGGGTTCCGGGCGCGAGCGAAATTGTTTCGTCGGCGCGGAACCGGCGATCGGCTCCATGAGTTGAGTCCAGGCAGGATGCGGTGCCTGCGTCGATGAACGCATTGCGATCGACCAGTCTGGGGGCAACCCTGGAGATGCACCGCGCCAGGCTCCTCACCTCGCGTCGTGTGGTCCCATCTCTTCGGTCGAGAGGTTCTCTCCGATTCCGGGGAGTGGCGGCAGGAATGCGAGGTCGAATATCTGCTCTCCCTCCCAGAGGCGAAGCGCGCCGAAATCCTCGACGGCGTCCCCGGCGCCGAGGACCGCAAAAGCCAAGGCATCAGGGGCATTCGCGGCGAGGGCGTGGTTGCTGCGCTCAAAGTTCAGATCGAGCGACTGCGGCTCATCAAAATGACGGGCTGAGTGTGGGCCCGCTGATCCGGCGGGAGCAGCGAGGCCCCAGGCCGTGCCCGCGCGCCGGCGTCTCAGGATTTCCTTCCTCTAATAAGCGCCTCCGACTCCAAAGAGGCCGCCAACTCTTCGTATTCCATAATCCGCTCGGCGCGTTCTGGCGCTTCCGACCGGGTCCAGAAATCGAGCCCGATCCACGCCAGCTCATAGGCCTCACAGATATCGAAAAAGATCTCATCAGACGTCTGTTCGAAGCCGTCACGCAAACCAGGCAGCCGCAGCATAAGACGTGTCAGTCCACGTTTCTGGATCGGCGTCATGGCATTCACGAGCGCGTTCCGAAGGGGCCATCCTCCCACCAAGGTATCGGATCCTCTATTGTACTTGAGGGCGATGCCAGGAGAGGGAAGGGATCCCCCTAGGAAAATCGCAGCGGGGCCGTAGGTCGTGTGGCCTTTGAGGGAACAGCACGCCGTCCAAGCAGCGGGCTTTATTCCGGCTTGAGGTTCTCGGCACAGGTTTTTCCCGAGCGTTGGTCGGGAACGAGCTCGTAGGCGATTTTTTGTCCGTCGCGCAGCTCTCGCAATCCCGCACGCTCCAAGGCGCTGATGTGAACAAACACATCGTGCCCGCCGTCGTCAGGTTGAATAAAACCAAATCCCTTGGTGGGATTGAACCACTTCACCGTTCCCGTCGCCATGGCTGTCCTCCGCAACCCTGAGCCCAAAAAAGGGCCCGCGGCGTACTCCCACAGCGGGCCCAGTCAGGGGTCATGGGTACTGTCGGCTGAACGCGCATGGAAACGGAGGGTTCCGCCAAAACGCAAAAAGGCTCGCCACCCTTTTCAGAGCAGCGGGCCGGTTTCAAGAGGAAGCACCAAGCCAAGCGGCCGGCTGACGCAGCCAGATACCTAAAAGGAACATAAGTACAAAATTTGTTTTTAATGGCTTTCCCAAGGACCAGTTCCTTAGCCTGGCGCAACTCAAATGAAACGGCCTCGGCTGCCCGATGTCGATTCGTGGGTTTAGATTATGATTGCGGGGATGCTTGCCCTGGCCGTGGCTCAGCCGCCCTCGGTGTTTCGGTCCGACACCGACCCTCATTTTGCATGGGGATGCCGACCATGTGGTCCCGGTATCAGACGCCGGGGCCATCGAGAGGCTGATCAAAAGTAACGGGGACATGTCCAAAGCCATATCTATCCAGGCGAAGGACACGGACTTTCTCTCGCGAGTTGGCCGGATGCGATATCGTGAGCACAGGCGTTCCTGCGCGGGAACCTCTGACGCTCGGCGGGAAAGGGCCGAAACCCCTGAGCTATGTGGAGAGATTCCCGGCTAGGAGGAGAGCCGTCATTGAAGATCGCGACCTACAATGTAAACGGCATCAACGGCCGCTTGTCGGTTCTTCTGCGGTGGCTGAAGCAGGACAACCCCGACGTAGTCTGTCTGCAGGAGCTGAAATGTTCCGACGATCGCTTTCGGGAGCGTGAGCTGCAGCAAGCCGGCTATGCGGCGGTTTGGCAGGGCCAGAAGAGTTGGAACGGTGTCGCCATCCTCGCAAAGCGCGGCCGCCCTCTCGGTGATCCCGATGACAGCCATAGCCGGTACATCGAGGCGGCGGTGAACGGGATGCTGATAGGGTGTCTCTATCTTCCCAATGGCAATCCCGCCCCTGGGCCCAAGTTCGAATACAAACTTCGCTGGTTTGATCGATTGCAAAGCTACGCCGAGGAGATACTATCACTCGACGTGCCGGTTGCGCTCGTTGGTGACTTCAATGTCATGCCGACGGCGCTGGATGTCTATGCGCCTGAGCGGTGGAAGGAGGACGCTCTCTTTCGCCCCGAGGTGAGGAAGGCATACGCCAAACTACTTGAACAGGGGTGGGTTGACGCCGTCAGGCACCTCCACCCCCACGAGCGCATCTACACGTTTTGGAAATACTGGCGCAACTCGTTTGAACGCGACGCGGGACCGCGGATCGACCACTTCCTGCTAAGCCCCGCTTTGGCTGCATCACTCAAGCGTGCGGAGATTCGGCGTTCGCCGCGAGGCTGGGAGCATACCAGTGACCACGCCCCGGTCCTGATAGAGCTTGAATACCCCCCGCCGTAGCTCGTCGAACTTGAAACAGATCGTTGCCAATTTCCCGCCGCCTTGCAGGAACCAAAGCCGTCACCATCTCGGTGTCCGCGCGGTGCCATCATCGCACCTGCCTGCTCTCCGGTTGGATGCGTTGCCGCGGATGTACCGGCCGCAACCGACAGGAGGGCAAAGCCAGTTTCCCGGCGATGGCCGGAGCCGTCTAGTCCTGACGATAGTCAGAGGCCCGCCGTTCACAGAACTGTGGGCTTAATTTTTGAAGCGCAGAGCGAATTCCGGGGACGGGGACGTCCTGTGCTCACTTGGATTAGGCTCCCGTGTAGGGAGAATTAGCCCGAACTAAGCGAGTGTTCTCTTCCCTGAATGCATCCACAAACTCACGCGCAATTCGTGAAAGTGAACGCACGCCCGGCTGGAACATCGCATAGCGATAATCGAGCCTCGGAAGGAACGGTTTCGCGATCAGTCCCACCTTCTGGAAATGCAGGCTGGTGACGACGTCGACGATGGTCACGCCGACGCCTTCCATGACCAGCGCGCAAGCGGTGCCGAAAAACTCGACATGAACGGCCATGCGCAGCCGCGCCGAATGCTCGGCGAAGGCGCGTTCGATCGCCTCGTGCAGGAAATGATCGGCATAAAGCGAGATGAAGGGGGCGTCGTCGAGATGGGCCGGCGTGATGACCGACTCGGCTGCGAGCGGATGATCGGCGGGCATCATGCAGACGCAGGGCACTTCGATCGTCTCGATGACGGAGGCCGGGCTCTCGATCGGATGCTCGGCGAAACCGATATCAAAGGCCTCGATGCGGCCGAGATCGCGCACGGTCGGCGATGAGCGCGTGATGAAGCGCACCGTGCCGTCCGGCCAGCGCCTCAGGAGCCGGGAGATGATCGGCGGCAGGGCATAGGTGGCGAGGCCGGGCTGGCTCGCCAGCGACAGCGTTCCCGAGCGTAGGCTCTTGAGATCCCGTGCGACCTGGCGGGTGCGTTCGAGCACCCCGAGAGCGCGACGCGCCTCCTCGTAGAACAGCGTCGCTTCGGGCGTGACCTGCAACCTGCCCTTTTTGCGCTCGAACAGGGAGACGCCGAGCTCGTCCTCAAGCCGAGTGATCAGGTTGCTGATCGCCGGCTGCGACTTTGCCAGCAGGGTCGCCGCGGCGCTCATCGAGCCAGTCTCGATGACAGCACGAAAGGCCTCGAGGTGCCGCGTATCCAAGCCCGTCTCCGCCATCGAGTTATAATCCAGATTTATATCTTTTAACTCATTTCGTTTTTGACGTAAGCCGGGAAAACGGGACCATGGAGCCAAGCCTAAACGGCAACGGGGAATGGGACCGCATCGGTGAAAGACTCGCTTGTCCTCGACAAGGTCGAGAAGCGCTATGGCGATTTCGTCGCGCTCGAACCGACCAATCTGACGATCAAGGCCGGCGAGTTCATCACGCTGCTCGGCCCTTCCGGGTCGGGCAAGACGACGATCTTGATGAGCATTGCCGGCTTCGTCGCACCCAGCAGCGGCCGCATGGTGCTCGACGGCCGCGACGTGACGGCGCTGCCGCCCGAGCGGCGCAATTTCGGCGTCGTCTTCCAGGGCTATGCGCTGTTCCCGCACCTCACCGTCTACGACAATGTCGCCTTTCCGCTGAGAGCACGCGGCATCACCGGCGAGGCGGCCCGGCCGAAGATCGTGGCCGCGCTGGAGACGGCGAAGCTGCAGGCCTTCGCACATCGCTATCCCCGCCAATTGTCGGGCGGGCAGCAGCAGCGCGT
This sequence comes from Allobosea sp. 2KB_26, assembly GCF_052115715.1. Taxonomy (NCBI): domain Bacteria; kingdom Pseudomonadati; phylum Pseudomonadota; class Alphaproteobacteria; order Hyphomicrobiales; family Alloboseaceae; genus Allobosea; species Allobosea sp. 2KB_26. Next base: position 29,597 of record NZ_JBFRHE010000029.1, read on the forward strand.
CGCGCTTGCCCGCTCGCTTGTCTTCGCGCCGGAACTGCTCCTGCTCGACGAGCCCCTGAGTGCGCTCGACAAGGCCTTGCGCAAGGAATTCCAGACCGAGTTCCGGTCGATCCATCGCGAGGTCGGCTCGACCTTCATCTATGTCACGCATGACCAGGAGGAGGCGCTGACGATGTCGGACCGCATCGTCATCCTCGACCGCGGCCGCATCCTCCAGATCGCCCCGCCAGCCGAGCTCTACGAGCGGCCGGCCACCGAGTTTGTGGCGGGCTTCCTCGGCAAGAGCAATTTCCTGCGCGGCAAGATCGCCTCGATCAGCGGTGGGCACGTCGAGATCCATATGCCCGGCTTCGCCGCGACGGCCGTAGTAAACGGCATCGCGGCGCGTGCCGGCGAAGCAGCGGTCGCTGCCCTCCGGCCTGAGAAAATCAGGCTTGCCGCGTCAGCGGCCAGCGCCGAGGCCGCGCCTTGCCAAGTCCGCGGTCGGGTCGGTGACATCACCTATCTCGGCGCGGCCGTCGAGGTCGAGGTCAAACTAACGAATGGCGAGACGCTGCTCGCGACGGTTCCGGCCGGGCAGCGCAGCTTCGCGGAGGGCGAGGAGATCGTCGCCTCATGGGCGCCGGATGCGGCGATCCTCGTGTGCGGCAGCGAGGCCTCGCCGTGAGCGCTTCCGCCGCCACCAGCACCGGCGGAAGCGAGCGGCTCTACTGGCTGATGTTGCTGGCGCCCTGCGTCTTCCTGGCGCTGTTCTACCTCGCGCCGGTGCTGAACGTGCTGGTGCTGAGCTTCACCGTGCCCAGGCCCGGCCTCGCCAACTATGCGGAACTCGTCAACAACGGCGCCGTGCAGCGCGTGCTCTGGACGACGCTTCGGATCGGGGCGATCACCACCGTGCTGGCGCTGGCCATCGGCTACATCGTCGCCTACGCCTTGCTGCAATGCGGGCCGCGCGAGCGCAAGATCCTGCTTGGCATCGTCGTGGCGAGCTTCTGGATCAGCGCCCTCATCCGCGCCTTCGCCTGGGTCGCGCTGCTGCAGTCGAAGGGGCTGGTCAATTCGATCCTGCTCTCGACCGGCCTGATCGAGAGCCCGCTCAGCCTCGTGCGCAACGAGCTCGGCGTGCTCATCGGCATGGTCCATTACATGCTGCCCTACGCGATCCTGCCGCTCTACACGAGCCTGCGCGGTATCGACGACCGGCTGGTGCCGGCGGCGCGCGCGCTCGGGGCGACGCCGGGGCAGGCCTTCCGCTGGGTCTTCCTGCCGCTCAGCCTGCCCGGCCTGATCGGCGCGGGCGTGATCGTGATGATCTTCTCGCTCGGCTTCTACATCACCCCGGCCATCCTCGGCGGCGGGCGCACGATCATGGTGGCCGAGTTCATTAGCGTACAGATTTCCGAGACGCTTCGCTGGGGGCTGGCGGCGATGCTGGCGACCGTGCTGCTCGGCGCCGTGCTCCTGCTCGTGATGTGGCTCAGCCGCTTCATGGACGTCGAACAGGCGCTGAGGAAGTAACCATGGCAGCGCTCAGCGTCCCCTCGAACTCAACCGGGCTTTCGCTCAACCGGATTGTCGCCTGGCTCGCGGCCTCGTTCCTGCTGCTGCCCATCCTCGTCGTCATCCCGATCTCGCTGACGCCGGAGCGCTATCTCTCGCTGCCGAGTACATCGATCTCATTTCGCCATTACGGCAGCCTCGCGACCGACGGCCGCTGGACGAAGAGTATCGTCGACAGCCTGATCGTCGGTATCGGCGCGACAGTGCTTGCGACCGTGCTCGGCGTCGCCTTCGCGGTCGGCGCCTGGCGGCTGGGAGCGCCGCTCGCCCGGCGCCTGCGCCTCCTGCTGCTGGCGCCGATCATCGTGCCGCCGATCGTGCATGCGGTCGCGTTCTACCGCGCCTGGGCCACGCTCGGACTGCTCGACACCTATCTCGGGCTGATCCTGATCCACGCGATGAAGGGGCTGCCCTTCGTCGTGCTTACCGTCGCCGGCACGCTGTCCAATGTCGATCCGCGGCTGGAACAGGCGGCACGCAGCCTCGGCGCCAATGCGCGGCAGGCGATGGGCTGGGTCGTGCTGCCGCAGATCCGCGCCGGCATCGTTGCAGGCGCCGCCTTTGCCTTCATCACTTCCTGGGACGAGACCATCGTCGCGCTCTTCGTCACCAGCCGCGCCGTGACGACCCTGCCGCGCCGGATCTGGGAGGGGCTGGCAGACAATATCGACCCGGCCATCGCTGCGCTCGGCACGGTGATGATCGTCCTGACCTTCGCCGCCGTCGCGATCTCGGCGCTGCGCAGCGCCTCCGCAAAAGCCTGACAACAGAGGGGAGACCAGCATGACCAGAGAGCATCAGGAATTCCGTGACGACTGCCTCGCGATCCTGCGCAGGCAGACCGAGGGCAAGCGCGTGCATCGCCGCCGCTTCCTGCAGGCGCTCGCCATGCTGGGAGCGATCCCGGTGGGCCTGCGCCTCACGCCGGCCCATGCCCAGACCGGCGAGATCGTCGTCGTTAACTGGGGCGGGGATGCCGTGCCGGCCTATGACGCTATCTGGGCCCAGCCCTTCAACGCCGCCAATCCCGGCGCGAAGGCGTTGATCAACGGCTCGGGGCCGAGCTCCGGCAAGATCAAGGCGATGGTCGAGAGCGGCGCCGTGACCTGGGACGTCTGCGACCGCACCGTGCCGGCCTCGATCGAGCTCGGACGCCAGAACCTCCTGGAAAAGGTCGATTGGTCGATCGTCGCGCAGGACAAGGTCCGCGCCGCGCATCGCTCGGACTGGGGCGTCGGCGCCTATCTCTATTCCTTCGTGCTGACCTACGACGCGAAGGCCCTGAAAGGACCGGTGCCGAAGAACTGGAAAGACTTCTGGAACGTCAAGGAATTCCCGGGCAAACGCACGCTGCGCAATAATATCGAGGGCATGCTGGAGGCGGCGCTGCTCGCCGACGGCGTCAGCCGCGACAAGATCTACCCAATCGATGTCGACCGGGCGCTCGCCAAGATCAAAGAGATCAAGCAGCACACGATCTTCTGGACCACCGGCGCGGAGAGCCAGCAGCTCTTCCGCAACCAGGAGGTCGTGATGGGCAATCTCTGGCACACGCGCTCGATGCTGCTCGCCAAGGAAGTTGGCGACCACATCAAGTTCACCTTCGAGGACGGCATCCTCTTTCCCGGCGCCTGGATCGTGCCGAAGGGGAACCCGGCCAAGGCCGGCGCCTGGAAGTTCATCGCCTCGGCGCAGGATCCCAAGAGCCAGGTCGAACTGTTCAAGCGCGTCGGCAACGGGCCGGTCAACCCGGCCGCCGCCGCGATGGTACCGGCCGAGATGAAGGCGCTCGACTGCGGATCGCCCGAGAATTTCGCGCGCCAGGTCGCCGTCGACAACGAGTGGTACGCGCAGCACTACGCCACGATCCTCGCCCGCTACATGGACGCGATCGCCTCCTGAGCCTCGACCCACGATGGGCGGCATCGCGCCGCCCGCCCCTGCCTTTCCGACCAAGACACAGGATTATCGATGACAACGGCGCCGTTTTCGCTGGCCCAGACCTTCATGGGCGTCCCACATCGCACCGAGATCGGCGACGCCAAGGCGGTAGTCCTCGGCCTGCCCTTCGATTGCGGGACGCATCCGCAGCGCGTCGGCTCGCGGCTCGGGCCGTCCTCTATACGCGAGCAGTCGCTGCTGTTGCGAGCCTTCGACTTCGTCAACGGCATCAACCCACTGGAGGCGCTCGGCGTTGTCGATGTCGGCGATGCGAAGGTCAGCCCCGGCGATCTCGAAGCCTCCTATGTCGCGATCGAGGCCGCGGTCGGCGCCATCGCCGAGACGCGGGCCGTGGCGGTGACGCTCGGCGGCGACGGAGCGATCGCGCTGCCGGAGATGCGGGCGCTGCACCGTGTCTATCCCGATCTCGTCACCGTCCATATCGACGCCCATACCGACGCTTACCCGATCGAGGGCTACAACACCGCAACCGCCTTCGGCCGCGCCGTCGAGGAAGGGCTCGTCGACCCGGCCCGCTCCTACCAGGTCGGAATGCGCGGCACGACGATGCTGCCCGGCGTCGGCGAATACGGGGGCAGCCTCGGCTACAACGTGATCCCGCTCGCCGAACTGCTGGAACGCGGCATCGCCAACGTCTTCGCCGAGATCCGCGCGCATATCGGCGACCGAGCGGTGTACCTCTCCTACGACATGGACTTCTTCGACCCCTCGGTCGCGCCGGGCGTCTGCACGCCGACCTGGGGCGGGGCGACCTCGCGCGAGGGGCTGGCGGTGCTGGAGGCCTGCGCCGGGCTCAATCTGGTGGGCGTCAACATCAACACGGTCAGCCCGCCGCATGATGTCGGAGGCATGTCGGCGCTGCTGGCGGCGCAAGTGACGCTGAATGCGCTCAACCTGATCGCGCGGCAGCACCAATCCAAAGCTGCCAGTTAAGAAACGAGGTTTCTGGCCGGCGAACGACGGATGGCCGGCCAGAAAACGGGAGCGAACTTTGGTGGCTTCCCCTTAAATCATAGAACTCGCACTGTACGGGCTACCCCTATTCCCCTTCGATACTCCTCCCGATGCCGCCGCTCCGGCTTTTCAATGCCCCGGCCATGGGAATGGGCCTTTCACCATTTCCCGGGACCGATCGGGACGAGATGAATTGAAGACGTCGATCGTGGGTTTCGAGATGTCCGGAGGTGCATGAACCGCCGCCCCATCGCGGCGCTGCCTCATTCAGCTCGTAGCGATCCCCATCATTGGCTCCGCGTCTCAACACGGAACCCCATGAATCAGACATCTCGACAGTTGTGAATCTGGAGGGTTCTGTGAGGTCGCGCGGCACTGATCGTGGAGCGAGGCGCGGCGCGCGACCTCATTGAAGCCGGATTGAACGAAGCCGCCGGCGCGAGGGCCTATGGGTTTTGTGCCTTGGGGCCGCTGCTCAAGGGGTCTCCGACAGGACCGATCGCAGTCCTGATGGGAGCGGGCTGACGGACGCTGCCGGCGGCAGAGCAGTGCGCGGCCGGGAGCCATGGGGGCGCGGGCGCGACGGGAGCGTCGATGATCCGCCTGATGGCTGTGGGACAGAGCCGGGCGCAGGGCATTGCTCGCCGCGACGCAGTGGCGTGCAGGGCAACAGGATCGGGACTGCGATGCCGATGGCCTCTGGTCATGACGTATCCGGGCAAGGCCGGCAGCGCGGGAGGGTCGCGATGACGCGCATGGCGCCGCCGCAGCACGGGCAAAGCGCCGGATCGAAGGCCGGGCGCGATGGACGGGCGGCCCCCTGGATGCTGGCGTCATGGTCGCTGGTGCGCCTGCTGGCGGTTGCGGCGATGGCCTGGCGGATGAAGACAAGCCTGGAGCGCCTGTGGCCGTTGGCGAGGAAGCCGAAGTGGCGGATGCGGTGGAAGCCGTCGGGCAGTGCGTGCAGCAGGAAGCGGCGGATGAACTCGGCGGGATCGAGCCTCATGGTCCGGGCGGCGTTGCCATGGCGATAGTCGCGCCAGCGGAAGGCGACGCCGTCATCATCTGCGGCGACCAGGCGGTTGTTGGCGATGGCGACACGATGAGTGTACCGCCCAAGGTAGGCCAGCACATGCTCCGGCGAGCCGAAGGGCGGCTTGGCGTAGACGATCCAGTTGACCCTGCGCTGCCCGGCCAGCGCGCTGGCGAACGCCTTGGACCCATTGAGCGCGGCCAGGTCGCCGAAGAAGGCGAGCTCGCCTGCCTCATGCGCCTGGGCAAGCCGTTCGAGGAAGCGGCGACGGAACAGACGCGAGAGAACATGGATGGGCAGGTGCCGCGCAGGTCGAACTCGATGTCGAGCATCTTGCGCTGCAGGAGCTTCCGGCTGGTCAGCAGCATCCGCCTCTCCTGGCTCGCCAGCGTCTTGACGAGTACAGGTTTGAACAGGCCGACGCGCATCATCTGCGCGATGCCACGTGCGTCGTGACGGTCCGACTTGTCGACCTGTTGCGCCTTTAGAAGCGAGTTCATGTGCCGCGTCTCGACGCAGAGCCCCGGCAGGCCTGCTTCCGCCAAGCCGTTCACCAGCCACTGCGAGAGCGGACCGGGCTCAATCCCGATCCGGCCATAGCCGCCACTGATGGACGTGAGCAGCCCGACGAGATCGTCCGGCTCGGTCGCAACCTTCCGCTCGAACACAACCTTGCCGGCTTCGTCGACGACGCACACCGCCGTCTCCTGCACCGACACGTCCAGACCTACGAAATGCGCCATCGCCGTCGCTCATTCGCTCGCTGCCGAGGTCAGGTCTGCGCACTCCAAGATCGCGCGCAGCCACCGCGATACGTCATCTTTCCGGCAATCTGTCGTGATTCCGCACCCGAGGCGGATTGACGGCTAGGTTCAGCTTTCGGCTATGCTCAACAAGACGAGCTACGATGGCTCCTGATCGGGGTCTTTTTCCGTTCCAATCGCTGCGTCAATAGCGGCGATCAGTGCCGTATTTCGCAAGGGCTTCGAAAGAATGGCGATGACGCCTGCGGCTTCAGGGCGCTCGCGCACCCTGAGATCGCTCTGAGCGGTGATCACAATCGTCGGGATGTGGATACCGGCGGTCGTCAAATGATGGATGAGCTCGAGGCCGGTCATCCCAGGCATTTGTACGTCGACGATCAGGCAGGCGGGTGTCCCATTGGGTAAGGCCGCCAGAAATTCCCGCGCTGACCTGTAGGCCTTGGTTTGAAACGCGTGCACGCGCAATGTCCGGCTCAGGGACTTCACGACGGACGGATCATCGTCCACGATTGCGATCCAAGGGAATCCTTCCGCCATGACGCACAAGGTGTGTCGGCGGTTAACGGTTGTCGACCTGACCGTTGGGCCAGTACCAGGCATGGCCCATGGCGCCTATTTCGACAGGCCAGCCTTCTCAGCCAGGCGCACGAGATCGGCGACCATGCGGACACCGAGCTTCTTCATGATCGAGCCACGGTGAAACTTGATCGTTTTTTCGACCGTCCCAAGATCGTAGGCTATCTGCTTGTTGAGCCTTCCGGCCACGACATGAGTGAGCACCTCCCGCTCGCGGGGGGTCAAAGTCGCGATTCTGCCTTCGATCGAGGTCAGCTCGGCTTGAGTCTGCCGAGATTGGGCGTCCGCCTCCTCCGCTCGCTCTATCGCCGCTAGCAAGTCCGGAACGCTGACCGGCTTGGTCAGGAAATCGATGGCCCCGGCCTTCATGGCGCGCACGGTCGTCGGGATGTCGCCCTTGCCGGTCAGAAAGATGACCGGCCGGCGGGCCCCTCTCGCCCCCAGCGCGTGTTGCAGTTCGAGGCCGTCGAGACCCGGCATCGACATGTCGAATATGGCGCAGCCAGGGACCGTCGCATCGTGACGGTCCAGGAATTCCTGCGGCGACGTATAGCACTCGGCATCGTAGCCTTTCACCCGCATGAGCCGCGACAAAGACTTGATGACCCGGGCATCGTCATCGACGAGGAAGACCGTAAACATTGCGCCGGTCACTTGGCTGCGATCTGTGTTGGCTGCGGCGGCATGGATAGCCTCGCGACCGCACCGCCTGAATCATCATTCGAGAGCTCGATGTGACCGTCATGCGCCTCGAGGATCGTCGCGCAGATTGCCAATCCAAGGCCCAGGCCTTGGGGCTTGGTCGTGTAGAATGGCTCGAAGACGCGGCGCTCTTCCGCAGGCTGGATGCCGGGACCACTATCTTTCACGCGCACCTCGATGACACCGGCCCCCGTCATGAGCGTCGACACCGTGAGGAGCCTTTGAGCCGTTGGCGTTGAGGCCATCGCGTCCATTGCGTTCACCACAAGGTTGAGCAGGACCTGTTGCAACTGGACAGGGTCGCCGATCGTCGGGGATAAAGCGCTTGCCAAATCAAGTCTGACGCTGATCCTGCGCCCGATCAATTCATTGTTGAGCAATGCGAACGTCGAAGTGACCAGCTCATTGACGTCGACCGAAACCCGCGTCGTCTCGCCCTTCTTGAGCAGGTTGCGCAGGCGTTGGATCACCTCGCTGGCACGGCGGTTGTCGTCGACGATGTCCTGAAAGACATCGCGGATTTCTGCGAGGTCCGGTGAGTCCATCGCAAGCAGGTCCAACCCGGTTTCCGCATTCGACTGGATGGCCGTCAGCGGCTGATTGATCTCGTGCGCGATCGCACCTGACAGTTCGCCGAGCACGGAGACCCGCATGAGATGCGCAACCTCCTGGCGCTGCAAGGCAGCCTCCATTTCCGCCGTCTTGTTTTCGGTGATGTCGATGAAAATTCCGCTCAACTGCTTTGGAGTGCCTTGGTCGTCAGGGTGCGACCGAGCCCGAATGCGGATCCAGCGCTGCACTCCCTCCCGCACAACGCGAACGTCCGTCACCGCTGATTGATCATCGCTTGACGCCTTGCTGAGCGAGGCGATGGCCGTCTCGCGATCCTCAGGATGGACTGCTGTCTGGAACGCATCGCGGGTGAGCGGAACGTCATTGCCGAGACCGAACAGGGCCCGGGAGTGCTGGGTCGCCCATAATTCGTTGGTTTCGCGATCGAACTGCCAGAGCCCCAGATTCACGGACGCGGCCGTAAAGGTCATGCGCTCTTCGCTCTCCTTGAGCAGGACTTCGGCACGCTGCCTCCTGCGTCTCTGGATCAGCAACGCGCCGGCAACGGCCATCTGCAAGGCAGAGATGAAAATCGCGGCAAGCACGAGATTGCGGTGCTGATTCCAGATCGTCGGATTCTCGAACAAGACGACGGTGTCGGCCGGAAGATCGCGCTCGCGCAGATTCCAACGCTCCATTGCCCTGAAATCGACCCGGTACGCTTGTCCAGGGTTGGTTCCAGGCTGAAGCGCGGCCGGATCCTTCCCGGCCAGGATTTCAAGCGTGAGGTCGGCTGCGGCTACGCCGACCGATTCGAATGTCTCGATGAAGCCGCCGACGGTGCCGTTGCCGAGATAGGTGTCGTAGGGGGAATAGACCGGAGCGGGAGAAAGCGCGGCCAGCGCGGTGGCCACTTCCACGGGAACGAAGGCCTTGCCCGTGCTATCGGCGAAGACCGTCAGGACGATGACGATCGCATCGCGAGGCACTCGTGCCAATTCAGCGACGAGCGCCTCGTAGGAAAGCTCGAACAGGTAGGTCGCCTCGAATTTCTTGCCCCGACCTTCCATCGTTCTCCGCGCCGCAGCCTGCCACCGGCGGTCAACGAGGCCACTGCCTGCAATCATCACGACCCGGCGCGTGTCGGGCTGAAGCGCCTCCGCCAGTGCAAGGGTCTTATCGAGATTAAATGCGGTCACGATCCCCGTGACGTCGCTTGGCGCGCGTGAAGCCGCATATGTCGCCGGCGAGATCCCCGTAAAGACGACCGGGACTGCGGGCGCGATAGCGTTGCGATGCTTGACGATGAACGGCAGGGCCAAGCTGCCCAGTGTCATCACCATGTCAGGCGGTGTGTGGGCGTATTTTTCACGAAGGAAGGAGACCACGCGATCCTCGTGGCCAGGGTCTGAAGAACGCGCGAGGTCGAGAAACTCCCCATCGATTTCGAGTTTGTGCGGCGAGCGTTCGAGCAGTCGTTTCCGCGCGGCATCCCCGACAATCGTCGTGGAAGGAAACGTGTAGTTGAACGCGTGCAGCATGAGGATGCGTCGTGGCCTGTCCTCCGCGCGAGCGCTTAACGCAAGGGACAGATTAAAAACAAGGGACACGTTAAAGAGCAGAATGACCATGGAGGCGCCCGCCTTGAAGCCGCGGGCTGCGACAAAAGCAAAACAATAACGGGAGAATTCCATGTCTCCAGACCACCGCCTGCTGATAGCTGAGTGACCTACGCGTGTTTTATGACTGTCATAAAACCGTAGGTTACGGCAACTGCCGATGCCTTCAAGATTTAAGCATCAAAGGTTGACCCGAATGGCAGTGGAAATGCAGGGATTCCAACGCTTTCGAGGACGGTATTCTGTTGTGATAGTCGGGACGGTTAGCAGAAAGTGAGAAATTCACTTCGCAGAAGGTGAGGTCCAGGGCCCCCATGCGAGCACGTAGATACTGGGCCATGGTCCAGTAGATCGGCCCTGATTTCCCCGGTAGACCCTGTTCGATCGCCACCGCGTACATTCTTCGAGAGCGTCGCCGACCGACGAACGCGCTTCCGCGAGGCGTGCGCCCGGGCGGCGACGCCCGCAATAGGAGGCCTGGCATGAAGATTTGGCGACGCAATTGGCTCGGTATGTGTGCAGGAATTGCCCTGACAACGGGGATGAGCCTGCCGGCGACCGCGCAGCAGCCTCAACCGCAACCGCAGCAACGACCAAACATCGTCGTCATCATGGGCGACGACATCGGCATCTGGAACATCGGCGCCTATCACCGCGGCATGATGGCGGGACGGACGCCGAACCTCGACAAGCTCGCCGCCGAGGGCATGCTGTTCACCGATTACTACGCCGAGGCGAGCTGCACGGCCGGGCGTGCCAATTTCATTACAGGCGAACTGCCGATCCGCACCGGCATGACCACCGTTGGCCAGGCCGGCGCCCCGACCGGGCTGCCCGCAGAGGCCGTTACGATTGCCACCGCGCTCCAGGGGATGGGCTACGCGACCGGCCAGTTCGGCAAGAACCATCTTGGCGACAAGAACGAGTTCCTGCCGACGGTCCACGGGTTCGACGAGTTCTTCGGCTACCTCTATCACCTCGACGCGATGGAAGACCCCTGCCATCCGAACTACCCGCAGAACCTCAGGTCGCAGGTCGGCCCGCGCAACATGGTCCACTCCTTCGCGAGCACCACCGACGACCCAACCGTCGATCCACGCTGGGGCAAGGTCGGAAAGCAGACGATCGCGGACGCGGGAGAGCTGTGCCCGAAGCGCATGGAAACCGTGGATGACGAAATCCGCGACCTTTCCTTCAAGTTCCTCGACAAGGCCAAGGCGGACAACAAGCCGTTCTTCCTTTGGCTCAACCCCACCCGTATGCACATCGTCACGCATCTCTCGCCGAAATACGAGGCGATGCGGAACTCGACGAATGGCTGGTCCATCCACGAGGCCGGCATGGCTCAGCTCGATGACGATGTCGGTTTGCTGATGAAGAAGCTCAAGGATATGGGCGTGGATGACAACACCATCGTGGTGTTCACCACCGACAATGGCACCGAGGTCTTCACCTGGCCGGACGGCGGCCAGACCCCGTTCACTCAGAGCAAGGGGACCGTCATGGAAGGCGGGTTCCGCGCGCCGGCGATGATCCGCTGGCCGGGCAAAGTGCCGGCGGGCAAGGTCGAGAGCGGTATCATCTCAGGGCTCGACTGGTTCCCCACATTCCTGGCCGCAGCCGGAAACCCCAACATCACCGAAGAACTGAAGAAGGGTAAGCAGATCGGCGACCGGACCTACAAGGTCTATCTGGACGGCTATGACCAGATGGACATGATCACCGGCAAAGGCCCGTCAAACCGCAACGAAATCTATTACTTTGGAGAAAGCGAACTCGGCGCCGTGCGTATTGGGGACTACAAGTACCGCTTCATCGACCAGCCCGGCGGCTGGCTCGGCGACAAGACCAAGGTTGACGTACCTTATTTGACCAACCTTCGCCTCGATCCGTTCGAGCGCACGGGCTGGCCCGAGAATGGGACCAAGTCCGGCTCGCAGGAGTACTTCCAGTGGTTCAAGTACGAATTCTGGCGCTTCGTCTTCGTTCAGCAGCAGGTCGAGAAGCTGGCGATGACGGCGGTTGAGTTCCCGCCGATGCAAAGGGGTGCGAGCTTCAATCTTGACGCCGTGAAGGCGAAGATCGAGGCCGCGCGAGCGGCGATGGCGAAGTAACTCACAGCATGACTTGATGATGACAATGGCGGGCGGCCTTGCATGGGCCGCCCGCCACTCAGGATCCAAATCCCCAAGCTCATCAAAGCCTTTCCCAAGAACGTCCTGCATCAATCGGCACGCTGCAAGGCTGCATCCATCGGAGGCTGCAATGAATACGTACGTCTTAGCCGCAGTTGTGTTTTCGGTCGGCCTCGCCCTTGCGGGCTGCCAGACGTCGCAATCAAGGCAGGCGGAACTTGCCACGATTTGCGCCGATCCCAACAACAGAGCGCCGAAGTCCGGCTACTGGTCGGAATGCCAGGCGCTTTATCCGTCATCGGATCAGGCTTTGCAGAAGGACTATCTGCTTGGCGCGGCCGTCGGCAACTGAGGCCATGCCGGAATTTTCCCCGCCGCCCGTGTTACCCGTGCGGGTTCGGGAGATAGGCCCATCATCCCAGTCTCGATCCATGAAAGATGGGCTGCGATCTCTGCCTCGAATGCCGACAAGCTCCGCACGAGCGCGACGACGCCGGGCAGATAGCTGTCGTATTCATCGTCGGGCAATTCCGCGCCGACTCCTATCGGGTCCCATACGTGGCGTAGGACGCGCCTCACATGCTCAGAAAAAGCATCGTCGCGCGTTGACGTCGTCTGATCACTCATTGCCCGGTCTTCCGACTTTTGATGCCAATGTCCGCAAAGGGGGGCTGACGTATTGCCACTGTTCGATCTAGCGTAGCCGACCAAGACTACTTCCACGCCCTGATCAAATACGTATCGACTAGGATTGGGGATTTTTCGACAAAAGACTGACATGCCTTGTGTAAACTGAAGATTTTATTTGGCTCATGGGCCGGGTCTTCGCCATCCATCTTCAGATCCGTGTCCACCATGAGCACACGCTTCTCTCCATCGAGGTTCATGACAACGACGCTCATCACCTTGGCGTTAGGATGATCAACCATAGCGCTGTCCCGAAGATCGATACGCTCGGAAACGTTGCAGGTTGTGGGTCGGCCTGCAATGGCTGAAGGCTCGATAAAATCAGCGCCGGTTGGAGCGCTCCCAGATCTGCAGCGGGTCGATTTTACCCCTTCGACCAGGGCCTGGAAGCTGACGTCCGATCAGGGGCAACACATGCCGAAAGCGACCCCCGCCTATGGATATGGCTACCCCGCCTATTATGGGCCACGGGCCTATTACCGCCCGCGTCATTACTATGCGCGGCCAGCTTATTATGCCCCCCGTTATTACGGCTGGGATCGGGGCTATTACCGCCAGCGCTACAACTGGTAAGGCCTCTCCCGCTAGGGAAACACTGATAGGTTCGCCTTCGAGAGAAAGAGGTACATCCCACAGAGGCGGCGATAGGTCCGCCTCCCAGCTGGATCGTCTCTCTCCCGACAAGTCAGCGTCGTAAAAAACCCCGTAGGGCCAGCTTCTAAGGCCGCGTTGTCACGTTAATCGCGGACGACCGAAGCGAACTCAACCGGGTGACGGGCTCACGCTGCGAGGCCGGCCACGGCTTTCCAGTGCGCCATGGCGCGCAGACGATGCAGATGGGTGGCGAGGGCGGAGCGACGGGACCGGGACGGGA
>NZ_JBFRHE010000030.1:0-36770 GCF_052115715.1 Allobosea sp. 2KB_26
GCCGTCCACGTTTCTCTTTCTGTCTTCAGTTTTCAAACAGCGGCGCAGCAACCAAAGACAAGCAGGCCAACCGATCTCTCGGCTACAAGGCCCGAAGCTCTCATGAAGCGCAGTAGAGCGGCCCCGCCAGCGGCGGCGCCGTCTCGATGAGCAGTGTTTAAGCGAATCAGGTTTCGGGTGTCAACAGCCGATTCGCATTTTGTTGAAAACGTCGATTCGTCCGCGCGGCGGTCCCGGGGGCTGGGGCCCGTGTGGGTCGCGCCAATCCGGGGCCGTCTCCGCAGCCCCGGCCGTGGCGGTCGGCCCGGACCTGTACTAGATTGATCGCGGACCAACGAAGCGGGGCTGCCGAGCGGCCCTGGGTTTGCACTGCCTGAGCCGCGGCACTCCAGCCGCGGAGAAGGGCGAGCCGAACCTGCGTGCCTTTCTATTCGCCAGGAATATGTCCTGCGGAGGAGCGCCATGTTCAACAGACGGCAAATGCTCAAGGCGGCGGGGCGCGCCGTGTTGGGACTGGGGGTGGCAGTGGGCGAGGGCGCAGGTCTTGCTGCTTTCGCCGCGGATATGGTCAAGCTGCCGTTCGATAATGGTGAGCGTTCACTCGTCGCTTATCCCGGCAAACGCCCGCTGATCGAGCTGACGGCGCGCCCGCCCCAGCTCGAAACCCCGTTCGGCGTCTTCAATGACGGGCTCCTGACGCCGAACGATGCGTTCTTCGTACGTTACCATCTGGCGGATATCCCGACTGAGATCGATCCGGACGCTTTCCGCATCGCGGTCACGGGCAGGGTCGATAAGCCGTTATCGCTGTCGCTTCAGGATCTGAAGACGGGGTTCGAGCCTGTCGAGGTCATCGCCGTGAACCAGTGCTCCGGCAATAGTCGCGGCCTGTTCGATCCGCGCGTCGCCGGCGGCCAGCTCGCCAACGGCGCGATGGGCAATGCACGCTGGAGGGGCGTACCCCTCAAGGCCGTGCTCGACAAGGCTGGTGTTCAGGCCGGCGCGGTGCAGGTGTCCTTCGACGGCCTCGATGGGCCGGTGATCCCGGATACGCCGGATTTCATCAAGGCGCTCGACATCGACCATGCCCGCGACGGCGAGGTCATGCTGGCCTACGCCATGAACGGCGAGGATCTGCCCTGGCTCAATGGCTTCCCTGTGCGCCTGGTGGTGCCGGGCTATTTCGGAACCTATTGGGTCAAACATCTCCGCGAGATCGCCGTGCTGGACAAGGCCTTCGATGGGTTCTGGATGACGTCGGCCTATGGTATCCCCGCCAATGCCTGCGCCTGCACCGAGCCCGGCAAGGCACCGACCGCGACCGTGCCGATCAACCGCTTCAGCGTCCGCTCCTTCATCACCAGCGTGCAGAACGGGGCAACGGTGAAGGCCAATTCGGATGTCATGCTGCGCGGCATCGCCTTCGATGGCGGCTATGGCGTGACCGATGTCGCGATTTCGCCGGATGGTGGGAAGTCCTGGCTTGCGGCGGCGCTTGGCGAAAATCTCGGAAAATATTCTTTCCGCGAATGGAAGGCGACGGTCCGGCTGCCCAAGGGTGAACATGTGCTGATGGTCAGGGCGACCAACCGGATCGGTCAATCGCAGCCGATCGAGCCCTTGTGGAATCCGGCGGGCTATATGCGCAATGTCGTCGAGACGACGCGCGTGATGGCCGCGTGATGGAGGTGGTCATGACCTTGCGCTTCATTGGGGCGTCGGCTTTCGGACTCTGCCTTGCCGGGGTGGCGCTGGCCGGGGTGGCGCTGGCAATGCCGAAAACCTATCAACTGCCCGCTGAGACGGCGGTGCTCAAGCCGGGTCCCGGTCCCGGCTTCGAGGCGGCAAAGAACAACTGCATGTCGTGCCACTCGGTCGACTACGTCAACTTCCAGCCGCCGAAGAAGGGACAGGCCTTCTGGGACGCCGAGGTGCAGAAGATGATCAAGGTCTACCGCGCCCCGATCGACGAGGCCGATGCCAAGGCGATCGCCGAATACCTGGCCGAAACCTATTGAGGATCAAAAGGGCGCGCTCCTCGGTTCCGACGGTGCGACCCCAATACGGGCCTCACACTGCGCGAATGCACGATCAAGCGGCGCAAAGACCCGATCGCCGGTGCGTCCTCCAGAATCCCGGCACTCTGGCGGCGAGGCCGTCAATCCGGCAGTCGGACCGTGGCGTTGACGCGTTCCACGTCGCTGCGGGAGAGCGCGATATCTGACAAGGCACGGTCATCCATGCGGTAGAGCGCGCGTGCGCTGGCTTTGGCGTTAAGCCAGGTTTCGAGGCGGAGCAGCAGGCGCGACAGGCCGTGAATCGACGGCGCGGCAGGGAGTGGCAGAAGGTTTTCTATGGCTGGCCTGGTCGACATGACGGCCTCCCTTGTCCCATGTTTCGCCAGCATATCTGCTCCTTGCCTGGGGTCCAAGCAAATGCGAACTTCTTGGCTTCAGCCCAAGGTTTTCTTCGCTTATCCATGACGCGTCGCCACCTTCCGCCCTTGACCTCTTTGCGCGCTTTCGAGGCCGCGGCCCGGCACCTCAACTTCGAGAAGGCCGGGGACGAACTCGCCGTCACCGCCAGTGCGGTCGGCCAGCAGGTGAGATCGCTCGAGGCCTGGCTGCGCCGCCCTCTCTTTACGCGCCTGCCGAGCAAGGGCGTCGCCCTGACGGCTGTCGGGGAACGCTACGCCGCTACCGTTTCGCTGCTGCTCGATCAACTCAACGAGGCTACGGCGCGCGCTTTGCGGCCCGGTGCGCCCAATATTCTGACCGTCAGCACCTTGCCGAGCTTCGCCTTGAGCTGGCTGATCCCCCGCCTCGGTTCGTTGAAGGAACGCCACCCCGATCTCGAGGTGCGTGTGTCGATCTCGACGAGTCTGACCGATTTTGAAGGCGAGGATGTTGACGTGGCGATCCGCTCCGGCCGCGGTATCTACCCAGGTCTGCGCTCGGACCTGCTGATGGAGGAGAATTTCTTTCCCGTTTGCAGCACCACTCTTCTCGGTGATGCCGAACGGCCCCTGCGCGAGCCCGCGGATTTGCGCCATCACACCCTGCTGCATGAGAACCCGGAGGGAATACTCGATTATGTCACCTGGCCGCGCTGGCTGGCCGCGGTCGGGTTGCCAGACATCGACGCGACGCGAGGACCTCGCTTCTCGCATATGTTCCTAGCCTTGCAGGCGGCCGCCTCGGGCCAGGGAATAGCGCTGGCCACCAATGTCCTGATCGGGGACTATCTTGACGCGGGTCGCCTCGTCCGGCCCTTCCCGCATCAGGTCAGAGGGCCGCATCAGTATTATCTGGTCTGCCCTGAGGTCTCCGCCGAAAGGCCGGCCATCGCGGCCTTTCGGGCCTGGATATGCGGCGAAGCAGCCGCCCACCGGGCAGGGGTGACGCCATGACCTGCTACCCCGGAAGGACGTAGGTATCGCCACGATCCAGGCGGCCGGACTAAGCAGATCGCCTCGCCGGAACCTGGCAAGCACCCTCTCTTCGAAGGGCTTCGAATTCGCGCAATCTCGCGGCAATGTTGCTGCGTCAGGAGCGGTTGGGTCAAAGCGAGACCGTCCTAGCCATGCGCATTCTCCTGGTGGAAGACGAGCTGGAAATGGCGGCGGCGCTTCGCGCGGCCCTGGCCCAGCACGACATGGTCGTCGACCACGTCACCACGCTGGCGGAAGGGGAGGAGGCGATCGCGACTGCGGCGCACTGCGCAATTCTGCTCGACCGGCAATTGCCGGACGGCGATGGCCTGACGCTGATCCCGAGGCTTCGTGCCTGTAAGCAGATCGCGCCGGTGATCGTGCTGACCGCGCGGGGCGAGCTGGGGGACCGGGTCAAGGGCCTGGATACCGGAGCCGATGACTATCTCGCCAAGCCGTTTGCGATCGACGAATTGCTGGCACGGCTGCGAGCTGTGCTCCGCCGTGCGCCGGTGATGGCTCCCGATCGAATCCGGGCAGGGTGCCTCGATTATGATTGGCATGATCGCTGCGCGACGATTGACGGTGTTGCGCTCGATTTGCCGCGTCGGGAGCTGCTGGTGCTGGAGGCCCTTCTGCGCCGACGCGGGCGCACCGTGCAGCGCGCCGCACTGGAGGAGGCGGTCTACGGCTTCGACGACGAAATCCAGTCGAATGCGCTCGACATGCATGTGTCGAACCTGCGTCGGAAGCTGATGAAGGCGGGGGCTGGTCTCGAGATCCACGGAATTCGCGGCGTTGGTTATCTCCTCAAACACGCCGCATGATCTGGCCGCGCGCGCATTCGCTGAAATGGCGGCTCGTCCGGCGCCTGCTCGCGCTGCAGGCCGCGACACTCTCGCTGCTCGTCGTCCTGGTTATCGGTGCGCTCTACCTCGGCGGCCATCTGTTCAATTTCGAATCCGAGGATGTAACGGTCGATGTGCTGAAGAGCGCGGTCACGCGCGATCCTGCCGGCAGGCTTGTCCTGCAAACGACGCCTGCGCTGGCGAAGCTGCGGTCGGATGTTCCCGATCTCTGGTTCATCGTGCGTGACCGGCTTGGCCATACGCTGACCGAGGGAGCTCCGCCGCCCCATTTCGCACGCATCGGCGACGCGCTCGACGATGTCGGGGTTGCGAGGCTCGGCTGGAATCTTGGCGATCCCCCGCGCACGAATGCACTGATCCGCTGGGTCGATGGCGCCGCGGGGAAGATCCAGATTGCAACCGGGCCGGGGGCAGAGGCGCCGCTGAGCTGGCTTGTTCAGGGGCTCCTGATCGTCTTCATGAGCTTCGTTCTTCCAGCCCTTGTGGTCATGGGCCTGGCGACGATTATTGCAACGCCCATCGTCGTGCGCAGGGCGCTTGCCGGCCTTGGAAAAGTGGCGGAGCAGGCCGAGCGGATCGACATCGAACGGCACGGCGAACGCCTGCCGACCGATGCGACCCCGAGCGAATTGACCCCGGTCGTCGCTGCAGTCAACCGCGCCCTGCAGAGGCTCGACGAAGGCCACGCGCGGCACAAGCGCTTTCTCGGTGACGCTGCGCATGAGCTGCGGACGCCGATCGCGATCTTGCAGACGCGGCTCGATATCCTGCCTGACACGGCTCAGCGGGCGCGGCTTTACGAAGACGTGGCACGGCTTGCCGTCATGGCGGAGCAGTTGCTCGACCTTCAACGGATCGATCACAGCACCAAGGATTTTGCCGGGATCGATATCGTGACGATCGGCCGGCGTGTCGCCGCCGATCTCGCTCCGCTGGCGATCGCCTCAGGCTATCAGGTGGCCTTCGAGGCTGAGGCCGACCAGGTTGCAGTATGGGGCGACCAGTCCGCGCTTGAACGGGCGCTGGCCAACCTCGTGCAGAACGCAATCCAGCACGGCGGACGCCGCGGCACGATCACGATCGCTGTCGGGCGCGAGCGGACGATCGAGGTCGCCGACGAGGGGCCTGGCGTGCCGGTCGATCAGCGCGACCGCATTTTCGAGCCGTTCTGCCGGCTGGCGCCGCGCGAGCGGGGAGCGGGGTTGGGGCTGCACCTCGTCCAGGAGATCGTTCGGCGCCATTCCGGTCAGATTACCGCCCTCGACCCGGCGGCGTCGGGCGCGCGCTTCCGGATTACATTGCCGCCGCCGGCGGTTGAACCCTCCTGTCAGGGCATAATGCTGACATAACCCACGCGGGCGAGATGTCGCTGGCCAGCGAATGGTCACGCATCGTGCGGAGACGGTGTCGCGGCTGAGAAGGCCGGCATCGTTGAAAGCCTGTTTCCTGACTGTTGCCGCTCGCTGCGGGCGTGTCGCCAGAGCGCGGCGCCCCCTCTTGATGACGGCGATGCTTGCGCTCTGGACTGCAGCGTGTGCCGCGCCCGCCAACCTGCCCTCGAACGCGCCGCTGATGCATGACCCCGCTCCCGCAGTGCGGCTGTCCGCGGGAGTTCCGGCACGCACTGGCGTAATCCTCGCGTTTTCGGGCGGAGGAGCGCGGTCCGCGGCCTTCGGATATGGCGTGCTGTCGGCATTGGCCGAACAGCCGTCTCCGGGCGATGAGACGCGCAGGCTCGCCGACGATATTGGCGTGGTCGCCGGTGTCTCCGGTGGGGCCATTCTTGCCGCCCATCTGGCCCTGCACGGGCCGCGAGCCTTGCCGGAGTTCCGCCGCGCCTTTCTCGACCAGGACGCAGAAGCGTCGCTGCGCATGGCCTATACGCCCGAGAACCTGCTGCGCGCCTATCGTGGCGGCGTCAATGATCTCTCCGGTCTTGCGGCCTGGCTGGATGCCAGCCTCTATGGCGGCGCAACGATGGGCGATCTCGGTCAACGCGGACGACCAAGGCTGCTGCTGCACGCGACGGATCTCTACAATCGGGCGCCGTTCCCGTTCGATCGGGCGAGCTTCCGCTCGATCTGCAGCGACTATGACAGCTTCCCCCTGGCGCACGCGGTCGCGGCCTCGTCCGCGGTGCCGGTCGCTTTCGCTCCGGTCGTCCTGCAGAATTTCACTGGGGACTGTCCCGTTGCCCGAAATGCGCCGGCCGCGGTCCGCCTTCCTGCCGGGAGCTCCCAGTTCGACAGGCATGTTGCGGAGTCCCAGGCGCGATACGCCAGTGCGCCGGATCTCCGCTATCTCAAGCTGCTTGACGGCGGCCTCGTCGACAATCTTGCGGTGCGAAATCTCATCAGGTCGCTCAAGCAGCCTGCGCCGGAACCTCTGGGCATCGCTGCCGCGCGGCATCTGGAGCGCCTGATCATCATCGTGGCCGACGCCTCCACGCGTGTCGGTGGCGAGATGTCCAGCGCGGTCGAGGGCCCCACAGCGCCGTCGGCGATCGTTGCAGCTGCCGATGCGATGATCGATAGCGCCAGCCGGATGAGCCTTGACGCGCTGGAAGGGGAGGCGGCGCATTGGCGTGACCGGCTGGTTCGCTGGCGCTGCGGCGCCGCAGGCGCGCAGGCCGGGTGCGGAAGGCTCGATGTCAGCGTGGTGCGGTTGTCCCTCGCGGATGCCAGCGGGCAGGTGGAAAAGGCACGCATTCTCCAGC
Source organism: Allobosea sp. 2KB_26 (assembly GCF_052115715.1). NCBI lineage: Bacteria > Pseudomonadati > Pseudomonadota > Alphaproteobacteria > Hyphomicrobiales > Alloboseaceae > Allobosea > Allobosea sp. 2KB_26. Next base: position 7,016 of record NZ_JBFRHE010000030.1, read on the forward strand.
TGCACAACACGCTCAGCCTGAAATCCGGCGATGTCGATTTTCTCGCCGGCCTGGGGCGAAGCCTGCTGCTCGGCAACGAAGGCTATCGCAGCTTCATCAGACCGGCCCGGCGCGATGGCGCGCGCCACGGCTGAAGGCCTTGGCAACAGCAGAGCCCGGCAATCCCAACCTGCCGTGTTCTTCTCTGCCGGCTCGCGCGCTGCGTCGTACTGGGCCGCGGCCGCTAATGGCCGCGCAGCTGTCGCGCGGGAAGGACCTTGATGGAAGGGTGTCGGTTTGGCGCGAAGACACCTGCCCCCCTTGCTGCGCAGAGAGCGCTTCCCGTCGGCTATACCGAGCTGAGCAGAATGCTGGTTTCACTGTTGAGAATACCGTCGATGGTGCGGACTTCCCGCAGCACGCGATCAAAATCGCTGAGGCTGGAGGCGCGGATCTCCGCGATCAGGTCCCAGGTTCCATTGGTGGTGTGCAGCGAATGCAGTTCCGGCAAGCCGCGCATCTGCCTGATCACCGCGGTCGTCGAACGGCCGGTGACCTCGATCATCATGATCGCCCGAATGGCCTTGTCGTCATAGTCCTGCCGGGAGCGCACGGTGAACCCAAGCACAGCACCCGACTCGATCAGCCGGTCGAGCCGGGTCTGCACCGTTGCGCGCGAGACGCCGAGAATGGTCGCGAGCTTCGAGATCGGGGCGCGCCCGTCCTCTCGTAGCGCTGCGATCAGGCGGTGATCGAGCTCGTCGAAGATATGCATGGCAATCTGTCTATTCGAAGTGAGCGATTTGATCAGCTAATTGCACAAATCTGAACTTGTTCGCAATTCAGTGTGCAAATTGCATTGGCTAGAATGCCCTCCATCCCAGAAAGTATCGCAGGAGGGCCGACCAATGGTTCAGTATGTAGGCGTAGAGAACATGGTTCGGCTGATCGCGGCCATCGGCATCGAGCCTTATCTGATTGGCCTTGCGGGCTACATCGAGGAGGATTTTCGGCGCTGGTCCCTGTTCGAGAAGGCGCCGCGCGTCGCCAGCCATTCTGCCGACGGCGTGATCGAGCTGATGCCGACCAGCGATGGCGAGCTCTACGGCTTCAAATATGTCAACGGACATCCCAAAAACACGCGCACCGGCCTGCAGACGGTGACGGCCTTCGGCGTCCTCTCCGATGTCGAAACCGGATATCCGCGCCTTCTCTCCGAAATGACGATCACCACGGCGCTGCGGACCGCCGCGACCTCGGCCGTCGCCGCGCGCTATCTCGCCCGTGAGGATGCCGCGGTGATGGCGATCATCGGCCTCGGCTCGCAGTCGGAGTTCCAGGCGCTGGCCTTCAAGGCGCTGAACGGCATCCGGCGATTGCAGGTCTATGATATCGATCCGGCTGCGACCGCGAAATTCAAGGCCAATCTCGCGGCGCACGGGCTTGAGATCGAGGTGGCGAGCAGCGCCGAAGCGGCCGTGCTTGGCGCCGATATCATCACCACCGTCACGGCCGACAAGCTCAAGGCGACGATCCTCTCCGACAACATGGTCGGTGCCGGCGTGCATATCAACGCCGTCGGCGGCGATTGCCCGGGCAAGACCGAGCTGCAGCGCGACATCCTGCTGCGCGCCGATGTCTTCGTCGAATTTCCAGAGCAGACCCGGATCGAAGGCGAGATCCAGCAGATGGAGCCGGATTTCCCGGTCACGGAGCTCTGGCGCGTGATCGTCGGCGAGACCAAGGGGCGCCGCACCGAGGACCAGATCACCATCTTCGATTCCGTCGGCTTCGCCACGGAGGATTTTTCGGCCCTGCGCTATCTGCGCGATCAGGTCGAGGGCACCGACTATTATGACGAGATCGACCTCCTCACCGAGCCGGAAGATCCGCGCAACCTGTTCGGCCTGCTGAGCGCGCCGACTGCTGCTCCTCGTGCCGTTCTCGGGGCGCGATGATGCAAAAGCTTTCCGTCCAGGCGCCGCGCAGCGTCGTGATGATCCGTCCGCATCACTTCAGCCCGAACCCGGCGACGGCCGCCGATAATCTCTTTCAGGGCACCGATGCCGCGCGCAGCGCCGCCGCCATCGCCGCCGAAGCACATCGTGAAGTGACGCGTGCTGCGGCGCGGCTGGAGGAAGCTGGCATCGCCGTGCATCTCTTCGAGGACGAGGGCAATGCGACGCCCGATTCCGTCTTCCCGAACAACTGGTTCTCGACCCATTCCGGCGGCCATGTCGCGCTCTATCCGATGTTCTCGCCGAGCCGGCGCAAGGAGCGGCGGCACGACGTCATCGAGATGCTGAAGCATCGCTATCGCGTCCAGGATGTGATCGACTATTCCGGGCTGGAGCAGGACGGGGTCTATCTCGAAGGCACCGGCGCGATGGTGCTGGATCATATCGAGCGTGTCGCCTACGCCGCGCGTTCGAACCGCACCAACGAGGTGGCGCTGGAGCGCTTCTGCACGCATTTCAATTTCGAGCCGGTGGTCTTCGATGCGGTCGATGCGGCGGGCCGGGCGATCTATCACACCAATGTCCTGATGTGCGTCGGCACGGATTTCTGCCTGATCGGACTGGCGACCATTCGCGATGCCGCGCGCCGCAACGAGATTGCGGAGCGGCTGGCCCAGGGGCGCATCGTCATCGATCTCGACCACGGGCAGGTCAACGCGTTCGCCGGCAATGCAATCGAGCTGCAGGGCAGCAACGGTCGCGTCGTCGCGCTGTCCTCACGTGCCTTGCAGGCTCTTCGCCCGGAGCAACGTGCGACGCTTGAAGGGTTTGCGACCCTGCTGCCGCTCGACGTGCCGACCATCGAACTCGCCGGTGGCTCGGTGCGCTGCATGCTGGCGGGCATCCATCTTGCAGCGCGCGGAGCGCTTCAACCCGGGCCCTGAACCTGCTCAGCGCGCCTCGATGCTGGCGAGATAGGCGCGCAGTTCCCGTTCGGGGCCATGCCAGGAGGCGCTGCCCTTGCCCTGGAGCTCGGGGGCTTCCTTCCAACCGGGTTCGATCCCGGTCATGTCGGGCAGGAGATGGGCGATGCCCTTGTGGCAATCGATGCAGGTCTTCTCCTTCGGGATCAGGAAGCGGCTGTGGATCTCGGCTGCCCGGCGCGTCTGCTTGGTGAAGTCCATCGCGACGGTGGAATGGCAGTTCCGGCATTCCAGAGAGTCGTTTGCCTTCAGCCGCGCCCATTCATGCTTGGCAAGCTCCAGCCGGTGGTCGAGGAATTTCTGGCGTGTCGAGATCGTGCCGAAGATCTTGCCCCAGACCTCCTTTGAAGCCTGCATCTTGCGGGCGATCTTGTGGGTCCACTCATGGGGGACATGGCAATCGGGGCAACTGGCTCGCACGCCCGAGCGGTTCGAGAAATGAACCGTCTGGGTCAGCTCCTGATAGACGTTGTCACGCATCTCGTGACAGGAGGTGCAGAACTTCTCGGTGTTGGTGACCTCGAGCGCCGTATTGAATGCTCCCCAGAACATGACGCCGCAAATGAAGCCGCCGAGCGTCAAGAAGCCCAGGGACAGATAGGCGCTCGGCCGGCTGATGACCCGCCAGAACCAGACCGCGAGGTTCCACGCGCGCAGGAAGAGAGCCTTCAGTTTGCCCATGTCGGCGCCCCGTTACCGCTTGCGGCCAATCGTGTTTGCGTCCTGGAACGTATTCGGCACCAGCGTGCGGGCGTCGGTCTGCTGGACATGACAGGCGGTGCAGAAATAGCGCCGCGGCGTCACGTCCGAGAGCACCTGTCCCTCCCGGTCCTGGAAATGGGTGATGCTGATCATCGGGGCGCCGGAGCCCTCGGTGAATTCGCGCTTATGGCAATCCATGCAGCGGTTGGTGTTCAGCGTCAGCTGATAGCCGTCGATCGAATGCGGAATGATCGGCGGTTGCTCGGGGTAGTTTCGCATGCGCCTGACATCGTCGACGATCGGGCGGTCGAGTGGTGGCACATTGACGATGCCCATCGGGGGCACAGCGCCGGTCAGCCGCGGCACGATGTTGATACGGCCGCTCTCTTGCGAAAGTGCGCCGAAGCAGAGGACGAAGAGAGCTGCCAAGGCCGCTCCGAGGACGGTCCAGGAGCGCATCAGGCTCAGACCGCTACGATCTTGACCGCGCATTTCTTGAAATCCGTCTGTTTGGAGATGGGATCCGTCGCGTCGAGAGTGGTCTTGTTGATGAGCTGGCTTGCGTCGAACCAGGGTACGAAGACGACGCCCTGGGGCATGCGGTTGCGCCCGCGCGTCTCGACCCGGGTCTGCATCTCGCCGCGGCGGGAGATCAGCCGGATCTCTGCCCCTTGGTTGAGCCCGCGCTTGCGGGCATCGTCGGGATGCATGAAGCAGCGCGCCCCCGGGAACGCCTTGAAAAGTTCGGGGACGCGCATCGTCATCGAACCGGAATGCCAGTGCTCGAGCACGCGCCCGGTCACCAGCCAGAGATCATACTCGTTGTCCGGCGATTCCGCCGGAGGCTCGTAGGGCACTGCGATGATCTTGGCCCGGCCGTCCGGGTTGCCGTAGAACTCGAAGCCCTTGCCGGGCTTCACATAGGGGTCGAGCCCCTCGCGATAGCGCCAGAGTGTCTCCTTGCCGTTGACCACCGGCCAGCGCAGCCCGCGAACCTCATGATAGGTGTCGAACGGCGCAAGGTCATGGCCGTGGCCGCGGCCGAAGCTGGCATATTCCTCGAACAGCCCCTTCTGGACGTAGAAGCCGAAATGCTTCGCCTCCAGATTGTCATAGGCGGGGTCGATCTCGCTGGCCGCGAAGCTGTCGACATGCCCATTCCTGAACAGCACGTCGAACAGGGTCTTGCCGCGATAGTTGGGGTTGGCATCGAGAAGCGCGGCTGGCCAGACCTCGTCGGTGGTGAAGCGCTTCGAGAACTCGACCATTTGCCAGAGGTCGGAACGGGCCTCGCCCGGCGCTTTGACGAGTTGGTGCCAGAAATGAGTGCGCCGCTCGGCATTGCCATAGGCACCTTCCTTCTCGACCCACATGGCGGCGGGCAGGATCAGGTCGGCGGCCATGGCCGTCACGGTCGGGTAGGCGTCCGAGACGACGATGAAGTTCTCGGGATTGCGATAGCCCGGATAGGTCTCGCCGGCGCTGTTCGGCGCTGCCTGCAGGTTGTTGTTGACCTGGATCCAGTAGAAATTGAGCTTGCCGTCCTTGAGCATGCGGTCCTGCTCGACCGCGTGATAGCCGGGCTTTTCCGGAATTGTGCCGGCCGGAATCCGCCAGATCTCCTCGGCGTGCTTGCGGTGCTCGGGATTCACCACAGTCATGTCGGCGGGCAGACGATGGGCGAAGGTGCCGACCTCGCGCGCCGTGCCGCAGGCGGAAGGCTGCCCGGTCAGCGAGAAGGGGCTGTTGCCGGGCTCCGAGATCTTTCCGGTCAGCAGATGCAGGTTGTAGACGAGCTGGTTCGCCCAGACGCCGCGGACATGCTGGTTGAAGCCCATCGTCCAGAACGAGACGACCTTGCGCTTGGGGTCGGCATAGAGCTCGGCCAGCTCTTGCAGGAAGCCGGGCTCCACCCCTGTCAGCGCCGAGACTTTCTCGAGGGTGTAGTCCTTGACGAAGGTGGCATAGGCGTCGAAGTCGATCGGCGAGGTCGAGCCGACATCCTCCGCCTTCCTCGCCTTGACCTCGCGCGGATCGTCGGGCCGCAGGCCATAGCCAATATCAGTCGCGCCCTTGACGAAATTCGTGTGCTTCTGGACGAAGTCCTTGTTCACGCGGCCGGTCGTGATGATGTGGTTGGCGATGTAATTGAGGATCGCCAGATCGGTGCCGGGCTTGAAGACAATCGGGATATCGGCGAGGTCGGCGCTTCGGTTGGTAAAGGTCGAGAGCACCGCAACCTTGACATGGGGGTGGCCGAGCCTGCGGTCGGCGACCCGGGTCCACAGGATCGGGTGCATCTCCGCCATGTTCGAGCCCCAGAGTACGAAGGCGTCCGTGGCTTCGAAATCGTCGTAGCAGCCCATCGGCTCGTCCATGCCGAAGGTGCGCATGAAGGCGTAGGCGGCAGACGCCATGCAGTGGCGCGCATTCGGGTCGAGATTGTTCGAGCGGAAGCCGGCGCGCATCAGCTTGGTCGCGGCATAGCCCTCCCAGATCGTCCACTGGCCGGAGCCGAACATGCCGAGCGCGGTCGGACCCTTGTCCTTCAGGACCTGCTTGGCCTTGGCGGCCATGACGTCGAAAGCCTCGTCCCAGGAGACCGGCGTGAACTCGCCGTCCTTGGCATAGACGCCGCCCTTCTTGCGCAGCAGAGGCTGCGTCAGCCGGTCGCCGCCATACATGATCTTCGAGAGGAAATAGCCCTTCACGCAGTTCAGGCCGCGATTGACCTCGGCTTTCATGTCGCCATGCGTGGCGATCACCTTGCCTTCCTTGACGCCGACCATGACGCCGCAGCCGGTGCCGCAGAAGCGGCATGGCGCCTTCGACCAGGTGATTTCCAGCGTGTCGACGCCGCCGGCGACAGGCTGGGCGTCAGCAGGCAGGCTCATATTGGCGGCGGCAGCGGCGATACCGGCCGCCTGCGCCTTCAGCATCTCGCGACGGGACAGGGTCATGGCACAACTCCGATGTCGTCGAGGGTTTCGATCTGTTCGAATACGAGGTTCGCCGAGAGGACGCCGTCCATCAGCGCGATGCCGGTAAGCCTGCCACCGATCTCGCCGGTGCTTTCCCCTTCGAGAACAATGACGATCTTGCCGTTCTCGACACGATGAACCTCGGTGCCCGGCAGGGCATTGATCTGGCGCACGATCGCGTCGCAATGCTCCGGGAAGGCCGTGATGACCGCGCTGGAAATATGGATGGTGCGGGCCGCTTGAGCTTCAGGCATGGGCCGCCTCCGCTGCCAGGGACCGCGTTCCTATGACAGCAGCCGGGCAAGCCGCGATACAGGCGCCGCAACCGGTGCACTGATCGACCGCGAGTTCAGGCAGGGCCGGGCCACCGAGACGCGGACGGAAGCGGATTGCCGTTTCCGGGCAGGCATCGCCGCAGCTCTGGCAAACGATGCCGCGAGCTGCAAAGCATGCGTCTTCGATCAGGGCGACGTGCTGGAAAGCGGGCCGCGCGCGATCGAAAACGGGCTCCGGGCAAGCCTCGGCACAGGCTCCGCAGAATGTACATTCGCTCGAGCCGAAATCGATTTCGGGCCGCTGCCGGGCATCGAACCTGATGATGGCTTGCGGGCAGGCGCTGATGCAGGCGCCGCACACCGTGCAGGCGCTCGCGATGGTTTCTTCGAGGGACCAGGGCGGACGAATGACGGCCGGTTCCGAGGGAAGAAGCCCCTTCAGGAACCCGCGTCTGCCGAGATCGACCCCGTTCTCTGCCATGGCCGGGCCCTCACCGTGGCGGGCCGGGCGGTCCGAAGACCAATTGCAGCATCCAGACCAGGAAACCATAGCCGCCGACGACGCCGACCGCGATGACCGGCCAGATCAGGATCGCCAGGACGATGAAGGCAAGGAACTCCTGCCGTCGCGTTGCAGGCCTGAATGCGGCCCCAGTTTCAGCCTTGGCACCATCGGACATCACGGAGACAGCTCCCGCGACTATGACGAGGAGCGGTACCAACGCACCGCTCCTCACCGGATACCTTACATTCCTTCTAGGGAAGCTAGCGCCGCCAGTCGGCCCTTGTCGAGTTGTTTCATGCGAGCGATGGACGGAGCCGCACGCATGGATGGACGAAACCCGCGTTCGCCGCTCAGCTGCGATAGGCCGGCTCTTCGAGATCGAGGGTGCGCCTGATCGAGGCGAGGTGAAGCCTTGCCGATTCCGCGTCGCCTTCGCGCATCTGGCGATAGGCGGCTTCGGCGATCGCAGGCGCAACGGGCAGAACCTTGCGTCCGGTCGAGAGCGCCAGCGTCTGCACCTCGCAGGCGCGCTCGAGATAGTAGAGATCGTCCCAGGCCTCGGCGATCGTCGGACCAAGCACCATGACGCCGTGATGTTTCATGAAGACGATGTCGGCGTCGCCGATTGCGCCGGCAATGCGGTCGCCCTCGCGCTCGTCGAGCGCAAGCCCGTTGTAATCGTGGTCGACGGCGGTCCGGCCGTAGAATTTCAGCGAGGTCTGGCCGGCGAAGATCAGCGGCTCGCCCTCGGTCATCGAAAGCGCTGTCGCGTAGGGCATATGGGTATGGAACGCGACCCTGGCGCGCGGAATCGCCTTGTGGATGCGGGCATGGATGTAGAAGGCCGTCGCCTCGGGCTGCCCTTCGCCAGCGACGACATTGCCGTGGAAATCGCAGATCAGCAGCCTCGAGGCCGTCAGCTCGCGGAAGGCCCAGCCATAGGGGTTGACGATGAAGAGGTCGTCATAGCCCGGCACCAGCGCCGAGAAATGGTTGCAGATGCCTTCCTCCAGCCCCTGGCGCGCCGCCATGCGGAAGCAGGCGGCGAGATCGGCGCGCGCCTCCCAGACGGCGTCGGCGTCGAGGGCCGGCTGGTTCGGGCCGGGCTCCCTGAGGGAGGCGGCAGCGCCGGGTGTGAGGGAATGGGCCATGGGAAAGCTCCGGATCGGCAAGCGGCAGGGGCTACGGGCGGTGGTCAGGCGGGGCGCAGGCGCTGCCGCGTGATTGCGGCATGGAAGCGTGCGCCATGGATGAGGCCGGCGTCGTCGAAGTCGTAGCAAGGATTGTGCAAGGGCGCCGAGGGGCCATTGCCGACGAAGGCGAAGCAGCCCGGCACATGATCGAGGAAACGGGCGAAATCCTCCGAGCCGGTCATCGGCTCGCGGGCGGTGGCGACATTCTCCGTGCCGAACACGCTTCTCGCGGCGGTCAGGGCTTCCCCCGCCAGCGCCTCGTCATTCACCAGCGGCACGAATTCGCGCGTATAGGTCACCTCGGCCGAGACGTTATAGGCGAGCGCCGTCCCTTCCGTGATGATGCGCATCTGCTTCTCGATCTCGGCGCTCACCTCCGGCCGGAAGCTGCGGGCATCGCCAAGAATGCGGGCGAGGCCCGGCAGGGCGTTGCGCGTGCCGTCGGTGATGAGTTCGGTCACCGAGACGACGCCGATATCGGTCGGGCTGAGCCGCCGCGACACGATGGTCTGGAAATTGGTGACGAGGGCGCAGGCGGCGATCAGAGCCTCATTGCCGACATGCGGACGCGCCGCATGGCCACCGATGCCCTTGAGCACGATCTCGAAATTGTCCTCCGCCGACATGATCGAGCCGGCGCGTGTCTGGAACTGGCCGACTTGCAATCCCGGCGCATTGTGCAGCCCGTAGATCTCCTCGAAGGGGAAGCGCTCCATCAGCCCGTCGGAGAGCATGGCGAGCGCGCCTCTGCCCCATTCCTCGGCGGGCTGGAAGAGGAAGCGAACGGTGCCGTCGAAGCCGCCCTCGCTCGCCAGCAGCTTTGCTGCGCCAAGCAGCATGGCGGTATGCCCGTCATGGCCGCAGGCATGCATGGTGCCGGGGGTTTGCGAGCGATGGGGATGCTCGGCCTGCTCGCTGATGCGCAGCGCGTCCATATCCGCCCGAAGCGCGATGGCGCGGTTGCCGTTGCCGCGCTTCAGCGTGCCGACGACACCGGTGCCGCCAATGCCCTCGGCCACATCGTCGAGGCCGAACTCCCTGAGCTTGGCTGCGACGAAGGCGGAGGTTCGCTTCTCCTCGAAGCCGAATTCGGGATGGGCGTGCAGGTCACGCCGCCACCCCGTCATCTCGCGTTCAAGGATGTTCTGGTCGAGCGTGGTCATCTCTCTCTCCACCATCGTGAAGCCGGGTGTTGGCCGCCGGGCGAACTGGCCTTGCGATCAGTCATGCGTCTCGCCGTCATAGAGCGTGGCGCGCATCGAGGGGCGTTCCGAGAAGGAGCGATACCAGCGGGCGAGCCGTGGCCGGCCAGGCTCGAAGGGCGGTAGTTCGCGGAATTCCAGCCATGAAAGGGCGGTCGCAAGCGCGATATGGCCGACATGGAGCGGCGCGTCGAAATCGGTCTCGCGTTCGAGATAGTCATAGGATTCGACGAGTTTCGCCGTCATTCCCTCCGCCAGGGGCGGATAACGCAGGGGCTCGGGGCGGCGTACGGTTTCCCAGCGCAGCGCAATGCCGGCGTCGCACAGTCCCTGGGCGAGCGCCTGCAGGCGAAGCGCGGACCATCTCGCCTGCCCGCCTTGCGGAATGAGCGGGCTGCCGCCGTCGAGGCTGGCGAGATAGTCGCAGATCACCGTTGAATCGAAGATCGCCTCGCCTTCCGGGAGGACGAGAACGGGGACCTTGCCGAGCGGGTTGACCGCGAAGACGTCGTCGTTCCGGTTGGTCGGGCTCGTCTCCTGGTGGATGACGCGCAGCTGTCCGGTGATTCCCGCCTCATGGGCAAAGACCAGGACCTTTCTCGCATAGGGCGAATGGGTCTGGTAGATCAGGTCCATGGTTCGCGTCCGCTCTGATGCCGTCCTCCTTTGCGTGCCTTGCCAATCAGGATGATGAACCGGACTCGTCGAGCGCGCAGTCATGCTCTGCCTCCAACGGACGTGCTTTGCGGCGCTGTGAGGGATGCAAAGCTCATGTGCGCAACCGCGGAGCGCTGGCTGCGACACCGATGAGCAGCGCCGCGACGACCAGGAAGGCAATGGGCAGGCTTGCGACATGCGCGAGGGCACCGATTGCTGCGGGGCCGACAAGGATACCGGCATAGCCCAGTGTCGAGATCGCGGGCACGGCGATATGCTCGGGCATCGCGTTCTGTCGGCCGATCGCCGTGTAGAGAACCGGCACGATATTCGAGCACCCCGCGCCGACAAGCGCAAACCCGGCGAGGCCTGCCAGCCAGGATGGTGCAAGCGTTGCGAGCAGGAGACCTGCCGCTGCGCAGAGGCCGCCCGATATGATGATGCGCTGGGGGCCGAGGCGCTGCACGAAGCGGTCGCCGGTCAGCCGCCCGAGCGTCATGGTGCTGGCGAAAGCCGCATAGCCAAGTCCCGCATAAGCGGCATCGACCTGGCGCAGATCGGTCAGGAAGACGGCACTCCAGTCCAGCATGGCGCCCTCGGCCAGGAAGACGACGAAGCAGAGCACGCCGATGAAGAGCACGATGCCGTGCGGAATGGCGAAGGCCGGGCCTTCGCCCTTGCTGGCATAGGGCAGGAGCCCCGAGGCTGCCCAGGCCATCGCAGCCAGGAGGATCGCGACGACGACGAGCGTGGCGAGGAGCGGCGTCGCACCCAGCATCAAGAGCCCGCTGGCCCCGGCCGCTCCGGCGATGCCACCGAGACTGAAGAGACCGTGAAAGCCGGACATCATGCTGCGCCCGCTGGCTCGCTCGACGATCACGGCCTGGATGTTGATCACGCAATCCAGCGAACCGATTCCGGCTCCGAAGACGAACAGTGCCAGGCCGAGCACCGGCAAGTGTGCGGCGGTCGCGAGAGCCGGAAGCATGAAAGCGACCAGCAGCACCGCGCCAATCAGCACGCGGCGGCAACCGAACCGCGAAGCCAGCGCGCCCGATAGCGGCATGGCCAGGATCGAGCCGGCGCCGAGGCAGAGCAGCAGCAATCCGAGCGCACCATCGTCGAGAGCCATGCGCAGCTTGGCGTAGGGCACCAGGGGCGCCCATGCCGCGATGCCGAGCCCGGCAACGAAGAAGGCAATGCGGGTCGCGGCCTGCTCTGCCCGTCCCGGCGCTCTTCCTGCCTCGATGGCGATTCGCGCGTTCATCGTCGCATTACTGGGCGGCGCGTGCCGGCAGGCCGGTCAGTTCGGCATAGCGCTCCGGATCGGTCGCGCCCTCGGTATTGATGACGAGAACGCGGGAGGTGGCGTCGAGGCCAAGCTGCTTCCTGACGGTGGGATCAGCCGCAACCCGGATGACGCCGGCCAGGCCGACACCACCGCTTTCGCCGGAGACGATGGCGGGGTCCTTGCCGGCGGGGCGCGCCAGCCGGTTCATCACCGCGATGGCCTCCTCGTCCTCGACGGTCATGAAGCCGTCGGCGACGCGAGACAGGACACGCCAGGCGATAGGCGAGGGCTCGTAGCATTCGAGCATCGCCATCACGGTCGGCTCGCCATGGACGACCTTGACCGGGTGGCCGGCCTTCGCCGTCTCGAAGATGCAGGCGGCGCGCGCAGGGTCGACCACCACGAAAACGGGGCGCTTGTCGCCGAGCGCATTGGCGAGATAGCCCGCAGCCGCAGCGGCAATGCCGCCGACGCCTGCCTGCACGAAGACATGCGTGGGCGGCTCGGCGAGTTCACGCAGTGCTTCGCGGATGATCACCGTATAGCCCTGCATCACCAGCCCGGGAATGCGTTCATAGCCTGGCCAGGAGGTATCGGAGACGACTGTCCAGCCTTCTTTCTCCGCGACACGGGCGGCTTCCGTGACCGAGTCGTCATAGGTGCCCTCGACCCGGATCATCGTCGCGCCGAAGCGGGCGATCGCCGCGACACGTTCGTCGCTGACGCGGGCATGCACGAAGATCGCGGCCCTCGCCCCGGTGAGCTGGGCGCCCTGTGCGACCGAGCGGCCGTGATTGCCGTCAGTGGCGCAGGCGACCGTCATCCCCGCCGCTACGGCCCGGACCTCGGGGCTGTTCAGCTCGGCGATATCGACTGGCCGCCCGAGCTTCCTGCTCGCCTCCTCCTGCACCAGCCGGAACACGGCATAGGCGCCGCCAAGTGCCTTGAAGCTGCCAAGGCCGAGGCGATGGCCTTCGTCCTTGACGTGGATCGCACGGACCCCGAGCTCGGCCGCCATGGCTGGCAGGGCATGCAGCGGTGTCTCGACGTGGTTCTCGCGATAGCTCAGATGGCGCTCGACCTCGGCGGCCGCGGCGATGCTCAGGGTCTCGGCATCGATCGGATCGAGCGGTTTGCGACGGTCGGGGTGGTGGTTGGGAAGAAACATCGCCGCTCCTGCGCGCTGGTACAACGAATGGATATTGCAATCATGGCGAAAAGACCGCTGTGTTTGGTCCCCTGAAATGCAAGTTTGTTTCGTTGGGCGTTGCTCTTGACCCGAACCCCTTCGCCAGCCGTCACGCTGGACAGTTTCGACCTCGCGATCCTGCGCATCCTGCAGCGCGACAACACGACGCCACAGCGTGTGATCGGCGAAGCGGTCAACCTGTCCGCGCCCGCCGTCCAGCGCCGGATCAAGCGCATGGAGGAGACGGGTGTCATCCAGGCCAATGTCGCGCTCGTCGATCCTGCCCGGCTCGGACAGGCGATCACCATCTTCGTCGAGGTGGAGCTGGAAAGCGAGCGTGCCGACCTGATCGACGCCGCCAAGCAGGAGTTCACCGCAGCACCCGAGGTGCAGCAATGTTACTACGTCACTGGCGAGGCGGATTTCGTGCTCGTCATCCTGGTGCCGAGCATGGCGGCTTATGAGGCGCTCACGCGCCGGCTCTTCTTCGGCAACAACAATGTCAGGAAGTTCCGTACCTTCGTCGCGATGGACCGCGTCAAGGTCGGGCTCGCAGTTCCGCTGCCGGAATAGTCTGCGGCAGACTCCGCTTGCCGAACGCCGCTATCCCGGATTTGGTGGGCCCTCCAGGAGTCGATCGCGGGAGCAGCATGGTTTCGACGAGGCGCCGCAAGGCCGAGGGTGGGGACAGGGACCGGGAGGTGCTCAACCTTGCGGGTTACCTGCCCTATTTCCTGACGACGATCTCGAATACCTGGTCGCGCAGTTCGTCCCGCCTCTATCTCGACCTGTTCGGTGTGGGCGTCACGGAATGGCGCATCATCTCGCAGCTCGCGATCGAGCCTTGTATCGTGGCGCAGCGCATCTGCGAGGTCATCAGCCTCGACAAGGGGGCGGTCAGCCGCGCCGTCGCGGCGCTGGTTTCCGCCGGTCATGTCTGCGAACATGCCGATAGTCGCGATGCGCGCCGGCAGGTTCTGCAGCTGACGCAGAGTGGCTACGAGCTGCATGACCGTTTGATCGCCGTAGCCCTGCAGCGCGAGAGCCTGATCCTGGCCGATTTCTCCGCGGAGGAGATTGCGGGGCTCACCGCCCTGTTGCGGCGGATCCATGCGCGGCTGCCCGAGCTGCGCGAATTTTCGCCTGATGATGCCACCGGGGTGGCGGCTGCGCGTCGTTGACAGGGGTCCGGCGGCAGGACTACCTGCGGCCAGGCAGGAGACCCCATGTCCAATTTTACCTTCGCGCCTCTCGCCATTCCCGGTCCCGTGCTGGTCCGGCCGCGACGTTTCGGCGATGACCGCGGCTACTTCATGGAAACCTATAGCCGCGAGCCTTTCGCGGCAGCGGGGATCGCGCCGGATTTCGTTCAGGACAACCAGTCGCTTTCGGCGCAGGTCGGCACCGTACGAGGTCTGCATTATCAGACTGCGCCCGCTGCCCAGGCCAAGCTCGTGCGTGTGCTCAAGGGCGCGATTTTCGACGTCGCCGTCGATCTTCGGCGCGGCTCGCCGCATTACGGGCGCTGGTGCGGGGTGCTGCTCAATGCGGACGGTGCCGAGCAGCTTTTCGTGCCGCACGGCTTTGCCCATGGTTTCTGCACGCTCGAACCCGGCACCGAGGTCGCCTACAAGGTCGACGCGCCCTATGCGCCGCGGAGCGAGGGCGGGTTGTTCTGGTCTGATCCGGCGCTTGCCATCGACTGGCCGGTGGTGGCCGGAGCCGCGACACTGTCCGAGAAGGACGCAAAGCTGCCCGGCTTTGCCGGTTTTGCCAGCCCCTTCGTCTATGAGGGCGCCTGAATGACGCGGTTTCTCATCACCGGCGGCGCCGGTTTCATCGGCTCGGCCGTGGTCCGGCATCTGATCGCAGAGACGCCGCATCAGGTGCTGGTCGTCGACAAGCTGACCTATGCCGGCAATCTCGACAATCTGAAGCCGGTCGAGACTAGTTCGCGCTACACCTTCCTGCAGGCCGATATCGGAGATCTTGCCGCGATGCGCGAGGCCTTTGCGTCGTTTCGGCCTGATATCGTGATGCATCTTGCGGCGGAAAGCCATGTCGACCGTTCGATTGATGGGCCGGGCGCCTTCATCCAGACCAATGTCGTCGGAACCTTAGTATTGCTGCAGGCGGCGCTCGACCATTGGCGCGCCCTGTCGCAGGCCGCGAAGGCCGGCTTTCGCTTCCACCATGTCTCGACCGACGAGGTCTTCGGCTCCCTGGGTGCGGAAGGCCTGTTCAGCGAGACGACGCCCTATCAGCCGACCTCGCCCTATTCGGCGTCAAAAGCCGCTTCCGACCATCTCGTGCGTGCCTGGCATCACACCTATGGGCTGCCGGTCGTGCTCTCCAACTGCTCGAACAATTATGGGCCCCATCACTTCCCGGAAAAGCTGATCCCGCTCGTCATCCTGAACGCGCTTGAAGGCAAGGAACTGCCGGTTTACGGCGATGGCGGTCAGGTGCGCGACTGGCTCCATGTCGAGGATCATGCGCGCGCCCTTTGCCTGATCGCGGAAACCGGACGTCCCGGCGAAAGCTATAATGTCGGTGGCAATGCCGAGCGCACCAATCTCGAGGTGGTGCGGGCGATTTGCGGCCTGGTCGACAGCATCGCCCCCGACGCCGCCATCGGTCCGCGCGATAAGCTGATCCGGTTTGTCACGGATCGACCCGGCCACGACCGTCGCTATGCAATCGACGCTTCAAAGATCGCCCGCGAGCTCGGCTGGAGCCCGCGGGAGAGCTTCGAGAGCGGGCTGGAGAAGACCGTGCGCTGGTATCTCGCCAATCCGGATTGGTGGGGCCGTATCCGGAACGGCCTCTATCGCGGTGAGAGGCTCGGCCTCTCGTGAACGAAGCGCCGATCCTGCTCTTCGGCGCCGGAGGTCAACTCGGCCGCGAGTTGAAGGCGCTGGCGCAGCAGCGCGGCCTTCCGCTCGTCGGGCTGGGGCGGGCTGAAGGCGACATCACGGATCGCACAGCTGTTGCAGCGGCCCTGAAGGTCCATAGTCCTGGCCTGGTCGTCAATGCTGCGGCCTTTACGGCGGTGGACCGGGCCGAGAACGAGACGCTGGCCGCCTTCGCCGTGAATGCGGAAGGGCCGGCCATACTTGCCGAGGCGACAGCCGATGCCGGCATTCCGCTCCTCCATGTTTCGACAGACTACGTGTTCGACGGCAGCAAATCCGGGCCCTATGTCGAGGGCGACCCCATCGCGCCGCTCGGTGCCTATGGCGCGAGCAAGAGCGAGGGAGAGGTCTGCATCCGAGCCTTGCAGCCGCGCCATGTCATTCTGCGGACCGCCTGGGTCTACGGCGTCCATGGCGCGAATTTCCTGAAGACCATGCTGCGCCTTGCCACCGAACGCGATGTCCTGCGCGTCGTCGCCGACCAACGCGGCTCTCCGACCGCGACATGCGACCTCGCGGAAGCGATCCTCGCCGTCCGCGCGGCGCTGATGGCCGGAGCCGAGCCCTGGGGCACCTACCATTTCGCCGGGCAGGGCGAGACGACCTGGCATGGCTTCGCCAGCGCCATCATTGCCGAGCAGGCCCGCTTCACCGGGCGGAATCCCATCGTGGACGCGATCACGACTGCAGAATTCCCGACACCGGCGCGCCGCCCGGCCAATTCGGTGCTTGAGTCCACCCGGTTCGCCGCGACCTTTGGCTATCGGGCAAAGCCGTGGCAGGAACGCATGCGCGAGGTCGTGGCCTCGTTGATGGCGCAGAGGGTTTCATGAAGGGCATCATTCTCGCCGGCGGCACCGGCACGCGGCTGCACCCGGTGACCTCGGTGGTCTCGAAGCAACTGCTGCCGGTCTACGACAAGCCGATGATCTACTATCCGCTCTCGACGCTGATGCTTGCCGGCATCCGCGAGATCCTGATCATCACCACCCCGCATGACCAGGCGCTGTTTACCCGCTTGCTAGGGGACGGGACCCAGTTTGGCCTGAAGCTCAGTTACGCCGTGCAGGCCGAGCCGCGCGGGCTTGCCGACGCCTTCATCGTCGGGCGCGATTTCGTCGGGACCGACCGCGTCGCGCTCGTCCTTGGCGACAACATCTTCTACGGCCACGGCCTGCCCGAGTTGATGGCGGAGGCGGTCGCGCGGCCGAAGGGGGCGACCGTCTTCGGTTATGTCGTCTCCGACCCGCAGCGTTATGGCGTGGTCGAGCTCGACGCGGCGGGCAAGGGCATCTCGATCGAGGAAAAGCCGGCCGAACCGAAATCCAATCTCGCTGTGACCGGCCTCTATTTCTACGACAACGATGTGCTCGACATCGCCGCCGGCATCAAGCCATCGGCGCGCGGCGAGATCGAGATCACCGATATCAACCGCGCCTACATGGCGCGCGGTGAACTTCACGTGCAGATCATGGGCCGCGGCTTCGCCTGGCTCGATACCGGCACGCATGAGAGCCTGATGGAAGCCGGCCAGTTCATCGAGATCCTGGAACGGCGCCAGGGCATGAAGATCTCCTGCCCGGAGGAAATCGCCTTCCGCAAAGGGTTCATCACTCGCGATCAGCTGGCCGAACTGGCGAAGCTGACGGGCAAATCGAGCTATGGGCAGTATCTGGCGAAGCTGCTCTGATTGCGAGCCTTCCGGCTCATGAGGATATGGAGATCGTTATGACCTGGTCGGCGCGGCAATACACGAAGTTCGAGGACGAACGGACCCGCCCGGTTCGCGATCTGCTAGCCCAGGTCCCGACGGATGCCGTGGCGAGCGCGGTCGATATCGGTTGCGGGCCCGGCAACTCGACCGAGCTTCTGCTGGCGCGCTTCCCCGACGCCGCGATCAGCGGGATGGATAGCTCCGCCGACATGATCGCGGCCGCCCGCAAGCGCCTGCCCGCGATCCGGTTCGAGATTGCCGATATCGCCTCATGGCAGCCGGCCGCCCCCTATGACGTCATCCTGTCGAACGCCGTGCTGCAATGGCTGCCCGATCACGAAGTGCTGATGCCTTCGCTCGTGGCCAAGCTTGCGCCGGGCGGCACGCTCGCGGTGCAGATGCCGGATAATCTCGACGAACCGGCCCATGTGCTGATGCGTGAGGTTGCGGCAGACGGGGCCTGGGCCGGCAAGCTTGCGCCAGCTCTGCAGGCGCGTGCAGCGCGCCATGGCGCCGACTGGTATTATCGGGCGCTGCGCGGCGGCACGTCACGGCTCGATATCTGGCGCACGACCTATCATCATCCGCTCGCCGGCGGGGCTTCGGCGGTGGTCGAGTGGTTCAAGGGCGCCGCCTTGCGTCCGCTGCTCGATCTGCTCGACGAGGCCGAGCGCGAAGCCTTCCTCACACGCTATCAGGGGCTCATTGCGCAGGCTTACCCCGCGATGCCCGATGGCATCGTGCTGCTGCCCTTCCCGAGGCTGTTCGTCGTCGCGACACGCTGAGGCGCCGCGCGAGACTCCATCAGGTGAAGGCGCTGCTCATGCGCAGCCAGCGGATGTCGAGGTCCCCCCCGAGATAGGTGTGCCGCTCGGCGAGGAATGCTGTGACATAAGGCTGGGAGAGATGGGCGCGCAGCGCTTCAACGCTGCTCCAGACTTCATAGAAAACGAAGAGATCGGCATCCCCGCGGTCGCGGTGCACATGATAGGCAAGCGCCCCTTCTTCCTGCCGGGTTGGCGCAATCAGCGCGACGAGCCGCTGCTCCAGCGCATCGGCCTGCCCGACCTTTGCGCGTGCCGTTCCGATCAAGGCATAGGGAGTACGTTCGCCCCGGTCGGGCAGTGGCAGATCCAGAGGCTGGTTGGACATTTCGGTCTCTCATGGTAAGTCAATGACCATACCTTACCATTCCAAAGGTAAGATTCAAGTCTTACCTTGACTGGCTTTGAGCATGCGCGACGCTGATGGTCATCCCGAGATGGAAGCGATGGAACTGGGCGAGGTCCTGGCCGCGCTCGCCGATCCGCTGCGTCGCCAGGTGATTGCGGCACTCGCCCGCGCGCCGGCGGGGACGGAGCGCACCTGCGCTTCCTTTGGATTGCCGGTCAGCAAGGCCTCGCTGACCCACCATTTCCGCGTGCTCCGCTTCGCCGGGCTGATCCGGCAAGTGGACCGCGGCAACAGTCGGGCGGCAGTGTTGAGAGGCGACGATATCGAGGCACGCTTTCCCGGATTGCTGTCGCTGGTCGCGAACGACCCGGCGAAGCCGTAGAGCCGCCCTAGTCATAGCGCCGCGCCGCCAGTCCATGCGCCCGCCGCAGCGCGGCGATGTCCAGCCCTGGCACCGCACCGTCGACCACCCGCCAATGCCCCGCGACCATGACACGGTCGGCCCGATTCGCGCCGCACAGCACCAACGCTGCGACGGGATCATGCGCGCCGGAGAAGCGCAGTTCGTCGAGCCGGTAGAGCGCCAGATCGGCCTGCATGCCAGGGGCGATCCGCCCGATATCGGAGCGGCCGAGGCAACGCGCCGAGCCTTCCGTCGCCCAACGGATCACGTCGCGTGCGGTCACGGCGCTGGCACTCCTGTAGTGCAAGCGGTTGATCAGCAGGGCATGGCGCAGCTCTTCCATCAGGTTCGAGCCGTCATTGGAGGCTGAGCCGTCGACGCCGAGGCCAAGCGGTGAGCCGGCGGCCTCGAGTTCGCGCGTCCGGCAGAAACCGGAGGCGAGCACGCCATTCGAGGTCGGGCAATGGCAGATCCCGACGCCGGCGCGGCCGAGCCGCTCGCATTCCTCGCAGGAGAAATGGATGCCATGCGCAAGCCAGGTCTTTGGCCGCATCCAGCCGACATCCTCCAGCAGGTCGAGCGGGCGCTTGCCGTAGACCTCGAGGCAATAGGCCTCCTCATCCTGCGTCTCGGCGAGATGGGTGTGCAGCGGAGCATCGAAGCGCGCGGCGAGTTCAGCCGATTTCGCCATCAGCGAAGGCGTCACCGAGAAGGGAGAGCAGGGCGCCAGCGCGATCTGGATCATGCTGCCTGGCTTTGGATCATGGAACAGCGAGAGCACGCGCTCACTATCGGCCAGGATCGTCTCCTCGTCCTGCACCACAGCATCCGGCGGCAGCCCGCCATCCTTCTGTGACAGGTTCATCGAGCCGCGCGAGACGGTCATGCGGATGCCGAGCGCGCGTGCCTCGTCCACGGCGATATCGACTGCGCTCTCCAACCCCTTCGGGAAGAGATAGTGGTGGTCGGCCGCAGTGGTGCAGCCGGAGAGCAGCAATTCGGTGAGTGCGATCCGCACTGCGAGCCTGAGATCATCGGGGGTCAGCCGAGCCCAGAGCGGATAGAGTGCCTTCAGCCAGGGAAAGAGCTCACGGTCGATCGCGGCCGGATGGGCGCGCGTCAGCGTCTGGTAGAAATGGTGATGCGTGTTGATCAGCCCGGGCAGCACGACATGATCAGAGGCATCGAACGCCTCGTCGACCTGCTGTGCCGGAGCGCTGCCGGCGGCCACCAGTTCGACGATGGCGCCATGCTCGACCACCACGCCGCCGCCGGCGTCCTCGGCGACGATGCCGAGCGGGTTCCTGATCCAGAGACGCATAGCCGCTCCTTGCGTATGGGGAGTGGAAATCGCTCTTCAATAGAGGAAGGCGGTAGAGGTGAGGAATAGACCGAGCGTCTTCCGTCACATCAAGGTGAGGCGTGCAGACGCCCTATGCCGGCTTTCGGCAGGCGAAAGGCAGGAACGTGCTCGAGAGCCCTCCATTGAGGGACATCAATACGAGGATATTAGCCAGCTCAAGCTCCTTTCCGCTGCGTGGACAAACATCCGCCTGTGCCGTGCAGTTGGTCGCAAGGAAGGCATCGTGCCGGGTGAGGAAATCGTCGCTCAACCCTGCCTTTCCTCGCTTGGCGATGGCCGCACCATAGGCCTCCTTGTACCGGACGCATTTCTGCGTGGTCCAATCGATATCTCGTTGGGCCTGTGCTGCGGCCTTTGGGGCTGCGCCGATGATCGTGGCCGACAAGGCGATCGCGGTCGCAGCTCGTCTTGAAAGAGAAGGCTTCATCGCAACCATGATTCCGAGATTCCCCGTCGATGTCGATGATCTTGGGGGGGCGATTGGGGCGTTCCTGCGGCCGCTGGATTCATGACGCTTCAGTACAGCCGACGCCTGGCGGCTGGCGTCGGCACGCGGTGACGAGAAGTTCGGTGGCGCGCCGCGCTTCTCCTTGACGCCGCTGCCTCGATCCGCCATCGCTCCGGCGCATTCTGAACGGAGACCGACGATGAGCCTGACCGATCTCGCCGCCACCATCGATGCCGCCTGGGAAAACCGGGCAGAGATTGGGGTCAGCACCAAAGGCGCAGTGCGCGATGCCGTCGAGCAGGCCATCGAGATGATCGATTCCGGCCAGGCCCGCGTTGCCGAGAAGGTGGATGGCGAATGGGTCACGCATCAGTGGCTCAAGAAGGCCGTGCTGCTCTCCTTCCGTCTCAACGACAACAAGATTATCGCAGGCGGGCCGGGTGAGGGCGTGTTCTGGGACAAGGTTCCCTCGAAATTCGAGGGCTGGGGCGAGAACCGCTTCCGCGCTGCCGGCTTCCGCGTCGTGCCGCCGGCCGCCGTGCGCCGCGGCGCCTTCATCGCGCCGAATGTCGTGCTGATGCCGTCCTATGTGAATATCGGCGCCTATGTCGATTCCGGCACCATGGTCGACACCTGGGCGACCGTCGGCTCCTGCGCGCAGATCGGCAAGAACGTGCACCTGTCCGGCGGCGTCGGTATCGGTGGCGTGCTTGAGCCGCTTCAGGCCAACCCGACCATCATCGAGGACAATTGCTTCGTCGGTGCCCGCTCCGAGGTGGTCGAGGGCGTGATCGTGGGCGAGGGTTCGGTAATCTCGATGGGCGTCTTCATCTCGGCCTCGACCAAGATCATCGATCGCGCCACCGGGCAGGTCCATATCGGCAAGGTGCCGCCCTATTCGGTGGTCGTTTCCGGCTCGCTTCCCGGCAAGCCGCTGAATGATGGATCGCCGGGCCCCTCGCTCTACTGCGCCGTGATCGTCAAGACGGTCGATGCCCAGACCCGCGCCAAGACCGGAATCAACGAGCTGCTGCGGGACTGATACGCGCGCTGAGACCCCGGCAGAGGCGTAGCGCCGCCGGGGTCCTTGTCGTAAGCGGTGACGAAAGGATCCCGGGCTCCGCTCTGGTTGCCCGGGATGATGTCGTCTTGATGGTGTGTTTCACCCCACGGGCGAAGGTGCTTCGCCGGCCGTCGGGGTTGCTGTCGCGCCGGGCGTCGAAGGATGTTCGCCTGCTCCAGGCGACGCCGAGATCGCGTCGCGCAGGGCTTGCTCGCGCGTGTGGTCGAGCGATGTCTTCAGCACCACGCCACCCGTGCCCTTGATCGCTTCCAGCACCTTGTCGCCGGTCATCTTGCGGATCAACAGGAAGAGCGCGGCGTTGCCGGGCTGCAGGCTGGTCGAGAGTTCCTTCATGAAGCCGTCATTGACGCCGTAGTCGGTCAACGCGCCGCCGAGCGCGCCGGACGCCGCGCCGATGGCAGCGCCGAACACCGGCATCAGGAAGATCGCGCCGATCAGCAGGCCCCAGAAGCTGCCTGAGACCGCCCCGAGCGCGGTGGTGTTCATGAGCTGGTTCAGCTTGATCTTGCCGCCCTCATGCATGACCGCGATCGCCGCGTCGCCGAGCTCGATCAGGTATTCCTTCTGCAGGGAGATGACTTTCTGGCGCATCTCCTCGGCCTTGGCCTCGGTCGGGTATACGATGACGACGAGATCGGACATGGGGCTCTCCTTTGGCGGGCAAACTCAACCTGCCGCGCGGCTGTGACAGAGTTGCGGCAATGCGAGATTGCGCTCCGGTTTAGCCTGCCGGCAACCCCGCCGGTTTGATGCTCGTCAAACGCGGACGAGGATGCTTGTGCCGCCCTATTCGCCTGCGATTTCCTTCGCAGCCTCGATGGCGCGGCCGCGCAGCGGCATTTCCTTCATCCTGAACAGGAAGAACAGGGCCAGTGCAAAGCCCGCGAACGTCGCTGCGAAGACATATTGGAACAGCATGATCATGGTGGCGCGGTCCGCCGTTCCGCTCCGCAGCGTCTCGGCCGTAACGCCCGAGCCTGCCCCGATGCCGCCGAGCACGATCGCTCCGAACACGGCGACGATCAGCGCCCCGCCGATCTGCCGGAAGAAGTTCGCCGTTGCCGTCGTGGTGCCGAGCTGGTGGGGCTGGACGGCATTCTGGATCGAGACGGTGGCGACCGGCAGCAGGGTGCCAAAGCCGAGGCTGATCACGGCCAGCACGATACCGAAGGGGATGAGCGACATCCTGCCAGCGAAGGCGATGAGCAGTGCGGTCCCGATCAGGGCGATGCAAAGCCCGGCCATCGGCACGCGCTTGTAGTGCTTGAGGAGGGTCATCGCCCGCCCCGATGCGGTTGCGCCGATGACGGTGCCGCAGGTCAGCGGGATCAGTCCCATGCCGGAATTGGCCGCCGAGAGGCCGGCGACCGTCTCGAAATAGAGCGGCAGATAGATGGTGAGCCCGATGAAGGTGCCCATGCCGAAGCCGGCGGCGATCGTGCCCATCCGCACCACCGGATTGGCCAGGATCGCGAGCGGGATCAGCGGCTCCTCTGCGGTCTTGAGACGCATGGCGAACGCGATCCAGAGCAGTGCCGACAGGCCGACCAGCCCGAGGATCGGCGCCGAGGCCCATGGATAATGCACGCCACCCCAGGAGAGCGCGAGCAGCAGCGTCACCGTTGCGCTCGTCATCAGCCCGGCGCCGAGGAAATCGAGTTTGTGCGGTCGCTCATGCCGCGGCAGGCGCTTCAGCGCCTTGTCGGTCATCAGGTAGGCGAAGAGCCCGAGCGGCAGGTTGATCCAGAAGATCACCGACCAATGCAGCGCCTCGGAGATCACCCCGCCGAGCACCGGTCCGAGCAGCGAGGAGGAGAAGAAGACGCTGGCGATGTAGACCTGATATTTTCCGCGCTCCTTCGGCGGCACCATGTCGCCGATAATGGTCTGCGCCATCGAGATCAGCCCGCCGCCACCGAGCCCCTGGACGAAGCGCGCCACCACCAGCAGCCAGAGGGACGATGCCAGTGCGCAGGCAACCGAGCCGACGATGAAGATCACGATGCCGGCGAGCAGCGTGACCCGCCGCCCATGGATGTCGGCGACCTTGCCGTAGAGCGGCGTCACCG
Organism: Allobosea sp. 2KB_26; assembly: GCF_052115715.1. Classification (NCBI taxonomy): domain Bacteria; kingdom Pseudomonadati; phylum Pseudomonadota; class Alphaproteobacteria; order Hyphomicrobiales; family Alloboseaceae; genus Allobosea; species Allobosea sp. 2KB_26. Next base: position 31,100 of record NZ_JBFRHE010000030.1, read on the forward strand.
CGGTCGAAGCCAGCAGATAGGAGGTCACGACCCAGGGCAGATGCGTGACGTCGCCGAGCTCGCGCCCGATCGTCGGCATGGCGGTCGCGACAATGGTCTGGTCCAGCGCTGCCAGGAACATGGCGAGCATGATGCCAATGATGATGGAGCGGATATCCGCTTCCGACAGAGCCGGCTTCTGCTCATCGGTCTCGACACGCTTGTCCATCGATCTGCAACGCCTGCCCTGTGTTTTGGGGAATAGCAGACTGTAGGATTCCATTGATCCATGCGCCAGCGGCGCCAAGCGCAAGGCAGGGCTGTGAACCAGGGCGGTCACGGATTTGTGTCGAGCCGATTGCGCATACAGAATGGGCAATGAGGTGGGCATGACCTGCGGCCGGCCTGGGATCTTGACCGCAGCAAGCCCTGTTCCGGGAGATGCTGGGTATGGAGCAGTCGAAACCAGACGATTACGTTCATTACCACAAGGATGTTACCGCCTGGGCCCGGGCCAGATGCTCCATGGAGTGGCCACCGGCTATGGGGAATGGTTCCGCAGGGATGGCGTTCGCATGCGCTCGGGCTGTTTCGAGCGTGGCGAGCAGGTTGGGGAGTGGACCACCTATGACCGCAACGGCGCCGTTTACAAGGTGACGATGATCAAGCCTGGGAAGTGACGCTGAGCCCTCGCGCAGCTGAAACGGATTGTCGCTGCAGATCGACCGCAAGCTCCAGCCGCCTGGCGTGCATGACGGTCATTCCAGCAAGGCCCGCCTGCTGACGGTGACAAGCGCGTGACGCCCGCCTATCGTCGTATCCATGCTGCCATAGCGCCAAACATTCCGTCAGGTGGAGCTGGACGAGCCGCTCGCGAGGGCGATGCGCGCTGGCCGGATCCGCCGCCAATTACGGTCGCCAGCTTCAGGGGCTGCGGCCGCCTCGCTGCCGTTCCCCGGACATCGCCTGTTCAGGGACGAGCATTACTTCCCCCAAAGACCAGCCGACGGAGACCGCACCATGTCGCATGCCCTGCAATTCTACATCGATGGCCAATGGGTCCAGCCGATGGGCAACAAGACCCTCGAGGTCATTGACCCCTCGACCGAGGAGGCCTTTGCCACCATCGCGCTTGGCACCGAGGCCGACGTCGACAAGGCGGTCGCTGCCGCACGCGCCGCCTTCCCGGCCTTTGCCGCGACGTCGAAGGCGGAACGCCTCGCCCTGATGCGCCGCCTGCTTGAGGCCTACAAGGCGCGCTATGCCGATATCGCGGACGCGCTGTCGCAGGAGATGGGTGCGCCGAAGGATCTGGCGCATCGTGCGCAGGCCGGAATGGGCACGGCCCATCTCGCCAAGATGATCGAGACGCTCGAAAGCTTCGAGTTCGAGGAGCTGCGCGGCACGACGCTGATCGCCAAGGAGCCGATCGGCGTCGTCGGCATGATCACGCCCTGGAACTGGCCGCTGAACCAGATCATGTGCAAGGTCGCACCGGCTCTGGCCGCGGGCTGCACCATGGTGCTGAAGCCGAGCGAGATCGCCCCGATGAACGCGATCATCTTCGCGGAAGTGATGCACGAAGCGGGCGTGCCGAAGGGCGTTTTCAATCTCGTCAATGGCGATGGTCCGACGGTCGGCGAAGCGATTTCGCGCCATCCGCAGGTCGATATGGTTTCGTTCACCGGCTCGACCCGCGCCGGCATCCTTGTCGCCAAGGCGGCGGCCGACACCGTCAAGCGCGTACATCAGGAACTCGGTGGCAAGTCGGCGAACATCATCCTCGATGATGCCGACCTGAGCCATGCGGTGAAGCTCGGCGTCGAGAGCGTGATGCGCAACAGTGGCCAGTCCTGCAACGCACCGACCCGGATGTTCGTGCCGGCGGAGCTGCACGATAAGGCGGTCGCAATCGCCAAGGCAACGGCCGAGCCGCTCAAGGTCGGCGCTGCTTCGGCGGAAGGCACCTGGCTCGGGCCGGTCGTCAGCGAGACGCAGTACAACAAGATCCAGGCACTGATCGAGGCCGGCATCAAGGATGGCGCCGATCTCGTCACCGGCGGTCCGGGCCGCCCCGAGGGCCTCAATCGCGGCTATTTCGTCCGCCCGACCGTGTTCGCCAATGTCACGGACGACATGACGATCGCGCGCGAAGAGATCTTTGGGCCAGTGCTCTCGATTCTGCCCTATCGGACGGAAGAGGAAGTCGTCACCCGCGCCAATGACACGCCCTACGGGCTTGCGTCCTATGTCCAGTCCGGCTCGCTGGAACGCGCCCGCAAGGTCGCGGCGCAGATGCGCAGCGGCAATGTCTACATCAACTACCCGGCCTGGGATGCTGGCGCCCCCTTCGGTGGCTACAAGCAGTCGGGCAATGGCCGTGAATATGCCGATTTCGGCCTCGAGGAATTCCTCGAGATCAAGGGCACGGTCGGCTACGCCACGGCCTGATCCGGGCGGCTTGCCGCATCCCTTCCGGTCGAGGCGATGCGGTGATGCTGGGACGGTGGATGCGGATCGAGATCGTGTCTCGATCCCGGCAGTCGGACGGCGCGGGTCTCGGCTTGCATCGGGTCGTACAGGGGCGACTTCGGCGTCCAAGCCTCTGTGAGAGTTGCCCCGGCGAGGCCATGTTTGCGCAAAGGGGCGTGTGCATCACTGCGCACGCCCTTTCTCGTCTCTGCGCGGCATTGAAGGGCGCATTCCGTCTCTTATGCGCCGGATGCAGGTTTATCTACGTTACAAGAACACCAGGAGCGCGAAATAACATCACAATATGCGGTTGATAGATTTTGGCCGGAGAGCGTGCCGTAATTGGGGCGCGTCGATTATTAATCAGGGTTCGGAATATTCAGGGCGCGGGACGATTTCGACTCGATACGGCCATGTGATGTGAATGGTTGTTCAAATTCTCGAATGAAATGATTTACTAATTTCTTGACAATTTTATGAATTCCCTTGGGGTATGTGCTTGCTATTGGGCGTTGAAGACCCAGGGGGGCGCATGCGGCCGCTACGGAGTTATCCTCGTGCCATCACGGGGCTGGCGGCCTTGTCGACGGTGAGTTGGTTCGCGCTTGGCGTGACGCCGTCCCACGCTCAAACAGCATGGCAAGGCGTTTCTCTCGATTGGCATACCGCGTCGAACTGGTCGCTCGGCGCCGTCCCGACTGGCGCCACGACAGTGACCATCGGCGCTGGCTCGCTGATTGCGCCGTCCATTACTGCTGCCGGGGCGTCCGCGAACCTGCTGCACATTGGCGCGATCGGCATGACATCATCGCTGACGGTATCGACCGGCGGCTCGCTCACCGCGGCCGCGACGACCGTCGCAAACCTCGCCGGAGAGACGGGATCGGCCAACCTGATCGGCGGGGCCTGGTCCGGCGACTACCTCTATGCCGGCTACAGGGGCCAGGGCAGCTTCACCGCTTCGGGCGGTGCGGCGGCAAATTTTGCGGCTTTCGTGACGACCGGCTCCTTCGCCGGCTCTGCCGGAACGATCACGCTCTCGGGAGCAGGGACCACCTGGTATAATGGCAACGGCCATATTGTCGGCGAATCCGGGCAAGGCACCTATCAGGTTCTCGCCGGCGCCAAGGCCGACGACCGCGCTATCACCGCCGGCTACAACGTGACGGGTGTGGGGGCGGTCACCGTCAGCGGCGCCACCTGGAACATCCGGGGCACATTGATGGCTGGTTACGGGGGACGCGGCGATGTCGTCATCTCCAATGGCAGCTCGGTTGCGGTGGCGGTCAACACGGGTGTCGGCGAGTTCGCGTCAAGCCGGGGCTCGCTCATCATCGATGGCGCCGGTTCAAAGCTTAAGGTTGGCGGCTATTCGGTCTTTGGAATGAGTGGCCAGGGCAGCGGCCTTGTCTCGAACGGAGCTGTTGTCCAGACGAACCAGGGCATCCTCGCCTGGCAAACAGGTTCGCGTGGCGATCTGCGGGTGACGGGCGCGAATTCGCAGTGGCTCGGTACCAGCTATCTGATGGTCGGCAATCTCGGCGTCGCGGACGCCACGATCGACAGTGGCGGCAGGGTTCGCATCGACGACGGTCGCGGCATGCTTGTCATCGCCAACAGTGCCGGCTCGACGGGCACCGTGAATATTGGCGCGGCGGCAGGAGCAGTCGCCCGCGCGCCTGGCTTCATCGATGTAACGGAAATCCGCTTTGGCCGCGGCTCCGCGCGGCTCGTGTTCAATCATACCGATACAAACTATGTGGTTGGCGCGACGTTGACCGGAATTGGAGCGATCCTGCACGAAAGTGGGACGACGATCCTGAGGGGAATGAACACCTTTCGGGGGACGACGACGGTGAACGGTGGTTCGCTGATCGTGAACGGATCGCTGGCGGCATCGTCAGGACTGACCGTCGCGGCGGGCGCACGGCTCGGCGGCTCCGGTCAGTTGCCCTCGACGATGGTGAACGGCACGCTGGCGCCCGGCAATTCGCCGGGAACGCTGACCGTCAACGGCACCCTGACCATGGGCGCGGGCTCGGTCTACGAGGCCGAGATCCAGGGTTCGGTCTCGGACCGGGTCAATGTCACGGGCACCGCGAGCCTCGCAGGCACGCTCAGGTTGGGCGCCCTGGGCGGGCCCTATTCCTTCACCACGCTCTATACGCTGCTTTCGGCGCAGGGCGGGCTCGGCGGGACGCGCTTCGGCACGCTCGATTCGACCGGCAGCTTCGGGGCCGGCATCGGCACGAGCCTGGCCTATACCGCCAGTGACGTATTGCTCACGCTGTCACCAAAGCCGCTGGCCAGCTTCGTCGGATCGCCCTCGAACGCGTTTTCGGTCGCAGCCGGTCTCGACCGGGCGGTGGCGGGCGGAGCCGATCCGTCTTCGCTGTTCGGCATCTACAACCTGCCGGCCGCGGCGATCCCCGGGGCGGTGAACCAGCTTTCGGGCGAGGCCCATACCGCAGCGCCGGCCATGGCGGTCTCGGCCGCCGACCAGTTCCTGCGGGCGATGCTCGATCCCTTCGCGGCGGGCCGTGGCAGCGCGGGGGCTGCAGCACCTGGCGAAGCCTCCTTCTCCGGCCTCGCCCGTAAGGGCGCCGATGGGGCGGGCCCGGCGGCGCGGCTCGACATCCCGGCCTATACCGTCTGGGGCGCGGCCTTCGGATCGGTCGGGCGCAGCGACGGCAGTGCGCGCATCGGCTCGGCCAGGCGCGATCTCGACGATGCGCATCTCGCCGTCGGCGCCGATTTCAGGATCATGCCCGGCACGGTCGCGGGCTTTGCGGTCTCCGGCGGCAGCGCCCGGTCCTCGCTCGCCGGCGGTCTCGGCAAGGCCGAGGCCGATGTCGTCCAGGCCGGCCTCTACGGCACGACCCGGCTCGGCCCGCTCAATCTTGCCGCTGCCTTCGGCTATGGCCGGCTCGAGAACGAGGTCAAGCGCGCGATCCCGGTGCTCGGCAGCGCACTCTCCTCCTCCTATGCGACGACCGCCTGGAGCGGCCGGCTGCAGGCGAGCGCCGCCGTGCTCGACTGGAACGGCCTGACGCTCTCGCCGCTCGCGGCGCTGCAGGCGATCCAGGCGCGCAGCCCGGCGCTGACCGAGGCGAACTGGGCCGGCGCCAATGCCGGTGCGCTCACTCTGGCGAAGCGCAACGACATCACCTCGCGCAGCGAGCTTGGCCTGCAGCTCGACTACGCCAGCGGGCTGAACGGG
>NZ_JBFRHE010000031.1:0-34848 GCF_052115715.1 Allobosea sp. 2KB_26
CCGAAGACCGGAGGCACAGGGTTGGCGACGCCGGGGGCGACGAGAGACAATTCGTACCAGCTGGAGTTGCGCATCGCTGCCATGCAGTGCCGCTGCGCGGGGCCGGCTGCATGAATCTCGCAGTCGAGACCGAAGGCTTCCGCCAGATGCGCGACCTTCATCGTGCCAGTGATGCCCATGTCGTAATCAGGATCGACACGCAGGTAGTCGGTCGCCCTGTCCCGGAGCCAGGCGGCCTTGCTTTCAAGGCCGCGTACATGCTCGGTCAGCATCAGCGGGGTGCGGATGTTCTCCTTCAGCTGCCGGGCGGCATGCGGAGACCAGCCGGCGTCCATGAAGGGGTCCTCGTACCAGAGATAGCCGCCTTCATCGCAGGCCTTGCCGACATAGATCGCATCGGCGAGCGTGCGCAGCTCGCTCGCCGCGTCGTACATCAGCTCCATCCGGCCGCCGACGCGCTTGGCGCAGAGCAGCAGGTTCGCGGCTTCCTCCTTCGGGTCGCCTTCGCCCCAGCCATGGATCTTGTAGCCGCGATAGCCGAGCGCGAGGCATTCCTCGGCGAAGTCGGCATAGGCCTCGATACTGTCCAGAATCCCGTTGCGGCCGCCGTTCAGCGTGCTCGCGTAGGTCGGAAGCCGTTGGCGGTAGCCGCCCAGGAGCCGCCAAACCGGGCGGCCGACCGCCTTGCCCGCCAGGTCCCACAGCGCAATGTCCAGCGCGGAATGGCCGATCGCCATATAGTGGCGGTGGGCGCGTTTCAGCTTGTTGTAGATCGCCTCTCGCTCCTCGGCGTCCTCTCCCAGAATCAGGCCCGCAGCAGCCTTGACCTGCCCGACCATGGCGCCGTTCTTGCCGCTGTGGACGCTGCAATACTCGCCCTGGTGCCCGCCTTCCGTCTCGATCCGCAGGGCAAAGGCGGTCAGCCGCGACTGCGCGCCCTTCATCACGCAGCGGTTGCCGCTGGCGTCCACCCCGAGGCCGTCGACCGTGTAGCCGAACTCATGCACTTCGACCCGTGCAATCCGCGCTTCCGGCCGCGTGCCTATCAATCTGTTCATGGCGGTTCCTGACAATTTCGACTTGCAATCGGCAATGCTGTCTGACAGCATGAATTTAAGCAGACTGATTTAGGGCCGTCAACGGGACAAGGCAGCCACGATGGACGCGGAAGAGAGCCGCTCGGCGATCGCCTACAGGCAGATCGCCGGCTATATCGACAATGTCGCGGACGGCGCGCGGCTGCCGCCCGAGGCGGATTTCGCCGAGATGTTCGGCTTGTCGCGGGCCAGCATCCGCGAGGCGCTGGCGCGGCTGCGCGCCGAGGGAATCGTCCGCTCGCGCAAGGGCTCGGGCACCTTTGCAATGCGCAGCGGCGCGCCCGAGATGGTCAGGCTTTCGGCGATTTCCTCGGTGCGCGAGCTGGCCCAGTGGCACGAGGTGCGGCTCGCGCTGGAAAGTGAGGTCGCGGCCCTGGCCGCGGATCGGCGGACCGATGAGGATCTGGCGCGGCTCGAGGCGGCGCAGGAGGCGCTGCTTGCCAGCCTGCTGACCGGGCGAGGCGAGCGGGAGGATGTCGCCTTCCATGCTGCGCTGGCCGTCTGCGCGCATAATCCCAAGCTGTCGGACGCCCTGGGGCGGCTGACCTCGCACATCTTCAGCTGGGGCAATCTTTCGGCGCAGCGCTCCGTGCTGACCATGGCCGAGCGCCGCGAGCTGATCGCCCTGGAGCATGGCGCCATCGTCGCCGCGGTCGCGGCACGAGACGGAGATCGCGCCCGCGCAGAGATGCGCCGTCACCTTCTGGCTGGCCGCACGCGCGTGCTCAGCGACCTGCAGATGTAAGCGAAAAAACCGATCGGGGAGGAGCTAGTCTTATGAAATCAATGATCTTTGACAGAAGGTCGGTGCTGCGCGCCAGCGCCGCGGGGCTTGCGCTTGCGGCTTTGCCGAAGCAGGCAGCTGCACAGGGCCTGTCGGGGACGGTCCGGGTCTGGACCTTTCTGGGAGCAGACGGGCAGTCGCCGCGCGAGGTCGTGCTGCGCGAGATCATCAAGCGCTTCAAGGCCACGCACCCCGGCGTCGATGTCAGGATCGAGGCCCAGCCCTTCCAGGAACTCGAGGTGAAATTTGTCGCCGCCTCGGCTCAGAACCGCGCGCCCGACGTGATCTGGATGCGTGACACCTTTCTCGATCTCGTCCAGCAGCGCGGCGCGCTGGCCGATCTCGACGCTCTGCTGTCGGACGACTTCAAGACCAAGGTGCTTCCCGATCTGTATCCGGTCTTCGTCGAGAAGTCCGTCTTCAACAAGAAGCGCATCTCCCTACCGATCTGGCCCAGCCCCGCTCAGGCGATCTTCTATCGCAAGGATGCGCTGTCCGAACTCGGCCTCGATGCTCCACCGCTCACGTGGGACGCATTCATCGCCGCCGCCGGCAAGCTGACCAAGAGCGAGCGGCTGGGCTTCGGCCTGCCGACGAACGACAACAGCGTCTCGGCCTTCATCAACATCCTGTCCGGGTTCGGCCCCTCGATCTTCGATGCGGCAACGGGCCAGTTCAACGTGACCAGCGCCGAGGCCAAGGAGGCCGCCAATGTTGTCAGACAGCTTGTCGCGAATGGAGCGCTCTCTCCGACGCTGCTGAATGCGATGGGCGACGATATCCAGGACCAATTCGCCTCCGGCCGCTTCGCGATGGTGCAGGCCTTCGCGCCGCGCTTCCAGCAGTACAAGCAGATCGCAGCCGGCTATAGCGGCAAGGATCTGGCGTTATCGGCCTGGCCGGCCTTCGGGACGCGCCCGCCCGCGGTTCTGCTCGGCCCGTACTGGACGGTAGGCATCTCCGCCAAAGCCGCCAACCCAGCCGCGGCGACCGCGTTCGTCGAGAGCCTGTTCAGCGAAGAGGCGTCGATGGCGTGGGCCAAGACCGCAGGCCTCGTGCCCGATCGCCGCTCCCTGCTGCAGGCGCCCTTTTTCTCGACGCCGGAGGCGTCGGATATCCGCGCCTTCACCGCGCTGCTGGCGGCTCCGGGCGTGATGACCTTTCCGCAACGCATGCCCAACATCACCAAGGTGTTCCCGGTGATGAACACGGCGCTGCAGGAACTGATCGGAACCAAGGAAAGCGTGGGCGCCGTTCTCGAACGCGCGAAGTCGACGCTGGGCTGGTAGCACGCCATGCACGCCATATCTCTTGCGAAGCCGCGGGGCCTTGACGTCGTCGCGCAGAGAGCCAGGCTGACCGGCTCGTCGCTGGTGGCGCCGGCCCTGCTGCTGGTCATCGCCATCAACATCCTGCCTGCGCTCTACGGTTTCTATCTGAGCCTGCACAAGGTCTTCTTCTTCGGGAATGAAGGCTTCGTCGGCCTTGGCAACTATGTCGAGCTGTTCCGCGACCCCTTCGCGTGGCAGGCAATCGGCCGCTCGCTGCTCTTCACCTTCGCCGCGCTCGCGGTCGCCGTCCCGCTGGCGCTGCTGGCGGCGATCGGCATCCGGCGGCTCGGCCGCTGGGGCAGCGTTCTGCTGACGGTGCTTCTGGTGCCCTGGGCGATGAGCCCGATCGTCGTCGCGCTCCTGTGGAAATGGATCCTCGTGCCGTCGCCGGGCGGGCTGGTGGGGGCAGCCTTTAACGCCTTCGGCCTGCCGCCGCAGGATCTCCTGACCGACCCGCTTCTGGCCATGCCGACGCTGATCATCGTGGCGGTGTGGCGCAACTTCGCCTTTGCCACGATCATCCTGATCGGTGGCCTCGGCCAGATCCCGCGCGATCTCTACAAGGCTGCCGCGGTCGACGGGCTCGGCGCCTGGGAGAGCTTCAGCAAGATCACGCTGCCCTTGCTGGCCCCCTCGCTGCTGATCGTGATCTCGATGCTGACCATCAGCTATTTCAACGAGGTGCAGCTCATCATCGGGCTAACCGGCGGCGGCCCGATCCGGCAGACCAACACATTGGCCTATCTGCTCTACCACACCGGCTTCGTCGAGCTGGATCAGGGACGAGGCAATGCCATCGCGGCGGTGATGTTCCTGATCAATATGGGGCTCATCGCCATCTACATCCGCATTCTGGGCAAGCAGTCGGGAGCGGCCGCATGAAAATCCTGTCCCGAGCCTCGCTTTTGATCGCCTGCCTGTTGGCCGGCATCATCGCGCTTGGCCCAATCCTCTGGGCCGCCTCCACCTCGTTGAAACCGACCAACCGCATCTTCGCCGTTCCGCCCGAAATCCTGCCGCAAAACCCGACCCTCGAGCACTACGCCAAGCTGCTGGCCGAGGGGGTCCACTGGGCGTTCCTGAACAGCTCGGCCTATGCGGTCGTGGCCGTGCTGGTCGCGCTGATCCTCGGCGCAACCGCCGGCTATGCGCTGATGCGCTATCCGGTGGCGGGCAAGCCAGCGGTTCTGCTCGTCTTCATGGGCACCATGGCGGTTCCGGGCTTCGCCGTTCTCCTGCCGACGCAAATGCTGGCGACGAGCATCGGCCTGCACGACACCTGGTCGATCCTGCCGATCCTCTATGCCGGTCACATCCTGCCCTTCGCGGTCTGGGTCAGCCGATCGCATTTCGCCACGGTCCCGCGCGAGCTGGAACAGGCAGCCGAAATGGACGGCTATTCGCGCGCCGAGGCCGTGTGGAAGATCGTGATCCCCGGGGCGAAGCCCGCGCTCCTGGCGGCGGCGACCTTCGGCTTCCTGCATTGCTGGAACGACTACGTCACCGGCTCGACCATGGTGGATTCGCCGGAGCTGCGCACGCTTCAGGTCGCACTGATCTTCTTCCAGGGCTTCCACGGCCGCGACTGGGGCTCGCTGATGGCGGGCGTGATCATCGCGACGATCCCGCCGGTGGTGGTCTTCCTTCTGTTCAGAAAATTCCTGATCGGTGGTTTCGCCGACGGGTCCGTCAAAGGCTGAAACGCATGACCCAGACACGGTCGAATACGGCGCAATCCGTCCGGTTCCAGAATGTGGGGAAAAGCTACGGCGACGGCTGGGCTGTTTCGGGCATCAACATCTCGATCGAGCCCGGGCAGTTCGTAACGCTGCTCGGCCCCTCAGGCTGCGGCAAGAGCACGACACTGAGCATGATCGCCGGTCTGGAAACGCCGACGGAAGGGCGGATCATGATCGGGGACCGCGACGTCACCACGATGAAACCAGCCGATCGCGACATCGCCATGGTGTTCCAGTCCTACGCGCTCTACCCGCATATGACGCTCTACGAGAACATCGCTTTTCCCCTGCGCGCACGGCGTCGCCGCACGCCCGAAGCCGAGGTCGACCGCAAGGTCCGCGCGGCGGTGAAGATGCTGGGCCTCGAGGCGATGCTGGACCGCTTCCCCCGCCAGATCTCGGGCGGCCAGCGACAGCGCGTGGCGCTCGGCCGGGCGATGGTGCGGACCCCGACTGTCTATCTGCTGGACGAGCCGCTCTCGAATCTCGACCAGCAGCTGCGGGTCCAGATGCGGTCCGAATTGAAGGACATCCATCAGCGCCTCGGCGCCACTATGCTCTATGTCACCCATGACCAGAGCGAGGCGATGACCCTGTCGGATCTGGTCGTGGTCATGTCGAGCGGCCGGATCGAGCAGGTGGGCAGCCCGCGCGAGCTCTACAACAATCCGGCCAATCTTTTCGTTGCCCGGTTCCTGGGCGAGCCCGGCATGAACATCCTCGACGGAGAGGCCCTGGATGGCAGGCTGCGCGGCCCGGGCTTCGATATTCCGCTTCCTGTCGTGGCGGGGAAGGCCGGAAACAGGATTTCGGTGGGCATCCGGCCCGAGGACCTGCAATACGCCCCAACCGCGGCAGCTGTCATCCGCGGCACGGTCCGAACGGTGGAATATCTTGGTTCGCGCAGCCTCGTCCGCGTCGAAGTGGGCGAGCGTCTGATCGCAGCCTTCCTGCCGCCCTCCGTCGATCTTCCCGCCGGGGCGGCCATCGGCCTTTCCTTCGCCGATCCGGACAAGGCACGCTTCTTCGCAACCGATGGCGGCGCTTCGCTTCACTTCCACCAAAACTTTGCAGGTTGAGCCGATGAACAGGATTTCCCTCGACGATCAGGTCGCCGTCGTCACCGGCGGCGCGCAAGGGCTGGGGCTTGCCATTGCCAAGCGCCTTGTCGCCTCGGGCGCCCGCGTCAGCCTCTGGGATCGCGACGCGGACGCGCTGAAGACGGCGCTCGTGCTGCTCGGCTCCGCCGCGTCGACCAAGCAGGTCGGCATCACGGATCTCGACGGCCTGACACGCACTCATCAGGAGGTCGAGGCCGAAATCGGCCCTGTCTCGATCCTGGTCAATTCGGCCGGGATTGCCGGCGGAAATGCTCCGCTCGACGCCTATGACCCGGAGGAATGGCGCCGCGTCGTCGAGGTCAACCTGAACGGCACCTTCTATGTGAACAAGGTCGTCGTGCCCGGCATGAAGGCGCGAAACTACGGGCGGATCGTCAATATCTCCTCGGTGGCGGGCAAGGAGGGCAATCCCAACCTGGCGGCTTATTCGGCGGCGAAGGCAGGCGTGATCGGCCTGACGAAATCGCTGGGCAAGGAACTCGCCGGCTACGACATCGCGGTGAATGCGATCTCCCCCGCCACTGCCAAGACGCGCATCCTCGACACGCTGAAGGAGGAGTTTATCCAGTACATGCTGTCGCGCATTCCGCGTGCCCGCTTCCTCGAAGTGGACGAGGCCGCCGCGATGGTTGCATGGCTCGTCAGCGGCGAAAACAGCTTCACCACCGCCTCGGTCTTCGACCTCTCGGGCGGGCGCTGCACCTATTGATCGCGGGAGGGCGCTATGACGCTTGAACGGGCGCAACGCCTGATCGCCGAAGCCCTTGCCGCCGGCCGAGCACGCGGAGCCAGGCCGCTGGCGGCCGTGGTCGTCGATGCGGGGGGCCATATCGTCGCCTCGGCCCGCGCAGACGGGGCCACGATCGCCCGGCACGAATTCGCCCTGGCGAAGGCCTGGAGTTGCATCGCGCTCGGACTGGATTCACGCGATCTCGTCGCGCGGGTGAAAGCCGATCCGGCCTTCTTCTCGGCAGCGGCCACCTTGCTATCGGGCCGGCTTCTGCCTGCGGCCGGCGGGGTCCTGATCCGCGAGGGGGAACAGGTTCTGGGAGCTCTTGGCATCTCCGGCGATACCGGCGAGAGGGACGACGCCTGCGCGACGGCCGCCACTCGGAGCTTGATCTAAAGCATCGGCCCGAAAGGTGGATTGCGATTTTCGGGAAGGCCGATGCAAACACAAAAGGCTGACGCACCGGACCCGGTCCGATGCGTCAGCCGGGCAATATCGCCTCAGGCCGGTGCGGCCGGCGCGCCGGCCCATTCGGTCCGTGCCGGGATCGCCTCGCCCTTCATCACGATGGTGAGCAGGCCGAGCCTTGCGTGGTCGTCGACATGGGTGTCGTAGAGCACCGTGGTCAATCCGCCGAGGACGCAGCCGCGACCGATCTCGATGCGGCCGACCTTCATCACCCGGTCCTCGAAGAGATGGGTCTGGAGGTTGGCGGTCGCGTTGATCGCGGCATAGTCGCCGATGCTGACGCAGTCGAACTCGGTGATATCCGTCGAGTCGAGATAGACGCCCTGGCCGACCTTCACGCCGAAGAGGCGCAGCACCCAGGGCAGCATGGGCGTGCCGCGCAGCGCATTGAGCAGGATCGCGCCGGCGGTGCCCCAGTAGAGCGTCGTCATCGCCTCGGTGCGCAGCGCCCACCAGGACCAGAGGCCGCGATTACCCGGTCGGTAGACGCCCATCACCAGCCATTTCATCAGCAGCACGGTCGTCGCCAGGGCAATCGAGGTGCCGACCGCGCAGGCGACGAAGATCGGGGCGAACTCGCTCCAGCTCTGGGCACGATTGAGGGCGGGGAAGAGGACAAGCTCGGCCGTGATCGTGCCGAGCGTGATGAACATCATCGTCGGCATCGAGGCGCTGAACAGCTCGAGGACGGCGCGCAGGATGCGGCGCCAGAGCGGGGGCCGGAAGGTCTTGGCGATGTCGGCATCGTCGAAGCGCTGGCGCGAGGGCAGCAGGATCGGCGGGCTGCCGAAGCGCGTCTCGCCGGGCTGCATCGCCACGCCGCTGGGCGGCTTCGACTTGATGCCGAGCAGCGAGCCCGACGGCAGGAAGGCGCCGGGCGGCACCACCGCATCATTGCCGATGAAGACCCGATCGCCGGTGCGCACCGCCTTGCTGGTCATCCAGCCGCGGCGGACATCCTCGTCCCCGAGCACGACCTCGTCAGCGACGAAGCAATGCTCGCCGATCTCGATCATGTCGTAGCGGCCGCCGAAATTGGTGGCGATCTCGGTGTCCTTGCCGATCTTGGCGCCCATCATGCGGTACCAGATCCGCATGTAGACCGTGGAGAACAGCGAGGACAGGCTCTGGAGCATCACGTCCGAGGCGAGTCCGACAGTCCATTTGCGCAGACCGTAGCCGGAGGCGATGGCATGCGTGCCCTCGACCGAGCGCGGCATCACGAGCCAGCGGATCGCGGTGACGAGCAGGACGGTGGCGAGCATCAGCACCATCGCGGTCGGCCAGGCGATGATCGGCAGGACCCAGCGATAGTCGATGCCGACCAGTTCCTGCAGCGGCCCGTCGAAACGGTCGAGGATGAAGAAGGCCGGGAAGATCGGCAGCAGCGCCAGCGCCGGCATCAGCAGCAGCATGGCGCCGAAGAAGACGGTCTGCAGCACCCTGACCGGCACGGAGGGCTGCCGGGCGTGCTGGGGCCAGGAAGCGGGATCGACCGCGCCGATGCGATGGCCGGGCGAGCCGTCCCAGTGCTCGAAGGCGCCGACGCGGCTGCCTGCGGCGAGCGCGGTCAGATCGGCGAGCTCGGCGCCCTCCCCGATCACCGTGTCATGGCCGATGGCGCAGGAGGTGCCGATATAGGCGTCCTTGCCGATCGCGATCGTGCCGATCACCAGCTCGTTGCCGATCACCTCGGCATTGGCGAGGCTGAGCTTGCCGCCGAGCGTGACGTCGTCGCCGATCTCGACGAGGTCGATCGCGCCGGCCTCGAAGCCGCTGACGAAGACGCCCTTGCCGACCCTGGCGCCGAGCAGACGCATGGCGAAGCTGGCCAGCGGCGTGCCCTGCATCAGGCTGAGATGGACCATCGAGGTGAACTGGCGGGCGAGCCACCAGCGGAAGAAATAGACGCCCCAGAGCGGGTAGCGGCCCGGCGTCGCGCGCCAGAGCACCAGGCGCTTGCCGAGGATGCCGGCGAGCATCACCGAGAGCGTGACGAGCGCGTAGATGCCCATCATCATCAGGATCTCGCGCAGATCGACGCGCTCGTCGACCGTGATCAGCTCGTAGATGACGTAGATCGTCAGCCAGGGACCGGTCAGCGCCAGCAGCAGCACCGGCATGCAGGCGAGCTGAGCCAGCCCGCAGAACAGGCGGCGCAGCAGCGGCGGCGGCGTGAAGGAAAGATCGCGCGCCGGCGGCCGGCCGATATCGGCCTGCCTGCGCTCGTCGAGCCGGGCGGCGATCGCGCGCAGCGTGCGCAGGCTGTAGACATCCTCCAGCGTGATGCTCGGCAGAGCCGGATTGGCACGCACGCCGGCAAGGAAGGTGGCGGCCAGCAGCGAATGGCCGCCGAGATCGGCGAAGAAGTCGGCCTCGAACCCGATCGTCTGGCCCGGGAAGAGTGGCCTGGCGGCGTCGAGCAGGGCGGATTCGGTCGCGCTCCGCGGCTCCTCCTGTTCCTCGGCGGAGGACGCCATCGTCAGCGGCGCCGCCTTGAGCGTCTTGCGGTCGGCCTTGCCCGAGGTCAGGCGCGGCAGGCTCGCCATCTCCTCGAAATGCGAGGGCACCATATAGGGCGGCAGGGTCTCCTTCAGGGCGGCGCGCACGGCCGCACGGTCGAAGGCGGTCGCCGTGTCCGCCACCACGAAGGCGACGAGCCGGTCGATGCCGTCGTCGCGGCGCAGCACCACGGTCGCCTGCGCGATGCCGGGCAGGTCGCAGAGCCTGGCCTCGATCTCGCCGAGCTCGAGGCGGAAGCCGCGCAGCTTGACCTGATCGTCGATGCGGCCGTGGAAGAGGATCTTGCCCTTCTCGGAGAGGCTGACCGCATCGCCCGAGCGGTAGAGCACCGGGTCGGTGCCGTCGCCGCCGAAGGGATTGGCGATGAACTTCTCGGCAGTGAGCTCGGGACGGCCGAGATAGCCCGCGGCGACGCCGGGGCCGCCGATCAAGAGCTCGCCCTCGGTGCCGGGGCCGACGATCGCCATCTCCTCGTCGACGACATAGCAGGTGTAGTTCGGGATCGGCAGGCCGATGGTCACCGCCTCGTCCGGCGTGACCTCGTCGACAGTGGCGACGACGGTGGCTTCGGTCGGTCCGTAGGAATTGAAGACCTTGCGGCCCGGGCGGCACCAGCGCTGGCGGACGGCGGGCGGGCAGGCCTCGCCGCCGAGGATGATGATGCGCAGGCTCGGAATGTCCTGCGGCATCATCGCGAGCAGCGTCGGCACGGTGTCGAGCACGGTGATGCCGGCCTCGGTCATCAGGGCGGGCAGGCGCTCGACCTCGCCCAGCACCTGCGCCGAGGCGACCCAGAGCGTCGCACCGACGAGATAGGGGACGAAGATCTCCTCCAGCGAGAGATCGAAGGCAACGGAGGCGCCCTGGAACGAGACGTCGTCAGCCGTCATGCCGTAGACGTGGTTCGACGCGCGCAGATAGTGGCAGATGTTGCTGTGCGCGATGACGATGCCCTTGGGCTTGCCGGTCGAGCCCGAGGTGTAGATCGCATAGGCCGGGCTCGCCGGCGTCACGCCCTCACTGCGCGGATCGACCGGCGGGGCGTCCGTGCCGGCGGCGATCAGGTCGCGGCAGCGCACGGCCTCGGCGGGCAGCTCCCGGTCGAGTTTGCCGCCTGTGGCGTCGTCGATGACGATGAGCCTTGCCTCGCAATCCGCGAGGCATTCACCGACGCGCTCGGGCGGGGCGTCGGCGTCGAAGGGGATATAGGCCGCGCCGGCCTTGAGGATGCCGAGCAGCGCAACATGCAGGTCGAGCGAGCGCGACATCCACAGGCCAACAAAGGCCCCTGCCCTGACGCCGCGCGCCCGCAGCGCGCGCGCCACCGCGTCGGCCCGGGCGTCGAGCTCGGCATAGGTCACACGTTCGCTGCCGAAGATGATGGCCGTGTGCCCGGGCGTCCGTCGGGCGGAGGCCTCGAAGATCTCGCCGAGCAGTTCGTCGCGCAGGAGCGACGGCTCCACGGCGCCCACGAGCTTTCCAGCACCGCGCCCGACGATGGCATGCATGATCTGCTTCCCCCAAGCCCGATGCCGCAAGGCTGAGCTGCCTGTGCGAGACCGGGATTTGCTAACGGGGAGAGATGTAGATTGCGTTAGGGCATTGCGACATGTTGTCCCCGCCCGCAGAGCCTCGCGAACGCTGGGTCAGCGCCAGGCAGGCTCTTCCCTGGGCGCAGAGAGCGCCACCCGCGTGAAGCAGCGGCGCCTTTCCCAGGGAGGTGCGATAGCCCTTCCCCGGCCCGAGATGGGGACGGCTATTTCGCGCTCCGCGGCCGTCCCGGACGCTTCGTCCCGCCTGGCACTTCGTTCGCGATCGGCTTCACATGGGCCAGGTGGCGGGGCGAGTCGTTGCGGTAGTCCAGGATTTCGTCGAAACGGCTCATCAGGATTTCGGATGGCCGCAGGATCTGCTTGATCCGGATCTCACGCGCGGCCTCGCCATCGCGTCTGCGCAGCGCGTCGACAAAGGCGAGCGAGGTTTCCACGGTCGGCGGAAACCCCTCGAACAGCGAGTAGAGCCGGACGATCGGCCCGATCTGACGCCAAAGGCTCTGAATGATCGGCAGTGTCGCCGGCCTCTGCGCAGCCTCGTAGAGCGTGAAGAAGATCTGCTTGTTCAGCACGAGGAAACGCTCACTGCGGAAGACTCCGAGATCGTTCATCTCGTCGATCGCGCGCGCCACGTCCCGGATGTTCTTATCCGTCAGATGCGCAACCGCGGCGGCGGTCACATCGCCTTCGAGCAGCGTGCGGACATGGGTGATCTCCGCGAATTCCGACTTCGTCGGGCGCCACACGCGCACCCCCTTCTGCGGCTCGACAAGCAAAGCGCGCTCGGCGGCCAGGCGGCGAACGGCATCGCGCACAGGCATGATGCTGGTCCCGAACTGGGCTGCGAGATCATTGATATTCAGCGCTTCGCCCGGCCAGAACGCTCCCGTCATCAGCGCATCGCTCAGCTGGTCATAGACCAGATCCTGAAAGCTTGTCGCCGCCACCGGCTTGAACATGGAAATCCCTTTCCGCGGGCTGGAGCTGCCCGAGCGTTGCACGCATATCACGAACCGGGGCCGCGTCTTGACACCCCGCTTCAGCTCTAACTAATATCTTAGATACGAATATAACAAGGGGGATTGCGCATGAGCTCGTCACTGAGGCACTTCGCTAGGCCAGCCGCGATCGTCGCCGGCATTCTCGGTTCTCTGTCCGTCGCACCGATCAGCCATGCCGCCGACAAGGCGACCATCCGCATCGGGGCCGATTATGACAGCCTGGACCCGGTCAAGACCGTGACCTCGGACGGCTATCAGCTCGTCAACGTGCTCTATGACCGCCTTGTCGCGCTCGACGAGAAGGGCACGCCCGTGCCGGCGCTCGCCGAATCCTGGAGCGGCGACGCGAGCCGCACCGTCTTCAAGCTGCGCAAGGGCGTCACCTGCTCCGATGGCACGGCGCTGACCGCGACCGCGGCCGCCGCCGCGCTGACCCGCCTCGGCGCCAAGGAAACCAATGCACCGATGGCGTATCGCACCGTCGGCATCGCCGGGTATTCCGCCGCCGGAGACGACGCCGCGGGCACGGTCACGCTCACCATGACCGCCCCCTTCAGCGACCTGCTGATCGGGCTGGCGATGCCCTGGGCCTCGATCGTCTGCCCCTCCGGGTTGAAGGATACCGAGGCGCTGGGTTCGACGCCGAGCGGCACCGGGCCCTATACGCTCGACAAGGCGGCCTCGGTTCGCGGTTCGCACTATGTGCTGAAGCTTCGTCCGGACCATGCCTGGGATTCAAGCGGAGCAACCGGAAAGGACCCGGGGCGCCCCGCGACGATCCAGGTGCGCGTGATCAACAACAACACGACGGCGGCCAATGAGCTGCAGTCCGGCACGATCGATGTCAGCCTGGTCACGGGTCGCGACATCAACCGGCTGAAGGCCGCGAAATCGCTCGATTTCCTCGATGCCAAACCCTTCGGCATGCAGTTCATGATGTTCCAGCATCGCGACGGCTATCCCACGGCCGACGTGCTGGTGCGCCGGGCCATCGCCACCGCCATCAACCGCGATCTCGCGACCCGCGCCGCGACGGCCGGCAATGGCCTGACGGCAACGAGCTATATCAGCCCCCTGGTCGCCTGCTACGAGCCAAAGACGGCGGATCTCCTGCCGAAGCCGGACGCCGAGGCGGCAAAGACCCTGCTGAAGCAGGCAGGCTATGCGCCCGGATCCGACGGGATCTTCGCCAAGGACGGCAAGAAACTCAGGCTACGCCTGATCGGCCAGCCCGGGCTTCAGGGCTCGGCCCCGGAATACATCCTTGAAGCGTTGCGCGCGATCGGCGTCGAGGTCGAGCTGCGCAACATTACGCTTCAGGAGACCGCTTCGGTGATGAGCGGGCCCGATTGGGAGATCGGCGTCTTCCCCTTCGGCCCGCCGATGCCGAGCGCCAATACCGTCGTTCCTTTCGTGAGCGGCAAGGGTTCCAACCACGGCACGATCGAGAATGCCCGCTTCGCGGCGGCACAGGCGGCGGCGCTCGCCTCCTCCCCCGACAGCCCCGAACGCTGCGCCCGCTGGAGCGAGGCCCAGCTCTCGCTGCTCGAGACCATGGACATCCTGCCGCTGTTTGGCGGCGTGAACACCTTCTTCTCGCGCAAGGGCGTCCGCTTCACCATCGGCGGGCCGTTCGTGATGGATATCCGCTCGATCCGCGTCGGCAAGTGAGCGCAGCATGATGACGCGCGGCCGACCGCTCTCCAGGTTCCTGTTCGCCAGGTTACCGTTCGCCAGGTTCCTGCTCGGGAAGGCCGCGCAGATCGCCGCGATCCTCTTTGCCCTCGTGCTCCTGACCTTCCTGATGGTGAAGATGATCCCCGGCGATGCGGCCAGCCGTATCGCCGGGCCGGACGCAGACGCCGCCTATCTCAGCCAGCTGCGCAGCGAACTCGGGCTGGACCAGCCTTTCGCCGTGCAACTCTGGAACTATGTGGCGGGGGTGGCGCGCGGTGATTTTGGCGTCTCGCTCGCCACGCGCCAGCCGGTGATCGAGCTGATCCGCGATCGCCTGCCCTATACCGCCGCCCTTGCCGGCCTCGCGCTCGCCTTCGTCGTGGTGGTCGGCTTCTCCTTCGGGCTGGCGGTCGCCATCGCGACGCGCGACGACCGCCTGCCCTGGCTGGACCATGGCTTCACGATCGTGACCGGTACGCTGGGCGCGATCCCGGAGCTGCTGGCCGGCATCTTCCTCGGCTATGTCTTCGCCGTCTCGCTGGGCTGGCTTCCGATCTCGGGCGCCGCAGGCCCCGGCTCGGTCATCCTGCCCGCACTCGCGATCGGCCTGCGGCCGGCGCTGAATCTCGCCCGCGTCGTGCGGGTGGAGGCAAGGCGGACGCTGCGGGCCGATTTCATCCGCACCGCCCGCAGCAAGCGGCTGCCGGCCTGGCGCATCTATCTGCGCCATCTCGCGCCCAATGTGGTCACGGCTGCCCTGACCATTGCCGGCTTGGTCTTTCCCTTCCTGATCGGCGGCGCCGTGATCGTCGAGAACATCTTCGCCTGGCCGGGCCTCGGCACCGCCATCGTCCGCGCCGTCGTGACCGCCGATTACCCGGTCGTCCAGGCGATCGTCGTGCTGCTCGGCTTGCTCGTCCTCGTCACCAACATGATCGTCGACGTGCTTCTCGCCATCGCCGACCCGCGCAGCACGGTCCGCACATGACCGGACGGCTCAACCTCGCATCCCTGCTGGCCGGCATCGGGGCCATCCTCCTGCTCGGGACCGCGCTCGTCGCCCCGACGCTGTTCTCCGACGTCGTCAGCCGGATGGATGTCGCGGCCGCCGGAACGGGGCCCTCGGCCGAACACTGGTTCGGCACCGACGATCTCGGGCGCGACGTTTTTGCCCGCACGCTCGCGGCAACGCAGCTCTCGCTCGGCCTGGCGCTGGCCGCAACGGCCATCCGCGTGGTGCTTGGCGTCGCGATCGGCATGTGGCTGTCGTTATCGGGCAGCCTCGCCCGGGCGATCGGCACGCGGATCATCGACACGGCCCTGTCCTTTCCTGCGATCCTGATCGCGATCGTCATCACTACGATCGTCGGCCCGAGCATCGAGGGCGCCGTGCTCGGCGTCGGCCTCGCCGGCGTGCCGACCTATGCGCGGCTCGGCTACACCATGTCCTCGGCCATCGTCGGGCGGGACTATGTCGCTGCGGCAAAGGCACTCGGCCTCGGCCGCATCGCGATCCTCTGGCGCCATGTCCTGCCGAATATCGCCGACACGCTCGCCGTCAGCACCGCAACCTCGCTCGGGCTGGCGATCGTCGAGATCGCGTCGCTGAGCTTCCTCGGCCTCGGCGTCAACCCGCCGGCCTTCGACTGGGGCCGCATGCTGATCGAGGGCGCCGAAGCCATCTACGTCAACCCTGCCGCCGCGCTCGGACCGGCAGCGGCGATCGCCCTGTCCGGCCTGATCTTCAGCTATCTCGGCGAGGCGATCGCGCTTTGGATCCAGCCCATGCGCAGCCGCTCCCTGGTTGCCGGCAGCGGCATCGACGGCGCGGCTGGCGCGATCGCACCACTGCGGCTCGCTGGCGGGGAGGATGCGGTTCTGCTGGCCGAGAACCTGAGCGTCGCCTTTCCGACCGAGGGTTCCCAGACGATCGCGGCGGTTCGCAATGTGGGTTTGAGCATCGGGCGTGGCGAGACGGTCGGGCTCGTTGGGGAATCCGGCAGCGGCAAGACGCTGACCGCCATGGCGCTCGCCGGGCTCACCGGTCATCCGGCCCGGGTCTCCTCCGACCGGATGCTCTTTACCGGCGAGGATCTGACGGCGATGAGCGGGGCTCTGCGCGAGCGTCTGCTCGGCACCGGGCTCGCCGTCGTCTTCCAGGATCCGAGCACCTCGCTGAACCCGGCTTTGCGCATTCGCGAGCAGATGACGGAAGCCGTGCGCCATCATCGCGGCCTGTCTGAAGAGGAGGCCAGCGCGCTCGCGCTGGAACAACTCGCACTCGTCGGCATCACCGAGCCCGGCCGGCGGCTCGACCAGTATCCGCACGAATTCTCCGGCGGCATGCGCCAGCGGGCGATGATCGCCATGGGGCTGATGATGCGCCCCTCCCTGATCGTGGCGGACGAACCCACGACCGCGCTCGACGTCACCGTCCAGGCCCAGATCCTCGCACTGCTGCGCGAGGCCAATGGCCGGGACGGCACGGCGATCCTGATGATCTCGCATGATCTGGCGGTGATCTCGCAGGTCTGCGACCGCGTGCTGGTGATGTATGGCGGCCGGATCGTCGAGAGCGGCCCGGTCGAGCAGGTCATCGGCAATCCCGCTCACCCCTATACGCAGGCCCTCATCGGCGCGATTCCCGACCTCGACACGCCGCGCGGACAGCGCCTGGTCGAAATCCCCGGCCAGCCGCCGGTGATCGGCGCCTTCCCGCGCGGCTGCTCCTTCCAGGAGCGCTGCCCGGCCCGCCATGGTGCCTGCGCCGCCTCGGAACCGCCGCAGACGGAGATCGGATCAGGCCGCGTCGTCGCCTGCTGGCTGCATGCCGCGCCCGATGGCGAGGCCGATGCCAAGTCCAGTGCCAAGCCCAATGCCAAGTCCAATGCCAAGTCAAAGGCTGCAGCATGACCGGCCTGTCCGCCACCGATATCCGCGTGCGCTTCGGTGCGATGCTGGCGCTCGACGGCGTCAGCATCGCGATCCCGCCCGGCGGCACGCTTGGGCTCGTCGGCGAGTCCGGCTCCGGCAAGTCGACGCTGGGGCGCGCGCTCCTGCGCCTCCACGACCTCACTGGGGGCCGGATCATGCTGGACGGCGAAGACGTGACGCGCGCTGCAGGGGCTCGCCTGAAGAATTATCGCCGTCAGGTCCAGATCGTCTTCCAGGACCCCTCCGCCTCGCTCGATCCACGCATGACCGTCGCACGCGCGATCGAACAGGGCATGCGGCTGCGCGGCGAGCGCGACCCGGGCGCATTGGGGCGGCTGCTCGACACGGTCGGTCTCTCTCGCACCGTCGCCTCGCGCCTGCCCCATGAATTGTCCGGCGGCCAGCGCCAGCGCGTCGCGATCGCCCGTGCGCTTGCGGTCCGCCCATCGATCATCGTGCTCGACGAGGTCACCTCCGCGCTCGACGTCTCGGTCCAGGCGCTCGTGCTCAACCTGCTGCGCGATCTGCAGGCGGAACTGCGCCTGTCCTATCTGTTCATCTCGCACAACATGGCGGCCGTCAGGGCGATGAGCGACGAGGTCGCCGTGATGTATCGCGGCAAGCTCGTCGAACAGGGCCATGCCGACGGCTTCTTCGCCGCGCCGTCGCACCCCTATTCGCGCAGCCTGCTCGAGGCCGTGCCCCGTCTCCGACACATGCGCGAGCCCCCCGCCTCCGCCCCCGGCCCCTTCGGCCCGGGCTGAGCATCGTTGTGCGTCCGCGTCTCCAGGCTTCCCGAGGATACCGATCATGTCTGCCGAACTGAGCTTTCCCGCCCGCCTCGCACAGCTTGCTGCCGAGGCGCCGGACATCGTGGCGATCACCTTCGTCGATGGTGACGGGCGGGAGACGGACGTGACCCGGCGCGACCTGCATCTGCGGGCCGCACGCCTCGCCCGCGTGCTGGCCGCGCGCGGGGTCGGCCCGGACACCATGGTCGTGACCGGCATCCCCAACAGCATCGAGCACATCGCCATCGCGATTGCCGCGTGGCGCTGCGGCGCCTGCACGGTGGCCCAGAGCGCCCGTGCACCCGAGCGCGAATTCGCAGAGACGCTGAAGCTTCTCGACACAAGGTTCGTGATCGCCGACCGCGCCGGGGCCGATATGAGCCATGCCGAGATCCGCGCCGTCACGCTCGACGACAGCCGCGACGCGGAGCCGGTGCCAGACCGGATCGCTCATCCCGGCAAGGCGACCGCCTC
This sequence comes from Allobosea sp. 2KB_26, assembly GCF_052115715.1. Lineage (NCBI taxonomy): Bacteria > Pseudomonadati > Pseudomonadota > Alphaproteobacteria > Hyphomicrobiales > Alloboseaceae > Allobosea > Allobosea sp. 2KB_26. Next base: position 18,224 of record NZ_JBFRHE010000031.1, read on the forward strand.
GGGCGGATCGACCGGCCGGCCGAAGATCATCGTCTATCCCCATCCTTGGGTCCGCGTGCCCGGCGAGATCGGCGACATCCGCCATATCGGCTTCCGCTCCGGGCAGATCCAGCTGGTCTGCGGCCCGCTCTATCACAACGCGCCCTTCACCTGGGCCCATTTCGGCCTGTTCGAAGGCCACCGGCTGATCCTGATGGAGCGCTTCGATGCCGCCCGCGTGGTCGATCTGATCGAGCGCCATCGCTGCGGCTTCATGTTCTTCGCGCCGACGATGATGCAGCGCATCATCCGGCTGCCGGACATCCAGTCGCGCGATCTCTCCAGCATCGGCTCGATCTTCATCACGGCGGCGATCTGCCCGGTCTGGCTTAAGCAGGCCTGGGTCGACCTGATCGGCGCCGAAAAACTGCAGGAATCCTACGGCAGCAGCGAAGCCGTCGGCTACGCGCATATTTCCGGGCCGGAATGGCTCGCCCATCAGGGCAGCGTCGGGCGGGCCGGAGACGGCGACCTCAAGATCCTGGACGCCGAGTTCAACGAGGTTCCGACCGGCGAGATCGGCGAGATCTTCTTTCGCCCGACCCATTATCCCCGCCCGACCTATGCCTATATCGGCTCGCCACCGGCCAAGACGACGCCGAACGGCTATACCAGCGTCGGCGACATGGGCCATGTCGATGCCGAGGGCTTCCTCTACATCGCGGACCGGCGCACCGACCTGATCATCAGCGGCGGCGTCAACGTCTATCCCGCCGAGGTCGAGGCCGTGCTGACCGAGCATGCCGGCGTCGGCGACGCCGCCGTGGTCGGCCTTCCCGACGCAGACTGGGGCCGGCGCGTCCACGCGATCGTGGAACCGGTCGACCCTTCCGGCACGATCCCGCTCGACGAACTCTACGCCTGGATGCGCGAGCGCCTGTCGGCCGCGAAGATTCCCAAGACGATCGAGTTCACGCCCGCCCTGCCGCGCGACCAGTCCGGCAAGATCCGCCGCAGTGCCCTGATCGCGGCCCGTACCCCCGAAGGATTGAGCCAGTGACGACGCGTCCCGTCTACATCGCCGGCGCGGCGGAAACGCCGTTGGGCGAGGTCCACGACCACAACGAACTCTCGATGATCGCGCTGGCCGCGGCCGAGGCCCTGGCGGAAGCCGGACTGTCGATCCGCGACGTCGACGGCCTCTTCGTCAACTATATGGGCGAGGAGGGCTCGGTTCAGGTCGGGGAATATCTCGGCATCCAGCCGCGCTACGCCGATTCCACCGATTTCGGCGGTGCTGCCTTCGAAGCCCATGTCCACAAGGCGATCGCGGCCATCAATGCCGGTTTCTGCGAGGTGGCCCTGATCACCTATGCCTCGCGCCAGCGCAGTCGACGCGCCCGCCTCCGCGAGCCGGCTGCCGGCGGCATGGGCGTGCCGATGCTGCAGCAGCTCGAGGTTCCGACCGGGCTGCCGGCACCGATCGGGCGCTACGCGCTCTATGCAGCCCGGCACATGCACCTGTTCGGCACCACGCGCGAGCAGATGGCGGAAGTCGCCGTCGCCTCCCGGATGTGGGCGATGCGCAACCCCAAGGCCTGGAGCCGCAAGCCGCTGAGCATCGACCAGGTTCTGTCCTCGGCGCCGATCTGCGATCCGCTGACCCGTCTCGACTGCTGCCTCGTCACCGATGGCGGCGGGGCGATCGTGGTGACCACCGCCGAGCGCGCCCGCGACGCCGCCAAGAAGGCCGTGCGGGTCATCGGCGCCGCCCAGAGCCAGAACCATTGGCTCGTCTCCCAGATGCCGGATCTCGACCGGGAGGGCATGCCGGGGCGGCGCTGCGGGCCGGAGGCCTTCGCCATGGCCGGCATCCGGCCGGCCGATGTCGACGTCTTCCAGCCCTATGATTCCTTCACGATCAGCGTGCTGATCGCGCTCGAGGACCTTGGCTTCTGCAAGCCTGGAGAAGGCGGCGCCTTCGCGCAATCGGGCGCGTTGCGCCCGGGCGGCGCCCTGCCCTCGATGACCTCGGGCGGCGGGCTCTCCTACAATCATCCCGGTGCGCTGGGCCTCATGCTGCTGATCGAGGCGGTGCGCCAGTTGCGCGGCGAGGCCGGCGAACGGCAGGTGCCCGACGCGCGCATCGGCGTGGCGCACGGCACCGGCGGCTTCCTGTCAACCGCGAGCACGGTGGTTCTGGCCCATGACTGATCACGCCCTCAAGGTCGAGGACCCCTTTCTCTGGCCGTTCTGGGAGGCAGCCAGCGAGAGGCGCCTCGCGGTCCAGCGCTGTCGCGGCTGCAGCCAGCATCAATTCTACCCGCGGCCGTTCTGCCTGTCCTGCGAGGGCCGCGAGCTCGACTGGGTCGATGTCACCGGCGCGGGAGAAGTCTATTCGATCACCACGGTGCGGATTCCGGTCTCAGATCTCCTGCCGCCGCCCTATCAGGTCGCGCTGGTGACGCTCGATGCCGGGCCGCGCCTGCTCGCGGGCATCGATGGCCCCGCCTGCAGCATCGGCGACCGGGTCAGGCTGGTCTGGCGCGAGCGCGAGGACGCGCCGCCCTTCCCCGCCTTCGAGAGGGTCACGCCATGAGGCTGCGGGACCGCGTCGCGATCGTCACCGGGGCCGGGCGCGGACTGGGGCGGGCGCATGCGCTGGCGCTGGCCGCGCAGGGCGCCGCGGTGATCGTCAATGATCGTGGCGCCGCGCTCGACGGCGCAGGCCGCGACGCCCGCCCGGCCGACGAGGTCGTCGCAACCATTCGCGCACTCGGGGGGCAGGCCGTCGCCAGCGGACATGACGTTGCCGACTGGGAGGAGGCAGCGGCACTGATCGCCTTCGCCGTCTCGAGCTTCGGCCGCCTTGACGTGCTCGTGAACAATGCCGGAATCCTGCGCGACCGCACGCTCGCCAACATGTCGGAGTCCGAGTGGGACGCGGTCATCCGCGTTCATCTCAAGGGCCACGCCGCGCCGGCGCGCCATGCGCTGGCCTATTGGCGCGAGCGGCACAAGCGCGGCGAAGCGGTCTCCGCCAGCGTGGTCCATACCAGCTCCGCCTCCGCCTTCGCCGGCAATGTCGGGCAGGCGAACTATGCCAGCGCCAAGCTGGCCGTCATCGCCCTGTCCTCGACGATTGCGCTGGAGGGCGCCCGCTACGGCGTCCGTTCCAATGTCGTCTCGCCTTCGGCGCGCACGCGCATCAGCGAAGCCACGATCGAGGACGCGCCCGCCGACGGCAGCTTCGACGTGATGGCGCCGGAGAATGTCTCGCCCCTCATCGCCTGGCTGGCGGAAGCGGACTGCCCGGCCAACGCGCAGGTCTTCCACCTGATCGGGCGGGAGGTCCTGCTGATGGACATCGCGGCGGTGGCGCAACGCGTGCGCGCGCCTCACCGCTGGTCGCCCGAGACCCTCGACGCGGCGTTGCGCGGACGGATGGTGCCGCCGCGCGACATCAACATCTTCCTGAAGGAGCAATTGCTGTGAACGAACCCGTCAAATCCCCCCTCGTCGCCGTGATCGGGGCCGGCATCATGGGCACCGGCATCGCCCAGTCGCTCGCGCTCGCCGGCTGTCGCGTGCGGCTGAACGATGTCGCGGAGCAGCGCCTGCAGGCCTCGCTCGACAGGATCGAGCACGGTCGCTTCGGCCTGCGCCGCGGGGTCGAGCGCGGCAAGCTGACCGCCGAGGCGGCCGACGAAGCGCTCGCACGCATCACCACGACGGTGTCGCTGGAGGAAGCCTGCGCCGGGATCGACCTCGCCGTCGAGGCCGTGCCGGAAGACCTGACCTTGAAATGCGAGGTCTTCCGCCGGCTCGACCAGGCCGCGCCGCCCGCCGCCATCCTGACCTCCAACGCGGCAGGGCTGCCGATCACGGCGCTCGCCTGGGCGACCGGCCGGCCGGAGCGCGTCCTGGGCTGGCACTGGGCCCAGCCGGTGGCGGTGATCCGGCTCGCCGAGCTCGTCGCGCATCCGCGGACCGCGCAGGACGCGATCGACTATGTCAGCGCACTGGCGCGCCGCTGCGGCAAGAACCCGATCGTCGTCAAGGACCAGCCCGATAGCTGGGGCTATGTCGCCAACCGCATCAACCGCGCCGTCCGCATCGAAGCCCGGCGCGTGGTCGAGGAAGGCGTCGCGTCGGAAGACCAGGTCGACGAAATCATGCGCGACTGCTTCCGCTGGCCGATGGGACCATTCGAGATGCAGAGGCCTGGCTCGATGTGATCTGAAGCCGCCCGGGCGATGGGGTTAGGACGCCCGTTTGCAGGCCCTCGCGCGCGATGATCGATCACGGCTCGGGGGGAGTCTAGATCATCGGACCGGATATCGCATCCAGTCCGATGATCTAACCCTTTGTGTTTGCATCGGCTTTCCCGAAAGCCGCAATCCACTTTTCAGGCGATGCTTTAGCGGCGTGCCCGGAGCTTCATCGGCATGCCGCCCTGCGGGCGCAGCGTGATCCGCTGCTGCGGAACTGGGGGATCACTGCCGGCATATTCGAAACGGAAGGCGCCGAGCAGCGTCGTCAGGCTCAGCACCGCCTCGATCATCGCGAAATGCTGGCCGATGCAGATCCGCGGTCCCGCGCCGAACGGCAGATAGGCATAGCGATCGATCGTCTCGCGCGCTCCAGGCAGGAAGCGCTCCGGCCAGAACTCCGTCGGTGCGGTCCAGAGGGAGCGATGCCGATGCAGCACATAGGGCGAGATGATCACGAGCGCGCCCTTGGGGATCGCGACGCCGCCGACCTGATCCTCGGCGATCGCAACGCGCGACAGCGAGGGCACGGGCGGGTAGAGCCGCATGGCCTCCTCGATCACGGCGCGCGTCATGGTCAGGCGATCACCCCTGAGCACTGCCGCGACAGGGTCGGCCGCCACCGCATCGGCCTCGGCCTCCAGGCGCTCCCTGACATCGTCGGCCGTCGCGACGAGATAGAGCGACCATGTCAGGGCGTTGGCCGTCGTCTCATGGCCGGCGCCGATGAAGGTCACGATATTCGCGCCGACCTCTGCGTCGCTGAGGCCCGTGCCGGTTTCGGGATCGCGCGCATCGAGCAGAGCATCCAGCAGATCGCGGGCATGCGGATCGGCGCTTGCAGGATGAGACGCGCGCAGCGTTTGCCGGTCGGTCACGATCGCCTCGATCTGCCGCTCGAAGAAATCGATGGCGGGCCGCGCGCGAATACGGCCGATCCGCGGGATCCAGGCCGGTGCACCCAGGATATCGAGCGGATCGATGCGCCCCTGCGTCGCGAAATAGCGGGTCAATGCCTGCCCGAACGCCACAGCGCCGCCCGCGATCGCGTTCGAGAACAGCGTTTCCGCCAGCACGTCATAGGTCAGCCGCGTCATGTCCTCGCCGATGTCGACGATCCTGCCGGCGCGTCGCTGCGCCATCCGCGCCACCTGACTGGCGATCGGGGGCAGCATCCGGGCGGCAAGCGCCTCGACCCGCCTCGGCGTGAACAGCGGCGCAAGCGTGCGGCGGGCCCGCTTCCAGGCGTCGCCCTCGACCGTCAGCAGCCCCTGCCCCAGGCCGGGCGCGAGAATGGTCTTTTGCAGCGCGTCCTTCGGATAATTCGCGTTGTTCTCGACGAGCACGTGCCGGATCGCAGCAGGGTCCGAGATGACGACGCCATAGCCGAGCACGCTCTTGCCGGCAACGATCGGGTCCTGGAAATGCTGCTGGCGCCAGATCGTCAGCGGGTTGCGGCGCAGGCGCAGCAGCAGCTCCAGACGGCCGAGCTGGCGATCGCCCGGAATGGGCGCCGGGGGCGTCCGCCTCTTGGGCGGCTCGACAACAACCTCTGACAGAGCCATTCGCCGACACTTTCTGAATCGAACAAGCGCCGGGCGAGCGTGACCGGCGCGGATGTCGTTTCAAAGGCAGATACTCATGGATGCAGAAACTGCGCCGCTGGGGTGAAGGCGTCCGCCGGCGTATCGCTGTCGGGCCTCGGCGGCAGTCGGAGCAGGCGATCTCCCTCGACGCCGCCGCCTCAGCCTTGATCGCGGGCGACCGAAGCCTCCGGGAACGGTGACGCCGGCCCGGCCGGTTGCCTGCCTCGCCGCGGTCGAGGCTCCAGGCCGGGCGTGATCTGCGCCACCCGTTAGCGCTCGGTTCACCATCGGACTGGTATGCAGCGACCGAGGGGAAACTGCCGGGGCGCCCTGCCCCGAAACCGGCCTGCCTGCTGCTAGGACTTCGAGATGTCGCCGCGATCGAGACAGGTGCCCGTTGTCCTGCAGGTGGAGATCACCGAATGCGGTGCGGCCTGCCTGGCGATGGTGCTCGCATCGTTCGGCCGCTGGGAGAAGCTGGATACCGTCCGGGACCGGTGCGGCGCCTCTCGTGACGGAACCTCGGCGACGGCCCTCATCGAAGCAGCGAAAACCTTTGGGTTGAATGCCAACGCGTTCAGGCGAGAGCCCGCTGACCTGGGCGGCCTGCCGCTTCCGCAGATTCTGTTCTGGACCTTCGATCACTTCGTCGTCCTGGAACGGATCGAGCAGGACAGCTTCATCATCGTCGACCCGGCGAGCGGGCGGCGACGCGTCACGGCGGCTGAGTTCGATCGGGCCTTCACCGGCATCACGCTCTCATTTGCGCCCGGCGAGAGATTTGCGCGGACCCGCAGGCCGCGCGGCTTCCTCCGGCGCTTGCCCGGCATGCTCAAGGGCTCGAGCGCAGGGTTTGCGGCGATCCTCGTCACCAGCCTCATCACCGTGATCCTGGGGGTGCAGATCCCCGGCCTGACACGGATCTTCGTCGACGATTACCTGGTCCAGGGTTACGGCGACTGGCTGGTTCCCCTGCTGGCCGGCATGCTGGCTGTCGGCGTCATGCGCACGATGCTTGGCGCGCTCTACATGCGCGGGCTGCTTCGGCTTCAAACCAAGCTCACCGGGGTCCTGTCGGCGCAGTTCATCTGGCGGTTGCTGCACCTGCCATTCCCGTTCTTTGCCAGTCGAAGCCCGGCCGAGGTGTCGGCCCGGGCCGGGCTTCCCGGGCAATTGTCCGGCATCATCTCCGGACCGATGGCGAACGCCGCCGTCAACCTTGTCGCGATGACGACCTATGGCGCCGTCATGATGGCATACAGCCCTCTGCTGACCGGCGTCGTCCTGGCCGTCTCCGCGCTCAATATCGGCATCTTCTGGCTGACGCAGCGCCGCGTGCGCGAGGGCGCAAACCTCGTCCAGATGACCGCGGGCGAGGCTCATGCCGTGACGATCAGGAGCGTGGCCCTGCTCGAGCAGGCACGCGCCACGGGGTCGGAGGCCGTCCTGTTCGGCCGCATGATGAATGCTCATATCCGGCACATCAATGCCGAGCAGCAGGGCGGCAAGCTGCTGCGCGTCGTCACCGCGCTCTCGCAGGCCAACAGCCAGCTCGTGTCGCTCGCCGTGCTCGGTGTCGGCGCCGTCCAGGTCATCGTGACGGACATGACGCTCGGCACCCTGATGGCCATGCTCATGCTGGCGGAGCTTTTCGCCGGAGCCCTCGGGGTCGCGACCAGCGCCAGCACCTCGCTGGGCCAGGCCAACAGCGCGCTCGAGCGGCTGGGTGACCTGCTGGACCGCCAACTGGCGACCGAGGAATTGAAGGAAGCCCCCAGCGCGATCTGCGATGGGCGTCTCACCTGCCGCGGCGTGTCGTTTTCCTATTCCAATGGCTCGGCGCTGTTCAAGGATGTCGAGCTCTCCGTTGCGGCCCGGGACAGTGTCGCGATCTCCGGGCCCTCCGGCTCGGGCAAGAGCACGCTGGCGCGGCTGCTGGCCGGCCTGGCGACACCTGACGGCGGTGTCGTGACGGTCGGCACCGGCACCGGCCATGTCCGTCCGGAAGCCGCGCGCGGGATCGCCCTGGTCGATCAGGACCCATTCTTCCCGGCCGGGACGCTTCGCGCCGCCCTGACCCTGTGGAATCCCCAGGTCCCGCTCACTCTCATCAGGCAGGCCCTGGTCGACGCCGAGATCGCCCATGTCATCGACGCTCGCGCGGGTGGCATCGAAGGGCGCATCAGCGAGGGGGGCCTGGATTTCTCGGGCGGGGAACGGCAGCGACTGGCCATCGCGCGGGCGCTCGTCCAGGACCCGCGCATTCTGGTGCTCGACGATGCGACGAGCGGCCTCGACGAGGCAACCGAGGCCCGGCTCCTGAACAACCTGAGACGACGCGGGGTGACGCTCATCCTGATCACCAACCGCGCGAGCGTCCTCAATCACGTGGATCATATCTGGGCGATCCACGAGCGCAGGCTGGTGCCCCTGGCTGCGGAGGACGTGATGCAGATCAGCCGGGACACGCGCGCTGACGGCACGAAGCTGGCGAGGGTTTCATGAGCGACGTTCAGGACGTGCTGGAATGGCCGCTCCCGGCCGGCGAGCTGTCGCCGCTCCCGTTCTATTATACGACGCTGGTCGATGCCGAGGCTGATGTCTATCTGAGGCTGGAAGACCCCGGCCCGCCGCGCTTCGTCACCGCGATCCCTGCTGGGACCTGCCTGCCGCCGGCATCGGGCGCTGCTGCCGGGCTCCTGCTCCGGACACGTCAGCCCGGCCGCCTCGTCGCATCGGCTTCGGCTCAGGGTGCCAAGCGCTGGCTGATCGCGCTGGCCTCCGCGACGGGCTCCGAGGCGCCGGACGACGACATGATGTCTCCGGAGGAATTCCTGCGCCAATCCGAGAACAGCCTCGCGCTGATTGCCGCACGATCGCAGGAACGCGAGCACAATTCGGAAGAGCGCGCCCTCCTGCAGGTCACCCGCCAACAGACGCGCTTTGACGATACGCTCGCCGATTTCGGGCACCTGCTGGACGGTCGGTTCCGGCGCAACCCGGACGGCATTGCGCCCGAAGGGCTCGTGCGCGCGGCCCAGGCGCTTGGGATGCAGGTCGGCATTCCCACTCCGATCCTTCCCGAATTCGGCGAGGAAACCGCTGCCGACTATCTCGAGCGCTTCGCCTCGGTGAACCGATTGCGTCTGCGCCGGATCGACAAGCGCGACGGCATTCCCAATGGCGAAGCCTGTATCCTCGGATTCAGGTCCGATGGCACGCCTGTCCTGGTCACGCGCGGCCGGTTCGATGCTCTCGTCATCGAAGATTTTGATTCCGAAAAACGACGCAGCGCGTTGAAAACATTGGATTGGGACGGGCTTCAACAGGACCTGTTCACGACGCACCGGACCTTGCCCGACGAAAGGCCGACGCTCTCCTCGCTGCTGCGCTTCGGGTTGTCGGACCTGCGCGCGGATATCGCGATCATGGTCGCCTGCGCACTTCTCGGAAGCGCGCTCGGCATCCTTCCTCCGCTGCTGGCTGCGCAGATCGCCAATATCGGCGTCCATAGCGGCGATCTCACCTTCCTGGGCGAGATCATGGGTGTGCTGCTGGGCGTGCTCGCGGCAGCACTGGTCTTCACCATCATCCAGCAACTCCTGGAATTGCGGTTTCAGGGCCGCGCCAGCCTGATGCTGCATGCCGCAATGGTGGACCGTCTGCTGCGCCTTCCGCCCGATGCCGTCAGGTCCTCGACGAGCCTCATCCTCGCGACCCAGATGGAGACGGTCGACAAGCTCCGCCGCTCCGTCCTGTCCTTTGGCGCCGCCGGCTTCATCGCGCTCGCGAATGGCCTGACGGCCGCGATCCTCGTCGCCAGCATCTCGCCGACGGCCGGACTGGTCGGGATTGCGCTTGTCCTGGCCCTGGTGCTGGGCACGGCCTTCCTCGGCTGGATGCAGTTCAAGGCGATCTATGAAGGCGAGCGCATGGACGTCGTCGTCCTGGCCTTCTCCTACGATCTGATCCGGCTTGTCCCCGTCATCCGCAACTTTCGCATGGAGCGGACAGCCTTCACGCAATGGGGCCAGAACTTCCTGGCCTTCCAGAGCCGCATCATGCGCTCGACACGGATCGCCAACCGCCTCGCGATCTTCGAAGGCGGCTGGGAGATCCTCACCCTGGCCGCCTGCTTCACGGCGGTGGCCTTTGCAAGCGCGTCGGGCCGCCTCGAGGCCGGGCAGGCCATTGTCTTCGTCCTGGCGCTGACGCGCATGATCCAGGCGGGAAAGAGCCTGTCTCACACGGTCCTGAATGCCGCGAAGCTGCTGCCGATGACGAAGCTCGCGCAGCCTTTCCTCGATCAGAAGGTCGAGCCCGCGAACCTGAACAGGGCGGTGCCGCGGTTGAACGGCGAGATCGAGATGACGGGCGTCCACTTCTCCTATAGCGGCCGGGCGGTCCTGAACGATGTCAGCCTGGCGATCGGAGATGGCGAGTTCGTCGGGGTCACCGGCCCCTCGGGCTCAGGAAAGTCGACGCTGGTGCGCATGCTGGTCGGCCTGGAACGGCCCCATAGCGGCCATGTCCTGCTCGATGGGCACGACCTGGCGACGCTCGATCGCCGGCAGGTCGCCAGGCACGTCGCCGTGGTCATGCAGGGCGCCCAGCTCTTCCCCGGAACGATCCTGGACAATATTCGCGGCGTCACCGACATCACCGTCGACGACGCCTGGCGCTATGCGGATCTCGCAGGCCTGCGCGAGGAATTGCGGGCCATGCCGATGGGCCTGAACACGCCGGTCGGCGAAAGTGGTACCGCGCTGGCCAAGGGGCAGATCCAGCGCTTGATGATCGCCCGTGCCCTGGCGCAGCAGCCGCGGGTCATCGTCCTCGACGAAACCTTGAGCACACTCGACGCAGCCGGGCAGGACCGTGTCCTCGAGGTCCTTGCCGGCCTCGGGATCACCCGGATCGTCGTGTCGCATCGCCCCTCCGTCCTGCTCAAGAGCGAACGTGTCATCGTTCTGGAGCACGGGCGCATCACGGATAGCGGCCGCGCCTCCGAGGTCATGCTGCGTCAAACCTTCCTGTCCCCGGCGGCCTGAGTACGATCGCGATGACGACCACCTCCCTCTTTCGCCCGCAAGCCCAGCTTGCCTACAAGCACCCGACCCAGCTCGCCGCGGGACTGCGCCTGGTCTCCCCCGGCTACGCCGTCGGCATCATTACCGCAGCGCTTCTCGTCGTCGGTGCCGTGACGGCTGCGGCCATCGTGCAGGTGCCGATCCATGTGAAGGGCAGCGGCGTCATTCTCAGCTCCAAGGGCGTGCTCGAAATCGCCGTCAGCGCGGCCCATGACGGGCGCGTGGTCGACATCCTGGTCGATGTCGGGGACAAGGTCACGCCGGGGCAGGAAATCGCGCGCGTGACGCAGCCGGGCCTCGAGAACGACCGCAAGCTCGCCGAGGCGGAGCGGGACATCGCCGTGCAGGACATCGCGCGCATCAGGGAGCTCCAGGAACGCGTCACCGGCCTGACCGAGAATGTGCGCCAGCAGCAGGAGAGTGGCGCGCGCGAGGCCATCCGCCTGCTGGAGCAGCGTGCCGGGCTTCTCGAACCGCTCGCCGAGAAGCTCGAGATCATGCGCCAGCAGGGCGCCACGACGATCGAGCGTTACCTTCAGGTGCGGGCCGAGCTGGCCGAGGCCCGGGAGCGGCTCGTCAGCAAGCGCAGCGAATTGCTGGCCCTGGTCGCCGACCGCGTCGAGAAGCAGTCGCAATATGAAAGGGAGCTGCAGGCGCTCGAGGCACGGCGGGCGCAGGCGCAACGGCAGATCGAGCGGCTGGAAGACCGCCTCCGCAATGAGACCGCCGTTCGCAGCTCCCAGTTCGGCATCGTCTCGGAGCTGAAGATGATGCCCGGCGACCTCGTGCGCTACGACACGCCGATCATCAGCCTGCTGCCGGTGGACGAGAGCTACGGGCGCCTGCGCCCGGGCCTGGCGCGCCTGGTCGCGGCGGTGCTGGTTCCGGCGCAGGATGGCAAGAAGGTCCGTCCGGGCATGCGCGTCCTGGTCGATCCGACATCGGTCCGGCGCGACGTGTTCGGTGCGATCGAGGCCACGGTCATCAAGGTGTCGGACGTTGCCGCAAGCCCCGAGCAACTCAGGCACATGCTGCGAAACGACAGTCTCGTGCAAAAGCTCACCGCCGAGGGCCCCCCCTTCCTGGTCACTGTCGATATGAACCGCAGTGCATTGACCCAGACCGGCTTTGCCTGGACGACGTCCAATGGGCCCGACACGCGCATCACATCGGGGACATTGCTGCAGGCCGAGATCGAGACCGAACGCGTGTCGGTGCTGCAGCTGCTTCTGCCTGCGCTCAAGGACCTGCTCAGGGGGCCGCACAAGGCCAATCACGGCGCGTAGGTCGCAGGCGTCCGCCCGGAAGCATCCGCGCTGGCTGCAGGGCACGCAAGCGCCTGCCCAGCTTTTGGGGCCCTGGTCGCCGCGCGCTCCCGACGCGATGCCGGAGGAGGTTGCCACGCCCTCCCCCGCAGCCGCCGGTCCGCGCTTGCGCAGATCCCTCCCGCAACGTCGAGAGCAATCTCGCGCATCGTTGCTCTTAAGGCGACTTAACGTAAATAGTTTTAAACTCGACAACAAAGCAACGCGGTCACTTTGGTCCGACTAAAAAAAATCGTTAACTACAGGGATTAAGCGATGATGCACGGCTGCATCGATATGGCTTGCTCGTCCTTCACGGTCGAGAGTAGCGAAAGCAGCCACCATGCCTCCCTCAAAAAGCTCTTCTTCATCACTCCAGGATCATGACGCCCTGCCGGCAGACGTGCTCGACGCCGTCATCGGCGGAGCCGGCTTCGCCAAGAAGAACGAGATCAACGCCGATCACGCGGCCGCGATGACCGCGGGTGCCGAAACCCCATCGGTCGAGACGAAGGCAGACGCAGCCGCTGGCAAGGGGGCGTCGGTCAAGCTGGAGGGAGCCGAGTTCACGCGCCATTATGGCGGAAGCGCGCTCACTGACAGCGCCGCGTTCGGCACCGCAAAGAGCGTCGACGCCAAGAACCTATCCGCCCCGAAGGATCGGATCGAGGAGATCAACAAGGATTTCCGCACGCATGCCAGCGAGGGGCCCCATACCGGCAGCGCCGGCGGCCTGTCCGCATCCGCCGAAAAATCCGGCACACTGACGAAGGCCTCCGCGAACGAGACAGCCTTCAAGGACGCGGCCTGGGAGACCAAGAGCTTCGCCAGCGCCGCAGACCACCAGAATTCCGCCGCGGAGCAGGCGCGCGGCCAGGCGAATACCGAAAAGGGCAAGCTCCAGGCCCTGGAGACCGCTCAGACCCACGCGGCCGACAGCCATGCGAGCGCGGCCGAGAAGGTGAAGCTGGCAAAGGATGTCGAAAAGGCTGCCAAGGACGCCAGCTACAAGGCAAGCCTCGGCGTCCATGAGGCGTTGAAGAAGGACGGCTTCAACTCCAACAGCAAGGAAGCGGAAACCAAGGCGAAGACCGCGTCCGAGAAGGACGCAGCGAAGTTCAAGGCGGCGGAAACGAAGCTGAGCGAGGCCCAGAAGGCCGCCGCGAGCTTCACCGACAAGACCGACATCAAGATCGCGGCTCTGAAGACAGAGCTTCAGGCCAACAAGAGCCTCAAGCATAGCGAGGGCATCCCTGGCGCGATCCAGCATCTCGAAGCCCAGAAGGCGGAGATGCAGGCCAAGGTTCAGTCGGCCGAGAAGAACGTCTCGGCTGCCAAGGCGGCGGCCGACAAATCGGCCGACCAGTACAAGGTTTTCCAGGAGGCGGCGCGGGCGGAGAAGGAGCATGACGCGGCGGCCAGGTCGCTGAGATCTGCCGAGTCCGACGAGGCCAAGGCCAAGAAGGAGCTTTCGGCGGCCAAGGCCGATCACGAGGAGCAGGCCAAGACCGCTGCGGACGCCGAAGCCAAGGCCAAGGCCCGGGAAGACCAGGCGGAGGGCGGCGCCAAGAGCGCAGCCGAGAAATCCGCCCAGGAGGACCGCGAGCAGGTCAAGAATCTGTTCAAGGATCAGTGGAAGGATCTGGGCGGGAAGCTCGCGCGGGAAGTCGGCATCGACATTGCCAAGAACGCCGCGAAAGCCGACGGCTCGTTCAACGAGAAGACGACCAAGACCGTGCTTGCCGGCGGCATTTCCGAGGCCAAGGCCTCGGACGGCGACAAGACCGTGACCACGACCCGGATCGGCCAGGTCAGCACCGAAGGGCATACCGCGTCCTATTCAGGCGTAGCGGGTGCCGGCGCCGAAGCCGACTGGCGCGTGACCGCCGAGGCCGGCAAGATCACGGAAACCAAGAACGCCGACGGCTCCGGGCAGGTCACGAAAACCTATGCGGCCGCCGGCGTCGAGGCTCATGCCTCGGCTCACGCCAGCTGGACGGGCGTCGCCGCGCAGGCGGGCGTCACGGTCGCAGCCCATGCGGAGGCCAGCCACACCTTCAAATCCTCCGGAGATACCGAGCTCAAGTTCTATGCCCAGGGTGATGCCTCGGCCGGCGCCAAGGCCGGCGCAACGCTCGGCTTCGACGGGCTGAAGCTGGAGGCCAGCGCGAAGGCGGAGGCCACCGCGAGCGCCGGTACGACCCTCGCCACGAAGATCGGCGATGTCGCCACTGAGGTGGACGCCAAGGTCTACGCAACGGCGAAGGCGGAAGCGAAGGCCTCGGCCGTCGTGAATTTCGACCCGACCAAGGGCGCGGTCGGCGGCGGGGTGAAGGTCGGCGCTGTCCTGTCGGCCGGCGTCGGCGCCGAAGCCTCCGGCAAGCTGAAGGGCGATGGCGGCGGTTATGCGGAGGCCGGTGTCGGCGTCCATGTCGGCAAGCTCGGCGTCAAGGCCGATATCGACGTCGGCTTCAAGGACGGCGCCATGGAATTGAAGGTCGACATGGGTGCCTATCTTGGCGTCGGCACCGATATCAAATTCAGCTGCAAGGCCAATTTCGCCGACGCTGCCAAGAACGCGTCCAAGGATATCAAGAGCGACAATTGGTTTACGAAGGCGAAGGGCATTCTCAGCTATACGCCCGGCGGCTTCCTCGCTCGCAGCATCTTCGGTTGAGACACGCTGGACTGGTCACTGTGAAAGGCCAAAGACATGGCAAACGGTTCTGACATCCCCACCCCCGCCGAGATGGAAAAGTTGAAGACGAAGCTTCGTACCGAGATCGAGCCTGCCGCGAAGGAGCTCGACGACACCTCGCGCGAGCAGATCCTGGCGCGTGCCGAGATCGAGGGCTGGTCGAAGTCGCAGGCGGACTGGCTGAACAAGCTCGCCAAGGAGCCCCTGTTCCAGGCGGTCGCCGACGGCGTGCCCGGCGCCGAGGCGCTCGAGCAGGCCTATCAGCAGGCGAAACGCCAGCTCACGGTCGGCTATTTCGACAATGCGCTGGCTGAAGGCAAGAATCGCTACACGGCATTCCTGACCGTCATCGATCTTGAAAAGCAGATCGCCGAGCGCCGGAACGAAGCGGCTCCCGATTACCCGGACGCCGTGCTGATGGCGGCTTGCCGCTCCGTCGAGGCAGCGGCTGCGAACGGAGCCTCGAGCGAGGAGCAGATCGAAGCAGGCTATGCCTCGATCCGAAGCCTGTCCGCCCCTGCCGTCAACTGAGCACCACGGATCGGGAGGCACCGCCTCCCGATCCACCATCGTCGAGACAATTCCCAATGCCTTTCTTTGATCTGCCGCCCGTCAGCCTGCCGCCTGCGATCGTCATATTGGCCGAGAGCACGACCCAACCCTCGCTGGAAGCCCGGCTGGCCGCGAAAGCGGGCCGGGACGGATGGTCGGAATCTCAGGCCGAGTGGATCGGCAAGCTGGGAGCGGCGGCCCATGCGGCGAAGCCCGCTCAGGGGCAGCCCTCTCCCGAGATGTTCGACGAACTGTTCAAAGCCGGCGCCCGGCAGCTCACCGTCGGATATTTCAATGATGCGCTCAACCGGGGCAAGACACGCCTCGTCGCATTCCTGACCGTTCTGGACCTCGAGAGCCAGGTGATCGTCCGCCGGGGCGGACAGGCACCCGACTACGCCGATGACTGGGTGAAAGCGGCCTATGTGAAGGTCGAGGAGGCGGCGGCCCGTGGGGCCGACAGCGCCGAACAGATCGAGGCCGGACTGGCCGAGATCAGGCGGCGAGCCAAAACCAACAGCCCGACCAAGCCGTAACATGACCCGGACGATGAGCAGCCGCGACTGAGAGCATGGCCGCCACCGGGCGGAAATTCCCGATCGGTCGCCTCGGCCAAAAAGCCGGCAGATCGCCTTCTCAGAGGCTGGCGACAGAAAGCGCCGGCGCTTGCCGACCGCAAGCGCCCTCCCCGACCGACCCGATCAACGCGCCGGTAGACGCGATCAGCTCCGAACGGGCCAGCTCAGAAGCTGACCCTGATCTGGGCCTGGCCGCCGAGGCGGTTGGTGCTGCCGGAGAGCTCGCCGTCGAGGCGGGCGCCGAGCGTGACGGCGGGGCTGAGTTTGAGGTCGAGCCCGGCGGCGAGCAGTGCACTGTTGCGGGCGGGCCTGGCGCCCTCGACCGCAAAGCCTGACCCGGTCAGGCCGGCAATCGAGGCGGAGAGACCGGCATCGCGCTGGTAATAATGCGCCCAGCTCGCCCGGACATAGCCGGCGCCCGGCAGCCCGTTCAGCCCGCTGGCGTAGTCGAGCTGCAGGCCAAGCTCGCTGCGCGAGGTGATGTCGTTGCGCTTCGCCAGAGTGAGCGCACCGGCATTGGCGCCGGCCCAGTTCGCCTCGGTCAGCGCCGGGCTGCGCGCCTGGATC
>NZ_JBFRHE010000032.1:0-32354 GCF_052115715.1 Allobosea sp. 2KB_26
CTACTACGTCGTGGCCCATTTCCACTACGTGCTGTCGCTGGGCGCGGTGTTTGGCCTATTCGCGGGCTTCTACTACTGGTTCCCGAAGATGTCGGGCTATGTGATGCCGGACTGGATCGGCAGGCTGCACTTCTGGGTCGCCTTCTTCGGCGCCAACCTGCTGTTCTTCCCGCAGCATTTCCTTGGCCTTGCCGGCATGCCGCGTCATTACGTTGACTATCCGGATGCCTTCGCCGGCTGGCATTTCTGGTCGTCGATCGGCTCCTACATCTTCGCTGCCGGCCTGCTGATCTTCTTCTATGGCGTCATCGTCGCTTTCACGAAGAAGCAGCTCGCCGGAGACAATCCGTGGGGCGAAGGTGCAACGACGCTGGAATGGACCCTGTCCTCGCCTCCGCCGTTCCACCAGTTCGAGACCCTGCCGCGCATCGTCAGCTCGGACCAGTGGGATCGATAGTTCGTCCACCGGGCGATTTTTCGCATGTCGAAGCATCCGCCCCAAAGCTCTACGTCGGCATCACTCGCGCCCGACACTCGGTGGCGTGGTCTTTGATGGTGAAAGTGCTCTGAAGGCAGCCATTCGCTACGAGCGAGGGGGATTGACGGGCCACGCCGTGTTCTGAGGTCCGAACTCAGCGCTGAAAAGGCAAGCGCTGGCTAAAGCCAAGGGCTCGATCTCAGGATGCCCGCCATCACGCCGCGCAGGAGTTGCGCACGAGAATTGGCGTCGATCTTGGATTTCGCCGCCTCGATATGTGGATGGACCGCGTTGCGCGACAGGCCCAGGGCCATGCCGATCTACGCATCGCTGCAACCCCTTTGCCCCCGTCGGAAATATAGGAGGAGATCATCATGGCTGAGCACACCTCTTCCGGAAGCGCATCCGTCGTCTTGACGGATCTGGACAAGCTGCTGCCCGATATCGAGGCGCTCTACAAGGACGTCCACGCCCACCCGGAATTGTCGATGCGGGAGATGCGAACTGCGGGTCTCGCCGCCGGCAAGCTCAGGAAAGCCGGCTTCGAGGTAACGACTGGCGTGGGTAAGACGGGCGTGGTCGGATTGCTTCGCAACGGCGAGGGGCCGACGGTCATGCTGCGCGCTGACATGGATGCGCTGCCGATCGAGGAGAACACAGGCCTTGCCTACGCCAGCACGGTCACGGGGAAGGACGCCGAGGGCAACACCGTCCCGGTGAGCCATATGTGCGGACATGACATGCATGTCGCCTGGCTGGTCGGTGCGGCGACATTGCTGTCACAGGCGCGCGATGCCTGGAAGGGCACCCTGATGGCCGTCTTCCAGCCGGGCGAGGAAACCGCGCAAGGCGCCCAGGCCATGATCGACGATGGCCTGCTGAAGCGCTTTCCGCAGCCCGATGTCGTGCTCGGCCAGCACGTCATGGTCGGTCCCTCCGGCTCGGTCGCCGGCAGTGCCGGGCCGATAACCTCCGCTGCGGACAGCCTGCAAATCCGCCTGTTCGGGCGCGGCGCGCACGGGTCGATGCCGCAGGCCAGCATCGATCCCGTCATCATGGCGGCCTCCGTCGTGCTGCGTCTCCAGACCATCGTGTCCCGCGAGGTTGCCGCCAACGACGCGGCAGTGGTCACTGTCGGCGTGCTACAGGCAGGAACCAAGGAAAACGTCATCCCCGACGACGCCATCATCAAGCTCAATGTGCGTACGTTCGACGAAGGCGTGCGCAAGCATGTGCTCGCCGCCATCGAGCGGATCGTCAATGCCGAGGCCGAAGCCTCCGGGGCGCCGCGCAAACCGGAGATCACGCCGCTCGACCGCTACCCTTTGAACGTCAACGACGAAGCCGCCAGCAACCGCATCGCCGCAGCGTTTCGCGGCCATTTTTCGCCGGACCGGGTCAAGCACACCGGCCCCGCGCCGGCGAGCGAGGATTTCGGCTGCTTCGGCACCGCGTGGCAGGTGCCTTCGGTGTTCTGGTTCGTGGGTGGCAACGATCCCAAGGTCTATGCACAGGCTAAGGCGGCCGGCAAGCTGAACGAACTGCCGGTCAATCACAGTCCGCAATTCGCGCCCGTCCTCCATCCCACGCTGGCAACAGGCGTCGAGGCACTGGTCGTCGGAGCGCTCGCTTGGCTCGGCCCGAACACAAAATGAACTGTTCTACCCGATTGCATCGCAGATCAGTCTCATCTCAATGCTGTTCGGTGCTTTCGTCCGGATGCGGTAGGATTTCGCAGGCGGACCCGTCATGATCGCCATCGAAACCCTTGTGCGACTTCTCGATCTGGGCGGCACCTTCGTTTTCGCGATCAGCGGGGCGGTTGCCGCAGTCAATCGCCGCCTCGACATTTTCGGTATCCTCGTCCTATCGTTCGTGACGGGGAATTTTGGCGGGATCACTCGCGACCTCCTGATCGGCGCCATCCCGCCTGCCGCTCTGACGGATTGGCGGTACCTGCTGGTCTCAGTCCTGGCCGGGCTCATCACCTTCTTCTGGTATGCCGGCGTCGGCAAGCTGCGTAGCCCCGTCCTCCTGTTCGACGCGGTAGGCCTTTCGTTTTTCGCGGTGGTCGGTGCACAGAAGGCGATCGAGTTCGGACTAAACCCGGTGATGTCAGCGCTTCTGGGCATGCTGACCGGAATCGGCGGAGGCATGACGCGCGATGTTCTGCTTGCGGAGATTCCGCAGGTATTGCGTTCCGATTTGTACGCCGTCGCAGCGCTGACCGCCGCGTCCTTCGTTGTTATCGGCCATGTGCTCGGCGTTTCCTATGGCGTTTCAGCGCTGGCTGGAGCTGCCGTGTGCTTCGGCCTTCGTTTCATGGCGATCAGACGTGGTTGGCATTTGCCGGTCGCTCATCTCTCCGCGCAAGGGCGCGCTGCAATAGATGCTTCGGAGGATGAGAGCGGGCGGTAAGTTTGCCCCTCCAACGGTTTGCCCCCCGGGAGGGAGGGTGAAGCGCGGCCTCGCGTTTCCAATGGCGCGCCATATCTGCCGAGATCGGCCTCTCGCGAGGCCAACTATGCTGCTCCTCACGCCGCAAGCAGCTTGTCGACGGTGATCGGCAGGCTGCGGATGCGTTTGCCCGTCGCGTGATGAATGGCGTTGGCGATGGCCGCCGCCGTGCCGACGACGCCGATCTCGCCCAGCCCCTTCACGCCGATCGGATTGATCTGGTCGTCATGCTCCTCGACAAAGAGGACCTCGATCCCACCGATGTCGGCATTGGCTGGTACATGATACTCGCCGAGGTTCCTGTTCATGAACCGGCCGAAGCGATGGTCGGTCAGCGTCTCCTCGTGCAGGGCCATGCCGATGCCCCAGACCACGCCGCCGATGATCTGGCTGCGCGCCGTCTTGGGGTTGAGGATGCGCCCGGCCGCGATGGCGCTAACCACCCGGGTCACGCGCACGATATTGAGTTGCTCGTCGACATGGACCTCGGCGAAGACGGCCGAATGGGTGTAGGAAGCGCGGCGCAGCGGCGCGATCAGGCCAGGACTGGCTGTTTCCTCGGCCTCGATCCGCTCGACCTGCGCCGCACTCAGGGCATCGACGAATGAGACGGCGCTCGATTGCTCCTGGCGCAACCGAACGAACCCGTCATTGAAGACGACGTCATCGATCCTGGCGCCGGACAGAGGCGATCCTTCGATGGACTTTGCGTGTTTCAGCAGGGTCTCGCACAGCCTTCCGCAGGCCAGCATCACCGCGCTCCCCGAGGAAGCCGCCGTCCAGGAGCCCCCCTGGATCGGGGCTGGTGGGAGCGATGAATCGCCGAGCTTCACGGTCACCGCGTCGAGATCGAGCCCCAGTGCATCGGCCCCGATCTGGCTGAGGATCGTGTAGGTGCCCGTTCCGATATCGGATGTGGCGCAGGCGATCTCGAGCCTGCCGTCGCGCGTCAGCGTCGCGCGGGCGGAGGATTTCATCATCATCGCTTCCCAGACGCCGCTGGCCATGCCCCAGCCCACCAACTCCTTGCCGTTTGTCATCGAGCGCGGCGCCGGCTTGCGCCTGTGCCAGCCGAAGCGGGCGGCGCCTTCGGCATAGCAGGCGCGCAGCTCCTTGGAGGTCAGCGGCTTGTCGTCGTTCTCGTCCCGCGTGGTGTAGTTCCTGAGCCTGAGTTCGATCGGGTCGATGCCGGTGGCAAAGGACAGTTCGTCCATGGCACTTTCCAGCGCGAACAGGCCTGTCGGCGCACCGGGCGCCCGCATGTCGCCGGGCGTAGGAATGTCCAGCTTGGCGAGTTCGTAGGCGAGCTTCGTCGTCTCGCTGTGATAGAGCATGCCCGACCAGTTGACGACGTTCTCCTGATAATCCTCGTAGCCGGAGGTCGCGGCGACCGCATGGTGCTGGAGCGAACGGATATGCCCTTCGGCATCGGCACCGATCGCGACAGAATTGATCGTCTGCGGACGATGCGCATGGCTGAACATCTGGGCCCGGGTCATCTCCACGCGCACGGAGCGCTCAAGTGCGAGCGACGCCATCACCGCGAGGAACAATTGGTGGTGCGGCCGCAGCGCGGAGCCAAAGGCGCCACCGACGAAGGGACAAACCACGCGGACATCCTCGGTTGCCAGGCCGAAGACCGACGTAACATAGCCTTGCGTGTTGAGCGCGCCCTGCGTCTTGTCGTGGACGGTGATCTTGCCGTCGCCCTCCCAGACCACCGTCGTCCCGTGCAGTTCCATCGGATTATGGTGCTCGGTCGGGACGCGGTACTCGGCGCTGACCTTGATCGGGGCGTCTGCGAAGGCAGTTTCCGCGTCGCCTTTCGGATCGGGCGGCCGCGCGATGCCTGCGCGCTTCTTCGGCGGCTCATAGCTGTCCTGGCGGGCGCGCTCGAGATCGGTCTCGTGCGGTTCTCGTTCATAGGACACGCCGACCAGGGAGGCCGCGTCACGGGCGGCCTCGAAGCTCGACGCGACGACCAAGGCTATCGGCTGGTCGCTGTGCTGGATGGTGGCGTCGTGGAGCGGGCGGAGCGGCTTGCCGGGCGGGGCGACCTGGTCCCGGTAGCTGCTGTCGAACCAGGCGGTGTGAGCGCGGTTCTCATGGGTGAAGATCGTCACCACACCCGGCACTGCAAGCGCCGCCTTGAGATCGAAATCGCGGATCTTGCCGCGCGGAATCGCGCTGCCGACGATGCAGCCATGAAGCAGGTCCGGAGCAACGAACTCGGCTGCATAGGTCGCGCGGCCGGTGACCTTGGCTACGCCGTCGACCCGGCTCCGCGGCGAGCCGACATGGGGATCGTTGCTGATCATGGCCGTGCTCCCTCAGGCGATGCGCTTGTCGGATTGCGATTGCGGCGTCCCGGCTGCGGCTTGGGTCAGTGCGCGAATGATGGCGCGGCGCGCGAGCTCGATCTTGAAGGCATTGTGCTCGCGGCCCTGTGCTCCTTCCAGCAGAACGTCCGCCGCCGCGGCGAAGCTCGCATCGTCGGGCTTACGGCCAATCAGCACCTCTTCTGCCTGCGGCCGACGCCAAGGCTTGTGAGCAACGCCGCCAAGTGCCAGCCGCGCATCGCGGATCGCACCGGCACTGCCCATTTCCAGACAGGCCGCGACGGAAACCAACGCGAAGGCATAAGAGAGCCGGTCGCGCAGCTTGAGATAGCTGTGGTGCTCGGCAAAACGTTGCGCCTCGGCGGGCAACTGGATGCCGGTGACGATCTCGCCCGCGCCGAGCGTCGTGTCGCGATCCGGTGAACCGTTCGGCAGCCGATGATAATCCGCCATCGCGATCGTCCGGGTGCCCTGCGGCCCGGCGACATGGACGCTCGCCGAGAGGGCGGCAAGCGCGACGCACATGTCGGAGGGATGGGTTGCGATGCAATCGGTGCTCGCGCCGAGAATGGCATGATTGCGGTTCACGCCCTTGATCGCCGGGCAGCCGCTGCCAGGTTCGCGCTTGTTGCAGGGCAATGCGGCATCGTAAAAATAATGGCAGCGAGTGCGCTGGTTGAGATTGCCGCCCGCCGTCGCGGCGTTACGAAGTTGTGGCGTCGCGCCCGCCAAGATCGCGCTCGACAGCAGCGGGAAAGTCCCGGCGACCAACGGGTGATAGGCGATCGTCGTATTCGAGACGAGCGCCCCCATCAGGATGCCGCCGTCCGGGGTCTCGGCGATCGTATCGAGATCCCCGAGGCGGGTGATGTCGATCAGGCGGTCCGGCTGCTCAACATCATATTTCATCAGATCGAGCAGGTTCGTGCCGCCGGCAATCAGCCTGGCGCCGGGGTCGGCTGCCAGCGCGGCGAGCGCGCCTTCGAGGCTCTCGGCCTGGAGATAGGAGAAGCGGTTCATTCTGCGGCCTCCCGCATGTGCCCTGTCTGCTGGGCGATGACGTCCTCGATGGCGTCGACGATGTTCGGATAGGCGCCACAGCGGCAGATATTCCCGCTCATCAGCTCGCGGATCTCGTCGCGGCTATGGGCGCGGCCTTCGGCGACGAGCGCCACGGCCGAGCAGATCTGTCCCGGCGTGCAATAGCCGCACTGGAATGCATCGCGCTCGATGAAGGCGCGCTGCATGGGATGCAACGCGCCATCCTCTGCCAAGCCCTCGATCGTGGTGATATCGCTGCCGTCCAGCATCACCGCGAGCTTCAGGCACGAATTCATTCGCTCGCCATCGATCAGCACCGTGCACGCGCCGCATTGACCGTGATCGCAGCCCTTCTTGGTCCCGGTCAGCGCGAGATGGTTGCGCAGGAGATCGAGCAAGGTCGTCGCAGCATCGACCTCGATGTGAACGGGCCGGCCATTTAGGCCGAGGGAAATCTCGACTTTTTCGTCGGGAGCGAGCGTGCGGAGTGTCACGGCGATCTCCTTGGGCGCATGGTTCTGGGCGTCGTTCTGGGGGGCGCGAGCGCGCAAGTTCATCTCGACGACAACGGCTCGCGAGCACGATGTGTTCCTTCGAACAGGAACAGTTTGATCCAGCCCTAAGTTCGGCTGCTGCTTCGGGGCGGACCGTGCACCTGACCAACCCTTAAGAGGCCTGCGCGCGGCGACCGAAGCGTCATGGGACAAGGCAGGAAGCAGGCTGGAACCAACCGGCCGGCGCATGGGTTGCAGCCTCGACCGCACTCGAAACGGGAGCTCAAACCATGATGTTCGAAGATCAGATCCGGGAAGGCCTCGAAGTCGTCGGCTCGGACCGCGGCCATGTCGGCACCATCGATGGGCTGGCGGGACAATTGCTCAAATTGAAGAAGAACGATTCCGCATCGGGTGGGACGCACCACTACCTCGATCTCGGGCTCGTCTCCGGCGTCGAGGGAAACACGATCACGCTGCTCGTACCTGCTGCTGAGGCGATGGAGCGATGGTCCGCAGAGAGCGACTAGCTCTGCTTTCTTCGCGCGTTTCTGCACCTCTGCCATCCGGAGAGAGCCATGGCCCAGACCGTTTCGGATTTCATCTGGTCGCGCCTGCACGAGTGGGGAGTGCGACGCGTCTATGGCTATCCCGGCGACGGTATCGGCGGCCTGATGGCAGCGCTGCATCGACGCGAGGACACCATCGAGTTCGTGCAGGTAAGGCATGAGGAGATGGCTGGTCTGATGGCGTCGGGCGAAACGCGCTTCACCGGTAAGGTCAGCGTCTGCATCGCAACCTCGGGGCCCGGCGCCGTTCATCTGCTCAACGGGCTCTATGATGCCAGGCTCGATCACCGCCCTGTCGTCGCCCTGGTCGGCCAGCAGGCGCGCTCGGCGATGGGCTCCCATTACCAGCAGGATCTCGACCTGCAATCGCTTTTCAAAGATGTTGCTGGCGCCTATGTCGAAACCGCTTCGGTGCCAGCACAGGTTCCGCACCTTATCGATCGCGCATTTCGGATCGCGGAGGCTGAGCGGCGGGTTACTTGCGTGATCTTGCCCAATGATCTGCAACTCCTGGCGATGGAGGAGCCTGGCCGCGAGCACGGCATGACCCATTCCGGCGTCGGAACCGAATACTCGCCGGTCGTGCCTGCGCATGCCGCTCTCCAGCGCGCTGCCAATGTCCTGAATGCGGGCGAGAAAGTCGCCATCCTCGTCGGCGCCGGCGCGCTCGGCGCGACCGACGCCGTGCTCGCGACCGCCGAGAGGCTGAAGGCGGGCATCGCCAAGGCCCTCCTCGGCAAGGCGGCCGTTCCGGACGACGTCTCGTTCTGCACGGGATCGATAGGCCTGCTCGGCACCAGGGCGAGTTGGGAAATGATGCAGCACTGCGACACGCTGCTGATGATCGGTTCCGGATTCCCCTATTCCGAATTCCTGCCCAAGGCAGAGCAGGCGCGCGGTGTCCAGATCGACATTGATGCCGGCATGCTCGGCCTGCGCTACCCCATGGAGGTCAATCTGATCGGCGATGCGGCCGCGACTTTGGAAGCGCTGCTGCCGCTCCTCAAGCCCAAGAGGGCGGAGGATTGGCGGGCGACGATCGAGGCGAATGTCAGCGAGGACTGGCAAGAAGCCCGCGAAAGCGCCCTTGTCGAGGCGACGCCGATAAACCCGCAACGCGTCGCGTCGGAATTGTCCGAGCGACTGCCGGAGCGTTGCATCGTCACCGCCGATAGCGGCACCACGACCGTCTGGTACGCGAGGCAGCTCAGGTTCCGACGCGGCATGATGGGCTCGGTCTCGGGAACGCTCGCGACGATGGGCTGTGCCATTCCCTACTCCATCGCCGCCAAGTTTGCGCATCCGGATCGCCCCGCCATCGCGCTAGTCGGCGACGGAGCGATGCAGATGAATGGCATCACCGAGCTCATCACAATCGCCAAATACTGGAAGCGCTGGGCCGATCCTCGTCTCGTGATCATGGTTCTGAACAACCGGGAACTGGCTTTCGTGACATGGGAGGAACGCCTCCAGGCCGGCGATCCGAAATGGCCGGCTAGCCAGGACCTGCCTGACCTGCCCTATGCCGAGATCGCGGCGCTGATGGGCCTGGGTGGTCGCCGGGTCAGTGATCCCGAGCAGGTTGGGCCGGCCTGGGACGAGGCGCTTGCCGCCGACCGGCCTTTCGTCCTCGACATGGTGACCGACCCGAACGTGCCCCCTCTGCCGCCACATATCACCTTCGCGCAGGCACGCGGACTGGCGGGCGCGCTGGCAAGTGGCGATCCGGAGACTGGGAACGTCGTGACCAATACGGCTAAGGCCATGCTCAACTCGCTGATTCCCGGTCGAAAAGAATAGTTCGATCGCTGAACGGGAAGCTTGTCGACGTGGCGAGGAGACGTTCGACAATTACCGAGAGCGACGGAGATGAGACGAAATCGGTTCGGCCAAGTGACCGGCCGCTTCGCGTCCTGATCGTAGCCGGCTCGCAGCCGCGGCTGAACAGTTGCCCGGGGCTCGATTCCAAGGCCAGGGCGCTGATGCACCGAATGATCGGCCATCTGCCGATCGGCTGGCAGGTAGTGAGGATATCGATAACGAACATGGCAAGCCGAAGATCCAGCCGTGCAACGCCTGCGTCAGCTCATCTATGGCGCTCTGTGTCTGGCCCTGCAATTGCTACAACCGGACCTGATCTGGGATTTGCGCCTCTATGAACGTCTCGCGCGGGCCGATGCCTGGGCCTCCATGTTCGATCGGCTCGTCTGCATGAACGGCGGAAACCCCGCCCGGACCTGATCGAGACACGGTGCTCGCCCAGCAGCTAGAACGGTGGGCGTCCTGGGCCGAGCTCAGCAGGAACCATCTGGCGCCTTCGTGGCAGAAAAAAGCCTGATCCCGAACGTTGCGGAAGCCGAGCGCGCAGCGAAATCCACCACAAATCAGACCCTGAAGGGCCCCTCACTCCAGGCGGTTCAAGCCTCCCTGGACTCCTCGTGAGGGGGGCCGCACGCGCCCATCCTTACCGCGTGTCACCCTGCGGCCAATCACGGGCCGCAACACCACCGAAGACCATGCCGCTGACAGCGGGAATCCAGGCCTTGTGACGACCGAGCTCAGGCATTGCGGCCAGGGTGACGGATTTAAGGTCCGGTGCTGCTCGCCGAGTCCGGCTGACAATCACAGCGATGACAGTTGCCGAAAGGGCGAGTAGCAGAAACATTGCTGACACCAAGAGACTGGCCTGCATCGCTCCGACCGATGCAGCAAGCCAAGCGTGAAACGCATTCAAGGCGTAGCTGGCGGCACAGAGGATCAGAAGTGCGGTGACCGCGCGTATAGTCCGTAGACAGTCGCGACCCTTTTCAATCGAGCGCCAATTTCCACCGCCACAATCACGCTGGGCCCCGCGAGCATCGCTATTGCTCCACGCTGAATCCGACGAACAAGCCGATCATCGCCGCAAAACCGAGATCTTGAAGAGGCTTCGCGCGAATTTTGTCGAACATCCGCTGCTGCAAAGCGGCTGCCCGTTCGGTCGCGATCTCAATGGTTCGATCAGTTGCAAATCCGGCATGGCTCAGCCTTTGGCTGGCGGCCCGTTCACCAACCCCCGTCGCCAAAAGCCCGTGCAGCTTCCGCTGCATACGCGTGATTAAGATTAAGCCGAAACGCGACCTTCTCACGATAGGGCACATTTTGCTCCCTCACATAAGTGCGAAACTCAGTTCGTGGTCGCGCCGATTACATCGAAGCTAGAGTTGAATTCCCACCACATCAGTGGCCCAGGCTTCCGTCACTAATGAGCGCGCTGTTGTGCATTCCGCTTACGCGTTGCAGCAGCCTTCTTTGCTGATGCCGAACGCTCGGCGGCAGACCGAGAGCTAGATGCCTTACCACCTATCTCGCCGCCCTTGTGAGCTGCCGGGTGACCTGTTTCCTTTCCCCGACCAGAGCCGCCAGGCTTTTTGCCGCCGCCATCGTCCTTATTGACGGTTGCCCAGGCTCTGCGTTCGGCCTCTTTCTCAGAAACTCCGCGCTTCTCGTAACCCTCAGCGATATGATCGGCTTTGCGTTCCTGTTTGTCGGTGTATTTGGATTTATCACCGCGTGGCATGGGGACCTCCAGAATGTGGGTTGAGCTCGAGAAACGGAACTCGAGCGCGCAGGTTCCAATTCCGAGCTGGAGCCTATCTGCTGACGAGACGGGCTCGTCGTGGGGTGTGACCCCGGTTAGCTTGCAACGCCGGCTTCTTGGGCCAGTTCATGTTAGATCATGATTGAGCCGGCTAGCGCGCAGCAAACTCGGATGGCTGGTGGGTGGACGATCAGGCAGTCGGCAATGAATGCGGGACCACTGTTTGTCAGACTGCGCCTCTCCCCTTACGGTATGGAAATAATCTGGAGAGTAAAATAACCTAGAGAGCAGTTGAGTCTGCGAGTGAAACCGCGCTCAAGAACGGCTGAAGGGCAAGATGGCGCGGCTACCGGAGGGGGGATGCGTTCCCGGGAATCGTCGCGTCATTCGACTGCTTGGAAGCACCGCATTGGTCGGCGTGCTGGCGGCAATGGCTCCGCAAGCGCAGGCGCAAACCTGGAACGGCACGGGATCGGATTTCAACGCCAGTGCGAACTGGACGCCAAGCACCGTGCCGGGATTCGGTAACGTCGCCATCTTTGATGGGACGACGCCGAACAACGACCTCAGCACTTCCTTGAACACGTCTCTAAGCGGGATCACCTATAATTCGGGTGGCAGCCCTTACACCATAATGCTGGGAGATAATCTCCAGCTGTATGGGAACGTCACCAACAACTCGAGCGCAACCCAGGCGATAAGCGTGGGCGGAAACGCTATTTATTTCTACGACGCAAATTCTGGGCAAAATGTAAATTACAGCGTCTCTTCTGGCGGCGAGATTCAATTCAGGGGTAGCTCGGTCGGTGGTTTGTCGCGCTTCAATGTTGGGGGC
The DNA here is from genome assembly GCF_052115715.1 of Allobosea sp. 2KB_26. NCBI lineage: Bacteria > Pseudomonadati > Pseudomonadota > Alphaproteobacteria > Hyphomicrobiales > Alloboseaceae > Allobosea > Allobosea sp. 2KB_26. The sequence goes on from NZ_JBFRHE010000032.1 coordinate 11,794, forward strand.
GGCTCCCAGGTCGCGATATTCGACACGGCAAATGCCGTAGCCTTGGGATCACTCAGCGGCTCGGGACTTATCCGCAACTTCGCCCCGGGTGCCGCCACGTTGATCATCGGCGGTTTGAACGAATCCACGACCTTCTCGGGCGATATTTCTTCCGGCGGCGCTGGCGGCCTGCTCGGCATCACCAAGGTCGGAAGCGGCACGCTGTCACTCACAGGCACGAGCACGTACAGCGGCACGACGACGATCAGTGGCGGCGTTCTCGAAGCTGCCTCATCGGCAGCGTTGGGTAACGGCTTGGCCACGAACACCCTGATCTTCGACGGGGGCACATTGCGCGTCAACGCGGGCGGCACATTCTTCTCGCCACCGACACGCAACGTGTCCGTCAACGCGAGCGGCGGAGTGATCGACAGCAACGGGGCCACGATCGCCATTGACGGTCAGATCACCGGCTCCGGCGCACTGACCAAGGCTGGCACTGGTTCGTTGACACTGAGGGGCGCAAATACGCTCACTGGATCCATCGTCGTAAGTAACGGCACACTTGTCATCGCCAATAGCAGCGCGCTCGGAACGACTGCGGCTGGAACCACCGTGGCAAACGGCGCAACGCTTCAGCTTTCCGGCAATCTCAGTATCGGTTCCGAGGCGTTGAGCCTTGCCGGCGCCAGCGCTGGTGCGCTTGTCAGTTTTGGCAACAATAGCTACGGCGGCCCGATCACGCTGACGAGCGTCGCGAGCATCATCTCACGCTCGGGTTTGCTTACTTTGTCGAATACGATCGGCGGCGGATATGCGCTGATGTTGGGTGGCGACGGCGACGGCATCTCCACCAATGCCATTGCCACGACTGCGCTGGTCAAATTGGGTTTTGGAACCTGGACGCTGTCCGGCGTCAACACTTACAGCGGCGGGACTTCGATCGGCGACGGCGTCCTCAGGATCCAGAATGACTTGGCCCTCGGAGCGACCGCAGGCGGGGCATTCGTCACGAGCGGCGCGGCGCTGGAGCTTCAGGGCACAATCGTCGTAGGCAATGCGCTGTCACTTGCCGGGACGGGTGTCTCCGGCACTGGGGCAGTGCGAAGCGTTTCCGGCTTGAATAGATACAGTGGCGCGATCACGCTGACTTCGGCTTCGCGTATCAATGCCGATGCGGACCAATTCCAGATTTCCGGCGGCATCGCAGGGACAAACCAGAATCTCATCTTCGGCGGAGCCGGCATCGTCAATGTCACTGGTGCGATTGCAACCGGGACAGGCAGCGTGACCAAGGATGGTGCTGGTGAAACCTCGCTATCGGGCGCGAACACCTATACCGGCGCGACCACCGTCAATAACGGCATCCTTCACGTCCTGGGTGGCCAGGCCATCGCCGATAGCGGCGCGGTCGTCGTCAACGCGCCGAGCACGTTTCAGGTCAGCGGTTCGGAGACGATCGGCTCGCTGTCCGGCGCCGGCAAGGTCGTGCTCAATTCCGGGGTGGTCACCTTGACCATTGGCGGGGCCAACACGACCACCACCTATTCCGGCCTGATGTCAGGGGCCGGCGGCCTGGCCAAGACCGGAACCGGACGGCTCGATCTGACCGGCGCCAACACCTATACCGGCGCCACGACGATCAATGGCGGTGAGCTGCGGGTGACCGGCTCGATCGACAGCAGCCTGGGCGGCGTCGCGGTCAATAACGGCGGCACATTGTCGGGCACCGGAACGATCGCCGGCGCGGTGACAGTGAACGCCGGCGGCACACTCGCCGCCGGCCAGAGCCCGGGAACGCTAAGAGTCGGTGCGCTGACGTTGAACTCCGGCGCGATCTCGAACTTCGAACTGAACATGCCGAACGTGGCCGGCGGCACGACCAATGACCGCGTCATCGTCACCGGCAACCTGACGCTCGGTGGCACGCTCAACATCCAGGGCGCGCCGTCGGCCGGCTATTATCGCCTGTTCGATTACGGCGGCGCGGTCGCAGGCTCGTTTGGAACGGTGAATGCGACGGGCTTCACGACCTCCGATGTGCTGACCAATGTCCCCGGACAGGTGAACCTGGCGCTGCGCAATGCCGGGCAGCAGATGCAGTTCTGGGACGGAGGCGACACGACCGGCGCCACTGCAGGCGCCGGCGGTGGCAGTGGCAGCTGGAACAACGCAACCACAGGCTGGACCGGCGATCCGGCCGCCGGCGTCGTCAACGACCAGTGGCGCGGCTCGGTCGCGGTCTTCCAGGGGGCGGCCGGAACCGTGTTCGTCGGCAGCGCGGCCCAGGCGCCAAGCTTCGACACCATCCAGTTCAACACGACCGGCTATCTGCTCACCGGGGGCGAGCTCTCGATCGGTGTCGCCGGCGCGAATGCGGGCAATGCCGCGCTGACCGGCTCGATCATCAATGTGAACGGCGTCAGCGCGACGATCGACTCGGTGATCCAGGACGGAGCCGGAACACGGCTCAACATCGTCGGCGGCGGCGTGCTGACCTTGACCGGGCTGAACACCTATTCCGGCGGGACGATGCTGGGCGGCGGCACGCTCTCGGTTTCCGCCGATGCCAATCTCGGCGCGGCATCGGGCGAGTTGACCTTCGCGGGCGGCACGCTCGCCACGACGGCGAGCTTCGACACCACGCGCGCCCTCGCCTTGACCTCGACCGGTCGCATCGATGTCGCGAGCGGCACGACGCTCGGCCTGCACGGCGCGATCACCGGGGCCGGCGACCTGCTCAAGCAAGGCGCGGGCACGCTGACGCTCACCGGCGCCAATAGCTATGGCAACACCTTGGTGCAGGCGGGAACGCTCGTGGGCACGACGGCAACGATCCGCGGTGCCATCGGCAATGCCGGCACGGTCGTGTTCGATCAGGTGAGCGATGCCGGCTTCGCCGGCATCGTTGGCGGGCTTGCCGGAACCAGCGGCGTGATGGTCAAGCGCGGCACCGGCGCGCTGACGCTGACCGGCTCCTCCTCGCTCGACTGGACGGTCGCGGCGGGCCGCCTGATTTCGGCTTCCAGTCGCTTCGCCGGCAATGTGACGATCACGGCCGGGGCTGGTTTCGAGTTCGCGCAGGCAACCGACGGGGTCTTTGCCGGGACATTCGCGGGCGCTGGCGTTTTCGCCAAGACGGGAACGGGGACAGTGACGCTGACCGGTGACAGCTCCGGCTTTGCCGGCGCGACCACCGTGACGGGCGGCAACCTGATCGTCGGCAAGGGCGGATCCGGCAAGCTCGGCGGCGCTCTCACCATTGCGGCCGGCGGCCTGCTCGGTGGAACCGGGACGATCAGCAGCCCGGGCGCGACCGTCACCATTGCAGCCGGCGCCGTCCATGCGCCCGGCAACTCGATCGGCACGCAGGTGATCGCCGGCAACTACGCCAACCACGGCACGCTGCGGATCGAGGCGACGCCAGCGACGGCCGACAAGCTCGTGGTGGCCGGCGCCGTCGACATCACTGGCGCGACGCTCGACCTGCAATTATCCCCGCCGGTCATCGATGGCTGGAACCCGCGCAACGGTCCCCTCACCATCATCGACAAGCAAAGCGCCGGGGCGGTAACCGGACGTTTCGTCTCGATCACCAATCCGCTCCTCTTCCTCGATCCGACCCTCGACTATGCCGGCGGCGACGGCAATGAGGTCACGCTCCTGCTCGCCCGCAACGACGTCGCCTTCGCCCAGGTCGCCATGACGCGCAACCAGACCGCGACGAGCCGGGCGGTCGACAGCCTGCCGAATATGGGCGCGCTCTGGAAGGCCATCGCCCTGTCCACCGATCCCGACCAGACGCGTCGCGGCTATGACCTTCTCTCCGGCGAAATCCATGCCTCGGCGAAAACCGTGCTGGTCGAGGAGAGCCGCATCCTGCGCGACGCCGCCAATGAGCGGATGCGCGCCGCCTTCGAGACCGCCGGCGCCTCCCGCCTGCCGGTGATGGCCTATACGCCGGACGGCCTGTCCAGGCTCGTCTCCGCCTCCGCCGACGTACCGGTCTTCTGGGGGAACGGCTTCGGCAGCTGGGGCCGCATCGACGGCACCACCAATACCGCGGGAATCGGCAGCTCCACCGGGGGACTGCTCATCGGCGGCGATACGCGGTTCGGCGACTGGCGCCTCGGCCTCCTCGGCGGCTACAGCCGGGCGCGTTTCGATGCGAAAGGACGGCTGTCTTCGGGCGAGACCGACAATTATCATCTCGGCCTCTATGCCGGCCGGCAATGGGGCAGCCTCAGCTTCAGGACCGGCGCAGCCTATAGCTGGCATGATATCGACACCGCGCGCTCGGTCACCTTCCCCGGCTTCTCCGATCGCTTGACCAGCGGCTACCGCGCCGGCACGGCACAGGTCTTCGGCGAGCTGGGCTATGGCCTGCGGGCCGGACAGGTCGCGCTCGAGCCCTTCGCGAACCTGGCCTTCGTCAGCCTGCGCAATGACAGTTTCCGCGAGCTCGGCGGCGAAGCTGCGCTCACCGGATTGGGCAAGGTCACGGCGGTGACATTCTCGACGCTCGGCCTGCGGGCCCAGATGGACTTCACCATCGGCGGCATGCAAGCCAGCGCCAAGGGCATGATCGGCTGGCGTCATGCCTTCGGGGACACCGCCCCCCTGGCGAGCCTCGCCTTCACCGGCTCGAATGTCTTCAGCGTCACCGGTGCGCCGATCGCCGCAAACAGCGCTCTCGTGGAGGCCGGAATCGATCTCGCCCTGAGCGACGCCATCCACATCGGCGCCTCCTATACCGGCCAGCTTGCCGCGGACGCGCAGGATCACAGTTTCAAGGCCAATCTCGCCGTGAGGTTCTGACGCGCTCGGAACCTGTCTTGGAGAGACGGCTTGGCTTCTGGCGCCATTTCTTGAAAGGTCGGACATTCGCTCCTGGTCGGTTCGGCGACGACCGAACGCTCGCGGCGCTCGTAGCCAGATATGCGCCAGGTCATGGTCGTAGGAGGCGTGCCAGACGAGCGCTGCGACCGTCTCCGGCAAGCGCAGCGGCGCCGGACTCCGGCTCAGTCCGAGCTCCGATGTTTTCGACCTCCTTGCTCTTGTTGATAGCGCGGTCAGCGCCGAGGCGAGCCGACACGCTCCCGTCGGATCCGGCATGTCGTGGAGTTCGTCAGCGGTGAGGGCCACTTTGACCCGACGTTCCACTTAGCGGTTCCGGGACGGGCTGGAGGAGCAACCTGTCGCTGCCCGACATGGCGTTACCCTGAACCTGCTCGGCCAGCCTCTCCGTATCGCGCCGGCGGATGTCCTCGGCGGCTTCCTCGATGTCGACCTCGGCAAAGCCCAGCGTCCGAAGGCCCTCCGCCCCCATCAGGTAGGCGGACTCAACCGTCTCGCGGATCTGATAGTCGACACCGGCGCGGATCAGATCCACGGCATGGCCACGGTCGTAGCTGCGCACCAGGAGCGTGGCCTGAGGAAATTCGTGCTGCGCCAGTTCCACGATCTGCACCGCTGCTTTCGGGTCATCGATGCAGATCATCATCGCATCGGCCTGTCCCGCGCCGGAGTGGCGCAGGACGTCGAGCCGGGCGCCGTCCCCGAAAAAGACCTTGAATCCGTATCGTCCCGCGTCGCGGATCCGGTCGGGGTCCTTGTCGATGACGGCAAGGTCGACGCCCCTTGACAGCAGAGCCTGCGATGCGATCTGGCCGAAGCGGCCGAAGCCGATGAGGAGGACCCGCCCCTTCAGGTCGCGGGCGACGTCGACGCCGTCCATCGATGCGTGCGCACGAAGCAGCTTGTCAGTCGCGATCATCAGCAGCGGGGTCAGGGCCATGGAGAGGATCACGACCGTGGAGAACAGCGCGTTCTCGCGTGCATCGATCACGCCGCCGGACGTTGCCGCGGCGTAGAGCACGAAGGCGAACTCGCCGCCCTGCAGGAACATCGAAGTTCGGTGCAATGCCTGGCGGCTGGAGCCGCCGAACAGCCGCGCGACCGCATAGACGACGGCCCCCTTCGCGACCGTGAAGGCGACCAGCATGGACAGCAGAAGCCGCCATTCGGCAGCGACGACGGAAAGGTCGAGCGACATGCCGACGGCCAGGAAGAACAGCCCCATGAGCAGGCCACGGAACGGCTCGATGTCGCTTTCGATCTGGTGCCGATAGCTCGAACTCGACAGCATCACCCCGGCGAGGAAAGCGCCCATCGCCATGGAGAGCCCGGCGACCTCCATGAGCAGTGCCGCGCCGAGGACCACCAACAGCGCGCCCGCCGTCAAGACCTCGCGTGTCCGCGCCCGCGCCAACAGGGCGAAGAACGGGTTCAGACCCCAGCGCGACACCGCCAGGAGCACAGACAATGCTGCCGATGCCACCAGAATGCCGGTCCATCCCGCTTGGCCGTCTGAGAGGGGCGACAGAAAGGCGACCACCGCCAGAAGTGGCACGATCATCAGATCCTCGAACAGGAGGATCGCGACCGATTTCTGGCCCTCCGCGCTCGACATCTCGCCGCGGTCCTGCAGCACCGACATGATGACAGCGGTCGAGGACAGGACGAAGCCCGCCCCGGCGATGAAGGCGACAGGACCGGACAGCCCGAACACCACCGCGCCCGTCAGCGCGAGGACCGCGATCGCCCCGGCGACCTGGGCAAGCCCCAGCCCGAAGATCTGGCCACGCATGGCCCAGAGCTTGGGCGGGCGCAGCTCCAGTCCGATCACAAACAGGAACATCACCACCCCGAGCTCCGAGAAATGCAGGATGGACTGGGCATCGGTGAACAGGCGGAGCACCGATGGGCCCACCAGCACGCCGGCGGCGAAGTAACCGAGGACCGATCCGAGGCCGAGCCGTCGGAACAGCGGCACGGCAACCACGGCCGCTCCCATCAGGACAATCGCAGGAGCGATCGTCTGCCCCAAGCTCGCTTCAGCCATCAGGTCGCCTTCTCGGTTTCGTGCACGGCCGCCCGGACGATCGGCGCAACTTCAGTGCCCAGAAGTTCGATCGAACGCTTCATCGCCGCCGTTTCGAGCGAGGCGGTGCTCATCTGGAAGGTGATGCGCGAGACACCCCCCCAGCTCCTCGCTCGCCTGAAGCATCTTGGCTGCGACCGTCGCCGGATCGCCGATCAGGAACACGCCTTCCGGACCCGCCATGGCGTCGAACTGCTGGCGCGACGGCGGCGGCCAGCCGCGCTCGCGGCCGACCTTTTCCGTCAGATGCGCCCAACCGGGGAAGAACGCCTCCCTGGCCGCCATGTCGATCTCGCCAACAAAGCCCATCGCATGGACGCCCACCTTGAGCTTGTCAGGGCTATGCCCGGCACTCGTGCCGGCCTCGCGATAGAGATCGACGAGCGGCCGGAAGCGCTCAAAGGTGCCACCGATGATCGCCACCATCAGCGGCAGCCCGAGCGTGCCGGCGCGAGCGAAGGATTGCGGTGTGCCCCCGACGCCGATCCAGAGCGGCAGGCGCGGCTGGTGGGGACGCGGATAGACGCCCTGTCCCTCCAGTGGCGCGCGGAAGCGACCCTTCCAGATCGGATAGGTCGTCTCGTTGAGCCGCAGGAGCAGGCCGAGCTTCTCCGCGAAGAGCTCGTCATAATCCCGCGGGTCCGTGCCGAACAGCGCATAAGCCTCGCCGAACGAGCCGCGGCCGACGACCATCTCGGCCCGCCCCCTGGCGATCAGGTCCAGCGTCGCGAATTCCTGGAAGATCCGGACCGGGTCGGCGGCGCTCAGCACCGTAACGGCGCTCGTCAGTCGGATCTTGCGGGTGCGGGCCGCGGCCGCGGCCAAGATGATCGCCGGCGCAGAATCGAGGAATTCGGCGCGATGGTGCTCGCCGATGCCGAAGACATCGAGCCCGGCCCGGTCGGCGACCTCGATCTCATCGAGGAGATCGGCCATGCGATCGGTCGGCGAGGGAGACTTGCCCGTCGCCGGATCGGGGAGGATCGCTGCAAAACTGTCGATTCCGATTTCCATAGGTGATCCTTCAGCTCATTCAGCGGCGCGGCGTGGGAATATGGGTTCGAGAGCAGCGCATGGTCAGAACCGATAGTTCGCCATGACGCCGATTAGCTTGATGACGTGAGCCGGGCCGGTCTCCCGAATGAACGTTCCCGGATCGAAGACGCCTACCGAGGCCGCCAGGTTGAGCTCCGGCGAGGCCTGCCAGGCGACGGCGATCTCGGCCTGTGTTCCGATGAAGAGCGCATCGCTGTCCCTGCCGCTGCGCACGAGGGCGCCCGAGATCGCGTAGATGCCGTCGTCGGTGCTCTGTCGCCAATAGGCCGAACCCGACAGCGACAGCTCGACATCCTTGCGCGGATGGATCGTAAGGGAAGGCCGAAGCTGCATCAGGTTGCGCGGCCCGATCGGTGACTGGGACACAAAGTACTTGCCCCTTGGAAAGAGGGGATTGAGCGTTCCCAGTCTTGGATCGTCCAGATCGTCGTCGCCCGAAATCACATCAGCGGCGAGCCTGATGTCTGGCTGCAGCGGAGTCCGGGCAAAGCGATAGCCGATCTCGCCGCCGATTCCCCATGCCGCCCTCCGGTGGCCCGCGAACGTTCCGTTCTGAACGGCGGCCTCGAGGTTCCAGTATGTGCTGCCGGTATCTCCGAATATGCGGGTTCCAATTGTATGGACCAGCTCTCTACCGGTGCCCTGATCGTAGACCGCATTTCGGTCACGCAGCCCCAAATAATAGACGTCGAAGCCGTTCGCCCGACTATCTCCAAACCACCGCGTCGCATAGGCGCCCCAGAGGGTCTTCTGGGTCGATGTCCGATCGTCGAAATCGTCCAGCCTGTTGTCGACCGGGCGGAAATAGAGCGCCGTCACCTGCCAGGCCTTGCCCGTCAAAGACATGTCGAAGCCGTCGAAGGCCTGAGGGATATTGGGACCGTAGCGCGTGTCGACGAAGCGTCCCGCGCCCAGCGAGATCAGCTTGCGACCTGCCGACGTCCGCAGCGAGGTCGCCTCCGCGACAACCGTCTCCACCTCGACGAATGCCTGCAGCATATCCGCACCGGTCGTATCGACGGGCCGCTTCGCGCGGCGGACACCCGAGATCCCGGAGACGATAGGCTGAGCGAACAGGCGCAGCTTTCCCACATGGAAATCGGCATAGGGCATGAAGCGATGCCAGACATAGCCGTCGTCCGGCGCTTCACCCCAGCGAACATTGGCATAGCCTTCGTAGCGCGATCGGACTTCGAGGCCTGTCGTGAGATAGGTCGATCCATCCGTGCTCAAAGGGATGTATTTGAACGGCTCCGTCCACCGCCCTGTCCGCCGGGCGGGGTCTGCCAGATAAGACCAGCTTTCGGGGTAACGCTCGATCGTCAAGGTCGGCGCGCGGCCGATATCGGTCCCGACCTGTGCCTGTGCCTCGACCTGTGTAGCACCGACAATAATCGCGACGACGAAGCCCCGGATCGACGTCACGCTCAGTCGCCAGCCGCTCCCGCTGGAGCGACGCAGTTGATGCTGGGCGTGCCCACTTCCGGCTGAGCGTTGAGATGGGATGACGGATCCCGACAAGCATTCAGTTCCAGCGGAATGCATCGCGCAGGATTCTCGTCATCCCGCTTCGATCAGCCGGCCGCTTTCGGCACCGGCGTGTTGAGCAACTGCTGCTCCCAAAGATACGCGATGCCGCTGCCGCCGAAGTGCTGGATGAGAATCTCGGTCAGCTCCTCGACATGCTCGGTGCGCGCCCAATCGCGTTGCCATTCGCCAGCGAGCGCCATCACGGTCATCACGTTCGCGCCGGCCGCGATCATTCGCTGGATGGCAACTTCGTGAGATTCCTTTGAAATGCCGCCTGACGCGTCGGTAATCACGGTCACGTCCCAGCCTTCGCCGGCGGCCTGGATGACAGGCATTGCGACGCAGACCTCGGTCCACAGGCCGGCGATGATCAGTTGCTTGCGGCCAGTCGCCTTGACGACGCTCACCACATTCTCGTCCTGCCAGGTGTTCACCCAGGTGCGATCGATGACTTCCTGGCCCGGAAATACGTCGGTGATCTGCTTAAAGAGAAGTCCACCGCGCGCCGCGATCACGCTGGTGAGAATGGTCGGAACATTGAAGGCTTTTGCTAGCTTCGCAAGAGCCGTCGTATTGTTGACGACCATATGAGGGTCGTGGCTGTTTAGGTTTGCCAGCTGGTAGGGCTGGTGGTCGATCAGGACAAGAACCGAATCCTCAGGACGAAGGAGTGACTTAAGGCCATTGCGAAATGTCATGACTATCCTCTTCTCTTTTCAATTTCCGGGCAATCTAAACTTCGGAAACGATGTCTTGTATTGCCGCTTTTGGAGAAGTGACGGTAGCTGCGTGATCCGTATAACTGTGTCGCAGAATGGGGAACACCGCGTGGGATATCGACGCTCTGACGACGTTGGCGGACGTTGCAGATGCGGGCGATATATCCCTGCCGCAACGTCGGCTCGGCCACTCCAAGTCCATCGTCACTCGCCGGCTCCTCAGCCTTGAAGTGGAACTTGGCGTTGAGCTTGTCGCGCGAACGGCTGCGGCGCCGCCCTCATCGAAGCCGGGGTCTTGTTTCGAGACTACGCAGCCAGAGCCTGCAGCGAGATCGACGTGGCGGGAACCAAGAGAACCGATCTGCCCTTGCAGACTCCTGGGACCTCTTCACTCAGAGAGGAGGCGAGGCGGTAGACTCATAAACACGGAGCCAGAGCCGCATTGAAGCGAGTTGGACCATGGCGAGGAAGTTAGCGACGAGCTTGTCGTAACGGGTGGCGACCCGGCGGAAATGCTTCAGCTTGGAGAAGAAGCGCTCGATCAAGTTGCGCTCGCGGTAGAGGCGCTTGCTGAAGGATGGTTTCCAGCAGCGGTTTTTCTTTGGCGGAATGTTGGGCGTGGCCACCTTGATTCTGGATCAACTCCCGGATGCGATCGGCATCGTAGGCCTTATCCGCCAATACGATTGTCCGTGGGAGGTGGTCGAGCAGGGTATCGACGATCTGGCCGTCGTGAATCTGTCCGGCGGTTAGACCGAGCCTGATTGGAAGGCCTGGCGTGTCGACAACGACGTGGATTTTGGTTGTAAGCCCGCCACGCGATCTGCCGAGACAGTGATCAGCGCCTCCTCTTTTTGCTGTCGTAGCCTGCTGGTGCGCCCGGATGGAAGTGCTGTCGATCATCTGAATAGTGCCGTCGTGCGCAGCACTGATAGCTTTCAACAGTCGATCCCAAGCGCCCGCATTTCGCTATCGCACGAAGCGATTGTAGCAGATGGTGCGTGGGCCATAGCTCTCTGGCAGGTCTCGCCAGGGCGCACCGGATCGCGTACCCAGAAAATGCTGTTCTACACGCGACGGTCATCGACGCGAGGAACACCTCGCAGCTTGTTGGCAAGAGCGGTTCGATCACACGCCATTCGAAGTCAGTCATGTCATATCTGCTCATGTCGACCTCGGAATGATCTAAAGGTCGCCTGCCGGCAAATCGCCCGTCGTTGGTGTTTGGGCGCGTGCGTGCCGCGCCCAAAAGCAACCCTAGCGGCCTTCCGACCAGGCGATCGCGTCGGCACCGGCCGGCAGGACCATCGGGCAGTCGGGATCGGTCGCCGCGCGGAAAACCGCCTCGGCGACGTCCTGCGCCATCGTCACTTCACCGCTCGCGGCATGCTGTCGCATGCCAGCCATTGTCTGTTGAACGAAGCCGGCATAGGCGTCGGGGAAGCCGCCGCTCGCCGCGATCTGCGCCCGCGCGGTGCTGCCGAAGCTGGTCCCGGGCGCTGCGCCGGGCACGACCACCCGCGCCCGGATGCCGAACTCCGCGAGCTCCAGCGCCGCACACTCGGTCAGCGCGTTAACTGCCGCCTTGCTGGCGCGGTAGATCGACAGAAGCGGCAGCGGCTTGATGGTCGTGCTGGAGCTGACGTTGACGATCACGCCAGCCTTCCGCTCGCGCATGCCGGGCAGCACCGCCTGCATCATCGCCACCGTTGAAAACGTATTGGTCTCAAAAACCCGGCGTACCGTCTCCATCGAGGTGCCCTCCACGGCGTTGAGCCAACCGATGCCGGCATTGTTGACTAGCACGTCGATCGCGCCAGCCTCGGCCATCGCGGCCGCAATGCTGTCCGTAGCGGTCACGTCGAGCGCCAGCACGCGTAGACGGTCTGACGCTGGCAAGGTGCTTGCCGAGGGATCACGCATCGTCGCCACGACACTCCAGCCTTGGGCGAGGAAATGGGCGGCGGTCTCGCGGCCGAAGCCGGTCGAGCAGCCAGTGATGAGGACGGTATTCATGGGGGAATTAGCTCCTTGAGGTGATGGCAGAGGCATAGATCGCCATCGCCGGACGCGCTACGTTCAGGAATCCGTATATCATTCGAGATAGTCCGACCTTGAACGATCCGCTCGCCCAAATGATTGGCTTGCTCCAGCCCAGCGCGTCCTTCTCCAAGCTGGTCACTGCAACCGGCCGCTGGGCCGTGCGCCCGCCCGGTACACAGCCCTTTTATGCCGCCGTGCTTGACGGCGACTGTGAGGTGTCGATCACCGGGTGTGTGCCGGTAAGGCTGTGCGGGGGCGATTTCGTCCTGATTCCCGCAGCGCATGATTTCACGATGGTCAGCCTGACACCGCCGCCGGGCGGACGCTTGACCGAACCGGCTGAGCTCCGCCCGGGCGTCTTCCACCTTGGAGACCCCGGCGTACCCGACACGCGGCTGCTGGTTGGCCATTGCACGTTCAGGTCGGACGACACGGCGCTGCTGGTTTCCCTGTTGCCCAAACTGGTGGTCGTGCGCGGCGAGCGGCGGCTGACGACGCTGGTCGAGCTGCTGAGCGAAGAAGCCCGCGCCGGCCGGCCTGGCCGCGATGTAGTGCTTGCGCGCCTCCTGGAGGTGCTACTGATCGAGGCGTTTCGCGCAACGACGGGTCCAACTGCCGCGCCCGGGCTGCTGCGCGGGCTTGCGGACGAGAGGTTGGCGGCGGCGCTGCGCCGGATGCATGGCGAGCCGACCCGCTCTTGGACGATTGGTGATCTGGCAAAGGAGGCTGCGCTGTCACGTTCCACCTTCTTCGAACGGTTTCGTCGGGAAGTCGGCGTTGCTCCGATGGAGTATCTACTTGGCTGGCGCATGGCGATTGCCAAGGACTTATTACGCGGCGACAGCGTCAGCGTGGGTGAGGTCGCGCGGCGAGTCGGCTACAGCTCTTCTAGCACGTTCAGCGTCGCGTTCGCGCGCCAAGTGGGTACTTCCCCGACGACCTATGCTCGCCAGCACGAGCGCGCCATCGCGGATAGCGCCGCAAGCACAGCTTCAGTTCTGGTGTAAAGTGTCCAGCGTGACGCAATGATCGAACGACCGCTTCGGCGAGCTTCTTTTGCGGAAGCTAACCATCAATCTTGAAAAATCCTAATCAAAGGGTTCACGACCTCGATCTCCAACGCCCGCAGCAAGCCTTCCAGATTACGCTCGCCATCCCTGGTCTGTGCCCCAGCCTCGAGCCCGCCACGGATCAGTTTTTCGGCCGCGGGACGCTGAAAGAGGCCGGCCCATGCGTCGTGCTCGCGACGGTACCCGTCACGAAGGTCTGCCGGAGGCACGGCCTTCTTGGCTGCTGCAATAACGCCGGTGGGCAAGGCGGCGATCAAGACGAGCTCGCTATTGCGCTGGCCAACAAGGGCCATGGAAACCCCTGCGCACCAAGGCGCAAAGTCGTGCGAGCCCGACGCCGGAGCAGGCCGGATCGCGCGTCATGCATGAAACGCGTGGATATCGAGCCGCCGTTGCCTGGAGGACTTACTCCCGGGCCTCCTGCCAGTGGGGATAAGTGACATAGGCGGTGAGCGCCCCTTGCTCGTGCGAGCGGATCGTGACCTTCTCGCCCTTCGGCATATGGACGATCTCGCCCGGCCCTGCGGTGACGCTGCCTGAGTTTCCCGACACCGACAGCCGCCCCTCGAGGACGACCATCACATCATCGACGGCCATTGTCTCGTCGAGTGTCTGGTTCGGCCCATAGCGTCCATAGCCGATGGTGATCGGGGAGCCATGCCGCTGGTCGACCAGATTGCCCACAAACACGTCCCCGTCCTGTCCCGGGGAGCGCTCCAGCACTGCGTCGGTGATGGTGAACTTACGAACCTTCATGGGATCAGCTCCTTCTAGCCGATGTGGTCGAGTGGCTGGCCTGAACTCCTGTGTGCCTACGCGAAGTCTTCAGCACGGTCTTGTTCATGTCGTCCTTGACCGCCCGAGCCTTGTCCGGCGCTTGCGTCATGGGCGCCGGTCAGTCCGGAAGAGGAGTGCTCATCCCGATCATCGACCAGGAGATCGAAGCGCCTTTACCCCAGTTCTGCGCCCTGAGGTCACGCGTTCGCGGGACGATGAGGGTATCAATCGCGTCGAGGCCAACGTCATCGGGACAGCCAAGTTCGATTGTCGGGTTCCAACTCACGCGCGCCATCCTCTTCTCGGTTTCCGGTCCCCGTCTTCCGGAATGTTGAGAGTGGCGCGCGACCGGCCACCGAAATAGCCCCGTAAACGTTGAGCTGTGTCGCAGTAAGTGGAACGTGCCGGCAGTGTCGCCGAGCTCGGCGGTTCGCAGCAGATCGCCCGTCCAAGTTTTTCGATAAGGCATCCGTCCGCGCGTACTCTAGCGGTCGAGCCCCCAAACTTCCGGATTTCGTGCAAAGTACTCAATCAGCATTTCGGTGAGCACCCGCACTTTTCGCGTGGGGTGCTGACCCGGCGGGCGGACCACATAGGCGGCCCCCGGAGGTACCGGATAGCGTGTCATGATCGGCACCAGCGCGCCGGAGGCCACATGTTCATATGTGATGCAATCTGGGAGCCAGGCGATGCCGAGACCCGCCGCCGCCGCCGCGGCGAGCGCTGTGGCACTGTCGGCCTTGAACCTGCCCTGCGGCTGAACCGAGATGATCTTGTCGCCGTCCAGAAACTGCCAGGTTTCCGTTCCCTGCATAAGGGCCTGATGGGTAACGAGTTCGTCCAGAGACTCAGGCGCCCCGTATGCTTTGATATAATCGGGGCTCGCGACAAGCTTCCCTCGGATCGGCCCGACGCGCTTCGCGATCAGATTGGAGTCAGGAAGGTAGGCGCCCCGGATCGCGCAATCGAAACCTTCGGCGATCAGATCGACGAAGCGATCGCTGTAGGAAGTATGGACATTGAGCTGCGGATGCTGGCGCGCCATTTTCGCGAGCACGGGAGCGAAGTGGGTCGGGCCGAAAGTCAGCGGCATGGCGACCCGCAGGCGACCGCGCAACTCGCCGGTGGGGAGGATCGCTTCCCTTGCCGTATCGATCTCGGCGCTGGCTCGGGCCGCATGATCCCTGAAGGTCGCTCCCGCTTCCGTAAGAGCGGCGCCCCGCGTCGTGCGCGCAAGAAGCTGAACGCCGATTTCTGCCTCGATGCGGAGGAGCCGACGACTGACGATCGATTTTGCGATGCCGAGCCGTCGCGCGGCCGCCGATACGCCCCCGGCATCGGCCACTGCGACGAATGTCTGTAAATCTTCGATGTCCAATTCGGCGTTCCTGGTTTCGCGACACAGTGTGCCTGAGTATGGCACTACCTCATCATCGAAAGGAACGGCAAGTTGCCTCGGACAGCGTCACCCCCCTGGCGCATACCTCGGCGCGGCTCGATCTACAGACCATTCATCGGCGACGTAAGATCCCACGCGCCGCCTTTTGAATAACTCGCGGAGACTCCTCGATGCCGCTCAGTCGCCGCGATGCCCTGGTCCTGGCCTCGGCGCTCACCGTGAGCTTCACCTTTCTGAGGAGCCCCACATGCGCGGCGGGGCCCACCACCCACAATTTTCAAGAAGGGAAAGATGCCATGGGCTTTATCACGACCGACGACGACGTTCAGATTTTCTACAAGGACTGGGGCTCCAAGGACTCCCAGCCGATCGTTTTCCATCATGGCTGGCCGCTCAGCTCCGATGACTGGGACGCGCAGATGCTGTTCTTCCTGTCGAGGGGATATCGCGTCGTGGCGCATGACAGGCGCGGCCACGGACGCTCGGAGCAGGTCCCCGATGGTCACGACATCGATCGCTACGCGGCCGACGCGTTTGCGGTCGCCAAGGCGCTGGACTTGAAGAACGCGATTCACATTGGCCATTCCACCGGTGGTGGCGAAGTAGCGCGGTACGTGGCGCGACATGGTGGACCTGCAGGTCGGGTGGCCAAGGCCGTTCTCGTCGCCGCCATTCCACCGCTCATGCTGAAAACCGGCGACAACCCCCAAGGCACGCCGATGGCGGTTTTCGATGGCTTTCGGACGGCACTGGCCAGCAACCGCGCGCAATTCTTCCGCGACGTTCCGTCAGGCCCGTTCTACGGCTTCAACCGCGTGGGCGCGACGGTCCATGAAGGTGTGATCCAGAATTGGTGGCGGCAGGGCATGATGGGCAGCGCCAAGGCGCACTACGACGGGATCAAGGCCTTCTCGGAGACCGACCAGACCGAGGACCTCAAGGCGATCACTGTGCCGACGCTGGTGATGCACGGCGAAGACGATCAAGTCGTTCCGATCGCCGCATCGGCTTTGAAGGCGGTCAAGCTGCTGCCGAACGGCTCGTTGAAGACCTATCCCGGTTTCTCGCACGGGATGCTGACGGTGAATGCTGATGTGCTGAACGCCGACCTTCTGAAGTTCGTCACGAACTGACGTAGCTGCGGGCGCAGTCCTCCCAAGTGAGTGACTGCGCCGTGAGGGAACCATGAAAGCAGCCATCTACGATCACCCGGGCCCGCCGGATGTCCTTCGCTACGCGGATGTCCCCGATCCAGTTTGCCCAAGCGACGGGGTCCTGATCCGCGTCGAGGCTGCCGCGATCGAGGGCGGCGACCTGATCAATCGCGCGTCTACGTCGCCACCCCATCCAGCCTTCGTCGTCGGCTATGCGGCCGCTGGAACAATCGTCGCGGTCGGAGAGAACGTAGCGGATCGCCATGTGGGCCAGAAGGTGACGAGCTTCGATCTCGCCGGGTCGCACGCGGAACTGCGCGCCGTCGCCGCCAGCCGGACTTGGCCTATGCCGGAGGGACTCGACATGGCCGCCGCCGCTGCGCTGCCGATCGCCTTCGGGACAGCTCATCACTGCCTATTCGCACGGGGTGGTTTGAAGCATGGCGAGACTCTACTCATCCAGGCAGGCGCCGGAGGCGTTGGGCTCGCCGCCATCCAGCTTGCGCATCAGGCAGGCGCGACTGTGCTGGCAACTGTCTCCGGGGGCCCACGGGCCGAACGCCTTGCCGGGCTAGGCCTCGATCACGCCATCGATCATCGTTCTGTCGACGTCGTCGATACGGTTATGCGTCTGACGGACGGTCGTGGCGCGGATCTTGTGGTGGACCCGGTAGGAACCACCTTGCAAACTTCCCTAGCGGCGCTCCGCCCCGAGGGACGTTTGGTCTTCGTTGGCAACGCCGGCGGTTCCCAGCTCACCATTGATCTTTGGCCCGCGCTGCAGGCGAACCGGTCGCTTTTCGGCGTATTCATGGGAACGCAATTCGGAAAGCCGGAAGTCTACAGCACTGTTTCCGACATGCTGCAGCAGGCGGCGACTGGGCATCTCAAGGTGATCGTAGACAAGACGTTTCCGCTCACGGCCGCTGCTGAGGCTCACGCTTATGCCCAAAGCAATTCCATCCTCGGGCGCGTCGTCCTCGTCCCAACCAGGCAATGAGCATCGTCGGTCAGATGATCACCATGCCGGCCGAAACAGCGAACCAGACAAACAAGGAAATCGGCCAGGATCCGGCCAGGAGAAAGAAAAGATGAGCAAGCCCGAATTCATCGTCACACCGGGCTTTGGCGAACGCTTCCGCCAAGCCTTGCATTTCTCGACAGCCGTCAAGATCGGGAGCCGGGTGGAGACGTCCGGCCAGGGTGGTTGGAATGATGATCTGCAAATTCCGGAGGCGATCGAGGATGAGATCGCCGCTGCCTTTGGCAATATCGAGCGCGTTCTGGCGGCGGCCGGCGCGACGTGGACGCATGTGATCCACGTCAACACCTATCATGTCGGCGGCTTTCCGCCGGTCGTGAACGAAACGATCGTGAAACTGTACCGCCAGTATATGCCAAACCACGCGCCGGTCTGGACACAGGTCGGGGTCGAGGCCTTGGGCCTGCCGCAGATGCGCTTCGAGATCCGCGTCACCGCCATCATCGATTGAGCGGCTTCCGCTATTGTCCCGTCTGGCGAAACGGCGCCTTCGCTGGCCTGCTAGCGAGTAGCGTCTTGCTCAGTTGAGTCGCATGCAGACAACCGTACTCTTCCCGTGAAGAGGTGAATACGTTGGTGGCCCCATCAGGTGGCTATTAGAACGCTCGGCGACGATAGCGGCGGGTCGTGCGAAAGTAGGGCTTTGGCGTGAGGGGCTGAATCGGGGTCGGTGCTTGCAATCCTCGACCATTGCCTTGCGACTCTGGCAAGGTCCCGTTTCGGGCAGTCGAGCAGGCGATTCCGGGCAAAGGCGAGCGCGCTCCCTGCCGATTTTGAGACGCTCCGCTGTGGAACGAAAAACCGCGCAACAGGCGGCGATAAGTCTGCTGGTCTCGCCACGCTTGCGCTTCCGCGTCGTCCGTCCCCGGAGCGAGGACAGCTTCGCTTATTGCCGTTGCTGCATGACGCGGCTTCAGACCAGACCATCCGCCAGTTTTTCCGCCAGCATCGTGGTGGGCAGGTTGGTATTGGCTCTCGGCACGCAAGGCATCACCGAAGCATCGATTACATGCAGCCCGCCGACCCCGTGGACGGCGCCATCGCGTGGCGAGACGACTGCCGCCTCGTCGTCGGCCCGCCCCATCCGGCAGGTGCCGGAGGGATGATAGCCGCCGATGATATGCTTGCGGATCATTTCCTCCATCGCATCGTCGTCCTCCAGCGCGGTCGGGATATCGTCGCCGCTGGCGAAGAGGCGGTCGACGAGCAGCTTGCGCAATGGTCCCGGCCCTTCGGTCAGTAGGGCGGGTCCGAGGGTGACCAACCAGTTGCGCAGGCTGACTCCTCCGACCAGCTTCGCCATCGCGCCATGGGTGGCGGCGAAGGGATCGCTGCAGGCCTGGCGCAATTCGTCCGAAGCATAAAGCGACCACATCCGGCGTGCCGCCAGCTTCATGCGCGCCATGTCGCGCAGGTCGGACAGCATCTGAAAGGCGATCTCGGGCCGGCCGTCCGGATTCCCTGGGTTCAGCCGTACCCAGCCGGTCGAATAGGGCTTGTTGATCCAGCTGAAGAGCGAGCCGATGCGCTTCCCGATCGGATGCCATGCGGATTTGGAGACGACGACCATGAACATGTCGCCATGCCCGCAGCCCTCGAGCCCGGAGGAGTAGCGCCAGGCCGCTTGTACATGGCGCCGCGGGGTCCTGCCAAGCCGGTGTCCGCGCCGGATCCATGACGACATTGCCATGGAGGGATGTTCGTTCAGGTTCTCGCCGACCCCGGGCAGGTGGTGGACGACCGCAACGCCCGCCTCTTTCAGGCGAGTGGCCTCGCCGAGTCCCGCCCGCAAGAGCAGGGCGGGACTTTCAAGCGCCCCGGCCGACACGATGATCCGGCGCGCGGTGAGGCGCTCCGCGCCAACCGCGACGCCGATGGCGCGCCGGCCCTCCATCAGCAGGCGATCGACCTTGACGCCGGAGCGGATAGTGAGGTTCGGCCGCCGCCGGGTCGCGGTGTCGAGATAGCCCATCGCCGCCGAGCGGCGCGAACGGCGATTGGTCGTCAGCGACATCGGGAACCAGCCATCCTCGAAAATGGCATTCTGGTCGCCGATGTTGCGATAGCCTGCGGCCGTCAGGGCCTGCATCGTCGCGCGGGTGAAGCCGGGCCACTCCTCCGGCATAACCCGGCTGATCGCGATCGGGCCGGATGAGCCGTGCAGCGGACCGTCATAGTCCATGTCCGTCTCCAGCTTGCGGAAATAGGGCAGCACGCCGTCCCAATCCCAGCCCTCGGCGCCAAGCGCGGCCCATTCATCGTAATCCGCCGGTAGTCCACGGTTGCCGATCTCGCCATTCATGCTCGATCCACCGCCGATCACGCGGGGCTGGATATAGGGTTTCACCGGCGAACGCTCCGGATCATTGTGCGAGACCGGCATCAGCCGGGCGCGCATGTCGCGCCACTGATAGTCGGGGTTGAAGGCCGCGCGGTAGGGATAGACGTCGCGGATTTCCTCCGGTTCCTGGCCCGGCTTGAAGTCTGGCCCGGCCTCGATCAGCAGGACGCGGTTCGTCCCCGAGGCCGACAGGCGGTTGGCCAGGACGCAGCCCGCCGGCCCCCCGCCCACGATGATATCGTCGTATGTGGCCGTCATTTCGCGACCCCGCCGTGCTTTTTCAGGGTGAATTCCTGATAGGCGGTGCGATTGGCGAGGATGTAGTCCCAGTTATACGCGACGCCGAGGCCGGGGCCCTCTGGAACCGGCACGCAGCCGTCTTCGCCGATGTCCTCCAGCGCGTCGCTGTAGCCGGAGCCGAAGACCGGAGGCACAGGGTTGGCGACGCCGGGGGCGACGAGAGACAATTCGTACCAGCTGGAGTTGCGCATCGCTGCCATGCAGTGCC
>NZ_JBFRHE010000033.1:0-25499 GCF_052115715.1 Allobosea sp. 2KB_26
CTCGTTCTTTGGCGACGAGGCCTTCTTCAACGGCGATTGGCTGATGCGGGCTGGCGCCGCCAAGGGCGGTCTCTATGGCAACGATGCCGTAGAAGCCATGTATCCCTATACCCGGACCGACGCGACCGGTGAGGCGCTGGACGGCAGCAGGCACAAATACACCATCACCTTCGCACCTGGCCAGTTGCCGCCGGTGAATGCGTTCTGGTCCGTGACGATGTATGACGGCAAGAGCCAATTCCTGGTCAAGAATCCGATCGATCGCTACCTCATCAACTCTCCGATGCTTTCGGCGATGAAAAAGGACGCGGACGGCTCGCTGACGCTTTACATCCAGAAGGACAGCCCGGGTGCCGACAAGGAAGCCAACTGGCTTCCGGCGCCGGATGACAAGATCTATCTCGTGATGCGACTCTATTGGCCGAAGACAACGCCGCCGTCGATCTTGCCGGCGGGCGAAGGGACATGGCAGCCACCCGGCGTGAAACGAGTTTCATAGGTCCGTAGATACATTCGCTGGTAGCCTCGCGCAGGGCCAGGATTACGGATAAGATCCAAGATCATGAAGTGGCTGGCCCGCCGCTCCGAAAGGGGTGGCGGGCCTCTTTGCGTTCAATCCTTGGGGGCGGGTGCAACTGGAACTATTCGGATATCGTCAAGCCAATATGCCATCGTGGCCACGCCCAGCTTTTCTGCCATGGCAACACAACGCCGGGTCAGCTCTATGAACTTGGCAGTATCGAACGAATTTCGCTTTCCTCGGCCTCTAAGTTCAAAATTTCCATCAAAAGGATTCTGATCAAAATGCCCATGAGCCACGATATTTCGCTCATTGGCCAACGCAGACAGTTCAACAAAATCCATGCCAATTAGATCATGAATTGAATGAGGCGTGCTAAGTAGTTCGAGGTAGACAAGCTTCTGCTTAAACTGAGCTTGGAAGGCAATCCGATCAATCAAATGCCTTTGATTTTGCCTATCCAGTATCAGAGTGAGAAGTGCTGAAACTCTGTCGTCAACCTCGTTGAACCTAACGAGGAACGGACCAAGGGCGGCCTCATAGGCCAAACGGATCTCGGGGTCGGCCCACGGTTCGGTTTCATCGTGATACCATTCGTCGTGGTCCTCCTGACTACCGTCCATTCACAACTGCTCCAGCGACAGCACTATTTCACGACTGAAAGGAAGTGTTTTTTCTTCTTCGGGTCGGCGCGTTGCTTATCGAATTCCGCGGCAAGCATATGAATCGCATGCGCGAGTTGGCTCTCAGTGTACTTCAATTCCTCCAGATGAACCCGAAATAGATCGTCGGCCACGGTTGGCTGCTCTGCAGGAAAATCCAGCTCAACGGGCTCAATCCGCTTATATCCAAGCATGCTCATTTGACGCCAAAGATAGCTGCTCTGATTGTCCGAAATACATCCAAGCGTTTTTGCCCGATAAAGCAGCGCCCCCATGGAAACTTTCCACGCCGGCTTCAGAGCAGCAAGTTTCTGAATGGTCACCCCTGACGCAAGCGAAGGGCGAATATCCTTCGCAGGCATTAAAAGCGAGGCGGCAAAAGTGTTTGCCTCTTCTTCCATCTCGGGGGACGGAACTCGATGCATCACAATATGCCCAAGCTCGTGGGCAAGCGTGAAGCGCTGCCGGTCGGCAGGCTGGCGACGATTCAAGAAAATGCAGGGGGGCGTCCCGGGGACCGTCAGCGTAACGCCGTCCACCGGCATACCTTCGAAATCCATTCGGATCACGATGCATCCGGCGCGCTCGATGTATGAGGTCAATTCACGCACCGGGCCACTAGGAATGAGCCACGTGCGGCGCGTCAGCTCTGCAATCCTCGCAGCGTCTCCACCGAACTCGTCGATATCCAACCGAGGAAGCGGAAGCTCATGCTCCAGCTCAACCGACTTTAGCAGCCTGCGCAGCCTGAACATTTGAACGTTCATTTCGGCTTCGAGGCGATCTAGATCCCGTTGGCCGGCGCTTGCTCTCTTCCGATACATCGCTCCCGGGTGGACGCTTATTGGCAGGCCGTACACGCGATCCGGCTCATAAAAAAAGCTAACGGGAAAGTGCAGCGCGCGACCAAGCTTGTCGATCATCTCCGCCGGAGGTTCGGCAAGTGCATTTTCAAACTTGGAGATCGCTCCTTGGGATACTGACGACTCGTTTGCGAGCTCAGCCTGACTGAGGCCCCGCGACTGGCGGGCAACCCGAAGCAAATCTGCATTGAACCGTGTCATGAAGCGCTTTGAGAGCCATTCTTGCCAGTTGTCCGAGGCCGAACCACCGCCCGCCTGGGCTCCACGGGAGCGACCGGGAGAGGCAATTCAACCACGCCGGGTTCCGCGTCAAGCAGGCTGTAAGACCAAGCGACGTGCCGGCCATCGCGCGCGACCACGGCAATGTCCGCGACTTGCGTCTCCAGCCTGTTGAGCTGGTAAACGACTTCGACGCGGCTCACAGCAGGAAGGCCAAACAGGTCAACATCGTGGTCGTGGTAGGCCATCGCCAACTGCGTCGGCACGTTGGATGAATACCCAACGTCGTCAGCCTTTTTAAAGCGGAAGAGTGTCTCGCGATTGACGAGAAAGCCGAAGCTCTCGTTCTCCTTGATGGGTACAATGCCACCGTCGAGAAATTCGCGGTGGGCAGCTTCGATGATCTGCTCCCACACGAAATTTGCTCGGCTCCGTTTGCACCGCCAGACCGCGGCGTAACCACTAGAAAGCCAGTCGGACCATGCGCTCCGTACAACAGAGACGATTGAGGCCGCATGCGGGGCCAAGGCGGTCTCGACGGCTTGCTGAAGTGGGATGGGCATTTCGACTCGCCAGCAGTTGCAGTTCTATTCAAATAGCGTTTTACAAATAGTCCGTCAAATTATTCCCGTTTCTATTCCTGCCTCCCTCCGGAACGATCGCCGCCGCCCCCGCGTTTTCTGCCTGTGGTGGAGTATCAGTTGTGTGCGCGCGTCGTATCCTGCGTGTTGGCCCTGTGGCCGAGATCGTTCGTGGGCCGGTCAGCAAGGCGCGGGATGCGCGCCAGCGCAAGTTGCTATTTGACCCCATGCCGAACCGAGTCGAGCCCTGCCTCGCTCTGCTCGCTTCCAAGCCTCCGGCCGGCGACGATTGGTCCTATGAAGTAAAATGGGACGGCTATCGTCTCGCCATCCATATCGATGCTCGCACGGTTCGGGTTTTGACCCGCGGCGGGCATGACTGGACCAACCGCTTCCCGACGATCGCGGGCGATGCTCTCGACCTCGGACTGGATAGCGCCATCCTGGACGGCGAGGCCGTTGTGCTCGATAACCGCGGTGCTTCCGACTTCGGCGCCCTACAGCAAGCTCTAGGTGGCCGGGGCGGCAAGCGATCTGCCGCCGGGGCGCTCCTGTACGCTTTCGACCTGCTCTATCTCAACGGTCACGATCTACGCCCGCTCCCGTGCGAGGAGCGGCGCAAGATGCTCGCGGGCGTCATAAAGCCCCATACCTCGATCCGCTTCAGCGAGGATGTTGACGCCGATGGCGACGAATTTCTCGCGGTCGCCTGCGAGTTAGGTCTCGAGGGGATCATCGCGAAGCGGCGCGATGCGCCCTATCGATCGGGCCGGGGCGGCGAATGGCGGAAGATCAAATGCATCCAATCGGAAGGGTTCTTCATCATCGGCTATGAGCCGTCGGCATCGGCATTGGGCGGTATCGGCCGGCTGCTGCTCGCGGCCTGGAAGAACAACCGGCTGACCTATGTCGGCGGCGTCGGGACGGGGTTCACCGATCGCTCTGCGACCGCGTTGCGGAAGCAGCTCGACGCGCTCCAGATCGATAAACCCGCGCTGAAACTGGCGAGAAAAGGCGTACGCTGGGTGTCGCCCTCACTGGTGGCTGAGATCGATTTCCGCGGCTGGACCACCGACCAGAAGCTGCGGCACGCGTCGTACAAGGTGCTGCGCGACGTCGCCGATGCCGCGAACGTCTTTCGCCTGGATGATTTGTAGCATGCTCGGGAACTGCCGGGCGCCGATTTGCGTTGGCGGTCGGGAGCGCAGGAGGGCGCCATGCCGATGCTCTGATTGAGCCCGCCGGTTGTCGTTCAAGCTCCGGGTGGCGAGGCCTTTTTTCGTCCCGCCGGACGTCGGTGGCCGGATCGAGCAGACGCTAGCCTTCAACCATCGTGAGGTGGGAGATTGCAGTGAAAATGTTAGACCCAAAAGACAAACTCGCCGCGCGAATTGCACTCGTGCATCGCAACATATTGGATTTGACCCAACGGGCTGCTGTCGCGAATGGCGCTGCGGCCGAAGAACGCATCGCTGCTCTCCTCAATCGGGAGCAGGAGCTGTTGAACGAATTGCTCAGGCAGCAAGAAGCGTGGGGGTCAACCAGGAGCGGGAACGAGCTGGAATTGTAGTGGGTGGCGAACCTGCTGATGATCTTGAACCCAGGCACCGGCAACGACCGTGTACTGCGCCAGCAGCCTGCGATCCGCCTAAGCCTCCCACCGCCTCATGGGTGCCTTATGACGAACGGTCCATATGCGATTGGTCTAACCCTCCGCCGATTGGTGCACAGCTATGGCGACGCCGCTGAGTTGCTAAAGGCCGTGCGCAAAGCTCACCCGGAAGCGACAAAGAAGGATATCATTCTCGCGGCATTGGGCGTGATGATCGATCAATCCGAGACTGACGAAGTCGCAGCGAAGAAGCTTCACGCGTTAGCGATGGAAAACCGCGGCGGACGATAGGCGTATTGTGGTTTAGGCCGGCCGCTCGGGGAGAACGTTTTTGCGTTCCGGCATTGGTGAGCGCAAGATGGGCCTATGCCGAAGCACTGGTTCACCCCACCCGTTGTCGTTCAAGCCGACCGGCCCGAAGTGACCTATTCTATCTCTCATGTCGAACGAGCTGCAGAGTTCTTGCTTGCCTGGAAAGCCATAGGTGCGGGTCCGAAGTGGCAGGACGCAGTGCGCGCCTGCACGGCAGTGCTGAATGGTGCCGGGACCGTTGATGAGGCGCGGGAGGCGTTCGAGGAGGCCGCACAGGAGTGTGGTCGCCTCATCGGGTAGCCGAGCCGCTATTCCCGGTACGGGTTTGCACTGAGCCATTCCTCAAGCGCCGTAACGAGCCTCCGCAACTCGGCTTCCTCGTCTGTGTCTTCAAGGCAGCCCGTGAGCTGCTCGACGCGCTCGACTGCCCTGAAGACGTCCAGGGGATTGTGAAGTCGTAGGCGATCGTCATCCCCGGTCATCCGACGCGCTCGACCTCCCGCGCCTCATAGGAGGCGATTGCGGCTTTGAGCATGTCCAGTTCGACGGATTCGACCGTATCGGGCCTTGCATCCTCGATTTCGCCGATGCGCTGAAGCGCGTAGCGGTAGTCTTCATGGCAGGTAATGCAGGCGGTCGGCGTTTCCGGTCTAAGTTCGGGAACCGCGGTCATCGGATCTCTCCTTCCGTGGCTGACGGCAAAAATCTATCGCGAGTCGAGCCGGTTTCAAGAGGGTTTCGCGCCGCCCTGGAGATGGAGGCGCTCGCCTCCGAATTCCGCGGCGAAGGCATCTGCATCAGCGGGATCGGTGAAGCAGAATCGGGAATACGAACGTCCGCCCGCCGAGTATGGCCGCTTCCGATAATCGCGACCTCGGCTCCATGCCAGCATCGCATCCAGAGCCCGTCCCAGCCCCAGATCCGGCACGGGGATCTGGACCTGATGCGGGTGGCTTCGGTCGATCATGCGGGGCGTGATCTCGCCCTTGCGTCGGCTCATCTCAGGCGGCCCCCAGCCCCATCGCGATCTCATTTCCCGTCATCGGTGGGCTCGTTCAGAACAGGACATCGGTGGGGGCAGGCGGCACTCGATTGCGCGGCCCGATTCCGCGCTCCCACTTGCGGCCGGCGGCCGGGTCGGCGGGCCGACATCTGCACTTCTTCGCTGCAGCTGATGCCGGTCTGGCTTTCCGGCGTGGCCGCGCAGCCGCGATGAGCGACGGATTGGCGCGGTGATCCTTCATCGGCTTGACTCCTCGGGGTGCTTGGATGTTCTAATTTTGTTCTCATTCGAGCGCGAGTCAAATGTCCTATTCCGATGCCGATCCGGCCAACCATTCCGCCGACCCTGGACACGGATCTGAGGCACTATCCATGGATCGTCATTCGCTTTCGCTGCGACTACTGCAAGCGCTGGGCCGACGGGGGCCTGGCGGCCTGTGCGGAGAAATTCGGCGCTGCCATGACGCTGGGCGATCTGCTCGAGATGTTCAGGGGGCGCTGCGCCTGGCGGGCGGAGATCCGCAAGCCGCAGAAATACGGGTTCAAGTGCGGGGGCTATTGCCTGGACATCGGCAAGACGCGCCCGCCCGATCTGCCCGCGACGATGTCAGGCTTGACCGTGATCGAGGGCGGGCGGGATGATCTGCTCCCTGCCGAGCCTCGCGAGATCGAGCGGCGGAAGCGGATAGGCGAGGAGTAGCGGGATGTGCGGTCGTTTCAGCCAGGCGTATTCGTGGGAGGAGATCGTCGCCTTCAGCCAGCCGCTGACGGTGCCGGTAGAGCGGCCGAACCTGCGAGCTCGCTACAACATCGCGCCGACAACTGAGGTCGACATCATCGTTCGGGATGGGGAAGGCAATCGCGTCCTCAGGAAAGCGCGCTGGGGCTTGATCCCTGGCTGGTGGAAGAAGAAGGCGAACGAATCCGGCGCGACATTTAACGCGCGGATCGAGACGGTCGATTCCAGCGCCATGTTTCGGTCAGCCTATGTGAAACGCCGCTGCATCATCCCGGCGAGCGGCTTCTACGAATGGACGGGCGAGAAGGGCGACAAGACCCCGCACTTCATCAATGCGGCTGATGGCGGGCTGCTCGGTTTCGCCGGCTTATGGGAAGCCTGGACCAACCCCGAGACCGGCGAGGAGATCACCACCTGCACGATCATCACTCGCGACGCGAACAAATGGATGTCCGAGATCCACAACCGCATGCCGGCGACGCTGCTTCCTAGAGACTTCGAGGCGTGGCTTGATGGCTCGGGCGGCAAGGAATTGCTGATCCAGCCGCCGCAGGAACTGCGCGAATGGATCGTCTCGCAGCGGATGAACAAGACCGGGATCGGAGACGACGACCCGGCCACGGCCGAGCCGTTCAAGGAGACGCTGTTTTAGGAGGGGCCACGGCGCGACTGTGGTTTCACCCACCGGTCTCGGTCATGACGGACAAGCCCGGACTGGCCATTGCCATCACCTCGGTCGAGCGTGCCGCTAAACACTTCTGCTCTGGAAGCGAGGGGGCCGTGCCGGGCCACCACACTGCCCGGCGCGGCTGACGCGCTTCGCGGTCGACGACTGAACCCGGTCTTCACCCGCTCCGCTCGGCCATATCGACGACAGACTTCGCCAACTGGTTCACGTCGCGCGGGCGCTTGGGGTTTGTCATATAACCTATTTCACTTGGGCATCGATGGATCATTCTGGAAACACCAACGACGCCCGAATATTTCTTGTTCCTGACAAAAATTACGGCACTGGTTGTAATCAGCACCGTTGACTGGATAGTTGTGCTTACATGCTTCTTCGCATTGGTAGAATTTCTTGGATGCCTCGATAAGGCATAGGTTAAGTTCTGTAGGTCCGATTGCCAATTTAAGTTTCGGCGTCTCAGCAGAAACAGCAGGCCCTGAACCAATTAAGCCGGCAATGAGAAGCCACCCAGTGACTTGCACAACTTCCTCCATAACCAGGCCGGAATGCTATACTAATATTGCAGGTATGTCACCTACAGGCATGCGATTTCAAACTGACCCACTATCCAGGCGCGGGTTCCGTTTGCTAGGGCGGTCAAGGAAAGGTGGCTCGACGGCTAGCCCAACCGCCCCGTCCACCAGCGCCATATCGCCGTAGCGATCAACGCCAGGATGACGATAGCCAGTCGAGTGTCGGAGAGGCCCTTAAACATCCCGCGATGCCCCGAAATACCCTTGTTCTCATACAGGATGCTTGTAGAATCGTAGCAATGCTAGTCCGCGGCTTCCGCTATAAGATGAAACCGGACGCCGATCAGGAGGTCCTGTTTCGGCAGTTCGCGGGCGTTTGTCGGCTAGTCTACAATCTGGCGCTGGAGCAGCGCCGCGATTGGTACCGACAGTACGAGCGAGAGACGGGGGCTCGGTTGAACTATACTGCGCAGTGTCGCGAGCTGACGGCGCTGCGCTCGGCCTATGACTGGATCGGAGCGGTCTCACAAACCTGCCAGCAGCAGGCGCTGCGTGACCTTGACCGCGCCTTCGGCCATTTCTTCGCTGGCCGGGCGCGCTATCCATCCACGCGCAAGAAAGGCGTCAACGACGCCTTCCGCTTCCAGGGCCGTGAGGTCGCGACAGAGCGGCTGAACGGCAAATGGTCGGCGGTGCGCCTGCCGAAGATCGGCTGGGTCAAGTTCCGCGACACCAGGCCGATGCGCGGCACGGTGAAGAACGCCACCGTCGTGCTCGATGCACTCGGCTGGCACATCAGCTTCACCTGCGAGATCGCGCACAACGCGCCGATCAACATCTGTCCTTCGGTAGGAGCCGACCGCGGTGTTGTGAACACGCTGGTACTGTCCACGGGCGAGCGTTTGTCGGTGCCGCCAAGCCTTGAAGCGATCGAGCGGCGACACCGTGCGGCGCAGCGCGTCCTGGCTCGGCGCAAGCGAGGCTCGACCCGGCATAGGCGCCAGTTGCAACGCTGTGCCCGGCTGGCTGCCCGCCGCGCCAGGATCAGGCGCGACTGGCAGCACAAGGCGGCCCTACACATCGCCCAGCGCTTCGGGGCCGTAGTTGTCGAAGATCTGAAGATCAGGAACATGACAGCCTCGGCCCGAGGAACGATTGAAGAGCCGGGCCGCGGGGTCCGGCAAAAGGCCGGGCTTAATCGCTCGATCCTGAACCAAGGCTGGTTCGGCTTTGAAACGCTGCTAGCCTACAAGCTCGAAGAGCGCGGCGGGATACTCGTAACTGTCGATCCCGCCTATACCTCGCAGACCTGTTCGGCCTGCGGAACCGTGGACAGGCAAAGCCGCGAAAGCCAAGCGGTATTTGCCTGCACCGAATGCGGCTTCCGCGCCCATGCCGACCACAACGCTGCGATCAACATCCTGCGCCGGAACACGGCGTCTATGCGCATGGAGGACGGGCATCAGCTCTCCGACGAAGTGCGAACCGGAAGCGGGCTCTTACCCGCCGAAAATCCCCGCGGTTCACTGCGGGGAAGATGTTAATTCCCTCCGTTCGCGGACAGGGCAGAGGGGGCTTCGCGGAGGAGCAGAGAGGCAGCTGCGGCCGGGTAGCACCGGCTATCCGCCGCAGACCGCAGGCATTGCACCAGCACCGGGATGTCGTGCTTCATGGGCGCGGCCATTCGCCTCTCCTTGCGCGAAAGAATGAGTCCGTCCGTTCGACAAATGTGACGGCGCCGCGTCGCTCGTAGTGGGCGAGCCACGCCCGGTAACGATCGGCGTCGCGCCCTTTGAGTTGGACCAGCATGGCTACACCCCTGCCTCGAGGGCTTCGGGGGAGGTCATGGCGCGGTAGTCGGCTTCCCTGTCGGGGTGATAGAAACCGGCGCCGACAACTTCCTCGTGAAGCTGCCGCATCGCCCGCATGGTGGCGTCCAGTCGCTTCTGGTGCCCGACATTCTCTGCTCCAAAGACGGGCTGGTCGTAGTAGCCAGGCACGCCCAAGCCGTGGTCGTATCGGATAGCCATGCTCATCAGCAGGCCGTCGCTCGCGTCTTTGCGCACGACCACATACTCGACGCCCTCCTGCGTCACTCCGGTCTGGCTTATTTTAAGGTTGGCATCCGCGAGAGAGGACGGGGAGGTCGCGGGTTTGCCGAGAATAGCCTCTGCCTCAGGCACACTGTCGATCACCTGCTTCAGCCCCTTCGGCCCGAAGTGATGCAAGACCGCCATGAGGACGGGGCGTTCGTCGATCATGAGTTGTCTCCTTGATGCTGGAGGGCGCGGTCCAGAGCGGAGCTGCCATCGATTTGCTGGGCGATCCGCTGGCACTCTTGCGGCCAAAGCGTCAGGGCGAGGGCAGGAACCTTCGCGCCTGCATGGTCGGCGGGCGGATCAGACAGCCGAATGAAGGTTGCCCAATGTTCGCGGATCCAGCGCTTAGCCTCGGCCTTCGCCGACTTACCGCCCATTGCTGCCTCCTGTGAGGGCGCGGGCGGCGCGTTCGTAGATTGCCTTGCGACGCTCGGCCTCTTCCTCATCATTCGACAAGCGGAGCGGGCTGATCACGAAGTGCGAGCACTCCTTCAGCGCCCCCTCCAGCTCGGCAACTCGCGCGGCCAATTCCACCGCGCAGGCGTACAAGCTTGGTGTTTCGGTTTCATCCATTGGAGGTCTCCCTCATCCTCTTGATATGTTTCCAGACAGTCCGACGATCGATGCGGAGCGCGGCGGCGCATTCCGTTCGCGTCGCGCCGATGTTGGTTTCGAAGAAGCGGCGGATGCGGCCCTCAATGTCTGAGTGTCGGACTGGCTCCAGCCGGTCGAGCACGTAGGTCACGCACGCAGCGATGAAGGCAGCATCGTTGTCCCAGCGCTGAACAGCATCACCATCGCGACAAGCCGGTCGCCGCGCCACGACCAGATGCTTGGAGTAATCATCGTCTGACCGATCGCCGAGCAGGTAGCGCGAGCCGTTCCCGCCGTGGAGTTCACCGAACGATGCGTTGTCTCGCAGAAATTTCAGATCAATCTCCGGCATGGGCACGCCCGCGGCCTCGCTGATAGCGCTCTCGGGGGTGGCGTCAGTGCTCATGCTGTCACCTCAAAGAGATCGCGTTGCGCAGGGGCCTGGCTGATCGATGAGGCCTCTCGGCGGGCTTTCGCTGCTGCCCACTCGGCAAGCGTGTGGCTGAAGCCTGAACCGCGCCGGGCAGCCGATTCCCGCATCAGCACGCGGGCGTAGTGGATCAGAAACGCCTTCCGCGCCGCGGGCGTTTCACAGTTGGTCGGGAACGCCATCGGTCACTCCGCGGCTTCGAGGAAGGTGGTCTGGGCATCGACCTTCGGCACGCCAGGCCAGGTCGGTACGGGTGCGCGTCGGCGCCGCTTCACATCCGCCATCGCGAGCGCCGTGACGCAGTTCGCGTATATCAGCGCCGCCATGGGGTAGGGCGAGACCGAGTTGCCGATCTTATGGCGCTGGGCGGTCTCGGTGAGAGTGCCGCCGTCGGGCAGGGGGGCCGCCAGGATGTAGCTGTCGGGAAAGCCCTGCGCGCGAGCGAGTTCGCGCGGCGTCAGCATCCGCATGCCGAGATCCCAGACGATATAGGGCCCGACCGTCACCAACTCGTCAGGGCTGTGCCAGACGCCGTGATCGAACAGGAAGCGCGCCACCATCTGCGCCCTGGCGAGCTTGAAGTCATCGAGCGGGGGCAGGGCGAGCTCGCCGGCGATAGGGCTGAAGCGCGCTTTGGTCGGCACAGTCGGGAGTGGAGCGTCGGCAGCAGCATCCTGGCTGCCCATCGAATAGTAAGACTGGACGAACGGCGTCACGACAGCGTGGTGCGCGCCCGACGTCATGATCGTGCTGAGCGGAGCCTCCGGCACCTGGCCGACCGCATTGTTCTGCAGGGTCGACAGGTAGGCGAAGACCGGAGTTTGCGTGCTCGCCTTTCCGACGATCGTCGACAGCGGCCTGCGGACGTCATGGCCGACCATGTCGGTGTTCTGCTGCGCGAGGTAGACGGCCGCGAGATCGCCACCGTTTCCGGTTGGCACTACGACCGGCGCTGGCTCTTCCACGCTTCGGGCGCGCGGCTCCTGGCCGGGCCGCTCGCCATAGCGCGGCACGAGGAAGCCGGTGACGACCTGGTTCTGGTCCTTCGTGCTTGCGGTGATGGTATGAGCCGGCGCGTCAGCCGGACGCGACCGGCCGCCTTGCTGCGCATGCGACAGGAAGGGCGTAACCACGCCGAGCGGCGCTGCGCCGCCGGGACGCTTGATGAAGCTGTTGGCGGTGACAGTCGGGACCGGCTCGTCGATCGGCTGGCCCGTCGCCCCGGTCCTGAACTTCGTCATGAAGGGGGAGACCAACCCGACGGCATCCCGGGAGGCCGTGACCGTCTTCATGGGTTCGTCGATCGAATGGCCGCGAAAGCCCTCACCGCTGTGATTGCAGACCACGATGAACGGGTCAGGCCGATCCAGCACGTACCGCTTGAAGCCGCGCGCGATCCTCGCCAGCGTCTTCGGCTTCAGCGGCCGGACGATGTTGAGGCCCATGGCCTTGGCGTCGACCTTCGCCAGGAAGATCGAAGGGCAGGGGATGGACCAGTCGATGACATCGGCCGCAGCGGTGCGCCAAACCTGACGCTCGCCCATCTGGACCGGGATCGTCGCCGGCGAGCCGTGGGTCGGATCGGCCCAGAGGATCGGCTTCCGATCGCGTCGCGCAACTAGGAAGAGCCGCTTGCGGATCGTCGGCGCGCCGAAGTCGCTCGCGCGGATCTCTGCCCACTCGACCGTGTATCCGAGCGCCTCGAGCCGGCGCACCCAGCGCGCGAACTCCATGCCTTTCCGGTAGGGGCAGGGCTTATCGTCCTCGCCGAGCGGGCCCCACTGCTTCCATTCTTCTACATTCTCGAGGGTGATGATCTGAGGCTTCACCACCTCCGCCCAGACCAGGATGACATCGGCCAGGCCGCGCACGGAGCGTGAGACCGGAACGCCGCCCTTGGCCTTCGAATGATGACGACAATCTGGCGAGGCGTGCAGCAGGAAGACAGGCCGGCCCTTGGTCGTCGCCAGAGGGTCGACCTTCCAGATGTTCTCGGTCAGGTGCAGCGTCTTCGGATGGTTCGCCGCGTGCATCGCAAGCGCAGCCGCATCGTGGTTGATCGCGATGTCCGGAGAGCGGCCGAGCGCCCACTCAATGCCGAGGCTCGCCCCGCCGCCGCCGGCGAAGCTATCGATGATCAGGCCCCCCATCACGACCTCGCCTCGCGCGAGATCGCCATTCTGACATCCGGAAATTCCCCAACAGTCTCAATGCTGGGCAAAACCGAGAACATGTGAGAATAGGAACCGAGTTCGCTCGATTCTCTGAGGCCTTCTAAGCTGCTGGTCGCAGGTTCGAATCCTGCCGGGCTCGCCACTCCTTATCGATCGCAGGCGCGGGACGCGCTGAGATCCACCAAGAATTGCGCAGACTGGATCCCCGTGATGAGCGATGTGAAGGACAGCAACGGCAATGTCCTGAAGGACGGCGATTCCGTGACCCTGATCAAGGATCTCAAGGTGAAGGGGACCTCCGTCACCTTGAAACGCGGCACTCTGGTCAAGAACATCCGCCTGACCGGCAGCGAGGATGAGATCGAGTGCAACGCCGAAAAGGTGAAGGGACTCGTGCTCAGAACGGAATTCCTGAAGAAGGCCTGACGCTGGCCCGAAGGGTTCAACCTTCTTTTCCGCGTTTCCTAATCTCCGGATCTTCGCCCCATTCCGCAGGGCATCGTTGCCGTAGTCCGTGGAGCCGCCGGCATCGACAGCCCCGACCCATCGCGGGTCGAAGATCACCCGGCCGATGAGGACGAAAGGCTGCGAAAGGGCGGGGCAAGCAGCCAGAGCCCGATGCAGAGTGCTGCCAGGGAAGCCTGGTCGCAACTGCTCCTCCCGGATCGCGGTCGCGGCGCCCGCAAGGGATATCCTGCGTTTGGCTTGCAGCAGGGGAGGTGGCGTCGTAAACGGCGTGCGTCGCCGGGACGCGGGCCGTTTTGCCTTGATCGCGCCCGAAAGCCCCGCCATGCCGGCGGCGCCCTGGGTCGATACTTGGCCTTGCGACATTCATGCCTGCGATGAACGCGACCTGGCCGGTCGCGAGGATGGACAATGCTTTCGCTCCGGCCCGTGTTTGACCGTATCTCCACCTTCGCATCGGCCAGCCATTGGCGCGCCTGCGCCTTCCTGCTTCTGCTCTCCCTTGCTGCGTTCCTGCCGGGGTTCACGAGCCTCCAGCCGCTCGATCGCGACGAACCGCGCTTCGCCCAGGCGAGCAAGCAGATGCTCGAGAGTGGCGATTTCGTCGATATCCGCTTCCAGCAGGAGGCGCGGCACAAGAAGCCGGTCGGGATCTATTGGCTGCAGAGTGCGGCTGTAACCGCTGGCGAGGCGCTGGGTGTCCAGGACCCTCGCCACCAGATCTGGCTCTATCGCGTGCCGTCGCTCATCGGCGCGGTTGCCACGGTGCTGCTGACCTATTGGGCGCTGCTTGCCTTCTTCAGCCCGGGCGTGGCGCTGCTCGGCGGGGCTCTGATGGCCGCTGCGGTGTTGCTCGGCGTCGAAGCCCGGATCGCCAAGACCGACGCGGTGCTCGCAGCCTGCGCTGTGGCGACGATGGGGGCATTGGCGCGCGCGTGGCTGGATTGGACCCGATCGCTCGCTTTCGTGCCGGATCGCCGGAACTGGCTGGTTTTCTGGGGCGCGACGGCGATTGCCCTGCTGATCAAGGGGCCGATCGTGCCGATGGTCTGGGGGCTCGCCACCATCGTGCTATGTATCCGCGAGCGCTCCTGGCGTTGGTTCTCATCGTTGCGTCCGTCCTGGGGGCTGCTGCTTTGCCTGCTCGTTGTGCTGCCCTGGTTCCTGGCGATCGCCTGGAAGACCGGCGGCAGCTTCTTCACGGCCAGCGTCGGCAACGACATGCTGGGCAAGGTCGCGGAGGGCCAGGAGAAGCACTGGGGGCCGCCCGGACTCTATATGCTGATCTTCTTCGGCACCTATTGGCCGGCCGCTGCTTTCGCCGCGATGGCGATTCCCTTCGCCTGGATGCGTCGCCGCGAGCCGCAGATCATCTTCCTGCTGGCCTGGATCGTGCCGTCCTGGATCGTCTTCGAGGCGGTGCCGACCAAGCTGCCGCATTACGTTCTGCCGCTCTATCCGGCAGTCACGGCGCTGTTGCTGCTGGCGATGGTCAATGGCGGCATCGATCGCCTTCGGCGTGGCGCGACGGCGACTGCGGCGCTGGTTCTCCTGGTCCCGACGGCGCTTGTCGGCGTCATCATCTATGCCAATTGGACGCTGGATCGCACCGTACCCTATCTCGCGCTTCCGGTTTTCGCCCTGGCGTTGTTCGTGGCCTGGCGTGTCGTCATGGCGTTCCGACGAGGTGATCTGGAGGGGGCGCTCTGGCGCTGCGTCCTCGCGAGCCTCCTGCTCTCGATCGGCGTCTACGGCTTTGCGATCGAGAGCTTGCGTTCGCTCAAGCTCTCGCCCCGTCTGGCGGAAGCCGTCCGGGCGGTAGGCTGTACCGATCCCGCAGTGATGACGGTCGGTTATCGCGAGCCGAGCCTCGTCTTCCTGACCGGGACCGATCTTGCCATGGGGGCGAACGGTGCGGCAGCTGCCGACTTCCTGAAACAGCCCGGCTGTCGGATCGCGCTCGTCGAGAAACGTTTCGAAGCGGAGTTCCGGGCCGGCGTCGCTGCTGCCGGGATCACGCCACGTCTCGTCACCTCGATTCCTGGCTTTAATCTCAATGGCGGCAAGCGGCTCGAGATGGCCGTTTTCGCGCGACAGTGAAACCTGCTTGCCCTGTTTGCGCGCTTGACGCAGTTTGCGCGCCGTTTTCCCGGATGAAGCTTTCGTGACCGAGACCCAACCCATCGCCTTGCCGCAACTCAGCGTCGTCGTGCCCGTTCGCAACGAAGTCGGCAATATCGGGCCGTTGCTGGCCGACATTGAGGCTGCTTGCCAAACGCTCGGCGCCTTCGAGGTGATCTATGTCAATGACGGTTCGACCGATGGCACAGCGGCCGCGCTGAGCGAGCTCGGCGCGACGCGCCCCTGGCTGCGTGCGATCCGCCACGAACAATCCTGCGGGCAGAGCGCGGCAGTCCGCACCGGTGTCCGCCACGCCCGGGCGCCGGTCGTGGTGACGCTGGATGGCGATGGCCAGAACGACCCGGCTTTCATTCCCGCAATGGTCGAGGCCCTGCACAAGGCCGGATTGCAGGCCGGGCTCGTTCAGGGCCAGCGGGTCGGACGCAAGGATACCGGTTTCAAGAAATGGCAATCGCGCATCGCCAACGGTGTCCGAGGCCGCATTCTCAAGGACGGCACCCGCGACACGGGTTGCGGGCTGAAATGCTTTCGCCGCGAAGCTTATCTCGCCTTGCCCTATTTCGATGCGCTGCACCGATTCATGCCGGCCTTGATGGTGCGGGAGGGCTACCAGGTGACGCATGTCGATGTGCGCGATCGCTCGCGCCTGACCGGTGTCTCCAATTATGGCTTCTTCGACCGGCTCTGGGTCGGTATTCTTGATCTCGCCGGCGTCTGGTGGCTGATCCGCCGTCGCAAGCGCGTGCCGCAGATCGTGCCGGAGACGCTCTGATGCTGATCGACCTTCAGCAAATGATCGGCGAATATTTTCACGACGTCTTCGTGAACAATATCGACTGGTGGGTTCTGCTCGGCGTCGTGGCGCAGGCGCTCTTCACGATGCGTTTCGTGGTGCAGTGGCTGGCCAGCGAGAAGGCGAAGCGGTCGGTCGTGCCGATGACCTTCTGGTGGTTCTCGATCGGCGGCGGAGCCCTGCTGCTGGTCTATGCGCTTTACCGCCGTGACCCGGTCTTCATTCTCGGGCAGGGCTTCGGACTGTTCGTCTACTGCCGCAACCTGCAATTCGTCCTGCGCGCCAGGGCGAGGGGCGAGGATACGAACGCCGGTCCGGGCTAACGCATCGGCCCGAAGAGTGCGTTGCGGTCTTCGGGCCGATGGTCTCATCGACTTCGAAATCACTGGCTGCGAAGCCGTATCGCGCCATCATGGCGCGGTGCCAATCGCTGCCGATCAGCCCGTCGAGAGCCTGATTGAACCGGGTCCGCAGATCCGCCTGCGATTTGGCAAAGGCAAAGGCGCCCTTTGCAGGTTCTCTGTCCTTCGCTTCGGCGGCCACCGGCACGATGGCAAGGGCGGGATCGGGAGTGTGACCGAGGAAGCCACGATGCGCCATGGCGACGCTGGCATAGGCCTCCGCCCGTCGATCCCTGACCGCCTGCACGGCGTCTTGCTGGGTTGCAACACGCAAGACGCGGTCTCGCGGGATACCGGCCGCGAGACCCGACTGTTCCTGGACCTGGTCGGCGACCACAACGAGGCGGGCGCTTCCATCCTGCGCCAGCGCCTCGTAACTGCAGAACCGATCTTCATCACCGCGCCTGACGAGCAGTCCGTCGCTCAGCGCCCAGACCGGCCGGCTGAAATCGACGCTTCTCTGCCGCTCCGGCGTGACGAAGAGCGGCGTGGTGATTGCCCAGCGCCCATCGACAAGCCCCGGCAGCAACTCGGAGAAGCTGGTCAGGCGCATCTCGACCGAGACGATCCCGATCGCCCGCGAGGCCGCCGTCACCAGCTCGACATCGCTGCCGAGCGCGCCGCCATCGGGGCCAGGCCAGCAGAAGGGCGGCTCATCGAGATAGGCGAAGATGATCGCCTCGCGCGTCGCCGCCCTGGCCCTTGGAATCACGCCGCTGCCCTGAGACGGGCAAAACCGGCATCGAGGTCGTCCTTGAGGTCTTCGAGATCCTCCAGTCCGATATGGAAGCGGATGGTCGGTCCCTTGAAATCAGGCTCCGTTGCCGTGCGATAGCCCTTGCAGTCGAAGGGGAGGGCGAGGCTTTCATAGCCGCCCCAGGAGGCCCCCATCCCGAACAAGGTAAGCCCGTCGAGCATTGCGCCGACAGCCTTCTGCGCCACCGGCTTCAACTCGATTGCGAACAGGGAGGAGGCGCCGGTGAAATCGCGCTTCCACAGATCGTGGCCCGGATCGTTCGGCAGGGCAGGATGCATCACGCGCGCCACCTCGGGGCGGGCGGCGAACCAATTGGCCATCTCGATACCCGCAGGCATCTGTTCCTTCAGGCGGATATGCATCGTGCGGATGCCGCGCAGCGTGAGGAATGCATCCTCGGGCGCGATGATCACGCCGAGCAGTTCCCAGGTCTCGCGCAACTGCCTGTAGAGTTCGGGGGTACGGGCCGAGATCGTGCCGATCAGCACGTCGGAATGGCCGGCATAATATTTCGTGCCGGCCTGGATCGAGAGATCGACCCCGAATTTATGCGAATCGAAGAACAGCGGTGTCGCCCAAGTGTTGTCCATCAGCACCAGGATGTCGCTGGCATGGGCAGCAGTGACGATGGCCGGGATGTCCTGCATCTCGAAGGTCTGCGAGCCCGGAGCCTCGGTCCAGACCGCCCTGGTATTCGGCTTGAACAGCTTTGCGATATCGGCGCCGGCCGCCGGGTCATAATAGGTGACCTCGACGCCCATGCGCGGCAGGACCTTGTCGCAGAAATGACGCGTCGGCCGATAGACGCTGTCAGTGACCAGGAAGTGATCGCCGGAGGACAGGGTCGCGAGCATGGGCAGGGTGCAGGCGAGCAGGCCTGATGGGCAGACGACGGTTCCCGCGCCGCCTTCCATGGTGTTGAGCGCGGCGATCAGCGCATCGATCGTCGGATTCCCTTGCGTGCCATAGGTGTAGCGGGCCTTGCGCGCCAGGAAATCCTCCATGTTCGGGTAGATCACGGTCGAGCCGCGCACGATCGGCGGATTGACGAAGCCGTAGCTGTCGGCGGGGTCCCGGCCGGCAAGGGCGAGGCGGGTCTTTTCGCGAAGCTGCGCGAACGCGGAAGGAGACAGTTTTTTCATGGAGCCGGCGCTGGAGGGAGGTCCTGATCGAGGCAGTCAGGCTTGACCACATTTTGAAAGTCGCATGTGATGCAAGGGGTGGATAGATGCGTTCCAGGAAAGGGTCCCTTGCTTGACGCACATGCGCTGCTCTGGCAATCGACGCAGGGGAACGTCGCTCAATATATGGGCAACAAGTGGGGCGCGCACTCCCACTGGCGACGCAACTGAAGACTGCCCGCTGGCTGCGGCCAGCCGGGAGACCTCAACGGGAGAGAGTTCGATGAAAAAGTTCATGGCAGTTGCGATCGCGGGGCTGGGCCTCGCGATGACCGCTACGGTGGCAACGGCCCAGGCGCCCGCGACGCTGGCGCAGGTCAAGTCCCGCGGCATCCTCAACTGCGGCTCGAATACCGGCCTTGCTGGCTTCGGCGTGCCGGACGCTCAGGGCAACTGGCAGGGCCTCGATGTCGATTACTGCCGCGCGATTTCGGCCGCGATCTTCAATGACCCGACCAAGGTCAAGTTCATTCCGCTGTCTGCCAAAGACCGTTTCACGGCTCTGCAGTCCGGCGAAGTCGACGTGCTCGTGCGCAACTCGACCTGGACGATGTCGCGCGACACCGCGCTCGGCCTGCTCTTCACCGGCGTGAACTATTACGATGGCCAGGGCTTCATGGTCCGCAAGAAGCTCGGCGTCACCTCGGCTCTTCAGCTCTCCGGCGCGTCGGTGTGCACCCAGCAGGGCACCACGACCGAGCTCAATCTCGCGGACTTCTTCCGCGCCAACAACTTGAAGTATGAAGTCGTCGCCTTCGCCTCCTCGGACGAGACGGTCAAGGCTTATGACGCTGGCCGCTGCGATGCGTTCACCACGGATGCGTCTGGCCTCTATGCCGAGCGCCTGAAGCTCACTGCGCCCGATGATCACATGGTTCTGCCCGAGATCATCTCCAAGGAGCCGCTCGGACCGGCAACCCGCAACACCGACGCCCAATGGTTCAATCTGGTGAAGTGGGTGCATTTCGCCATGCTGAACGCGGAAGAGCTCGGCGTGACCAAGGCGAATGTCGACGAGATGCTGAAGTCCTCCAACCCCGAGATCAAGCGTCTGCTCGGAACCGAGGGCAAGTTCGGCGAAGCCATCGGCCTGACGCCCGATTGGGCCTATCGGATCGTCAAGCAGGTCGGCAATTACGGCGAATCCTTCGAGAAGAACGTCGGCCAGGGCTCGCTCCTCAAGATCGCCCGTGGCCAGAACGGCCTCTGGACCAAGGGCGGCCTGCAATACGCTCCGCCGGTTCGCTGAGCGCCGCTAGACATGCGGGCCTCGGCATCAGCCGAGGCCCGCTCTAAAGCGCCGTCCATGCCATGAAGCCTGCGACAAACGGCATAATATCTGGCTCCCAGCCGACAAGATGATCGAGAGCGGGACGAACCTGCTTCGGAACCTGGGAGTACACAGATGAATCGGACCGTAACTGCGGTTGTGGCCACAGGCCTCATGCTCTGCGCGGCGGGCGCTGCCCAGGCGCAAACCACCACCTTGGCGCAGGTCAAGAATCGCGGGCAGCTGAATTGCGGCGTCAGCCCGGGCTTGGCCGGTTTCGGTGTCCCGGACGCTCAGGGGAAATGGACAGGCCTGGACGTCGATCTGTGCCGGGCGGTCGCTGCGGCGATCTTCGACGATCCGAGCAAAGTCAAATACGTGCCGCTCTCGTCAAAGGACCGGTTCACGGCCCTGCAAGCAGGCGAGGTTGACCTGCTTTCACGGACCAGCACCTGGACGATGTCTCGCGATACCGCGCTTGGCCTGAGCTTTTCGACGGTGAACTACTATGACGGACAGGCATTCATGGTCCGCAAGAAGCTCGGCGTCGATTCGGCGCTGAAGCTGGGTGGCGCTTCGATCTGCACCCAGCAGGGCACCACGACCGAACTGAATCTGGCGGATTTCTTTCGCATCAACAACATGAAGTACGAGGTTGTGGCCTTCAACACAGGTGACGAGACGATCAAGGCCTATGAAGCAGGTCGCTGCGACGCTTTCAGCGACGATTCCTCGGCTCTCTATGCGCAACGGCTGAAATTCGAGGCGCCCGACGAACATATCGTGCTTCCAGAGATCATCTCCAAGGAGCCATTGGGCCCGGTCGTGCGCAGCAGCGACATGCAGTGGTTCAACCTGGTGAAATGGAGTCATTTCGCCATGCTCAATGCGGAGGAACTCGGTATCACCAAGGCCAATGCCGATGAGCAGGTGAAATCGACCAATCCGGAGGTTCGGCGGTTGCTTGGGGTCGAGGGCAAGTTTGGAGAAGCGATCGGCCTCAGCGCGGATTGGGCCTATCGGATCGTCAAGCAGGTCGGCAACTACGGCGAGTCCTTCGAGGCGAATGTCGGATCAGGATCGATCCTGAAAATCGCCCGCGGAAAGAATGCATTGTGGACCAAGGGCGGACTGCAATACGCTCCCCCGGTGCGTTGAACAAAAGACGAGGCGGGGGCATTCTTGCCTCCGCCTAATCGACTGATGCTGAAGACGGAGGCGCGCTGAAAGGACGTACGGTCGGACCCAAAAATCTGGTCCGAGACTTGCAAGGTTCGAGAACGGGAAAAACCCGTTCCGGCAACAGGGGACATAATAATGAACAGGTTTGTCAGTGCAGCGCTCGCCGTCGCAGCAACCGCTGCTTTCGCGGGCGGAGCGCAGGCCCAAACGGGGCTGCTGGCTCAGGTGAAGAGCCGGGGGCAATTGATTTGCGGTGTCGGCCCTGGCCTTGCGGGCTTCGGTATCCCTGATGCTCAGGGCAATTGGAGCGGCCTCGACGTCGATCTCTGCCGCGCCATTTCGGCTGCTGTCTTCAATGATCCGGCCAAGGTCAAATTCATCCCGCTTTCGTCGAAGGACCGCTTCACTGCCCTGCAGTCCGGCGAGGTCGACCTGCTCTCGCGCAACACGACCTGGACGATGTCGCGCGACACGTCGCTCGGCCTGAACTTCGCGGGCGTGAACTACTATGACGGGCAGGGCTTCATGGTCCGCAAGAAGCTCGGAATCGATTCAGCCCTGAAGCTGGCGGGCGCCTCCGTCTGCACCCAGCAGGGCACGACGACGGAACTCAATCTCGCGGACTTC
The DNA here is from genome assembly GCF_052115715.1 of Allobosea sp. 2KB_26. NCBI lineage: Bacteria > Pseudomonadati > Pseudomonadota > Alphaproteobacteria > Hyphomicrobiales > Alloboseaceae > Allobosea > Allobosea sp. 2KB_26. The sequence goes on from NZ_JBFRHE010000033.1 coordinate 21,826, forward strand.
TTCCGTGCCAACAAACTGAAATACGAGGTCGTCGCCTTTGCGAGCGCCGACGAGACGATCAAGGCTTATGAATCGGGCCGCTGCGACGCCTTCACGACCGATGCATCCGGCCTCTATGCCGAGCGCCTGAAACTCGGGGTCCCGACCGACCATATCGTCCTGCCGGAAATCATCTCCAAGGAACCGCTCGGCCCCGTCGTGCGCCATGGCGACGATACCTGGCTCGATATCGTCAAGTGGACCCATTTCGCCATGCTGAACGCCGAGGAGCTCGGCGTGACCAAGACCAATCTCGACGAGATGCTCAAATCCGAGAACCCGGAGATCAAGCGCTTGCTCGGCACCGAAGGCAAGTTCGGCGAGGCTGTCGGCCTGAGCAACGACTGGGTCGTCCGCATCGTCAAGCATGTCGGAAACTACGGTGAATCCTTCGAACGGAACGTCGGCGCCAACTCGCTGTTGAAGATCGCTCGTGGCCAGAATGCGCTCTGGACCAAGGGCGGCCTGCAATACGCGCCGCCGATCCGCTGATATCCGCGCTGCGCGGCGCCCGCCGCGCAGCGCCCGCTACCGCCGAACGGCACGGACAAGAAGACGGCAGGCGACGCTCGAGGCGGGCATCGCCGGACCACCGGCCGCCACCCAAGAACAAGAAGGGCGTGACACGTGACGACCATACCGACGGAGCCGGTCCAACCGGGCAAGGCCTCACTGCTCTACGATCCGAAGATTCGAGGCTATGTCTATCAGCTTGCCCTCTTGGCCGTCGTCGGGTTCCTCATCTACTCGGCCGCCTCCAATGCCATCGAGAACCTCCGGGCGCAGAAGATCGCCTCGGGCTTCGGCTTCTGGCACAACGCCGCCGGCTTCGACGTCAACCAGAAGCTGATCCCCTTCAGCGCCTCGGGCTCGACCTATGGGCAGGCCTTCTGGGTTGGCCTGCTGAATACCCTGCTCGTCGCCTCGATCGGTATCGTGCTGGCGACCTTCCTCGGCTTCTTCGTCGGTGTGGCGCGCCTGTCCAGCAACTGGATCCTCGCCAAGATCGCCATGGTCTATGTCGAGGTCATCCGGAACCTGCCGCTGCTGCTGCAGCTGTTCTTCTGGTACAACGCGGTGCTCAAACCACTGCCGAACCCGCGCCAGTCGATCGAACTTCCGGCCGGCATCCTGCTCAATAACCGCGGCCTCTATCTGCCCGATCCGCAACTCGAGCCCGGCGGCAGCCTGATCGTCCTGACCTTCCTGCTTGGCCTCGTCGGCGCGATCACCTTCCGCTATTGGGCCCGCAAGCAGCAGGAGGCGACCGGCAAGCAGTACCCGGTTGGCTGGATCGCACTCGGTCTCGTCGTCGTGCTGCCCTTCTTCGTCTATCTCCTGATGGGCCGGCCGATCACTTTCATCTATCCCGAGCTCGCCGGCTTCAACCTGCGCGGCGGCATCCAGATCTTCCCGGAATTCGTTGCTCTGCTGGTCGGCTTGACGACCTACACCGCAGCCTTCATTGCCGAGGTCGTCCGTGCAGGCATTCTCGCCGTCTCCAAGGGACAGTCGGAAGCCGCCCATGCGCTCGGCCTGCGGCCGGGGGCGACGCTGAAACTGGTGGTGATCCCACAGGCGATGCGCGTGATCATCCCGCCGCTGACCTCGAACTATCTGAATTTGACGAAGAACTCGTCGCTGGCAGTGGCCATCGGCTATCCCGATCTCGTCCAGGTCTTCACCGGCACGGTGCTGAACCAGACGGGGCAGGCGGTCGAGGTCGTTGCCATCACCATGGCGGTTTATTTGACGATCTCTCTCGTCACCTCGCTGTTCATGAATATCTACAACAAGCGCATGGCGCTGGTGGAACGGTGAGGGCGCCCCGATGACCGATGCAACCACCGAGAACGCCGCCTTCTTCGTCCGCCGCGAAACCCTGCCGCAGGAGGCAGCTCCGCTCTCCGTGGCAGGGCCGCTCGCCTGGGTCCGGGCCAACCTCTTCTCAGGGCCGGTCAACACGATTCTGACGCTGGTCTGTGCCTATATCGTCGTCACCAGCCTGCCGGAGATCATCCGCTTCTACTTCCTCGATGCGGTCTGGACCGGCTCGAACCGTGACGCCTGCCTTGCCGAGAAGGTCGGCCGGCCGGTCGGCGCGTGCTGGGCCTATGTGGCCGACCGCTTCCAGTACTTCGTCTACGGCTCCTACCCGGTCACCCAGCGCTGGCGCGTCAACATCGTCTTCGCGATGTTCGCGCTCGGCGTCGTGTGGCTGCTCTGGAACAACGCCCCGCTGAAGAAGCTCGGTGCCTTCTTCTTCTTCGTGCTGCTGCCAATCAGCGCCTATATCCTGCTGCTTGGCGGTCCCGGAGCGCAAAATCTCCTGCGCTATCTGATCATCGCCACGGTCGCCCTGGCGGCGGTGTACATGGTGCTGTCATTCGCGCCTTCGCTGTTGGGCTTCTACACCGGAGCCGCACAACTCGCAGTCGAGCATGAACTGCCGCCCTGGAAGCGTTTCTATCGGCCCAAGCGGCTGATCCTGATGGCTCTTGTCGCCTTTGGCCTCATCGCCATTCTGGACCAGAGTGTCGGTCTGCCTCGGGTCGATACCGGTCTCTGGGGCGGCATGACGGTGACCTTCCTGATCGCGGCGGTCGGCATCGTGTTCTCGCTGCCGCTCGGTGTCGTGCTGGCGCTGGGACGGCGCTCCCGCCTGCCGATCATCCAGCTGCTCTCGGTGATCTTCATCGAGTTCGTGCGCGGCGTGCCATTGATCACCGTGCTGTTCATGGCCAACACCATGCTGCCGCTCTTCGTGCCGCAGGAATGGTCGCCCGACCGTCTGCTGCGCCCGCTGGTCGGCGTCGCCCTCTTTGCGGCCGCTTATATGGCCGAGGTCATTCGTGGCGGCCTGCAGGCCATCCCGAAGGGGCAGTATGAGGGGGCGATGTCGCTCGGCCTCGGCTACTGGAACATGATGCGCCTGATCATCTTGCCGCAGGCGTTGCGCATCGTGATCCCGGGCATCGTCAACACCTTCATCGGGCTGTTCAAGGATACGACGCTGGTCACCATCGTCGGCATCTTCGACTTCCTGCGGACCATCGAGGCGACCCTGGTCGATCCGACCTGGGCGACGCCGACGACACGCGCGACGGGCTATGCTTTCGCCGCGATTTTCTATTTCCTGTGCTGCTGGGGCATGTCGCGCTATTCGATTTCGGTCGAACGCCGACTTGCCGCCGGCCAAAGACGTTGAGGGAGACCAAGAACATGGCAATGGCAGAGAGCAACATCTCGACGCGTCCGGCGGCGCTGAAGCAGACGTCCCTGAACACGGATACGGCCGTGGAGATGATCGGGGTCAACAAGTGGTATGGCGAGTTCCATGTGCTGCGCGACATCAACCTGAAGGTCGCCCGCGGCGAGAAGCTGGTGATCTGCGGGCCGTCCGGCTCGGGCAAGTCGACGATGATCCGCTGCATCAACCGGCTCGAGGAGCACCAGAAGGGCCAGATCATCGTCGACGGCACCGAGCTGACCAATGACCTGAAGAAGATCGACGAGATCCGCCGCGATGTCGGCATGGTCTTCCAGCACTTCAACCTGTTCCCGCATCTGACGATCCTGGAGAACCTGACGCTGGCCCCGATCTGGGTGCGCAAGATGCCGAAGAAGGATGCCGA
>NZ_JBFRHE010000034.1:0-25475 GCF_052115715.1 Allobosea sp. 2KB_26
GCGCCGCTCCAGCGACGGCGGCCGATCGCACCGTTGATCACCTCAAAGCGCCGGACCTCGCCCTCCGGCTCAAGTCTATGGTCAAGCCTGGACACAAAACGACCCTCCAAATCAGGATCGTCACACTGACCGCTCAGACCCCGTCGAAGAAGGTGCGATCGGGACACCGCTTACGATTCAGCACGTGTATCTCGGCCAGTTCGGCAGCCTCCGCACCGCTTGCCACCCGTTCCCCTCGTCCGCCCGGTTATGACAGAGGCGATGATCGAAGAGAGGCTTGCGCTTGAGCAGGACGAGTCACTTGATTCAGCGAGTGAGTTCTCGAGTCTCGATGCGTTACGGCGGAAGGCACGTAAATTGTCCGGGCGCGACCAGTCCAAGGCCTAAATCTGTACGCTCGGCATTCGTTTGATAGGGGAGCTGGGGAACGCTCGCGCCGGCGATCGGCGCCAGCCCACTGTGGGGCTGCGTTGGATGAAGCTCTACGGCGCCGGAAGTCGTTCTTCACGGGAGCAGCCCCGCCAGTGCTTCCTCATCTTCCATATCGTCAAGGTCGATGTCGGCCAGGCTCCTTCGCGAGATCGCAGCCTTAGCTTGGTCACGACCCGGTTCGCTTTCGGACCATATCGCATCCCGGAACACCTGGTGTTCTGGCCCTTCGAGCTCAAGCGCCACCTCCGACGCAGTCGGTGCGTGCTTACTCTGAGTGCTCGGTAACGCGCGTCAATCTTTCAGTATCGCCCGCTTGGCGAATCCATGACCTTGCCGTCCGGCCATATCCGTGGGGTGACCGGATCACAGAACGGCAGGGTGCTGGCTTGGCGGATGGCGTGCGCTAGATGCTCGTTCACCTGCTTCGTACTCGTCTTCAGCCCGTATTTTATGGCTGCTAGGCTCACGGTTTCGTCGACGATCCGGATTGCCGCGGTCACGGTCGCCGCGCACAAGCGAACGTCGAAATCGCCCCGTGACCGATCGAGACGCTCCGCGATGATCTCGACCAGCTGCTCTTCGCCAATATGGCACGACATCAGCCACGCGGTTCGCAATGCCGGCTCCTCCGGCAGCCGGGCGAGGAGCCTGACGACGAGAATACCGTCTGCCAGGTCCTGTGGCGCCATCTTGTCGGGACCGAGGCTCGCATGGAACAGGTCCTCGATCGCGAGGTCCCGGGGCCATTGCCGCAAGATGGCGGCAAACCTGAACGAGGACTGCGCTAACAATGGCTCGACGGCGCTCTCCTTGGATCGAAAGTGCCGCCAGAGGGTGCGTGTCGCGACGCCGGCGGCAGCAGCGATGTCGTCTCCGCTGGTATCGGCAACCCCTCGTTCCAGAAACAGCCGCGCTGCATGCCTGGCTAGCTCCAGGCGGGTGTTTTCGCGGGCAAGACTCCTGCTCATCGCCCTCATGTGCTCCCTAAACCTGAGTCATTCAAGTTGCCATAATTAGGCCATCTAGGGACATATACAACGTCACTTAGTGACATTAATTATGTCTCTGACAAGACAAGGCAGCGCCGAGAGTGGCGATCGCACATGAGGATCGGGCAAAGCATGACTCCCATCGACTATCCGCAGACGCGCCGCGTCGACGTGACCGAGACGCATTTCGGGCATCGGGTCGCCGATCCCTATCGCTGGCTGGAGAGCGATGTCTGCCGCGACAGCGAGGTGGCCGGATGGGCGCAGGAGCAGAATGCTCTCGCGCGCAGCTATCTCGACAAGCTGCCGTCCCAAAACGTGTTCCGCAGGCAGATCTCGGAGCTGTTTGACTACGAGCAGTCCGGCGTGCCGCTCAAGCGCGGCGACCGCTATTTCCACACCATGCGGCAGGGCCTGAAGAACCAGGCTTCGCTCCATGTCAGGCAGGGCGTCGGTGGGCCCGACAGGCTGCTGCTCGACCCAAACGGCTGGTCGCAGGACGGCGCCGACGCGATCGCGGAATGGGATGCCTCGCAGGACGGCGCCTATGTCGTCTATGGCGTGCAGCGCGGCGGTACCGACTGGCGCGAGATCAAGGTGCTCGATGTCGCGACAGGCGCGACCCTGGACGACCTCGTCGAATGGGCCCGCTTCGGCACCATCGCCTGGTCGAAGGACGGGTCGGGCTTCTTCTACTCGCGTTACCCCACGCCCGAACCGGGCACGGAATCGCAGGCGAGCGTCGCCAATCACGCGGTGTATTTCCACCGGCTGGGAACGCCCCAAGCTGACGATAGACTCGTCCATGCCACGCCGGATCACCCCAATTTGCTGCATCTCGCGGGGGTGACCGAGGACGGGCGCTACCTCATCATCCACTCGACGCCGGGATCATCGATGACGATGCTGAGCGTGGTCGATCTGACGGCGGACGATTGGACTGTCCGAACGGTGATCGGCGAGGATTTTGGCGCCGAGTGGTCGGCTTTCGGCAATGACGGCACCACCTTGTTCGTCATCACCAGCCAGGGTGCGCCGCGCCGCAGGATCGTGACGACCGACCTCGCCGAGACTGCGCCGAAGCCGCGCGACCTGATCGGAGAGGATGAGGCCGTCCTTGAACATGCCTCGCTCGTCGGCGGTCGCCTCATGGCCGCCTATCTGGTCGATGCCAGGACCGAGATCCGGCGCCATTCACTCGACGGGACGCCGGATGGCACGGTCGAACTTCCCGGCATCGGCAGCGCCGGCTTCCGCGGCACGCTGGCGGACGACGAGGCGTTCCTGGCCTTCACCAGTTTCAACGCGCCCCTGACGATCTATCGCTACGAGGTGTCCACGCGAACACGGACCGTGTGGGCGCAGCCCAGGGTCGGTTTCGACCTGACCGAAATCGCGGTCGAGCAGCACTTCTATGCTTCGAAGGACGGCACCACGATCCCGATGTTCGTCGTCCGGCGCAAGGGCGCGCAGGCACCGGCGCCAACGCTGCTCTACGGCTATGGCGGCTATGCCATCAGCCTGACCCCGTATTATGCGCCGACACAACTGGCCTGGGTCGCGCAGGGCGGCACCCTGGCGATCGCCAATATCCGGGGCGGCGGCGAATATGGTAGGGCCTGGCACGATGCAGGCCGGCTGGCGAACAAGCAGAATTCCTATGACGACTTCATCGCCGCCGCCGAACACCTGCGCGAAGCGGGCATCGCCCGGCCGGACGGCATCGCGATCCAGGGGGAATCGAATGGCGGACTGCTCGTCGGCGCGGTGACGAACCAGCGTCCGGACTTGTTCGCCGCGGCCTTGCCGGGCGTCGGCGTGATGGACCTGTTGCGCTTCCATCATTTCACCGGCGGAAGCTTCTGGATGTTCGACTACGGCAACCCGGAGGAGGAGGCAGCGTTCAACAACCTGCTGGCGCTTTCGCCCTGTCACAACATCGCCTCCGGCAAATCCTATCCGGCGATCCTCGTCACGACCGCCGATGCCGACGACCGCGTCGTGCCGGGGCACAGTTTCAAATACACCGCCACCATCCAGGCCGCCGGCATTGGGACAAAGCCACGCTTGCTGCGTGTCGAGACCCGCGCGGGCCATGGCGCCGGCAAGCCCCTCGACAAGGTCATCGCCGAGGCCGCCGACATGTGGGCTTTCGCCGCCCATTGGACGGGGCTCGAAACCGGGCGCCCCTGACGACAGACGCCGCTCAAGCGACCCAGATCAAGGAACGGAGATTTCAAATGACCGATTGTCGATCGCCGCCACGTTCATGGCTCGGTGCCGCCCAGTTCTCCCCGAGCATCGCGCCTAGCGCTGAGGCAAGCCAAGCCGCCCCGGCGAGCCTTGCGAGACAATTCGACGGGCAGCGCTCCGCATTCACAATGACCGACGCTAAGCGCCGCCGCCTGATGATGATGCATGAGACGGCGCGCCAGCAGCGCTATCATGAGCGCAGGCGCGGTTACGGCTATGATATCCCGCCTATAGCCGTCCCCACCGCGCCCCGCCGCCGTACGGTTACGGCCGGCGGAATGATCGCTGGTAGCTCATTGCACGCGCGATGGCCTGTCTGAGGAGGTTGGCCTGCCGTCCCAACGAGGCGCGGTCCATTCCGCGCCTCGCAGGTGGTACAGCGCTGGCCTGAATGCCCCCTCGGCCGTGGCGATTGACCACAAAAGTGGGAACCGGTAGGCCGCTGGCGCAGAAATCACCAGGCTGGCCAAAACCCCTTTTCAGCGCCCGGGTATCCATTAGGCCCGAACTAATGCGGTTGTGTCACCGCAGGGCGCCGGTCAACAATCGCCAAAGGAACAGGGCGATCATCGCGACCGCTTAGGGCCATCACAGCGTTGGAAGGGCCGAAGCCGAAGCGTCTTAAAGCGGCGACGGCGTTTCGCGGAGTGCGTGAAGGCCGGCGGCACGTTCGCCACCGTGCGTCTGCCATATTAGAGTAGGTGGCGTCCCCATCCGGTTTGCCGGGGCGGCGCGGACCATGCCCATTGGCTAACGCTCCGAAGGTTCCAGGAGGGTGCCTTGCTGACGTTCTTCCAAGCCGACCAAAGGGCTGGGTCGCGCCGATGCCGTTGAAAAAGTCGTCGTTGCTGCGGGGACGAAGTCCTGATTCAGTCGTCCTTGGGCGGAGGGCGGCGCGATGATGGGTGAACGGCGGGTGGCGCAGGAGGCGCTGTTCTACGAGTTCACGATCAAAAGGGGCGTCGAGATACCGGACCGCCGCATGCGACGCCAGCTTCCAGAAGCGGGCAACGACGGTTATCCCTCACCTGGCTAGGTCCCGCTTACTGACTTGCTCCGCCACTTTTGAACTTCGAGGTCAAATTCGCCAGTCTCGGCGGAACCGACCTGTGGGCCGCCATGAGCTACGATCGCTTTCGGCACGAGAACCAGCTTCGCGCCGGCGCCCTCCTCCAAGTGCGGACGCGCGATGTCCGGTCAATCGTCGATCCCGGCGAATCCGGCCGAGGGTTGCACTCGCGCCTCCCCTCAACGCCTCGTCGCCGTCATGGTCGAGATTGGAATTGGGTTCGTCGAGCACGACGAGGAAGGGCTCGCCATAGAGGGCGCGGGCCAAGCGGACGCGCTGGCGCTGGCCGCCGGAGAGCCGCACCGCCCTCGCCGATGCGGGTGTCATAGCCCTGCTCCAGCTTGAGGATGAGCTCATGGGCGCCGGCGGCGCGCGCGGCTGCGACGATCGCCTCGTCGGAGGGATCCGGCTGGAAGCGAGCGATGTTCTCCGCAACCGAACCGTCGAACAGCTCGATATCCTGCGGGAGATAGCCGAGATGCCCGCCAAGCTCGCTTGCGTCCCATTGATCGAGCGCGGCGCCGTCGAGCCGGACCTCGCCCTTGGCTGGCCGCCAGACGCCGACCAGCGTCGATTTGCCCGATGCGCTCGGGCCGATGATGCCGAGCCCCTGCCCGGCCTCCAGCCGAAGCGAGACGCCGTGCAGGATCGGCGCCTGGCGGCCGGGCGCCGCGACGATCAGGCCATCGGCCGCAAGTTCGCGCCGGGGTGCCGGCAATGCGGTGCGCTCGCGGGCGAGGAAGGCGGGCGAATCCAGCACCTGCTTCAGCCGCGCGATGCCCTGGCGCGACGAGACAAAACCCTTCCAGTTCGCGACCGCGATCTCGATCGGCGCTAGCGCCCGCGAGGTCATGATCGAGGCCGCGATCATCGCGCCGCCCGAGATCTCGCCATGCATCGAGAGATAGGCGCCGAGCCCCAGCACGACCGATTGCAGCACCATGCGAACCCGAAGATTGATATCGACATCATCGTCGAACCGCTCGGCTCCCTGGTCGCTATCGACGTGGTCATTCGTCCGGCTTCCTGTGGTAGTTCGTCACCATCCGAAGCAGGCCCTTCAGGTAGTCCAGCAGGGTCGGCTTGTAGATGCGGATCTCCATAAAGCTCTGGCCGCTCGGGACGCCAGAGATCTCGCCGCGCATCGCCATCAGCCCGTATTTCCGAATGGTCTCCTTAACCTCCTCAAGGCTGACCTCCTTGCCGCCGACCTTAAGCAGGTGGACCAGCTGGCGCTCCTGGAGGCGTTTGCGGATTTGCTGTCCGTTCTCACGGATGATGGTCACGTCGTAGATGGGTTCAGTCGTCTGGCTCATGCGAGTGGCTCTCTGTCTTACCAGCTGAGGTTGTAGCGGCTCTCGCCCGCTTCCCTATCGTAGTCTTCATCCCCGACGAAGCCCGCCGCCAATCGCTGGAGGTATGCTTCCGCTCCTCAAACGCACCGTTCAGGCCCGCGTCGAATGGCTCTACATCGCGCCAGGCAAACCGATGCAGAACGGCTTCATCGAAAGCTTCAATGGCCGCCTGCGAGACGAACTGTTGAACGAGACGCTCTTCTCGTCCCTGTCGCAGGCACGGGCCGCATTGGCCAACTGGCGCACCAGTGCTCGCCCGCACTCCCAGCTCGGTTGGCAGACGTCCACGGCCTTCGCCTCGACCTTCACCCCGCGCCTGGCCCTGGCGACGCGTTATGCGACAAGCACAGCGCCAGAGGGTGTTGTCACGTTAACTCCGGCATGGCGGCAAGCCGTGTAGGTGGGCGTGCATGACCCTGCCGACCATCAGCTACAAGCGCCATCGGTTCCCTCAGGCAATCATCGCCCATACGGTGTGCCTGTATTTTCGCTTTCCCCTGAGCCTTCGCCTGCTGGAGGAGATGCTTCTGGGGCGCGGCATCGCCGTCTCCTACGAGACGGTGCGGCGCTGGGCCTTGAAGTTCGGGCGGGATTACGCCCGCCGGCTCCGGCGGAAGAAACCGGGTCGGCGCGACATCTGGCATCTCGACGAGGTCGTCGTCACCATCGCCGGAAAGAAGCATTGGCTTTGGCGGGCGGTCGATCAGGACGGCTATACGCTGGATGAGATCGTCCAGACCCGGCGTGGCACCAAAGCAACGCGGCGCCTGCTGATACGCCTTCTTCAGAAGCCGGGCTGTGCGCCCCGGCGAATGATCACCGACAAGCTCGGCTCCTATGCCGCCGCCCGGCGCCAGATCATGCCGACGATCGAGCGTCGCGCGCACAAGGGCCTCAACAACCGCGCCGAGAACTCACACCTGCCGCTCCGAAAGCGCGAGCGGACGATGCAAGGCTTTCGATCCCCGGGAGGCCTGCAACGTTTCGTCGCGATCTTCTCCGCCGTCCGCAATCTGTTCGTCCCGTCCAGGTCCCGTCGCTCCGCCCTCGCCACCCATCTGCATCGTCTGCGCGCCATGGCGCACTGGAAAGCCGTGGCCGCCGTCACCGCCTGAGCCTCTCACCGGGACAAATGCGCCTCACGGCGCCGGCCAGAAGTTAACGTGACAACACCATCAGGACACCTCCAAGTTTAGGCTAGGCGCTCCAATTTCGGATAGCTGGTTTGCCCCACCACCGATCTCCGGCAGGGCATTCAGATGATTCAGATGGTTCTTGGCAACGTTAGCGGTTCGCTATCGGTAAAGCAGCAAGGGCATATATCGCAGACGTAAGATGGTCTGCGGTATTTCCCGCCAATCTCTTTTCCCGATCGTTTCCTCGCAAAACAGACCAACCCTCGATCAACGCCACGATAAGCGTCGCGCGTGATCGAATACACTCGTCACCGTAATCGTGCGGCAAACATGCTTTAATCAGTGCGCACACGCGGTCGATGTAGCCGGTATAAAACGATACCAATGCATCGTTTGCCGTAGCATCCCGACCTGACAGCGCCCATAGCTCCCAAAGCAGTTGGCAATCGTCGCGCTCCTTTTGCTTTCGTAGCACGAATTCAACCGCGCCTTCGAGGTCAGATGGCGCATCCTTCATAACAGCATCCCACTCTTGGAGATGGGATTCCACTACTGCAGCGAGCACTAGATCAATCTTCTTGAAGTAGTACTGTACGTGACTAAGCCCAATGCCTGCTTCAGACGCAATCGCACGCATCCGAAAGCCATGCGCACCGTCTCGGACCAAGACCCTCAGCGCCGCCTGTACGATTGCATTCCGGCGTTCCTCGCCTCTGTCTAGCATCTGCTTCCCTGTTTCGAATTCACCGTAGCGAATAAACGGCACTTGTTCAAACGACCAATTTTCATTATTGGTCATTTGACCAATGATGGAGTTTGATCGTGACACCGCGAAAAATAGTGCTTGTTGGGGGCAGCGGAGTGGTTGGAGCCCAGGTTGCCCAAATCCTCAAACGACGACAGCCGTTGACGGATCTAGTTATCGCCGGTCGTCGCATGGAAGCGGCGCAAGCGGTCGCAACCACGGTGGGCGGAAGCGCTCTCAGCATGGATGTGGATGCAGGTAGTCTGCCCGATGCCCTCGATGGGAGTATCATTGTTGCCATGACAAACGATCCACATGATCGCCTTCTTAAGTACGCACTCAGGCGGGGACTACCTTATGTCGATATCACACGCTGGACCGGGCGCGTTAAGCAGGCGCTCGTTACCGTAGCCGCACAGGGTCCCTTGCGAGCACCTGTCATTTTTGCCTCTGCGTGGATGGCGTCGATATCTGGATTGTTGGCGCGTGACGCTTGCCGGGATCTCGCTGTGGTCGACAGCATTTCGATGGATATTCTTTTTGCTGTAGCCGACCAAGCTGGTCCCAATTCAGCAGCCTATATGGACCGGCTTTCAGAGCCATTTTACACAATAGAGGAAGGCGAATGGGTACGTCGCGTCGGATTGCTTGATGGCCACATGGTAGAATTCTATAAAGCTGGGAACTATAAGACCTACCGTTTTGACACGCCAGATCAAGCCAATCTGCCACAACTAACCGGAGCCCTCACCGTCGATGCCAGAATCGGTTTCGATGACGTAAAAGCGACAACCTTGCTTCATCTGCTCGTGCGCAGTGGAATTTGGTCGCTATTGTCGCGGCCGATGTTCGATAACGTTCGTCGCTCTATCCTATACAACCCGGGGCCAGGTGCCGCACATCGAATTAGAATTTCCGCAAAGGGCCGAGACGGCGCCGGCAAGTCCGCAACGGAATCGGTGCATATTATCGACCCAGCAGGACAAACGCACCTGACTGCTCTCGGTGCAGTGCTGCAAGTTGAGAATTTGCTGAGCGCAGCGCCTCCTGCGGGGAGTTATCTCGGAGAAGCCCTCCTCGATCCCGCATACGTTTCGAGGCAGCTACAGAATGAAGGTGTAGGTATTTATCAGGAAGCTGCAAAATGACTGGACCTGTGCGGTGCCGGCCGAAGCAACTTTCAAAACGTCGCCGCCTCGGCAGTTCGGAGGCCGCCCGAGAAGACAATCACGGTTGCTCTGAAGTGGCCTCAAAGAGTGGGATTGGCGGCAGCCACCGCCGACATCCCCGTTGCACGTTGTCGCGTCGTGACGAGAGAAGAAATCCTCGCGTCTTACCTACACACGATCTGTGTCGACGGCTCGGGCGGTGTGCTGCTGACGAGAGCCATCAGACGTCAGGACCTCTTGCCCTTCTTCGAGCAGCTACCGCCATGCCTGGTCGGGCTTGAAGCTTGTGGCTCCGCCCATCATTGGGCGCGTAGGCTGATCGGCTGTGGTCATGATGTGCGGCTGATGCCGCCGGCCTACGTGAAGGCCTATGTCCGGCGCCAGAAAAATGATGCAGCAGATGCAGCGGCAATCTGCGAGGCTGTGACCCGGCCATCCATGCGCTTCGTGCCGGTACGCTCGATCGCAAAAACCAGGCTGCACTCATGCACCATAGGGTCCGCGAGATCCTCGTCGCCCAGCGGACGCAAATGCTGAATGCCCTGCGTGGCCACCTGGCCGAGATCGGGATCATTGCCGCGCAGGGACCGAACAACGCCCGCAGTCTGGCTGCTCTCATCGGTGGGGGCGACGAGGCGGAGATCCCGTCCACCGTGCAGACGGCCCTGGCTCCGCTCGTGCGCCAGATTGAACATCTCGACGCGGAGATCGCAGTCAGCGATGACGCGATCGAACAGCTCGCGAAAGAGAATGAGACCGCCCGGCGCCTGATGACAGTGCCTGGCATCGGTCCGGTGACGGCTTCCGCCATCGCTGCGACGGTGCAGGATATCTCGGCATTCGAGGGGCCGCGCGCGTTCTCCGCCTCTATCGGGTTGACGCCTCGACAGAACTCGTCTGGAGGCAAGGAACGGTTGGGGCGGATATCCAAGATGGGAGACCGCTATCTCCGCAAACTTCTCGTCGTCGGTGCATACGCGGTGTTGCGTCAACGCCGCAAGGGCGAGGACGCTCTGAGGACATGGGCAAGCCGGCTCCTGGATACCAAACCCTTCAGGGTTGTGGCCATCGCCGTAGCAAACAAGCTCGCCCGCATCGCGCCTTCGCGCTGATGCGAGGCGGTTCTCGCTATCGCGGCGCGGCCGCATAACCAGCGGCTTCAAGGCAACGCGTCAAGCAATCGAGGGTGACCATGAGGTGATGTGAGCGAGCAGAAGATCCGCAGAGCCTGCAGCATAGTCGGAGCCTCGAGCTCGCTCTCTTGATCAGGTCAGCGGATCAGCGGAATCCATCAGGGCCGGCGGATGACACCATCCGCAGCGACAGGCCGAAGACATGACCGCACCCGCGACCTTCACATGACCGAAGCCGAACCCTTGATCCGCAGGCGCCGTCCAGACATGACTATGCTGTGCTGTATCGCTCGACGGACCACCTCTGTCGTCGTGGCGCTCCCATGGTGAACCTGGCCCATAGCGCATCCTTCCACTCACGCGAAAAGACTGCACCATCAAAGCACGGGATCAAACACCTAGGCCCTGCCGAGTTTTGCCGCCGGCGGGGCATTTGCTGGCATCGGACACCCCGTTCCTCCCACAGAACCGCGCCGCGGATAGCGTGGTAGGCGTGCCAGTCAGCATAGCTGGCAACGCGAATGAGGGCGTGTTCCATCGAACAAGATTAGCACGTGGACTACCGCTTCCCATCTCGCCTGATCGAACGTCAGCTTCCGAACCAAGACCGAAGGGGCAAATTCGACCCAGAGCCGAAGTTGGCTCTGTGCCACTCGACGTGCCATATATCGACGGTGATCAGCTTACGAGGCTGCTCGCTCGGAGAGCAAAGCTTGACGTGACTATCCTGCGATGGCTCATCGGCATTCCGGTTCTGCTGGTTGCAGGCTGGCTGACTTTCATCCAGCCGAGTTTCGAGCACCGTTTCCGCATTACGCTGGAGGTGGACACGCCGGAAGGCCTGCGCAGTGGCACGTCGGTCTGGTCCGTGAACTGCACTGAGCCACTCGGAGGTTTCCTTCGGAGTATGACGGGTGGTTGCCAAACGCGCGGCGAGGCAATCGTCGTGTCGCTACCTGATGGCCGGGCCTTGATCGGCCTGATGGCCTTCGGATCGCGAGTTGAGATAGCGGATATCTATGACACCGCCCCGCGAGCCTTTGGGTTTCGGGGATCAGGCGCAAATGGTGGCTGGTTTTCACAGGCCCCCAGTTGGACTGGGACGCAGTTGCTGACCAATGGACTAATCCCCGCCCTCGTCACCTTCGCTGACCTAGGAAACCCTAAGACTGCCCGATTGCTGAGCCCGTCGAACGACGATTTCGCAAAGGAGTTTGGCCTCGGCTATCGCTTCAGGAGGGCGATGCTGGAAATGGTGCCCGTCGGGATTTGGCCGCTCAACCGCGTTGGCATCACAGGGGTGCCAACCGCGACCGGAATCGATGTGAAGCTGCCGTGGCTTCTTGCCGCAAAAAACTACGGCTATCTGAGTGGGCGCAGCGGTTGCAATCCATGGACCGAGCTTTGCCTGCATTCAGGTATGTTTACTAGGCGTTATTGAAGGGCCGCTCTCCACCCAGAGCAGACTGAATCCTCTTGGCGCGATTGTCGCAAAACGCGCTTAATCCCTGACGAACTGCCAGAATTCAGTCTGAAAACGGGGTGGTATGTTTCGCATAACGTTGCGCAACTCCGCGCGATGCGACGTAAGAAAAGGAATCTTACTCACGATACCCTTGGTCGCTGGCGCTCCCCAAAGTCCGACGAGGTTGAGCGGCCAGATGCCGGTCGGAACCATCCCGAGAGTGATGCGCTCCAATCGATATCCCGGACCGAAAGCCTCAGAAAAGCCGGCGGTCGTCGGTTCGACCGCGCGCACCGAGGCAGGATCGCTGAGATCGGTGATCGTGACAAGCGTAGGCACCAGTTGAGACAACAGCGTTGTGGAGCCGGCGCTCAAGGTGAAGTCACACTGACGAAGGCGAGGCGTGAGCGCAGGGAGGTCCTTGTTTATGAACCCCGCCTTTTCCATCGCATAGTACGCAACGTAGTTCGGCTGATCTGCGCCGTCTCCGTGTTTACCTCCCGCCATGAGTGCGACAACGTTCCGTTGCCGATCTGGCTGTTGCGGCGCTCCGGCAGGGCAGCGACCCTGTTCGTTCACGGCAAGCTTCCGCCTTTGGCTTCCTTCACCATGCGGCGGGCATCCATGAGATCGGCGACGAGGTCTTGACGGCGCGCAGTCGGAAGCGCCGGATTGGTTGAGCGCCACAACCTGCCGGCGACCATGAAATACCCCCGTTCGGCGTTGTCGGATGATCGCGCCGGTCGGTCAATTCGGATACTCGCGGGCGAGCCGATCATAGGGGTCCTCGGCTGCGGCGTCGCCGGTCATGGCGCTTTGGTGACGAGCACCCCGCCGAAATGTCTGACAAACGCACGCGCCAAGCCTCGATCCTCGAATGCGATGCGGACCGTCTCCGATCCGGGAACGCGGTCGAGAACACGGAAGCCGATTTGCCAGTCACTCGCCCTATCGCTGGATCCAGGCGTTCCACGCTTCCAGCATGCGCGCCTGGTTGGCAGCGATCCAGGCCGCGTCGTGCTTGACGATGGCCTTGAAGGCATCCGGTGAGTTCGGAATATTCGCACGCGCCGTCTCGCTCATCATCGAAACTGCAGCGAGGCTGGGCGGCGTGACGTTGAGACGTTCGGCCAGCTTGGCCTGAACCTCGGGGCTGTCGAGATAGAATTTCAGCAGCGCTTCCGCTCCGGTCGAGTTGGGACCGTCACGCAGGATCTGCATCATATCAGCGAGGAGAAACGCGCCGTCATAGGACACTGCGACCGGCTGACCTTCCGCCTTGAGCGCCGAGGCGCGCGTACCCCAGATCATGCCCATCACATATTCGGCGCTGCGAAAACCCTGTTGGCTCTGGTCGCCGGTCCGCCACCAGAGCTGGATCTGCGGCTTAATCTCGTCGAGCTTCTTCAGGGCCCGATCGACATCGAGGGGGAATAGCTTGTCGGCCAGCACGCCGTCGGCGAGCAGCGCTGCGGCGAGCACTCGCCAAGGATCGTTGAAACTCGGCAGGGCGCGGGGGCCGGGAAAGCGCGAAACATTCCAGAAGTCGGCCCAGGTTCCAGGGCGTCCGTCCTTGAAGCGCTCGGCGTTGAAGGCCAGCAGTGTTGCATTGAAGGAGATCTTCACGCCGGCGGTATCGCAGGCTTTCTCAGCGAGATCCGTGCGGGCCTCGAAAGCTTTGCAAAAGGCGGTCAGGTCGCGTGAGAAGGCACGATTCTGCGCGGACTCCGCGATGATGTCGACATTATTGATGATGTCCCAAGTCACCTTGCCGGCACTGGCCATGGCCTGTGCACGGGTGCGCTGCTCGGAATCGGTGGCGGTAACGGTCGTCACCCTGATGCCGGTCGCCTTGGTGAAGGCTTCGAACCAGACCTCCTTCAGCGCACGATCATATGTGCCTCCGGTCGTGGCGACCACGACCTCGCCGGTCTGCGCCACGGCCGGCGATGCCAATGCGCAAGCGAGAGCGACTTGTCTCGCGATTCTCAAGGCGGCCTTCTTACTCGCCGAACGACCCCGGCTCGTCAGCTGTCCCATGCTGAATATCCCCTCTCGTTGCTTGTCGACTTGGCAGTCGAACTCAATCAGCCCTCATGAAGCTCATGCGAGCTGGCCGAAAATCCGTGCGGTAAGACGTGGCTCGGAAATGGCGTCCTCGGGATGGATCGGCCGGCGCTTGGCGAATGGCAGAAGGCCCGGTCGATAGTTCGAGATGCCCGGCGTATCGACCACGAGGCAGGGGCCGATCGTCTCGAACGAGATCTTGAAGTGGTAGCCGGACTTGACCACCACGACGTCCTTGTCGGCGAGATCGATGCCCTGGCTGCGGAAGGCTGCAGGATCCTGAGTGAAGCCCGGGAGGCTCATGGCGAGGACCGTGAGCTTGCCCGAGCGCAGGATCGCCGTATCGCCGAGCATCGCCGGTTCGTTTCTGAGATAAGGTCCATCCTGCACGAAGCGGCCGTCGCCGAGCCCGGCGACCTGCCAGCGACGCCGGAACGGCTCGACGCCGGAAGAGAGCGCTCCGCCGAGCGGCTCCTCGATCTCGGCCCCGATGCCCGCCTGCCGCGCGGCGACCACGATGGCGGGATCCGTGACCGGAACGACGGCCTCGAGCTCCGGCCAATGAGCCGCGAGTTCGGCCAGAATGGCGGTGCCGTCCCCCGGCGTCCCCGCGAGGACGCGATCGCCCTGATCACCGAGGATGACCGGGCGAGCGATGCGTCCTTTCGCGACGGCCGACAGCGCGTCGCGAAGTGGCATGAAGTCCGAGACGAAGGCGTCACGCTGTTGCCAGAACAGCGTCGCGAGCTCTACCGCCGCGGCCCGGGCTACCTCCGCATCGCTGTCGGCGATCGCCGTGATGCATTGCCGCCCGTCCGGCACGTCGACCAGCGTCGTGCAGTTGTAGATCGAGATGTCGAGAAGCCGCGGATCGGCCGCCATCATCTCGCGTCGCTTGGCGTGCAGTGCGGCGAGCGGGCCGCGCCCGGTCTCCATCTGCGCCCCGAAGATGAAGGGCAGCCAGACGGAGGCCGTGACCGGCGCGACCCGTCTCTGCAAGGTCTCGACGAGCAGACCGGCCGCACGTTCGCCCGCGAGATCGTAGTCGGTGTGCGGGTTCTCCTTACAGGCCACGACGATATCGGCGCACTCCAACATGGCCGGCGTGACATGGGCGTGCAGGTCCAGGCTGACGGCGATGACAGCTTGCGGTCCGAGCGCCCGGCGAGCGGCGGCGATCAGCGCGCCTTCCGGGTCGTCGAGACTCTCCGTGACCATGGCGCCATGCAGGTCGAGAAAGACACCGTCGGGCCGCTGCGCTTCGAGACCGCTCAGGATCTCGGAGCGGAGACTTTCGAAGACCGTGTCCTCGACCGGCCCTCCGGGCGGTGCGACGGCCGAAACGCCTGGCAGGATATCCGCCCCGGCAGCAGCGAGCGCTCGGCAGCCGCCGGCGAGCGCCGAACTGCCTTGCGACACCTTTTCGAGCAGAGCTTCACCGTGCACGGTCGCGAAGTTGGCAAGCCCGGTCTGCAGGCGGCTGAAGCTGTTTCCTTCGTGAAAGATGCTGGAAACCAAGATGCGCATGGTGGAACCGCCCCGCGAGCTCACTGCTGAAGCCAGGCATTCCAGCGGTCGAGGATCGCGGTCTTGTTGGCGTTGATCCAATCCGCGTCCGGTACGACGAGATTGCCGAACACGTCTGGAGCCAGCGGCAGGGCCTTTTGCGCGTCGGCGCTCATCATCGCGGCGGCCTTGCGGCTCGTCGGTGTGCAGGTCTGCGCTTCGCAGCGGCGTGCCTGGCCCTCGATGTTATCGACGTAGAATTTCAGGAAGCGCAGCGCGTTCTCGCGATTGGGCGCTCCCTTGATCAGGGCCCAACGATCTCCGACGAGAACGGCCTGGTTCTGGCTCCAGTCCAAGGGCTGCTTTTCGGCCCGTAGCGCCGAGGCGCGCGTCTGCCAGATCATGCCCATGACATATTCGCCGTTGCGAAAACCCTGGACGCTTTGGTCGCCGGTCTTCCACCACAGCGCGACATGCGGCCGGATCTCGTCCATCTTCCGGAAGGCCCCGTCGAGATCTAGCGGGAACAGCTTGTCGACGGGCACGCCGTCGGCCAGCAGAGCGGCGGCGAGAACGCGCCATGGATCGTTGAAGTTCGGCAGCGAGCGCGGTCCGGGGAAGTCCTTGACGTTCCAGAAATCAGCCCAGCTGCGCGGCTTTACGCCGGGAAACTTCGCCTCGTTGTAGACCAGCAGCGTCGTGCCGTAGGCGGCGAGCAAGCCGGTCGGCTTGCATGCGCCGGGCAGCAGATCGTCATTGCTTTTCAGCGGCTCGCAGAAGCTGCCGAGCTCTTCCGTCAGGGCGCGGTACTCGTCCGACGAGGATTGGATATCGCCGGCCTGGAAAATGTCCCAGGATACGCTTCGCGCCGTGACCATCGCCTTTACGCGCGCGACGGTCTGCGCTTCGGCTCCCGAAACCGGCCGAACCCTGATGCCTGTCGCTTTTTCGAAGGGCTCGTAGAAGTGTTTGCGTAGTTCCTGTTCCTGCGCGCCACCGGTGGTGGCGATGACGAGATCCTTCCCGGACTGGGCACGGCCGGCGACAGGCAATGCCAGAGCGAGCAGCGGCAGCAGGAACAGGCGATGCGGATGAGCCATGTCGATCTCCCAATGGTCAGGCCGGGGTGAATTCGCCGCCGTTGATGTCGAGGATCGCACCGTTCACGAAGCCGGCTTCGGGTGCGCAGAGGAAGAGAACGGCGCGGGCGATGTCCTCCGGTCGGCCAAGGCGGGCGGACGGAATGCGCGAGAGCGCGGCCTGGTTGGCGGGCGAAGAGGGATCGCCGGTCATCTCGGTGACGATCCGGCCGGGCGCGATCGTGTTCGCTGTGATGCCGTGCTGCGCGTATTCGGAGACAATCGAGCGCGCGAGGCCGGCGAGCGCGGCTTTCGAGGCGGCATAACTCGCTCCCGCGATCCGCGGCTGCGTGCGCCCGGCGAGCGAACCGATCAGCACGATCCGGCCGTGCCGGCGCGCTACCATTCCGGGCAGCACCGCCTGGCAGCAGAGCATCGCTCCGGTCAGGTTGACCGAGAGCACGTCGTTCCATTCGTCCAGCGGGATTTCAGCGAGCGGCGCGCGGCCGCCCTGGCGTTTCGGCGAGAAGCCGGCATTGCAGACCAGCGCGTCGATGCAGCCCAGCCGCGACGAGACATCGCCGAAAAAGGCCAAAATGGCAGCAGGATCGCGCAGATCCAACGTGTCGGCGAGGACGGCGCTGCGATCGAAGCGCCCGGCCAGGGCCTCTTCGGCCTTTTCCACATGCGCGCGCCGCTGGCTGAACAGGGCGACTGCCCAGCCGGCTTCGAGAAGAGCCTCAGCCGTGGCGAGGCCGATCCCCGAACTGCCCCCTGATACGACCGCGACGCGACGAGTGCTCTCCATCAGACGAGTTCCGCCTCTTGCGGCGCCTCGTCCAGGGTGCCGTCATAGAGCGAAATCGCCGGATGCGCGTCGGGATCGGTGGCGATCTCGATCAGCGTCGGACGGTCGCTCTGCAGCGCCGCACGCAGCGCGGGTAGGATTTCCGTCGCAGCCTGGACGTGGACGCCCTCGCAGCCGCAGGCGCGAGCGATTGCGGCGTGATCGACCGGCGCGAAATGGCACGCCGTCGTATAGCGGCCGAACTTCACCGTCTCCGCATCCTTCTGATAGCCGAGGATACCGTTGTTCAGGACGATGACGGTCAGCGGGATGCCCATCCTGACCATCGTTTCGAGTTCGGCCCAGGAATGGGCGAAGCCGCCATCGCCGACGAGTGCGACGACCTTCGCCGCCGGTCGTGCGACCTTGGCCCCCATCGCCAGCGGCAGGCCCCAGCCGAGGCCGGCGAGACCGCGCGGTGTCAGGAAGCGCATGCCCGGCGCGAGGCCACGCAGCTGTCCGACGATCCACATCGAGGAATAGCTGGCATCGGCGGCGACGATCATGTCAGGCGTCAGCAAAGTCTGCAGCTCAGCCATGACGCGCTCGGGCCGGATCGGGCTGGCGTTGTGCCCCGTCAGTGGTGCGCGCCGCTGGTCGAAGCTGACCCACAAGCCCGCGATCCGCTTTTCTAGTGCGGGGCGAGCCTGCGCACGGCGGGTCAGGTCGACCTTGCGGAGCGCTTCCGCGAGTGCACACAGCGTCTCCGCCGCATCGCCGACGAGCCGGAACGCCTCGTAATTTCGGCCGATCTCCTCCGGATCGAGATCGATCTGGATCAGGCGCGCGCCGCGCGGCACCAGCCGCCAGCTGTCGGTGCCGTTCTGGTTGTTGCGCGTGCCGACCTGAAGGATGAGGTCGGCCTCGGCGAGCAGTTCGCGGCTATGCCGACCCAGCGATGTAGGACCGGTCAGCGCTCCGAGGACGCCGCAGGACAGCGGGTGATGCTCGTCGACCGCGCCCTTGCCCATGTTGGTGGTGAAGACGGGCAGCGAAGCCAAATCTTGCAGCGCCGCCAGAGCAGCCGGGGCGCCCTGCGACAGCGCGCCTCCGCCGGTCATGACGACGGGGTTGTTTGCCTCGGCGATCAGCCGAGCTGCCTCCTCAACGGCCGCCTGCGCCGGGCGCACCCGGTCGATAGGGAACGTTCCGTAATTCGCTGCGCGCGAAACCGCAGGGGCAGCGACCGGCTCGCGCAGGAGATCGGCTGGCAGCAGCAGTACGGCCGGCCCCGGACGCCCGCTCGCGGCCGCGACGAAGGCGGCGTCTACATAATCGTCGACGCGATCAGCGCCGCTCAGCTTGCGCGTCCATTTCGCGCAGGACGAGAACAGCGCCACATGGTCCAGTTCCTGGAACGCATTCTTGTCGACCTGATGCCGCTCGACTTCCTGGACGAGGGCGACGATCGGGATGCTGGCCTTGAGCGCCTCGGCGAGGGGCGCCACGAGCAGGGTCGCGGCCGGGCCGTTCTGTGCGGCGACCACCGGAACACGGCCCGATATCCGAGCGTAACCGTCGGCCATGGCGCCGCCCATGTTCTCCTGGCGATAGGCGATCTGGCGTATGCCGATGGCCTCCGCCGCGAGGATGACGGCCGAAGGCAGGCTCTGGCCGAAGATGACCTCGACGCCGTGACGCTTGAGTGCGCGTGCGATCGCCTGGGCGACGGTTTCGGTCGGCTTGGTCATGCTGCGAGACTTTCGATCAGGTCGCCACGGGCGGCGAGGAAGGCATCGAACACCGAGACGACATGGTCGACATCGTCGGTGGTCATCGGCGTCGAGAGGCAGGCTGCGGCCCCCACGGGCAGGATTATTCCGGCTTCGGCGAAGAAGCGGCTGAGTTCCTTAGCGGCATGGGTCTGCGCAGCGTTCGGCGTCGCCTCGCGGAAGTCGTTCGGCAGCGCGGCTTTCGGGTGAATGCGGAACAGCGACGCCGCGCCCGAAACGCAGAACGGAGCGTGGTGGCGCGCGATGGCGGTGACGAGTTCTTTCCGCAGCCTGTCGCCCAGACCTTCGAGATAGGCAAAGGCGGCCTGATCGAGCGCCTTCATCGAGGCGAGGCCGGCGACCATCGAGAGCGGGTTGGCCGAGAATGTGCCGCCCTGCGGCAAAAGCGGCTTGCCGCCCGAAGCGTCGAAGACGTTCATGACCTCGCGCCGCCCAGCGATCGCGCCGATCGGCAGTCCGCCGCCGATGATCTTGCCCAGGGTGATGAGATCGGGCCGAAGCCCATAGCGGGCGGCGGCACCTTGATAGCCCTGCCGGAAGCTCAGCACCTCGTCGGCGATGATCAAGATGCCATGCTTGGCCGCAGCCCGCTGGATGGCTTCGATGAATTCGGGCTTCGGCCCGATCAGGCCAGCGCGGCTCGGCATCGGGTCCAGGACGATCGCGGCGAGCCTGCCGGCATTGGCCGCAAGCAGCCTCTCGGCGAGCTCGGGATGGTTGAAGCGGAGGGTAACCACGTCCTGCAGGACCGAAGCCGGCATGCCGCGATAATAGGGCACCGCGTTAGGCGCGCCTTCCGCGCCCCAGTTGCTGGGGACGCTGGACTGGCTGACTTCGACCCAGTCATAAGCGCCGTGATAGGCGCCCTCGATCTTCGCGATCGCCGGACGTCCCGTCACAGCTCGCGCGGCTTTGATCGCAAACATCACGGCCTCGGAGCCGGTATTGACGAAGCGGATCGTCTGGGCGCCGGGCACGCGCCCGCAGATCAGTTCGGCCAGATCGATCTCGGTCAGCGTCGGGTTCGCGAAACAAGTTCCCGACTGCAGCTGACGGGTGACGGCATCGATCACCGGACCAAACCGATGGCCGTGGATCAGGGTGGTGAAATTGCCGTTGAGATCGAGAAAGCGCCGTCCGTCGAGATCCCGCAGGAAGGCGCCTTCGCCGCTTTCCATATAGCGCGGAACCGGGTCGCGCTCGATCGTGACTCGTGTCGTTCCATCGACGAAAACTTTCCTGGCGCGCTCGAACGCGAGCGTCGAGGTGCTGCCTATCGAATTATGTCCCTGGGGTGTCGCTGCGGTCATTGCTCTCATGCGTCCAGGGCCGCCAAACCGGCGGGGCGTAGAGAGCTAGCCTCATATTGATGTTTGATGCAACAAAAATATTTGCGGTTGTTGGCGTCCTGGGCTCATGCCTGTGCATCGATCTTGGCTTTCAAGCGGACATAGCCGTCGCGGATATCCTGCTCCATCGCAGCGCGCACCTTTGGTCCGTCCTTAGTACGTAGTCCGTCGAGCGCCGACATGTGGTTCGAGACACCCCGCCGATTGGTGGCGAAATCGGGGTAGAGGCCATTGAGCGACGGCCCCACCCGCAGCCACAGCGATTCGATCATGCCGACCAGCCGGGGCCATCCCGCCAATCGGTAGATCAGGAAATGGAATTCGCGATTGGCACGAAGCACCTCGCGATAGTCGGCCGTGTCGAGCCCGGCGTTGATCTCGCCCTGTAGCCGCTCCAGTTCGGAGATATGGGCCTCCTCGACATGGCCGACCGAGCGTTCCGCCGCCAAGCCTTCCAATGCGATACGCGTCGCCGCGATCTCGTCGAGCGCTTCGAGCGTAAGCGAGGGCAGGACGACCGTCTTAGGGCCTTCGTTGACGAGCGCCCCTTCTGACAGCAGCCGATTGATCGCGTCGCGGGCCGGTGTCGTGCTGACACCCAGCGCTGCAGCGACCGATCTGACGGTCAGCTTCTCGTTGGGCGGAAACGAGCCGGCCACGATGATCTGCTTGAGCCGGTCATAGGTGAGTTCACCGAGATTGGATTGTCGAACGATCGGTGAAACGACCCCCGCCAGCGGATGCTCCGACATGTGATCCTCATGTTGTTGTCTGATGCGTCAAATAGCGGGCTCGCTGCCATCCCGCCATACCGAAGGAGTTGACAAGCCATAAATGATACATCAAACGTCAAAAATAGCGATGCGCCGCCAGCAGGCCGACCGCCAGCGCACTCACAGAAAAAGATGGGGACCATGAACAGGATGCCGGAGAAGCACGCGTTCTCGCCATTCGGACGGGAGACATCGATCAAGGGTGAGGCGATCACCTTCACGGGGATCACCAAACGGTTCGGTGCGGTGGTCGGAGTCGATCATATCGATCTCAAGGTCGAACCGGGCGAGTTTCTGTCGCTCCTGGGGCCCTCCGGTTCCGGCAAGACCACGCTTCTGATGATGCTCGCCGGGTTCGAGACGCCGAGCTCGGGCTCGATCACGTTGGGAGGTCGAAATCTCACTCATGTGCCGCCGAACAAACGCGGCATCGGCATGGTCTTCCAGCGCTATGCGCTGTTTCCTCATATGAGTGTCGCCCAGAACGTCGCGTTCCCACTGAAGATGCGCGGGCTTGGCAAGGATGAGGTGGCGCCGCTGGTCGAGCAGGCGCTCGCGCGTGTCAGGCTTCAGGACTATGGCGCCCGTATGCCCGCCCAGCTCTCAGGTGGCCAGCAACAGCGTGTCGCCGTCGCGCGTGCCCTCGTGTTCCAACCGCCGGTCCTGCTGATGGACGAGCCGCTCGGAGCCCTCGACAAGAAGCTCCGCGAGGAGCTGCAGATCGAGATCAAGAAGCTTCATGAGAGCCTCGGCATCACGATCATCTATGTGACGCACGACCAGGAAGAGGCGCTGACGATGTCCGACCGCATCGCGGTCATGGATCAGGGGCGGATCCAGCAGCTCGGCAGCCCGGTTTCACTCTATCACGAGCCCGAGACCGGCTTCGTGGCGGACTTCATCGGAAAGATGAACTTCCTGAACGGCGTCATCACGGGCATGGGCGATAGCGAGGCGATCATTGAGGTCTCGGGACAGTCGATCACCGTGCTCCGCTCGCAGTTTGGCGGGCGCGGCGACCTGAGCACAGGAAGCCCTGTGCGAGTCGCCGCGAGGCCCGAGACCTTGAGCACGACGCAGAGCCCCGACGGCGCGATCTCGGGAGAGATCGAAACATCCATCTTCCTCGGCTCGCATCGCACGCTGATCGTCCGGATGAAGGACGGAACCCAGCTCCAGATCCAGAGCTCGTCGGCCAAAGGCGCCGACGATGCCGATCTTCGCGGCCAGACCTTCGTCAGGCTATCGGCCTCGGCCGTCCGCATCTTCTCAGGCGAGGGCTGAACGATGGCGGCCGCTGCTACCGCTCCCTCCGATCGCGACTTCGCCGGGCAATTGTCCCGCCCTGCCTCCGTCATGCTGGCGCTGCCGCTCGTGCTCTTGCTGGGCCTCGCCTTCCTGCTGCCGGTCGCGAAACTCTTGATCGGCAGCGCCTTCACTCCCGGGCCGACTGCCGAACATTATCTGCGGATCGCGCAGGAGCCGCTGTTCCTGCGCATCCTGCTGCGTACCGTCCAGACCGCGGCGATCGTGACCATCCTCGCCATCCTGCTCGGCTACCCAGTCGCTCTTGTGATGTCCCGTCTCGACGGGCGCGCGGCGATGCTGGTAGCGGCCTGCGTGCTGATCCCGCTCTGGACCAGTGTCCTAGTCCGCTCCTACGCCTGGATCGTGCTGCTGCAGCGAACGGGGGTGGTGAACAATGCGCTGATGAGCTGGGGCCTGATCGATCAACCGCTGCGGCTGATCTACACGGACGGCGCGGTCATCATCGCGATGGCCCACGTCCTGATGCCCTATATGATCCTGCCGATCTTCGCGGCACTGCGCTCGATCCCGCCTGAACTCGATCGCGCGGCACGCAATCTCGGCGCCGGCCCGTGGCGCAGCTTCATTGCGGTCCCGCTGCCGCTGAGCCTGCCGGGCATCTATGCCGGCTGCATCATGGTGTTCATCCTGTCGTTGGGGTTCTACGTCACGCCGGCCTTGGTCGGCGGCCCGCAGAACCAGACGATCGCGACGCTCATCGGGCAACAGGTTACCGAATTACTGAACTGGCCATTCGCCGGAGCGCTCGCCGGCGTGCTGCTGGCGGTGACGCTGGGCCTCGTCGGGCTGTTTAGGCGGTTCCTCAATTTCGGGAAGGCGATCTGATGACGACCCTGACCTCACACGCTGCGGCGAAGCAGCCGACCGTGTCGTCGCGCCCCACCATTCCTCCTTCCGTGGGACGCTGGTGCCTGAACGGCTTTGTCGGACTCGTCCTGGCATTCCTGCTTCTGCCGACCCTGCTCGTCGTCCCTATGTCGCTGGGCGAAGCGTCGTACATACAGTTTCCGCCGCGCGGACTGACCCTGAAATGGTACCAGGCCTATTTCGCCGATACTGACTGGATGAGCGCGACTTGGTTCAGTCTACGGATCGCGTTTGCGACGACCCTCACCGCGACTGTCATAGGGACGCTGGCAGCCTTCGCACTGATCCGTGGCAACCTGCCGGGAGCCCGCGCTCTGCAGGCACTAACTCTCGCTCCCTTGATCGTGCCGCACATCGTGCTCGCCGTGGCGCTCTACCTCGTCTTCGCCCCGATCGGCCTGACCGGCAATTTCCTCGGCTTCGCGGTTGCCCACACGATGCTGTCGGTCCCTTATGTGATGCTGACCGTCACGGCCGCTCTGCAGCGGCTGGACCCGGCCCTTGAACTCGCGGCGCTCAATTGCGGCGCAAGCCGTGCTCAGGCCTTCTGGCACGTGGTGCTGCCCAACATCGCGCCCGGCGTCGCAGCCGGCGCCGTCTTCGCATTCCTGGCCTCTTTCGATGAAGCGACAGTCGCCTTCTTCATTTCCGGCATCGAAGGCAAGACCATCACGCGCAAGCTCTTCGAGGACATCGACTATAACCTGACGCCCGTCATCGCCGCGGCGTCGACCGTGATGGTCGTGCTGTCTCTGGTCCTGATGGGCGGCGTCGAATGGCTCCGGGCCCGATCGGCGCGCACTGCAATCTGATTCCTAGTTCGACGCGAGTGCCCCGAGGCCACCATGCTGAAGCTGAATGATCCGTCGCTGCTGAAATCGCAGTGCTATGTCGACGGCGCCTGGATCGGCGCGGGCGTCGATGCGGTCGACAATCCCGCGACCGGCGAGCTGCTGGCCAAGGTGCCGCGCTTCGGCGCCGATGAGACCACCGCTGCGGTCGAAGCCGCCTCGCGCGCCTTCAAGCCCTGGGCGAAGAAGAGCGCCAAGGAGCGCTCGGTGATCCTGCGCAAATGGTTCGACCTGATCATGGCGAACCAGGAGGACCTGGCGCAGATCATGACCGCCGAGCAGGGCAAGCCGCTGAGCGAAGCGCGCGGCGAGATCGCCTATGCCGCCTCCTTCGTCGAGTTCTACGCCGAAGAGGCCAAGCGCATCTATGGCGAGACGATTCCCTCGCCCTTCCCGAATTCGCGCATCATCGTCCAGAAGCAGCCGGTCGGCGTCTGCGCCGCGATCACGCCCTGGAATTTCCCGGCCGCGATGATCACGCGCAAATGCGCTCCCGGCCTCGCCGCCGGCTGTACCTTCGTGGTCAAGCCGGCGCCGGATACGCCGCTGACGGCGCTGGCTCTGGTCGAGCTGGCCGAGCGGGCCGGTTTCCCCAAGGGCGTCATCAATCTCGTCACCGGCGATGCGCAGGCCATCGGCGGCGTGATGACCTCCCACCCGGCCGTGCGCTTCATCGGCTTCACCGGCTCGACGCCGGTCGGCAAGCTCCTGATGCAGCAGGCCGCCTCGACGGTGAAGAAGGTTGGCCTCGAGCTCGGCGGCAATGCGCCCTTCATCGTCTTTGACGATGCCGATCTCGACGCTGCCGTGCAGGGCGCGATCATCGCCAAGTACCGCAACATGGGTCAGACCTGCGTCTGCACCAACCGGCTCTTCGTGCAGGACGGCATCCATGACGATTTCGTCGCGAAATTCGCCGGCGAAGTCGCAAAGATGAAGGTCGGCAACGGTGCCGAAATCGGTGTCGTGCAGGGGCCGCTGATCAATGAGCGCGCGGTCGAGAAGGTCGAGCGTCATGTCGCCGATGCCGTCGCCAATGGGGCGAAGGTCGTGGTCGGCGGCAAGCGCCATGCGCTCGGTCGCACCTTCTTCGAGCCGACCGTGCTTGCCGGCGTCACCACGAAGATGCTGGTGACGCGCGAGGAAACCTTTGGCCCGCTCGCTCCGGTCTATCGCTTCACCAGCGAGGACGAGGTCGTGGCCATGGCCAATGACACGCCCTTCGGGCTCGCCGCCTATTTCTACACCCGGGATCTCGGTCGCGCCTTCCGCGTCGCCGAGGAGCTCGAATACGGCATGGTCGGCATCAACTCCGCCATCCTCGGCAC
>NZ_JBFRHE010000035.1:0-25174 GCF_052115715.1 Allobosea sp. 2KB_26
TCGAGCTCACGGTTGGTCAGGCGCGACAGCTCGCGAACCGTCTCGCGATAGCGCAGGAAGGCGCGGATTTTGGCGGCAATCATGGTGACGAACATGGTGATATTCCTCTGGCGGATATTCCGGACCGGGGCGGTGCCCACAGCGACAATCTCGTTGTGCACTGCACATAAGCCGATCGGCCCGCCGCAAACAGGGGCATCAATTCAGCTCTGATATGCGCTCATCGCATGAACAGCTTGTGAATCAGTGATTTGTTCGTCTAATCATGCAGTGAGCGCATCGTTCGTTTCAAATGCAACCGATGTTCCGCCTAGAAAACGGGCTGTGGCCGAAAGCAGGAATTCACCGCGTTGGGATTTCGGCGCGTTGCCGATTGCGAAGTTGAACCGCCCGCATGCGGACGTCCCAGAGGTCGGGAATGGGCGACTTTTGACCGTTCAGCGGCTCACCGCAAATGTCGGAGTTGGGTCGAGAGCGGCACTCTGGTCAGCACACTCGTAGCGTCTGCTTCTGGGCAAGGCGCCAATGTCCGCAACTGGCGCGCTTCAGTCCCGCCCCTCGGAGGCTTTCAAGATTCCGCCGAACCGAGCATGCACCTCAGCGTAGCTGGCCTGAGGTGTTGTAGAGGTCACGTTCCATCAAGCTTGCCGCACGGCATTCAATGCGGGTCCGACGTTCCGTGTCAGGACGGAATGGATCTGTGCGATGACGGCGGCACCTTCGCCGACGGCGGCGGCCACCCGCTTGGTCGAGCCGGCACGCACGTCTCCGACGGCAAAGATGCCTGGGCAACTGGTTTCGAGCGGCAGCCGCCCGCCACCCCCGGCGCGCTCCCCCGTGAGGACGAAGCCCGTTCCGTCGAGCGCCACACAGCCGTCGAGCCAATGCGTATTGGGATCGGCACCGATGAACAGGAAGAGGTGGCGCGACGTGCACTCCCGGATCGCACCAGTCCGGCTGTCCCGAAACGTCGTCCCGGTCAGGCCTGTCGCCCGGTCGCCGTGCAAATCGGCAATCTCGCTGCCCACATGCAGTTCGACATTGGGCAACGCCGCGATCCGATCGATCAGGTACCGGGACATGGTCTGCTCGAGGGGTCGGCGCACCACCAGGTGCAGATGCCTGACCTGCGGTGCGAGATAGGCCACCGCCTGGCCCGCCGAGTTTCCTCCGCCGACGAGGACGACCTCCTCGCCGGCACAAAGTCGCGCCTCGACGGGCGATGCCCAGTAGGAGACGCCGGCCCCCTCCAGCTCTTCGATGTTGGGAATGTCGGGCTGCCGGTAGCGCGCTCCCGAAGCGATCACGATGGTGCGCGACCGCGCAGTGCCACCGTTGCTGAGCTCGAGGGTGAACGGGGCTTCAGCATCCGCTCCGTTACAGCGGAGCAATTCGACGGTCAGCGGAATGGCGAGCTCGGCGCCGAACTTCGCCGCCTGATTGAAGGCCCGCCCCGCGAGGGCCTGTCCGGAGATGCCGGTCGGAAAGCCGAGATAGTTTTCGATCCGGGCGGATGCGCCCGCCTGGCCGCCGAAGGCGCGGCTGTCCAGGACCAGGACAGACAACCCTTCGGATGCGCCATAGACGGCAGTGGCAAGCCCGGCCGGCCCGGCCCCGATGACCGCCACGTCGTGGACAATATTCGGATCGAGATCAGGTGTGATGCCGAGACAGGACGCGGCATCCGCATTGCTCGGGCTTCTGAGCAATGTGCCGTTCGGGCAGATCATCAGCGGCAGATCTTCGGGGGCGACGCCGAGCCGTTCGACCAGTTCGCGACCCTCTGCCTCGCAGGCGGCAATGACGGTGTGAGGGTAGCCGTTGCGGGTGAGAAACCCCGACAACCCGACGATGTCGGGATCATCCCGGCGTCCGATCAGGATCGACCCTGCGCCGCCGGTCTGCCCCTCCTCGATCAGCATGACGCGCCGGAGGATAAAGGCGCGCATGATCGTTTCACCGACATCCGCCGATCCAATGACAAGCGCACGGAGATGCGGCGCATCAAAGGGTATCGCGACCGCGCCGGTCTCACCCGCCACGACCGACATGAGGGATGGACGGCCCGAGAGCTGATTGGTCTCCCCGGTGAACTGACCGGGACCGTAGGTGGTGACCACCGACGACTGGCCGGCTGCGCTACGCCGGATCGCGTCAGCCGAGCCATCGAGGATCAGCCAGGAGGGGGCGTTGCGGGCGCCGATCTCATATACGATGTCACGAGGGCCGAAGCGGCGCGGTGCACCGCTCGCAAAGCGACGCGCCGTCGCGATCTGAAGGGCGGACAGTGTCGGAAAAATCTGCTCTCGCCGAGTCTCGCCGATTGCCATGGGGTGACCTCCGTATCGGGCCTTTGCCACTTCTCGTGCGCGACACCATCCGACCAGATTAGGAGCTTGACCGCAATCACGCGGGCGCGAGCTGAGGCACCTTCGGAAACGTTGACGGAAAGGGAATTTGCTCAGCTACGAAGCATCATGCGGCGCCTCTCAGAGGGCGGCCCGCGCGCGCTGCAACTCGCGAAATACTATGCAGGCAAGGATCGGTGAAGCGCGCCAAGGTCCGCTTTCTGGCGCTGGGCCAATGTCCGGAAATGGCGCGACCCGGAACAGCGAGTTGGCGTGCCGAACTTCTTCTCTCGCCCCGTTGCGGACGTCACTTCGAGCATGGCGCAGGCCAGAACAATCAACCGATCTTCGGCATCACCATACGCAGGTCATCCATTGCGCCACTCGGTAGAAAGGAGGGCGTAGAGCAGATCGTTCCGCCAAACATCACCCACACGCAGATTATCTCGCAGTACCCCTTCGCGACTGAAGCCCAGTTTCTCAACCAGCCCGATCGACGCGCTGTTGTCGGGATGGATGAAGGCTTGAATGCGATGCAGGCCAAGTTCGGCAAAGCAGAAGTCAAGCATGGCCGAAACGGCCTCTGCGGCCAGACCCTGCCGCTGCCGAGTGGGGTTGATCATATAGCCAATGCTGGCGCGCCTGCTACGAATGTGACCATCGTGGTAATTGACCAGCCCCAGGCATCGATCATCTGCTCCGTCGGCCACCGCCCAAAATCGATAGTAGGATGGCGTGCAATCGATGAAGTTGCGCACCGAGCGCTCGGTTTCGACGCGCTTTGTGTAAACCGGCTGGTTCCAAAACCGCATTGTCTCGGGATCGGCGAAGCACGTGTGCATCTCGTCCGCATCATCGGCGCGAAACTGGCGCAAGCGCAGGCGAGCGGTTGAGAGCGTCGGATGGGGTATGGGGCGCTTAGCCATAGGAGCGAGCCTCACGAAACGATCAGCTAACAAAGGCCAAACTGGCCAGTCTGCGTCAATTGCAAGCTCCGCTCCCCACCCATCGCAGACATTTGCGACCGGCCGTTGCAGCGCCTCAAAACGCCCCATCCGAGACATTTGAAGATCGGTAACTGGCGACCGGAGTTGGCCCTTCTCGGACCTCCGGCAGGTCCGCTTCCTGGCAGCGGCCCAAAGCCACGCATCGTCGGCGCAGAAACTGCCGCCCCACTCGTTGGTTCCGATGATGCGGCGGCGGGGGAAGACTGTTCTTATCCGAAGAGTCGAAATTCGGAAGTAGCAAGGAAGAGTCTAATGTTTTGGCATGACGCCAGCTACTCAAGAGAAGCTTCCACAGGCCCAATCTCTGTTGGAAAAATCTTTAATCTTCTATTCTTGTTCTCCGCACATTGGCTCGGGCGTCCCGTTCGGCAAATCCGAGCTGCGGTCAAACGCGGGTCCGTTGGCGGGCAGCCACCCTTGCGTTGGTGCGACAGCACCGAGCGAGCATTGAATGACGAACACATGGGCCTGTGCAGGAACTCTCTTGCCGTAGACCCGTACCTCCGCCCTTTCTCAGCACCAAACTCCGGAGCGCCTGCAAATGACGGGCGCCCACCCTCCCCTGACCTTCCGAACCTCTCCGAACGGGCAGAGCCGTGCCGCACTTCCGCGAACTGTGAGGACGCGCTTGGGCGGGTACCGAGCGTCCGATTCAATCAACTCGTTTGGCTCGGCAAGATGCTGCGCGGCAGGTTCGAACGGAACAAGCTGCGTGATCTCAGCGACCGGCAATTGATCGATGCCGGCATCGATCTCAGCCATGCCGGGCGGGGTCGGGCCGCCGCCGTCATCGATCCGATCACGATCACCGTTCTCGAAAGCCTACGCTAAGGCAGCCGGCCTGCCGGTGTCGCGTGACGACGACCGGTTTCGCTTTTGGCTATCGCCGTTCGGCGGCGTGAATCGACAGACGCTGCGTGATTGGGTCCATCGGTTTAACGAACGCGGCCCCGCCGGGCTCCGCGATATTCGATCCAAGGGACATCCGCCCAGGCTGTCGAAGGACCAGTTGATCGGGTTCGCCGGGATCGTCGAGACCGGCCCTGACTGCGCCGTCCATGGCGCGGCGCTCGCCATGCCCTTCGCCGACACGCACGCCATACAGGCCCATCTCGACGAGATCGCCATGATAGTGGCCAAGGGCGCACACGCGGTTCTGCTGCTCGACCGTGCCGGATGGCACACAACCGGCACGCTCGTCCTGCCCGCAAACATCTTCCTGATCGTCCTGCCCTCTCCCGGGATTCATGCCGACTAGGATCGAGGCGCTGGCGCCTTAAGCGCTGAACGCTGGGTACCATTCGCGGGACACGGCGGCACGAGCGTGCCCCGGACCGACGCACGTCGCGCGGCTTCCGAAGGCGTCTCGCCAAACCGACGACAAAAGGCGTTGGCGAACCGCGTCGCGTTGGTGAAACCGTAACGGCGCGCGACCGCGGTGACGGTAGCCCCTGATGTGCCAAGTGTCAGTTCGTCACGTGCGAGATCGAGCCGGATGGCATGCAGCGCACCCAATGGTGTCCTGCCGCGGAAATGGTTGAACACGGCACCCAACGTTCGCAGGCTGCATCCGGCAGCTGCGGCGACCTGCGACATGCGGATCGGCTCCACGCCATTTGCTCGCATGAAGTCTTCCGCTCGCCGAACATAGGCAGGAACGGCGCTGTAGGGACCTCTGTCCAGCCGGCTGGCATAGTTGTGCGGCGCCCCTCGGAGCACAAGCGAGACGAGAAGGTCGGTCAACGATGCGAGCGCGACAGGGTTGCTGGCCACTCCGTCCTCTCGTTGAAACTCATGCATGACAAAATCAAGCTGGCGCTTCAGACTGGCCGCGAGCCCGCTGCTCCAGTCGAGATTGGGATCGAAATCGAGTGGCTGGCGCAGGTTCTCATCGAGCATGTGTTCCAGCGCACCCTCGATATCCGCGACCTTGAAGAAGGCGTTGGTTCGCGCGTTGTCGTCGCTCATGAAAAGCCGGGTGCTCGGACTGGGCCTCCAGGCGAGACCGCAATTGTCGGCGGCCGTCGTAGAATTCCCATTCTGGACCAATGTTGTCTGGCCTGTCAGCATCGTCGTGAAGCAAAAAAGATCTCCTTCGTCACCATCGACGGAGACATTCGTTGCGAAGCTGCTATCGACGTAACTTGCGAGGATCGAGCCAACGCTACGGGTTGCAAGCGTAAAAATAGGTTGATCAAAACGCACGCGCCAAAGCGCGCTGTCCTGCAGTTGGTAAGTGTAGATACGGCTCGACTTTGCGACGCGTTCGGTTACGCGCAATTTGCCGCTCAGATCATCCGGGTCCCTTGCCCGGACAACATCGAACATCGTCAGCAGCGCAGGGTCGATCGTAGGCACGGCCATCGGCATGCCCCCCGTTACGGCTACCTTTGCCGGTCTCCCCAGCTTAGACACATTCTGCGGCGCTTGGACAGAACTTGCGGCGAAGACTGACTTGTCGTCGGAATTATCACCCAACACGTGGTTGCCGTGACAGTCTGTGAAACGAATTTGCCGTCGCCGCGCTGCGGGGACGGCCGCCCTCGACTCGGAATGACTGAAGATGGCCCATGATGGAGGCTCACGCCATGATCAGTTTGGACCGAGCCTCCGCTCGGGGGCTATCCGACACCATCGGCGCGATCTATGACTGCGCGCTCGATCCGTGCCTGTGGCCGGACGTCTGCCGAAGCATCGCCAATCTGGCCGAAAGTACGGCGGGAGGGATATGCATTCACGATATGCTGCATCAACAGAATGATCAGCTATTTGTATTTGGGCATAGTTCAAAATTCCTGGATAAATTGGGGGGCGATTACGCCCGCAGTCCAATGGCCTCTGCGGATATCGTATCGAGTATCGGCGACGTCCGGGCGCTCTCCATGGACCGCTCCGAATTGGCTGAAAGCCGGTTCTTTCAGGATGTGCTGAAGCCGTTTGGACTAAAGGACATAATCTGGTTTCCCGCGCTGCGGACCGGTGGCCGTATGGCCTCCCTGCATGCCTCCCGAAGCGAGAAGGCGGAGTATTATCAAGAGCGCGAGATCAACCTATTCAAGCTTCTTTCGCCGCATGTCTGTCGCGCGCTCGCCATTTCCGATGTGCTCGATATCAGAGCCCTCAGATCGGACATGCTGGAACGGACACTCGATGCGCTTGTCGCCGGTGTTTTCCTCACGGCACGTGATGGGCGCGTGATTTACATGAACGCCGCAGCCGAACGACAGACCAAAACCGGCAATTCCATCCGCATCGTGAACAACCGGCTGACTCCCAGCGATCCGGCGGCGCGCGCTGTCCTTTCGAAGGCGATCGACCAGGCCGGACGCGACAACATCGATATGGACATGACCGCGCATTCGCTCGCTATCCCGGACGCCGAGGGAGCAGGCTATGTTGCGACCTTCCTTTCGGTCGAGGGGGGGCAGCGCCGCAGCACTGTCGCACCATTTGCAGCATCATGCGCCGTGTTCATGCAGGACCCTGTTCAAGCGCCGCTCATGCCGGGCGAGGCCTTTGCCAGGCTGCATGGGCTGACCGGTGGAGAACTTCGCGTGCTTCTGGCGCTTGCCAACGGATTGGGTGGCAAAGAGGCCGCTGACATGCTCGGTATCAGCGAGCCAACAGTGCGGTCGCATTTGCAGCATATTTTCTCGAAGACCGGCACGTCTCGGCAGGCAACGCTTCTGCAGTTGCTCCACAACTCGACACCGCCGATACGGATCCCGCAGCGCGCGGCGCTGTAGCTCCACGAAAGTCTCGTTCATTCGCCGTAGGCTCCTCGTCGGCGAAGCCATTCTCGCTTGCTGGATCCGCTTGCCGGCCACCGCCAACCTTCATCGCTTGCCATCTTAATGCTCAGCCCATGAAGTCATGGGGGACAAAGATCGCATATCCCGATGCTGCAACCAAAGAGCGTCGGCGCCCGATGTTGCGATGATAAAGGTGATCGTATCATCGATTCCGATGATGACGCCGCGTTATCTAAACAACACCATCAAACGTCTTTTCGATCCGAGATCAAAGGCGCTGCCTTGTCTCAGGATATTGCAGCGTAGTCACATTGCGGCTGCGTCAGGGAGGAATCGATGTTTTCTTTGTTCTTTAATCGTCCATTACTGCGAAAGCACCGGGTACTGCCGGGACTCGCCATCAGTGCGTCCCTCGCCATGGCAATCAGTTCGATGGCGCAGGAACCCAAGGGACATTTGGCTCTCGCGTGCTCCCAGAGGGACATCACGGTGATCACCTTGATCGAAGACCACGGCGCGGCCGACGATGTGCCTGCGGATCGGTTGTACAGCGCTGCGCTAACGCAGCTGCGCGCTCGATCGGCCTGTTACGTTGGCCGCACAGAAGAAGCACTCGCACTCTACGACAGCATTCTCGATCTCGGGCCGATCCAGTCGGCTAAGCAATAGAAAGTCGGGCGAGCGCAAACAGGAGACCGCCGAGCAGCGAGTGCAAAGGGCGAATAGAATTTGAAGCCTCTGCAATCCGTATCGGCACCGACCAGGACGGCGCAGTTCGCTCGGATCCTGAAGTGATCACACGCATCGTGGCACGCGTGATGCCACCGCGTTCTATTGCCGCCAAATGGGGAGGAGCCCGCGCCGATCGCTCCGCTTCGACAAGCGAATTCGTTCCGACGATGCGGCGGCTGCGGTCGTTTGCCTAACATCTCCCGACGTCAACGTTCGAGGTTGTCATGCCAAATCGTGCCCATGCGCTACCGAGAGCCGCTGAAGGAGTCCGTGTGCCACGGTGGCGGCAGGCTGCAGTGGGATCGGCCCAAGACGGCTGCGGCGTTTCAAAGACAGCGCGAGCTTTGGAATCGTGGCGCCTCGACACCCCACTGCGGATCACACCGGAGCTGATCGAGTCTCACAAGAAGCGCGCCTATGCCTTGCGGTCCGAGGCGATCCGGAGCGCGCGACGCGCATTGTGGCTAGGCTTGACGAGCGTCTTGCGGCTGCGCTGACGGGAATCGCGTCGTTCCAGGCGCAGGTCAGCGCGAAACATGATCCCCTACGAAGCACGGGCGCCCACCGTGGCGCCCGCGCTTCATAGGGGATCATGTCCAAGGACAAAGGCAAGCCGTAAGGGAGGGGGATCGGTTTGAGATCGCCTTGCTACCGCCGCGCCGCCTGCTCGCCGAGCTGCCCGGCTCCGCTCGCGAGAGGCTACAGACACGTCATGTTCACCCCCGGCGACCTGTCGTTATCTGGATCGCCGCGACGAGCGCGGAACAGATATCCCCAATGGGGCGCACGCACACCGCGCCATGGCGCAACCTGAACGCGCCTCCCATCTGGGGTTAACTTAGCTTCCCACCTAACGGTCGTTCAGCCTCACGACTGGATCCAAGGCGTTTTGACACGGCCAGGGTCGCCAACCGACATTGCATTTGCCCTCGACGAACGTCCGCTTGCTGGCACAGGCCCAGTGTCTGGTTGTGGGGCGCGATGGACACCCGAGCGGCGCTCAATAAACGTCCGTTTCCCCACCCATCGCGGACATTTGCGACCGGCCGTCGCAACGTCCAAAACGCCCCATAGCGGACGCTCTTGCCAACGTCGCAACCCCGATGCCATGCTTCCCGACTAGACGCCTGCGGGAGTGAACCGAGGATGCACAGCGGCTCATGCCTTTGTGGTGCGGTCACCTTAACAGTGGCTGACAGTCTGCCAAATCCTAACTTCTGCCATTGTCGGATGTGCCGCAAGCACTCGGGCCACCACTTCGCGTCCACTGATGTGCCTAGGACTGCCTTGACGATTGTCGGCGAGGAGAAGCTGACGTGGTTTCAATCGTCGGAGAACGTCCGACGCGGCTTCTGCTCGACATGCGGATCGTCTCTATTCTGGGATCGGTCGGATCGGGGTTGGATCGCCGTGGCAATGGGTGCTTTCGACGGACCGACAGAGACCACTGCAAATTTGCATATCTACGTCGCCGACAAGGGGGACTACTACGAGATCGCAGACGGCCTGCCGCAATACGACACCGTTCCACCGCGCGACTGAGGTGTTGAGAGCAAACGTCCGTTTTCGGTCGATTGTGTTGAAAAAGTCCGCGGCAATACTTGGAGCTGGTTCGACGGGCCTGAGCGTGGAAATGTCTTCCTTCTGTGCGCGGTACAGGCGGCCGTTGAGGCGCATTCTTCGGGGGCGTGAAAAACGTTCCTCTCCGCCGAGCGCCAAGGCGACCTCCTTTTCGGTCCGGCCGGAGTTTTTCAACACAAACGACCCTTTGCCGACGCTCAAGAGCTTTGCGTTGGTCAACTGGTCCGCCTCTCCAGGTGAGCGCTATAAGGGACCGCTCGCAGGTATGAGGAAAGCCATGTTCACCGGAATTGTTCAAACCGTTGCCAGGGTTGCGGCCAGGGAGGATGACAATGGCATCCGGACTTTCACGCTGGACTTTCCTCCACAGTTCACCGAAGGACTCGCCATCGGGGCCAGCGTGGCCGTAGACGGCGTCTGCCTGACAGTGACGACCATCGTATCTGCCGAGCGAGTGCTGTTCGACGTGATGCTCCAGAGCCTGGCGGTCACGACTCTAGGTGACTGTCAGGTCGGCAGCTTGGTCAACGTCGAGCGGGCTGCAAGAGATGGTGCTGAGATTGGTGGGCATCCTCTCTCTGGCCATATCGACTTCGCAGCGCGGATCGAACTCATCAAGGAGTACG
This sequence comes from Allobosea sp. 2KB_26, assembly GCF_052115715.1. Classification (NCBI taxonomy): domain Bacteria; kingdom Pseudomonadati; phylum Pseudomonadota; class Alphaproteobacteria; order Hyphomicrobiales; family Alloboseaceae; genus Allobosea; species Allobosea sp. 2KB_26. Next base: position 10,047 of record NZ_JBFRHE010000035.1, read on the forward strand.
GTGGTAACAAGGCCATCCGATTCTCGATCCCGCAGCCTTTCGAGCGGTACATATTCGCGAAGGGCTACATCGCCATCAACGGGTGCAGCCTGACAGTTTCGGAGTGTAACAAGACCGAGGGGTGGTTCGAGATTTGGCTCATCCCTGAGACGCGCCGCGTTACGAATCTCGACACCAAGTGCGAGGGTGACATGCTCAACATCGAGATTGAACGGGGAACTCAGGTCGTCGTTGACACAGTGCGGGAGAGCGTCGCTGAAAGCCTCGGTGAGCTGAGGCCGCTGCTCGAAGCCCTGCTGAAAGAACGTGGCCTGGCTCTCGAGGAGTTGGTGAAGCCTTCGATGCTATTGCCGCCGCGTCATTGATGGATAGCAGCGTCCGCTTACGAGCCCGTTGTAGACGTGTTGAATCGCATGTCATGATGAGCCATGGGCGAACAGTGGCCGATACATGTCTTCCGTTCGGGGGGCTTTGCGAGGAGTGAGGCCGTGGTGACTGCTGCGCCGCTCGACCTCGTTGTATCGGTTTATGGCGGCGGCGGCATGAAGGGCGAACAAGGCCTTGAAGCAGCCTTCGGCGGCTCAGCTTACTATCGCGATGACGCAACTGGGGCGGCTTACCTTGCTGTATGGGGTGACCGGAATGCCTCGCGCTTTCGCAGTCGGCTACGTGAGAGTGGGGCAACTCTGCAAGTTCTTCGGGAACCGCCGCCGGCTCGGCTAATGTGGTTCAACAGCGGTCAGAGGGGGCATCGCCCCAAGGTCCGTTAGCCAGCCATTGGCGACATTGCCCTCAAGGAACGCTCATCGGCCAGACCGCTTCTGCTGCGTGGCCTGATGATTCAGCCAACCCGCTGCAGCGAAATGCACCTATGCGGCTGCATGGACGTAGTGCCGAATGACGTCGAACTCCATCAAGATGAACAGGATCGGGATGAGCAGCAACGACCGCTTGAACGCGATCCAGTGACGTGGGGTCCCGTGACTTGGGGTCCAGTGACTTGGAACGACCATGAAAAACCCATGGATCGCATCGAAAACCGAGATCACCCGGCAATCTACAGTGGACGATTGCAGCCTTGGTCCCGGCACGCGAGGTTCTGTGAGCAGGCGTTGAAGCTCCGCCGCCCCGCCGCTATTCGTCTTCGCCATCGCCAAGATTGGCCAGACTTGCGCCAGATCCGGCCCGGCGACTGCAATCTCCCGGCAAGCCGGGCCTTCAGCCCGCGGACCACCGCCTCGAGGCCATCCTCGACATGTGTGGCGTTGGGGCCGACGGCCTCGACGGGCATGGGCAGGATGTGCGTAATGTCGCCGTCGAGCGCATCGCTCCGGGAGGCCTTTTCATGCGTCTGGCTATTGTTTTCGGATTGGCCCAGGGGCGAGCCTTGCAGCGCGGCGCCACGCCGCTTGGCGCACTGCTTGGGCTTGTCCTGACCGTCGTCGGAGCAGGCGCCGCCGCTGCCTTCGAAGCCCCGCCAACGGTCAACGCTGCTTCAGTGCTTGGCGCGCAGGCCTCTGGCCCGAACTATCGCGTCGACCCCGAGGTGCACAGCGACGGCCTGCTTCGGCTCTTTGTGCTCAAGACCGCATTCGGCACCTTTGACATAGCCGGCGAAGGATTGATGCGTGAGCGCATCCGCGAATTGTCGGCCCTTCGCAAGCTGAACGAGATGTCCGCATCGGACGTTTTCGTGAAGTCGCTCGAGCGGCAGGCCGCTGCTCCCCTGCGCTTCGGCGCCGACCTCATCACGGCGCCAGCGGAGACGCTGAAGCGATCCGCCTCAGGTGTCGCCAACATGTTCAGCCGGATTGGAACCGGCATCGCCAATACCAGCGCCAGCCGCGACAGCATTGCCGGCAGCCTTCTGGGCGTCGATGCAGCCAGACGCGCGCTGGCGGTCCAGCTGGGCGTCGATCCCTATACCGAATTCCCGCCCCTTGCCGCCAAGCTGAACGACATTGCCGCCGCCAGCGCGATGGGCGGGCTGTCCGTCAGGGGCATGATGCTGGCGATCCCGGGTGGCGCCGGTGTCGCCATCAGTTCCACGACGGCCGTCGATAGCGTTCGCTCGACCCTGGCCGAACGAACCTCGACCCAGGTCGTGGACCAGGTGATCGGCATGCTGACGCGCATGAAGGTGTCTCGCGCCCTGGCGGAGCGCCTCGTTCAGAACCGATCCTACACTCCGACCGACCTGCTGCTGATCGCAAAGGCCCTGGCGTCGCTCAATGTCGGCGGCAACGCACTTTTCGTGGCGAAGGCCGCCGAGGCGACGACGCGTGAAGAGGCCTATTTCCAGCGCAGCCGCGCCCTGCTGCTCGCATCCAACGCCAAGGCTCTCGGCATCGGCCCGTTCGTCGGGGTTGGCGGCTTTCCGCTGAACCGCTTGAAGGACGGCCGTCTGCTGGCCCTGTTCCCGCTCGACGAGATTGCCTGGACCGAGACTGTCGCCGGCCTGTTCGGCAAGGTCTCATCTGCGAACCCCGGTGATGGAAAGGCCCCGGTGCTGGCGACCAACGGCACGCTGACGCCGATGGCGCAAGCCGAGATCACCCAGGCGGGCTGGACTATCGCGCGCGTCAAATAGCGAGCCGCTACGCAAGGCGCGCCCCGGCCACGTCGCAACGCGCCAATAGCTGTCGGCGCTTGCAAGCATCGGGGCATCTGCTCGCCAGAGAGGTCCAATGAGCCATTCCACCAACTACCTGACCACGCTGATCACCGTGGCGGCGGATTGCACGGCCCCGCTGAGCGCGCCTCCGGCAAAGCCAGGCACCGTCGCGAGGATGCAATACGAGATGCTGTCAGCGCGGCCCTATGAACTGACGTCAGACGACCTTCTGCGGGCGGTCGAGCAAGCGCGCAAAGGGGCGGATGCTGCGGCGCGGTTGTTCGACAAGCCGCAAGCTTGCTTGCGCGCCTCGCCATTGGTGAAGCAATACGGCTTCGGTCTGCATCATGATGCCGAGGCGCGCGTGGCGCTCGTGCCGGTGGAAAGCGATGAATACGCGCGCTTGTTGGCCGATCCTGACGTCAGGAAGCGACCGGGAATGCGATCATCCCGCACCTAGTGGATTGATCGGGACAAGGGAGTCCGGGTTGGGATGCCGCGCGGCACGGCGTCGTGCGAGCCTGCGGGATGCGGACTGGCACCGTCGTCCATCCGGGTCCAACTGATCGTACGCGACTGCGGTCGATCGTTGACGACCGCAACAGCCTGCAGCCGGATCGGGCTGGCCACGGCCGACTGACATTGGCGATGTCAGGCCCCGCTCAACGATGGCTCGATGCCACCTCGACCGAATGCGCCCTCACCGCGGAGGGCAGCTCCGTGCCGCTTCGATTTGGTCCCTCGCCTGCAAAGCTTCGCCCCAGTCGCGCAAGCTGATCAGAACGGGTTCCAGCGTGCGGCCAAACTCGCTCAATGCGTATTCAACGCGCGGCGGCACCTCCGGGTAGACGGTGCGGCATACCACGCCATCGGCCTCGAGCTCGCGCAGTTGGATCGTCACCATCCTGGCCGTGGCATTCGGCGTCAGGCGGCACAGCGCATTGAAGCGCAATCGCCCTTGGAGAAGGTGGAACACCAGCACGGGTTTCCAGATTCCACCCAGCACGCTGAGGGTCGCCTCGACTGCGCAGCCCGTCCGGGTCGCCTTGCGGCGGGCCTGCCTGACAGTATCATTCATGATAGTACATGCGCCTTTTGATCGTACTTACGAATATCTCCTTACCCTCCTAGGTCTGGTGCGCCAACACAGACCAAGGAGACGGCATTGCGCGCTTATCGAATGAACGGAACGAACGCCCCGCTGACGCTGCACGAGGACGTCGCGCCGACCCCGGGCCCAGGAGATGTGCTCGTCGACCTCAAGGCGGCCACGCTCAACTATCGGGATCTGATCGTCAGGGAAGGACGCTATCCCGGGGACCAGAAGCACGATCTCGTCCCGCTTTCCGACGGCGCCGGCATCGTGACCCAGGTTGGAGATGGCGTGTCTCGCGATCGGATTGGCGAGCGCGTCGTGCTCGGCTTCATGCCTGGCTGGCTGGACGGCTCGTTCTCGGCCCGCAAGCAGGCGACCGCGCTCGGCGGCGGATTCGTTGATGGCGTGCTCGCCGAGCAGATCGTCCTGCCGGCTGCCGCTGCGGTCACATTCCCTGAAGCCTGGAGCTTCGAAGAGGCTGCGGCATACCCCTGTGCGGGCGTGACGGCCTGGAACTGCCTGTTCGGCGGCCGCGGCTTGCGCCCCGGTGATAGCGTTCTGGTACAAGGCACCGGCGGCGTCTCGACCTTCGCACTGCAGTTCGCCCGAGCCGCCGGGGCACGTGTGATCGTCACCTCCAGCTCCGACGAGAAGTTGGCCTGGGCCCGCAAGCTGGGCGCGGAAGCGACGATCAATTACCGCACCACACCGAATTGGGGAGAGATTGCCGCGGGCATGGCCGGCGGAGAGGGCGTCGACTTTGTGGTCGAGGTTGGCGGCTCCGGTACCTTGAACCAGGCGCTTCAAGCCGCTCGGCACGGGGGCGAAATTGCCCTCGTCGGCGTGCTCACCGGCGTCGCGGGCGAGATCAACACCGGCGCGATCCTGATGAAGGCGATCGATCTCCGCGGCGTTTACGTCGGCTCTGTCACCGATCTGCAAGCCGCGATGGCGACCGGGGTCAAGCCGCTCATCGACGAGATCTTTGCCTTCGAGGCCGCGCAGGCAGCGTTCGACCGGCTGCGCAGCGGGCAGCATCGCGGAAAGGTTGCCATCACCATGTCAGCCTGAACGTTCAGGCAGGGTCGCGATCCGCTTCTGAAACAACAGAGGCGGATACGCTTCGTGGCATGCTTTTCGCCGATCCCGGACATTCGCGAAGGTCAGCTTCCCACCCTCCCCTGACCGTCCGAACGTCTGCAAACGGGCAGGACCGCGCCGCTCTTCCTCGCGCTGTGAGGACGATCTCGGGCGGGTGCCTGGCGTCCGCTTCAATCCACCAGACTGCTTCCCCGGGCGCCGTTGCCCTCTGTTCCGGGATGGTGATCGCCGCAGCGTCAGGCGGCGAGCAGATTGCTCCCCAGGGCTCCGGGAAGCGACGTGCGCCCCGATCCAGTGTGTATCGCTCGACATGACCGGTCGCTATCGTTGCATGTGAAGCCCGAACGGTTGCAACTATCGCAATTCGCGGACCTTCGCGCTGGCTGCTTCGCAGCAGCTCAACAACGGACAGAGGTCTCGCGGAGCAGGATGAAGACCCTCATTGATTCCACCAATGCGCTGATCGGCGGAATGGCGGCGATACGCCGGCAATTCGGCGTGCCGGAGCAGTTTCCGCCCGCGGTTCTTGCAGCGGCGGAAACTGCGGCCCATCGCGCGCCGACCGCGCATGTCGACCGCACGGACCGGCCTTTCGTCACGCTCGACCCCGCGACATCGACGGATCTCGACCAGGCCTTCACGATCGAGCGCAGCGGCAGCGACCTTTTGCTGCATTACGCCATCGCCGATGTCGCCTGGTTCGTCGACGATGGCGACGCGGTCGACCGGGAAGCGTGGCAGCGCGGCACGACGCTCTATCTGCCGGACGGCAGGGTCGGGCTGTATCCGCCGGTTCTCGCCGAGGGAGCCGCCAGCCTCCTGCCTACCGGCCCTCGGCCGGCGGTGATCTTCACCACCCGGATCGACACCGATGGCAATGTCCATCTCGACGGTGCGGAACGGGCCGTCATCCGCAGCACCGCCAAGCTCGCCTATGAGGGGGTCAGCGCGTCTGATCTGCCGCCCGATTTCGATGAACTGGCCCGCCGCATCGAGGCTGCCGAGAGCCGGCGCGGCGCAGCGCGCGTGGACCCGCCTGAACAGGAGGTCGATGCTCTCGGCGACGGCCGCTACCAATTGATCTTTCGCCCGCGCCTGCGCGCCGAGGAGCAGAACGCCGCCCTGTCTCTGGCCAGCAATATCGCGATCGCGGCCGCACTCCTGACAGCCCGGACCGGCCTGTTCCGGGTCATGCAGGAACCGGATCAAAAGGCCGTCCAGCGCCTGCGCCAGACCGCGCGCGCCCTGGCGCTGTCATGGCCGGAAATGGAGACGCTCGTCCAGTTCGAGAAGACGCTGAATCCCGCCGACAGCAGCCACGCGGCCTTCATGCTGGCGGTGCGCAGGGCCAGCGGCGGCGCGAGCTATGTTCCCTATCGCGAAGGCATCGTGCCCTGGCATGCGCCGATGGCGGCGACCTATGCGCATGCCACGGCACCGCTGCGCCGTCTCGCCGATCGCTATGTGGTGCGCGCCGCTCTGGCGGTCGCGAACGGCCAGCCGGTTCCGCCAGCGGTATCGGCCGCATTCGAACAACTGCCCGCGGTGATGGCGCGGGCCGATGCGCGCGACGGACAAATGGACCGAAACGTCATCGACCTGGCCGAAGCTCTCATGCTTCAGGGCAGCGAAGGAACCGCGTTCGAGGCGGTCGTGACCGACGCCGATGAGCACGGCCTGCGCATCCAGCTCTGCGAGCTGCCCGTGGTCGCGCGGGTTCGCGGTCAGGGCAGCAAGCCGGGCGATAGGATCCGGGTCAGGCTGACATCTGCCGACCCCCTGCAGAACATGATCACCTTCGAACGAGCAGGTTGAGGGCGCTGACGTTCCGAGAACCCGTCCTGCAGCCAATAGCCGACGCCGGCCCATCTCTTGGAAACGGACATTCCAAGAGATCTGCTCAGATCACTGCTGGCTCTCCTGGTCGGCCGAGACGGCTGACGCTCGCGCCCCCTGCCGAGCGCCGCATTCGGGCGCAGAGATGGAGACGCACTGGATCCACCCCGAGCAGCTGCGCCGGTGGGTCACCCGCCCGCGCTTTCGCGGAAGGTCAGAACCGCCTCCGTGGCAAGGTCGTCGATCGATTTGGAGCCATCGCTCATCAGGCGGACGATGATGCCACCGAGTTTCGCCTTCGCGGCATCTGCCGCGTCGCCGATGAGGCGGTTGTCGCGGCCGCATTCGTCACAGCCAAGCGTATCAGCTGATCTGCGAAGGCCAGGCGGCGACCGTGATCGCAGGAGCATCGTAACTGGCAAGCGTGAAGATACCTATCGGCGACGCGTCCAGCGCGTCGGAGATCTCGACCTGGACCACAGCCAAGACAAGGCCACTCCGTAGAATCCGCAACTGAATAAATTGCAACAGAACCCTAATCGTTGCACGATAGGCAGCAGGACTGCTTGGGCACTTTTAGCGCTCAGCCAACTAGACGCCGCGCCAATCTCCAATAGCGTCATCTGCAGCGAATTTTGCCTCCGCAAAAGGAGCGTGACATGCATTTCCACCTTGCGCTTTCCGTCGCAACTTTGGCTATCTTCGCATTGCCGACGGAAGCTAGGCAGAGCGCCGATAGCGCTCGCGAGGCATGTCGCGAGGAAGCCCGCAAGGCTACCAAGCCAGGACACACGTCTCGGCTTGATCGGGAGCAATTGAAGGAAATGCGCCGCGAGTACGCCCGCGATTGCCGCCGGAGATCCAAGGCGATTTGAATTACTGGCCACAGCAGGGATGTTCAGGACGATCCTCTGCAACAAGCACCTCGGAAGAAGCTGTCACCCGCCGGCGCTTTCGCGGAAGGTCAGAACCGCCTCCGTGGCAAGGTCGTTGATCGATTTGGAGCCATCGCTCATCAGGCGAATGATGATGCCACCGAGTTTCGCTTTCGCGGCATCGGCCGCGTCGCCGATGAGGCGGTTGTCGCGGCTGACGGCATCCCAGGCGCGCGCCTGGATGGACTCGGCAACCAGCATCTCCTTCGAATTCAGCACACCGGGGAAGCGGACATGAGCAGTCGACATCGGCAGGTCTCGATCGTTCCAAGATGACGCCCGTACAGTCAGGGGCGCACTGGCAGATCGATTCCGACGCGGACGAGCTGCAAGGCGGACCAGCCTGGGCGGCGACCCAACGCGCAATCGGGCACAGAGTTCCGGCGCGTGCGCATGGATCGGCGATCGACGTTCGCTCGGTGAGGATCCCCCGCGAGAGGATTGCGATGGCTTTCCGGCCGCGCGATGAAAACAGCGACCGGCGCTTCAGCGCGTCATGCGAAGCGAGCCCCCACCCGCTTCAACCGAGCCTGAAAGGCTTGCCTCCTGCCCGGAAAGGCGGGCGACAACCGTCTCTCGGGCGTACAGCGTGACCTGGCCAGCCGAAACGCTCCAGAGGTTGACGGTCGCAAGCGGAGATCCGGTACACCCCGTCACGGAGGCCTTGTAGAGATCGATCGAGGACGTGGTGGAAAGTTGAACCCGGCAGGCCCTTCCGCTGGCATCGAGAGCTCGCCAGGCTCCGGCATAGGCCGATGCGCTGGATGGCGGTGGAATCGCCTGCGAGGCAGAGGGCTGGGTCGTCGCAAGCCTTCGCGCAGGCGGCGGGCGCTCTTCGATCACCTCCCCCTGCTGAGGAAACGCGCGGTCGTCATACGGGTCCGGAGCGAAATCAGGACCCGCGGCCACAGGGTCTGGCGGCGGGCCAACCTCGACGCGCCCAGTAGGAGGTACGACATCGGTCTGGACGGAATCCATCCCGCCATTGTCGAAAGAGGGGGTCGTTTCGACGCCGTCATAGGGCGGCGCATCCCAGGGCGGCGGGTAACCAGGCGCCGGGCCATAGACGCTGCGTGGCCCCCAGGGGCCAGTCGAATAGGCGGTCGAGTAGGCAGTCGGATAGCCAACCGAAGTGCAGGCCGTCAGGAGGACTGAGGATGCAGCCATCATGATGCGTCGCAGCGTCATCGAATACCTCGCTGGAAATCCGGCCCTTGACGGCAGGGCGGTCTTTGCTGGGGCTTTGACTTGATTTGCGACGATGCTGAGCGGCGCATCGTCGCGCGAGGCGACGTAACAGGAGGGCGACCCAAGACTACCGCGCTTGAAGCGATCACGCATCTCGGCTCGCAAGCAACTGCCCTTGTCGCTAAAGTTCGATCCATGGCGAAGCAGGCCGCGAGGGCAAGACTATCGCGCAGTGTCTCAAGGTCCTTGATCGGCCTTGCCGTCGCTGTCGTCGCCGCCATCTCATGGCCGGCCGCATCCCGGGGGCAGGAACCGTCTCTGGCCGGTCAAATGAAGAGCCTGATCGCCATCCTGCGGGTCACCGCGTTCAGGCCTGACTGGAAGCTCCATCCTGATGACTACGCGGCAAACGGCATCTCGCAGTTCTTCCCGACCGATCCGACGGCCGAATACACGTGCCTGGACGGTGGATGCTACGCGTTCGGCTCGATCGAAACCCCTTTCAATCTCTCGATGACCCATGGGCCCGATGGATCGCTCTCGGCGAATTTTATCCTGAAGGAGACCGATCCGGCGAAAATGAACAGGGCCGATCAGTTTCAGATCACACCGCTGACCTACCTTGGCACAGCGTGCTTCTCGGTCGCCGCTGCCAATTATCGTCATAAATCAAAGCTGGATCTGGAGCCCGACGCACTCTCGAAAGAGGTCGACGCGGTTTTTGCAGAAATGGAATCCAAGAATAATACCCAGGATTTCCAGCGCGGGATCATCGGCGGATTGAAGATGGCGTTCCCCAAATATCGCGTCACGCTTGATCTTGCCTCCACGATGCCAAATGTCACTTGCGCGATCCTCTATGACACTGAGGCTGGCATCAGCGAACTCGATTCAGTGGCCAACGAACTCGCGGGCTCCAACGCTGTACGGTAGCGCCAGCGCGTTGCTGCCTGGCGAGGCTCTTCGGGCTTCGGTGGCTCCAGACAAGCGATCAGGGCTGTAGTGGCCGCCCTCGACATTCATCCCTGCTCGAGAACGCGCAGCGATGCGCCCGGCCGGCGAACACATCGCTTCATCGAGACACTCCAGGCCGTCAGCGCTCCTGCCGGCGCTCACTCTTTTCGAACAACTCCGGCTCGACGCGGGCCGCGCGTGAGACGCCAGTCACCGCTCGTTGAACCCCTTACTGGCCTGTGCTCCTCTGGGGCATCAGGGAGGGGATCATGCTTCGCTATGCCGTCACTGCCGCGTCGCTCGCACTCGCCGGGTGCCAGACCGTGAACACCGCTCCACCAGGGATGCAGCGCGGCGATGGCCGAGCGGCGGTCATCGGAAACGCGACGCTGGAGGCGCTGGGGAACAAGGACGCAGCCGCCTGCCTCCGCCAGGCCAACAAGGCCCCCCTGCCCGCCAGCACGGCGCGGGCCCATGGTGCGGTTGGGGCCGACGCGGCCGACGAGATGACCACCCGCCGGAGCGAGGCCATCAAGGCCGTCTATCTCGACTGCATGGCCAAGCGCGGCTACGCCGCTCCACAGGCCTAGCGGGCGCAGCCACGGACCCGAGCCGGGGCCCGTCTCGCCTAGATCCTCATGACGACGCGGCCATCGATCTTGTTGTTGCGCATGCGGTCGAAGATGCCGTTGATGTCCTCGAGACGTTCGACCGAGTAATGCACCTTCACCTTTCCGTCCCCGGCGAACTCCAGACATTCCGCGAGGTCCAGGCGCGTGCCGACGATCGAGCCGCGGATCGTCTTCCGCGTCAGCACGGTATCGAAGATGTCGAGGTCGAATGACCCGGGCGGCAGCCCGACGAGCACCATGGTGCCGCGCTTGTCCAGCATGCCGAGCGCCTGGCTGAAGGCTTTTGGCGAGACCGCAGTCACCAGCACGCCCTGCGCGCCGCCGCAGAGTTTGCGCACCTCTGTGACCGGATCGGTCGTCGACGCGTTGACGACCGCGTCCGCGCCCATCTCCCGCGCGAGCGCCAGCTTCGCGTCGGAGATGTCGACGGCGATGACCTTGCGACCCATCGCCTTCGCATATTGCACGGCGATGTGCCCGAGCCCGCCGATGCCGGAGATCACGACGGTGTCTCCGGGCTTGGTGTCGGTCTCCTTGAGACCCTTGTAGACGGTCACGCCGGCGCAGAGGATCGGCGCGGCCGTTTCCCAATCGAGAGCAGCGGGGAGATGGCCGACATAATCGGGATCTGCCAGCGTGTACTCGGCAAAGCCGCCATTGACGGAATAGCCGGTGTTCTGCTGGGCGTCGCACAGCGTCTCCCACCCGGCGAAGCAGTGCTTGTAGTGCCCGCACGCCGTGTGCAGCCAGGGCACGCCGACCCGGTCCCCTTCCCTGACGGATTTCACGCCGCCGCCAACGGCGACAACAGTGCCAACGCCTTCATGGCCGGGAATGAAGGGCGGCTTCGGCTTGACCGGCCAGTCGCCATCCGCCGCGTGGAGATCAGTGTGGCAGACGCCGGACGCCTCGATCTTGACCAGGATCCGGCCCTGACCCACCTCCGGGATCGCGACCTCCTCGATCGACAATGGCCGTTTGAACTCGCGTACGACTGCAGCCTTCATCGACTTTGCCATCGCGCCTCTCCTTCGTCTCCGCGTCCGATCTGGGTCATTTCATGATCGACGATCATCCGGTCTGCGTCACTCAGTCGATGATGTGGTAGCCGCCATCGATGTAGAGCACGTCTCCGGTCATCAGGCGGGCAGCGTCGTGAGCCAGGAAGGCCGTCGCCACGCCGACATCATCGATGCTGACGAGCTCGCGGGCCGGTGCGCGGCTCTTGGCTTTCGCGAGCAGTTCATCGAACTCGGCGATGCCGGAGGCGGCGCGGGTGGCGAGCGGGCCGGGTGAAATGGCGTGGACCCGGATTCCCTTGGGACCCAACTCGGCTGCGAGATAGCGAACGGCGCTTTCAAGCGCAGCCTTGGCCACGCCCATAATGTTGTAATTCTCCACCACCATCTGCGAACCGTAATAGGTCATCGTGAACAGCGTGCCGCCCGACTTCATCAGGGGCTCGGCAAGATGCGCCATGCGGATGAACGACCAGCACGAGACCTCCATGGTCTCGAGAAAACCCTCGCGCGGCGCGTCCGTCACGCGGCCTCGCAGTGTGTCCTTGGGCGCGGACGCAATGGAGTGCACCACGAAATCGAGTTCGCCCCACTCGGAGCGGATGCGCTCGAAGACGGCCTCCAGCTCACCTGGCGCAGTCACGTTCATCGGCATGACGATCGAGGCTTCCACCTCCCGCGCCAACGGCTCGACATGGGGCTTTGCCTTGTCGTTGAGATAGGTGACGGCAAGCTCGGCGCCAAAAGCGCGAAAGGCGCGCGCGCACCCCCAGGCGATGGACCGATCATTGGCGATACCGACGATCAGGCCCCTGCGGCCCTCCAGGAGCTTGGCTTTGACTTCGGGCAGCGGCATCGCAGATCTCCTGTCAGGCTCGGGCGCACCCATCGGGCAGCGCAGGGGGGCGGGCGACCATCAGCTCGTCGTCGGCAAGGACAAGGAGTGCACATGTGGACAGGCGGGCAGCGCCGGACGTGTTGGAGGCAGCAACATGCCGGACGTCATCCGGCCTGCCGGCCAGGTGCTTTCCGCTTGCCCGCAAAGGGTATGGGCTCGCCGGACGTTCCGAAGAACGGAGCCACGCGCCCGAGCCTTTCGGCGGCCGCTTCGGTGAGCGGCCCGGGCGCCTCCAGGACTTCGCGCAGGACCGCAAAGGCCGCACGGCGCTCGTCCTCCTGCGTTGGCAGCAGGCCCGGGAGCGCCGCCAATGCGGCCTCTTCATCGATCAGGAGCATGAAGTATTGCTCGCGGATCAGCGTCTTGAACTGCGGCAGGGTCAGTTGCTGCGTCGCGGCATGGGCCTTGCGCATGCGGCGGATCGCCTCGAAACCACGCTCGTCGACGCCATTGCGCGCGAGCCCGACATAGATGAGTGCACGCGCCAGCCCCTCGCGGAGCCCGCCGGTCGTCATCGATGCGCGCAGTTCGGCGATACGGGCTTCGAGAAGCTTGCCGTGCAGCAGGCTCGCCGCCGCCTTGCGCGGCGGGCGCCCGGCCTTGCCCTCGATGCCAAGTGCCGACTGAAGGGCTGGCGTGCCATAGATGGCGTGGAAGCTCTGCTCCGAGAGCTTTTCAATCCCCCGGCGCCACATCTCGAGCCCTTCGACGATCTGCTCCGAGACCTGCTCCTGAAACGCCAGGAAGGGATTGTCGCGCTCCACCGGCTGCCGCCGCTCCCGTACGCTCTCGGCGGCGTCCTCGACCCAGGCCATGAAGGGGTTGCGAGCCCCGAACATCTCGTAGGACAGACGCAACGGGTGCAGATTGCGCAGCGTCTCGGCCAATGGCGGCGCGACCAGCGCCTGGACAACCGGCTGCGCCATCGTCCGGTAGAGCGCGAGGTTGATCTCCGAGAGGCGCGCTGCGGTGGCAAAGCGGCGCTCATCCTCGAGGTCATTGCCCCCGAGGGCGCGGATGTCGTCCAGCGAGCGCGCCTCGCAGCGCATCACCCATGAGCCGGTCACCAGCTCGGGATTTGCAGCCGTGTCCCCCTTGGGTTCCAGGATCGCCTCGTAGAGGCCCGGCGGCAAGACGTCGATCAGATCGATATTCGAGGCGAACTCGTCGTGCTCCTTGCGAGCGACCCCGGCGGAGACGAAAATGCCGAGATGGCCGACCGTCTCGTGGACCGCATAGACGATCGTCTGGCCATAGGCGCGAATGTCGTCGACGCTGTCGTACAGATCGAGGATCCAGCCGAGCGCCTGCTGCGGGGGAGTGATGTTGTCGCCCTTGGAGCAGAAGACAACGATCGGCGAGCGGATGTTGCGCAGGTCGATCGTGGTGCCGGCGGAGGTCCGGATCTCGCCCGCCGCAAGCTTGTTGCCGACGAAGAGTTCGTCGACGATGAACTGCATTTCCTCCGCATTGAGCGTGACGTGCCCACCCCACCATTTCTCGAACCCGAGATAGCGTTCGGCTTCGGTGTCGATCTTTGAGTAGAGGTTGTACTGCTTGGACCAGAGCGTGTTGGCCGGGTTCTGGTTCTCGAAATTCTGCACCAGCGAGGCGCCGTCGAAGATGCCGGCACCGAGATCGCCGGCAAGGGCCGTCAACCAGCTGCCGCCGAGCAGACCGCCCGAATACCGCATTGGAAACTGCCCCTTGACGCCAGCCCAGTAGGATAGCGGCGTGCCGGCGACGATGATCGGGCCGAAGAGCTCGGGTCGCAGCGAGGCCAGGATCATGACAGCCCAGCCGGCCTGGCAATTGCCGATGACGCAGGGCTTGCCCTCGGCGCCCGGGTGCCGGGCGATGACCTTTTCGAGGAAGACGGCCTCGGCGCGCGCAATGTCCTCGATGGTCTGGCCGGGCATGGGATCGGGCAGAAAGCCGATGAAATAGCAGGGGTGGCCCGCCTTCATCGCCACGCCGATTTCGCTATCCGCCTTGAAGCCGCCAATGCCCGGGCCATGGCCGGCCCGCGGATCGACGACGATGAAGGGTCGCTTGAGATGGTCGATTGCGACCCCGTCGGGCGCAACGATGCTCGCGAGCATATAGTTGACCGGGCGCTCGAGCTGGCGCCCGTCGCAGATCAGTTCCGCCTCATAGTCGAGCACGTGAGGAGCGAGTTGCGCCGCGTGCTCCTCGTACTGGGCTGCGCGCTTGCGCATCGTATCGAGGAACACGATCGAGCGCTGCCATGCATCGACAGAATAGGAAAACGCGTGAGAAATCGCGGGGTTATCCGTTTGTCCAGGCGGCTTGACCATCTGATCACTCCAGCTGAAGCCGATACTTCCAGGGTCGAGTTCGGGCCGCCTGCCGCCGGCCACCGCCGGGACAAGGCGTTTGCGTTCAATCTCGCGGCCCGTGCTTCAGGTCCCCTGGAGGCTGATCCTGTGACGGGGCCGAGAGCCATCGGCAGGCCTATCTTGCACCCGGAATGTGACATTGCCATTGGCCTTTGGGACATCCAGGCCACCCCTCCCGGCGTCCCGCTCGCCCGGGGGGCGGATGGCAAGGGCCGCCTTGATCGGGAGGGCGCGACAGCCAAAGCTAGAGCATCGGCCCGAAAAGTGGATTGCGGTTTTCGGGAAAAGCCGATGCAAACACAGGAGATTAGATCATCGGACTGGATACGATATCCGGTCCGATGACCTAGGTGTGGAGCGTCAACAGGTTGTCCTCGCCGAGAGCGAGTCTGCTGATGGGTGTATTGGCCTGGATGCCGCCATGGGGGCGATGCCAGTTGTAGTGATGGAGCCAGCGCGGCAGCTCTTCGGCTCTGCGATCTGAGTGGGGATAGG
>NZ_JBFRHE010000036.1:0-22279 GCF_052115715.1 Allobosea sp. 2KB_26
ACGCGAAAATCGGTGTCGACAATGGCCGTCGGCGCGGCCGAATGGGTCAACCACGCATAGCCGGAACCGTAGACGTTCTCAGAGGTGCCAAAGGGCAGCTTGTCCTCGTCGCCCTTGGCGCGCCGGTAGACCAGGGCGCGGTCCTGCCGACTGAACGGAACTTCGTCATGGTCGCTTTCGATGATGTATTGCCGGATTTCCGGCCGGATGCTTTCCATCAGAAAGCGCAGATGCCCGATCACGGGATAGTTGCGCAGAATCGAATGCTTGTGCTGGCGCATATCATGAACGCCCAGAAGGACCAGCGCGCCCGCAACCACCGTCGGGACAAGCAGCCACCCGCTATAGACGAGCCCCCCAGCAAGCGAGGCGACAAAAGCGAGCATGGCAAGGACAAATACCGCATAGCGTTGATTCAGCAGAGCATTTTTTAGCATGATATCCTGGCGCAATGCGTGGTCGGTGTACGTTGAACGCGGGAAGTTCGGGGTTTCCTGAAGAGACGGCGGCAAACGGCGCCGTCCTCTTCCTCGAGACCGAATCTGGACGATCTCATCGGGAATATAGCCCTCCTGATCGACCGCGCGCCACACAGCTTGGCTCTGCCACGCGGGCAAGATTCGGCAGGTCTATGAACAGCGTCCCGAGAGTTTCGCTGCGAAGTTCCAGTCCCCCTCCGCCTGGTTCAGCTGGCGTAGAGTTTGACGAAGCGTATTGCGCGCCGACGGGCCGAGCGCGTGTTGGGATGCCGCGAGGCGTGACGACGCGCCACGGACGTCCGCTTCCTGGCAAGGTCCCAACGTCCGGACCTCGCGCAACTCTGATGCAGCGCTAGGCGCTACGGGCGGACGTGGTCTTCCGTGCCTCGCTGCTGCGTCGGGGTGACAACGGCCGCAACCATCGGCCGGTTCTCGAAGCGCACCGTCTTCCGGATCGGCCGGACCGAAGCAATGACAATCAAAGGCGCTCACTCATCAAGCGCATCCCGGATTACGCCGCCAGCGTCGCTTCGACGATGCTCACGTCGGAGCTGGTGGGGATCACCCGCGTCAGGCGGAAGCCGGCCTTGGCGAGGAGCTGTCGGTATTCCTCCTCCGTTCGCTCCTGGCCGCCGGGCAGCACCAGCATCACCATGTCGAGCACCTTGCCGGGATGGGGCGTGTCGCCGGCGGGCAGCACCATCTCCACCAGCAGCAGCCGCCCGTCGGGCGGCATGGCCTTGCGGACATGGCTGAGGATGGTGAGGCACTGCTGCTGGCTCCAGTCGTGGATGACGTGGGACAGCACATAAGCGTCGCCGCCGGCGGGAACCGTCTCGAAGAAGTCGCCTGGCTCGATCGCCACGCGCGCCTGCACGCCCCGTTCCGCCAGCAGGGCCGGCGCGTCGGCCACCACATGGGGCCGGTCGAACAGGATGCCGCGCGGCCGCTCGTGCCGCGCCAGGATCGCCGCAAGCAGGTTGCCGGTGGCGCCTCCGACGTCGACGACGGTGCCGAAGGCCGAAAAGTCATAGGCCTCCGCGACGGCAGGCGGCTCCCGGCCATGGAAGCCGACCATCGTCTCGCTGAACAGCGAGGCCTCGTCCGGATGCCGGCCGAGATAGTCGAAGACCGGCACGCCCTGCGCCTTCTCGAACGCCGTCCTGCCGGTCTGCAGGGAATAGACGATGTCGTCGAAGGCCCCCGCGAACCAGGGGCTGCCGGCGGTGAGGATGGTGGCCCGCGCCGAACCGGGCGCGCCCGTCTTCAGCGCCTCCCCCAGCGCCGTCAGGGCAAAGCGCTGGCCGGCCTGCTCGGCAAGCAGGCCCAGGCTGGCGAGGCAGCGCATGAAGCGATGGAGCGAAGGCGCATGGAGCTGCAGCGGGCCGGCCAGGTCTTCGGCACTGCGCGGGCCCGTGGCCAGGTGATCGGCCAGGTCCAGCCGCGCCGCAGCGTAGACCAGCCGCGAAACCCAGGCGGCCGTCGCCATCTGGATCAGGGTGACATGCGGGGGAGGCTCCGGCGCTGCCGCGGGAGGCACAAGGGTCGAAGCGGCGTGGGGCGTGGCGTCCATGGTACTCTCCCGAGAGGCCTGCGATGGACTGGTAGCGCAACCCTGAAGCATCGGCCCGAACAGTGGATTGCGGTTTTCGGGGCAAAGTCGATGCAAGCACAAAAGGTGAGATCATCGGATCGGATGCGATGTCCGATCCGATGATCCAGGATATCACGGCCGGCCACCGCCGGCACGGCATTGATGAGGTTGATCATGCCTTCGGGGAGATAGACGGGTTCGCGCTCTGCTGCGGTTCCAGCGCGGTGGGAATGACGGGGGCAAATCATCGGCGGCCTTGAGCTCGCAATGGGCCTCGCTGCCCCGATGACGAGAGCCGCCGAATGAGCGTGCTCGACGAATTTACGGCTTCCGAGAACCCTGCGGGCGTGGCGGCACGATAAAGCCTCCCGATTGATGCGCCCAGAGGTCGGCGTAGAGCCCGCCGCGATCAAGCAATTCGGCATGGGAGCCCTGCTCGGCAATGCGCCCGCCATCCATCACCACAAGTCGGTCCATGAGTTGCAGCGTCGAGAGGCGATGCGCGATAGCGATAACGGTCTTCCCGCGCATCAGATCCGAGAGCGCATCCTGGATCGCGGCCTCGACCTGCGAGTCGAGGGATGACGTCGCCTCGTCGAGCAGAAGAATCGGGGCATCTTTCAGGATCACCCGCGCGATGGCGATGCGCTGGCGCTGTCCGCCGGAGAGTTTGACGCCGCGCTCGCCGACGAAGGCCTCGTATCCATGGCGCCCCTTGCCGTCCACCAGCGTGTCGATGAAGCCGTCCGCCTGCGCCTTCCGGGCCGCGTCACGCATCATCCACTCATCGGCATCCTGGCGGGCGTAAAGGATGTTCTCGCCGATCGAGCGATGCAACAGCGACGAATCCTGAGCCACCAGTGCGATCCGTGCGCGCAGCGACTCCTCGGTGACGCCGGCGATGTCCTGGCCGTCGATCAGGATTCGGCCCGATTGCGGTTCATAGAAGCGGAGCAGCAGATTGACGAGCGTGGACTTGCCCGCGCCCGAGCGCCCGACCAGACCGACCTTTTCGCCGGCACCAACGGTCAAGGATAGCCCCTCCACCACGCGGTGCGGCTTCATGTAGTGAAAATGCAGATCCTCGAAACGGATCTCGCCATGGGGAGCCTCGAGCGGACGCGCATCAGGCTTGTCGAGCTGGCTCAGCGGCTGCGCGATCGTCTTCATTCCTTCCTGCACGATGCCGATATTCTCGAAAATACCTGCGATTTCGAACGCCACCCAACCCGACATGGCGATGATCTGGGTTGTCAGAAGAAGAGCGGTCGTCAGCGTGCCCGCGTCGACCCGGCCCTCGGAGAAAAGCCAGACGCCGATCCCGCCAGTCATCACCAACAGGATCGCGTTGAGGCAGACCAGGCAGAAGACATAGACGGTATTGAGTCGTTGCTGGCGGGCGAAAGCGGCCTGGAAGCGCAGGAAGCCGTCGCGCACATAGGTGTCATCATCGGTCCGGCGCCCGAACAGCTTGACCGTCATGATGTTGGTGAAGGTGTCGACGACCTTGCCGGCGATGGCGGAGCGCGTCTCCGAGGTCTCCCGCGAGCGGACCTGCACCTTCGGCAACGTGTAGGCGAGGAGTGCACCGTAGAGCAGAAACCAGACCAACATCGGCGCGGCGAGGCGAATGTCCTGCGTGCCGAGAAGGCCGATCGCGGTCGCGCCGAAAACCAGGATCTGCCAGACCGCGCGCACGAAGGAGACGATACTCTCTCGCAGCGGCCGGGCCGTCTGCATGACCCGGCTGGCCAACCGCCCGGCGAAATCGTCATGAAAGAAGGAGAGCGGCTGGCGCACGACGTGCCAGTAATTCTGCCAGTGAACCAGCGTCGTGAAAGAGACGGCAATCGAGTGGTTCACGAGCAGGCGAAACAGGATCGTGCCCAGCGGCCGGACGACGAGCACGATCGCTGCCATGACCAGAAGAAGTTGGCCGGCAGCGTCGAAAACGCGCTCGCGTGGCACCGACGACAGGACAGAGACGAGGCGCCCGATCAGATAAGGCACCACGGCCTCAAGGACGGCGAGCACAAAGCCGACCACGAACAGCGCTGCGAACAGGCCCTTCGCCTGGCGGACGTAATGCCAATAGAACGTTCGCAGTCCGCTGGGAGGCTCGCCCGGAGGCGATGCTGTCGAATCAACAAGTGAATCGAAGAAGCTGAACATCGTTCCTTATGATTGCCACGATGCCGGCCTTGCAACCTCGAATGGTCACCGTCAAAGCGCTCGGAACATATCCGCCCAGCCAGTCTCGCTACAGCGGATGCGGTCTGGCGATGAAGCGGGATATGGCTTGCGCGACTCTCACCGCGACATCGCGTTGATCCGGGAGGCAAAGACCCGCCTCCCCCTCGACCTGGCCATGATCGATGAGCTGGACCTTGTAGACGAACTGCGGATCGACCAGCTCGCCGTATTGCACCCCGTACGAGATCCGATAGATCACCCCGCTCGCGCCGGCGGGAATGTCCTCGTGCTGGATGGGTGCGTAGCTTGGCGACATCTCGCGCTCCCGGCTCGGCATGCTCCAGCGGCTCGCATGCCTGCTGGATCCAATTCTCTCGCCGTGATGGTGTCAGCCGCCCCCGCCGGCACTCCGTTTCATGCGATCGAATTGGAGATCAGGCCCTCCGGCGACCAGGCTGGGCATTCCGCGCGCCCCGAGTGAGGCCTGTCTGCCCGGCGCCCTCGGGGGCGTGACCTCATCGCGCAATGGCCGCGGCCGGCGAGGCTTCGAACGCGGCTCATTCCGTTGTTTGGATTCGACGTCATGAATCGGAGTTTTGCCCGGACTCAGCCCCCGTATCCCTTTGCTCAGGTCGACGAACGACATCGCTGACCGGACAGGAAGCAGATGGAAGGATGTTTTCCAATGAGCAAAGAAGATGACAACAAGGCCGTCGTTGGCCGTTGGTTCACCGAGTTCTGGGGCAAGGACGTCAATCTTGCTGTTATCGATGAGATCGCGGCGCCCGATATGCTTCTGAAGTATTCGCTGCACGAACCTCGCCGCGGCCGCGCCGACATCAAGGCCTTCATGACCGACTTCCGCGCGGCGTTTCCGGACCTCAACTTCTGGGGCACCGCCGACCTGATCGCCGAGGGCGACTATGTCGTCGGCCAGTGGGAAGGCGGCGGCACGCATACGGGGGCGGCCTTCGCCGACTTCCTGGTCGGCTATGAGGCCCTTCCCGCCGCCACCGGCCGCAAGATGCATTTCACCGGCACGACGGTTCTGAAGGTGGTGGACGGCAAGATCGTCGAGGAGATCGGCCTGGATGACGGGCTCACGGCCATGACGCAACTCGGCCTCATCACGGCTGCCTGATCCCGATCATGCCGAGCCTGCGCGCGGCACGGCATGTTATCGCCCCCACCGAGAGGCCTGCGCACGATTGCGCGGGCCTCTTTGTCCTGGGCTCGCACCGCTCGCGGTTTGCTTGCAGATCTCGGATTGGCGCGGCGCAGCCATTGCAGAAATCGGGTGGGAAACATCCGATTTGAAAGCAAGGATCGGAGTGTCGCGAAGGTCGATCAGGAGCACGGTCGGGCCAGGATGTTCCGAGATGACAACAATGACCCTCTTCGCAAAGCTGACGCCCAGGCAAAGCGCCAGGCAAAGCGCATTTCCCCGCTCGGTCGCGGACGATCCGCGTTGGGCACGCATCGTCGCCCGCGACAAGGCCGCGGACGGGCAGCTCTGGTACTGCGTCTCGACGACAGGAGTGTATTGCCGCCCGTCCTGCCCATCGCGGACGGCCAATCCGAATAATGTCACGCTTCACGACACGCTGGAGAGCGCGCGGGCGACGGGTTTTCGCCCCTGCAAGCGCTGCAATCCCGATGGTCTTTCGTCAGAGGCCGGGAACGCCACCCTGGTCGCCAAGGCTTGTCGGATCATAGAGGACAGCGAGGAGGAACCTTCGCTGGAGACTCTTTCCCTAGCGATTGGGCGCAGTCCCAGTTATTTCCACCGCATCTTCAAGGCGACGACCGGCCTCACTCCAAAGGATTATGCTGCGGCTGATCGCTCCAGGAAGGTGCGCGAGGGCCTCCGCGCGGGCCATAGCGTGACCGAGGCGATCTATGACGCGGGCTTCAATTCAAGCGGTCGCTTCTACGAGAAGTCGACCGGGATGCTCGGCATGACCCCGTCACAATTTCGCGCCGGCGGAGCCAATGAGGAGATCAGGTTCGCCATCGGGCAGACATCGCTTGGGGCGATTCTGGTCGCGTCGAGCAAGAAGGGCGTCGCCTCGATCCTGCTCGGAGACGACCCCGATGAACTGCTCCGGGATCTCCAGGACAGGTTTCCCAAGGCCCGTCTGATCGGTGCGGATCGCGAATACGAGGCGTTGATCTCTCGCGTCGTCGGGTTCGTCGAGAATCCCGGCCTCGGTCTCGATCTTCCACTCGATGTCCGCGGCACCGCATTCCAGCGTCGCGTCTGGCGGGCCCTGCAGGAGATTCCGGTCGGAGCGAGGGTGTCTTATTCAGAGATCGCTCGCCGCATCGGATCACCGAATTCGGTGCGCGCCGTGGCTGGCGCATGCGCGGCGAACACTCTGGCCGTCGCGATCCCTTGCCATCGTGTCGTTCGCAACGACGGAGCGCTCTCGGGCTATGCCTGGGGTGTCGAGCGCAAGCGAACCCTTCTCGATCGCGAGGCTGCCCGGACGGCGTAAGCCCGCGACCGCCTCCCCGAATACCCTGACGATATTGGTCTTCGATGAATCCATTTTCTCGCTACGATGACTCGGTCGCCTTCCTGACGAAGCTCGACGAGGACTGGGCCAAGCTGATTGCCCGGGTTGGCCCATGCCGGCACGATCCCAAGGCTGCCCGCGAGCCCTATGAAGCGCTGGTGCGCGCCATCGCCTATCAGCAGCTCACGGCCAAAGCCGGGGACGCGATCATCGGCCGCCTCAAGGCGCTTTTCGATGACCGGGCCTTTCCCTCTCCCGAAGATCTCATTGCGGCGGAATTCGATGCGCTGCGCGCCTGCGGCTTCTCCGCCAGCAAGATCGCAACCGTCAAGGCCATCGCGGAAGGCGCGACGACGGGCGTGATCCCGGCACGCGATATCGCAATCACGATGGACGATGAGGATCTCATTGCCCGGATGGTCGCCATCAAGGGCATCGGCCGTTGGACGGTCGAGATGCTGCTGATGTACTCGCTGGAGCGGATGGACATCCTTCCGGCGGACGATTTCGGGGTTCGCGAAGGCTACCGCGCCCTGAAATCGCTTGATGAACAGCTCAAGCCCAAGGCGCTCCGCGAGATCTCGAAGGCCTGGGCACCCCATCGCACGGTCGCCTCCTGGTATCTCTGGCGAATGCCGCGCGAGCGAGGAAACACGTTGAAATAGGCAGTCATGCTTGATTTATTTGAAACGCTCGGGTCGCCGGAGCCATCGACCGAAATCATGGCCGAGGGCGCGGTGCTGCTGCGTGGCGCCGCGCTGCCATTCGAGACGGACTTGCTCAGCGCGCTGGCTGACATCACCGAACAGGCCCCCTTTCGGCACATGGTTACGCCGGGGGGCTTCGCCATGTCCGTGGCCATGACCAATTGCGGGACGGCCGGATGGGTCACGGATCGGACCGGCTATCGCTACGATCGCAATGACCCCGGGACTGGGCGCCCGTGGCCCCCCATGCCGGATTGCTTCCTCGAGCTCGCGATCACGACCGCCGCACGCGCCGGCTACCCCGATTTTCGACCTGATGCGTGTCTGATCAATCGCTACGAGCCAGGCGCCCGGCTTTCACTCCATCAGGACAGGAATGAGCGCGATTTCGCCAATCCGATCGTCTCGGTCTCGCTCGGCTTGCCCGCGACATTCCAGTTCGGCGGCCTGAAGCGGAATGACCCGGTAAAGCGATATGCGCTTCGACACGGCGATGTCGCCGTGTGGGGCGGACCATCGCGCCTGTTCTATCACGGCGTTCCCGAATTGAAGGATGGCGTCCACGGAACCGTCGGGCGCATGCGTATCAATCTTACATTCCGCGGCGCGTTGTAGCGCGATCTTGGATTTCCGTGTTGCCGGCCATGATCGGCGTGATGTCAGGACAGCCTTGTGAGCACTGGATGATCATTCGACGGGTCGATCTGTAGCAGTCAGCGTGCTGCGCGCCTGGCGCGCCCGACGACCGATACGAGGACGTTTTCGCGATGTTTTCGAGTGGCGGCTTCAACGCCAGGACGAGCCGGCGCAGACTCCCTGGGACGGAGGACGCGATTGGCGCGCTCGTCGCGCTTGCGAAGGACAACCCGGACAAGGCGCTTGTCATGAGCTATATCGGCCAACTGGTGGCCGACGGTTTCGCAGTCTGGGAGCTGCTCGAAACCGGGGAAGTCGAGGTCCGCTTCGCCTCCGGGGAAACCTATCTCCTGGCCGAGACCACGATTCTCAGACTTGCCTGACCCGGTCGTTCAAGAACCTGCCCGCATCCGGCAGTAACCGGCAGGCGCAGCACGCCGCTCGGCCTCATCGTCCATCATGCACGTGAAGCTGCGGGTGCGGCGACCGCGCACCCGAAGGCGCCAGCGCGCCTTCCGGCGTCGTGCCACCGCTTCCTGAAGATCATGACCTGGGCGGAAACGCTCATAGGATTTCCTTAGGAAGACATCGTCCAGTTCATTCGTCGATTTGAAAGCAAGGATCGGAGTTCGGGAGGCCGCTGCCAAAAGTAATTTTGATCATGAGAACTGAGCAGGGAGCTACGGTTATGAACCTCACGATCATCAATGACATGTCATGGGCTTCGTTCGAAGCCGGATCCGTCGATATTATTCTTCATGACACGGCCGACACCGAACTCGGCAAGGTGCTGATCGCCCGCAGCTCAAGAGGGGTCTGTGCCATCCTGATCGGCGACACCGCCGACGAACTGGCCGCGGATCTTGCCGACCGTTTCCCGCGGGCCACGCTCATCGCCAGCCAAGCCGCGGTCCAGGACGATCTGACCAAGGTGCGTCGCTATATCGAAGCCCCCGTTGAAGGGCTGCACCTCGCCCTCGACATGCGTGGGACGCCGTTCCAGCGCCGCGTCTGGGAGAAGCTGAGGGCGATCTCGCTCGGTCGGACGGTGAGCTATCGCGAATTGTCGCAGGTGATCAGCCCGTACGCCCATCCGCGGGCTGTCGCAAACGCCTGCGCCGCCAATCCGATTGCGCTGGCCATTCCCTGTCACCGCGTCGTTCGGAGCAACGGCGATCTGGCAGGCTATCGTTGGGGTCTCGAGCGCAAGCGCATTCTCATTCAGAAGGAAGCCATGGCATGAACGCGAAGCGTGCCGCGCTGTCTTCTGAACGCCAGCTAAGGTCTCGACGGCTCACCCCGTCGAGGCCTTCCTGTCTCGCCGGCAAGCCGCGCGGATTCCACCACATCCAGGCAACCGCGTCGGTTCGTCGGGAGCAATGGCGTCAGTTGGGGAGAAGAGGCTCTGACGTCTCGAGCCGTTCGCGGTGAGTGAGGAGATCCTGCGCAAAGAGCGGCACCGCCCCGAGCGTGATGGCAAAGGCGACATCGAACCCGTCATCGGCCGTCAGGGTCACGAGCAGGTGCCGCAAATCGGACGCGCACTCGACCTTGTATCCGCGCAGCGCGTAGACATGGCGCAGGCTGTCGTCGGAGAAGCGCCGGCGCAGGGCCATGGACAACAAGCGTGGCAAGGTCATCGCCAGCCCGCTCGCTTCGTCGAACGATAATTCGATCTTGCGGAGCTCGCCGGCATGCTCCGGAAGGGCGATCGTGATCCGGTCCCCTTGAGGAGAGACGTCACAGGATTGAACGCGCATCAGGCGTTGCCTTCCTCCAGCACGGATGAACTGGCGAAACCACATCGCGACCTCGCCAGGTTTCCAGGGCTACCCAAGGCGTGGATGCCCGGCACTCCGGATCATGCTTTCAAATCGAAGAGCTGCTCCCGGGGGAGCCAGATGGCCGCGCCCGCGCGATCCGGCCGTGCTCGTTGGCGCCTCCCCCGACACTGCTCGCCCCGTCTGGTGAGCTGGCGGGCGAGGAGCATGCATTCCCAAGTGAGATCTGGCCTTCACCAAATGCCCGGAACGAGCCGCCATCGGACCCGCGCGGCGTAATCCGAATAGCCTGCAAGCTCTGCCTGAAGAATGCGATCCTCCGTGATCGCGCGATGGAGCAGGAACGGCAGGCTGAAAACCACGATGAGCGCAGCCGCGAGCCACGATCCGAGTGCCGGTCCGCTTGCCACCATGATCAGAATTCCGGCGCTGTATCCGGGATGGCGAACGAAGGCGTAGGGCCCCGTGGTGATGACGTGGTGACCACGGTCGGTCTGGATGCGAATGACCGAGGAGAAAAACCGGTTCACGCGCATGGCCCACAGTGCCAGGACGTAGCCGGCGCCGACCGTGAACAGGCACATGCCTTGCAGCCAGCCGGGCACGTCGTCGCTCCAATGGAAACGACCACGGTCGAGCCCGGCAACGATCCAATGCAGGAACAGGATCAGCGAGAAGACCCTCAACGCGGGCGGCGGCTTGTTGCCGCCCGGCCGCATGCGTTCGCGCAGCAGGTCCGGATCGAGCGCTGCGAACGAAACGATCATGACGATGGCGAGGATTGCCAGATAGGTCCAAAAGCCCGGGATGGCGAGCGTGCCGGCGCTTGCGAACAACGCGGTGGCCGCAGCAACCACGAACAAGCCTGCCTGAAGGTAAGCCGAGATGGGCATCCGGTACCTTACCATTTCAGAGAGCGCGACGTGATGCCACGCATCGCCGCTCTTCCGCGCTCCTCCTCCCGGACGCCGCGTCTCGCCTGGCGGCCATCGCCGGTTCCTCAGGCCGATGGAGCCAAACCGTAGGTCGCAAGCACAGCCCCGTAGAAGCAGCCGGACGCCACGAGGACGAAGACGTGCCAAATGGCGTTCTGAAACGGAAGGCTCCGCCAGACGTGAAACAGGACGCCCACCGTGTAGAGAACGCCGCCCGCCAGCATGAGCCACAAGGTGACCGCAGGAAACTGCGCAACGCGGTCCCACACGATCACGCCGCTCCAACCGAGGCAGAGATAGAGAACGATCGAAACGCGCTCGAACCGGCCGGGCAGAGCAAGCTTGAGCAGGACGCCGGCGAGCGACGCGATCCATACGGCAGCCAACAGCGCTTGCGCCAAAACGGCTTCGCTGAGCTTCATCAGGAAGGGGGTGTAGGTCCCGGCAATCAAAACGTAGATGGCCGAATGATCTAGGCGTCGCAACAGCCCCTTCATGGGCGACACCGGCCACATGTTGTAGAGGGCGGAAACGCTGAGAACGGCAATCAACGCGACGCTGTAGATCGCGACAGACATCAGATCGGCCAGCGAAGCCGTCGCGAGCACTCTCGCGATCAGAATGGCGACCGCACCCATGCCCAAGGCTATGCCAAGCACATGCACGGCGCCGTCAGCCCAAAGCTCGGCACGGGTGAAATCGAAGCGCCCATGCATGGGTTGACGCATCTCGGATTCCTTCAAGTCATGTCAGGAGATCGAGAGAAATCGGCCTCCTCGCCCACGCCATCGAAGCGGGACATCTTCTATCGCCGGGACAAGCGCCTGACATTCAAGCGCACTTTGGAGCGATACGCACGCACGATTGCGATGGGAGACGACCCTGCTGCGAGGCTCGAAAAAGCCTGCTGAGCGGCCGCCAGTTTCTCGGTGACCATCAATTCGGCCTCGCGACCAGCGGCAGATCCGCCGGCTGACAGCCTGATCGTGCGCAGCCATATGGCCTGCTGCGCTTCGGTGGCGAGCATCGAGAGCTCGTAGAGCATTTTGAACATCGGAGCCGCCCCCTCGCAAAGAAGCTGAAGCCGGGCGTAGGCAGAATGTTCCGTCGCTATGGCGGCCTTCAGCAGATATCCGGCACAATGCTCTGCGCGATCTCCGGCCGGTGCAGCGCCGGCCGCGTGAGTAAGGCCCGGCCAGCTTGGGAAGGCCTGAGGCTCACTCAGCCCGTCCCGGCGTCAACGTCCTTGCGCGGCCTGGTCGAGGGCGGTGCGCCGGCCCCTGGCGTCGCGTCATGGTTTGTAGAGCCCTCTTTCACATGCGGGCCTGCGGAGGACATAATCTTGTCGGGCTTCCCGGCGGGCTTCTTGTCCGTGCCTTCAATCCAGTCGCAGGAGGAGGACGTGATGGCTCGCTTGCTTTCGGTCAACGTGGGCCTGCCACGCGACATTCCGTGGCGGGGCAAGACCGTCCGCACCGCCGTTTGGAAAGCACCAGTTCAAGGTCCGCGCGCGGTACGTCGGCTCAACATCGATGGCGATGGGCAAGGAGACCTTGCCGGGCACGGCGGCGAGCACAGGGCCATTTTAGTCTAT
This sequence comes from Allobosea sp. 2KB_26, assembly GCF_052115715.1. Lineage (NCBI taxonomy): Bacteria > Pseudomonadati > Pseudomonadota > Alphaproteobacteria > Hyphomicrobiales > Alloboseaceae > Allobosea > Allobosea sp. 2KB_26. The sequence goes on from NZ_JBFRHE010000036.1 coordinate 12,439, forward strand.
CAATTGGACTCCTATCGCTTTTGGCAAGGTGAGCTAGGCCGTGACGACTTCTCCTATGGACAGTTCGGAGAAAATCTTACGGTCGATGGCTTGCCGGACCGGGAGGTCTGCATTGGCGACCGTTACAGGATCGGCAGCGCCGTGTTCGAGGTGACGCAGCCGCGCGTCACTTGCTACCGGGTCGGTCTTCGCATGAACGAGCCGCAAATGGCCGCGCTGCTGGTGGCGCGCGGCAGGCCCGGTTTCTATCTGCGTGTTTTGGAGGAAGGCCAAATCGAAGCGGGAGATGAGATCGTCCAGGTCGGAATCGGCGCCGAGCGTATGACCGTCGCCGAGATCGATGCACTGCTCTATAGGCCCGGTCACCCTCGCAGCCAGATCGAGCGCGCGCTGCGCATCCCCGCACTGAGCCCAGGCTGGCGCGGATCCTTCCAGACGCTGCTCGCGCAAGAGCAGAGCGGCGGCGCGACGACGGGAAATGCCGGGCTCGCTCCGGCGTCCGGGCCGCCTCCGGCTTGGGCGGGTTTCCGTCCGCTGCGGGTGTCGCGCAAGATTCGCGAGAGCAGCGCCGTGATCTCGCTGGCGCTTGAGCCCGTGGATGAACACCCCCTGACGGCTGCCCTTCCCGGCCAGTTTGTGGTGCTGCGCCTGAGGCCGGCCCAGGTCGCGCCGGCGCTCATGCGCAGCTACTCCTTGTCGGGTGAACCCAGCGAGCGCTGCTATCGGGTCAGCGTAAAGCGGGAACCGCACGGCGTGGTGGGCACCTATATCGACGAAGCGGTGCAGATTGGCGACGTGCTGGACGTGAGCGCGCCACGAGGCAGCTTCACTCTTCGGCCGGACGATGGCCCCGTCGTCCTCCTGAGTGCGGGGGTGGGGGCGACTCCTGTCATGTCGATGCTCCACGCATTGGCGGCCGAAGCGTCGCCGCGGGACGTCTGGTGGCTGTACGGGGCCCGCTGCGGCCGCGAGCATCCTTTTGCTCAGGAGGCCCGAACCCTGCTCAGAGCCTTGGCCCACGGCCACCGCCACATACGCTACAGCGCGCCCGATCCCGAGGACAGGCCGGGCGCGGATTTCGATGCTTATGGACGTTTGGACATGGGAGCGCTTCGGGATCTGGACGTCCCGCGCCATGCCGACTTCTTCATCTGCGGGCCAGCGGCCTTCATGAGCAACCTGACCGCAGGCCTTGCAGCCTGGGGCATCGCTGAAGACCGTATCCACACAGAACTGTTCGGCGCAGGTCCGTCGAATACCCCGGGGATCGTCGCCTCGCCGCAGCGGCCGCCGCACTTGCCGCCGCACCTGCCTCCTGGGCCTTCCGCCGCGGGGCCGATGGTTTCGTTCGCCCGGAGTGGCTTAAGCGTCCCTTGGGGGCCGGCGTTTCAGAGCCTCCTTGAGCTTGCCGAAGCTTGCGACATCCCCACGCGGTGGTCTTGCCGCACGGGGGTCTGCCACTCCTGTGAAACCGGGCTTGTGGCTGGGAAAGTCGCCTACCGGCCCGACCCTATCGATCCACCAGGCGGCACCAATGTGCTGATCTGCTGTTCCCAGCCTCTGGGCGACGTCGTCGTCGATCTGTGACGGAACTGAGTATCCGTGCTTATTCAACAGGCCGCTGCCGCCACCAGACGGAGCACGCTCGAATGTCTCGCATGAGGCGAGACTGGGCCTTGAGCAATCTCGAACGGCGATGTCCGCTTCCGGGCGATGCGCAAGAGTCAGTTAGTGGCGCTACCTGAAAGGAATTTGCCAGAGGACAGCATCCCAGCCCTTGCCGTCATACGCTACCACAATCCTGGCCGGGCTGGCGCGGATGCTGCCGCACGCGCCAAAACAGGGCGCCAGTTCAATCACCCACTCGCCTGGCGACCATCGCCGGATCATCAGGCCAATATCGAGATGACGAAAGCGATCATCGCCATCCCACTCGGCATCTCCGTGCACGGCCCCATCATCGCCGGCAGGAATGGGCATGCAACCCTTAAGGGGATGCGGCAGATTTGAGGAACGGCCCGCGACTGGCGCCAGTTTACCAGTCAATGCTCCGTGGCAGGACGAAGCGGATCATGGATCCGACGCCGGAGAATTGACGCGGTCTAGATGGTCCCTCCAGGACCGCCAAAATAGATGGTGGTCCCTTGTTGATCTGGATTGCTTCCGGTGACCGTGCACCAATCTGCCCGCGGCTCACGCCGAGAAGCAAGTCGACGGCCGAGACGCGGTCGTTTTCATCATAGAGTGCGATCCGGCTCATGGAGGCCGCTTTCCCAGGGCCTTCGGCCGCAAGAGCGCCGGATCCCATCGGCAGACATTGCTTTAGTGCAGCGGTCCAGGCATGCGCCTGATGTCAGCTCGGCCCGCCGGCGGTCATAGCGTCGACCACCGAGATTCCGCCTAGGAATCCCCGCCCTCCTCCGGCTGAAAGCGCGGGTTGCCATAGGGATAGTAGTCCTTCAGCGTCAGGTTCTCGTAGGGCAGCGCTTCGAGATGCACCGTGCCCATGAAGGGCTTCGGCGGCTCGACCAGGAGGATCGTCGGCGCGAAGCCGCTATCGTCAAAGCCCCGGCGGAAATGGACGCGGGACTTGATCGCGATGATATCGAATTCATCGGGCTTGAGACCGAGCTGCCAGAGTTCCGATGGCTCGATGATCTGGACCAGATAGGAGCTCAAAACCAGCACATTGCCGTTGCCGAAGCTGACGCAGACAGTCTCGCTGCCCATGCCGCGTCGGTTCGTGGCCGCACGGATATCGCGGATCGTGCCGGTGATGCGCACAGGCTCTCCGGCCGTTTCATCGAAAAGCCCGCCGATCTCAGCGTCGAATACATCGCCAGGCCGAGCGCCGGCTGCGAGCACGGCACGAATGGCCTCGGGCGAGGCGATGGTGGCGATCAGGGTGCGCTCACAGCTCTGCGCGATGATCTCCTGCAGCAGCCAGGTGGCGTAGCCCGAGCGATCGCTGTAATCGGCGAGCACGACCGGCGCCCTGCCCGCCGTCACAGCCTCGCGGGCCAGAACCACGCCCTGCTCCATCGTGTGGATCTTCACGGTCTCGAGCAGCGCCTTTCGCCGGCGCCAGATCCAGTCGGCCATATCCAGCAGCACGCGCTCGGCGAGCTCCGGGTCGTCATGGGTCAGCACCTGAAGGCCCATCCCGGCATCGGGCACGTCGGACCAGGGAAAACCGAAGAAGACGTTGACGAAGACGTCAGGCTCCCTCGCCTCCCAGATCAGCGCCCGCTGGACCAGATCGGACCAGGGCGAGGCGCCGGTCCACATCACGACCGTGGGAGCGAGGATCGGAATCCGCAGCGACCGGTGCACCGGCCTGAAGCTGCCGCGGATCGCCCTGACCAGCATGCGCGCCGCGCGCTCGCCCTGCAGGTGCATGTCGTAATGCGGGAAGTATTTGACGCAGAAGGCCATGTCGGCGTGTTCCAGAAAGGCTTCGTCCTCATTGCCATGGGGATCGAATGTCGCGGAGATGAAGGCCTCCCGGCCGACGACCTCGCGGACGCGCCTTGCGATATCGGCCTCGGGACGCGGCACGCCGCGCACGGCCAGCGCGCCGTGAAGCGCCAGATAGACGCCGTCCAGCGCCGGTTGCGCCTTCAGCTCCTTGATCATGACACCGAGGAAATGCTCGTAGGCATCCTGCGTGACCCAGCCCGAGCCTGTGCCGGTGCGTGGCCAGAGCGGCGAGGTGATACCGATCAGCTCGACATCGTCATATTCGCGCGCAACCTGGACGAAACCGCCCATATAGCCCTTCGGGTCGGTCGCCAGCAGCGCCTCCCCTCCGGCCGGCGAGCCGGGATAGATGAAATCCTCCCGGGTGGTGTCGTTGGGGAGGAAGGTCACCGTCTCATGGGAGAACTGGAGAACGGCGATACGGATCGTCTTGCTCATCATGCTCGCTTCACGTCGTAGAACTGCGCAAAGCCGATGCGCATCCCGGCCAACCCGCGATAGGCCGTCTTCTCGTAATAGGCACCGAGCGGGATATAGGGAACCTCGACGAAGAACTGCTTCTGGATTTCGGCGCAGATCGTCTTTTGAGCGGCGATATCCTTGACCGCGAACCAATCGAGGCGCAGCTCTTCCAGGCGCGGCGATTTCGGCCAGCCGAACCAGGCCTGATCGCCATTGCCGCGGATGCCGAGCTGGCTGGCGGGATCGAAATTGTTGGTGCCGTTCAGATAGGTGAAGAAGATGTTCCAGCCGCCCTTGTCGATGGGTTGCTTGCTCGCGCGGCGTTGAACGACGGTGCCCCAGTCGGTCGAGACCAGGTCCACGTTCATCCCGGATTTCTGCAGCGCGTCCGCCGCCACCATCGCCAGCGCATGGGTCGAGGGGTAATCGGTCGGATCGAGCAGCACGACGCGCTCTCCGTTATAGCCGGCCGCCGCCAGCGCGCGCTTGACCGCCGCGAAATCCCGCTTGCCGACCAGAACCTCCGTTCCGGCCGTGGTCGCGAGCGGCGTGTCGGGGCTGAACACGCCGACATGGTCCTTCCACATCGAGCGTTCGTCTCCCGCGACCGCGGTCATGAACTCGCTCTGGTCGATGGCGCCGAGCAGGGCGCGCCGGATCGCGGGATTGTCGAACGGGGGGTGGAGACTGTTGAAGCGCAGGCAGCCGATGCCGCCGGCCGGATCGAGACCTTCGACCTTCACCCCGGCCTTGGCTCGAAGCGTGCCCAGCAGATCCGGTGTCGGGTTTTGCCACCAGTCGATCTCGCCGGTGCTGAGCGCGTTGGCCGCCGTCGAAGGGTCGGGCATGATGCGCCACTCGACCCTGTCGAAGAACACGCTCTTGGGGCCGGCGGTGAAGGTGGCCGAGCCATCCGGGCGCGGAACATAGCCTGCGAATTTCTCGTAGACCGCCAAGGCGCCGGGAACCCGCTCGTCGGCCTTGAAGCGGTACGGGCCGCTGCCGACCATCTCCGTCACCTGCTTGTTGGGGTCGGTCACCGCCAGCCGTTCCGGCATGATGCAGGGCATCGACGTCCCGGTCTTGCCAAGTGCGGCCGGAAGCAGCGGGAACGGCCGCTTCAGGCGGAATTTCACGACGCGGTCGGATTCGGCCGACAGCTCGTCCGTCGCATCCATCAACGCCCGGCCGAAGGCATCGCGGGCGGAAAAGCGGCGGATGCTCGGCACCACGTCCTGCGCCCGCACCGGCTCGCCATCATGAAAGCGCAGGCCCTCGCGCAAGGTCAGTCGCCAGGTCTTGCCGTCATCCTCGATCGTATGGCCCGCCACCATCTGGGGCTCGAAACCATAATCGGCGTTCTGGCCATAGAGCGTATCGAAGACGAGATAGCCGTGATTGCGCGTCACCGTCGCCGTCGTCCAGACCGGATCGACGATCGCGACATCCGCCTCGGGAACGAATTTCAGGAGTTTTGCCGGCTGCGCGAGGCTGGGCCTTGCGATCACCGAGACGGCGGCGCCAGCGGCAGCGCCCAGAAATGTCCGACGCTTCATGCTTGAGACCTTCCGTATCCAGCATCGCCGCGATGTCGGCAGGCCGATCCTAGAGCGCCGGAAAGAACGCGTGCAAGGCGCGCAGCGCAGAGCGGCCCTCGTGAACCCGCCATAGTTTGTGCAACTGCTCGTTTCCGTAGACCGCGCCCGAGCCTCTCGCGCTCAGGATGGCGTCCTTGCGGGCGCCGGCGCAGTGAGGCTCTCAGCATCGATTTCGACGCGATTTCGGCCCGAGCGCTTGGCTTGGTAGAGCGCCTTGTCGGCGCGGGCGACGAGACTGCTCAGGCTTTCGCCTCGGCTGGCAATGACCAGCCCGAAGCTCGCCGTCACATATGTTGATTGAGGCAGCCCCTCGAAACGGGTTTGCCGCACGATGGATCGAAGCCGATCGGCGAAGGCGTAGCCGCCGGCCGTATCGCAGTTCGGCAGCAGCAGGGCGAATTCTTCGCCGCCAAGACGTCCGGAAAGGTCGACCCGTCGCGCAGTCTCCTTGAGCAGCTTCGCGAAAGCTCTGAGGACGGCATCGCCGGCGGGATGCCCGAACGTGTCGTTGATGCTCTTGAAACGGTCGATATCGGCTATCACCAGGCAGATCGGCCAGGCACGGGCGTCGCGCAAGAGCCGATTGGCAGCCTCCTCGAAGCCCAGCCTGTTCGAAAGACCGGTCAGGTGATCCGTGGATCGTTCTTTGCGAAGCGTCTCGATCATGTCGCTGACGGTGACGGCGAAGACCGCCAGCGCCAGTGCCACCCCCAAGACTGCGAGCGAGAATTGCAAGGCCAGCCAGAAGGGTGACGAACCGAAATCGCCGGCCGCCGGGGGCGTGGCTCCGACGGTCAGCACGGTGCGGGGGAAGAAATGGAGCGAGAAGGCGACCAGCACCCAAAATAGGATCTGCTCCGGCAGCCGCCCGCCCCGAAGCTGGCGCAGGCGCCAGGCGGTCGCGAGAAAGATCAGCCCGTAACCGAAATTCAGGAGATAGATCCGCACGACGAGGCGGCGATCGATGTAGTAGAAATAGGCGATGGCGCCCGCGATCAGGGCCGGGACGATCAGATACGAAACCCACGGCAGCCGCGCTCCCGAGCGCCGGAGAAGCCCGTCGCTGAGAAGCAGGACGCTCACGGTGTAGATCAGCGCCGAGGTCACCGCATTCACACCATCGCCGTCCGGTATGGCGAGGATCTGCGACAAGGTCCCGGTGCAGAATAGCAGGCAGGCCGCGCCAAGAAACAGCAGGTGCTGGTGCCGTCGATCCCTCACCCAGACTGCGGCGAAGCTCACTGCAAAGACGACGAGTATTGCCGGCCCGATCAGCACGAGGGGATTGGACGGAATACGCATGCTCGCCGACATACGTGTTGCCACGGCGTGAGATCAAGCGCGGTGTGTCCAATCAGCGAGCCGGGCGGCGGCCGACCCGGTTGGGTCGAAGGCGGCCGCTCGGAACGCATCACCATCCGGTCGATCGCACCATCGGCGCTTGCCTCGCCGGTCGTGTCTCGCCGGTCTTGTCTTGCCGGTCTTGTCTTGCCGGTGACGCTGTTGACCGAATAGGCGTCGTCATCGTTCTTCTGGAAGAAGCCCTTCTCGTCATAGACACTGATCGACCGGAACACGTCGACAGGGACATCCTCGGCCTTGAGCGTGTAAACCGTCGTGCCATCATTTTTGGCCGGGGTGACCGTGGGGTAGGATGCGTCCTTGCCGCGGTTACCGCCCAGCCGGCTGCCGTGCCGGCGGCGCAGCACGCTGACTTTCGCCCAGCCGACCGCGTTCTGCTCCACCAGCGCCCGCGCAGCAGGACGCTGCGTCATTTAACATCCGAATTATACAACTTTTCTGCGGCATCTACGGCAAATGCCGTATTGTCGCGAGAGTGCCCCTGCCCTAGTTGTCGCGGCTGGCATGCAATGCGGCGGCGACTCGATCCTGTCCGCAACGCCGGGGGCTGGATGACGCGAGTACATAGGGCGGCCGGCGTGAGGCGCGGAGCGCGAGCGCCGCTCGCCATCCTGCGACTGATCGAAGATGCGGCGCGTGGCTGGCAACAATACGGCCTGCAGGCGCGCGGACACACGCGGCCGGGCCGCCGCGCTGCGTCCTTCCGGGCGACCACGGCGCTGTCTCTCGCCACCTGGCTCGCCGGCCTGCCGCTGGGAGCTGCGGCGCAAACGCCGTCCGTGACGGTGACGGGCGATGTTTCGCCTCTTCCATCGCCCAATCCGCTGCCGCATTGGACTCCGGGCGGCCTCCTCGACATTGGTCAAACAGGCACTGGCGCGCTGACCATTGCCGGCGGCGGCACCGTCAGCATGGGCTCCGAGGATGTCCGCCTCGGCAAGGAAGTGGGCGGTATCGGCTCAGTCAGCGTGACGGGGACCGGGTCATCCCTCAGCGGCAGTGGACAACTCGATGTTGGACACAATGGCACTGGCTCGCTGCTCATAGAGGCAGGAGGGACTGTCTCGTTTGATTTCGTTACCATAGGCAACGCTGGCGGCCCCTCCCATCGTGCCGCGGGCTCGGTGACGGTCAAAGGGGCCGGATCGTCCCTGAGCAGCGGCGGCATGTACGTCGGCGCTTTCGGCGACGGGACACTCACTATCCAGGACGGAGGCACGGTGTCCGTTGGGAGTGGCGGGGGCACCGTTTGGGTCGCCTCCTACGGCACTCATGGCGGTACAGGCACAGTGAACATTGGTGCCGCGTCCGGCCAACCGGCGGCGGCGGTCGGGAGCCTTCTCGCGGCCGAAGTCGCATTCGGCGCAGGCACGGGACGCATTGTCTTCAACCATACCTCTACGGCCTACACGTTCGCGCCCAAGATCACAGGCGCCGGCGCGCTTCTTATCGAGGCCGGGGTCACCATCCTGACAGGGACGAATACCTATAGCGGCGGGACGACCATCAACGGAGGCGTTCTCTCGATAAGCCGCGACGCCAATCTCGGTGCGGTCTCAGGGGGGCTGACCCTCAACGGTGGCGCGCTCAGAACCACCAGCAGCTTCACCTCGGCACGGGATGTGACGTTGAGCGCAGCCGGCGGCACGATCGACGCCAGCGGCGTGTTGACCCTTTCGGGTCAGATTTCCGGCCCGGGCTCTCTCCTTGTGAACGGCCCCGGCACCCTGTCGCTGACCGGAGCGCACAATGTCATCGGGGGCGCGTTCACCCTCAGCGGCAGCGCGAGCCCGACGCTCGAGATCAAGGGCGGTTCGCTCACGGTCGGCGATCCGACCGGCTGGGCCATGGGCTGGAACGAAGTGTCGAACGGCCTGCTCCGGGTCAGCAATGGCGGAACGCTGAAGCTGGTGGACCCGATGGGGTACCTGGCGATCAAATCCGCCATGGAGGTTTCGGGGGCAAATTCCAGCGTCACCAATGAGGGCTATACGGATGTCGGCGGTCCTGCTGCCGCGACCCTGACCATCAGCAGCGGCGGCGTGATGAACAGCAAGGCGGGCGCGCTCATCGAGGGACATGGGACCTCGGCGACCGTCAGCGTGACCGGCGCCGGCTCGGTCTGGAATGTCGAGCAGCACATGTTCATCGGCTCCAAGTGGTCCAATGGAACCGGCGCGCTCGTCGTTTCCGACGGTGGCATCGTCAATCTGAACGGCAGCCTCTATTACGATTCCGATGCCGGGCTGGGCCTCGCCAGCGCCACTGTGACGGTCACGGGCGCAGGCTCCCAACTCAACGTGGTCGACGGCCTCTTCGTCGGTTATGGCTGCGGCTGCGGCGCCACCACCGCCATGCTCACCGCCGCGGATGGCGGCACGGTCAAGGCCGGCTGGGTGGAGATCAGCGATACCTCCGTGCTCAATCTGGGCACCGGCGGGCGCGCGGGCACGATCGACACTCACGCGATCCTGAATGACGGCGCCATCGTCGCGGATTTTGTCGATACCGCCACGCTCGCCGCGAACATCTCGGGCACGGGGACGCTGACCAAGCAGGGTACTGGCCAGCTCATTCTGACGGGAAGCAACAGCTATACCGGGGCGACCTCGGTGCTGTCGGGCCTGCTCACGGTCAACGGCTCGCTGACAGGCTCCACCATCACGCTGGCCGGCGGCGCGCTCGGCGGCTCGGGCACGGTCGGGAGCGTCGTCGTCGGCCATGCCGGCACGGTCGCGCCGGGCAATTCGATCGGCACCTTGAACGTTGCTGGCAACATCTCCTTCGCTTCCGGCTCGACCTATCAGCTCGAGGTCAATGCCGCCGGCCAGTCCGACAGGATCGCCGCCACCGGAACCGCCACCCTGTCCGGGGGAACGGTGCAGCTTCTGGCGGAACAAGGCGGCTATGGCGCCTCGACGCGCTACACCATTCTGACG
>NZ_JBFRHE010000037.1:0-20903 GCF_052115715.1 Allobosea sp. 2KB_26
CCTATCCCCACTCAGATCGCAGAGCCGAAGAGCTGCCGCGCTGGCTCCATCACTACAACTGGCATCGCCCCCATGGCGGCATCCAGGCCAATACACCCATCAGCAGACTCGCTCTCGGCGAGGACAACCTGTTGACGCTCCACACCTAGCGACGCTGCCCGCCGCCGAGCATCGCGTCCAGAATCGACTTCAGCGCGTTCTGATGGTCGTCCTGCACCTGGCGACCGTGCTCGAACATCTGGTTCAGCGCATCAAGGCCGATCGAGCCCGGACCGGATTCGCCCGACGGCGCAGGCTGGTCCGATTCCGGTTCCGGCTGCGCTGCGGGGCCGGTGGCCTGGCCACGCGGTTGCGAAGGGGGCGGCGCCGCCTGGGGCTGCGTCGCTGCTCCGCCAAGCATGCCGGTCAGGATCTGGCCGAGAAGCCCGCCCATCGGGTCGGCCCCGGCGGGTCCACCCGGATTTGATCCGCCGAAGGGGCCCCCGCCAAAGGGACCGCCGCCTTGCGCCGGGGGAGCGCCGGCCGCCTGCCCGAACAGGCTCCCGAGAATCGCGTCGAGCGAGGCCCCCGGAGTCTGGGGTTGCATCTGCGGCGCAGGCTGCTGCTGGCCTGGCATCTTGCCCTGCATCATCTCGGCGAACTGCCCGAAGATGCCGCCGAGCCCCTGATTGCTGGTCGACTTGAACAACCCGCCCATGATCATGGAGGCGATCACCGGCAGCATCTGCTTCAGAACCGCCTGGCCGACGCCGCTCGTCGCCGCAGCCTGGGCCGCCAGCGCGTTGCTGACCTCCTGCGAGCCGAAGAGCTGCTTGAGGACGCTATTGCCCATCATCGCGGCGTTGTCGGGGATGCCGTCGCCATCGGCGTCATAGAGCGAGCCGAACGGCGAGGCCGTCATCATCTGGGCGAGATTGCCGAAAGCGCGGGGGTCCTGCGTCTGCCGCTGAAGTCCCATGGTGAAGGCCGGCAGCAAGGCGTCGAGCGCGCTCTGCGTCTGCTGTTGGCTGAGCCCGTATTGCCGAGCCAGATTCTGCATGGCCTGCCCGTTCTGGGCCGATTGCATCATCTCGAACAGGTTCATCATGGCGCCTCTCCGTCTTCGTCGCGGTCTGCCGCCGCCTGCATTCGCGACGATAGCAGGGCGGGGCCGGCAGGCAAGCGAGGCTCACGTGCCCTAGATGCTCACGCGCCCTTGCCCTGGCGCTCCAGGCGCATGATGCCGCGATAGGCAAAGACCAGCGCGACGAGTCCGAACGCGACAGCCCCAAGCGCCGTGCCGACCATCGCGCCCTTCGGCCCGGCATAGTATGCGCCGACCCAGGCCATCGGCATCGTCCCGAGCGTTGCACGCCCCCAGCTGAAGAGGGTCGACAGGATCGGCATGCCGAGATTGTTGAACGCGGCATTGGCGACGAAGAGTATCGCGACGAAGATCCACATCGGCCCGGAGATCAGGCAGAAGAACATCACCAGCTCTGCGGTCAGGCCGCTGGCATGAAAGACGGCGACAATCGGGCCGCGCAGCAGCAGGAGCACGAGCCAGGCAACGCAGACGCAGGCCACAGCGAAGATCACGGAGTCGCTGAGTGCGCGGCGCATGCGATCGAAGCGGCCGGCCCCCCAATTCTGGCCGAGAATCGGCCCGACTGCGCCCGATAGCGCGAAGATCACGCCAAAGGCCACCGGCACCAGCCGATCCATGATCGCCATGGCCGCGATCGCGCCATCGCCGAAGCGCGCGAAAATGCCGGCAAAGACGGCGTTCGCGATCGGTGTCGAGAGATTGGTCAGGATCGCCGGGCCGGCGATCGCAAGCGTGCGTGGCGTGTCGGCCAGCAGCGCCTGCCGGCTGGGCATGCCGACCATGTCGTGGATCTTCACGGCTCCGCGGAAGCCGACAAAGGCAAAGATGACGCGTGACAGCACGGTCGCCCAGGCGGCGCCGTCCGTGCCGAGCGCAAAGCCGAAGATGAAGAGAGGGTCGAGCACCGCGGTTGCGAGCCCGCCCCCGAGCGTCACGAACATGGCGCGCCGGGCATCGCCGATGGCGCGCAGCACGCCCGAAAATCCGATGCCGAGCGCCATCAGAAGATTGGAGGGCAGGGCGATCCAAAGGAATGAAAGAGCGACGTCATAGGCCTCGCCATGTGCACCAAGATGCCTCAGGAGCCAGGGCAGGCACGGCAATGCCAGCAGCGTCAGCACGATCGCGGCAAGCGCCATCAAGGTCATGGCGGAGCCTGCGATCCGTCGCGCGCCCTTGCGGTCGCCAGATCCGAGCGTGCGGGAGGTCAGTGCCGAAACCGCGATCATGAAGCCGATATTGATCGAGACGGTCAGGAACAGCACGATCGTCGCGAAGCCGACACCTGCGGTCGCTGCCGGCCGACCGAGCCAGGAGACATAGAGCAGCGAGAGCAGGTCGACGACGAAGATCGCCATCAGCCCGACCGCACCGGTCGCGGTCATCACAGCGACATGGCGAAAGGTCGAGCCGCTGACGAAGACGGCTTGGTTGGGGTTGACGGGTGCGTTCACAATTCCGGTTCTCCGACGCCGCCGACGGCAACTTCAGCTCCGCCATCCTCGATGACTTCGCGCGTCTCCTCGGTGAGCGCCTTGGACTTGGCCTTCGGCTGAACCAGCGGTTCGGGCGAGACGCGCGGCACCTTCTGGATGCCGGCGGCGATGCCCTCGTGATACTGGATCTCCATGCGCTGGGCGTCGCGGTCACGAACGCTGTCGATGACCAGGCTGGCCTCGTCATAGCTGAGGCCCAGGCTTTCGAGCGTCACCCGCCCGAAGCCAAGCGCCGACTCGAAGGTCTCGCGCATCTGAAAGTCGACATCGGCCTTCATCAACTCGATCGCATGGACACGGTCATAGGCCCGCACATGCAGCCGTGCGGAGGGGAATTCGGCCCTCGCCATTTCGACGATCCGCAAGGCTGCTTCGCGATTGTCGATGCAGATGCAGATGATTTTGGCCTTCCCGGCGCCCGCAGCCCGCAGCACGTCGAGCCTCGTGCCGTCGCCGTAATAGATGCGGAAGCCGAACTTGGCCGCCGACCGGATGCGCTCGACATTGGAGTCGATGATCGTCACCGGGATATGCTGCAGCAGCAGCGCCTGGGTCACCACCTGCCCGAACCTGCCGAACCCGATGACCATGACGGAGCCGCCGGCACCCTCGAAATCCTCTTCCATGGTTTCTGCCGGGGCGCGCCGGGTCAGCCAGAGGTCGATCAGCTTGGCGGCAACCGGTCCGATCAGCATCGAGAGCGCGGCGAGCGAAGTCGCCAGGGCTGCCTGCTGGGTGTTGAGCAGCCCCAGCGCAGCACCGAGCGGCAGGAGGACGAACGCGAACTCGCCCGCCGGCGACAGCAGGGCGCCGGCCCGTATGGCCTCGGTTCTTGACGAGCAGGAGACGCGCAGGATCGTTGCCGCGACCACGATCTTGAAGGCGACGAGGAGCGGCGCTGCGAGCGCCAGCAGCAGCGCGTTGTCGAAAACCAGCTGGAGGTCGAGCGACATGCCGACCGCCATGAAGAACAGGCCGAGCAGCACGCCGCGGAACGGTTCGATATCGGCTTCGAGCTCATGCCGGAAATGCGAGTCCGCCAGCAGCACTCCGGCGAGGAAGGCGCCCATGGCCATGGAGAGGCCGACCCGCTCCATCAGCATCGCGGCACCGAGCACGATCAGCAGCGCGGCCGCGGTCATGACGTCCTTGGCGCCGGTGCTGGCGAGAACCCGGAAGAACGGATTGAGCAGGTAGCGTCCGACGAGCACGAGCAGCGCCACGGCGAGCAGTGCAAGGCCCAATCCCGCCAGCGCCGGAGCGCTGCCATGGTTCTGGGCGCCGGTGGTCGCCAGCAACGGGAGCAGCGCCAGCGCCGGAGCGATCGAGATGTCCTGGAACAGCAGGATCGAGAAGGTGCGCCGGCCGTAGGTTTCGCTGCCGTCGCCGCGCTCCTCCAGGACCTGCAGGGCAATCGATGTCGCGGACAGGGCGAGCGCTAATCCCACGGCAATGGCGCCGCCGACGGAGAGACCGAATTTCCAGCCAACGAGCCCGATCGCCGTCGCACTGAGCGCCATCTGCGCGAGGCCAGCGCCGAGGATGTCCTTGCGCATCGAGTAGAGCCGCGATGGTTGAAGCTCCAGCCCAACCAGGAATAGCAGCAGCACGACACCGATCTCGGCGGTGCCTCGGATTGCGTCCGGGTCCTTGACCAGCGCGAGCACCGAAGGGCCGATCGCGATGCCGGCCGCGAGATAGCCAAGCACAGCCGACTGACCGAGGCGACGAAACAGCGGCACGGCAATGACTGCGCCCGCGCAGAAAATCAGGATCGGAGGCAGGTAACTCGTGTGACTGGCGTCGGCCATGGGAACTCTTCGTTGTGGAAAGCAGGCTCGCGCAAGCGCCACAGCCGACCATGCTGCCTATCTAGGCGCTTCCTTGCTGCGCTGCGAGGGGCGAGTTGTGCAACCGCGTGTCCCCTCCTGCGGCGCTGCTCTTCCTTGACATCGCAGGGCGCACGCCGAAAGAAGGCGCTGACCATCTCCAAGGCCTCGAAACCCCGTGACCAAGCCGCCGCTCGACATTCTGCTTTGTGCCCCGCGCGGTTTTTGCGCGGGGGTCGTACGCGCCATCGACGCGGTCGAGAAGGCGCTCGCGATGCATGGTGCGCCGGTCTATGTGCGCCATGAGATCGTACACAACAAATATGTCGTCGAATCGCTGAGGCGCAAAGGCGCGGTCTTCGTCGCGGAACTGTCGGAGGTGCCGGACACCACGCGTCCGGTGATATTCTCGGCCCATGGCGTGCCGAAATCCGTTCCCGCCGAGGCAGCATCGCGGACGCTCTTCGCCATCGACGCGACCTGCCCGCTGGTCACCAAGGTGCATCGCGAGGCCGAGGTTCATCACAAGCGCGGTCGCCATATCCTGCTCGTCGGCCATGCCGGCCATCCCGAGGTCATCGGCACGATGGGCCAGTTGCCCCCGGGGGCGATCACGCTGATCGAGACGCTGGACGACGTGGCCCGGCTTCCTCCTCCCGCCGACCAGCCGCTCGCTTATGTCACCCAGACGACGCTTTCGGTCGATGACACACGCGGCATCGTCCAGGCGCTGCAGACGCGGTTTCCTGAGCTGATCGCGCCGCACAAGGAAGATATCTGCTACGCGACCACGAACCGCCAGGAGGCGGTGAAGCGGGTTGCCCCGCTGGTCGACGGACTTCTCGTTGTCGGCTCGCCCAACTCCTCCAATTCGCAGCGCCTGCGCGAAGTCGCCGAGCGGGCCGGCTGCCCCTCCGCGCGGCTGGTGCTGAGGGCCGACGAGATCGACTGGTCGATCTTCGGTGCGATCAAGCGGCTGGGCATCACGGCGGGCGCCAGCGCTCCCGAGGTGCTGGTCGAAGAGATCATCGATGCCTTTGCCGAGCGCTATGAAGTCAGCGTCGAGACCGTCTCGACCGCCGATGAAAGCGTCTTCTTCCCCCTGCCGCGCGAACTGCGCGGCGAGCCTGCGCCGAATGCGGCCGAGTGAGCGAATTTGGCCGTCTATACTGAAGTGCCCGACGATGAGATGGCCGCCTTCGTGGCGCGCTACGGCATTGGCGATCTGCTTGCGGTCAAGGGCATTGCCGAAGGGGTCTCGAACTCCAATTTCCTGCTGCATACCACGCAGGGCTTCTTCATCCTGACGCTCTACGAGGAGCGGGTCAGTGCGGCTGACCTGCCGTTCTTCCTTGGGCTGATGGAGCATCTGGCCGAGCGCGGGCTGATCTGCCCGCTGCCGGTCAAGGCGCAGGACGGTCTGGCTGTGAGCAGGCTCGCGGGCCGGCCAGCGGCGATCGTGACCTTCCTCGATGGTCTCTCCGTGCGCCGTCCGACGGCTGCTCATTGCGCCGAGGTCGGGCGTGGGCTGGCGCTCCTGCACAAGGCAGGCGAAGGCTTCGGCATGATCCGGCCGAATGATCTGTCCGTCGCCGGCTGGCGGCCCCTGGCGGAACAGGCTGGTGCCGGTGCCGAGACGGTTTCGCCCGGACTGGCGAAGCGCGTCATGACGGAAATCGCGTTCCACGAGGCCAACTGGCCGAGGAACCTGCCGCACGGCGTCATCCACGCCGATCTCTTTCCCAACAATGTCTTCTTCATCAAGGACCGGCTGTCGGGGCTGATCGACTTCTACTTCGCCTGCACCGACGCCTTCGCCTATGATCTCGCCATCTGCCTGAATGCCTGGTGCTTCGAGGCCGATGCTTCGTTCAATCTCACCAAGGGGCAGGCGATCCTCGCGGGCTATGAAAGCGTGCGTCCCCTGACCTCCACAGAGGTCGAGGCGCTCCCAGTGCTCTGCCGCGGCTCGGCCCTGCGCTTCCTGCTGACCCGGCTGGTGGACTGGCTGAATGTTCCGCCGGGCGCACTGGTCAAGCCGCTGGATCCGCTCGAATACGACCGCAAACTTGCCTTCCATCAGCGCGTCGGTGACGCCCGCGAATATGGCCTGAAACGATGAGCGATACTGTAGAGATCTGGACCGACGGGGCCTGTTCCGGCAATCCCGGCCCGGGGGGCTGGGGCGCGATCCTCAGCTACAATGGCAAGGCGCGCGAGCTCTCGGGCGGCGAACAGATGACCACGAACAACCGCATGGAGCTGATGGCGGCGATTTCGGCGCTCGAGACGCTGACGCGGCCCTGCACGGTGGCGCTGCATACCGACAGCCAGTACCTGCGTCAGGGCATCACCGGCTGGATCCATGGCTGGAAGAAGAATGGCTGGAAGACCGCCGACCGGAAGCCGGTGAAGAACGAGGAGCTCTGGAAGCGCCTCGATGCCGCACTCGGCCGCCACAAGATCGAGTGGAAATGGGTCAAGGGCCACGCCGGAGACGAGATGAACGAGCGCGCCGACGTGCTCGCCCGCGCCGGCATGGCGCCGTTCAAGCCCGGGCGATAAAGCCCGGCCGGCTCGTCAGCCGAGCGGTTGCCGATAGACCAGGAAGCCCGAGAGGTCGGCGACCTTGTCGTACAGTTCGCGGGCCTGAAGATTCGTCTCATGCGTCTGCCAGTAGACGCGGAAACAGCCCTTGGCCTCGGCCATCTGCCGCACGGCCTCGATCAGCTTGCGGCCGCCGCCGCCGCCTCGAATATCCGGGCTGACGAACAGGTCCTGAAGATAGCAGATATCCTTGGCGCTCCAGGTGGTGCGGTGCGTGACCCAGTGCACGATGCCGACTGCCTTGCCGTCGCGCTCGGCGATGAAGCCCCCCATCGGCTCCTTGCCGCCTGTCAGGCGAGCGAAGGTCAGGTCATGGATCTCTTCGGGTAGACTCGACTTGTAGAAGGTCAGATAGCCCTGCCAGAGCGGGCCCCAGACGGTACGGTCGCTCGCGACGAGCGGGCGGATGGTGATCTCGGACATGCAGCCTCTCCCTGTAGCGAATTCACGCTAGCCCGGGGCCGGAGGATCTGTCTCATGACAAAGCGCCATGCTTTCGATCAGCATCGTTGCAGCAGGCATGAAAAAGCCCGCGCGGCGGGTGCCGGGCGGGCCTCCTCATTCGCCGGCCGCTCTCAGAGCTGCTTCAGCATTTCCTCGGCGCCGGAGACGTCGGCCTTGCCAGGCGCGTCCTCGACATTGAGGGCCTCGACCACGCCGTTCTCGACGATCATCGAATAGCGCTGCGAACGGGTTCCGAGGCCGAAGCCCGAACCGTCGAGCGAAAGCCCGATCTCCTTGGCGAAATCGGCATTGCCGTCCGAGAGGAACTCGATGACGCCGACTGCGCCCGTTGCCTTCGACCAGGCATCCATGACGAAGACATCGTTGACGCCGGTCACCATGATGGCATCGACGCCCTTGCCCTTGATCTCGGCAGCCTTGGCGAGATAGCCGGGAAGGTGATTCTTGTGGCAGGTCGGCGTGAAGGCGCCGGGCACTGCAAACAGCACCACTTTCTTGCCCTTGAACAGGTCTTCGGTCGTCTTCGCTGCCGGGCCGTCCGCCGTCATCACGCGGAACGTCGCCTGCGGAAGTGTGTCACCCACCTTGATCGTCATCGCCTGTTCTCCGTGAGCCATGCGGCCTTCGCCGCTCGGTCAGGGATTAGGGCTTGGCGACCGGGATGTCGAGTTCAAGCCGCGTCTCGACCGCCGCCGGCTTGCCGCGCACCGTCACGATGAAGGGCACCGGGCCGGCGGCACCCTTGGGACGGTCGGTAATCCGGACATGGGCGAGCACCGTGCCATCGGGTTGCGGCTTCAGGACCGGCTTGCTGAAGGACCAGGCGCCCGGCCCCTCGACGAAGACATCTTCGATCGCGCCGTCCGGTGGAGCCTGCAGCACGAGTTTGACCTTGGGCTCAGGTCCAGCCTCGCCTGGCAGCACCTCGATCACCGAGATCTTCTCCTTGTGGGGGCCGAGCTTGACGGGAATCGGCACCCGCGCCTCGAAGCTCTCGAGCCGCGGCGAGGTTACCGAGGTCACGCCGGGCTCAAGCCAGAGCTGAGCCTCGCCCTTGGCGGGAATGCACATCTTCTCGCAGACGGCATAGTCGAGCTTGAGCACGACCATGACCGGCTTGCTGGGGTCGACCGGCTGCACCGACACCGGCACCACGACCTCGCCGACATAGCCGATCGAAAAGCCGGTGCCGTCCTCGAAGCGTTCCGGCGCGGGCCAGCGCACGTCGAGGCCGCCGACATTGGTCGAGCCGCTCCAGTCGAAGGAGGGAGGAACGCCGGAATCGCCGGGGTTGCGCCAATAGGTCTTGTAGCCTGGCGCCATGGTGATCTCGACGCCGATGCGTTGCTTGCCCGAGGGGGCCGTCGCTCCGGCGATCAGGCGGATCGAGGAATGCGTGCTGCGGGACCATGACGACACCGCCGCCTCCTGCGCCTGAGCAGGAGCGCTGAACGCCAGCGCGGCGAGCGCGAGTGAGAGCAATGCCGACTTCACGATGACCGTCTTAGGGAATGCGTCTGCAAAAAGCGAAACAATCTCTCTCACATTTGCTGGCAATCATGTGACATGCAGCCATTCATCCTATGCCGCATGATTGGGGCGCAATCGCGGTGCCGGCATTTTCAAGGACACGGTTTCCAGCCGGGCCGATTGGATTTAGCATAGTGGTATGAAGATCGGATCCAGCCAACGCGTCAGCGGCCGCAGCTATCTCGACGGGCAGTGCCTGATCGCCATGCCTGGCATGACCGACACGCGCTTCAGCCGCAGCGTGGTCTATATCTGTGCTCATTCCGAGGATGGCGCCATGGGCATCATCCTCAACAAGCCGGCGCCGGACACGCGGTTTCCCGATCTGCTGGTCCAGCTCGACGTCATTCCCTCGGAGGAGCTGATTCGGCTACCGAGTCAGGCCGAACGGATGCAGGTGCTGCGGGGCGGACCGGTGGAGACGAAGCGAGGCTTCGTGCTGCACTCCTCTGACTTCTTCCTGGAATCGGCGACCTTGCCGATCGACAATGGCATCTGTCTGACGGCGACCTTGGATATCCTGCGCGCCATTGCCATCGGCAGCGGGCCGGAGAATGCGGTGCTTGCCCTTGGCTATGCAGGCTGGGGAGCGGGCCAGCTTGAATCCGAGATCCAGTCGAATGGCTGGCTGCACTGCGCTGCCGACCCCGCGCTGCTTTTCGACGACAGTATCGAGACCAAGTACCATCGTGCGCTGCACAAGATCGGTATCGACCCCGCATTCTTGTCGAGCACGGCCGGACACGCCTGAGCAGCTCCGGATTCCCTCCCGGAATAGGGAGGGGTTACGCTGCTTCCGAAGAGGATGCGGCGCTCGCGCCCACCAACCGGCGGGCTTCGGCTGCGCTCATCGGCTGACCGAAGATATAGCCTTGCGCATACTGGCAGCCGAGCTGGTAGAGCTCGATCGCATCCGACTCCGTCTCCGCGCCCTCGGCAACGACGTCCATGCGCAGGTCCGCTGCAAGCTGGACGATCGAGCGCAGAATCACCGGCGGCTTTCCGTTGCCCATCTGGCGCACAAAACTCTGATCGACCTTGATCGTGTCGAACGGAAAGCGCTGCAGATAGGACAGCGAGGAATAGCCGGTGCCGAAATCATCGAGCGAGAGCCCGGCGCCGAGTTCGCGGATGCGCGAGAGCATCTGCGCGGCATATTCCGGATTCTCCATCACCAGGCTTTCGGTGATCTCGAGCTTGAGGGTGCCCGGCAAGACGCGCCTTCGCGCCAGTACCGTCTTGACGTCATGCAGCAGGTCATGGCGCAGCAACTGGCGGCTGGAGACGTTGACGCTGGCGAAGATCGGCGGGTCGACCTCGAGCGCTGCCTGCCAGGCCGCAAGCTCGCGCGCGGTACGGTCCATCACATAAACGCCGAGATCGACGATCAGCCCGGTCTCCTCGGCAATCGCCAGGAAGTCCTGCGGCAGCAGCCGGCCCTCGCGCGGGTGGTCCCAGCGCACCAGGGCTTCGAAACCCGCAATGGTCCGGTCCTCCAGCCTGACGATCGGCTGGTACATCACCTGGATCTCGCCGCGCTCGATGGCACGACGCAGGTCGCTCTCCAGGGCAAGACGATCGTTGCGATCGGTCCGCATTGCGGGAACGAAAACCTCGATCTTATTGCCGCCCTGGCGCTTGGCATGAGCCATCGCCAGCTCGGCATTCTTCAGGGCATCGTCCTTGCGGGCCGCGGGCGAGGAGTCGAACAGCGCAAGCCCGATCGAGGGTGTCAGGAAGATCTCGCGTTCCGCGAAGGTCACCGGTGTCGAGACGGCGCGGCGAACGAGTTCCGCCAGCGCCAGGATACGTTCGGGGTCCCGCTCGGAGACAAGGATCATGGCGAAGGTGTCGCCGCCGATGCGGGCAAGCGTGTCCTGCGCACGCAGCAGACGGCCGAGCCTGCGCGCAAGCGTCAGCAGGATCGAATCGCCCGCGGAGAAGCCGACCGACTCGTTGACCTGCTTGAAGCGGTCGATGTCGATGACGATCACCGTCGGGCGGATATTGTCGTCGGCGCGGCAGAAACCGAAGATGGCGCCGAGACGGTCCTGGAACAGCTTGCGGTTGGGCAGGCCGGTCAGATTGTCGTGCACCGCGTCGTGCAGCAGCCGCTCCTGCGCAGTCCTCTGCTCGGTGACATCGGCGAGTGTGCCGATCACGCGGATGACCTCGCCGTTGGAGCCGATGACGGGCCGGGCCTTGAGGTTGAACCAGTGATAGGCGCCATTGGCGGCGCGCAGACGGAAATCGAGCTGCAGCTTGCCGCGCCGCTGTTCCAGCACGGCATCGAGCGTGACGCGATAGCGGTCGCGGTCGGAGACGTGCATGTATTCGAGCCAGCGCGCCGCCGAACCTTCGAGCGCTCCGCGCGACAGGCCAAGCAGGGTCTCGGTCTGCGGCGAGACGAAGATCTTGTCGGCGCTGACATCCCAGTCGAAGACGAGATCGCCGGAGCCGGACAGCGCAAGCGCTCGCCGCTCGGTGTCGGAGACAAGGCCCTGGGCCAGCGCGCCCCCGGCGAAGGCATGTTGGATGACCGTGAAGCCGATCAGCAGCACGATCAGCACCAGCCCGCCGATCAGGGCGGGCGCGACAAGGTCGCGCTGGAACTGGCCGGTGACCGTGAACCCGGCCGCCGTCACCCAGACGGCGAGCAGGAACCAGGTCGGGATCAGCATGACGGCGCGCTCATAGCCATGCGTCGCCAGATGCAGGATCAGCACGAAGCCGACGGCCGCGACGGCGGCGATCGAGATTCGCGCGATGCCCGACGCCATCGGGGCATCGAAGACGGCGAGACCGACGAGGCCGAACAGGCCGAGGATCCAGATGATCGTCACGTGGCTGTAGCGGACATGCCAGCGCGACAGGTTGAGATAGGCGAAGAGGAAGACGAGCAGCGTCGCCGCCAGCACAACCTCGGCTCCGGCGCGGTAGATACGCTCAATCGCCGGCGTCAGCGGGAAGATGCGCTGGAAGAAACCGAAATCGAGCCCTGCATAGGCGAGAACGGCCCAGGCCAGGGCGGCGGCGGCCGGGAAGATCACCGCTCCCTTGACCACGAAGATGATGGTCAGGAAGAGCGCGAGCAGGCCGGCAATGCCGATGATGATGCCCTTGTAGAGCGTCAGCCCGTTGGTCTTCTGGCGATAGGCCTCCTGCTCGAACAGATAGAGCTGCGGCAGGTTCGGAGATTTCAGCTCGGCGACGAAGGTCACCGTCGTGCCCGGATCGAGCGTGATCATGAAGACGTCGGCGTCCGGGCTGTCCTCGCGCTCGGGTCGAAGTCCCTGGCTCGCCGTCACGGCCTCGATCCGCGTGTCGCCGAGATCGGGCCAGATCACGCCGGAGCCGATCAGGCGATGGAACGGCGCGACCAGCAGCCGGTCGATCTGCTCGTCGGAATCATTGGTCAGCGCGAAGACGATCCAGTCCGGCCGCGCGCCTGATTCGCGCGCCCTGACCGCAATGCGGCGCACGATGCCGTCGGGCCCCGGCGCAGTCGAGATCTGGATGACGTCGCCATCGGATTTGTTGCGCTCGACCACATGGGTCAGGTCGATCACCGGTGCGTCGACAGGGACGCGGACGGCCTCGACGGCCTGGGCCGGCGCGGCCAGTGACAGCACGAACAGGAGTGCGAGGCCGACAAAGGCAAGGCCAAACCGGAGAAGTCGGTCAGGTGGGGACAAGCGCGACTCGGTAGCTGTGGGGGCCGCGCTCAAGCGGGGCGGGAGACCCAGTCGTACCGACCGGTCGTGGCGAGGGCAAGGCAGAGGCGCGGCCCTGTGGATCATCGCGCGCTGCCCGTCTCCGCGGGGCCGAGCAGCCTGTCCGACGAAATCATCGCGTAGAGCAGGTGGTCCGCCCAGTTTCCGTTGATGCGCAGATAGGCCCGCGCCTCGCCTTCGCAGCGAAAGCCGACGCGCTCCAGCAGCCGGCGAGACGGCTCGTTGCCGGGCAGGCAGGCGGCTTCGACGCGATGCAGGCCGAGGTCGGAAAAAGCGAAGCGCACCGCGCCGCGCACGGCTTCGGTCATATATCCCTTGCCGGCGTGGCGTTGCCCCATCCAGTAGCCAAGCGTGCAGGCCTGGGCGACGCCACGGCGGATCAGTCCGAGCGTCAATCCCCCCAGCAGAGTTTCGCTGCCGGCATCGAAAATGAAGAGGGGATAGGCTTCGTCAGCCGCGATCTCGCGTGCGGCACGCTTGACGCGCAGGCGGAACGAATTCCGCGTCAGGTCATCCTCATTCCAGACCGGCTCCCAGGGCGTCAGGAATTCCCGGCTCTCCATCCGCAGAACCGCCCAGGCCGCATAGTCGTTCGCCAGTGGCGCGCGCAGGAACAGGTTCGGCGTGCGAACGAGCGGGCGGGCGGGCGGGTCGGTCGAGAAGCGGAAGAGAGCCATGACTGCTCAATCCCCGGAGCGTGCGGCCTGCCGCAGTTGCTCTGCCGGCGGGAGACCGGAAAGCGGACCGACGGCCGCGATCGTTGGCTGGTGCCCGAGCAGGGAGCGTCCAGCGGCGCGAACATCCTCCAGCGTGACAGCATCGAGGCGGTGCGCCAGCTCCTCGCGCGGTATCGCACGTCCGAAGACGAGCACCTGGCGGGCCATCTGTTCAAGCTTGCCACCAGGGCTCTCAAGCGAGGCCAGCAGCCCGACCTTCATTTGGGCCCGGGCGCGTGCAACCTCGACCTCCGTCACATCTTCGGCAGCCTGCCGCAGGCAGCCAAGCGCGACATCGATCAGCTCGCTGGCATCTTCCGGTGCCGTGCCGGCGCTGATTCCGAACACGCCGCAATCGGAGAAGGGCCAGTGGAAGGCGTCGATCGAATAGGCGAGGCCGCGCTGCTCGCGCACCTCCTGGAACAGCCGGGACGACAGCCCTCCGCCGAGCACGGAGGAGAACACCTGGAGCGGGTAATGCGCGCCGTCCCGGAAAGGCTGGCCGGGAAAGCCGAGCACCAGATGGACCTGCTCCTCGTCGCCCTCGATCCGCGCCTCGCCGCCCCGGTAATGACCATCCTCGCGCTCGAAGGCCTCGACGGGTTTGCCGGGGAGGCTGGCGAGCCTGTCACGTGCCAAGGCGACGAGCTCGTCATGGTCGACGGCGCCCGAAGCAGCCAGCACCATATTGCCGGCATGGTAGTGCCGCGCCAGATAGGCCCGGATGGCGTCGGGCGTGAAACTGTTGACCGTCTTCGCCGTTCCCAGGATCGGGCGGCCGAGGGGCTGGTCCGGAAAGGCCGCCTGCAGGAAGCGGTCATAGACGAGATCGTCGGGCGTATCCTGAACCGCGCCGATCTCCTGCAGGATGACACCCTTCTCGCGGGCGAGTTCCTCGGGTGCAAGCGCTGGCGACGTCAGGATATCGGCCAGGATGTCCACGGCGAGCGCGAGGTCGGCTCCCAGGACCCGGGCTGTGTAGCAGGTGTATTCGACGCTGGTCGCGGCGTTGAGATCCCCGCCGACGCTTTCGATCTCCTCGGCGATCTCACGGGCGCTGCGCCGCGCCGTGCCCTTGAAGGCCATGTGCTCGAGCAGATGCGCCAGGCCGTGTTCGTTCGGAAGCTCGTCGCGCGCGCCGGCACCGATCCAGATGCCGAGTGAGACGGTGGACGCATGGTCCATGCGCTGCGAGACGATGCGCAGGCCGGAGGGCAGGGTCGTCAGGTCGACCTCAGGGTCATGCGCCCCCGGCGAGCGTGGTGCAGGCGTGGCCAGTTCGGCGATCTCGGCCGGCCCCGTCGCGATCATGCCGCCGCTCCCCGCACTGTCCGGGCGTTCTGCCGGATGAAGGCCTCGATGCGTCCCTGGTCGTTCGGCAGCAGGGTGAAGCGCTCCTTGCGCTCCATCAGATCGCCGAGATGGGCTGGCAGGGCTGGCGTGACACCGCTTGCCGCCGCAACGGCGGCGGGGAATTTGGCGGGATGCGCCGTGCCGAGCACGATCATCGGCGTAGCAGAATCTGCCTTCAGGCCTCGGCGCGCGGCTGCAACGCCAATCGCGCTATGGGGGTCGAGCAGATAACCGGCCTCGCGCCAGGTGCGGCCGATCTCGTCGGCGACCTCCGCCTCGTCGACCGCGCCGGCGTCGAACTCGGCGCGGATGCGAGCCAGTGGCTTCGGCGCGATCTCGAATCGGCCGGATTGCTGCAGCGACTGCATCAACCGCCGCACGGCGGCGCCATCGCGGTCATGCGCCTCGAACAGCAGGCGTTCGAAATTCGAGGAGATCTGGATGTCCATAGAAGGGGAGGTGGTGGCAGCGACGCCCCGCATCTCATAGGCGCCGCTCTCGAGCGTGCGCGGCAGGATGTCGTTGCTGTTCGTCCCGATCACCAGGCGCTCGATCGGCAGACCCATGCGCTTGGCGACCCAACCGGCGAGCACGTCGCCGAAATTACCGGTCGGCACGGCGAAGGAGACCTTGCGCCCCGGCGCGCCGAGGGCGACGGCCGAGGTGAAGTAGTAGACCACCTGGGCCGCGATGCGGGCCCAGTTGATCGAATTCACGCCGGAGAGGCGCAGCTCGTCGCGGAAGCTGTGGTGATTGAACATCGCCTTGGCGAGGTTCTGGCAATCGTCGAATGTGCCCTCGACCGCGATGGCATGGACATTGGGTGAGTCCACCGTGGTCATCTGCCGCCGCTGCACGTCCGAGACGCGCCCCTGCGGATAGAGGATGAACATGTCGACCCGTTCGAGCCCCTTGAAGGCGTCGATCGCAGCACCGCCTGTGTCGCCGGAGGTTGCGCCGACGATGGTGGCGCGCTCGCCGCGCTGCACCAGCACATGGTCCATCAGCCGCCCAAGCAGCTGCATCGCCACATCTTTGAACGCCAGCGTTGGGCCGTGGAACAGCTCGAGTACGAAGAGATTATCGCCGAGCTGCGTCAGCGGACAGGTGGCCGGATGCCGGAACGTGGCATAGGCCTCGCGGATCATGGCGCGCAGCGCCGCCGTCTCGATATCTCCATCGGCCAGCGCGCCGACGATGCGCTCGGCAACTTCGGTATAGGGTTTGCCGGCGAAGCCCGCGATTTCCTGGGCTTCAATTCTGGGCCAGGCCTTCGGGACATAAAGGCCGCCATCGCGGGCGAGCCCGGCGAGCAGGGCATCGGAAAAGGCGAGGGAGGGCGCTTCCCCCCGGGTGGAGACATGCAGCACGGTGTCGCTCTCTGTGGTCGTGCTGCTGCTATAGGCCGGGAGCGCAGCGAGGGCAAAGGGTGCGCGCCCGCGGTCGGCCGCGGGGCGGGGTCAGTTGTGCCTTTGTTGCCGGGCCTGCCAGGCGAAGGCAATGAAGACACCGATCAGGGTCAGGGCCAGCCCGAACCAGGTCAGTGCGTATTGCAGGTGGTTGTCGGGAATCCGTTCGATCAACTCCTTCACATCGACGCCGGCCGGCGGCGTCAGCCCGTCGCCCTGGCGTTCGAGCTCAAGATAGAACGGTGCGGCGGCCAGGCCGAGGGAGGACGCAATGGCGGCCGGATCACGTGTGAAGAACTCGCGATTGGCCGGGAGGTCGGCTGGGGTAAAGCTGTTGCGCGCTTCGGGGGTGCGCAGGAAGCCTGTCACGGTTGCCGGCCCAGAGGCCGGCTTGATCTCGCCCAGGCGCGCTTCCGGCACGAAGCCGCGATTGATCAGGATGACACCGCCGGCATCGAGCCGGAACCCCTGAAAGATCCAGCGGCCAAAGCCGGAAAGCTGGCGCGTTCCCGGTGCGCCCGATGCGATCGTGGTGCGCACCCCGGCGAAGGGGCCGTCGACGTAACGTCCGGAGGCCGCGACCCGCGTCAGGTCGAGTTCCGCCGGATCGAGCGAGCTCCACTGCTGCTCGGCTGGGAGGGGCGCCGCAGGGCCCGCTGCCTGCGCTTGCAGACGCTCGATGAAGCTGTGCTTCTCGCCCATCCGCAGGAGCTGCCAGCCCCCCAGCGTGCAGAGCACCAGCGTCCCGCAGATGGTCAGGATCACGGGCAGGAGAAGGCTCGGACGCCTTGCGCTGTCTGGCATTGTCTCCGTGCTCACTTTTCTCGCCTGCCTTCCTCGGCCTTGTGGGCGTATTGCAGCGCGACCGCGAGCCCCTTCATCGGTCGCAGAAGAGCGAGGCAGACGATGATCGCCAGGGGCAGCCAGATCGAGAGATGCACCCAGATCGGCGGCTCATAGGCGATTTCTACGGAAAGCGCGGCGCCGAGAACCGCAAAACCTGCGATCAGCATGATGAACACGGCAGGTCCGTCAGCCGAGTCGGCGAAGGCGAAATCGAGCCCGCACGCGGCACAACGAGGGCGCAGCTTCAGAAACCCGTCGAAGAGCTTGCCTTCGCCGCAGCGCGGACAACGGCCGGACAGGCCGGTCGCATAGGGCGAGGGGCTGATATGCTCATACTCTGCCATCTTGGTTTCCCGGAAAAAACAAAGGCGGCCTCGCGGCCGCCTTCGGGATTGTCTTGAGGCGACCGCTCAGTGCGCGGCGGCCGATCCGGCGCCGGAGGCCCAGACATAGATCGCGGCGAACAGGAACAGCCACACCACGTCGACGAAGTGCCAGTACCAGGCCGCGAACTCGAAGCCGAGATGCTGGGCCGGTTTGAAGTGGCCGAGGTAGACCCGGTACAGGCAGATCGCCAGGAAGATCGTGCCGATGAGCACATGGAAGCCGTGGAAGCCGGTCGCCATGAAGAAGGTCGCGCCATAGATATGGCCGCTGAAGGCGAAGGTGGCATGGGCGTACTCGTAGCCCTGGACGATCGAGAACAGGCCGCCGAGCATCACGGTCAGCCAGAGCGCCTGCTTAAGCCCCTTGCGGTCGTCCTGCAGCAGCGCGTAATGCGCCCAGGTCACGGTCGTGCCCGAGGTCAGCAGGATCAGCGTGTTCAGCAGCGGCAGGTGCCAGGGATCGAAGGTCTGGATGCCCTTGGGAGGCCAGACGCCGCCGGTGAAGTCGTGGCGGGCGTACTGGATCGTTTCACCGCTGAAGAGGCTGGCGTCGAAAAAGGCCCAGAACCAGGCGACGAAGAACATCACCTCGGAGGCGATGAACATCAGCATGCCGTAGCGATGGTGAAGCTGGACGACGCGGGTGTGATGGCCCTCGTGCTCAGCCTCGCGCACAACGTCCATCCACCATGCGAGCATGGTGTAGAGAACGCCGAGCAGGCCGACGCCGAAGACCAGGGGGCCGAGATGCATGCCGGCGACGGTCATCGCCTTCATCCACATGACCGCGCCGATGGCCATGATCGTCGCGCTGCTCGCGCCGACGAGCGGCCACGGGCTCGGGTCGACGAGATGGTAATCGTGGTTCTTGGTATGGGCCCCGGCCATCTTACTTTGTCTCCGCGTCCGACTCTGCTGCGCAGCGCTTGGTGCTGTCGCAGTTCTTATAGTTTCGACTTGCCCGCGTCACCCTTGCCATCCGCGACCGGCTGGCCGGCCTTGGACGGGAAATAGGTGTAGGACAGCGTCAATGATTTGACCCCGTTGAGATCGCGGTTCTGCTCGATCTCGGGGTCGACATAGAACACAACCGGCGCTTCTAGAGTCTCGCCCGGCTGCAGCGTATGCTCGGTGAAGCAGAAGCATTGCAGCTTGACGAAATAGGCGGCCCCCTGCGTCGGCGTGACGTTGAAGGTCGCGATGCCGGTGGAGACCCGGTCCGTCGTGTTGGTGATCTTGTAGAACACCGTCTGCGTCTCGCCGACGCGGAAGGTGATCTCGGAGCTTTCCGGCTCGAAGCGCCAGCCCAGGGCCGGCGAGACATTGGCGTCGAACCGCACCGCCATCTTGCGGTCCAGGATGCGCCCGGCGGCCGCGGTCCCGACCATCGGCGTGCCACCGAAGCCCGTGACCTTGCAGAACAGGTCGTAGAGCGGCACGGCTGCGAAGGCGAGGCCGGTCATGCCGACCGCGACACCGGCGCAGACCAGCGCCGTTCGGCGCATTCTCGCATGCTGACGATTCGATGGCGTCGCGGTCATCACAGCGGCCTGTTCATGATGGCCGGACCGGTCTTCACCAGCGTCACCACGAAGAAGAAAATGACCAGGCCTGCAAGGACCAGCGCCAGCGCGACGGAGCGGCGCCTACGGCGTGCCATGTCCTCCGGAGAGAAGGCCGGCGGGATCTCGCGTTTCGGAGCTTCGCTCATCCTAGCACCTTGGGCAGGGCCCACATCAGGCCGAGGCTGTTCTCGGCCAGCAGCACGGCGAAGAGCAGGAAGAGGTAGAGGATCGAGAAGCCGAACAGCGCATAGGCGGCCTTGTGGGCGGCTTCACCCTCGGTCACGCGCAACACGCGGAAGGCCAACGCGATCATCGCAAGTCCGGTCACCACCGAGACGATGAGATAGGCCAATCCGCCGAACCCTATCAGGGCAGGCAGGACCGCCACCGGCGCCATGACCAGCGAATAGGCTACGATCTGCCGGCGCGTCGCGGCGGGGCCGGCGACATTCGGCAGCATCGGGATGCCGGCGCGGGCATAGTCGCCCGACTTGACCAGGGCCAGCGCCCAGAAATGGGGCGGCGTCCAGAGGAAGATGATCGCGAAGAGCACGATCGAGTGCAGGCCGAAATCGCCCGTTACGACCGCCTCGCCGATCATCGGCGGGAAGGCCCCGGCCGCTCCGCCGATGACGATGTTCTGCGGGGTCGAGCGCTTCAGCCACATCGAATAGACGACGGCATAGAAGAAGATGGTGAAGGCGAGCATCGCCGCCGAGAGCAGATTGGCGACGAGGCCGAGCACGATCACCGAGCCGACCGACAAGGTCAGCCCGAAGGCGAGCGCCTCGGATGGCAGGATTCGCCCGGCGGGAATCGGACGCTTCGCGGTCCGCACCATCAGCGCGTCGATATCGGCGTCGTACCACATGTTCAGGCAGCCGGACGCACCGGCGCCGACTGCGATCGCGAGCAGCGAGGCGAAGCCGATCACCGGGTGAATCGTGCCGGGGGCCGTCACCATGCCGCCAAGCGCGGTGACGACGACAAGGAACATCACCCGCGGCTTCAGGAGTGCGAAGAAATCGCGCGCCTCGCCGGTGGAGCTTATCGCGCCATCGGTGCGGGAAACGAACCTGTCGAACGCAGCGGACATTGGTCTTGTCGTTTCACTCTTTTCGACGGCCGCCAGCGGCCGTGGGGAATGAGAGGGTGCGGTCTTGCCGCCCATCTCCGGAACGCCGCAGGTGGCGCTCGGGGGAGGGGCGGCGGCGGGCCGGGGGGGCCCGCCGCCAGATGGATCAGTGGTCCGAGCCGACGATGCGCGGCAGGGTCTCGAACTGGTGGAACGGCGGAGGCGAGGACAGGGTCCATTCCAGCGTCGTTGCACCTTCGCCCCACGGATTGTCCCCGGCGAGCTGCTTCTTCGTGAAGGCGACGATGACGCCGTAGAAGAAGATCAGCAGGCCGGCAGCGAAGATGTAGGAGCCGATCGACGACCAGAAATGCCAGCCGGCGAAGGCATCCGGATAGTCCGCATAATGACGCGGCATGCCGGCAAGGCCAAGGAAATGCTGCGGGAAGAACAGCAGGTTGGCGCCGAAGAAGGCGACCCAGAAGTGCAGCCTGCCGATCCAGTCCGGCATCACATAGCCCGACATCTTCGGGAACCAGTAGTAGAAGCCSGCGAAKAKGCCRAACACSGCGCCCAGCGACAGCACGTAGTGGAAATGGGCCACGACGTAGTAGGTCGCATGCAGCGAGCGGTCGACGCCGGCATTGGCCAGCACCACGCCGGTCACGCCGCCGACGGTGAACAGGAAGATGAAGCCGATCGCCCAGAGCATCGGCGCGGTGAAGCGCAGGCTGCCGCCCCACATCGTCGCGATCCAGGAGAAGATCTTGATGCCGGTCGGCACCGCGATCACCATCGTGGCGAA
>NZ_JBFRHE010000038.1:0-20293 GCF_052115715.1 Allobosea sp. 2KB_26
CCTGAGGGCACCGAGATGGTGATGCCTGGCGACAACATCGCCATGGAAGTGCACCTGATCGTGCCGATCGCGATGGAGGAGAAGCTGCGCTTCGCCATCCGCGAAGGCGGCAGGACCGTCGGCGCCGGCGTCGTCGCCAGCATCATCGCCTGAGCGACAGCGCGCCATCGCGTTCGGAAGGGGCGGCGGAAACGCCGCCCTTTCTTTTTGCTCACAGCCTTGTTGCTGTCGGTTCGTTTTCGACTTGAAATGCGCTGCGGGTTGGGGCAAAGCACTGCGCGACTACAGGGGTGTAGCTCAGTTGGTAGAGTACCGGTCTCCAAAACCGGGTGTCGCAGGTTCGAGCCCTGCCGCCCCTGCCAGTCTCGCGATCGTGCTGCGATGACGCAGAGCATCTACGACGACGAGACCTTCTTCCAAGACTACAGCCAGCTTCCATGCTCCATCCACGGTCTTGTCGGTGCGCTCGAGTGGGATTCGTTGCGCCGCCTCCTGCCAGAGCTGCGCAGCAAAAGCGTGCTCGATCTCGGCTGCGGCTTTGGCTGGCGCCTCGGATCAAAAGCGCTTGGCTAACGTGCGGGAGCGTTGTAAGAGGCGTGATGACGGCGCGCGGCTCCCTGAGCCCCGCGCCGCGAATCTTTCAGGACGTCCGAATCGGGCGCGGCCCGAAACCGAGGTGACCACTCAATGGCGAAGTCCAACCCCTTCCAGTTCCTGCAGGAGGTGCGCTCCGAGGCCGCGAAGGTTACCTGGCCGTCGCGGCGCGAGACGCTGATCACGACCGGCCTCGTGCTGGCCATGGTCGTGGCTGCGAGCCTGTTCTTCCTCTTTACCGATACGATCATTCGCTGGTCGCTCGGTTTCATCCTCGGCGCACGCTGAGCGGAGAGTTTTGACGTGAGCACCCGCTGGTACATCGTCCACGCCTATTCCAACTTCGAGAACAAGGTCGCGCAGTCGATCCGCGATCAGGCGGCGCAGCGCAATCTCGCCGATAAGTTCGACGAGGTGCTGGTCCCGACCGAGAAGGTCGTCGAGGTTCGTCGTGGCCGAAAGGTGGACGCCGAGCGCAAGTTCTTCCCGGGCTACGTCCTGGTGAAGTGCGAGATGACCGACGAGGTCTATCACCTGATCAAGAACACGCCGAAGGTCACCGGCTTCCTGGGGGCCGACAAGGCCAAGCCCATGCCGATCCCCGAGCATGAGGCGATGCGGATCAAGGGCCAGGTCGCCGAGGGCATCGAACGCCCGAAGCCGACGGTGGTCTTCGAGGTCGGCGAGCAGGTCAAGGTCGCCGACGGCCCCTTCGCCTCGTTCAACGGTGTCGTCGAGGACGTCGATCACGCACGCGCTCGCCTCAAGGTCGCAGTCTCGATCTTCGGCCGGGCCACGCCGGTCGAGCTCGAATACGGGCAAGTCGAGAAGATCTGATCGCGCTCTTGCGCGAGCGCCGCATTTTTTCTGCGGCGGCTTGTTGGTTAAGGCACTTTTAAGCCATGCTGACGCAAGGTCCGCGCCGAAAATCCGGCGCGGGCTTGCATGTTTCCGAAGAGCTTCAAGGCAACTGTCGGTCAGCGTCTTGCCGTCTGGGGCGCGCTGCTTGGTCTTGTTGCACTTCTCCTTGCCGCCGCCGATGTCGTCAGCTCGATCCGTCTGACGCAATTCTCGCGGGATCTGGTGGCGTATGCTGGTGCGGGTGATGCGCTCGCGCAGGCCGATTCCGCCTATCGGCGGCTGAACGCCTCGCTTCTGTCCGATAGCGGGCCGCCCGCGGAGAAAGCCGATATCGAAGTGGTGGCGCGGAGCGTCGCCGATATCGCCACGCGCCTTCACGGCTCCGTCCATGCGCGTGCGCAGGAGGCTGTCGATCTCCTCGGAGAGCTGTCGGGGCAGGTCGGATCGGACCATATCGGAGCGCGCGAATCGCTGAAGCGGCTCGCCGCGAAGCGCAACGAACTGCACGTCGCCTTGAACGAGGCCATGACCGAGGTCAGCGGCCGGCTGGCTCTGCATGTCGACAACGCCCGGCAGAACAAGCTGCTGCTGTCGCTGCTCGGCATGTTCCTGGTCGTTCTCGTCATCACGCTGGAATATCGTTGGCTGGTGCGGCCGATCACCGGGATGGCGCGCGCCCTTGGCTCCGTCGAGCGGGACCGGGCCTGGATCGGCAAGCTGGCGATCCGGCGCGATGAGATCGGCATGCTGGCGCGGGCGCTGCTGGCCCATCTGCGCGGCGAGCAGGCCCAGCAGGAGGCCGCGAAGCAGCGTCTCGAGGTGCTGTCGCACGAGGTCGAGCGGCGTGACCGTCTCCAACTGCAGGGGCAGGCCTTCCAGCAGCGCATCGCCTCGATCGCAACGGTGCTGGAGCAACATGCGGCGCGTATGTCGGGCGCGTCGGGCGAACTCGCACACTTCTCGGGCTCCGTCGACGAGCGAGCGGCTGCCGCAGCCGGCTCGACGCAACGGGCCTCTACCCATGTCGATGACGTCTCGCGCTCGCTGATCGATATCTCGCGCCTGTTGACGACGACGGCTGGCGAGGCGCAGCGGACGACCGAGGTTGCGACTGCCGCCAAGGTATTGGTCGAGGAGGCCACGGCCGATACGGTTGTACTGTGCGAGGCGGTCGGGGCCATCTCGGAGATCATCAAGATCATCGGAACGGTCGCGAACCAGACCAACCTGCTCGCGCTCAACGCCACGATTGAAGCGGCCCGGGCGGGAGAGAGCGGCCGCGGCTTCGCCGTGGTTGCAGCCGAGGTCAAGCAACTGGCAAACCGCTCCGCCGAAGCGACCGACCAGGTCCGGAGCGGGCTCGATTCCATCAATGTCGCGGCTCAGCGCATCACCATGCGGGTCGGTGCGCTGGTCACCTCGGTCAACCAGGTGGAGCGCGCCGCGGATTCGATCGCCGATCTGGCGCGCAAGCAGGATGCGAGCTCCCGCTCGATCAGCGAGAGCACGAGCAAGACCGCCGGCGATGTCCGCCTCGTGGCGGATCAGGTCGAACAGGTCGCCGGCATGGTCGAGGACTGGCGCCGGACCGCCGAGACGGTCACACACGCGTCCGCCGATCTCGGCCGTCAAGCTGCCGAGCTCCGTCAGGCCGTTGACGGATTCATGTCCGAGACACAACGGATGCGCGCATGACCATGCCGATATCGCCGTCCGGGGATGGGCTTGTGATGCGGAGCACCTCACATCGCGCCGGGCCACGCAGCTTCCCGTTCCTGGCAAAGCTGCTGCACTGGATGACCGCGGTGCTGGTCCTCGTGCTCTTCTGCTCCGGTGTTCTGATGAAGCAGATCGGCGATGGACCGATGGCGGACACGCTCTACGCCTTGCATAAGACGACCGGTGCGGGGCTGTTCGGGCTCGTGCTCTTCCGCATGGCCTACAGGGTGTTGGCACGCCTGACCGGACACTGGCGGGAAGGGGGCGGGGACAGGGCGGTCCACGGCGTGCTCTATGCCGCGCTGATCATTGTGCCGATGCTCGGCTGGGCCGGCGTTTCCGACTTTGGCGCGCGGGAACTGGCCCTCGGCCTGACGCTGCCGGCGATCTGGCCGGAAGGGGCCGGCTATTCCGAGCAACTGCTCAAGAGCCATGCCTGGCTTGCCTTCGCCCTGATGGGGCTGGTCGTCTTGCACATCGGCATCGCACTCGGCGACTATGTCCAGCGGGGTGCGGGACGGCATTCACGGGCGGCCGCGAAGATGCCGCAGCGCGAAAGCTCTTCCCCTTCGTTTCCGAATATGCCATAGGCCGCGCCTCACATGCGTGGAAGGCGTGCCGGTTTGCCGACCGGAGTTTCTCGCCGCACCACGCTCTGCAACCACCCCGGCCCGGGACGCGTTTTGTCCGGGAGGGGTCGTCGTCGTTCCGGTAGGCACCGGTTCGGACGGCAGGAGCAGCCATCATGGCAAAGAAGATCACGGGCTACGTGAAGCTTCAGGTTCCGGCGGGCGCGGCCAATCCGTCGCCCCCGATCGGTCCGGCGCTGGGTCAGCGCGGTCTCAACATCATGGAATTCTGCAAGGCCTTCAATGCGAAGACCGCGCAGATGGAAAAGGGCATGCCGATCCCGGTGATCATCACCGCGTATCAGGATCGCTCCTTCACCTTCGAGATGAAGCAGCCGCCGGTGTCGTACTTCCTCAAGAAGGCGGCCGGCCTGACCGCGGGTTCGAAGACCCCCGGGCGCGGCGGCAATGTCGGCAAGGTCACCTCGGCGCAGCTCAAGGAGATCGCCGAGAAGAAGATGGCCGATCTGAACTGCGATAACGTCGAATCGGCCGTGGCCATGATCCGGGGTTCTGCCCGGTCCATGGGCCTGGAAGTCGTGGGCTGAGGGGAACGGATCAATGGCACACGTCGGAAAACGCGTCGTCAAGGCCCGTGAGGGCATCGACCGCACCAAGCTCTATCCGCTCACCGAAGCCGTTGCCCTGATCAAGGGCCGCGCCACCGCCAAGTTCGACGAGACCGTCGAAGTTGCGATGAATCTCGGTGTCGATCCGCGTCACGCCGACCAGATGGTCCGTGGCGTCTGCAACCTGCCGAACGGCTCGGGCCGCGTCTTGCGCGTCGCCGTGTTCGCTCGTGGCGCCAAGGCCGAGGAGGCCAAGAAGGCCGGGGCCGACGTCGTTGGCGCCGAGGAGCTGGTCGACATCGTCTCGAAGGGCACGATCGACTTCGATCGCTGCATCGCGACCCCGGACATGATGCCGCTCGTCGGCCGTCTCGGTAAGGTGCTCGGCCCGCGCGGCCTGATGCCGAACCCGAAGGTCGGCACGGTCACCATGGACGTGACCAGCGCGGTTGCGGCCTCCAAGGGTGGCTCGGTCGAGTTCCGCGTCGAGAAGGCCGGCATCGTGCATGCCGCCGTCGGCAAAGTCTCGTTCACGGCTGAGAAGCTCGAAGAGAACATCCGCGCCTTCGCGGATTCGGTTGCCAAGGCGAAGCCCGCCGGCGCCAAGGGCACCTATGTCCAGCGCGTCGCGATCTCCTCGACCATGGGCCCGGGCGTCAAGATCGAGCCGAACACGGTTCTGGGCGGCTGATTAGGCTCCCATGCGGCCGGCTTCGCGCCGGCCGCGAGCTCGTCTTGATCTCGCGGGGTCAAGACACCACTTGGCAGAAGCGAGGGAAGTCGCTATGACGTCCCAATGTTTCCATAAGTGATCAGGGCTTCCGCGTGCTTTGCACGAGGAGGTCCGTTTCGCGTTTTTCGACGGTTTACCGTCGAAGAATGGGTTTTT
Organism: Allobosea sp. 2KB_26; assembly: GCF_052115715.1. Lineage (NCBI taxonomy): Bacteria > Pseudomonadati > Pseudomonadota > Alphaproteobacteria > Hyphomicrobiales > Alloboseaceae > Allobosea > Allobosea sp. 2KB_26. The sequence goes on from NZ_JBFRHE010000038.1 coordinate 5,262, forward strand.
CGGGCGCGCGGAGCGATCTTCGTGCCGGAAACACCCAGTCCTGTCTGAGACTGCAGGTGCGCTTCGGGTTCGCCCGAGGGCATAATTTCGCCAAGAGGCCTGCATAGACGGTGCAAGAGCTTACCCGAGGCCGAGAGGCCTCGAGACGGTTCGAACCATCTCGCCCGACCGTGGCTGATGCCGGGGAAGGGGACAGGGCACTGAGCGTTGCGCATGTGACCGGCCGGTGTCAATCGGCCAAGCCTGCGCGACAAGTGCAACTGGCGGCAAGATTTCGTCTTGCCGCCTACCGGAGAGAGCCCAGTGGAAAGAGCGGCAAAGAATGATGCCGTCGCGACACTGAACGGCGTGTTCGCAAACACGTCGGTCGTTGTCGTGGCCCACTATGCGGGTTTGACGGTGGCACAGTTCCAGAAGCTTCGTCGCGAGATGAAGGCCAATGGCGCCACTGTAAAGGTCGCAAAGAACCGGCTGGCCAAGATCGCTCTTGAAGGCACCGACGTCGCGTCCATCAGCCCCCTGCTGAAGGGCCCCACCCTGATCGCTTATTCCAGCGATCCGGTCGCGGCGCCGAAGGTCGCCGTCGCTTTCGCCAAGGACAATGACAAGCTTGTCATCCTCGGTGGTGCGATGGGCAAGACCTCCCTGAACCCGGATGGTGTCAAGGCCCTGGCCACGATGCCCTCGCTCGACGAACTGCGCGCCAAGTTGCTCGGCCTTCTCCAGGCCCCGGCAACCAAGATCGCACAGCTCTCGACCGCGCCTGCTGCAAAGCTCGCTCGCGTGTTTCAGGCATATGCCGACAAGGATGCGGCCTGAGGCCGTCTGCCAACCTGATCAACGTTCGAACCTCTTTATCGTAGGAACATACCATGGCTGATCTTGCTAAGCTCGTCGACGAGCTGTCCTCCCTGACGGTCCTCGAGGCCGCTGACCTCGCCAAGCTTCTCGAAGAGAAGTGGGGCGTTTCCGCCGCTGCTGCCGTCGCTGTTGCGGCTGGCCCGGCTGGTGGCGCTCCGGCTGCCGCTGTTGAAGAGCAGACCGAGTTCACCGTCGTTCTTGCCGCCGCCGGCGACAAGAAGATCGAAGTGATCAAGGAAGTCCGCGCCATCACCGGTCTCGGCCTGAAGGAAGCCAAGGATCTGGTGGAAGCCGCTCCGAAGCCGCTCAAGGAAGGCGTGACCAAGGACGAGGCCGAGAAGCTCAAGAAGCAGCTCGAGGCCGTCGGCGCCAAGGTCGAGCTCAAGTGAGCAGGGCCGGCTGATGCCGGTCCGACCCTAGTCGTACACGACAGTCCCGGGGCGGTCCTCCGCCTCCGGGGCTGTTGCGTCGTTTCCGGCAAGCGGATGCGGCGCAGGGAATGCAAGAGGCTTTCCGGGGCACGAGCCCCACCGGGAAGGCCAGTTCAGTTGATGTCGGCGCGCCGAGGCGCCGAACGGCTCCCCCGGCGGCCTGTGGCTGCCAAGACTGGTCCGCGAGCGGGCCGCCGGGTGAGCCGTCCGAGAGAGATCGCGAGGAACAACATGGTCAATTCGCTCCAGGGCCGCAGGCGCGTCCGCAAGTTCTTCGGAAAACTCAAGGAAGTCGCGCAGATGCCGAACCTCATCGAGGTTCAGAAGGCGTCTTACGACCAGTTCCTGATGGTGGACGAGCCCAAGGGCGGCCGCTCCGACGAGGGCCTGCAGTCCGTCTTCAAGTCGGTGTTCCCGATCGGCGATTTCGCGGGCGCTTCGCTGCTCGAATTCGTGAAATACACCTTCGAGCCGCCGAAATACGACGTCGACGAATGCCGGCAGCGCGGCATGACCTTCTCGGCCCCGCTCAAGGTGACGCTGCGCCTGATCGTGTTCGATATCGATCCCGACACCCAGGCGAAGTCGGTCAAGGACATCAAGGAGCAGGATGTCTACATGGGCGACATGCCGCTCATGACGGATAACGGCACCTTCATCGTCAACGGCACCGAGCGCGTCATCGTCTCGCAGATGCACCGGTCGCCCGGCGTGTTCTTCGATCACGACAAGGGCAAGACCCATTCGTCGGGCAAACTGCTCTTCGCCGCGCGCATCATCCCGTATCGCGGCTCCTGGCTCGACATCGAGTTCGACGCCAAGGACATCGTCTACGCGCGCATCGACCGGAAGCGTAAGATCCCGGTGACGTCGCTGCTGTTTGCTCTCGGCATGGACGGCGAGGAGATCCTCAGCCGCTTCTACAACCACATCACCTACGCCAAGGATAAGCAGGGCTGGCGCGTTCCCTACGACGCCGAGCGCATGAAGGGCTTCAAAGCGACGGTCGACATGATCGACGCCGATACCGGCGAGGTTGTGGTCGAGGCCGGCAAGAAACTGGTTGCCCGTACCGCCCGCCAGCTCGCCGAGAAGGGCCTGAAGTTCCTGCGCGCCACCGACGAGGATCTCTACGGCCAGTATATCGCGGAAGATCTGGTCAACCCGGCGACCGGCGAGGTCTTCGCCGAAGCCGGTGAGGAGATCAGCGAGAAGCTGCTCAAGCTCCTGACCGATGAAGGTTTCGACGAGATCCCGGTGCTGGACATCGACCACATCACGGTCGGTCCCTACATCCGCAACACGCTCAACGTGGACAAGAACTCGCGCCGTGAGGAAGCGCTGTTCGACATCTACCGCGTGATGCGTCCCGGCGAGCCGCCGACGCTCGAGACCGCCGAGAACATGTTCCAGTCGCTGTTCTTCGACTCGGAGCGCTACGATCTCTCGGCCGTCGGCCGCGTCAAGATGAACATGCGTCTCGATCTCGACGCCGAGGATACCGTGCGCATTCTGCGCAAGGAGGACATTTTCGCGGTGGTCAAGGCGCTGGTCGACCTGCGCGACGGCAAGGGTGAGATCGACGACATCGACCATCTCGGCAACCGCCGTGTGCGGTCGGTCGGCGAGCTCATGGAGAACCAGTACCGTCTGGGCCTGCTGCGCATGGAGCGCGCCATCAAGGAGCGCATGTCGTCGGTTGATATCGACACGGTGATGCCGCAGGACCTGATCAACGCCAAGCCGGCGGCTGCCGCTGTGCGCGAGTTCTTCGGCTCGTCGCAGCTCTCGCAGTTCATGGACCAGACGAACCCGCTCTCGGAGGTCACTCACAAGCGCCGTCTTTCGGCGCTTGGCCCGGGTGGTCTGACCCGCGAGCGCGCCGGGTTCGAGGTGCGCGACGTGCACCCGACCCATTACGGCCGCATCTGCCCGATCGAGACGCCGGAAGGCCCGAATATCGGCCTGATCAACTCGCTCGCCACTTTCGCGCGGGTGAACAAGTACGGCTTCATCGAGAGCCCCTACCGCCGCATCCGCGACGGCCAGCTCACCGACGAGATCATCTATCTCTCGGCGATGGAGGAGGCGAAATACAACGTCGCCCAGGCGAACGCCGCGACCGATGAGAGCGGCCGTCTGACCGACGACCTGATCGTTTGCCGCCGCGCCGGTGAAGTCATCGTCACGCCGGTCGACAAGGTCGACTTCATGGACGTGTCGCCGAAGCAGCTCGTTTCGGTCGCTGCGGCGCTGATCCCGTTCCTTGAGAACGACGACGCCAACCGCGCGCTGATGGGCTCGAACATGCAGCGCCAGGCGGTGCCGCTGGTTCGCGCCGATGCGCCCTTCGTCGGCACCGGCATGGAAGCGGTCGTCGCCCGTGACTCGGGTGCGGCCATCGCTGCCCGCCGCGCCGGTATCGTCGACCAGGTCGATGCGACGCGTATCGTTATCCGCGCCTCCGACGAGATGGACCCGACCAAACCGGGCGTCGACATCTACCGCCTGCAGAAGTTCCAGCGCTCGAACCAGTCGACCTGCATCACGCAGCGTCCGCTGGTGCGCGTCGGCGACATGATCAAGAAGGGCGACATCGTCGCCGACGGCCCGTCGACGGAGCTCGGCGAACTGGCTCTCGGCCGCAACGTGCTCGTCGCGTTCATGCCGTGGAACGGCTACAATTTCGAGGACTCGATCCTGCTCTCGGAGAAGATCGTCTCGGAGGACATCTTCACCTCGATCCATATCGAGGAATTCGAGGTCATGGCCCGCGATACGAAGCTGGGCCCTGAGGAAATCACGCGCGACATTCCGAATGTTTCGGAAGAGGCGCTGAAGAACCTCGACGAAGCCGGCATCGTCTATATCGGCGCGGAAGTCGCTGCGGGCGACATCCTGGTCGGCAAGATCACGCCGAAGGGCGAAAGCCCGATGACGCCGGAAGAGAAGCTTCTGCGCGCCATTTTCGGCGAGAAGGCTTCGGATGTCCGCGACACCTCGCTGCGTGTCCCGCCGGGCGTGCAGGGCACCATCGTCGAAGTGCGCGTGTTCAACCGCCACGGCGTCGACAAGGACGAGCGCGCCCAGGCGATCGAGCGCGAGGAGATCGAGCGTCTTGCCAAGGACCGCGATGACGAGCAGGCGATCCTGGACCGCAACACCTTTGCGCGTCTGGCCGAGATCCTGACCGGCAAGACCGGCCTTGCTGGTCCGAAGGGCTTCAAGAAGGACACGGTCATCACCCGCGAGGGGATGAGCGAGTTCCCGCGTTCGCAGTGGTGGCTGTTCGCCGTCGGCGACGACGCCCTGATGACCGAAATCGAGGCGATGCGGAAGCAGTACGACGAGTCGAAGAAGCGCCTCGAGCAGCGCTTCCTCGACAAGGTCGAGAAGCTGCAGCGCGGCGACGAACTGCCTCCGGGCGTGATGAAGATGGTCAAGGTCTTCGTCGCGGTGAAGCGCAAGATCCAGCCGGGCGACAAGATGGCCGGCCGCCACGGAAACAAGGGCGTCGTCTCGCGCATCGTTCCCGCCGAGGACATGCCCTTCCTCGAGGACGGCACCCATGCCGACATCGTGCTGAACCCGCTCGGCGTGCCGAGCCGCATGAATGTCGGTCAGATCCTGGAGACCCATCTGGGCTGGGCCGCTGCCGGTCTCGGCAAGCAGATCGCCAAGGCCATCGACGTCTACAAGAAGGCGCATGACGGCAAGGCTCTGCGGGCAAGCTTCGAGGCCGTGTACGGCGACAACGAGATCGTTGCGTCGATGGACGATGCAGAGCTGGTCGAAATGGGCCAGAACCTGCGCCGCGGCGTTCCGATCGCGACCCCGGTCTTCAACGGCGCCAAGGAGTCGGACATCGAGCATCTGCTCGAGCAGGCTGGGCTCAACAAGTCCGGTCAGGTCACGCTCTATGACGGACGGACTGGCGAGCCCTTCGATCGCAAGGTCACGGTCGGCTACATCTACATGCTGAAGCTGCACCACCTGGTCGATGACAAGATCCACGCGCGTTCGATCGGCCCGTACTCGCTCGTGACCCAGCAGCCGCTGGGCGGCAAGGCGCAGTTCGGCGGTCAGCGCTTCGGCGAAATGGAGGTCTGGGCGCTCGAAGCCTACGGCGCCGCCTACACCCTGCAGGAAATGCTGACGGTGAAGTCGGACGACGTGGCGGGCCGCACCAAGGTCTACGAGTCGATCGTGCGCGGCGAGGACAATTTCGAGGCGGGCATCCCGGAGAGCTTCAACGTTCTCGTCAAGGAAATGCGCTCGCTCGGCCTCAATGTCGAATTGATCAGCAACAAGCAGAAGCCGGGCGAATTGCCGCCGGCCGAAGCTGCCGAATAAGGGGGCGGGCCCAAAGGGGCCGCCTCGAGACGAACACAGCATGCCGGCGACACTCACGCCGCCGGCTTATTCGCATGATGGCCGGGCAGGGCGGTTCACTCCCCCGCCGGCGGCAGGAGACAGGCGATGAAGCAAGAGGTCATGAACCTTTTCGGCCAGCAGCCGACACAGCAGGCGTTCGACGCGATCAAGATCTCGATCGCGAGCCCGGAAAAGATCCTGTCGTGGTCCTATGGCGAGATCAAGAAGCCCGAGACCATCAACTACCGCACCTTCAAGCCCGAGCGTGACGGCCTGTTCTGCGCGCGCATCTTCGGGCCGATCAAGGACTACGAGTGCTTGTGCGGCAAGTACAAGCGCATGAAGTTCAAGGGCGTGATCTGCGAGAAGTGCGGCGTCGAAGTGACGCTTGCACGCGTCCGGCGCGAGCGCATGGGCCATATCGAGCTCGCCGCTCCGGTTGCCCATATCTGGTTCCTGAAGTCGCTGCCGTCGCGCATCGGCCTGCTGATGGACATGCCGCTCAAGGAACTCGAGCGGGTGCTCTATTTCGAGTCGTATGTCGTCATCGAGCCGGGCCTGACGCCCCTCAAGGACCGTCAGCTCCTCTCCGAGGAGGAATATGTCCGCTGCCAGGAAGAGTATGGCGCTGACACCTTCACGGCGATGATCGGCGCGGAAGCCATCCGCGAGATGCTGCGCGCGCTCGATCTCGACAAGATCAACATGGATCTGAAGCACGAGATCGCGACGACGACCTCGGAGCTGAAGCCCAAGAAGCTGATGAAGCGCCTCAAGATCATCGAGGCGTTCCAGGAATCCGGCAACAAGCCGGAATGGATGGTGATGACCATCGTTCCGGTGATCCCGCCCGATCTGCGTCCGCTGGTGCCGCTCGACGGCGGTCGCTTCGCGACCTCGGATCTGAACGATCTCTATCGCCGCGTCATCAACCGCAACAACCGCCTGAAGCGCCTGATCGAGCTGCGTGCGCCGGACATCATCATCCGCAACGAGAAGCGGATGCTGCAGGAATCGGTCGACGCATTGTTCGACAACGGCCGCCGCGGCCGCGTCATCACGGGTGCCAACAAGCGCCCGCTGAAGTCGCTCGCCGACATGCTGAAGGGTAAGCAGGGCCGCTTCCGGCAGAACCTGCTGGGCAAGCGCGTCGACTATTCCGGCCGCTCGGTCATCGTGGTCGGCCCTGAGATGAAGCTGCACCAGTGCGGCCTGCCGAAGAAGATGGCGCTCGAGCTGTTCAAGCCGTTCATCTATGCGCGCCTCGATGCGAAGGGCTACTCGACTACGGTCAAGCAGGCCAAGAAGCTGGTCGAGAAGGAGAAGCCGGAGGTCTGGGATATCCTGGACGAGGTCATCCGCGAGCATCCGGTGCTGCTGAACCGCGCTCCGACGCTGCACCGTCTCGGCATCCAGGCCTTCGAGCCGGTGCTGATCGAAGGCAAGGCGATCCAGCTTCACCCGCTGGTCTGCGCCGCGTTCAACGCTGACTTCGACGGCGACCAGATGGCCGTGCACGTCCCGCTGTCGCTCGAGGCGCAGCTGGAAGCGCGCGTGTTGATGATGTCGACCAACAACATCCTGCACCCGGCGAACGGCCAGCCGATCATCGTGCCGTCGCAGGACATCGTGCTCGGCCTGTACTACCTCTCGATCATCTCGGATGGCGAGCCGGGCCAGGGCAAGATCTTCGGCGATTTCGGCGAACTCGAATACGCGCTGCACGAGAAGGTCGTGACGCTGCATTCGAAGATCAAATATCGCTGGACCGGCGTCGGCCAGGACGGCAAGCCGTACACCAAGATCTACGACACCACGCCCGGCCGCGTGATCCTCTCGACCGCGTTGCCTGAGCATCCGGCCGTGACCTTCGACGTCGTCAACCGCCTGATGACGAAGAAGGAGATCTCCGGAATGATCGACGCCGTCTATCGCGGCTGCGGTCAGAAGGAATCGGTGATCTTCTGCGATCGCGTCATGGGCCTCGGCTTCAAGCACGCCTTCAAGGCCGGCATCTCCTTCGGCAAGGACGACATGGTCGTGCCGGAGAACAAGTGGGAGATCGTCGACACCACCCGTGCGCTCGCCAAGGACTACGAGCAGCAGTACCAGGACGGCCTGATCACCCAGGGCGAGAAGTACAACAAGGTCGTCGACGCCTGGGCGAAGTGCTCCGACAAGCTCGCCCAGGAGATGATGGCGCGCATCTCGACCGTGAAGAAGGACGAGAACGGCCGCGATAAGCCGATCAACTCGATCTACATGATGAGCCACTCGGGTGCCCGTGGTTCGCCGGCCCAGATGCGCCAGCTCGCCGCCATGCGCGGCCTGATGGCCAAGCCGTCAGGCGAGATCATCGAGAGCCCGATCATCTCGAACTTCAAGGAAGGCCTGGACGTGCTCGAGTACTTCAACTCGACGCACGGCGCCCGTAAGGGTCTGGCCGACACCGCGCTCAAGACCGCGAACTCGGGTTATCTCACCCGTCGTCTCGTCGACGTGGCGCAGGATGCCATCATCTCCGAGGTCGATTGCGGCTCGGATAATGGCATCAAGATGCGCGCCATCATCGATGCCGGTCAGGTCGTGGCTTCGCTCGGCATCCGCATCCTCGGCCGTTCCGCGGCGGAAGATGTCACGGATATCGACGGCAACGTCCTCGTGCCGAAGGGTACGATGATCGAGGAAAGCCATATCGAGAAGATCAACGCTGCCGGCGTTCAGGAGGTGAAGATCCGTTCGGTTCTCACCTGCGAGACCAAGAACGGCGTCTGCGCCACCTGCTACGGGCGCGATCTCGCCCGCGGCACGCCCGTCAACATGGGTGAAGCGGTCGGCGTCATCGCGGCGCAGTCGATCGGCGAGCCGGGTACGCAGCTTACCATGCGTACCTTCCACATCGGCGGCGCGGCGACGATCGCGGACCAGTCGTTCATCGAGTCCAATTTCGAGGGCACGGTGAAGATCCGGAACCGCAATGCGGCGCGCAACTCGGATGGCGACCTGATCGCCATGGCGCGCAACATCGCCATCGTGATCGTCGGTCCGGACGGCGCCGAGCGTGCGGTGCACCGCGTCCAGTTCGGCTCGAAGATGCGGGTCGACGAAGGCGACAAGGTCAAGCGCGGCCAGCGCCTGGCGGAGTGGGATCCCTATTCCCGCCCGATCCTGGCCGAGGTGGACGGCTCTGTTGGCTACGAGGATCTCGTGGACGGCATGTCGATCACCGAGACGACGGACGAGGCGACCGGCATCAGCAAGCGCGTCGTCATCGACTGGCGTGGTTCGGCCCGGACGTCGGATCTGCGTCCGGCGATCACGGTGCACGGCCCTGACGGCAAGGTTGCGAAGCTCGCCCGCGGCGGCGAAGCCCGCTACATCCTGCCCGTCGACGGCATCATCTCGATGGAGCCGGGCCAGATGACCAAGGCAGGCGACGTGCTCGCCCGTGTCTCGACCGACTCGGCCAAGACCCGCGACATCACCGGCGGTCTGCCGCGGGTGGCCGAGCTGTTCGAGGCGCGTCGTCCGAAGGATGCGGCGATCATCGCCGAGAAGGCGGGCGTGATCGGTTTCGGCAAGGACTACAAGAACAAGCGCCGGGTCACGCTGACCCCGCATGACGGCTCGGACGGGCTCGAGTACCTGATCCCGAAGGGCAAGCACATCCATCTCCAGGACGGTGACGTCGTCGAGATGGGCGACTACATCCTGGACGGCAATCCGGCACCGCACGACATCCTGGCGATCAAGGGCGTCGAAGAGCTCGCGGCTTATCTCGTCAACGAGATCCAGGAGGTCTATCGCCTCCAGGGCGTGGGCATCAACGACAAGCACATCGAGGTCATCGTCCGGCAGATGCTGCAGAAGATCGAGATCACCGAGTCCGGTGATACCGACATCATCACCGGCGACCAGATCGATCGGATCGAGCTGGAGGAGATCAACGCCAAGATGCGCGAAGAGGGCAAGAAGCCGGCCAGCGGCGTTCCGGTCCTGCTCGGCATCACCAAGGCAAGCTTGCAGACGCGCTCCTTCATCTCGGCAGCGTCGTTCCAGGAGACCACCCGCGTCCTCACCGAGGCGGCGGTCAACGGCAAGTACGATACCCTCGAAGGCCTCAAGGAGAACGTCATCGTCGGCTCGCTCATCCCGGCCGGCACGGGCGCCCAGGTTGCCCGCATCAAGCAGGTGGCGTTGCGCCGCGACGATCTCATCGTTGGCCAGAAGGCGGATGCGGCGGCCAAGGCTGCAGCTGCTGCGGCCGTTCTTCCGGCCGCCGAGTAAGGCACTGCCGAACACAACTTGCGAAAGGGCCGCCTTCGGGCGGCCCTTTTGTTTTGCGCGCGCTCTCCAGTCTGGGGTCTTCAGCGACGAAAGGAGAATTTCGCCTCCGAACCCAGCTGTGATCTAACATGTTAATCGGTTGGGAGGTCGTCCATGGACGGTCAGCGCTTTGTCAGTGCAGTGGAGGCGGTCTACGCGGCGGCGGCCACGCCGTCCCTTTGGCCAACTGCTCTGCAGACCATTGCCGATTGCTTCGGCGATGTCGGCGCCGTGATGATCTATCAGCGGGACGATGGCAGCTACGGAATCATTGTCTCGCCGAGTCTCGCTGAGGGGCAGAAGGAATATGACCGGGACGAATGGTGGCGGCACGATGTGCGCTTCTCCCGCTCGCGCGAGAGGGGATACCTGACCCGGACCGATGCGATCACGGAACGTCACATTGCAACGTCCGAGGAACTCGAAACTCTGCCGTTCTACAGCCAGTTCCTCAAGCGCCAGGGGCTGAAATGGTTCGCAGGCGTCAGTATCTCGCCTGATCCCCGTGTCGCGGTTGCGCTCTCGGTCCAGCGCGCCGACGGCAAGCCGGCCTTCGCCGAGGAGGAGCTCGCCGCGCTCAGCCAGTTGGGGCGGCATGTCGAGAATGCGCTCAGGCTCGGCATCCGCCTGATCACGGCGGAGGCGACCCAGCACTCATTGGCCGACGTGCTGGCGCGGCTGAGCGTCGGGGTGTTCCTGCTCGATGCGGCCGGCCACGTGATCTTCGCAAACCCTGTTGCAGAGCAGCTATGCGGTGATGCGCTCCTGATCTCGCAAGGTCGACTGACGGCGCGCTCCGTCTTGCAGCAGGAGGCGTTGGCCGAAGCGATCGCACGAGCGAGCGCGGCGCGCCCCGACACCTTGACGGCTGTGCCGCGGCCATTGCTGATCCCAGGGCTGGACCGTGACGGGACGCTTGCGGTGCACGTCCTGCCGGTCTGTACTCCCACTGCCACGGGCGTCGAGCGCATGCTTTCGGAAACCAGTGTGATTGCGGTCGTGACGAGCGCTCAGCCAGGCGAGCCCGCCGATCCGGCGCTCGTGCGCGACCTGTTCGGCCTCACATTGGCGGAGGCCCGGATCGCGGCGCTGGTTGGTGCAGGACTTGCCCCGCGCAATGCGTCCCAGGCGCTGGGAATCTCGGAAGAGACGGCCCGTACAACGCTCAAGCGCGTCTTTGCCAAGGTGGGCGTTTCCCGCCAAAGCGAGCTATCCGCCTTGCTGGCGAGACTGGTACTGCGCTAGCCCCGGTCGGCTGACGAGATCATGCCGAGGCAATCGAGGCAGAAGACCACCGCCCCCCAAATGGGAGTTGCCCGCACGGCAACCCATCAACGCATGATTGGCTGGCACGAGGGGAGGGGCAATGGTGGCGTTGCGCGGCGTTTCGCTCTACCTTGCGCTCCTGGCGTTGGTGATCTTCACCCTCAGCCGCCTGCCGATCTCAGGGAGCCCGTGACAGCCGGGCCGGCCTTTAGCAGGGGGGTGGTTAACGCTTTCGCTGCAAATGCGAATTCGGGGTTGACGCGAATCTCCTCCTGAGTCATAAGCGCGCCACTGTCGACGGTTGTCGGACACGTTTGTCGCTTGCCTTTGTTGCGAGCGAATTTCGCGACCGAAACGCCGTCGTAAATTCCTGCGTCGATTGACGACATGGCAAGACGCATGAATGCGGACGAGTTCCGTGTTCCTCTGCATGGCGAACGCGCCTGAGGCCCCCGAGGGGAGCCGACGGCGCGGCTTCGTTTATGTCATGGCTTTGACCGGTTCGGGGAGCGACCGAAAAGAATTCCAACCGCTCAGTGGAGCGAGAGGCCAGAATGCCGACAATCAGCCAGCTGATCCGCAAGCCGCGCTCGCCAGTCAAGGCACGCAACACCGCTCCGGCGCTTGAGTCCTGCCCGCAGAAGCGCGGCGTTTGCACGCGCGTCTATACGACGACCCCGAAGAAGCCGAACTCGGCGCTTCGTAAGGTTGCCAAGGTGCGTTTGACCAACGGCTTCGAGGTCATTGGCTACATTCCGGGTGAAGGCCACAACCTTCAGGAGCACTCCGTGGTGATGATCCGCGGTGGTCGCGTCAAGGACTTGCCCGGCGTGCGTTACCACATCCTGCGTGGTGTGCTCGATACGCAGGGCGTCAAGAACCGTAAGCAACGCCGTTCGAAGTACGGCGCCAAGCGTCCGAAGTGATTTTCTGCCCGACCGCCGAGGCTTGATGCTGAGGCGGTTCGCAGCTTTTAAGATTTGACCGGAGACTAGACGATGTCCCGCCGCCATAGCGCCGAAAAACGCGAAGTTATCCCGGACCCGAAGTTCGGTGATATCGTGGTCACGAAGTTCATGAACTCCGTGATGTACGAAGGTAAGAAGTCGACCGCTGAGCGGATCGTCTACGGCGCTTTCGACATCATCGAAGGCAAGACCAAGAGCGACCCGCTTTCGGTCTTCAAGAGCGCGCTCGAGAACGTCGCTCCGGCGATCGAGGTACGCTCGCGTCGCGTCGGTGGCGCGACCTATCAGGTTCCGGTCGAGGTTCGCACCGAGCGCCGTCAGGCGCTGGCGATCCGCTGGCTGATCTCGGCTGCTCGCGGCCGTAACGACAAGACCATGGTTGAGCGCCTCTCGGCTGAGCTGATGGACGCGGCGAACAATCGCGGCAACGCAGTGAAGAAGCGTGAAGACACGCACCGGATGGCGGAAGCCAACCGCGCCTTCTCGCATTACCGCTGGTAATCCGCGGCACCCGACGAAAGACAGAGCACTCTCATGCCCCGTTCCCATCCCATCGATCGGTACCGCAACTTCGGTATCATGGCGCATATCGACGCCGGCAAGACGACGACGACCGAGCGTATCCTGTTCTATACCGGCAAGTCGCATAAGATCGGCGAAGTCCATGATGGCGCGGCCACCATGGACTGGATGACGCAGGAGCAGGAGCGTGGCATCACGATCACCTCCGCCGCGACGACCTGCCTGTGGCGCGACCATCGCCTGAACATCATCGACACTCCTGGCCACGTCGACTTCACCATTGAGGTTGAGCGTTCGCTGCGCGTGCTCGACGGTGCCGTCTGCGTGCTCGACGGCAACCAGGGCGTCGAGCCCCAGACCGAGACCGTCTGGCGCCAGGCCGACAAGTACGACGTTCCGCGTGTCGTTTTCGTCAACAAGATGGACAAGATCGGCGCCGATTTCTATCGCTGCGTCCAGGACATCATTGACCGCGTCGCCGGCAAGCCGGTCTGTCTGCAGATCCCGATCGGTTCGGAGGCGGAATTCGCCGGCGTTATCGACCTGGTGAAGATGAAGGCGATCGTCTGGAACGGCGAAGCGCTGGGCGCCTCCTTCGAGGAGAAGGAGATCCCTGCCGATCTCGCCGACAAGGCTGCCGAGTACCGTGGAAAGCTGGTCGAAGCCGCCGTCGAGATGGACGATGCGGCGATGGAAGCCTATCTTGAGGGCACCGAGCCGTCTGCCGACACGCTGCGCAGGCTGATCCGCACTGCGGTTCAGCGTCGCGCGTTCCACCCCGTGCTGTGCGGCTCGTCCTTTAAGAACAAGGGCGTTCAACCCCTGCTCGACGCGGTCGTCGATTACCTGCCGTCGCCGGTCGATCGTGGCGACATCAAGGGCATCGATTTCAAGACCGAAGAAGAGACCGTTCGTCATCCGCGCGACGAAGATCCCTTCTCCATGCTCGCCTTCAAGATCATGGACGACCCCTTCGTCGGCACGATCACCTTCTGCCGCGTCTACTCGGGTAAGATCGAGACCGGCGCTGGCGTGATCAACTCGACGCGCGACAAGAAGGAACGTGTCGGTCGCATGCTGCTGATGCACGCGAACAACCGCGAAGACATCAAGGAGGCTTTTGCCGGCGACATCGTCGCCCTGGCCGGCCTCAAGGACGTCCGTACCGGCGACACGCTGTGCGATCCCACCCATCCGGTCATCCTGGAGCGGATGGAGTTCCCCGAGCCGGTCATCACGATCGCGATCGAGCCGAAGTCCAAGGCCGACCAGGAGAAGCTGGGCCTGGCCCTGTCGAAGCTCGCGAACGAGGATCCGTCCTTCCGCGTCTCGACCGACCAGGAGAGCGGCCAGACCATCCTGAAGGGCATGGGCGAACTGCATCTCGACATCAAGGTCGACATCCTGAAGCGCACCTACAAGGTCGACGCCAATATCGGCGCGCCGCAGGTTGCCTATCGCGAGACGCTGACCAAGAAGGCCGAGGTCGACTACACCCACAAGAAGCAGACCGGTGGTACGGGCCAGTTCGCCCGCGTCAAGCTGGTCATCGAGCCGAACGAGACCGGCAAGGGCTTCGAGTTCGAGTCGAAGGTCGTCGGCGGCTCGGTGCCGAAGGAATACATCCCCGGCGTCGAAAAGGGCCTGAACTCGGTCATCGGTTCGGGCGTGCTCGCCGGCTTCCCGGTCGTGGACGTCAAGGTGACGTTGATCGACGGCGCCTTCCACGAAGTCGACTCGTCGGCCCTGGCCTTCGAAATCGCCTCGCGGGCTGCGCTTCGCGAAGGACTGCAGAAGGGCGGCTCCGTCCTGCTTGAGCCGATCATGAAGGTCGAGGTCGTGACCCCGGAAGACTATACCGGTTCGGTCATCGGCGATCTGAACTCGCGTCGTGGCCAGATCCAGGGCCAGGACATGCGCGGCAACGCCGTCGTCGTCAACGCGATGGTGCCGCTGGCGAACATGTTCGGCTATGTCAACCAGCTGCGCTCGTTCAGCCAGGGACGCGCCAACTACACGATGCAGTTCGACCACTACGAGCAGGTTCCTTCGGCGGTCGCCGCCGAGGTTCAGGCCAAGTACGCCTGATCCACCCATTCGACTGAACATTTGAACAAGATCTGACGGAGGCTACGATGGCCAAAGAGAAGTTTGCGCGGACGAAGCCGCACTGCAATATCGGAACGATTGGTCACGTTGACCATGGCAAGACGTCTTTGACGGCAGCGATCACGAAGGTGCTGGCTGAGTCGGGCGGGGCGTCGTTCACGGCGTATGACCAGAT
>NZ_JBFRHE010000039.1:0-12496 GCF_052115715.1 Allobosea sp. 2KB_26
GGTTTGCACGCGCTTGAATCGCTTGCCCCAGCGCTCTTAGCCTATCAGCCGTTTCATGCGGCGCATGCCGAATTGCTGTCCCGCTCGGGCCCGACCGACGCTGCCCTTGCGGCCTTTGATCGCGCCATCGGCCTTGCGTCCAATCCATCGGACGCGGTCCTTCTCAGGCGCCGGCGGGATCAGGTCGCCCGGCAAGTGGAAGAGACAACTCTAGGACCGCAATAGCGGTCCATCTGATCCCAAATCCGGCGGAGAAGGAGCCCCTCGGGAGTTGGTCAAAACCATGGCCTCGACAATCTGAGGAGCGCTATCCACGATCGTTCTCGCATGCACACTATTCGCATGCACGTGAGGCGCGGCGGAGGTCGGCTTGCTGCAGCCGCGAGCCCTCACTCCTACTCGATTGTCTGGAAACCCCATAAACTATTGTTTTTACTTATAAAAAATATAATCCTCCCAATAAAATTCGCAGATCTGCGCTTTTGATTTTGTTGACGAATTTTTCCCAATCGGGAGGGCTCATCTGTTGCCTGCTGTCGGCGTCTTCAGACGCTGCCACGCACTCCCTGAGCCGCTGTTGACCTTCCAGTCACTGAAAGCACTACCGTCGCCGGAATGGTCAAGCGATGTCGTCGAAGACGTCGCGTATTCTGGCGACGAGGTAGTTCGAATGACTGGGAAGTCTAGGATATTTTTCTTTGCTTTGGTGGCCGCGGGCGGCGGCGCCTTGTTTGTCTATCTCAATGGTGTGCCTGCCACTGTCAGCCGGGCGCTGACCTCAGGCGAAACGAGCAAGATCGCTCCTATGCCCCCGCCACCGCCGCAGGTTCCGGTCGCCGAAGTCGTCACGCGGGTGATCGCAAGATCGTCGGAGTTTACTGGCGCCGTTGCGGCAGCCAAAACGGTCGAGCTACGGCCGCGTGTCGGCGGTACGCTTGAATCCGTCAGCGTGCCGGAAGGTGGTCTTGTCGAACGAGGCCAGCTGCTCTTCCAGATCGATCCTCGCCCGTTTGAGGTCGCGCTCCAGAATGCGGAAGCGCAGCTGCAACGGGCCGAGGTTCTGCTCTCACAAGCAGAGACGGATCTCGACCGATCGCAGCGGCTGGCCCCGAGCGGAGTCATCTCCGGCAAGACCCATGATGACGCCTTGTCCAGGAAGCGGGAGCGGCAAGCGCAAGTGCTGGAGGCAAGGGCAGCAGTTGCCGCAGCCAGGCTCGACCTTTCTTATTCCCGCGTGACCGCTCCGATCGCTGGACGCGTCGACAGGGTACTTGTGACAGAAGGAAACCTCGTCACCGGAGCCTCCGGAGCTGCAGCGACATTGCTCACCACGATCGTGTCAGTCGATCCCGCATATGTCTACTTCGATATCGATGAACCAACCTATCTGAGCTTCCTGAGCCAAACCCGCCCCAAGGCAGTCGGGCGCAAGGGCACCTCATTCCTGGTTGAAGTCGGGCTCGCCACCGAGAGCGGCTACCCGCATTCCGGCACCCTGGACTTCCTCGGAAATCGTATCGATCGCAGCACCGGGACGATCCGCGCCCGAGCTGTTTTGGCCAATCCCGAAGGCCGACTGACACCAGGCCTATTCGCGCGGGTGAAACTTGCGACGAGCGCGCCCCAAGAGACCGTTCTCATCGATGATCAAGCGATAGGAACCGATCAGGGACACCGCTACGTGCTGGTGCTGGGTGCCGGTGACAAGGTCGAATACCGGCCGGTGGAATTGGGCGCGATGAACGACGGGCTGCGCGCCATTGCAAGCGGCCTCAACCCCGGTGACACGATCATCATCAAGGGGCTCGTCCGCCCCGGCATGCAGGTTACCCCGAACCGGATCGCGATGGCGCTCGATCAGCGTTCAGTCAACGGCGTTGCCAATGGCAAAACGCAGGCGGCACGTCGATGAGCCTGCCACGCTTTTTCATCAACCGGCCGATCTTTGCGATCGTTCTCTCCGCCCTCATGCTGATCGCGGGAGCGATCGCCCTGGTTCGGCTCTCATTGAGCGAATACCCGTCCATCACCCCGCCGACCGTGCAGGTGACCGCAAGTTATCCGGGTGCCAACCCGCTGGTGATCGCCGAGACAGTGGCCTCCCCACTCGAACAATCGATCAATGGCGTCGAGGGCATGCTCTATATGAGTTCCCAGGCTGCGACCGACGGCAGGATGACGCTCACCGTCACTTTCGCTCAGGGCACAGATCCGGACATGGCGCAGATCCAGGTGCAGAACCGCGTGTCGCGCGCCCTGCCACGCCTGCCGGAAGAAGTTCAACGCATCGGCGTCGTGACCCAAAAGACGTCACCCGACATCCTGATGGTGGTGCACCTGGTATCGCCCGACAAGCGCTACGATCCCCTCTACATCTCCAACTTTGCTACCCTCCAAATTCGCGACACGCTCGCCCGCCTGCCAGGGGTTGGCGATGTCATCGTATGGGGCGCCGGCGAATACGCCATGCGCGTCTGGCTGGACCCCGCCAAGGTTGCTGCACGTGGTCTGACGGCAGGGGATGTCGTCGCCGCCATTCGCGAACAAAACGTCCAGGTCGCAGCCGGCTCGGTTGGCCAGCAGCCGTCGGAGGCCGCCAGCTATCAGGTCACGGTCAGCACACTGGGGCGACTGTCCAGCGAGGAACAATTCGGCGAGATCGTCATCAAGACAGGCGATGACGGGCAGATCGTACGCCTGCGCGATGTTGCGCGGATTGGTCTCGGTGCTGACGCCTACGCGTTGCGTAGCCTCCTCGACGGTGAACCGGCCGTCGCGATACAGATCATTCAACGCCCCGGTGCAAATGCGCTGGACGTCTCCAACGCCGTGCATGCCGAGATGGAGCAGTTGCAGCGAGGTTTTCCAGAGGGCCTGGAATACCGGATTGCCTACGATCCGACCGTCTTCGTGCGTGCGTCCCTGGCCGCCGTCATGACGACGTTGCTCGAAGCGATCATTCTCGTCGTCATCGTCGTCGTCCTGTTCCTGCAGACATGGCGTGCTTCCATCATTCCGCTGGTTGCCGTGCCCATCTCGCTCGTCGGCACGCTTGCGGTGATGTATCTCATGGGTTTCTCACTCAACACCTTGTCGCTGTTTGGCTTGGTTCTTTCGATCGGCATCGTCGTCGACGACGCCATCGTTGTCGTCGAGAATGTCGAACGGCATATCGGTCTTGGCGAAACGCCGAAGGAAGCGGCCCGCAAGGCGATGGATGAGGTGACCGCGCCGATCATCGCGATCACGTCCGTCCTCGCTGCGGTGTTCATTCCGTCCGCATTTCTGTCGGGCCTTCAGGGCGAGTTCTACCGCCAGTTCGCCGTCACGATTGCGATCTCGACGATTCTTTCGGCGATCAACTCGGTGACGCTTTCACCGGCGCTGGCGGGCGTGCTTCTGAAGCCGCACCATTCCGGGTCAAACCGCGATTGGCTCACCCGTGGCATCGATTTGGCGTTCGGCTGGTTCTTCCGCCTGTTCAATCGCTTCTTTGACAGGGCATCGAACGCCTATGTCGGCGCGGCGCGGCGCGCCATCCGCATAAGCGGCGTGATCTTGGCACTCTATGCAGGACTTGTCGGAATGACCTGGATGGGTTTCCAGAGCATTCCGACCGGTTTCGTGCCTGCGCAGGACAAGTACTATCTCGTCGGCATTGCCCAGTTGCCGTCCGGAGCGTCGCTCGATCGGACCGAGGCTGTCGTCAAGGAGATGTCCAGGATCGCGATGGCTGAACCGGGCGTTGAAAGCATCGTGGCCTTTCCCGGCCTTTCCGTGAACGGCTTCGTCAACCTGCCAAATGCAGCCGTGGTCTTCGCCATGCTCGATCCTTTCGATCAGCGCAAGGATCCGTCGCTCTCGGCCAATGCGATCGCCGGACGGCTGATGGGCAAGTACAGCCAGATCCCGGACGGCTTCGTCGGCATTTTCCCGCCGCCGCCGGTGCCGGGGCTCGGAACGATCGGCGGTTTCAAGCTCCAGATCGAGGATCGCTCCGGCGCAGGTCTTGAGGCCCTTGCAAAGGCGCAGGGCGAGATCATGGCGAAAGCCTCACAGGCACCGGAACTTGCTGGCATGATGGCGAGCTTTCAGATGAATGCGCCGCAGGTTCAGGTCGATCTCGATCGGGTGAAGGCCAAGGCACAAAGCGTTCCGTTGACGGCGATCTTCGAGACATTGCAGGTCAATCTGGGTTCCCTGTACGCAAACGATTTCAACCGTTTTGGCCGCACCTATCGCGTGATCGTCCAGGCGGATGAGCCATTCCGCGCGCAAGTGGACGACATTGCACGCCTGAAGGTGCGCAATGCCGCAGGCGAGATGATTCCCCTCGCAGCTCTTGCAACCGTCGTTGCCAGTTCAGGACCAGACCGGGTGATGCACTACAATGGCTATCCCTCGGTCGACATTACAGGAGGGCCAGCGCGAGGTTACTCGTCCGGGCAGGCGACAGCGGCAATCGAGCGGATCGCGCGTGAGACGCTGCCAGCCGGCATGACATTCGAGTGGACCGATCTGACCTTCCAGGAGAAACAGGCCGGGAACACGGCCATGATCGTGTTCCCGCTCGCGGTATTGCTGGCATTCCTGATCCTGGCAGCCCAGTACAACAGCTGGTCATTGCCCTTCACGGTGCTCCTCATCGCCCCATTGGCATTGCTGTCTGCGATCGTCGGCGTCTGGCTCTCAAACGGTGACAACAACATCTTCACCCAGATCGCGTTTGTCGTGTTGGTCGGTCTTGCGGCCAAAAATGCCATCCTGATCGTGGAATTCGCTTATGAAGAGGAAAAGAAGGGCCGCGATCCAATTGCCGCGGTGCTCGAAGCCGCGCGCCTGCGGTTGAGGCCGATCCTGATGACGTCGCTCGCGTTCATTGCGGGTGTCGTGCCACTGGTCATTGCGACGGGCGCCGGCGCCGAGATGCGGCATGCCATGGGCATCGCCGTGTTCGCCGGCATGCTTGGCGTGACGTTCTTCGGGCTGATCCTGACGCCTGTCTTCTATGTCGTCATCCGGCGGCTGGTGCTGCGGCGAGCCGCCGGCTCCGGGGTTAATGCGATGGCGACTGCCGAAGGCGATCCTCATGCACAAATTTGAGGTCTTGCAGCGTCCTTGGCGTGTCTGAAACGACACGTGGCTTTGTAGCGAGTGTGGGGCGGGAAGGCCTCAAGCCTCCCCGCCCCACACATCAACGGGCAGCATTTCAAACGTCTATTTGGTCCCCATGTTGCGTTGGGGACGGAGATGAAGCTCCGCCCCCGAAATAGGCCGTAACTACGCGGCGACGGTGGCGGGATAGCCCGCCACGTCGAGTGCCTGTGTGAAGGCGGCGGCGTCAGAAGTCGCGGCGATGGTCACGGTCTGGGTCTTGAGGTCGATTCCGACCTCGGCGCCCGCGTCGACGCTCTGGATCGCTTTCGTGACGACTCCGGCGCAGTGGCCGCAGGTCATGTCGGGTACCTTCAATTTTAACATTGGTTTCTCCTGTCTCGTCATCGGCACAAGCGCCGTTTCCTGAAGCTGCGGGCTCCCGCCAGTGGAAGGTCAAGCGGCCTATTGCCCCTCGCAATCTTTTTGACGACTCTTCAGTCAAGACAAGAAAACATATTTTAAAACAACATCTTGGAGAGAGATTATAATTTTCTCCGGCCTGTTGACCTTCCTGTAACTGGAAGCCCTAGCCTCCGTTCATCAAATTCGAACAGAGGACAGGAACGATGAATGCCGTGCCTAAAATACCGTCCGCAGCAACCAGGCAGAGCTTCCCGATCGAGGGCATGACCTGCGCATCCTGTGTGCTCCGCGTCGAGAAGGCGATCGCAGCCGTGCCGGGCGTGACGGCGGCTACGGTCAATCTGGCCACCGAGAGTGCCGACGTCGCCTTTGGGGGTAGCATCGATTCCGACGGTGTCATCGCCGCGATCCGCGGCGCCGGCTACGACGTGCCCGTCGAGAGGGTTGAAGTCGATATCGAAGGCATGACCTGCGCGTCATGCGTGAACCGTGTCGAAAAGGCGATTGCCGCGGTTCCGGGCGTGAAGTCTGCCTCTGTCAATCTTGCCACCGAACGCGCGACCGTCGAGCTGCTTGCCGGTTCCACGCCACGCGCGGCGATCGACGCCGCCATCCGCAAGGCCGGTTATGAGCCGCGTCGCGCGGAGACCGTGACGACTCCGGCGGGAACCGACAGTCGCGAGGACGCCCGCAACCGCGAGTTCTCCAACCTCAAGCGCGATTTTGGTATCGCCGCTGTGCTGACGCTGCCGATCTTCGTGCTGGAAATGGGCTCCCACCTCTTCCCACCACTGCATCATTGGCTGATGGCGAATGTCGATGATCAGCCGCGCTATATCGCTTTCTTCGTCCTGGCGACGATCGTTCAGTTTGGCCCCGGTTTGCGCTTCTACAAGAAGGGCGTGCCGGCGCTGCTGCGCCTCGCCCCGGACATGAACTCGTTGGTGGTGCTGGGGTCGACCGCGGCCTGGGCCTATTCCGTCGTCGCGACCTTCGCATCGGGCGTGCTCCCCGCCGGCACCGCGAATGTCTATTTCGAGGCCTCGGCGGTCATCATCACGCTGATCCTGCTCGGCCGCGTGCTCGAGGCCAAGGCCAAGGGCCGGACCAGCGAAGCGATCAAGCGGCTGATGGGCCTGCAGGCGAAGTCGGCGCGCGTCGAGCGCAATGGCGAGTTCGTCGACGTCGCCCTTGAGGATGTGGCCGCTGGCGACGTCATCCAGGTGCGCCCGGGCGACAAGGTGCCGGTCGACGGCGTCGTGTTGTCGGGTTCGTCGTTCGTCGACGAGTCGATGATCTCCGGCGAGCCGATCCCGGTCAACAAGGGAGAAGGCGCTGAAGTCGTCGGTGGCACGATCAACAAGACCGGCAGCTTCAAATACCGCGCCACCAAGGTCGGCGCCGACACGCTGCTGGCTCAGATCATCCGGATGGTCGAAACCGCGCAAGGCTCGAAGCTGCCGATCCAGGCGCTGGTCGACAAGGTCACCTCCTGGTTCGTACCTGCCGTGATGGTCGCGGCGGCGCTGACCTTTGCCGTCTGGTTGTTCTTCGGCCCGGAACCGGCCGTCAGCTTCGCGTTGGTCAATGCCGTTGCGGTGCTTATCATCGCTTGCCCCTGCGCCATGGGCCTCGCCACTCCGACGTCGATCATGGTCGGCACGGGCCGCGCGGCCGAGCTCGGCGTGCTGTTCCGGAATGGCGAGGCGCTACAATCTCTGAAGTCGACGCAGGTCGTGGCCCTCGACAAGACCGGTACGCTCACCGCCGGCAAACCGGTGATGACCGATCTCGAAGTCACCAGCGGTTTCGAGCGTGCGAAGGTGTTGGCACTCGTTGCTTCGGTTGAGGCTCAGTCCGAACACCCGGTTGCCGCCGCCATCGTGGCTGCTGCCAAGGACGAAGGCTATTCTCTCGGCGAGGTCAGCGCTTTCGATGCCGTGCCCGGCTTTGGTGTCAGCGCAAAGGTTGGTCAGCACCAGGTTGTTGTTGGCGCCGACCGCTATATGGCCAAGCTCGGCATTGCGGTGCACACCTTCGCCGACACCGCAAGCCGACTGGGCAAGCAGGCCAAGACGCCGCTCTATGCTGCTGTCGATGGCAAGCTCGCTGCCGTGATCGCGGTTTCCGATCCGATCAAGCCTTCGACGCCGCAGGCCATTCGCGCCCTGCAGGCCATGGGTTTGAAGGTCGCGATGATCACCGGCGACAATCGTCGCACCGCGGAAGCGATCGCAGCCCAGCTCGGCATCGACGAGGTCGTCGCAGAAGTGCTGCCCGACGGCAAGGTCGACGCGATCAAGCGCCTGCGGGCCGGCGGCCGCGTTGTAACTTTCGTCGGCGACGGCATCAACGATGCGCCGGCCCTGGCCGAGGCCGATGTCGGCATGGCGATCGGCACCGGCACGGACGTTGCGATCGAAAGCGCCGACGTGGTGCTGATGTCGGGCGACTTGCTCGGCGTGACCAATGCGATCGCGCTGTCGAAGGCGACCATCAGCAACATCCGTCAGAACCTGTTTTGGGCCTTTGCCTACAATGCCGCTCTGATCCCGGTTGCGGCCGGCGTGCTCTATCCAGTCAGCGATACGCTGTTGTCACCGATGCTGGCGGCCGGCGCGATGGCACTGTCAAGCGTGTTCGTGCTCGGCAACGCCATGCGGCTCAAGCGCTTCCGGGCCCCGGTCCGGGAAACTCGCGCAGCAGCCGGCACCCCGGCACTCGCGCCCGCCGAGTGACATCAACGGCCCGCTGTTTCAGGCGGGCCACCCACACTTCATTTTAAAGGGCAAGCACATGCCAACCAAAATCGCTCCCTCAATCGAGATATTCACCACGCCAACCTGCCCCGACTGCCTGGCGTTGAAGCGCTGGCTGAACCTGCAGAAGCTGCCTTTCATCGAGCGCGACCTGCGCGACCCCGCGATCGCCGAGGAAGCCAAGCGTCGCACCGGCGTTCGTGTCGCCCCCATCACCATCATCGACGGCAAGCACGTCTTCTTCGGCACCTTTGCCGTGCAGCGCCTGGAGATCGAGGCGCTGCTCGACCTGACCAAGGCTACGTGATCAAGACCCATGCCCCATCTCACCCTGCCCCAACTTGGACGCCGCATTCCCATTGCCGCGGAGCAGACCATCCTCCAGGCAGCGCTCGAAGCCGGCGTTCCCTATCCGCATGGCTGCCGTTCCGGTCGCTGCGGTTCGTGCAAGTCGCGGCTGATCAGTGGCGATGTCGAGCTCGGCAAGCACTCGCCGTTCGCCCTTACCGAGGAGGATCAGGCCAACGGCCTGATCCTCGCCTGCCGCTCGGCGCCGACAACCGATGTGACCATCGAATGGCTGGACGAGGCCTATGTGGCCATGACGACTGTTGTCCAGGCGGCGACAGTTGTCGCGGTCGAGAGCAAGACCCATGACATCCTCGCCATCCGGCTAAAATTGGACGATCGTTCCGCCTTCCGCTTCGCTGCCGGGCAATATCTCTCGCTCGCCATGCCGGGAGCACCCGCCCGCCATTACTCGATGGCGAGCCGGCCCGACGACGAGCTTGTCGAGCTGCATGTCCGGCTTGTGCCGGGAGGTCGCACCAGCAGTGTGATTCATGCTTCGGTGAAGGCAGACGACAGGGTCGAGATCGAAGGCCCGGCCGGCTCGGCCTATCTGCGCGACGCCCATGGTGGCCCCATCATCGCTGTCGCGGGCGGCAGCGGGTTGGCGCCGATCAAATCGATCGTCGAGGCCGCGCTCGGTGCCGGCATGAGCCAGCCGATCCACCTCTACTTTGGCGCTCGCACGGAAGACGATCTCTATCTCGTCGACCATTTTTGCGCGCTCGTACAGCGATTTTCGAACCTCATCTTCGTGCCGGTCCTTTCACAGGCTGTCGAAACAGGCCGGCGCACCGGTTCTGTTTCCGACGCGCTGGCTGAAGATCATCAGCAACTCGCCGGCGCCAAGGCTTATGTCGCCGGTCCACCCGGCATGGTCGACGCCGTAGGCTCCGTGCTTGCAGCCCGCGGCGTTGCCTCATCCGACATCCACGCGGATGTCTTCTTCACACCGGAAGAAGACATCCAGGCCGTAGCGCAATCACCGAAATAGAGTCCCAATCATGCTTCGTAGAGACTTCTTGAAATTTTCAGCAACAGGCGCCCTGATGACGACTGCCCCAGCCCTCTTCGCTTCACCTGCCAGGGCCAAAAGCTCCGCCCCAAAGATCATCACCGCAGGTAAGCGTGTCATCGAAGTAAAGGGCAAAGCAGTCAACGTCCTCGGTCTGACGCAGACAGGCGGAAGCCATGGCCTGGTGATGAATGCCGGTGAGAACTTCCGGGTCCGGCTTGAAAACCGCATCGGCGAACCGACTGCGATTCACTGGCATGGGCTCACCCCGCCCTGGCAACAGGACGGTGTCGCCGGCATCTCACAGGAGCCGATCCCGGACGGCGGGGGTTACGACTATAACTTCCCGGTCGCTCGTCCTGGCACATTCTGGATGCACTCGCACATGGGATTGCAGGAGCAGCATCTGCTTGCCGCCCCCCTGATCGTCCTCGATCCGGCGGACGCTTCGAAGGATGTCCAGGAGGTCGTGGTGCTGTTCCATGATTTCACCTTCCGCGACCCGGCCGAGATCCTCGCCGAGCTCAAGGCCGGTGGTCACGACATGACGGCGATGCAGAAGCCACCGGCAGCGTCGCGACATGAAGGGCACACCATGCCGGGCATGACGGCTGGCGCCGCGATGGGCCATGGTGCGATGGGACACGGCACGAAAAGCCAAGGTTCGATGGATCATGGTGGCATGCAGATGGGTGGCGTGTCCCATCTCCAGGATGTGCAATACGATGCGCTTCTCGCCAACGATCGAACCCTCGATGACCCCGAGGTTTTCACAGTCGAGCCGGGCGGGCATGTGCGTCTTCGCCTGATCAATGGCGCCGCCAGCACCAATATGTGGATCGATCTTGGCAAACTGTCGGGTAAACTGATCGCGGTCGACGGCATCCCGGTGGAGCCGGTCGTCGGCTCGCGCTTCGAGTTCGCGGTCGCGCAGCGGCTCGATATTCTGCTCGAACTGTCCAGGGAAGCCACGGCATGGCCGATCTTCGCCGTGCAGGAAGGCGGCCGGTTGCGCACCGGTGTGGTGCTCGCCGCCAAAGGTGCTTCGGTCGGCAAACTCGCCGAGACCGCTGACGCAGACTTTCCGGCTGTCGGCGTCGAACTGGAGCAGAAATTGCGGGCAGCAAAGCCGCTCGCGGAAAGGCCGGCAACGCGCAAGCACACCATGATGTTGGGTGAAGGTGCCGGCTATGTCTGGACCCTGGACAGGGCTGTGCACGGCTCGGACAAGCCGCTTGCCGTGAGAACTGGCGACCGATTCGAACTCACCTTCATGAACCACACCACCATGTCGCATCCCATGCACCTGCACGGGCATCACTTCCAGGTGGTCGGGGTAAATGGCAGGCGGTTCGCGGGCGCCGTACGCGACACAGTTCTCGTTCCGGCCAACATGGGACAGGTCACGATCGCCTTTGATGCCGGCAATCCCGGCAAATGGGCGCTGCACTGCCACCATCTCTACCACATGGTCGGCGGCATGATGACGTCGATGGCCTACGAGGCCTGACCGAGCGCCCGGGGGAACTATTCTCACAGTTCCCCCGGCGAACGAAGGTTCTTTAGCTTCCAGCGACTGGAAGCATTATGTGATGTTCAACTCACTCCAGGGAGAGCCAGATGAATATTGGCGCTGCATCAGAAAAATCGGGACTGCCAGCCAAGACCATTCGCTATTACGAGGATATCGGCCTGCTGACGGCTGACCGCGCCAGCAATGGCTATCGCGATTATTCGATAGCTGACGTGCATCGCATGCGCTTCATCCAGCGCTCGCGCCGCCTCGGTTTTTCGGTCGAGGAATGCCGCCAACTGCTTTCCCTCTATAACGACAGGGAGCGCGAGAGCGCTGATGTAAAAACACTGGCCAAGACAAAGCTCGCCGAGATCGACCGCAAGCTGGTGGAGCTCACGGAGTTGCGCGACACGCTTCGCCATCTTGTCCGCAGTTGCCAAGGTGATAGTCGTCCCGACTGCCCGATCATCGAGGGATTATCGAGCTCGCAACGCAACTAGTGATTGCCACTCCAGCACTATGAAAGAGCAGGCTGGCACACTCCTCCTGCGCTGCATGCAGAACGAGTTTTGCGAGGAACCGGAGCGGCACAGGGACGGTTGGCGAAGATCGGAAAGGGCTGCACAAAAGGCGGCAATATCGTAGTCTCACTCCCCCTCGATCGTATCGGGCGGCTTCGACGTCACATCGTAGACGATCCGGTTGATGCCCTTGACCTCGTTGATGATGCGGGTCGCGGTGCGGCCGAGGAAGGCCATATCGTAGGGGTAGAAATCGGCCGTCATGCCGTCGACCGAGGTGACAGCGCGCAAGGCGCAGACGTGGTCATAGGTGCGGTAGTCGCCCATCACGCCGACGGTGCGCACCGGCAGCAGCACGGCAAAAGCCTGCCGGATCACGTCGTAGAGACCGGCCTTGCGGATCTCCTCGAGATAGATCGCGTCGGCCTTGCGCAGGATGTCGAGCTTTTCCCTGGTGATCTCGCCGGATTGCCGAAGGGCTGGCATTGCTCGATCGTGCTATGGCGCGGCGGGCGCCGGGGCCCTTTCAGATCAAGGCGGCGATTGCCGCCTTGCATGCCCAGTCTGAGCCGCCCGACTGGCCGCAGATCATCCTGCTCTACGACGCCCTGTTGCGGATGGAACCGACGCCGGTTGTGCAATTAAACCGTGCCGTGGCATTGGCTGAAGCTGGCGCACTGGGAGCTGGTTTGCACGCGCTTGAATCGCTTGCCCCAGCGCTCTTAGCCTATCAGCCGTTTCATGCGGCGCATGCCGAATTGCTGTCCCGCTCGGGCCCGACCGACGCTGCCCTTGCGGCCTTTGATCGCGCCATCGG
>NZ_JBFRHE010000040.1:0-10613 GCF_052115715.1 Allobosea sp. 2KB_26
TTGTTGGCCTCGAACACGTTCGGCCATTCGGTTTTGCTTTGCGCAAGGACCGGGCTGGACTTCACCGCCGCCGCGGCGAGTGCGGCCATCGCAGCAGAGCCAAGCAGATCGCGTTTCGTCAGCATCTGAACACTTCCTTCCGGTTTCGCAACTTGTGGCTCAAGCACGCATAGGTTCGCGATAACGCTACGCTGTCTCGGTGATTATCCACAATCCAGGAACTGTCGACTGCCGAGTTTGGCCACGCGGCGAGCCTGTGAATTCCACCTGCGCGTCAAAGCAGCAAATCAGACAGCGAGGCCACTCATTTTGCGCCAGCCTTTCCCCCGGCTTGCGGGCCATGCGTGCGTCTCGCACGGGGAGCCGGCCCGCCTTCGCGCAAGCGCACGCGCACGCGCCCCACGGGCGGCGTCGCATTACGTCGTCGCGACATTGGAGATTCTCGCTCCCTCGATTTTCGGAGCGGCAATGCGCGCTCAGCGAGGCGGCTGGCGCACCCCTTCGAGGATCTGGCGGATCACCCGGATATCGCCCTCGATGGTCGACAGGCGGTTATTCGCCGACTGCTCCGCAACCTCGCGCTTTGCGATCTGCGCCTCGACGATCGCGATCCGCATGTCATGGACATCGTCCTTGGCTCGCAGCTGGGCATAGGACAGGCTGACGGTCACGATCCCCGCGATCAGTGAGACGGCCGTCATTCCCATCGACAGGATGTTGCCCAGGGTGACATCGAGGCGAGGCTTCACGGCTTCCATCTGCACTGCCTCTCGCCATGCTCGTTGTGCTTGAGGATGTCTGCCTTTTCGCGATCAGACATCGCGGCAACGGCATTGGCGGTAGGCCTGAAGGGGCGCGCAGGTTGCTGCTGGAACAAACCGACCAATGCATTCGACTCGACTCTGAGTGACGTAGGAAGTTCTCTCGTTGCGTTCTGCGATGGGGAGACGAATGGCTAATTTAGCGAAGTGCCCGAAATGCGAGGCGGTCATGCGGGGCGCGATAGTCATTATCGACAGCCTGAAATTGTTGGCGGCCGGCAGCGAATGGCCGAAATCGAGGATGCGCGCCCTGGCAGCCCCGAAGCCGATGAGTGGGCGGAGCTCAACTATGCCGCCTTCTGCTGGGAGGAGGACCACATGCCGCCGCTCCTATTCGAACTTTGTGCTGCGCCGGCGGCGAGGGCCCGCTTGCAAATCCCGTTCGGAGTATGACGGTTCGCCCCACCCTCGACACAGGAAACCAAAACGCAACAGAGCGCCCGGGAACCGTAGCGGCCCCAACTCATTTTAATTCCTGACCTCAGTGCTGGCCGCTGGGAGAGCAGCTATGCGAACGCCGACCGAACGTGTCGTAGAACGCTCCAAGTACGACCCCGGCGAGCCGGGATGGGTTATCGAGACGGTCGTTGCATGGAGAGATGGCGTTGTCCCCGTCTACGTCCTTCCGTCATGGGAGGATCGCGGGTTTGATGAACTTTCAGGCCCATTCGAAACCAAAGAAGAAGCTGAAGACGCTCTGGCCAGGGCCTCATTGTGACCGGGCAAAGAGGGCGTCTCCATCTCTGACGATAAGCGGGAGAGATGTAGAAAATGAGCACGCTCGCACGCGCCATTGAGATCGCCGCGAAAGCGCACGATGGCCAGAGGGACAAAGCGGGGGAACCGTATATCGCACACCCAATGAGGTTGATGGCGCGATTTCTCGCGTCCGGTCAGGAACAGAATGCGATCATCGCGGCGCTTCATGATGTTGTCGAAGACTCTGATTGGACGATCGAAGATCTGCGCCGAGAGGGTTTCACCGAGAATGTCGTGTCGGCGGTCGACGCACTCACTCGACGCGATGGTGAAGAGTACATCACTTTCGTCGTCGGGCCGGCCGCCATCCACAAGGCCGGTCCGTGAAGGAAGCCGACCTGTTGGACAATATGGACGAGGTGCGACTGTCGAAAGTGCGTGATCGTGACCGCCTGATGCGGAAATATGCCGCCGGCCTTCGTGCGCTCAACGAAATGCCACTTATCCCCTGATGCGTCTCAAATCAGCGCGCGGCGCCGGTCAAACGCAGGCCATTAGTGGCCATCGCGGGCACGATTTCGCTGCTGGGCGAGTCGCCGGACGCTCCAGCGATCAAAGTCCGTATCACACTTGTTCGCGTCGCCGACTGACCGTCGCACCGCGACACCAATCAGCCGAAGGCCGTAATTGATGGCGTCGAACCTGGCGGCAAAGGAGCACGGGAATGTGCCATGCCGAAGCACTGGTTCACCCCACCCATTGTCGTTCGAGCCGACCGGCCCGAAGTGACCTATTCTGTCACACACGTCGAGCGAGCCGCCGAGTTCTTGCTCGCCTGGAGAGCGATAGGTGCAGGTCCGAAGTGGCAGGACGCAGTGCGCGCCTGCACGGCAGTGCTCAACGGCGCCGGGACCGTTGATTCCATGCACGGGCTGATTGGTTGAGTTTTCCACTGTACGCGCGCCTACTGACGAGCCGTCTTCTCTCAGCCTCGTCAGGGTGAGGAGCCAATGTTCACCGGGAAAGGTGTGTTGGTCGACAAGGCTGGAATGCGCTTGATGGTGGCCTACGAGTATGTCGCCATCGGACAATGCGGACGCGCCGGCCGCCTCTACAGTCTACCCATCGGAACAGGCCCGCTGATTTTTGAGGAGACCTTCGATTTGGAATGCGAGGACGGCGTTGCGATGATCGTCGTCGTCACGCAAGTCTCGAAGCGCCGATGGGTGTTTTTTGGCCGGGAACCGGGCAAGCAGACCCCGCGTGCCTACTTGTTCAACTGACATCCCTATTTCTGTTCCGCCTCTTCCCGAATCCGCGGTGACGCAAAACGGCCAGCCAGCTCTTCAGACGGGTGCCGCGCCGCCGTCCAGCCTGTCGTCTGGCCTGGAACCGCGCCGGAAGACCTTGGGGCATGGAGCGTTGCCCAGGTCCTGCACTTCGAAGGAGCGGTGTTGGCACCGGCAAAGGAACACGCCACTCGGCTCCAGAGTTTGAATTTTACGTGAGTCCATTGGGGGGCTGACGAGAACAGGACAGGTCATGAAATGAAACCAACGCACGGTCGCTTCAGACCTGCTCGACCGCCTCGGATGCGGCTATCTCGTGGTTGAGGGCCACCGGATCATCGAGGCAAACACCGCCGCCAGCCTGATCCTTGGATGCAAGCGCGATTCAGGCCTGGATCTTCACCATCTCACGAGTGCGTTCCGCCGCCTGATCGAACGGGCCCCGCACCGTCCAAAGCTTGGACCGTTGAGCTGGATCGTCATCTGGAACGAGAACGATGCGCCGTTCATCCTGAATCAGGTTCTGACGCCATACCCGCCGGCATCAACGTAGTCGTGCTGGTCGACCTCTACGCTCGCCTGCAGCCAAATCCGTTCATGCTTCGGCGTCTGTTCGGCCTCACCGCGGCCGAGACCCGCCTTGCTCTTCAATTGGCCCGCGGTGATAAGCCCGCCGATGTCGCCCGAAAGTCCGAGGTGAGCCGCCATACCATTCGCAGCCATCTCGCCGCGGTGTTCAGCAAAACCAATACCAGGCGTCAGGCGGAGCTGGTGACGTTGCTTACTCGGCTGGCGCTCCTGCCTTGAGCGTGCCCCGGCCGCCATTCGGCCCGCCGTTCCGGGGGGGCAGCGGGCCCCCCGGGGCGGCGCGGGCACGCTCAGTGCAGGCCGGGCAAAGCAGCCCTCGCCATGTCTTTCTCCACGGCGATGAAAGCGTGCGCGAAGTCCTCGGTCGGGAACCGGATCAACAGGGCGGTGTCACCGATATGGAGTGGCACCACCTCATAGGGGATTTCCCACTCGCTCAGCCAATCCTCCATTGCCTGGAGCCGAGACAGAAATCGCGGCGCGGTCAGTGGCATGACAACGTGATAAATCCACGTGTTTGAGCCATGGCTTTTGTCCATCCCGCCAGATCCGAAGCGATATGAAGGCCCCGCCGCTTCGCAACGGCAGGGCCCCAGGCTGTGAGGGTTGCAGCCGTGGAGTTGTCAATCGCCCAACGCCCTCACGACACTAAAACGGAAACTGGCCCAGGGGGTTCCTAAGGACGGAGCAAGAAACAAAAAAGCCTCCGGCGTCGTCCCGCTGCGGGCCAAGTACAAGGGCAAAGAGCGTCGCGGTGCGGGGATTGCAGACGGGCTCTGACCCGGTGGGGGCGCCGCCTGCGGGCAAGCGCCGGGGGCTTGCCATTCCGGGAGCCGGAAAACCTCGCTCGATCGCTTGACGATCCGTCCCACCTTTGACATTCCGTCTCAAGATGTTCCGCGCTTCGTGCCGGCGCTACTCGTCATCAAGTCGAAGAACGTTGTCAGCATCCGCTTCTTCCCGAAGCCCTTTGTACGAGGCGTGACGCAACTTACCATCCGCGGTCCAGGCCCGGAATTCGATCTCAGCCACCAGTGACGGCGTGACCCAGCGGGTCCCCTTTCTCGTCAATTTCAGCGCGGGCCTATCGATCAGGAGCGCGTCGAGCTGCTTGCGCAGCGCGGCCGCAGAGCGATCCGTGAACCCCGTCCCCACGCCGCCGACATAGGTCAGCCGGTTGTTCTTCCAGGCCGCGAGCAGCGATACCGCCCGCCGCCGACGACGACGGCTCATAGCCGATGATGAAAAATCCTTCCGACTGGATGCACTTGATCTTGAGCCATTCGCCGCCCCGGCCGGATCGATAGGGCGCATCGCGCCGCTTCGCGATGATGCCCTCGAGGCCCATCTTGCAGGCGAGCGCCAGGAAGGCATCCCCATCCGCGTCCACCTCTTGGCTCAGATTGATCCCGGGCCCGGCGCCGCTGATCTTGACGAGCCATTCCCGGCGCTCATCCAGGCTGTTGCCCCGAAAGTCGACCCCATTGAGGTAGAGAAGATCGAACGCATACATCACCGCGAGGTCGGCTCTGCGCTTGCCGCCCCGCCCACCAAGCGCGTTCTGGAGAGCGGTGAAATCGGGAGCGCCGCGCTCGTCCAGCACAACCGCTTCCCCATCAAGGATAGCGCTCTCGACCGGCAGTGTCTTTGCTGCGTCGACGATGGTTGGGAAGCGATCGGTCCACTCGTGGCCGCCGCGTGTGATGGCGCGGACTCGCCCATCGGGCGCAATGTGAATCGCCAGCCGGTAGCCATCCCATTCTACCTCGAAGGCCCATCGTTCGCCGCGTGGAGGCTTTGTGGCGAGCATCGCCAGGCATGGCTCTATGCGTTCCGGCATTGAGGCGGAGAAGAAGCTTGCCTGCCGACGATCTATCGCCGGCGAGGTGACGGGTCCTCGCTGGACAGCCGACCCCGGGCCTGAACGCAAAACGCGACGCGCGCACACAACAGCTACTCCACCACGCGCACGCAACGCCGCCTCGGTCGGAAACGTTCCGATGCACAAATTTGTGGAGGAGAAAGCCCGCCGGGCGGCGGCTGCGACGGGGCGCGCAGCGCAAACGCCCTGCCCATTGCACCATTACGCGGGAGAGAACCGATTGCGGTACGGGTCTGTTCGCCGGCCGTCACAGCCATCTGACCCGACGAGCGATTTCGCGAACGCAGCATGATCAGCTCCCAGCGACCCGCCAGCCCCCTGTCATCGCCGGGCCCGGCCATTGATCGTGTCATTGCCGCCCAGCCCGAGGATGTATCATTCCCCTGGTGCCGTTCAGCGGAGGCCGAGTGGACCATGAACAAGACCTTGTGCGGCCATTTACGCGGTGTCGGATTCTTCACCCGCGCGGGTATCGGCCTTGCCCGTGCGAATGCCCACGCTTCACAAAAGTTCGAGAGCGCATGATCACCAGCGTAACGTTTTCGGCGTCGGTTTATGCCGGTTTTCGGTGTTTGCGAGGCGCCGAGGACCGGCGCCTCGAGCGGGAATGATGACTGTCTCGCTCGCCGCCGCCGCCCGAAACCGTACTGCGCCGCCGGAGGTCGGATTGGGACGGCGGCTTCTTGATTTCCAACGGAGCCTTGGCATTTTCGTGCGCCGAGCCCGGCCCGCCTTGCCGAATACTGGAGGGCGTCTTGGTCGAGGTGGACATCGCTTCCTCCTATCGATCCTGCTGGTAACCTTGGTTGGTTGTGTTCTGCCGAATATTGGCGTGCCGACCGGTCTTGTCGGAGCCTTCCTGGGACCGCTCCTTCGCCTGGTTGACCGGCTCGGTGGCGTTGCCGCCGGGGCCCTTGTCGCTGCGGTTTTCAGGGGGTACGGGTAAAGTCTTGGTGGTCATGTCGAAACTCCTCGCAAACGACGCACTCCCTTCAGGATACGACTCCGGAAAGATCAGACCGGCTGGGGTGCGGCCCTCATCGAAGCGTGTGCGGCCCTGTTCTTCCCGATCGATCGGGCGGCCGCTTTTCATGATGGCATCCGCGATCGCCGCAAGCCTGCCTAAGGTCTGAACGGCGACAAGCGTCTCGCCCCGCCTGACGGTTTGGGCAACGATGTCGGCTTCGCGATCCTCCAGCCCGGCACGCGTCAGCGAACCAATCAAGGTCCCTGCCGCGGCCCCACTGACGTCGCCCAGAGCGGTGCCCGCAATCAGCCAGCCTGCCGCAAGCACTGGGCCCACGCCAGGGATTGGTAAAGCAATCAAGGCGCCGAGCAACCCCGCTCCGCCTCCGATCGCGTCCCCGGTCTCGGCGCCTTTCTCGATCGCGTCATGCGGGCCGATAATACTGATCTGGTCGGCATCCAGGTCCGCAGCCTCCAGTCCCCTCACGACGGAAGCAGCCTGGTCGTGGCTGGGATAGGATTTGATGAGAGTGGCTGCCATGAATCGCTCCTTCGCTGGACCGTATTCATGACGAACCCGCGTTCCCCGGGGCTTGTTCCACTCCGCTTCAGCTACGCCCCGCGGCCTGCCGACGATCTATCGCCGGCGAGATGAGGGCCCCTCGCTGGACAACCGAGCCTGAGCCCGAACGCAGAAAACGACGCGCGCACACAACTGCTTACTCCGAGGCTCGACCTGAACACTGAGGGGACGGGAATCGTTCCGGCCGCAGCACTCGCCCCTTCCGAGGAAGTGCAAAAATTAACATTCGATAAGGATTCGCCAAAAGCAGGGTCATATCATTCCCCTCTGAAAACAGGGGTTGCGGTGATGTCGACCTCCAGCAGCGTAGTGTTTTTGCCCTGGTTTGGACCGGCTGATTATATCTGCCTTCGCCAGATGAAAGAGGGCGATTATCTACCGCCCACATATCAAGACTGGCTGACGCGGGCAGTAGCCCAGGCGATGGATCTGCTGGCCAGCGGTTGTTCGGCTCAGATCGTCAACCTGAAAATTGAAGACTACTTCGATTGGCTACACCAGCATTGCCTGCCCGATACGGCAGAGGCGCGGGCCCAATATCTCTCACATGTCGCCCACGAGGTCGGCTGTGAAGTGGAAAATATGTGCTGGCCGTGGCCGGTAAGGCCCAATGCAGCAGCGTAACGCTGAATGATCGAAGCGGAACGGGTGAACATCGCAAAATGATGCTGTCGGAAAATCTCAATTTCACCGTGACGAAGCTGAAGAAGATGATCATCAGTGGCGACGCCGGCGAGGGCGCGGTGGTTTTCCTCGAAACAGATACAGAGACTACACTTGAATTTCTGATAGGTCCGATGTCTTGGCCGCTTTAGAGGAGGTTCTCGTCAAAGCCGCCGCCGTTCACGCGAAGCATAACCCCGTTCAGTGAGCTCCTGATCCGTGCCGAGCGCTGAGACGCTGTCCGCCTATTGTTCGGCAAGTCGGCAAAACCTTTGAGATGCCTTCTAGCTCAGCGGAGATAAAGGCGCGGGCGAATCGTTCGCTCGGGAACCGGACCACCAACCCCGAATCATCGGCCCGATTGGGAACGACTTCATAGGGAATCTCCTACTCGTTCAGCCATCGGTCCATTCGCTCGAGTCGAGACAAAAAGTGGTGCCCCTCCAATGGAACCAGGACGTGATAGATCCAGCTCGCCTTCCCCTGCGCCCGGCTCACTAAAATGCCACGAGGTGAAACGTCGATCATTCGTCCCCCAATTAACAGTCGTTACCGGGGCATCCGCAGCTATCCTACTCCCGCCAAGAATCGACTAGGGCGTGTTGCCAGATTTGAGTTCAGCGGGCGACGATACAGATGATCGCAGACCGCCGAGCCTCGCGCATTAACATTGTTAAATGTCTTCGCGCTGCCCGGTCCGCACTGTCGTCGCGAGCCGGAAGCCCGCACGCCTAGTCCATCGCGCCGGCAAGTCCGCCCAAACGGATGATGGTCGATGATTGAGAAACCTTTTCGCGGCTCTCACGTTGCAAGCCATCGGTCGCCAGCGCTCCCCGACCGAGGGAAGAGAGGTTTGATCTATGATCTCTGATCCGACACTTAGGAAAGCGACTGCTGTTCAGCAGGACGAACGATCCGACACGCGCGACAGCCAATCTCGCAGCGCCCTGGCTCTGAGCATGCTCGACCGCGTGGGTTGCGGCTATATCTTCCTCAAGGACCGCCGAACGATCGTCGAGGCTAACGCCACGGGCCGGCTTATCCTTGGCCGCGAGCCGCGCTCGGTGCATGATCTCGACCAGCTAACCTGCGCCTTCAGGCGATTGCTGGCGCGCGCGCCGAACCGCCCGGGCACTTGGCCCACTAGCCTGGATCGTAATCTGGAATCAATACGACTCCCCTTTCGTTCTCAATCAGTCCACCGGCGACGTGCCAGACGGCACGAGCGTGGTCATGCTGCTCGATCTTGATGCACATCTCGAGCCCAGTCCCTTCATGCTTCGGCGCATGTTTGGACTGACCATGGCCGAGACTCGCCTTGCGCTGAAAATGGCGCGGGGCGAGGTGCCGTTGGATGTTGCCCGCAGCTCGCACCTCAGCCGATCCACCGTTCGCTCGCAACTCTCCGCCCTCTTCGCTAAAACCCAGACGAAGCGCCAAGCGGAACTAGTCACATTGCTGACCCGGATCGCCGTCTTGCCGTGAGGACCGCCAGGCTCCTCGCTCGGGAAAAGTACTCCGCGCGCCCGCCTAAACGCAAAAAGCCCCCCTTTCGGAGCGACGGGCCCAGTTCAGGGAGGAAAGCCTGGAGGCAGCCGGTTCCACCGGTCAGGCGATCTGCGGCGGTCAGCCACTCGAATTCAGAGGCGATGGGAACGTTGGCCGCCGTCGCGACAGCGCCGCACCCCGCGGATTACTCCATCGCAGACGGCCATGCCGCCGGGCGCAGGCTAAAGGCCCGCTGCCCCTTTCGGAGCAGCGGGGTCGAACGGAGCAAGGGGACCTCCAAAGAATTTCAGTCCGAGATCCGGCACGGGAAAACCAGCACACCAATGGCCGCTTTACGGCGGCGACTGTCCCGATCTCGGCACCAAGGCCTGGGTGGATTGCTCGCAGAGGGCCAAGGGAAGCGCTGGTGTCTGCGATTTTAGTGTTTCGGCTCAGCGATCAGATCGAGGGCAGTAAGCAACGCTGACTGAAGCGCGGCGTGCAGTAGAACATCTGGGCTCGATTTGCCGAACTCACAGTGGCGGTGCTTCACCGTTCCATCGGCCATGACGGCGGCTACGTGGACGCGTCCAATAGGGTTGCCGTCTTCATCAGGCTCAACCCCGGTCACGCCCGTCAGAGCGATGGCCAAGTCAGCACCGCTGCGCTCAATGGCATTCACGGCCATCGCGCGAGCAATCGCTTCAGAAACCGCGCCAAATTCCGCAAGCAATTCCGGGTTGATCCCCAGCAGTCGCTCTTTCGCGAACTTGCGATAGACGACAAATCCACCGGTAAGCGAGTTCGCGGCGCCCTGCACGGAAGACAGAAGCTGCGCCAGCGAGCCTGCAGAGCAGGATTCAGCTGTAACGACCGTTTGGCCTCGGGCAGAGAGCTGCGAAATGAGAAGCTCAGCCAGAGCAGATGCGGGCGGAACTGACGAAGTTGGAAGTTCGTGCAAGATGTCCAGTGACATTTCGATGCCTCGCCTCAATCGGCCCGTGCGATGGCTGTTATCGTACTCCGAAAAGCGCGTCGTACTCCGAAAAGCGCGCCGTCCTTAGCCGCCAATGCCAACCGGCTGGAGAAGAACAGCACCCACCCCGAAAAACACTCGAATCCAGTTCCAGACCCGGAGGGTGCGATATTCCGGCTTAAGGTTCTCGGCACAGGTTTTTCCCGAGCGTTGATCCGCAACCAGAGCTCGTAAGCGATTTTCTGTCCGTCGCGCAGCTCTCGCAATCCCGCACGCCCTAAGGCGCTGATATGAACGAGCAACCCTGAGCCCAAAAAAGGGCCCGCGGCTTACTCCTAAAGCGGACCCAGTCAGGGGCATGAGCAGTCTGGCGGAGGAACGCGCATGGAAATGCAGGGTTCCGCAAAAACGTAAAAAGGGCCACACGCTTTCGAGCGGCCAGCCAACGCGATCGGCCGGAACAATCGAAAACGCCTACGCGTTTTTGGGGCGCGGTTGTCCGTGCCCCGAGCGGCGTTGTCACGTTAACTCCGGCATGGCGGCAAGCCGTGTAGGTGGGCGTGCATGACCCTGCCGACCATCAGCTACAAGCGCCATCGGTTCCCTCCGGCGATCATCGCGCATGCGGTGTGGCTGTATTTTCGCTTTCCCTTGAGCC
>NZ_JBFRHE010000041.1:0-10407 GCF_052115715.1 Allobosea sp. 2KB_26
CGCAACACCATGCACGCGCTCGGCGAAATCGCGGGTGCGGCGGGCCTCAGCCATCCCAGCGACTTCATGCCCTATCACTTCATGTTCAGACAGAAGGACAACGAGTTCCTCGATGGCAACGAGGCCTTCCCCTATCTGCCGGAGGGATTCCTGCTGGGCGGAGACGAGTTTCCGGAGCTCGCCGATTGGTACAGCCGCTGGGACCGCGCCAGTTCCGACAGTTTTGCTCCGCCGGAGATTCCCCATGGTCCGTTCCAAACGCGTCGGACCGCGAGGGCGATGGCAGGCGTCGCATAATCGCCACGACGTGCCGCTTGTGCGACAAGGGCATGACCAACGACAAACGCGGCCAGACGCGACGTCTCGGAGCCCGGCTGGTGGTCATTCCGTGCGGGGTCGGTCCGGACGATGCGGAAGGCGGTGCGCTTCGAGAAACAGCCGACGATTACGGCCGTCGTCATCCCGACTCGGCAGCGAGGCACGGAAAGCCACGTCCGTACCGCCTGGCGCTGGATCAGAGTTGCGCCAACAGCGGAACCTGGCGCTTTGCCCGGAACCGGACATTGGCAGGCGGTAAAACCGCGGCCGGTTGGCGATCCAATACGGACGTTCGCGGCGTACTGTCCGAAGGTCGAGGTGTAGCCATTTCCTGAAGTCCAGAATGTCCGAATCCGGGCGGTCGGTTTGGGCGAGAGGGCCAACGCGAAGGGCTGGCGCCTCTCGGACTCTGCCCTCCGGCAGCTTGGCCCGAATCGAGTTGCGCTCATGCCACCGTTTGGGCGACGACTTCTGCGAAGGCCTCCGGATCGATCGCCTTACCGAACAGGAAACCCTGGCCAAAGTGGCATCCTAAATCTCTCAGCCGCGCGCATTCCTCGTGCGTCTCTATGCCTTCAGCGACGATCTGGAAGCCAAGTACATCGGATAGACGAACAATCGCTTCGACAATGATCGTTTTCGACCGGCTTTGCCCAAGGCCGCGGATGAAGCTGCGATCGATCTTGAGTTCGGTAATGGGAAACTCCTCCAGATAGCGCAGATTCGCGTATCCGGTTCCGAAATCATCGATCGAAAGGCCAACGCCGAGGTTTCGCAGTCGCGTCATGATGGCTATCATCGCGGGGGCGCTCTCCGCCATCTTGCTTTCCGTGAGCTCAAGCGTGATCCAGCGAGGATCGACGCCGCTCGCTGAAATTACTTCGCTCACGAATGCAGGCATATCGCGGTGCCTAAATTCGATGGCTGACACATTGATTGAAACGTTGAGCGCACGACTGCGCCCCTGATTCATCCGGGCCGCGAAGTCTGCTACGGCGCGTAAGCCGCGCCGGCTGATCTCCAGGATCAGCCCCGTGTCCTCGGCATGGCCGATAAAGCCACCAGGCAACTGCGTGCCGAACAGGCCGTGTCGCCAGCGCAGCAAGGCCTCGGCCCCCACAATGGCCCCTGTCGAGAGATCAACCTTGGGCTGATACTGAAATCCGAACTCGTCGTTTGCCAGCGCCTGCCGTATCTCGCTGGTCATCCGGACGCGATTGCGGCTGCGCATCTCATCCTCGGCGTTGAACTCGCAGGCTTCGAGAGAGAGGCTGGACTTGGAGCGTCGCAGGGCGGAGTCGGCCTGGCGCATCAACCTCGTTGCGTCCAAAGTCGAAACGCCGACGACAAAGCCAATGGCAAAGCGAATGTTGATTGTCGCTCCCGTCACTCGGAAGTTCGACGCCAAAGCAGAGCGGATCAAATTGATCGTCTCTCGGGTATTATTCTGGTGCCCTAGCGGCTGCGCGATTGCGAATTCGTTGGATCCCGTTCGTGAAACGACAGCGAAGCCCACGCTCCGGATGCGATCGGCGATCTGTGTCAACACCTCATTGCCGGCGTCGTAACCATAGCTCGCGTTGATGTCGTGAAATCCTGCAACATCGAGCTTGGCGACAAGCATCGGTTCTGACTTATCTTTTGTGAGATGAGCAACCTCGTCCGCAAATGCACTACGGCTAAGCGCGCCGGTCAAATGATCGATGCGTACACTGTGCTCGACGCGATCCAATGCGCGCTTACGCACTGTTACGTCGCGCATCAACCCCAGGTAATGTGTTGGTTGACCATGAGGCGCATTGATTGGAGTAAGACTAAGTTCATTCCAGAACATTTCGCCGTCTTTTCGATAATTGCGAAGTGTTACGCAAACACTAAGTCGACTATCGATCGCTGCGCGCAGATATTCGATTTCTGGCTGGAGGCGGTCTCCTCCCTGAAGGTAGCGACAATTTTTCCCAATTACTTCGTTCTTTGTATACCCAGTGATCCGCTCAAACGCTGGGTTAACATATATCAGTGGGCAATCCCTATCGGTCAGATCGCCAACGAGTATCCCATCTCTCGACAGGTCGAGGAGGTCATTTAGATTCACTTTGTAGGTGAGTTGATCATGCTCGCCGTCGCGTTGGTCACGCGACAATACGGGAAGTATTAGATCGCCAAAATCGGATTTGTAGATTTTGTCCATATTGGAGCCATCGCCATGTTTGTGATTTCATGAACCCTACTCGACTCATGCGCCTGGTGATCGGCTGGGTGGGCACTGATGATCGGCCGTGCTTCCAGGCCGGGAGGCTGAAATGAAGTTGGTGTTCTCGACGGCAGACGTCCCGCGTCGCGACCGGTTCGACTACTGGCACAGCGTCGCCTGCCAGAACGTGACCCATCACGATTCCAGGCCGCGCTGCCGGCCGGAATTTCATGCGGAGCTTCGGTCGGGCGCTCTCGCCGACCTCGGCTTCGTCGAATTCAGCAATGCCGCGATGGCCGTCGTTCACAGTGCCGCCCACGCCGCGAATGCGAATTCTGATGAGATCCTGATCTGTCGCCAAGCAGCAGGTCGGCTGGTGCTGGAGCAAGAGGGCAGGGATGCCTTGCTTGATCCAGGCGACATGACGCTCCTCGATCCATGCTTGCCCTATACGGGGACGTTCTCTGCCGACTCGCGGCTGCTGGTGGTCAAAGCACCGAGGCGGCAGCTGGAAGCGCGCATAGGCCCCTTACGAGCGGTTGCTGCCCGCACGCTTCGGCCGGTTGAGGCTGAGATCGGATTGACCTCGGCATTCTTGGCAACGCTGCCGACGTTCCTTGACCGCCTAAGCCCAGTGGCGGAAGAAACCGTCAGGAGCCAGACACTGGATTTGATCGCGCTGTCGCTGGGAAAAGCGGGCGGAGAACAAGCGCAGCGCTCTTCGTCGGCTCGTTCGCTGGTCCGCCTGAAGGTACGCGCCGCGATTGAAGCGCGCCTGCATGAACCGCAGATCGATCTGGGATCGGTTGCAGCCGCGGCGGGTGTGAGCTTGCGCTACGCCAATGCCGCGCTGGCAGATGAAAACACGTCGATCTCGCGGGTTGTCCAGGAGAGGCGGCTGGCGCGCTGTAGGAAAGCCCTCGAAGATCCTGCACAATCGCACCGGACGGTGAGTGATATCGCTTACAGCTGGGGGTTCTCGGACATGACCCATTTCGGCCGGAAATTCAGGGCAACATTTGGCCGGTTGCCAAGCGAATATCGCCGCTCGTTGAGCGAGGCACGTCAGTCGAAGACAACCGACATCACGTGATGCACCATACCCCGACATCGGGTGCCTGCCAGAAAGCGGACATTCCCGCGCGCGGCGGGCATCGGAAAACATCCTTCCATCAGCGTCTTGGCGGTCAGCGATGTCGTTCGATGAACTGAGCAGAGGGGTATGGGGGGAGCCAAGCTTGTCGGTGATCATGCGTCGAGGCGGGCGATTCTGCTTCCTGAGAAGGCGCTTCGCTGTCCTGATCATGTTGATCTGACTTGGCCCATCAACCGCTCAGGACCAAGCTGCCAGTCCTTGAGCCGTTGGAGAGCGCAATCGGATTGCCTCTTGACCTGGCCGAAACGATCCGACTTCCGCGAGCACGATCGAGGCTGAAGATTTCGGAGGGGACTGCAAGTGGTTCACGGTCGCGGTTCCGCAACTGCTCTAGAGCGTTGTAAGCTCTGCGGCTTCGACCTTCTGTCTATGCTGCCAGCGGGCATTCGTTCGGAAAGATCTCCTGCGCCTCCATCGACCTGACGGCACTCCGGGTTCGATTTCGCCCCGCGCTTTTGGCTTCGTAGAGCAGTTTGTCGGCTCTTTCATAGAGACTCGCGAAGCTTTCATCGTCACAAAGGTCCGTAACACCCATGCTGGCAGTTACGGGTCGTTCAAGACCTGCGACTGTATTGGCGACAATTGCCGGGATCGCGTTTCGCCGCCGCTCGGCCTGGGTGCCAGCGTCACCCCCACGTAAGAGGAGCATGAATTCTTCGCCGCCGAAGCGGTATGCCAGAACATTCAGGTCAGCCTGCAGGGCTTTGGCCACAGCCTTGAGCACCGCATCTCCGACCACATGCCCATTGACGTCGTTGATCGCTTTGAAGTGATCAAGGTCGATCACGGCCAACGTGGCGAAGCCTTCCACCCGAAGCTGCTCGAACTGCCTCTCGATCGCCCGCCGATTGAGCAATCCCGTCAACGGGTCCGTTTCCGAAAGCCGTTCAAGCAAATCGGCTTCAGTGCGTGCGCGATCTCGCTCGCGCTTTATGGTCACGAACCGGTCAGCTACGCCAAGCGTCGTGAAAAGCACTTCGCACAGGCAACCGACGTAAAACATGAGCATGGCATCGGCATTGTGGAACCAGGGAATGATCCCGCTCACCAGACGGATCAGCCCGACCAGCACCAATGGCGAGTATCCAATAGCCTGAAACTTCGCGGCGCGGCTTCCGCGGCATAATGCATCGACCATCGACAATAAGAATACGGCGAGGATCGGCGCAAACGCCGCCGTGTATGCGCTCGATTGTATGGGCCGGGCAACGAACGGAAAAGCCGCATGAAACGTGGCCAGGAATAGTGCCCATGCCGCACAATAGGGCAGCAGCCGCCGAAGAACCGGATGCATCAGACCGGGTTCGATGAAGCTGTAGGTGAACATGGCTCCGGACGCGACGGTGATCCCGAAGATCAAGGTCGTCATCCAGCTCAACGTCATCGCGGGCGGATTGAAAAATGCAACCGAGAGCCCCGATGAAACCAGGATGGTCATCAACAGCGACAGCGTGAGGGCCGAGTGCCAGAGAACGAAAGGCTCACGCAGGATCCGATAGAATGCCGCATTGAAGAACAAGGGCATGAGGAGCATGCCGGCAAGCCCCGCTATGATCAGCAGGAGCCGCATGTCCCCCTTGTCGCCGCCGACGGCATCGATCGACGTCAAAAGTGCCCTCTCCAGAGTCATCCGGTGGCTCGGCAGGTCAATTGCGACGACGATCTGCCGTGTCGCGTGCGTCACTTCCGGCAGGGAAGCCTTGAAGTATCCGCCAACCATTGAACTGGCCAGGGCAGCCGCGGCGACGAACGTTTGCCGAACCGCGCCATCCCTGTCGATCGCAAGCAGGTGCACCCCCTTGAGTGCGCTCCGCCTTGAGAGAAAATATCGGGGAGGGCTATCGTCGGGGCTGATTTCGAACCGAAGCAGCACCCGCTCCGCAGCAATGGAGAACTTTTGATCCCCACAGAGCCATCGCTCGGCTGACCGAGCTATGGTGACCACCTCTTCGGAGATGCTGCCAGACGCCCAGCAGGAGCCGCGAATGTCCGTGTCATCAGCC
Organism: Allobosea sp. 2KB_26; assembly: GCF_052115715.1. Classification (NCBI taxonomy): domain Bacteria; kingdom Pseudomonadati; phylum Pseudomonadota; class Alphaproteobacteria; order Hyphomicrobiales; family Alloboseaceae; genus Allobosea; species Allobosea sp. 2KB_26. Next base: position 5,672 of record NZ_JBFRHE010000041.1, read on the forward strand.
GCGCTAGCCGATCCGGCGCCAAGATGCGCAAGCGCCACTAGAAGCAGCAAGGCCGCCAGAATACTCTCTCGAAAACCACCCCAAGACATGAGGTCCCGATAGGGCGAGAAGCTTTCGATGCAGTTAAGTGCAGCATAAGGGCGCCGGGTGCAATGGACCAAATCCGACACGCCCTGACTTCGCTCTTAAGGCCGACTGTTTCAACATAGGGTAACGGTCTGGTTGCTCTTCTTGGGAGGTCCACCTAAACGCGTCAGCAGTGCCGCGCTCATCCACACCACCGACGCTCCTCGCGAGCAGGTGGCCGGCGTAGTTCGCAGTAGCCATGGTATCCGGCGCTAGGCAGTCGCCGATCCGTTCGACGCGCATGAGACCGCGGTCGATGATTTTGCGGCGGAAGGTCGAAAGCCTGAGTGAGTTGAGGCCATTGCGCGAAGCCCTGCTAAAGGAACGTGGCTTGGTCCTCGAGGAGTTGGTGAAGTCTTCGACGCTGTTGCCGCCGCGTAATCGCCAGCCACCCAAGCCGGTCGCGTGGACCGCGCAAAGCCTCAAGGCCGCGTAGCGCCACAAACGGACATCGGCCTCCTGCCCGGAAGGAGACGCTCCCCGCCACATCGCCGGCGTTCACCCGTCTCACCATCGCAATAGCTCCGGACGGGCGCCTGCATTCAGACGGTTGGGACCGTATAGAGTCCGCAACGGGCCAGCTTAGGCCTTCCGACCGAACTGCCGGCCTGAATACCCCACCGAAGTCGCAGGCGCCTGGCCCACATGCGGCATGGCGCTGACGAGGACGCGTCGCTTCAGGCACTGTCCGAAGCCCGGGGAGAGGCTCGGCCATCTCCGAGCCCCAATCTTAAGGATAAAATTAACGAGTTGTTTACTCTTTCCCGAGGCGTGCGACGCTCGTCAGGGTCGATTCAAAGTCCGGGCTCGCATGCTTCATCTTCTCCGCGTCCTCACCCTCGCGCTCGTGCTGGGCACGCCGGTGCTCGCATCGGCGGCCCCCGAACATCGACCAGCTGAGATCTCGTTTGCCGAGACGCTGAAGCTCGCCGAGGCCGGTCAGCTGAAGAGCGTCCGGCTCCTCGATGATCGCCAGGCGCGGGTGACGACGATGGATGGGCGCTCGGCAGTCATTCGGACGCCGGTGTCTCAGGCCTGGGCGATAGACCTGGCAAAGAGCGGCACGGACGTGGAATTCGGCAGTCCCGAGGTCAGTGCGCTCAGCCTGTCATTGGGAATTTTCGGGCTGGTGGCGCAAGTCCTGGTGCTGGCCCTGATCGTCGGAATGGCCGTCTGGCTGCTCCGCACTGTCCGAAGCAAGTCGAAGATCGGTGAGTTCATCAAGCCTGGCGACCCGAAATCGTTCACCCGGTTCGATCACGTCGCTGGAGCTGACGAGGGTAAGCAGGCTCTCCGGGACATCGTGGCTTATCTGAAGGACCCGTCGAAGTTCGAAGCCGTGGGCGCCCGGGCGAGGAGTGGGGTTCTGCTCGAAGGTGATCCAGGCAACGGCAAGACTCTCCTGGCCAAGGCGGTGGCGGGCGAGGCTGGCGTTCCCTTTCTTTCGGTCTCCGGCTCTGCGTTCCAGGAAATGTTTGCCGGTGTCGGCGCCGCACGCGTGCGATCGATCTTCAAACAGCTGCGCAAACGCGCTCCCTGCATTCTCTTCATCGACGAGATCGACTCGGTGGGAAAGCGGCGCTCCGATGGCTCGAGCTCGGTGGAAAACGATTCCGCCAACACGCTCAACGAGCTGCTGACGCAGCTTGACGGGTTGGGGTCGTCCGCGGGCATCGTCATCATTGGCGCGACCAACCGCATTTGATGTCCTCGACCCGGCGCTGGTGAGGGCCGGCCGCTTTGATCTGCACATCACCGTGCCGGCACCTGACCAGATGGCCCGTGAACGGATCCTTTTGGTTTCGGCGCGCGACGTCGAGATCGCCCCGGACGTCGATTTCGCGACGGTCGCACGCGGAACACCCGGTTTCTCGGGAGCCGATCTGGCGACGCTGGTGAACGAGGCTGCATTGCGTGCCGGCAAACGCGGCGACCATCAGGTCAGGATGGCGGATTTCGAGGAGGCGCGTGACGCCAAATTGCTCGGCGGCGACCAGCGCCACGGACTGATGATCGATCCCGACGAGATGGAAACGATCATCGTGCATGAAGCAGGGCACGCGCTGGCAAATGTCCTGCAGCCGGAATGCGACCCGATCCACAAAGGCACCGTGGCTCCCCGCGGGCGCTCGCTTGGGCATATCGCAATGCTGCCGCTGAAGGACCGTGTGCTGCTCCGCAAGTCGAAGCTGAAGGCCGAACTGATCGTCACGATGGCAGGCCGGGCTGCGGAGGAAATCAAGTTTGGCGTCGACGCCATCACGAGCGGGGCTGCCGCGGACATCCACGAAGCGACCAAGATAGCCCGCGATATGATCACCCGCTTTGGCATGGGCTCGACGATGGCCAGCCGCGTCGACGGCGGCAGTGCGTTTTCGGCCCGACCGATCTCGGAGAATTCAAAGCAGCGCGTCGATGACGAAGTCGAAGACTTGCTGCGCGAATGCTACGCCGCCGCTCTCACGCTGCTGCGCGCCAACGAGCCTGCCCTGGACGCACTCTCCGCGCGTTTCCGGGAGCAGGACACACTCTCCGGCGACGAGATCCGGCAGATCGTCAAAGACGCCATCGAGATGGCCAATGTGACCAAAAGCCAGGCTGCCTAAAGCATCGGCCCGAAAAGTGGATTGCGGTTTTCAAGGCAAAGCCGATGCGAACACAGAAAGCATCTGCCCGAAGAGTGGATTGCGGTTTTCGAGGCAAAGCCGATGCAATCACAGATGGTTAGATCACCGGACCGGATACGATATCCGATCCGATGATCCAGCATGGCCGTCGGGCCGCGCGCCCTGATTGCGCGCGGCCCGGGAGATCGCGTTCAGCCCGACTGCCGGTTGCCCTGGTGGCGAACGCCTGCAGGGGAAGGGTGTCAGGCCCGGCGGACGTTCCAGAACAGCGGGGAGGACGCCGTCAGGATGCCCTGGGGTGCCCGTTCACCGATCCACGAGCGAAAGGACGACTTCGACCTCCTCGTCGAACATTCCGCCGGTGGGAGAAAAGCCGAGCTTTTCATAGAATGCCTGCGGGCTGCCCGGCCCAAGGCCAAAGCTCGTGTAAAGTTCTCTGATACCCCGCGATCGGAGGCGCGCAGCGATCTTGGAGATTGCCTGCTTTCCAAAGCCGCGGTTCTGAAAAGGTCTGGCGATCATGAAACGCCACAAGTAAGGGCCAGGGCAGTCGATCCCATCGTCCCAATCCGATCCTTCGTGCACCATAACGAAACCGATCAAGACGTCGCCCGCATAAACTCCACGGAACCAAGCCGATTCCGAACAGAATCCTTCTGCAATCGACGACCCGTTGTCCGCGACAAAATCCCTCTGTTCTTCCGGCAGAGTCTCGCTCAGTTCACAAATTTCAGAGACGTTTGCAGACGTGACCCGTCGAAACGTTGCCTCTGCATCACGTGGTGGCAGTACCATATTCGAATTTCCTGCGCTGTTGATAGTAATAATTGTAATTTCGACTCGATATAAAATGCATGAATAGAAATAAATAAAATAAGATCGCGAACTATCGCCTGTTTTGGGCTCCGTTGGCATTTTTGTATTGACCACCGCTAGGGAAGGTCGAGCTGTTAGCCTGCCTCTTCGAGGAGCTGTTTCGCGCGTGCGGCATTGGGTTTGGTCATTGGCAGATCGCGATTGAGCCCGAAGATATGCGGCGTCACCAGCTGTCCGACGGGTTTGCCGAAGCCTTCCATGGCGATCTCGGCGAGCGCCTGGCGATCGATCGCGAGATCGAAGGCTTCCCTGACGCGCGCATCGAGGAATGGGTTCTTCGCCAAGGGTGAGCCGTCCTTGGCGAAGATCTGAGGGCTCTTTTCGCGGAAATCGAAGTCGACGTTGAACAGATAGATCGTCCGCCGCTGCCTTAGCCCTATCGCCGTCGATGGGGCCCGTCACCACGATATCGATCCAGTTACCCGGGGGAACGATGAACGGCCGCGCTACTTGTCTTCAGCTCTCAGACCAGGGGTTCGACCGCCCCCGCAGCCGGCACCATCCAAAACCCGCCGGATCGCTCCGGCGGGCTTGCTGTCAGGCTCCGAGCAGGATCGCCCTCCCAAGATCAACCGGATGGGCCTTCACGCCCGGCGGACGTTCCAGAGCAGCGGGGAGGAGGCGGTCAGGATGCCCTGCAGGTTGCGGCGATAGGCGGTTTTGGGAATGATCTGGCCGAGCGGCGCGACGGGCACGGTGTTGAGCGCGCTGCGCTGGACATCGTCCAGCAGCCTTTGCGCCTGGGTCTCAATGGTGCTGGCCAGCCATTGCGCCGTCAACGTCTCCATCTCCGGGCTGTCATGCCAGCCAAACCAGCCGGACGCGCCGGCCCCGGCGGATAGAGAGGTTCTCCGCCGGTTGGTGACGGAGGAACCGGGCCAGTTCGTGTGAAAAATGCTCCAGCCGCCGCGCGCGGGTGCCGTTCTCAAACCGGAATGCCGGTCGGGCCTGACTGAGAGCCTGTCCCTTGGGCTGCTGTCGCCGACGAGCTTCCGGCTCGAAGGTCAGGTCCGTTGCTCCAGGGCTCCTGGCGCGTGAATTCGAAACGGCATCGGCATGAATGGCGCGAGGCTGCCGGGCGGCTGCCATGCGAGCACAACGACCGAG
>NZ_JBFRHE010000042.1:0-8824 GCF_052115715.1 Allobosea sp. 2KB_26
CGAGGTCGTGGCCATGGCCAATGACACGCCCTTCGGGCTCGCCGCCTATTTCTACACCCGGGATCTCGGTCGCGCCTTCCGCGTCGCCGAGGAGCTCGAATACGGCATGGTCGGCATCAACTCCGCCATCCTCGGCACCGAGGTCGCGCTCTTCGGCGGGGTCAAGGAATCCGGCCTCGGCCGCGAGGGCTCCCTCCACGGCATGGATGAGTTCGTCGAGATCAAGTACATACTCCTCGGCGGTCTCAGTGCCTGAGTTAAGGAGCTCCAGTAGTGCAACTGGTAGGGACCGCCATCAGCTTTCACCGCCGGACATGACGGTTTGAGCGCCACCCGCCACGTTTCGTGGTCCGAGCTGGTCAAGACGGCCGCAAACGGAATTCTGAAGTGAGCACATTGTCTCAGAAAGGAGGCTACTCGCTAGCTGGCGAATGGCCACTTCCTGCTTTGGAGTAAACTTCCGCTTCTCTAATCGAGCATGAGGGTCAAGCTCTGGTTTGGTCCGAGCCGGCTTTATCGTTCACGCGGGTCACGCTTCTCTTCGCCATCTGATGGCTCTTCACGAGCGGAGCTGCTGCACGAATACATGGGATCAAGGGGATGGAGAGCCTTTCTTTTGGACGCGCTTGAGGGCGGAGTAGAAGTTTTCGGCTTCATCCATCCCATCGTCCGCGTGGGACGATCCGGCGAGGATCGGTTGAACGGAAGGGGTTCAGGTCATGCCGCAGTCTCCGATCCCAGCCGGAAGTCAGAGCCATCGACCCACATGCGATGCAGGACGACGGCGATCTTTCGGGCGACGGCGACGATGGCGCGCCGGCGGCCCTTGGCCTTCATCAGACGAACGCCCCAGGCCTTGAGACTGGACCAGGTGATTGAGCGCATCAGCATGGCATTGGCGGCCGCATAGAGCGTGGCGCGCACGTCGGCGTCGCCGGCATGGGAGATGCGGCCCGGGTTGTCCGTCTCGCCGGACTGGAAGCGCCTCCGGGTTAAGCCGATGTGGGCTCCGACGGTGCGTGAGCTCTTGAAGCAGGCTGGGTCGTCCACGGCGGCCTTGAAACTGAGGGCAGTGATCTCGCCCACACCAGGGATCCCCATGAAGCGCGTGCAGACCGCGTCCTCTCGAGCCTTGCGCTTCACGCGCCGGTCAAGCTCGACGGCAAGATGTCGGCCGGCGAGGGACTCAATGGGTCGGTCGTTTCTGGGCGTGGCGACGCCCGCCGCTTCACGATTGCGTCCGCTTTCCCGGAGGCGCCTAATGTCCGGAAGTGTGAAGATGCTATGGGGCGGGCGGCGAGGGCATGGCACCTTCGGCGCTGTTCAACGGCCACCGAAGGAGCGCCCCATGTCGCAAACTTTTGACGCGAGCAGATCCCTCACCGCCCTCGAGCAGGATAGCACGATCGTCGCCGTGATCGAGATGAGCCAAGCGAAGTGGCTCGTTGCCGCGGTGGTTCCCGGCCTCCAACGCCAGCCTTTGAAGACGCTCGATGCCGACGCGGAGGCAGTGTTGAAGCGGTTGCGGCGGTGGCGCGACGAAGCCGGCCAGGCCGGACGCCAGATCAAGCGCATCGCCCTCGCCTATGAGGCCGGGCGCGACGGCTTCTGGCTGGCGCGCTGGCTGCGGGCGCGCGGTATCGAGGCCTACGTCATCCATCCTTCAAGCATCGCAGTGTCGCGCGAACACCGGCGCGCGAAGACCGATCGCCTCGACACGGAACTGCTGATGCGCGTCTTTCTCGGTTGGCTGCGCGGGGAGAAGCGCCATTGCAGCATGGCGGCGATCCCGACAGTCGAGGAGGAGGACGCAAGGCGGCCGAACCGCGAGCGCGGGAACCTGGTCACGGAGCAGACGCGGATCGTGAACCAGATAAAGGCCATCCTCGCTCGCTTCGGCATCCGCAGCTTTCGGCCGACCCCGGGTAAGGCCGAGGAAAGGCTCGAAGGTCTGCGCACGGCGGAAGGGATGCCGCTGCCGGAGAACACCCGCGCGGAGCTGCGCCGCCACGTGGTGCGGCTACGCGTCGGGCGCGAGCAGGTCCGCGCGATCGAGGAGGAACGCCGGAACAGGCTCGCGGCAACCCCTGCCGGCGCGCAAGGCCCGCACGCGATGATACAGCTCATTGCACGGGTCCTCGGCGTGGGCGTGGAGACGGCGGACATGCTGGTCAACGAGATCCTCTTGCGCCACCTGCGTGATAGCAAGGCTGTCGCCCGTTACGCTGGCCTCACCGGTTCACCGAACGAGAGCGGCAGACGCCGGCGCGAACGGGGACTTGCGCGTGCCGGCAACGCTCGCGTCCGGTGTGGCATGATTCAGTTGGCGTGGCGTTTTCTCAGGTTCCAAAAGGACAGTGTCCTGGTCCGATGGTTTCAGGCGCGAACCGCCGACGGACGCGGCAGCACGCGCAAGACAATGATCGTGGCGCTGGCGCGCAAGCTGCTCATCGCCCTGTGGCGCCTCGTCAGGACGGGAGAGGTGCCGCAGGGCGTCGTCTTACGTCCGGCGTCATGAGCGACCAAACGGAGAGAGGGACAACCATCTTGGCAGCCCATGCCAGGGTCTGCCGATGACGATCCGAGGTGGCGGTGACCCGCCGCTAAACCCATGGCTTCCAAGCCGCTGTGAAGAATGGGCCCGCCGTCTCGGAGCTTCGCCGCTGATGCGTATGACTGCATCATGGTTCCGATCCGCACGGATCGACCGAATACAAGGTTGTGGCGCGATCAGCGCCGCCGATGGCGAGCTCCCCTCGGAACTGTCTTCTGTTTGCCGCTCTGCAGAAAAGCTCCCGCCCGACCAACGCAGCCTGCCGCCGTGCTCGTGACGGTCAAGGGCAAGTTGCTTCGCCACGGCCTGCGGCCGCCCTTGACCGTCACTGCGCGCGGGGCGGCTAGGCCGAAGTCAGGTCGGGACGAGGAGATGGTCCCATCTGGGCCGAACAAGGAGATGGGAATGATCGAAGATCAAGCTTGACACATATGGCCCCATACAAGGGTTTCGGATGCCGGCCCCTGCGAGCGGGTTCGGACGGGCTGAGGGCCGGCGTTCGAAAGCCTCCAGGGGAGGAAGCCGCGGCCCGGGGCCGTGGGCTATGGGGATTTCGCCGCGCGGCCTGGATTGAGGGCTTGCGCGCGGGAGCCGGCTGGCATGGGAAGCGCCGGTCGGGGCGCGGGTGAGCCGGGTTTTTTCTGGGCGCAGGGTCGATCCGGGACGGACGCGAGCTCTGTCTGCGCCGTCGGGCCGCGCAGGGTCGCCCGCTCTCTGCCCGAGACCGGCCCTGTTCTGTCCAGATGGAGCCCTCGAGCCGTCGTCATGATGTGTCGATCCTGACGGCGAGGATGGTGCGCGGGGCAGAACCCGGAGCGAAGCGCTCGACGAGGATCATGCGGCCGCCGCAGCATGGGCACGGCGGAGGGTCTTCACCGCGGGGATCGTTCTGCTCGGCGCGAGCCTCTGCATTGTCGGCTTCAACGGGGCTGATCGGCGCCTGCGCCGCGATGATCTGCCGGACGTGGGCGATCGTGGGGGCCCGCCGGCTGGATGCGAGCAGGCCGTAGTGGCGGATGCGGTGGAAGCCGTCGGGCAGGACATGGAGCAGGAAGCGGCGGATGAACTCGTGCGCCGCCAGCGTCATGGTCCTGATCCAGGCCTTGCCGGACGAGCGGGCGCGATAGTCCTTCCAGCGGAAGCTGACGCGATGGGCGTCCATGGCGACGAGGCGGCTGTTGGCGATGGCGACGCGGTGGGTGTAGCGGGCGAGATAGGCCAGGACGGCATCGGGACCGCCAAAGGGACGCTTGGCGTAGACGACCCAATCGGCCCGGCGCTGCGGCGCCAGCATCGCGGTGAAGGCATCCGCCTCGGCGAACGCGAGGAGATCGCCATGGAAGGCGAGCCGCCCGGCGGTATGCAGGGCGACGAGACCTTCGAGGACGAGCCTGCGGAACAGGCGCGAGAGCACGCGCACGGGCAGGAAGAAGCCGGGTTTGCAGGCGATCCAGCGCGCGCCGTCCGGCGACAGGCCGCCACCGGGCGCGATGATGTGGAGATGGGGATTGATGGTGGGTCATCGCCGATCCCCAGGTGTGCAGCACTGAGGTGAAGCCGATGCGGGCGCCGAGATGTCTCGGGTCGGCGGCGATGGTGGTCAGGGTCTCGGCCGCGGCCTTGAACAGCAGGCCGTAAACGGCGGCCTTGTTCTGGAAGGCGATGGCCGCGATCGGCGCCGGCAGGGTGAAGACAAGGTGGTAGTAGGGCACGGGCAGCAGATCGGCCTGGCGCTGCGCGAGCCAGTCCTTCGCCGCGGCGCCCTGGCAGCGCGGGCAGTGCCGGTTGCGGCAGAAGCTATGGGGAGAGCGGCGAAGGCGTGAAATGGTGCCACCGTCGTTGCCAGAAACGAATGGATGTTCCCATGACCCCAATAAGTGATCTGAGCCGTTCCCTTGCTCCTTTTGATCAAAATACCACTCTGACAGCGGTCATTGAGCTGAGCGAGGCCAGCTGGCTCGTGGCTGGCTTGATTCCTGGTGTTGAGCGCGAACCCCTGAAGAAGCAGGAGCCCGATCCGATCGCACTCCTGCGGCTGCTGGAGCGTTGGCGGGTAGAGGCTGTGCGGGCAGGCAGGACGATTGGACAGATTACCGTCGCCTTTGAGGCGGGACGCGACGGGTTTTGGCTGGCGCGATGGCTGCAGGCTCGCGACATCGAGGTGCACGTTGTTCATTCGACCAGCGTCGCCGTGTCACGCGAGCATCGCCGAGCGAAGACCGATCGGCTGGACACGGCAATGCTCATGCGTGTGTTCCTGGGATGGCTACGCGGCGAGCGCGGGCACTGCCGGATGGTAGCGATCCCAACCCTCGAGCAAGAGGATGCCAAGCGTCCTAGCCGCGAACGGGAAAGCCTGGTCGGTGAGCGCACACGGATCGTCAACCGGATGAAGGCGGCCCTAGCCCGGCTCGGCATCCGCGGATTCAAGCCGACATTGCGAAAGGCGCCGCAACGGCTCGACGCTTTACGCACGCCGGAGGGCGTGCCGATCCCACCGAACACGCGCGACGAGATCCGACGCGACATGGTCCGGCTCGCGGTGGTGCGAGAACAAATCGATGTGATCGAACAGGCCCGCCTCGTGCGCCTGGAACAAGCACCGGCAGCGGGGCCACACGCCATGGTGCGCCTGTTGGCCCGCGTCGTCGGCGTCGGCCTGGAAACGGCGGACATGTTGGTTCAGGAGGTCTTGTCTCGAAACCTTCGAGACCGACGGGCCGTGGCCCGTTACGTTGGCCTTACGGGCTCGCCCGACGAGAGTGGCAAGCGACGACGGGAGAAGGGATTGGCCAAAGCGGGCAATGCCCGCGTGCGCCGCGGCTTGATCCAACTCGCGTGGCGGTTGTTGAGATTCCAGAAGGAAAGCGCGCTTGCGCAATGGTACCGGGCGCGGACCGATGGCCCGAAGGGCGCGCGTAAAACAACAATGATCGTGGCACTTGCTCGCAAACTGCTCATTGCACTGTGGCGCATGGTCACCATCGGTGAAGTCCCAGCGGGCGTCGTGTTGCGACAAACGCCCTAAACACACGGCTTGGTCCTCGCGTGACAGGTCGACTGTCGCGCCGAACCAGGTGTAGCGATTCGAGGTGGCGGTGACCCGAACAACTCCATGGCTCCAATGCCGTCGGCAGAATGGGCCCGCCGCCTCGGAGCCTTGCTGCCGAAGCCATTGACTGCTTCATGGTCCGGACCCGTTGCGGATCCAACCGAATACAAGGTCGCGGCGCAATGCTTTGCGCCTGATGGCAGGCTCCCCTCGAATTGTTCGCAGTACGCCCGGTCGAGGCCCAGACAGTCTGGAGGTTAGAAAGGCATGCGGAAAGCTTGACAGAAAAATCCCCATACAAGGAGTTGTAGGCGATCGTCGCGTGATCGCAGTCGCCGCAGCGCATGACATGGCCGCCCAGCGCCGCCGTACGGCAGGCCCGGATCGCACCGATGACCTTGAGCTGGCCGCGGCTGAGGCGCTGGCGTGCGCGGAAGGACACGCCATGCCGGTGCAGGATATCCGCGACCTCCAATGGGGGCCGCGCCATGATCGGCGCGGACCGTTACGGCGGTGGCGGCGGTGCCAGCAGGGCGAGCGGGCTCTCGACCTTGCGGAGCGTCTTGAGCGCGACGCGTGTGTAGATGGCGGTGGTGTCGAGCTTCCTGTGGCCGAGCAGGACCTGGATCACGCGGATATCGGTCTTCCGTTCCAGCAGATGCGTCGCGAAGCTGTGCCGCAGCGTGTGCATCGAGACCCGCTTGTCGAGTCTCGCCGCCTCGGCCGCGGCATGGCAGGCCCGGTTGAGCTGTCGCGTCGTGATCGGCTGGCCCGGCTGCTGGCCGGGGAAGAGCCAGCCGCGCGGCCGCTTCATCCGCCACCATTGCCGCAGCAGATCGAGCAGGTCGGGCGCCAGCATGACATAGCGGTCCTTGCGGCCCTTGCCCTGCTCGACCCGGATCAGCATGCGGGCGCTGTCGATGTCGGCGACCTTGAGGTGGGCGATCTCGGAGGCGCGCAGGCCGCAGCCATAGGCGATGCTGAGCGCCGCCTGGTCCTTCAGGCTCCGCGCATGCGCCAGCAGCAGCGCGACCTCTTCGGTCCCCAGCACCACCGGCAGGCGCTCCGGCGTCGGGATCCGCGCCATGCGGTCACCGAAGCCGGCCCGGCCGCGCGTGATGTGGAAGAAGAAGCGCAGCGCGGTGCAGGCCAGGTTCATTCGGGCGTAGCTTGCCCCCAGCGAGGCCAGGTGCAGCTGGTAGCGCCGCAGATCCTCCGGCTCGGCCCGATCCGGCGGCAGGCCGAGGAAGGCCGTGAACGCGCGGACCTGCCGGACATAGTCGCGCTGCGTGTGCTCGCCGAACTGGCGGATCGTCATGTCCTCGATCATCCGCTGGCGCAGCGGGCTGACGGTGACGGGATCGGTCATGGAGGCCTCCAAGGATCAGGGAAACGACCCCGAAATCCTCGGATGCAGCGCCTCACATGCGAAATCTCAGCGATGCACGCGACGAAGCGCCCTGCCGCGAGAGCGGCTTAGTCCAATGGCGCAACTCAACCGGACGAGGGGTTTTTCCCGCATCGCTTTCCGGCTGCGGACGGCGATCAATTTCCAATGATCCTGATAGATCGGGAATAGCCGAGGCATATACCCGCAACGTCCGCTCCCGGATGGTGACGATATTGCGCTTTTCAGTGCCCCAATATCTCGCTAATGCCCCCTCCAGGCAATCAAAAGCGAGTCCGATCTTGTATCAAGTTAAAGCCACTGTTCGAAACTCGAAGGTCACCAACCCCGCCGTGTCTGCGACTGATGCGCTCCGCTTGCTTCGCAAGATGCAGACACAGCCCGGTGTGACTTCGTGCGCCGTGTTTCAGAAGGGTGTATTGGTAGGCCAATCGGAACTTGAAAGCGCGATCCGCCAAGAGCGTCATTTCAGCGCTTAGTTCCACGGCCGATACCGCAATGCCGGTCCGCTGAGACGCGCTAGTTTCCCGTCAACGGCGCCGCGGAGCCTTCTAACTCATATCGGTGCGGGAGTGACCGTCCACCTAATGCGGATGCGGTTGAGGCAGTTCTTGACTCATCCGGAACTCGCTGGCGCCATCGTGCATGGGCTTCTGCGGGGGGCCTGATCTCATGGGGCGTTGCCACGTTAACTTCCGGCGGGCGCCAAGAGGCGCATTTGGCCGGGTGAGAGGCTTAGGCGGTGACGCGGCCACGGCTTTCCAGTGCGCCAGCGCGTTGATGCGGTGCAGATGGGTGGCCAGGGATGAGCGACGGGACCGGGGTGGAACGAAGAGATTGCGGACTGCGGAGAAGACGGTGACGAAGCGTTGCAGGCTCCCCGGATATCGAAAGCCCTGCATCGCCCGCTCGCGCTTTCGGAGTGGCACGTGTGAGTTCTCGGCGCTGTTGTCGAGGCCCTTGTGCGCGCGATGGTCGACCGCCGGCATGATCTGGCGGCGAGCGGCAGTGTAGGAGCTGAGTTTGGCGGTGATCATGCGCTGATCGCCGGTGGGAACCGATCACGCCGAAGTTAACGTGACTATGCCTGTGCAAGAGACCCGTTGGACAGGTCGAAAGGCGCGGCCGGTTTCCCGAGTCGAACGATCTGGCTCCTGCTTGCTGTGGTCGCGGGCGCGATCTCCTTGCTCTCCATCTTGATGCAGCGGCAAGCTGATCAGTACCGCGAATAGCGGCGGGAAATGTCTCCTCCAATGTCGAAGGTTCAGATTCGCAAAAGCTCGTGCCCCGCGCTCCACAACACAAGGCGTGATTCAAGGGGAAGCGGAAATACAGCTCCCCGCATGCGATATGATCCCGGCGGGGAAATGGAGCGCTTGTAACTAACGGGCGGGAGCATCGCGCCCGTTAGATACCACGCCCTGAACGGGTAGACACGCCACACTGAATGATCGGCGTGGTTTGCAACCGGTGTGCTGGATGCCCTGGTCGCACAAGCGGCACGTCGTGGCGATTATGCGACGCCCACCATCGCCCTCGCGGTCCGACGCGTTTGGAACGGACCATGTGGAATCTCCGGCGGAGCAAAACTGTCGGAACTGGCGCGATCCCAGCGGCTGTACCAATCGGCGAGCTCCGGAAATTCGTTTCCGCCCAGCAGAAATCCCTCCGGCAGATAGGGGAAGGCCTCGTTGCCATCGAGGAACTCGTTGTCCTTCTGTCTGAACATGAAGTGATAGGGCATGAAGTCGCTGGGATGGCTGAGGCCCGCCGCACCCGCGATTTCGCCGAGCGCGTGCATGGTGTTGCG
>NZ_JBFRHE010000043.1:0-7931 GCF_052115715.1 Allobosea sp. 2KB_26
GGTTTGCACGCGCTTGAATCGCTTGCCCCAGCGCTCTTAGCCTATCAGCCGTTTCATGCGGCGCATGCCGAATTGCTGTCCCGCTCGGGCCCGACCGACGCTGCCCTTGCGGCCTTTGATCGCGCCATCGGCCTTGCGTCCAATCCATCAGACGCGGTCCTTCTCAGGCGCCGGCGGGATCAGGTCGCGCGGCAAGCGGCAGAGACAACTCTAGGACCGCAATCGCGGTCGATCTGATCCCAAATCCGGTGGAGAAGGAGCCCCTCGGGAGTTGGTCAAAACCATGGCCTCGACAATCTGAGGAGCGCTATCCACGTCGCATGCACATTCTCGCCTGTCCGCGAGCGGTGGGAGCTGGCATGCTGCCGCCGCTCGTCCTCACTCCCACTCGATTGTTTGAATAACGAATAACCAATTGAAACGTCTCGCAAATCCATCTTGAACCGCAAAAACTCTGACATCAGGACTGTCAAAAAGTTACGCTCTTTATTTCAAAGGCAAGATCACCGGGCCGTTGCCGAACCCGTCCAGGTATTCTTGAGAAGCCTGCCGGCGTCTGGCTGCGGCCTCAACCATCAAGCAACGCTCCCCCTTTCCTTCGGGCCAGCCTGGGGAGCCGCTTGCAACAGGATTATCAGAAGCGGAACAATGACGATCATTCCGGCGGCCAGCATCACTCCGGATACGCCGGATACAGTCAATATCCGGGCGCCGAGGATGGCTCCGAAGCCAATGGCCGAATTGATGACCGCCGAGTGTATCGCGGCAGCGGACATGACTGTCGAACCGGCCGCGCGCAGGATCCAGGTCTGCAGGCCCGCGAACAGCGCCGCGATGGCGGCGCCCCAGATGACGAGCAAGACGAGGACTCGACCTGTTCCCAGCTGGGGACCGAACCATCCAAGGCCGACGAGCGCCAGGCACAGGGCAAACAGCCCAGCAGTGATGATGGACTTCATGAAGCGGTCGATGAGAAAGCCGGTCAGGATGTTCCCAAGGATTCCTGCTCCCCCAAAGCTGAACAGCAACATTCCGATCATGACATGGGGAAGATCCGGAATCTCTCCGAGGAATGGTTCGATAAAAGTGTACGCTGCGAAATTCGCCGCCGCCATGAATGCCGTTACAGCATAGATCCCCAGCAGGTCATGTCTGCGGAACACCGATCCAAGCTCTCGCCATCCAACCGGCGATCCGGGCTGCATTTTGGGAAGAACTGCGATCATCAGGACTGAGGTGAGCAGCCCGACTGCGCCAATTGAACCAAACGCTACACGCCATCCACTCGCCTGACCGACGAGGTTCGCAAGCGGCACGCCGACAACGGTCGCCATCGAGATCCCGCCAAATATGATTGCGGTTGCAACACCCATACGGTGGGAGGGGGCAATCTGTGACGCGACCGCAGCCGCCATGGCCCAGAAGAAGCCGTGAACGACAGCGCCCACGGCGCGTGCCAGCAACAACCCGTCGAAACTGTGGGAAATCATCACCGCAAGATTGGTCGCGGAAAGAACGAGCATCAAGACGATGAGCAATGGCTTGCGAGGAAACTTCTGGAGCAGAACGGCTGACAACAGGCCGCTCGCGGCGCCGATCCAGGCATAGAGCGTCACCGTGAGCCCGACCGCGGCCTGATCTCGTCCCAGATCAAGGGCGATCTGGGACAGCAGCCCGATCGGCGCGAACTCAGTCGTGACCATTGTGAACGAGGCGATGCCCAGCACGACTACGGCAAGCCAGATGCGGAGCGGAGAATCTGTATTTTCAGGTCTCATTGCAGGAGACCGCTGTACGAGCCAGTGGTCTCCTGCCCTTGATGACCTTCCGGCTCATTCTACGCCTGTCCTCATCCATGAACGCGGCCCCCGAGGCTGTTGCCTGCCAGGGTCAGTTGCTCCTCTGCGGCCAGGCCCAATGCCTCGGCCGAGCGGATGAGGTTTTCGTCTACGTGCCCTCTAAAGTACGCTGGATCATCGGAGTTGACCGTAACGCAGATGTGGGCATGCCGGAGCCCGGCGCAGATTGTGATGTTCGAGGCCGGGAAAGACCCTCAGCGCGGCATTCGAGAGGGTCTGAATCACTCCCACTCGATCGTACCGGGCGGCTTCGACGTCACGTCGTAGACGACCCGGTTGATGCCCTTGACCTCGTTGATGATGCGGGTCGCGGTGCGGCCGAGGAAGGCCATGTCATAGGGGTAGAAATCGGCCGTCATGCCGTCGACCGAGGTGACGGCGCGCAAGGCGCAGACATGGTCGTAAGTGCGGTAGTCGCCCATCACGCCGACGGTGCGCACTGGCAGCAGCACCGCAAAAGCCTGCCAGATCACGTCGTAGAGTCCGGCCTTGCGGATCTCCTCGAGATAGATCGCATCAGCCTTGCGCAGGATGTCGAGCTTTTCCTTGGTGATCTCGCCGGGGCAGCGAATGGCGAGGCCCGGTCCCGGGAAGGGATGGCGGCCGACGAAGGCCTCGGGCAAGCCGAGCTCCCGGCCGAGCACGCGGACCTCGTCCTTGAACAGCTCGCGGAGCGGCTCGACGAGCTTCATCTTCATGCGCTCGGGCAACCCGCCGACATTGTGGTGCGACTTGATCGTCACGGAGGGCCCGCCGGAGAAGGAGACGCTCTCGATCACGTCGGGATAGAGCGTGCCCTGCGCCAGGAAGTCGGCGCCACCGAGCTTGCGCGCTTCCTCGTCGAAGACCTCGATGAAGAGGCGGCCGATGGTCTTGCGCTTGGCCTCCGGATCGGAGCCGCATTTGGCGAGCTCGGCGAGGAAGAGCTCCTCCGCCTCCACATGCACGAGCGGGATGTTGTAGCTGTCGCGGAACAGGCGCACGACCTCTTCCGCCTCGTTCATCCGCATCAGGCCATGATCGACGAAGACGCAGGTGAGCTGGTCTCCGATGGCCTCGTGGATCAGCACGGCGGCAACGGCGGAATCGACGCCGCCGGAAAGCCCGCAGATCACCCTGCCCGTGCCGACCTGCGCACGGATCTTGGCGATGGTCTCGGAGCGATAGGCGGACATGCTCCAATCCGGGACGCAGCCGCAGATATCGACGACGAAGTTGCGCAGCAGCTTGGCACCGTCCGGGGTATGCACCACCTCCGGGTGGAACATGGTCGAATAGAAACGTCGCTCCTCGTCGCTCGCCACCGCATAGGGCGCGTTCTCCGAGGTCGCCTTGACCGAAAAACCAGCCGGCAACTGGGTGACGCGGTCGCCATGGCTCATCCACACCGGAAAGCGGCCGCCCTGGTTCCAGACGTCCCTGAACAGTGCCGAAGGCGCAACGATCTCGACATCGGCGCGGCCGAACTCGGCCGCGTGCCCGCCCTCGACCTTGCCGCCGAGCTGATGCGCCATGGTCTGCTGGCCATAGCAGATGCCAAGAAGCGGCAAGCCCGCCGAGAAGACCTCCTGCGGGGCGCGGGGCGAATTTTCATCCGGCACGGAGGCCGGCCCGCCGGAGAAGATGACGCCCTTCGGCTTCATCCGCTGAAAGGCCTCGGAGGCCGACTGGAACGGCGCGATCTCGCAATAGACGCCGATCTCGCGTACGCGACGCGCGATCAGCTGCGTGACCTGGCTACCGAAATCGATGATGAGAATGGAGTCGTGGGGCTTGCTCGTCATCGCGCCCGGTTACGCCATCGCGCGCGTGGGCGCAACGGCGCAAGCGCGCCTCAGGCCTCGCGCCTGACGCAGGCCAGGTAGAATCCGTCCGTCCCGGTACGTTGCGGCGACAATTGCAGGCCAAGCGCGGTCGAGAACCGCGCGAGCAGAGCGAAGTCGCCTTCCGTCGACGACAGGATCTCCTGGCTCGGCACGAGCGTGAAGCCGGGGTGGCGCTGCAGAAACCCTGAAACGGCCGCGTCATTCTCATCCGGGAGCACGGAGCAGGTGACATAGGCGATGCGGCCGCCGGGCTTCACCAGGCGGGCCGCGCGCGCCAGCACCTCGGCCTGATCCTTGATCCGCTCGGCGAGCGCGCCTGGTCTGACGCGCCATTTTGCATCGGGATTGCGCCGCCAGGTGCCGGAGCCGGTGCACGGCGCATCGACCAGGACGAGATCGGCCTCGCCAACGACTTCGCTGAGGGATTCATGGCCGCGGCTGCGCGGGACGCGAATCTGGACGATATTGGCGCCCGAGCGCGCCAGACGATCATGCAGTGGCGCCAGGCGACGGCTATCGAGATCGGTCGCGAACAGGCGACCCTGATTCTGCATCTGGGCAGCGAGCGCCAGCGTCTTGCCGCCTGCGCCGGCACAAAGATCGATCACGGTCTCGCCGGGTTTGGCGCCGGCCAGCAGCGAGACGAGCTGGGAGCCCTCGTCCTGAATCTCGAAGGCGCCCTCGAAGAAACTCGGCTCGCTCTGGAGGGAGGGACCGCGCCCATCCGCCCCTGGCAGGAAGCGGATCGCATCAGGGGACCATGCCCCGGCCTCCGCCCCGAGATGAGAAAGATCCGCCAACACCTTGGCCTGATTCGACTTGAGGCGGTTGACGCGAATGTCGATCGGCGCACGATCGGCCAGCGCAGCCCCCTCCGACACGGCCTGCTCGCCAAAATTCGCGGAGAATGTGGGCCACAGCCATTCCGGCACATCGGCGCGGACCCAGCCCGGTGCCTCGTCGAGATCGAAGGTGATCAGCCTGGTCGCCTCCTCGCGCGTCAGGGGCGCGGGCGCGTGGTTCTCGCCTGAGCACAGTTCGGCGATCTCTTCCATTCGGAGTTCGCGCAGGCCGGCCAGCATGCCGAGAACCATCGCGCGCGAGGTTTCCTCGCCCATGGCGAAGGCCGAGGAGGAGCGGCGGCGGAGCGCGTCATAGACCAGCGTCGCAATTGCGGCCCGATCCTTCGACCCGGCAAAGCGCCGCGACAGACCCCAATCCTTCAGAGCGTCGGATGCCGGCCGGCGGCGCTGGATGATATCGTCCAGCACCTCGATGGCGGCGCTGATGCGGGCGGCAGGGGTCATTGCGTCGTTCCGTCTGGTGCCGGCGTCTCCGGCACAATCTCGGCGCTGTGGTGTCATATAGACGAGGCAGGGGCAACAACGTCTCGACCGGATACTTTGAAGCAGAGATATGTCTCGCACATTCCGTCCGCGTTGAGCCACTGTCGCGCTCCGTGGTCCATGGGCAGGCAGAGGCCGCCAGTCATCCGGAAAGGCTGGCGGAAGACTTCCCCGATGTGGTCATCCGAATGCAGAGCCAGGTTTCCTCGGGGCACAATCTCTACCGGATGGCGACCCGGCAAAGGAGACCGGCCGCCGTTGCTGCGCGCAGCCTGAAACTCGACGCATTATCATGTGAAGCCGTCTGCTTGACGAAGCGTCGTCATCAGCGTCACACGGAGTTTGATCGCTCCGATCAAGTGGAAACCACGCCATGCAGAGCCTCTGCCGAATCACGCTTGCCGGTCTTCTGAGCCTTGCCCTCACCGCCTGCGCCACCACACCGCCGCCGGACCTGACCCCGCCTCCCCAGAAGAGGCTCGATGCCAAGACGACGCTCGAAAACAGGCGCTGAGCCCGGCGCAGACAAAGGCGCCGCTCTGGCCCGGCCGGGCGACGCCTCTGCCGCGGCTTCCATCCTCGTCCGGCCGGACGCGCCACGATACAGACCGGACGGGCAGCGCCCCGCGCCTCGCCTAAAAGTTGTCGTGGCGTAAGAAGACCACTTCACGGAGCTGTCATATCGTCTGATCATGGTCGCGCGCTCTTGCCGCGATCAGGGAACAGATCCGATGAAACAGACGCTTCTTTCGGCCACGATGCTGGCCGCTCTTGCCTGCGGCGGCCTTGCTGCCACATCGCCCGCTTTCGCCCAGCCCGTTCCGACGCTCGATGGGAAGAAGCCTCTCATCGTCGGTCACCGCGGTGCCAGCGGCCACAGGCCCGAGCACACGCTCGAATCCTACAAGCTGGCGATCGAACAGGGCGCCGACTTCATCGAGCCGGATCTTGTCGCGACAAAGGACGGCGTGCTCGTCGCACGGCACGAGCCGATGCTGAGCGGCACCACGGACGTTTCGGGGCGGCCGGAATTCGCAACTCGCAAGACCGTCCGGAAGGTCGACGGTGTCGACACCAATGACTGGTTTGCCGGTGATTTCACCCTCGCCGAGATCAAGACGCTGCGCGCCAAGCAGGCGATGCCCGATCGCGACCAGTCGCATAATGGCAAGTTCCCGATCCCGACGCTGCAGGAGATCATCGATCTCGCCAAGGCCGAAAGCAGCCGGACCGGCCGCACCATCGGCATCTACCCCGAGACCAAGCACCCGATCTTTCATGCCGCGATCGGGCTGCCGCTCGAGGACCGCCTGCTTGACCAGTTGAAGGCGTCCGGCTGGACCGAAAAGTCCTCGCCCGTGATCATCCAGAGCTTCGAGACGGCCAACCTCAAATATCTGCGCGGCAAGACGCAATTGCGTCTTGTCCAGCTCGTCGATGCCGATGACGTCGACAAGGATGGCGGCATCGTGCTGGCCGCGCCCTTCGACAAGCCCTACGACTTCGTCGTCACCGGCGACAAGCGCACCTTCAAGGATCTGGTCACGGCCGACGGGTTGAAGGAGATCAAGACCTATGCCGACGGCGTCGGGCCATGGAAGCCCTATATTCTCGCCGGCAAGCAGACCATCGGCGAGGACGGCAAGCCGAAGGATCTGAATGGCGACGGCAAGATCGACGAGCAGGATCGGGTGCTGATCGCGCCGACCAACGTCGTCAAGGACGCGCATGCGGCCGGCCTCTTCGTCCATACCTGGACGTTCCGGAGCGAACCGAAGCGGCTGACCTCGAACTTCAAGGGCGATCCCGCGGCCGAGTACAAGGCCTTCTTCGATCTCGGCATCGACGGGCTGTTCTCGGACTTCCCCGATGCCGCCGTGAAGGCCCGCGACGCCAAATAAGCCAGCTCCAACGATCAGAAGCCCGCCCCCGGATTACGGGCGGGCTTTCTCTTGCACATTTCGGCGGGAGATCAATCGCAGACCCGCGTCGTCCGCCTGATCTCGCCGCGCGGCGTTTCCTCGATGGTCCTCACGGTGCGGCAATCGCCGCGCCAGCTGCTGCGCTCCCAGCGGGCGCGATCGCGCATGCGCTCTTCGCGGCGGATTTCGCGGTCGATGGCGCGCTCGCGCGGCGAGCGTGGATCGACCGAGACGCCGCCCGGTCCAATGTTGATCGACTGGGCATAGGCGCCGCTCGTCGCAAGCAGGACAGCAGTCATCGTCGGAATAATGAATCTCATGATGCGTTCCTCCGTTCTGCAGGCAAGAACGGGGTACATCCCGAAATGTTCCGGAAATTGATCGCGCCGATAGTGGGGCGATACGGGGTAATCTCTATCTATGGTCGTCGGATCAATCGCCGTGGCAGCATCCATTGCGGCAGACGACGCTCGTTCCTCGCTTTAAACTTGACGCAGTTGCGGCGCTCCGAGGGTTCGGCGCGCCGCATGGTTCAAGTCTTGCCCTGCCTCAGTGCAGGATCTGGCTGAGGAAGAGCTTGGTGCGTTCGTGCTGCGGGTTCTTGAAGAACTCGTTGGGCTCGTTCATCTCGACGACTTGGCCGGCATCCATGAAGATGACCCGGTCGGCGACCTGGCGGGCAAAGCCCATTTCGTGGGTGACGCAGAGCATGGTCATGCCCTCGTCCGCCAGGCTCACCATGGTGTCGAGCACCTCCTTGACCATCTCGGGGTCGAGCGCCGAGGTCGGCTCGTCGAACAGCATGATTTTGGGGCTCATGCAGAGCGATCGCGCGATCGCGACGCGCTGCTGCTGGCCGCCCGAGAGCTGGCCCGGATATTTCAGCGCCTGCTCCGGGATCTTGACGCGCTTGAGATAGTGCATGCCGATCTCCTCGGCATCCTTCTTCGGCATCTTGCGCACCCAGATCGGGGCCAG
>NZ_JBFRHE010000044.1:0-7415 GCF_052115715.1 Allobosea sp. 2KB_26
GCGATGCGCAACTCCAGCTGGTACGAATTGTCTCTCGTCGCCCCCGGCGTCGCCAACCCTGTGCCTCCGGTCTTCGGCTCCGGCTACAGCGACGCGCTGGAGGACATCGGCGAAGACGGCTGCGTGCCGGTTCCGGACGGCGCCGGGCTCGGCGTCGCATATGACTGGGACTACATCCTCGCCAATCGCACCGCCTATCAGGAGTTCACCCTGAAAAAGCATGGCGGGGTCGCGAAATGACGGCCACATACGACGATATCATCGTGGGAGGGGGGCCGGCGGGCTGCGTCCTGGCCAACCGCCTGTCGGCCTCGGGGGCGAACCGCGTCCTGCTGATCGAGGCCGGGCCAGACTTCAAGCCGGGCCAGGAACCCGACGAAATCCGCGACGTCTATCCCTACCGCGCCGCCTTCAACCCCGACTATCAGTGGCGCGACATGCGCGCCCGGCTGATGCCGCTCTCGCATAATGATCCGGAGCGTTCGCCGCTGAAGCCCTACATCCAGCCGCGGGTGATCGGCGGTGGATCGAGCATGAATGGCGAGATCGGCAACCGGGGACTGCCCGCCGATTACGACGAATGGGCTGCGCTCGGAGCCGAGGGCTGGGATTGGGACGGCGTGCTGCCCTATTTCCGCAAGCTGGAGACGGATATGGACTATGACGGGCCGCTGCACGGCTCGTCCGGTCCGATCACGATCAGCCGGGTGATGCCCGAGGAGTGGCCCGGCTTCACGCGCGCAACGATGCAGGCGCTGACGGCGGCGGGCTATCGCAACATCGGCGACCAGAATGCCGTCTTCGAGGATGGCTGGTTCCCGATGTCGCTGACGACCAATCGACGTTCGCGCCGCTCGGCGGCGATGGGCTATCTCGACACCGCGACCCGGCGGCGGCCGAACCTCACCATCCGCTCCGGCGTCAAGGTCGATCGCCTGCTGCTGGAGGGCCGGCGCGCCATCGGCGTCGCGATTGGCGCGGAGCGCCTCACAGCGCGCCGGATCATCGTGTCGGCCGGGGCGCTGGAAAGCCCCGCACTGCTCTTGCGGGCGGGAATCGGCGAGGCCGCTCGCTTGAAAGAGGCGGGCGTCGCGGTCGTCCACCACTTGCCCGGGGTCGGCCAGAACCTGAACGAGCATCCCTCCATTGCCATGTCGTCATGGATCCGGCGCGGACACCGGCTCGGCAGGACCCCGCGGCGGCATGTGCAGGCGGCCTGGCGCTATTCCTCCGGGCTCGAGGACTGCGAGCATGGCGACATGTTCATGGTCGTCGTCTCGAAGTCCGCGTGGCATCCGATCGGGAAGCGCATCGGCTCGCTCTTCAGCTGGATCAACAAGCCCTATTCCACCGGCTGGGTACGGCTGAATCCGGAAAATCCGGAGGGACGGCCCGAGATCGCCTTCCAGATGCTGTCCGACCCACGCGACATGGCGCGGATGAAGCTGGCGGTGCGCCGGATGTGGTCGCTCTACGCCTCGGACGAATTGCGCCGGGCTTGCAGCGATCCCTTCGCCGCCACCCATGGCGCGATGGCGAAGCTGGTCGGAGGAGTGAGCCTGCGAAACTGGCTGGTCACGCTCGGCCCGGCCATTCTGACCGAAGGGCCGGGGCCGTTGCGCAAGCTGCTCGTCGACCGCCTCTTCGCCAGCGGCGACGATATCCCGACCGCACTGGCGAACGACGATGCGATGGAGGAGATGATCCGCAAGCACACTATCGGCGGCTATCATCCCTCCGGCACCTGCCGGATGGGGCGCCCTGACGACCAGGCGGCTGTCGTCTCGCCACATGACGGTGCCGTGCACGGGATCGGCGGGCTGCATGTGATCGATGCTTCGGTGATGCCTTGCGTGCCGAGGGCCAACACCAACCTGCCCACGACGATGCTGTCGGAAAAACTGGCGGATGGTCTGATCTGAAGCCGCGTCATGCAGCAACGGCAATAAGCGAAGCAGGCCTGCGCCGGATGCGCGGGGGGCTGCCGTGATCGAATGGCCGCCATGAACCTTCTGCGCCATTATCCGGATCGGCTCGACGAGATGGGGATTGCCGCAGGCGGTGAAGAAGACCCGGTCGCGATTGGCGCGAAATGGCAAGACGGGCCGGCGGCCCATGCTGGAAATGCCGCGACGACATTTCCAGCTGGACGGATCTCGGGAATCCCCCGACCCATGGCTGACAACGAGCCGAAGCACGGGCGGGGACCCATTCGGTTCCGACCTGATGAGCAAATGGATCAAACACGCCAATGAGGTGCCGTTCTATGCGAATGACGTCGGTCTACAGCCTGAGTTTCCTGGTTCTCGCGCCATGCGTGGCATATGCGCAGACGGTTCCGGTGAACGTCGACAACTTCAAGCGCGCCGAGACCGATTTCTATATGGCCAAGACGGCCGCCGACGGCGGCTTCGGCAAGTTCGCCCATAACAGGACGCCGACGCCGATCGACAAGCAGCCCGTGGTCCGGATGAACCGGGATACGCTCTACTCCCAGGGGCTCTTCGACCTCGACGCCGGCCCGGTGACCATCACCCTTCCCGAAGCCGGGAAGCGCTTCATCTCGATGCAGGTCATCAGTGAAGACCATTACACCCCGATGGTGGTCTACAAGCCCGGCCGCACGACGCTGACCAAGGACAAGGTCGGCACCCGCTATGTGTTCGTTGCGGTCCGTATCCTGGTCGACCCCAACGACGCCAAGGACCTCGCGCAGGTTCACGCGCTGCAGGATGCGCTGAAGGTTGAGCAGAAGTCGGTTGGCAAGTTCGAGGCCCCGAACTGGGACCTGGCTCAACAGAAGAAGATCCGTGACGCGCTCGAAGCGCTGTCGGCGGCATCCGGCAGCTTCACCAACGCTTTCGGCCCGAAGGGCAAGGTCGATCCGGTCAAGCATCTGATCGGCACGGCAGCCGGCTGGGGCGGCAACCCCGACAAGGACGCATCCTACCCCTCGTTCACCCCGGCCAAAAACGACGGCACGACGGTTTACAAGCTCAAGGTCAAGGATGTCCCCGTCGACTCGTTCTGGTCGATCAGCGTCTATAACGACAAGGGCTTCTTCGAGAAGAACGATTACGACGCCTATTCGGTCAACAGCATCACCGGCAAGAAGAGTGCCGATGGCGCGTTCGACATCCAGTTCGGCGGCTGCGACGGAAAAATCGCGAATTGCCTGCCGATTACGAAGGGGTGGAATTACACATTCCGGCTCTACCGTCCCCGGGCGGAGATCCTGAACGGCAAGTGGGCGATGCCGGTCGCGCAGCCTGCATCGTAGACGGCATCAGCACCGTTCGTCCGGCCGGCAAGCAGCGGAAATCTTCCACCCGCTCTTGCTGTTGGCCGCATGGTGAAACCGGCACGGCGGTCCTCTGCCGTTCCGGTCATCCTCCGACGGAGACTGAAGCTTCGCAACCTCGGCGTCCTCGCTCCGGACCGGATGAACACCCTATTGAGAGCTCAAGTCTAGGGCATGCACTCATAATTCCACGACCTCCGCTTACCCCAACGGCGGTGTGAGGCGCAGAAATGAGAGAAGCAGACAAGGAATCGTCCTCCATTCCCCGCCCTCGGTTCAGCGCAGCCGTCGCGGGATTGAGCCCGTCTACTAGTCGTGGAGCGCTTTTGCGAGTGCTCAACGCGGAATAACGTTTTCACCCGCCAGAATAGGGCGGGTGAAAGATATTATTATTCAATGCCAACACAATTATTTGAACTCTTGCATTTCGCCCGCGATAGTACACTCCTTCCATGCTGATTTGCCGATATTTGTGACCCCACTCCCGGTTTCGGCGTGGGCAGTTACCGTGACTGCTTTCACATTCGATACATCTACTTCAAAATTTCCGGTTTTTAGTCTCAATGGCTCTCTCTCATACGAAATCGAGCAACTCTGGTTGCGCCCTGTGCCTTGCTGACTGACCCATTTTATCTTCGTCTCGTCGACAAAACGGTCGTTTGGCACTTGAAATCGAAGTGACGCGTGGGTCGTCTTTCCTTTATCGGATCCTGATTTAACCTCTTGAGCACGCACAGTGTACGGCCCGAACGCTTCCGCGTTTGCGGGGCAATAAAGAGCGATCGTCAATCCGATACCAAGTATTCCACGAGTAGCGAGCTTCATGTTGTAACCCCCTGCTTTCCTTGGTTAGCGTTGCACAATCAGGTTAGCGACGAACACACAATCCCAATACATGCTCTGTTTCCAGGCCTGCTCGGAATCCGTTCGTTCCCATGCCCATTGGAATCGCCGCTCAGAAGGCTTTTCCTTAGTAGGGCAAATTGAGAGTAGGGCGCTAGAAGTTACCGCCATGGGATCTTCGCGCACGTAAGAAAAAAATGCATTCTGTGGCTCACCGCGAAGCTTGAACGCTTGGAGAGCGATTTTTGCACCATCGCCTTCGCGTTCAAGAGCTTTCAACATCAAGATTTGAACGGCGGCAAGATGAAGAGGAAATCCGACTTTGTTAACGGCGGCACTACCTGCCACGAATATGTCAATGGCGGGAACTTGCGGTAATTTGAGTGACGACGTAATCTCTTCGCAAAGACCTCTTTTTCCATCAGTATATCCTGCGATTGCTTCGATCCAGGCACAATCAACCGGCCTCAGCGTGCATCTTTTATCCGCTTGATCATCGGTACAGTAGCGAGGCCACCCTTTAACAATACATGTAGAAATCGTAATCAAGCACGGTCTCTTCTCGTTTATCCACTCAATCCATCTGTTGAATGCTTGGGCATCTTTGGTGCGGATTAAATATGCGAATACCCCCAGCGCCTGATCAGCGGAAAACGAAACGTCATGGTCCGGTGCCTCCCAACCAATGCGTCTCGGAGATCGCCACCAACGACCATCTGGTCCTTGCGATTGCTTTACAGCGTCGCAGCCAACCTGCTCGCCGGAAAGACAGAGCAGGCCGTTGAATAGCGTCATGTCGCCATCATCACACTCACCTGATCCCGGACTGCCTTCTTTTGACGGAAATTTACCAGAAGGTCCGCTACAAAAGAATGCGCTTGCAAGCCAATACTCTCGCGACGACCTTAACCGTTCCGTTTGAGCCTGGCCGGCAGCAGAAAACGTTAGTAGCCCTAGCAGAAATGTTGCGATGCAACTTCGGATCTTCCACGGCATGGAAAACTCCTCAGCTTACGATCAACAGTATTGATAGCTTGCAGAAGTAGGCATCAATGGATTCTCGCAGCCCTGGATCGACGATGAAGGGCTGCAATGCCGCAAGGCAGCTTTCTTATTGCGCCGCAGTAGGATTGCTAACAGACGTTGCCGTCAGGGCGGACAAAAGGAATGCCAAATTGAGTCTTGGCCGCGTCGTCATGGATACCTCGCGTAAGGTAGCGCTATAGGAATCCGAGCAAGATGATCAATAAGACATATCGGCCGTCCTTTGACAACACTGATATGTTCCAAATCACCGGCGGCAAGCGAGGTGAACATTGCCGCGATCACCGCACCACTACGTGACGGCGATGCGATCCTCCACAACGCGCCGTTGAGCGGCGCTCCCGCACCCGCATGCAGCATCGATTTGATCATCGACGATATCCGCGATGGGCTGCGCGGTCGGCCCCTTAAGCTCGTTTCCGTCGCCGGCGGCTGGCTGCATCGCACCCGCAAGGTATTCTGCGACGCAATCTGGACCGCTCGCGGGATCGTCCGAGCTCCGGTCAAGCCGCTCTCGCAGACTGAGAGCCTCATCCTGCTGTGCATCGCCGACTTCCAACCGATCACGCGCGGACAGCTCGGAGAGTTCTTCGGCAAGGAGGTCAGCCGCGACACGATTGGCCATCTGCGCGACCTCGGCTTCATTGCGGCCGGGCCGCGTAGCCGAGCCCGATGCAACCTACACAGATGTGACGACGAAGGGTTTCCTCTCACATTTCGGCTTCGAGACGCTGCAGGACCTCCCTGACATGGAAGCACTTCAGGACGCTGGTCTGCTCCGAAAGGACGCCTTACTCTCCGGCCAGCTGACCCCCGAGTTCGGGGTCAACAAGCCAGAGGACTAGGTCACCGACTCATAAGGCGCATCCAGATTTTTGGCTGAAGCGAGTTTGACGAGAGCAAGGTAGTTTTCGCTGTGCTTTTCGAAGCGGGTGGCGACGGCACGGAAGTGCTTGAGTTTGCTGAAGAAGCGTTCGACGAGGTTGCGGTAGCGGTAGAGGAAGGCGCTGAACGGCGGGCGGCGTTTGCGGCCGGGCATCGGCTTGATGTTGGCCCACGCGCCGCGCGCGGCCATCCGAGGCGCAAGGCATCACTGTCGTAGGCGCGATCGGCGAGCGGCACGTCGCCGCCGCCGAGCGTATCGAGCATGCTGGCGGCGCTCCTGCCATCGTGTGCTTGTCCGGGCGTCAGCTTAAGCGTGATCGGCAGGCCGCGCGCATCGACCAGCGCGTGAATCTTGGTGGTCAGTCCACCGCGCGAGCGCCCCATGCATCTGTCGTCAGGCTCACGCCCCGGGGGCGGTATCCGGCGCGCCCCCTTTTTACCGTTGGCACCGATCATCTGCACATCGCCATCGTAAACCCTTGATACAGCATAGAAGAGCTGGTCCCATACGCCCGCCTTGCGCCATCTGACGAAGCGGTTGTAGCAGGTCGTATACGGGCCGTAGCGCTCGGGAATGTCCGCCCAGGGCGAGCCGGTCCGAAGACGCCAGTAAATCCCGTTCAGAACACGCCGGTCATCAACCCGAGGCACCCCGCGCGGCTTGCTCGGTAGCAGCGGTTCGATCACCGACCACTCGAAATCCGTCAACTCGTAGCGAGGTTGGCCCATCAGCAGCTCCCTTCAAGAAGCTTGAATCAGAACCTTGCAGCTACCGTCAGCAGTTTACGAGTGCGTGACCTAGATCATCGGACCGGATATCGTATCCGGTCCGATGATCTAACTTCTATGTTTGCGTCGGCCTTCCCGAAAACTGCAATCCACCTTCCGGGCCGATGCCTTAGAACCTGACGTCGATCCTGCCTTTGAGGGCATGATCGCGGGCATTGTCGCTGATCGCAGCGCCGTAGCTGACGCCGAGCGTGGTGGTCGCGGTGGCGCGCCAGGCGAGGCCGGCCTCGGCCACCAGGGCGTTGCGGGCAAGCGGGGCGGCAAAGGTCTGGAACGGTGTTGCGGCACCGATGAAGGCGAGCTTGGCCGCGGGTGTGGTGTCGCCGAAGGCATGGCGCCAGCCGAGCATGCCGCGGGCCAGCAGCGGCGTGGCGCCCAACTGCATCTCGGCCCGCAGGCCGAGCGTCGAGAAGCCGAGGCGCTGGTCGCGGCCGAGCACCTGCAGTGCGGTGGGGCCACCTGTCTCGGCGTCGCGGCTGGTGCGGACCGTGACGGCTGCGATCTGCGCAAAGGGCTCGAACGAGACCGGCCCGTAGGGCAGGGCGTAGCCAAT
>NZ_JBFRHE010000045.1:0-7342 GCF_052115715.1 Allobosea sp. 2KB_26
GCGGGAACCTATGCTTTCACGGCCGATTTCAGCCCGATCGGCGAAATGCCGGCGCCGGCGCTGACCGATTACGACGTGCTTCTCCAGAACCGCGGGAGCAAGGCTTTTATCCGCACGCGGCTGCAGGACCTCTCGACCGGCGCCACGGACTGGACCCATATCCAGAATCGGCCAACGAAGATCGACGCGCTCGCCACGCTCGATACCTCGCAAGGTGCTGTCGAGCAGACCGGCGCCAACAGCTTCGCCAAACGCACGATCGGCGGCGGCGGGCCGACCGCGCTGGTGACCTATGGCGACGCGAACCTGTTCTACCAGCCGATGAATGTCAGGCTGAGTTCGATCGCGTCAGCGGGCGTGGCGACGGGGGACATCGCCAATGACGCGGTCACCTTCGCCAAGATGCAGAACATCGGTACGGCGAAGTTGCTCGGGCGCACGACGGCCGGCAGTGGCGATGCCGAGGAAATCGCGGTGGGGGCTGGCCTGACGCTTTCGGGCGGGGCGTTGACTGCGTCAGCGGTTGCTTCGACCGGGGCGGTGATCAACAGCGTTACCTCGGCCTACACTTCAAACGCGACCGTGACCGGCACGATCCCGATCGACAACACAATCCCGCAAAGTTCGGAAGGCACCGAAATCCAGACGGTAACCATCACGCCGTCGTCGGCGTCGAACAAAATTCGGGTGCGATGGAATGGGCAGTTCTCCAGCGCAGTCGCTACCACCGTCGCAACGGCCGCCTTGTTCATCGACAGCGGCGTGAACGCGGTTAGGGCTGTCGGCGTCTATATCGACGTTGCCAACTCTCTCACGTGTTCGATTCTCTCGTTCGAACACACTCCAGGCGACACCAACGCCCACACCTATCGAATTCGCGTTGGGCCAAACAGCGGAGCCTGCGCACTCAATGGCTCGGTCGGTGCGCCATACTTCAATGGGACGTCTGCGGCCGTCCTTGTAGCCGAGGAGATTAAGGGATGACCTACACGATCATTTCAGCGGCGTATGCCAATGACGACAACTCCGCGGCTCTTCTCATGACGGAGGAGGCGGCTGCTGTTTTGATATCGGCAGTCGACACGCCGGAAGAGTGGGCCTCAATGCTCGCATGGGGTATCCCTCCGGCGAAGGCCGCCTTGTTTGATCCGCCCCCTACGGCCAGCCTGCCGGCACCGTGATTTGGCTGTAGTGCCAGCAGTGGTGCTGGAGAGCGGCAGCGGACGGCGAGACCTATGTACGGCGTAGGCATTGGAATTGGGACGAGAAGCGTGCCGTGGTCGAGGAGGCCAGGACGAGCTGCAACGTGATCGGAACGGCGAAGCGCCACGGCATCCAGGCTCAGCAGATCTACAGAGCGCACCCAAGGCTGGGGTCAGTTTCGTTTCTCGTCCGGGCAAAAGAGGGAGCGAGTGGCTCGCCGTTGATCCAGGCATTGGACCCGCGCCGTGAGAGAGCCCGAAGCTGGGCGCCGATTCTCACGCCAGCCCGACGTCGTCGCGAGTGTCGAGCGGGAACAGTGCGGCGGCTCCGAGTTGGGTGTTGCCTCGCGAAACAGTTGCAACAATCACACGCAACAGGCAGCCAAGCGCGCCCCTGATCGCCTGGGCCGAGGCCGCGGCATGGATGGCGGCGGCGCAGGCGCGGCGATCCCTGGTGCGCTCCGCCCAGGGAGGACGGCCGCGGGCGCTTTCCTTTCTGACAGCGGCGCCCTCTAGCGCCGCAACCGGTTGATCGAAAACGTCAGGCGTCTCACGCGCCTGTATCATTTTCTATAATTTTCTCGCAGGTAACAATAGGTTCTGTGTTTTGAAAATTACCGTTCCAAAGTTGTTCTGAATCAGCGAGAGGTTGTTTGAATTGTCTAAAGACGTATTTAATTGCAGAATTGTCGTTCTTGTCTTCGAATAGATCTATAAAATAGTTTAACATAGTTTTAGATTCATTAAATAAACAGGATTTATCCGACAATATTGCGCCGCGTCTCCATTGAACTGTGTACCCGTAATATATTCTGTCAGATTTATGCCAGTCTAAGCGCGAGCCATCGTCGTTAAATACGGGAATAAGTTCTTCGCGATTGTCTTTATATACGGCTGATATCGTAAACCAGTTCACTGACATGCCTAGGTCGACGGAATTGAATACATCAATAGGTATTATGCCATAGAAAGAGGCCTGCTTTGTTAGGTTGTCAGACAGTGGTTTTAAGGCGGCTGGGATCGGAGTGCCGAACCAATTCACGTATGGGGCGGGCATAAGCGCCAGATAAACTGCTCCTAGCGAGAATATGTGTAGCGAGAGCACGAGAGCTGGGCTGAGTCTCCTGACCTTGTGCAGGACAAATCTGCGCCGGCTTGGGATGGCGGCTCGAGGTTTTGGCGACGCGAGGGTGCAAACGCCAAACAATTTGATTCGTCGTTGCGCGATCCAGGAGTATATCGGAGGCCCAATGCGCGTGATCCTTCCCATCAGAAACAATGGGTAAAGAGGTGCGAGCAGCAATATTCTCGTCGTCAGGGTCGTATAAAGATTATAACCCGACAGGTGATTGTTGGAATTCAGATGATCGACCGCATATAGGTCGGTCAAAGCGGCTTCGTCTGGGATGAAATTCTTTCGCAGAAATTCTTTGCTGGTGGAAATTGGCATGAAGGCAATCTGCTTAAAAAGATCGGCGCGCATGAGTGCGTTGACGGTGCGATCACACAAATTGCATCTGTCATCGTAAACGATAGTGATGGACGGTGCGTCGGCAATAAATTTCTTATTCCAGAACAGAGATGCCCAAAATAGAAACTCAAACTGGCCGAGCCACCCGAGTTGAAGGGCAAATGTGCTCAATATAAAGAAGAGAACGCCCCACCAGATGACGTAGGCCCTCGCGATTCCTCCGATGAGAACGAATGGAATAATGCTACAATACCAGATCATCATCATCCACATCGAAATTCGGGCGACATGGACAGCGAGTGGTGATGCTTCAAACGTACTCTCAAACAAATAATAGTACTTACTCATGAAATTGCTTGCAAGGAGTTGAGGTCCTGCAACTCCAGTCATCCAGGCTGGCTCGTTCAGGTGCATGGATAGTGAATACAGGCAAACACAGCTGTAGGCGAAGAGTGTAGCGAATTTTATAAGCTGCAACTCACCGTCTGTCGGAATAAAGCGCCTGTCATATAAAGAGAGTGCGAAAGATAAATCTTTGATATTGCGTTTTCGAATGATTGCATCCAGGGAGTAATGAGCGCCTGCGTTTGCGACGAAAAGAACTACAGCAAGCATTGCCGCAATTGCATTGCCGAGCGTTGCTGTTGCGAGCGCATAGTCTCCAATTTTCCATTGTACGATAACCAAAAATATAAAAGCGATTTGAGTTACAAAACCCAAGAGAATACAGATGGCGGAGACAAGTGATGTCGCCAGCATGATGGCAATGCTAAAATTGCTCCAATCGTCTGGAAAAGAGTAGTTAAATAAATAGAATGCCCGATGAACGAGAAATGCGCCGAATATTATGCGTATAATAGCGAATTTAGGTATTTCTGCTTCGGCTGATGAGTAAAATGAACCTCTTTTGTGCAAAAAACTAGAAAATCGCTCGGCGATTCCGGAGAGGAGGGGGCCAATAGCTCGCATCTCCAAGATCGCTGTAATCAATAGGAGACTGGCAAAAAAACCCGCAATCGCGAAAGAGTAGTAGTTTGTCGGCGCGAACAGAATGTCGCAAGCCAGCGCTAAAATTGCAAGAACGGCTAAAACGCGCCTGCCCTTCTTAAGGTCAAGCCGCTCTTGTTTAAGAGTTTGAGCGTTTGTCACCGGCTTCTTCCCTATTAAATTTCATCGAAAGGGGCATTCCCGCGTCGCGACAATGGCAGACTGGCGCTCAGCGCTTATTTGAATAGCCTCCGTCGGATCCGTTTGCAATCGCCCCAACCCTGGCGGGCCTTCGTCTCGGTGTACCTCGAGAACCATTCACTGACCTCTGCAGGTCGTAGAGGTACGACATGAACTGCGATGCCAATACGCTGAATCTGAATTTCGGACGGCCGCCCGATCTGCCGCCGAGCATGACGCGGCTGACCTGGATCGAGGACTGGAAGACGGAACTTCGGCCAACCTCTTGGTGGCCCCATTCGCGGCAGACGGTGCTCGATCTTGCCATATACGGTCGCCGGCGCGCCTTCCTGGCGAGCGCGACCACGCCGCTCATTGCCTATGCCGATGATGCGCTCTCGGTGCCTTTGCCGGCCTCTCCCGATTTGATCGCCTCGAATGCCGATGGGCGCTCGCCTCGGGGCTATCTCCCATACCGGAACCACAGGGAGGAGGTCTGCTCGACGGCCGGCGTGCTGCTCTGGAACGGCATCGCCAATCCGGCGCCGGCCTCATCTGGCGGCGGCGCGGAACGCCACGCGTTGTCGCCACTGGAATGAGGGCGCGCGATTAAGTCGACACAGGGCTCGCCTCGGAGCCTGGAACCAGCGATCCACTGCAATCGTTCCGTGATCGAGAAGATCTTCCGAATATGGATGCGTTGCTGCGGCCTACGGTGGTTGCGATGGTGCGGCCTGGCCCAAGCCGCGGCCCAAGTTCGCAAGGACACGATCGATGGTCCTGGCAGTGGTCTAACCTCGCAAACCGGATACGGCTTGGCAGCCGAAGGCAGCCAAGTGCTGGCTTGCAACAGCCAAATCAACGTCGCCTGCAGTGAAACGCGCACTGGTCTCATCATTGGGCACAACTGGCACGGCGCCTGCGTTTGGCGTTCACGGTTCTTGACCTTCGTTATCGGGTTTGTGCATATCCACTCATACGCTTTGGAGCAGCTCCGCATGGCTGAGAAGTCTGGCCTCTACTCGATGCTGCGCCACCCCGCACTCTACGAATTCACGCAATGGGTGTTCCGGGCCGAACGGAACCGGGCCTGGTTCGCCGACACCTACCTGCTTGCGCAGCCCGGAGAGCGCGTGCTGGACATTGGTTGCGGCACCGCCGAAGTGCTGCGCTTCCTGCCGCGCGTGGAGTACGTGGGCTACGAGCCCAACCCTGATTACGTAGCGGCGGCGCGCGCTGCCCACGGAGATGCTGGCACCTTTCACGCGGGCTTCTTTGGTGAGGAAGAGGCGGCGTCGCTAGAGCCAGTGGACCTCGTCATTGTCGGAGCGGTGCTCCACCACATGTCGGACGAGCAGGCTGGCCACCTCTTCACGCTTCTGCGTCGGGTGGTAAAGCCAGGTGGGCGAGTGGTGAGTCTGGATTGCGCATATGCGCCAGGCCAGAACCCGATCTCAAAGCTGCTCGTACGGCTTGACCGGGGGCAGCACGCCCGCAGGCCCGAGGGCTATCGGGCGTTGGCAGCGCCGCATTTCGATGAGGTGACAGGCGAAGTCGTCCACCAAGCCTGGCCGCCCTACACCTTTTGGATCATGACCGCGCGTTAATCGTCGATGACCTTTATGGGCGCCTGACGCGTGCTGGTGAGCGCGGACGATCAGATGCTCGAAGTCCAGATCGTCCGGCGTTGCCGCGAAGATGCGGCACCAGACACCCTTGTGGCTCCGGCGGCTGAAGCGGCGGAAAAACGCAGTTCCAGTCGCCGATTATCTCTGAGAGATCGCGCGAAGGCGAGCCCGCTCCCACGATCCCCGAGACTGCTTCCATGAACATCCGGTTGTCGCGACCAGACGAACCGCGCCTCCTCTCATCTCCGATGACACGGAGCGATATCCGCTCCCAATGATCGTAAGGAGGTCCAGAATGCCCACGGTTGCCTCCAAAGGGCAGCCTTAGATTCGCATCAGCATCCATGAGAATCCCAACATTCCACCTTTCCTAGTCCACCCCAGGGCCGCTCCCCACTGGAGCGGCCCTTTCTTTTGGAGACATGCCCTCATGCCAGCCTTTTCCTGGCCCCTGTCGCGACAGACGGTGCTCGATCTCAACGGCAATGCGGTGGCCGGTGCGCAGCTGCGCTTCTTCCTCGCGGGCACGACCACGCCGCTCATCGCCTATGCGGATGATGCGCTCTCGGTGCCGCTGCCGGCCTCTCCCGATTTCATCCCCTCGGATGCGTACGGGAGGTGGCCGCGCGTCTATCTCCCGTATCGGAACTATAAGGAGGAGGTGCGCTCTGCCGCCGGTGTGCTGCTCTGGAACGATGACGGCATCGCCAACCCGGCGCCAGCGTCCTCCGGGGGCGGCGGCACGGTGCCCGACAGCGAGCGCTTCAAGACCGGCGACCCGAAATGGTCGTTCGAGCCAGGGCAGATCGCGGGCTTCGTCCGCCTTAATGCGCTGACCATCGGCAATGCGGCGTCAGGTGCGACGGAGCGCGCTAATGCGGACACCGAAGCGCTGTTCATCTGGTTGTGGAGCCGCCTGGACAACACGGTCTGCCCGGTCTCCGGCGGGCGCGGGGTCAGCGGCGCGGTCGACTATGCCGCCGGCAAGACGCTAGGCCTGCCTGACTGGCGCGGGCGCGCTCCTTTCGGGCTCGACACGATGGGCAACTCGGCGGCGAACCGCCTGACGGGAGCAACGTTCGATCAGGGGAATTCGTCCACTTCAGGTTCGTATGGCGGCCGGGCGACCAACACCCTCGCGCAAGCGAACCTGCCGGCAGTGGCCCCCACTGGCTCTGTGACGGGGGCACTCAACAATATCACGGCGCTCACGAGCATTGGCTCCGTCGCAATCACGCCGGGTGGTGCTGGCGACGCTGCGGCGAAAAACCCCGTCGCAACGAGCATCCCGGTATCGTTCAGCTCTCCTTTGACTTTCACCGGCAACGCGCTCGGGTCGGGGACGGCCTTCAATGGCATGCCGGGCTTCGGGCTCGTCACCTGGCATCAGAAGCTGTGAGGGCAGGGCGATGAACCATTTTGGCTCCTTCGAACCCGCCTCCAATGCCGCCGACTGGGCGGAAGCGATCTCCGTCACCGACGACGACACCGGCACCAGTTGGCCGCTCGCAACCTATCTGATCGAGATGGAGCTGCGCGACCAGGATGGCGCCCGGCGCCTCCATGGCTCGACCGCGGACGGGGCGCTGACGCTGACCCCGGCCGGTTTCGAATTCGCATTTCCGGCCGCCGCGATGCGCGCCCTTAGCGCCGGCTCCTACACCGTCAATATCCGCTTCACCGACAGCGCCACGGGCTTTGTTGCGGAGCCCGTCATCGCTGAATTGCCCGTGCTCGAGGGAGGCTTTCGCTAATGCCACGACCCGCCATGCGCTTGCGCATCCTGCCCCGCTTTCCCGCTCAGGTGCAGGCGACAGCGCCCGTCGTCGTCACCAGGATGGCGGGAACCTATGCTTTCACGGCCGATTTCAGCC
>NZ_JBFRHE010000046.1:0-6496 GCF_052115715.1 Allobosea sp. 2KB_26
TCCCGTCCCGGTCCCGTCGCTCCGCCCTCGCCACCCATCTGCATCGTCTGCGCGCCATGGCGCACTGGAAAGCCGTGGCCGGCCTCGCAGCGTGAGCCCGTCACCCGGTTGAGTTCGCTTCGGTCGTCCGCGATTAACGTGACAACGCGTTCTAAGGCGGCTTGAAACTACGGGGTCTTCGTCACCCGGCTACCAACCATGCTGCTGGAGGTAGTCGCCGGGGAGGCAGTTGGACAGTGCATCTCCTGGCATCGAAGCGTGTGATGGCACCGTCGATGGTGATCCCGGAAGGCGGCCTGGTCAACAAGATCATACCTTGCCCCTTCGAAAGAAGCGCCCGACTGCGTTGATCTCCGGGCCGTCCGTGGCACCAACAACAAGGCGAAGGCTTTCTGTCGCGGAGAGGCTCATGGGTGGCAGATGGGCGAGCATCGCTGCCCTCACCTCATCGAGCGCCTGCACCAGCCTCGCGGCTCGGGTCTCGATGGCGTCATGAGCCTTCCGCATCGCTTCCAGGGCGGCCTTGGCTTGCTCAGCGCGCGAGAGGGCCTCGGCGGCCTCGGAGTGAGCGTCCTCCTCGGAACGTAGGGCAATTTGGAGCAGTCGCGTCGGGAGATTAGTATTGGCCGCGCTCAACCGTGGGAGCGATCCTGCGCCGTCTGGGATTGAACCGATTGTCGGCGCCGAGACGACCGAACCAGGCGAGCGCGCGTTCGAGGAAGGCCGTCGCGTCGTCCCGGCCGAGGCTTGGCAGAACTTCGACGAAGGCCAGCCGCGAGGCATCGTCGATCGCGACATGGAGATGGTCCCAGCCGATGCCGCGATTGCGGCCTGGGCCGGTGCGGTTGCCGGTGATGCGGTTCGTCCGGTCACCGTCGAACGGGTGATGAGCCGATAACGGCTCGGCCTATCGCTCGAAGCTCTTCGCAGCCGCGCTCGCAAAGGCGGGCGCCAGCCATTCCGCACCCGGCCCTACACCTCGCGAACCAACGGCAAGGCCGAGCGCTTCATCCAAGCCTGCGCGAATGGGCCAATGCAAGATCCTATCAGAGCTCGGCAGAGCGCCACGCCGCCATCGGACCGTGGAAAGTCGCCATGGACAAGACTGAACAACCTTCTTGGAAACGACGCCTAGTGGACCGCCGCCGGGAGATGCCGATGCTGGTGCGCGAAGCGGCCGAGCGGGCCGATGTCGGCTTCCTCTTCGTGAACTAGGGCGAGAGCGCCGAGAAGATCCGGAGCTATCTCTTGGCCGACCGGCTCAAGCTCGACCATGTCCTGCTCGCTGTTCCTGCGCCGCGACGGCACGCTCACCGCACTCCAATACGGGCGAGATTTCGCGGGAGGCCCTGGCAGCCGGTATCGGCGGCATCATGGCGCCGACGCGCTGAGCGTTCCCCTCCAAGGTTCC
This sequence comes from Allobosea sp. 2KB_26, assembly GCF_052115715.1. NCBI lineage: Bacteria > Pseudomonadati > Pseudomonadota > Alphaproteobacteria > Hyphomicrobiales > Alloboseaceae > Allobosea > Allobosea sp. 2KB_26. The sequence continues at coordinate 1,412 of NZ_JBFRHE010000046.1, forward strand.
TGCTTTAGGCTGGCGCTGCCACCGTGCGACACGGCCAAGTGCTCGCGCCTGTCCGACAGGATTGCGAGCGGAGGTCGACGACGCCTTCATCCGATACCGACACGGGACTCGCGCGACGAGTGTGAGTGAGAGGGCACGAGCTGGCCGATGATTGGGGGGCGCGACCGAACTCGGCGAACACAAAAGGCGCTGGTTCACTCCGGAGACTGCTTCGGCACGCTCCCAGGCGGGAGGACTGGGGTGGTCCCGGTGTCGGGGGCAGGTTTTTCGATCTCCTCGTCTCCGGATTTCGGCGGGGTGAGTAGGCCCTCGCAGCGCTCGAGATTGGGCGCGGGAGCGTTGTTGTCGCGTTCGCCCCGAGCGACGCCCCTGTTGTCATTTGAATCAGGATGGCTGTCCGGCCGTACCTGACATGGAGCCGAAGAGCTGGAGTTTGGGGCTCGATCCGGCGTCTGGGCCATTGCGGGGATGAGGGCCAGCGTCTGCAACAGCAGTGCTGCCATGATGACGGGCGCCCGTACAAGAGAAGCTTGCCGGATCTCGCGTCTGGCTGCTGTCGCGCTAAGCCAATCCAGCTGGGGCGCAGATATCCTTCGCTGGCGGTGAGGAATGCCGGCGGACATCAATGGGCGAGCCGGCTCCGGCCTCGGATTGCTCGGTATCGGCTGTCGGCCATTGGGGAGCATCACCGTCATCAGTCCAAAACCGCTTCCGTCATGCCGCCGCCACGGCGGCTGCATACATGAACAGGAGGCCGCGTCGATTGTTCCAGACTGAAAGCGAACGGGTGCTCCTGCCTCGAAGCGGTTCGGGGCGACCGCGGTATCGGGAACCCGATCCCTGCCCCTACGTTCCATCTGTTTATGCAGGAGCATCGAGCTTTCGTCGGCGGGCACGCGACGGTCTCGCGAGGAGCCCGAAACGCGATCGCAGATTGACCGATAGCCAGGCAGGTGACGATGTCGGATTTCCTTGATGTCCTGATTGTCGGCGCAGGCCCGGCCGGGCTTTCCGCGGCCCTGATGCTGGGCCGCGCCCGCAGGCGCGTGCTTCTTGTCGATGCCGGCCAGCAGCGTAATCGCAGATCTCGTCGAATCGGCGGCTTCCTGACACGGGATGGCTGCTCGCCTCGCGATTTGCTTCGGATTGCCAAGCAACAGCTTCGTGCTTACCCGACGCTGGACTTGCGAGACGGCGTGGAGATCGTTTCGGCAAGGCTCTGTGCTTCCGGCTTTCAGCTGCGCAGTAAAACGGGGGAGGTTTTCTTCGGCCGAAAGCTTCTGGTCGCGACGGCGTGACGGATTCTCCGCCGATCCCAGATGTGGAACGGTACTACGGACACGGTGTTCTGCACTGTCCCTATTGCGACGGCTACGAGCAGCGCGACAAATCCATCGGCGTCTACGGTGGTTCGACGGAAGCCTTGGCGCTTGCCCTCGAGCTGACGGGCTGGACGTCCCGTCTCTGCCTGGTCAGCGATGGGCTCTGCCAGTTGCGCCCCGCCCAGCGGCGCCGGCTCTCCGCAAGCGGCATTATGTTGCGCGAGAAGCCTGTTACGGGGCTGAAAGGTCGTGGCACCCAGCTCCAGCGGATTCAATTCGCTGGCGGCGAGGACCTGGCCGTCGACGCGCTGTTCTGCCACTCCAAGGGGCAGGCGCGCCTCGAATTGGCGCGCGAGCTCGGCCTGGAGGCCGACCGCCGAAAGCCGTTGAAGACGGCGGGCTACGGCAAGACACGCATTCGGGGCCTTTATGTCGCCGGCGATGCCTCCGACCATGTGCAGTTCGCGATCGTGGCCGCGGGTGAGGGGGCGGCGGCCGCCTTCGCCATCAATACCGAGTTGCTCAAGGAAGATATCGCGGGTTCGCCCCGGCGCCGCCAAGCCGCTGCAGCGGACATGGCCTGCCAGGCCTGAAAACGGGTTTCTGCAATGACCTGGATGCTCCCGATCTCGGTCGGGCCGCGAACGTCAGTATCTCTGATCGCCTCTAATGTGTGATCTCCCGTTGCTCGGAAACGACGATACCGCGGCAGAGCGCGACGAGCTCTGGATCGGTCAGCGTGGCCTGCTCGCGCATAAGGATCGCGCCGGAATGAGGCGGGATCTTCGAGCGCAGGAATTCGGCATTGCCGAGGCTATCTCGGCGAGAAGATTGGTCAATGCTACGAAGCCCTGAATGAGGTCCCAGCGGCGCGTTTCTGGTACCGCAGAGCAGTGGAAGAGAACCCTCAAGTCAGAGTCCCTAGTGCCATCCGATCCCGGGGGATCGAGGAATTCAGCCGCATGGTCGATGACCGGACGTGAGCCGGAACTGTTCGTTGATTGCGGGGTTCGTCAGACTCAACAGGAGGACTACGGCTATGGCCAGGTGCGTCCAGTGTGGCAACGACTACGACAAGGCTTTCCAGGTGAGCCTCGGAGAAACAACCTACACATTCGATAGTTTCGAGTGCGCCATCCAGAAACTCGCTCCGATATGCCCACATTGCGGTGTCCGGATTATTGGGCATGGCGTCGAGCAGGGCGAGATCATTTACTGCTGTGTACATTGCGCCGAGGAGCAGGGAGCCGACGCTCTCACCGATCGCGCGCCTTAAGGCCGTCACCGGACGGACCTAAGATTGAGGAACGCTCCCTGGCGCGACGGGAGGGGCGCATTGGGGTGGGTTCGTGGTCGCAGGCGGCAATCTCAGCGATGATCGCCCTCGATAGGTTACGCGACAGATCAGGACAGGAAGGTGAAAAGCCATTGGTGCGTCCGCCGTGGGTTGGCAACGTGCATCGAAGATTGCAATTCCCATCCGCGACGCGCGTGGAGCCCCTCCCGATTTGCCAACACTTCGCAATCGACCCCAGCGGGGCAAGGCCCAACGCCGTGCAACAAATAGGATCAACGCGCGTTTCTTCGATGATGCTTCATGGCGCAGCAAGAGGAGGCCACGATGCTCAAACATTTGTCATTGACGCTTGCCTGTGCCGTGCTTGCCGGGGCAGCGGTCGCGCAGACAAGCTCGCCACCCGCCTCGCCCACCGCTCCGCCGGCACCGACAGAGAAGGCCGAACTCAACCTTTCGGGCCAAGGCAAGTGGCGCACATCGAAATTCATCGGCGTCGACATCTACGGGCCTGATGACAAGAAGGTCGCGACGTGACGGAGGTCCTGATCAACAAGAACGGCAAAGTCGAAATGATCACGGTCGGCGTTGGCGGCTTTCTCGGCATTGGCTCAAAGGAGGTAGCGATCCCGTTCGAACAAGTGACCTGGAGCGACCAGCCCTTGCCGGCGGCCAATCCGCCTCCTCCTCCACCGCCAGTGAGTCCCCCACGAACGCCGGGAGCAGCATTGCCACCTCCCCCCGCTGCAGCCGTTCCTCGTCCGCCAGAGATGTATCCGGATCACGGAAAGATCAGCCTGACCAAAGAGCAACTACATGCCGCCCCGACAGTCACCTATAGCAGCCAGTAGCGCTCCCATCGTTCGGAGGCATTTATCACTGCGGTTGATCGGCACGGCCGAAGGGGGCGCCCCGCACGGTTTCTGTCGCCATCCCGGCGCGGCAGTCGCCGTGTGCGCGATGACCGCAACATTCTCGGGAAGACGACTCTCACGTCGGCAAGGCGGAAGGGATTTGACCAGCAGATAGCGCTTGACCACCCCCAGCCTCAGCTCATCGAGCTTACTTGATCTTCCGCCATTCGCCGCCCCGGCCGGATCGATACGGCGCATCCCTGTGCTTCGCGATGATGCCCTCGAGACCCATCTCGCAGGCGAGCGCCAAGAAGGCGTCGCCCTCGGCGTCGACGTCCTCGCTGAAGCGGATCGAGGTGTGGGGCTTTATGACGTTGGCGAGCATCTTCCGACGATCCTCGCACCGCATGGCCCGGAGGTCGTGACCGTTGAGATAGAGCAGATCGAAAGCGTACAGCAGCGCGCCGGCGGCAGACCGCTTGCCGCCCCGGCCACCGAGAGCTTGCTGGAGGGCGCTGAAGTTGGACGCGCCGCGTTCGTCGAGCACGACGGCCTCACCGTCGAGGATTGCACTATCCAGCCCGAGGTCGAGAGCATCGCCCGTGATCGTCGGGAACCGGTTCGCCCAGTCATGGCCGCCGCGGGTCAGGATGCGCACTGTGCGATTATCAATGTGGATGGCCAGACGATAGCCGTCCCATTTCACTTCATAGGCCCAATCGTCGCCGGCGGGAGGCTTGGAAGCCAGCCGCGCCAGGCAGGGCTCAATCCGCTCCGGCATGGGGTCAAAGCGAAGCTTCCGCTGGCGCGCATCCCGAGCCTTGCTGGCCGGCCCACGAACGATCTCGGCCACAGGGCCGACGCGCAGGATACGACGTGCGCACACATGACACTCCAACACACGCACGAGGTTCGCCCCGCCGTTCCGGGGGGAATAGCGGCGGGGCTCCCCAGGCCGTGACGGCGCGGATGTGAACAACGCCAACACGCAGACGGCGAACCCATGGCGAAGCGCCGAGTTCCGCCGATGCCGATCCGGAGGCTTTTGGCATGAGGCGCGACGGGCTCATGCCGCGCAGCGCCAGCACCAAAACTGCGGCACCGCATCCTCAGGGGCTATGAAACTCGTTTCACGCCGGGTGGCTGCCATGTCCCTTCGCCCGCCGGCAGGATCGACGGCGGCGTTGTCTTCGGCCAGTAGAGGCGCATCACGAGATAGATTGTGTCATTCGGTGCCGGAAGCCAGTTTGCTTCCTTGTCGGCTCCGGGGCTGTCTTTTTGGATGTACAGCGTCAGCGAGCCATCCGCGTCCTTTTTCATCGCCGGCAACATCGGAGAGTTGATGAGGTAGCGATTGATCGGGTTCTTGATCAGGAACTGGCTCTTGCCGTCATACATCGTCACGGACCAGAACGCATTCACCGGCGGCAACTGGCCAGGTGCGAAGGTGATGGTGTATTTGTGCTTGCTGCCGTCCAGCGCCTCACCGGTCGCGTCGGTCCGGGTATAGGGATACATGGCTTCTACGGCATCGTTGCCATAGAGACCGCCCTTGGCGGCGCCAGCCCGCATCAGCCAATCGCCGTTGAAGAAGGCCTCGTCGCCAAAGAACGAG
>NZ_JBFRHE010000047.1:0-6055 GCF_052115715.1 Allobosea sp. 2KB_26
CAAATCCATCCACGACAATCATCACGAACGACCCAGGCAAATCACCTCGCACCTGCCGGCTTCAAATCGGAATGGGGTGCCGGAATGAAATCGGAACAGGGTGCCGAATTCATATCGGAATTGCCCGCCGAATTCGTCGGAATCCGCACAGTAGAACACCATAAGCCAGATGACGATCGTCGGAACTAGCGCCGCGACAGGAATTGGCCGCCAGCGATACCGCGGCAGAACTCGGTCATTGCGGTCGCGGGGCGTGGGCTGGTTGCGCATCATCACAGGACAATGCCCGGACATGATGCAGCCGTCTTGCTATTCGCCGCCAATCAGTTGCGGTAAGCGGCGAGCCCGAGATGGCGCCATTTGCGGGAGCATTCGTTTGGCAGACATTGCTCCCACCATTGCGGTCCTGCTGATCCAGGAGGGGCCGAAAGACATCAGCTTCCCACGGTGGCGAGCGGAAATTAACACCAGGGGCGTCGGCCGCCATTCCATGGTCGGGCCAAGCCCTCGTCGACGAGTTGGGCGCCGATCGAACCACCGCCGTTCGCGACGATACGAAGTTTGCGGCCGTACGAATCTACGTCCCGGCTGCCAATCGCTTCCAATCGGAAGGGCCTCGAGCTCAGCAGCTCGGCCAGCCTGAAGGTGGCCCGTTGACCGAGATCTGCTTCGTCGGCGCATTTGGCTCCGCCTGTTTCCGGCGCGTCAATGTCAGCGATCCGGATCTTCTCGCCGCGGAACCGGAAGGTGTCACCGTCGATGACGCAGTCGCCGGCGCCCCGCCCACATAGCGGGAAGGAAGATTGCGCCTGGCTGGATCCTGCAGTCGCTGGGCGGATCACCTCGATCTCGTTCGGGCGCGGGTTTGATCTCAAAGACAGGGGATCGAGTAGCGTCGCCCGGATCTGATCCAGCCGGTTAGGGGAGGGCGTTAGCAAGCCGAGTGCGGCCCCCATCGAGACGATGAAGGTGCGCACGCAGACGACTGCCCATTGGGCCGAACTCATGCCGGCCAAGTCTCGTCGGAACGACATTGCTGGTCCTCCAGGCTGGAGAGTGCCAGAGGCGTCCTAAGGGACAGCCAAGGGAGACAGCACGGTTTGATGGTTCGCAGAACGAAACCGTTAGTGAAAATGGCCCGGCTCGCGGGCCACAAGCGAGAGCTTCTGACGCCGGATGGCGGCAGCAAAACTGAGTCAGCGAAGCAGCCTCACTGGCCCGGACTAGGCGCGCTGTAAGGGTGCCCGATGAGGCATCAAAATTCGCCCGTGCGCAGGCACGCGGAAGGGTCTCGGGAGGCCGCCTGGCGTAGGCCAAAGGCGCCCATCCCGAAGCCTCGCATGAGGCGATGACACGCGAATTTTTGTGCCTCAAATCCTCAGGCCATCATCGTCTCCCAGCCCCTTATGCGCGCAGGCGCAGGACCACCATTCGGAGCCGCCGGAGGGCGGTCAAACGACATCCAAACCGATCGTGCCCAGGCGAAGGCATGGGCTGGCGTGCGCAGGCACGCATCAAGATCGATGGGAGATGGAAGTGGGTGGTCCAAGGGGGCTGTCGGAGACCTCAATGACGCGAAGGCGTCACTCAGTTTTCTGTGGTGTGCGAAGGCACCCACAAAAACTGAGGTATTGAGCCTATTTTTTATTTTGGGGAATGAGGCCCATTCCGGGCCTGTCCTTGGTGGGAGGCAGCCACTGTGAGGCTGCGCATTTGCGGGGGTTTCGCCGTCCTTGGCTGGGGCTTCTCAGGCGCCCTGAGCGGGCAACGCCGTCAGCGAGGGGCAGGGCCTGGTCCTTAGGGGAGGGAGGCTCCATGGGGTCTTCAAGCCCGTCTATGGAGGCTCCGTCCTTGGTGGGAGAGCCGGCGGCAGCTGCCAGTGCTTCAGCCAGCAGATGCGGCCGGCGGAATCGTCATCGAAAGCGGCTTGGTCGATAGCGGCCGCGGGGTTTTGGCCAGTCCTCAAAAGAGAAGCGCAGGCGCGCCCTGAGGCTGCCTACGCTCTAAATTCTCGGGTTTTATGCGATCGCGGGTCGCAATCAGTGCGCCCGACGGGGGGATCCGTCGAAAGCTCGGCTGAATGGCGCGTCCTCGATGACGAGCAACTGGCGCCGTGCATTGAGCATCAGCCGGATCACGCTGCATAGAGCGAAGCTGGGGTCATCCTTGCTGAAGCTTTCCCGCGCAAAAACGGGAACGCCGCCGATGTGGTCACGCGAAGGGTAGGCGGAGAACCTGACTTCCAGGGTTTCCGAGTACTCGACGACATCCACGTCGGCGACGAGGTCTGGCTGCTTCAGCCAAGAATAGAGCTCAGCGTAGCGGGGCCGGGGAATGGCAACAGCTGGCTTGTGCTTCCCCAGCATCTCTGAAACCGCCGTAAAGAGCGCATCATCGTCAACCTGAATCGGCAGAACGACGTGTTCTGGCGCAAGCGTTGCCTGCGTCGCTCGCGTTCCGCCGTGCGTGGCAGCGACGACGATCTTGTCTTCGAGAAGGATCACCTTGACCTGACGCGGTTCAGCCACCGGCAGCAGATCTCGAATATTACTCACAGTCTTCAACTCCGTCTTGTCTGGGGTTTTGTGGTCTCGTCCCACGGAGTGAGGGGACACTCGTCAATCAATCCATAGTGTGTCGAGCTATACTCGACATACCAAATGATGTGTTTCTCGCCCCGGGTTTGATTCGCATAAGAAGGATTATGGAACGCGGAAGGATCCTGCGGTTTCGCAGGTGTTGCGTTTCCGGCCCTGACGCGAATGATCTCCTGGGCATGTTTCGATGCGATTGCAACGGCTTAGATCAATCTGTCCAACGCTGGTCGCCGCGTCGAATGCAACAGCCGGTCACTCCGGAGGGGTGCAACACGACTGCCGGCGCCAGGGCCATCTGGCCTCTGATCTGATGCCCGAAATCGGGCTCGGCGGCTCTACGACAGCGCTGAAATAGCCCGATGCCGAACGGGAAACCGTACCAAATCAATTTACTCGCCTTGAGTGTCAGGCATAATAATTGCCGGCAGACGCCAACTAACCCACTGTAAAATATGCGTTTTAGAAGTGCGGAATTCGAGGAGATTTGAAACCAGCACACGCAGACAGGAAGTGCGAATTTTGCGCACAACGATACGAGGCCTGTCTGGAACGGATCGGTTGTCGAACGGGGTCTAAAATTTATGCGCATTTCTTGATCGCGGAATTTAGCATCGCTCCCCTTGATCCGATTTTTCGGAAATGGGATAAGTGCGGAATTCAAGGCGCTCTTTTTTAACTGAGATCGACCAGGCGGGTGGATCTGTCGAGTTGACGAGGCGTCAGCATTTTTTGAATTTTGTACTGCGGATTTTCGGGTGCGTTAAACTGGCGCCGCGATATTGTGGATGGTGTGGCTTTGAGCAGTTTCGAATATCTTTGGGGTACGGAGCGCCCGGCCTTGCGAAAGGAGCGGTTGATTGACCGCTACCTAGAACTTGATGCCCGAGACGGAGCGTCTCTTGCAGGCCTACTTGGCGGGTTTGGCCGCCATCGATCGCCGCCGCGTTGCTCTTGCAGCGCAGATTGCCCAGATCGATCTGATGACCAGAAACGGGCGTTATGACTTTGATCTGGCTGAGAATTCTGAGCTCTTTGGGTCTGCTGCTAGCCGACCGGCTCCGGTTGTCTTGCAGGCGCCAAAACGCGGACGGGGACGGCCGCGGACTTATGGTCCGGGAGATGTGCGTCCTCCTCGTCCGACGCGAGCAAAAACGGCTGCTGGTTTGGCGCGCGCCATGCTTGGAACGGCCGTCGGGCGGAAGCGGAAGAATCCCTGAAATAGTCCTATTTTTAGCGGGATTTTTCCGAAGTCGGGCTTGGCGAGATAGCGCCGCGTCCGGTACAATTATTGTGCGAGATTTGGGGTGATAAACCCCATCCAAATTAAGGTTCGATCGCAATGGCGGTTTTTCAGTACACGTGGGGAATTGAGCGTCCCCGCGAGAAAAAACAGCGTCACTTGAGGAACGCTACGGTGCTCCGTGAGGCCGCCATTGAGGTCGCACGTCGTGAGTACGAGGCGCGTCTGGCTCAGATCGAGGCTGACTCGGCGGAAGAGCGCCGCCAATTGGAGCTGGTTGAGCTTTCGACGCCTGGGGGCCGCTATGACAGCACAACCGCGTTGCACGTCGCCGCGCAGTTTGGCGTGTTGCCCGAGGACGGGCAGAGCGTTGCTCGTCGGGGCCCTGGTCGCCCGCGCAAGTATCAGCCCGGGGATGCGCGTCCGCCGCGGCCCTCGCGTGCAAAGACGCGCGCTGGTCGCCTGCGTGCGAAAGCGATGCGTCTGGCGAAGCTGAGCGCGCCTGTTCTCGTGTCACCGGTGACGGCTTCGCCTGCGCGCGCGATTGCGCCGAAGGCAGCAGCTGAGATCGGTCGCGCTCTGCTGACCGGAACCATCGCTGCGCAGCAGAATGTTGTCGCGCCCGTCGTGGTCGACGTCGTCGTTGCTGACGGCGCGCTTTCAGCCGAACCGGTGGCGAAGTCGGCGCCGGAGGTACTCGACATTGCCGCGATCGCGGCCCGTCATCAGGCCAGCCTTCAGCGTGCAGCTGAGGAGCTGGCCGGTGATGAGCTTTCAGAGGATGGCGTGCTTCTGCGCAGCAATATCCTGCGGAGCCACAGGGTTCAGAACCACGAATTCACGCTGTGGGTTCGAGGGCAGGATGGTGCACGGATGCTCGAATATGATTTCAGCGACCCTCTGGATGAAGCCAAGGCAGCGCCGGAAGTCCGTGCGCTCTTCAATTGCTTCGGCTTGCCGTTCGAGGCGCGGACGCAGGACATGTCCGAGGAGGATTTGCAGCTGTGGATGAAGCGCGGGTTCTTCAACGGTGTGGATGCGCCGATTTCCGATTTCGATCGGTACATGAAGGAGTGCCGATCCGCGAAGGGCTTCTATGACTTGGTGGACTACAGGTTCGAGGTTCAGATCGATCGAGAGCGAGCGCGTGTCCGTGCTTGGCCCGCGATCCAGCGCCGCGTGGACTATGTCGAGCAGACGTACGATCAGATGATGCGCGGCGAGATTGACAGGGACACGGCGATAGTTCGCGTGGCCAGTCTTGATTTTGCAATCCTGGATCACCTGCTGACCAGCGTGCACGGGGTTTATCGCGAGATCGTCGATGCCATGAATTGGTTCGAGGGCTTCTCTCGGCTCGATATCGCTGAGTGGTCTGGCCACGATCCGGCGAAGGTTCCACTTTGCAAGGTCAAGCAGGGCTTCCCCGGCTGGACCTATCCGAAGCGGCTTCATGATGCTGTCTTGGACGGTCACATGATGGAGGAGGCGTCGGTGGACATTTACGAATTGCCGAGTGTCGCCGAACTCGCTGAATTTGCGTCGACGGATCGAGAGCTTTTTGTCGCCAACCTGCGGGAGCGAACCGATATCGATTACGCCGATATCGATTTCTGAGGGTTTCAGCGATTACGCATGAAAAAGGGCGGCCGCTGTTAAGCGTGCCGCCCTTCCCTATTTGGAGGTGATTTTAAAGGCTGCCGTCTCGCTGTATTAGGCGCTGCGCCACCATCTCGGTGAGGGCTTCATATCCCCCAAGCCAAGTGCCGAGAGCGTCGTAATTCCGGCGCACCATTTGTATGTAGACGCGGGTCAGATTGCCATAGCTGAGCGGCGGCGTCCTGGTGCAGATGTGATCAGCGAGGCGCTCGATGTCACGGCGGGTTTTCGTTCGCCTCTTCGTCCATTCTGGATTGGGAGTGCTGAGCGCCTTGGCGTCGAATGCGGTCTGACCTGCCACGGCGATCGTCCTTCTTCTGGGGTTTCAACCCTCTTGGGGTTCGCCCAATTTTCGAATTTGATCGAAATGCGAGATCTGATTGATCGTAAGCGGTGTCCCGATCGCACCTTTCTTCGACGGGGTCTGAGCGGTCAGTGTGACGATCCTGATTTGGAGGGTCGTTTTGTGTCCAGGCTTGACCATAGACTTGAGCCGGAGGGCGAGGTCCGGCGCTTTGAGGTGATCAACGGTGCGATCGGCCGCCGTCGCTGGAGCGGC
>NZ_JBFRHE010000048.1:0-4437 GCF_052115715.1 Allobosea sp. 2KB_26
CTCGGTCGTTGTGCTCGCATGGCAGCCGCCCGGCAGCCTCGCGCCATTCATGCCGATGCCGTTTCGAATTCACGCGCCAGGAGCCCTGGAGCAACGGACCTGACCTTCGAGCCGGAAGCTCGTCGGCGACAGCAGCCCAAGGGACAGGCGATCAGTCAGGCCCGACCGGCATTCCGGTTTGAGAACGGCACCCGCGCGCGCGGCGGCTGGAGCATTTGTTCACACGAACTGGCCCGGTTCCTCCGTCACCAACCCGGCGGAGAACCTCTCTATCCGCCGGGGCCGGCGCGTCCGGCTGGTTTGGCTGGCATGACAGCCCGGAGATGGAGACGTTGACGGCGCAATGGCTGGCCAGCACCATTGAGGCCCAGGCGCAAAAGCTGCTGGACGATGTCCAGCGCAGCGCGCTCATCACCGTGCCCGTCGCGCCGCTCGGCCAGATCATTCCCAAAACCGCCTATCGCCGCAACCTGCAGGGCATCCTGCGCCTGCCGGCGACGCTTGAGGGTCGAGGCTGGTGCAAGGCGATCCGCCTGCGATCGAAATGTCCACCAGAAGGCCCGCGGAGTACGCCCGTTGCCGAAGCGCAACAGCGCGACGAATAGCCAGGGCACCACATCAATTCGCACGGCCTTCCGGTGTACGCGAATCGCACCTCGCCTCACAGTGACCGTTGCGTCACCGTCCGCAGGTGGCGGCCGATGCCTGCCGAGGACCGATGCCTTCCCATCTGAAGCACAGCCTGCGCCACACGACCGCTCTCGTCGCCCCCCGCCTCCGACCTGCAGCAAAGGCACTGGCAACCGGCGTCATCACCGGCGCGCTGCTCCTCCAGCCGGGCCAGGTGCTGGCAGCGGATCGGACCTGGAATGGCCCTGGCACGGATTTCAACACCCCGGGTAACTGGGATTCCGGCGTGCCGGGCAACAGCGACATCGCAGTCTTTGCCGGGACCACAGCCCCTGGCGCGCTATCGACGTCGGCGAACACCTCCCTTGCCGGGATAAGATACGATGCCGGAGCAGCCGCTTACGCCATCACGCTCGGCGACAGCCTTCAGACATTTGGCAGCATCACGAACAGTTCGAGCAATACCCAGACCATCAACGTCGGCTCCTGGGCATTTTTCTTCTACGGAAATTCATCGAGCGGCTCCAACGTCACCTACGCCCTGACCAGCGGCAACATCCAGTTTCGCGACAATTCGGTCGGCGGTCTGTCGCGCTTCGATACCGGCGGCGGAGGGCAGATCGGCCTGTTCGATACGGCCGATGCCGTAACCCTGGGCGCCCTGAGCGGAGGCGGCCTCATCTCGAACCAGTCCGCGAGCGACAAGACGCTGACCATCGGCGGGCTCAACGAATCGACCACTTTTTCTGGCAGGATGTATTCGGCCGGCGGCGCCGGCACGCTGGCCGTCGTAAAGGAGGGCACGGGCACGCTGACGCTCACCGGCGCGAACACCTATTCCGGAGGAACCACCATTTTGGCGGGGACCCTGCAGGTCGGCAATGGCGGCGCGACCGGCTCGATCACCGGCAATGTCGTCAACCACGCCGCGCTGGTCTTCAACCGCTCGGACATCTTCACATTCGCCGGCAACATCAACGGCACGGGCAGCGTGACCCACTCGGGCGGCGGCACGCTGACCCTGACCGGCGCGAACGGCTGGACCGGCGGAACCATCATCACCAACGGCTCCATGCTGGTGATCGGCAATGGCGGCACGACCGGCTCGATCACCGGCAATGTCGTCAACCACGCCGAGCTGGTCTTCAACCGCTCGGACAACGTCACATTCGCCGGCAACATCAACGGCACGGGCTTCGTGATCCAGTCGGGCGGCACGCTGACCCTGACCGGCGCGAACGGCTGGACCGGCGGAACCATCATTTCGGTGGGGACCCTGCAGATCGGCAATGGCGGCACGACCGGCTCGATCACCAGCAATGTCCTCAACAACGCCGCGCTGGTCTTCAACCGCTCGGACAGCGTCACATTCGCCGGCAACATCAACGGCACGGGCAGCGTGACCCAGTCGGGCGGCGGCACGCTGACCCTGACCGGCGGCGCGAACGGCTGGACCGGCGGAACCACCATCACCATCGGCTCCACGCTGCAGATCGGCAATGGCGGCGCGACCGGCTCGCTCGGCAGCGGCGCGGTGACGAATGGCGGAATCCTGGCCTTCAACCGCAACAATATGCAGATCGTCTCCAACACCATCAGCGGCGGCGGCGAGCTTCGGCAGCTCGGGACGGGCACCACGATCCTGACCGGCACGAACACCTATGGCGGCGGAACCACCATTTCAGCCGGGACCCTGCAGGTCGGCGATGGCGGCGCGACCGGCACGCTCGGCAGCGGCGCAGTCAACAACGGCGGCGCGCTTGTCTTCAACCGCGCCGGGCAGGTGACGCAAACGGGCGCGATCTCCGGCTCCGGCACCCTACGCAAGGAAGGCACGGGCGAACTCGTCCTGACAGGCAGCCACAGCTATTCGGGCGCCACCACGGTGAATGCCGGCACCCTGTCCGTCAACGGCGTGCTCAGCGCCTCCTCGCAGGTGACGGTGAACCCCGGCGGAACGCTCGGCGGCAACGGCACGGTGACGACCACCCAGATCAATGGCGGCACGCTGTCCCCCGGCAATTCGGTCGGGACCATCGCCATCGGCGGCAACCTGAGCTTCACGGCCGGCTCGACCTATCGCGCCGAAATCCAGGGCGCGACCGCCGACCGGGCCGACGTCGCGGGCACGGCTTCGCTCGCCGGAACATTGCAGCTCGTCGGGCTGGGCGGCTCCTATCGCTTCTCCTCGCCCTATACGCTTCTTTCCGCGACGGGCGGGCTCGGCGGCACGCGCTTCGACACCATCGCCAATCCCTTCGGCGACGGCGTGATCGTTACCGTCGGCTACACCTCCGGCGACGTCCAGCTGACCCTCGCCCCCAAGCCGCTGACGCCGCCCGAGCCCGGCCCCACCCCGCCAGTGCCGACGCCTCCGCCTGCCGGACCGCGGATCATCGGCGTGACGGCGCCGGCCAACGCCTATGCAATCGCGAAGTCCATCGACAAGGCGCTCGCCAATGGCGGCGATCCGTCCTCGCTGTTCGGCGTCTACAACCTGCCGGCCGCGTCGATCCCGGCCGCGGTGAACAGCCTGTCGGGCGAGATCCACAGCGCTGCGCCGGCGATGGCGCATATCGCCTCCGACCAGTTCCTGCGGACGATGCTCGACCCGATGGCGGCCGGGCGGCTGGAGGCCGGCAGTGCCGGGCCGGGCGCCGCCGCCTTCTCCGGCCTCGTGCGCAAGGGCGCCGACCGGCCAGCCGGTCCCGCTCGGCTCGACGCCCCGTTCTACTCGGTCTGGGGCTCCGCCTATGGTTCCTATGGCGGAACCGACGGCAATGCCGCGGTCGGCGCCGCCAAGCGCACCATCGACAGCGCACATGTGGCGACAGGTCTCGACATCCGGCTGATGCCCGGCACCGTAGCCGGCATTGCGGTATCCGGTGGCATGGCGCGCGCCTCGCTGCCGGGCGTGCTCGGCAACATCGATGCCGACGTGTTCCAGGCCGGCCTCTACGGCGTGACCCGCCTCGGCCCGGTGAAGCTCGGCGGAGCGGTGAGCTATGCAAGGCTCGACAACGATGTCCGGCGCAGCATTCCCGCGCTCGGCTCCAGCCTCGCCTCCTCCTATGACACCACGGCCTGGAGCGGCCGCCTCCAGGCGAGCCCGGCCTTGCTCGAATGGAACGGCCTTTCGCTCTCGCCGCTGGCGGCGCTGCAGGCGACCCGCGCACGCAGCCCGGCGGTGACCGAAGCGAACTGGTCCGGCGCCAGTGCCGGCGCACTCGCGCTGGCGAGGCGCAGCGACGTGACCAGCCGCAGCGAACTCGGCCTGCAGCTTGATGCCGACAGCGTGCTCGCGGGCGTTCCCGTCACCGGCTATGTCCGCGCCGCCTGGGCGCACTACTTCCAGCGC
This sequence comes from Allobosea sp. 2KB_26, assembly GCF_052115715.1. Classification (NCBI taxonomy): domain Bacteria; kingdom Pseudomonadati; phylum Pseudomonadota; class Alphaproteobacteria; order Hyphomicrobiales; family Alloboseaceae; genus Allobosea; species Allobosea sp. 2KB_26. The sequence continues at coordinate 3,989 of NZ_JBFRHE010000048.1, forward strand.
GACGCCGGGCTGACCGCGAGCCTGACGGGGCTGCCGGGCGCGAGCTTCGCAGTGACCGGCGCCGAGATCGGCCGCAACAGCGCGCTCGTCAGCGCCGGTGTCGCGGCAAAGCTCAGCGAGCGCGTCTCGCTCGGCCTGAACCTCGACGGGGAACTCTCCGACCCCGGCAGCCGCATCGGCGGGTCGGCCCAGCTCAGGGTCAGTTTCTGACCCGCAAGGCGGGGGCTGCGTGCCTTGGCTGCGGCGTGCGCCGGCGTGGATGAGAGGACCCCTTTCAGGCAAGCATGCAAAGTCTGGAATTGGCGCAATCCGGGCTGGCCGACGTGGTTTGGCGAATGTCAGCTCCCCGCCCCTCTCGGTCGTTGTGCTCGCATGGCAGCCGCCCGGCAGCCTCGCGCCATTCATGCCGATGCCGTTTCGAATTCACGCGCCAGGAGCCCTGGAGCAAC
>NZ_JBFRHE010000049.1:0-4047 GCF_052115715.1 Allobosea sp. 2KB_26
GGGACGCATGTCGGGACGGCTCTGAGCGATGTCCTGATCGGGGCGGCGGGAGCCGACAACCTGATCGGCCAGGGCGGTGACGACGTCCTGATCGGGGCGGGCGGCGACGACACGCTCTCGGCCGGCGACGGCAACGATTTCGTCGATGCCGGGGAGGGCCGCGACGTGGTCCTCGGCGGGGCCGGCGACGACGTGCTGCTCGGCGGGGCCGGCAACGACCTGATCGATGGCGGGGCGGGCGAGGACCGGATCTTCGGTGGCACGGGCGACGACCGGATCACGGCCGGCGCCGGCGACGACACGGTGGTGGCGGGTGCGGGCAATGACGTGATCGTGGCGACAGTCGGCGACGGCAACGACGTCTATTTCGGCGATGACAGCGACGGCGGCTCGGGCATCGACACGCTCGACATGTCGGCGATCACGGCGAACCTGACGGTCGATCTCGGCACCGGCCTGCTCGGACGCGGCAGCGCGGTCAGCACGCAAACCGGCAGCGACACGCTCTGGAGCATCGAGAACGTCGCGACCGGCTCGGGCAACGACACGATCACGGCCAGTGCCGCGGTGAACGTGATCGAGGGCGGGGCCGGCAACGACATCTTCCGCTTCGAGAGCAAGGAAGCGGCGGATGGCGACACCATCCTCGACTTCGAGCCCGGCGATAAGCTCGACCTCTCCGGCATCGACGCCAATGGCGCGCTCGCCGGCAACCAGAGCTTCACCCTGACCAGCGGCCCGGCCTTCACCGCCACCGCCCAGCTGGTGGTCGCCTACGAGACCCGGGCCGACGGCGACTACACCGTGGTCAAGGGCAATGTCGACGGCGATGCCGATGCCGACTTCCAGATCAACCTGAAGGGCAGCCACACCCTGACCGGCAGCAACTTCAGCTTCTAGAAGCGGCGCCTTTTCGGCCGGCGGGCTCCTGGTCCGCCGGCCACTCCCACCGTCCTGCACCGCCTTCCTGCCGACTGCTTCATTTGACGGTTTGCGATCATGGCACCTTCCAAGGCACAGACCTCCGCCCGCCGCCGCGATGCCGCCCGGCTGACGCTCGGCTTCCGCTCGGCCTTCCTCTTCCTGTTCGCGATCTCGGGGCTGATCAATGTGCTGGCGCTGACCGGCTCATTCTACATGCTGCAGGTCTATGACCGGGCGCTGACCTCGGGCAGCGTCCAGACGCTGGCGGCACTCTCGGCGCTGGCGATCGGGCTCTATTTGTTCCAGGGCGCCTTCGACGTGATCCGCTCGCAGGTGCTGGTCCGGGTCGGGGCCAGGCTCGACAAGGACATCGCGCCGCTGGCGCACCGGGTGGCGATCGACATGCCGCGCTTCGGCTTCTCCAGCACCGAGGCGCTGGAGCGCGGCCGCGATGTCGACACGGTGCGCGGCTTCCTCGGCAGCCAGGGGCCGGGCGCGCTGTTCGACCTGCCCTGGATCCCGCTCTATCTCGCCTTCGCCTATTTCCTGCACCCCTGGCTCGGCGCGCTGACGCTGGCGGGCGCCGTGGTCCTGACCCTGCTGACGGTGGCCAGCGAGATCCTGACCCGCCGGCTCAACGGCACGACGCGCCAGGCGGCGATCACCCGCGGCGCGATCGCCGATTCCAATGCCCGCAATGCCGAGGTGCTGAAGGCGATGGGCTTTGCCGACCGGGCGGTCGCGCGCTTCAACCTGGCCAATCGCGAGCACCTGGCGCTGCAGACCAAGGCCAATGACCTCGGCGGCAGCTTAGGGGCGGTCTCGCGCGTGCTGCGCATGATCCTGCAATCGGCGATCCTCGGCATGGGCGCCTATCTGACGATCAAGGGCGAGCTCTCGGCCGGGGCGATCATCGCCTCCTCGGTCGCCTCGTCGCGGGCGCTGGCGCCGGTCGATCTCGCGATCGCCAACTGGAAGTCCTTCGTCGCGGCACGCGCCGCCTTCCAGCGCCTGCGCGAGACGGTGGTGGCGCTGAGCCAGGCGGTGGTGCCGATGCAGCTGCCGGCGCCGGTCGGCTCGCTCAAGGTCGACAAGATCACGGTCGCCGCCCCGGTCTCGGGCCAGGTCCTGCTCAGCGAGGTCGGCTTCGACCTGAAGGCGGGCACGGCGCTCGGCCTGATCGGCCCGAGCGGCGGCGGCAAGACGACGCTGGTGCGGGCCCTGACCGGGATCTGGCCGTGCCTGCGCGGCTCGGTCCGGCTCGACGGCGCCGAGCTTTCGCAATGGCCGGAGGCCGCGCTCGGCCGCTTCGTCGGCTATCTCCCGCAGGAGGTCAGCCTGCTCGATGCCAGCGTCGAGGAGAACATCTCGCGGCTCTCGGCTGAGAGCGACGCCGCCGGGGTCGTGGCGGCGGCGAAGGCGGCGGGCATCCACGAGATGATCGTGCGGCTGGCCGATGGCTACCAGACCCAGCTCGGGCCGCAGGGCGCGGCGCTCTCGGCCGGCCAGCGCCAGCGCATCGGCCTGGCGCGGGCGCTCTACGGCAACCCCTTCCTGGTCGTCATGGACGAGCCGAACTCGAACCTCGACGGCGAGGGCGAGAGCGCGCTCAAGACGGCGATCGAGACGGTCAAGGAGCGCGGCGGCATCGCCATCATCGTGGCGCACCGGCCGAGCGCGCTCGCCGCCGTCGACTTCGTCGGCGTCATCCAGAACGGCAAGCTCGCCGCCTTCGGGCCGCGCAATGAGATCCTGACCCCGGCGACGACGCAGGTTGCACCAGCGAGCGCGCCGGCAGCCCCGCTGCGGATGCCGCAGGCCAGTCCCATCGCAGCTCCCTTCAAGCCTGCGCATGAACGGGTGTCGGCATGATCGAGATCAAGACCCTCAAGTCTCCGGCGCCGGGCGCGCCCACCGCGGAGCAGAGCTACCGCAAGATCACGGACGAGGACGCGGCCCCGTCGCGCTGGCCGGCGCTGGTCGTGCTCGCGCTGACCGCGGTCGCGATCTACGTCAAGAGCCTCTTCCCCAGCCACGCCAAGTCCGATCTCGGTCCGCCCACTGAGACCCCGGGYGAGGATGCGGCTGGGGGAGGCGCACCGAAGCAGGCGCAGGCCGAGGCCGAGGACAAGGAGGCCGAGGACGAGACCGGSGCGATCAAGAAGGAGGCCGAGGACGAGCAGGCGCTCGGCTCCGGCGGCCAGGCGGTCGGCACGGCCGGGCTTGCCGCCTTTCTCGGCATCGATTCCCCGCTGATCGATTATGAGCAGCTGCCGCTGCGCCGCTTCTCGCCGGCGAAGCTCGAGGATGTTTTTGGCGGCGATCCGGCGAGCAACGACAACCTGACGCTGAGCTCCGGCGGCGGCCTCTCCGGCAGTGCCGGCTCTGGCAGCGGCCACGCCTTCGAGGGGATCGCCTCGGCCGGCGGCGGTTCCGGCGGCCACCATCCCGGCCCCGGCGGTGAGAACCCTGGCGGACCCGGCGGTGAAAACCCCGGCGGGCCACGCAGCAACCGCGCCCCGCARCTSGCCGGYGTCGTCAGCCTGCGCAGCATCGGGCGCTGCGAGACGCTGCTGATCACCACGATCGGCCTGCTCGCGGGGGCACGCGACCCCGATGGCGATGCGCTGGCGATCCGCAATCTCACCGCCTCCAGCGGCACCTTGACCGCGGTCGAGGGCGGCTGGGAGTTCACCCCGACGCCYGGCTATTTTGGCCCGGTGACGCTGAGCTATGAGGTCAGCGACGAGACCGTCGCGGTCSCCCAGACCGCGCTCTTCAGTGTCGTCGAGTTCACCGAGATCAACGGCACGTCAGGCGATGACAGCCTGACCGGGACCGAATGCGCCGACCTGATCGACGGCCGCGACGGCAACGACGTGATCGATGGCCGCGGCGGCTCGGACATCCTGCATGGCGGCGCCGGCAACGACTTCATCCGCGGCGGCGCCGGCCATGACCTGATCTATGCCGGCCGCGGCAACGACATCGTCTATGGCGGCACCGGCAACGACACGATCTATGGCGGCGACGGCGACGACCAGCTCTTCGGCGAGGATGGCGACGACATCATCTACGGCGAGGCCGGCGATGACATCATCATCGGCGGCAAGGGCAACGACC
>NZ_JBFRHE010000050.1:0-3459 GCF_052115715.1 Allobosea sp. 2KB_26
GTTGCTCCAGGGCTCCTGGCGCGTGAATTCGAAACGGCATCGGCATGAATGGCGCGAGGCTGCCGGGCGGCTGCCATGCGAGCACAACGACCGAGAGGGGCGGGGAGCTGACATTCGCCAAACCACGTCGGCCAGCCCGGATTGCGCCACAAGCGGAAGTTGGCACTTTGGCGGAAAGCGGACGCAAGCCGCCCCGCTTGCCGTTGTCTCTGCCGCTTCCGGAGGCCGCCTCGTTGGAACCGCTTCGGACTGGATTGGATATCATCTCTCCAGCTCGCTCGGTCATGCTAACATCCGCATCGACGAGCTTCTGCCTCGGGCCTATCCGGCTCAGCCGGCCTTCAGGGACGTGGCCACGCCGATCGATCGTCATGCCCGGACGGCCAACGGCCATTCGGAGCGACCAAGGGCCCAGGAGGTTCGCATGCGAGATATCATGGCCTCCGGCTTCGTTCGCGTCCGTGGCGCGCGCGAGCACAATCTCAAGAATGTCTATGTCGACATACCGCGCGACGCTTTGGTGGTGTTCACCGGCGTATCCGGTTCGGGCAAGTCGTCGCTCGCTTTCTCCACTCTCTATGCCGAGGCCCAACGCCGCTATTTGGAATCGGTCTCGCCTTATGCGCGCCGCCTATTCCACCAGATGGAAGTGCCCGAGGTCGACGAAATTGACGGCCTGCCTCCGGCGGTGGCGCTGCAGCAGCAGCGCGGATCGCCAACCACCCGCTCGTCAGTCGGCAGTGTCACGACTATCTCGAACCTGCTGCGAATGCTCTACTCGCGGGCCGGCGACTATCCGTCAGGCCAAGCCCATCTCGACGCCGAATCCTTCTCTCCCAACACGCCCGAGGGCGCCTGCCCGCGCTGCCACGGCCTCGGCCGGATCCATGAGGTAACCGAAGCCTCGATGGTGCCCGATCCTTCCATGACGATCCGCGAGCGCGCAGTCGCCGCCTGGCCGATGGCATGGGGTGGCCAGAATCTGCGCGACATCCTGATCAGCCTTGGCATCGATGTCGACACTCCGTGGCGCGACCTGCCGAAGAAGGTGCGCAACTGGATCCTGTTCACCGAGGAGCAGCCCCAGGTTCCGGTCTATCCCGGGTGGAGCCATGATGAGATTCAGCGCGCGATCCAGCGCAAGGTCGAGCCCGCGTATATGGGCACCTTCTCGAGCGCGAAGCGCCATGTAACGCACAGCTATGCGACAACCCAGAGCGCGATGATGAAGAAGCGCGCCGCGCGCTTCATGATCGCGCGGCCTTGCCCGGTCTGCGACGGAAAGAGGCTGCGTCGGGAGTCATTGTTGGTTCGCTTCGAGGGCCTCGACCTCGCCGAGATGAGCCGCCTGCCTATGGCCCGCTTCTCGAAGATCTTCGGGCCTTATGCCGAGGCGAAAGCCGGCAAGCTCAGGGCGCTGCGCAAGACCCACCCAGAGAAGGCCTTGGTGGTCGAGCGCATCGCCGGCGATCTGTGCCGCCGGCTGTCGGTGCTGCTCGATCTCGGTCTCGGCTATTTGACGCTGGAACGCAGCACCCCGACCCTGTCGCCGGGCGAGCTGCAGCGGCTGCGGCTTGCCACCCAGGTCGTCTCGAACCTGTTTGGGGTCGTCTATGTGATGGACGAGCCGTCTGCGGGGCTCCATCCCGCCGACACCGAGGCTCTGCTCCGCGCGCTCGACGGCCTGAAGGCTGTCGGCAATTCGCTGTTCGTCGTCGAGCATGAGATGGACGTGGTCCGCCGCGCCGACTGGATCGTCGATGTCGGCCCCGCCGCCGGCGAGCATGGCGGCGAGATCCTCTACAGCGGCCCGATCGAAGGCCTGCGCAAGGTCGCCGTGTCAGAGACAAGGCGCCATTTGTTTGACGAGGGCCGCGGGATGCCGCGCCAGGGGCGCGAGCCAGCCGGCTGGTTGCGACTGGAGGGGGTTTCACGCAACAATCTGAAACGGGTCGATTGCGCGATCCCGCTCGGCGTAATGACCACGGTTACCGGAGTCTCCGGCTCGGGGAAATCAAGCCTTGTCAGCCAGGCGCTTGTCGAACTGGTTGCTGGTGCGCTCGGCGCCCCGGTCGCGGCCGACCACGAGGCGGATGCCGAAGCGGCGCTCGAAGACCGCCCGGCCGGCGTCACCGAGGGCCGGATCCTCGGCGGCCTCGAAGGGATCAGGCGGCTGATCGAGGTCGACCAGAAGCCGATCGGCCGCACCCCGCGCTCCAACCTCGCCACCTATACCAGCCTGTTCGACCATGTCCGGGCGTTGTTCGCGGCGACTCCCGAAGCCAGGAAACGCCGCTACGATGCCGGCCGCTTCTCGTTCAATGTCGCCAAGGGCCGCTGCCCGCGCTGCGAGGGAGAAGGCTTCGTCATGGTCGAACTATTGTTCCTGCCGAGCGTCTACGCCCCCTGTCCCACGTGTCACGGCACCCGCTACAATCCCAAGACGCTCGAAATCCTCTATCGTGGCAAGACCATTGCCGAGGTGCTCGCGCTCACAGTCGACGGTGCCTGGGAATTCTTCGACGATGCGCCGAACGTCTGCCGATCGCTCAAGGTGCTTCGCGAGGTCGGGCTCAACTATCTCCGCCTCGGACAGCCCGCGACCGAATTCTCGGGCGGCGAGGCGCAAAGGGTCAAGCTCGCCACCGAGTTGCAGCGCGCCCAGCGCGGCGGCGCGCTCTATGTGCTCGACGAGCCGACCACCGGCCTTCACCCGACCGATGTCGAACGCCTGCTCGGCCAGCTCCATGCGCTGGTCGACGCCGGCAACAGCGTCGTCCTCGTCGATCACGACATGAAGATGGCGGCGGCGAGCGACTGGGTGATCGACATCGGCCCGGGCGCCGGCGACGAGGGCGGGCGGATCGTCGCCAGCGGCCCGCCGGCAAAGGTCTCTGCGTGCAGAGCCAGCCGCACCGCGCCCTATCTGGATCGGGCGTTAGGCGGGGGGGCGGTCCTTACGGCCAGGTGATCGTCGGCACCAAAGCGGCTGCGACAGACGTAGGCGGCATGCCTCCAACCCTACTAGCATGCAGGCGAACGTCGCGGTGCGGCTGACGAGCGGAATCTGTTCGATCGCGCTCTTGAGATCGTCCAGCAGATCCGTCCGAAGGCGGTGATGATCGAGAATGTTGTCGGGATCACTCAGCTCACGGCCACGATCATCGATCGCACGACTGTCGGGTCGGCAAGACGCCTAAGCGGCCCCGTTGTCGGTGCAACCTCCCAATGCCTATTGCGCCCAATCCTGATCAACCACTTGACCGATGGATGTTCGGGACTCCCTTCGAGCCCGGCATCCTCCCGCTTGGTTCGCCCCATTGGAAAGTTTGCCCCAATCAGGATTTCGTGGCGGCGAGGTCGCCTCCGATGACAAGGAGGGGTTGAGCTCGGGCTTTCACGGCTCGGACGAGTTCGCAGCCGGATTCCGGCTCAAGTGAAAGCAGCCCTGAAATGCAA
>NZ_JBFRHE010000051.1:0-3691 GCF_052115715.1 Allobosea sp. 2KB_26
AAGGAGATCAACGCCGCGATCAACGCCTTCATCGACAAGATCAGGGCCAATGGCGAACTCCAGAAAGTCTACGACAAGTGGATGAAGGTTCCCGTCCACAAGTTCCCGGACAGCCTCGAAGGCATCTCCTTCACCGCAAGCTGAGCGCGCTGCTCGCTCGTTCCTTCAGATTTTACCGGCGGGCCGGCCACGTTGACGCCGGCCTGCACGCGCCCTGCCGCGCATGCGCGGCGGGGCGCCAAGGATATCGACATGAGCAATCGCATCTACGTCCTCAACGGCCCCAATCTCAATCTGCTCGGCCAGCGCGAACCCGCGATCTATGGAACGACCACACTCGATGAGATTCGACAGCGCTGTACCGAGAAGGCCGCGACACTCGGTTTCGAGATCGACTTCCGCCAGACGAATTTCGAGGGCGAGCTGGTGGAGAGCGTACACCAGGCCCGCATCGAGGCGTGCGGGATCATCATCAATCCGGCCGGCTACACCTTTACCTCAGTCGCGCTGCTTGACGCTCTGAAGATGTTCGACGGGCCCAAGATCGAGCTGCACATTTCCAACGTGCATGCCCGCGAGAGCATCTACCACAATTCGTTGATGTCCCGGACCGCAACCGGCATCCTGATCGGCTTCGGCGCGGCTGGGTACGAACTCGCGATCCAGGCCATGGCCGGCCTGGTCGGGCGCAGCTGATCCCGGTGCGCCATGCGGTCAGCGGCAGAGCATGCGAAGCACGGTCTCGATCGCGCTGAGCCGTCGGCGTTCGCGGGCTTCCGGAGCGCCCATGTCGTGCCCGAAGACCTGCTGGATGCTGGCCCGGTTGGAGACATTGTAGAAACTCAGTGCGCTGATCGTCAGATGGATGTCGATCGGGTCGAGGCCCTCTCGGAACACTCCCTCGCGCAGCCCGCGCTCATAGACCTCGCCGATCATGTCGATGACCGAGAGGTTGAGATCCGCGATCTTGGGAGAGCTCTGGAGATGCCGGGCATGATGGATGTTCTCGACCATGACGAGGCGGACGAAATCCGGATTGTCGGCGTGATAGTCGAAGGTGAAGCCCGTCAGAGACACGATCGCTTCGCGCGGGGGCAGGCCAGCCAGATCGAGGCTGCGCTCGAAATTGCGGATCCGGGCATAGGCCTCCTCGAGCACAGCCCGGTAGAGACCCTCCTTGTCGCCGAAATAATAGTAGATCATCCGCTTGCTGGTGGAGGTCTTCGCGGCGATCTCGTCGACCCTCGCACCACTCAGCCCATTCTCGACGAATTCGTCACGCGCGACCGCCAGGATATTGCGGCGAACGCCGTCGGGGTCCTGGGTCCAACTCGCGGATTTGCGCGTGCCAGCCGGCCGCGCCGGCGAAGCCGGCATCTCATTCGTCTTGCGGCTTCCAAGCATGGACAGACCCCGGCGCCGACTGGGCGGCTGTAAATGAACCGTTCAGTTCAATTGACTTGACCAATTGAACTGTTTCGTACATTTAACATCGACAGGCGATCGCGCAAGCCAAACGATCGCTCATATTCAAGGCGCCCACCCAGAGGCGCTACCGCCAAAGACGGGACTCGGATCGATCCACTCAGAAGGTCGGCCGCTCAGGGAAACGCCATGAACTACAAGCTTGATTTCACGCCTGTACTGGATGGGTTGCCGAGCCTTCTGACTGCCTGTCTGGGAACGCTGTTCCTGGCGCTCGGCGGCATGGCTCTGGCCATCGTCATCGGCATCGGCGGTGTCGTGCTGCGGGACTCGCGGATCAAACAGCTGCGCTGGCTGGTGATGGCTTTCGTCGAGCTGATCCGCAACACCCCCTTCCTGGTGCAGATCTATTTCATCTATTTCGCGCTGCCGCTCCTCGGCGTTCGGCTCGACCCGACACCGACCGCGATCATCGCGCTGGGCATCAATGGCGGCGCCTATGCCATCGAGATCATCCGTGGCGGCGTTCAGTCGATCAGCAAAGGGCAGGTCGAAGCCGGTCTCGCGCTTGGCCTGCACAAGGCGCAGGTCTTCCGGCTGATAGTGCTGCGGCCTGCGCTGCGCGCGATCTTTCCGTCACTGACCAGCCAGTTCGTGCTGCTGACGCTGACGACCAGCGTCGCCTCCGCGATCTCCGCCTATGAACTGACCTCCGTCGCACAGCGGATCGAGTCGGACAGCTTCCGCAGCTTCGAGGTCTACGGAACGGTGACGCTGTTCTACCTCGTCATATCCTGGCTGATGATGCGCTTCTTCGGGCTCATCTCCAGCCGGTATTTCAGCTACCCGGTCAAGTGAGGAGATCGTCATGGGCGCAAACGAATTCCTCTTCCTTCTCACTGGGCTGAAATGGACGGTCTTCCTCTCGGTCATCGGCTTCGTCGGGGGCGGCGTCTTCGGGCTCGGCGTCGCTCTGGCTAGAACCTCCGGTAGTCCGCTCCTGGAGCGTGTCACGTCAGGCTATATCGCCATCTTCCAGGGCACGCCGCTGCTGATGCAGCTCTTCGTGGTCTATTACGGGCTGGCGCTGATCGGGCTGAAACTCGACTCGTGGGTCGCCGTCTCGATCGGTTTCACGCTGCATGCCAGCGCCTATCTCGGCGAAATCTGGCGCGGTTCGATCGAAGCCGTGCCGAAGGGCCAGACCGAGGCTGCCAAGGCGCTGAGCCTGAACTATGCCTCGCGGATGAAGGATGTGATCCTGCCGCAGGCCATCCGCATCTCGCTGCCGGCGACGATCGGTTTCCTGGTGCAGCTGATCAAGGGAACGTCGCTGGCTGCGATTGTCGGTTTCACCGAGCTGGCCCGTGCCGGCAACATCATCTCGAACCAGATTTTTCAGCCTCTGCTCGTCTTCGGGATCGTGGGGGCTCTCTATTTCGTCATGTGCTGGCCGCTCTCGCTCTTCGGCGCGCGGCTGGAACGCCAGTTTGCCACGGCGACACGCTGACGAAGCCGGCAACACCATCAAGGCATCGCGCCAATCCAGCCAGGCCCGTTCAACCAGCCAAGATCAACCAAGCAAGATCAACCAAGGGAGTGAGACATGACATCTTCGAACAAGGGATTGCTCAACCGCCGTCAGGCGCTGTTGGCCGGCGCGGTCGGGCTTGCGGCGCCGAGCCTGTTGCTGCGGCCTGCGCTGGCGGTGACGCCGGCGGAGATCAAGGCGAAAGGCAAGCTGGTCGTGGGTATCCAGGGCGACAATCCGCCCTGGGGTTTCGTCACCAGCGCCGGCAAGCAGGATGGGCTGGATGCCGATATCGCGGCGCTGTTCGGCCAGGAGCTCGGGGTCCCCGTCGAGTTCGTTCCGCTCGAGGTCAATAACCGCATTCCCGCCCTGACCCCAGGTCACCAAGAACGCGCCGGCCAGCACGACGATCCGGCGCTATGACGGCGATGCCCCCAGCATCCAGGCGCTGGTCTCGGGCCAGGTCCAGGCGCTCGGCGGCAACATCTTCTACATCCAGCGCATCGAGCAGGCCCGGCCGGGGGAATTCGAGAACAAGCTCGAATTCCAGAACCTCTACAACGGCGCCTGCACCCGGCAGGGCGAGAAGGAGATCAACGCCGCGATCAACGCCTTCATCGACAAGATCAGGGCCAATGGCGAACTCCAGAAAGTCTACGACAAGTGGATGAAGGTTCCCGTCCACAAGTTCCCGGACAGCCTCGAAGGCATCTCCTTCACCGCAAGCTGAGCGCG
>NZ_JBFRHE010000052.1:0-1866 GCF_052115715.1 Allobosea sp. 2KB_26
AGGTTCTGGTCGACCTTGACCGAGCCCTGGGCGATCACGGCGCCGTTGAGATGGGCGCTGGCAGCCCAGCCGCCGCAGCCGACGACCAAGAGCAGGGCGAGCGCCGTGCCGGCAAGCATATGCCGGCCCAGGCCGAAGTTCGGCTCGCGTTCCCCCCTGGCGTCCCCGCCGGCCTGCGATGCGACACTGCGCTTGATCATGCTGGTCTCTCCCGTCAGCCGGCCCGAGATGCGAGGCGCGACCGCCCCGCACCGAGGTCAGTAATAGTAAAGCCTGTGACTGCCCTGGATCTCGATCGAGTAGTCCTTCTCGTCATTCTGCTCGAGATAGACGTCGACATAGGTGTAGTCGTTGTCACCGATCTTCTCGATGCGGAAGCGGAAGGGCTGGCTGGCAGTGCCGGCCTCGTCACCATAGGCGCTGGCGAACGGATCGGCCTCGTCCCCGGGCGCGCCATAGGCGGGATCGTCATCCGTGCGGATCTGGTACTGGCTGACGATGATGCGGTCGCCGGCCTCAAGATCGAGGATCTGGTGGATCAGGTCGCGATCGTCCTCGTCATAGGCGACATCGAAGGAGAAGCAGTCGTCGCCGGCGCCCCCGGTCAGCGTCACCGCGTCGGCTCCGATGGTGAAGTGGTCGTTGCCGCTGCCGCCGATCACCGCCTCGATGCCGGACAGGCTGTCCTCGCCGATCTCGACGCCGACCGCCTTGCCCTCGACGAGGTTGATGTCGATGCATTGGGTCGCCTGGGAGTAATCCAGCGTGTCGCAGCCGCTGCCGCCATCATAGCAATCGGCCGCGGCATCGAGCGTGCCGATGATCACGTCGTTGCCGGCGCCGGCCTTGACGAGATCCTCGCCGGTCCCGCCGTCGAGCGTATCGTCTCCCGCATTTCCGGCGAGCTGGTCATTGCCGGCCCCGCCCAAGACCACGTCGTCGCCGTCATCGCCCTCGAGCCGATCATTGCCCGTCCCGCCATCAACGACGTCATCCCCCTCGTCGCCCTCGATCCGATCGTCGCCAGCCTCGCCGAAGAGCCGGTCGTTGCCGGCATTGCCCTCAACCCTGTCGTCTCCGGCCCCGGCGAAGACGATATCGTCGTCGTCGTCGCCTTCGATCCGGTCGCGCCCATCGCCGCCGAAGACGATGTCGTCACCGGTCCCGCCATGGATCTGGTCGTCGCCGCTGCCGCCGGTGAGATGATCGTCGCCCTCCCCGCCGTCGAGCACGTCATCGCCGTCATCGCCGGAGAGCGTATCGTCGCCGGCCTCGCCGAAGAGCCGGTCATTGCCGCCGCCGCCGGCCGCGACATCGGCGCCGGCGCCGAGTTGGGCCGTGTCCTGGCCAGCGCCGAACTGGACGATATCGAGATGAGCGCCGCCCGTGACGACATTGTTGCCATTGCCGGTGCGGACGCTGTTGTTGCCGTCGCCGGTGAAGACGGTGTTGTCGCCTTCTCCGGCATCGATCCAGTCGTCGCCCTCGCCACCATCGAGGATGTCGTCGCCGTCCTCGCCAAAGAGCCGGTCATTGCCGCCGCCGCCCATGACGTGATCGTTGCCGGCGTCGCCATGAAGCTCGTCATTGCCGATGCCACCATCAATGGTGTCGTCGTCCTCGTCGCCATGAACGACGTCGTCGCCGGCATCCCCCGCGATCTGATCGTTGCCCTCGCCGCCAGAGATCTGGTCGTTGCCGTCACCGCCGGAGAGCTGGTCGTTGCCCTTGCCGCCGATGATGATGTCATCGCCGGCCTCGCCGTAGATGATGTCGTCGCCATCCTCGCCGAAGAGCTGGTCGTCGCCGTCGCCGCCATAGATCGTGTCGTTGCCGGTGCCGCCATAGACGATGTCGTTGCCGCGG
>NZ_JBFRHE010000053.1:0-1686 GCF_052115715.1 Allobosea sp. 2KB_26
CCGCGGCAACGACATCGTCTATGGCGGCACCGGCAACGACACGATCTATGGCGGCGACGGCGACGACCAGCTCTTCGGCGAGGATGGCGACGACATCATCTACGGCGAGGCCGGCGATGACATCATCATCGGCGGCAAGGGCAACGACCGGCTCTATGGTGGCGACGGTAACGATTTCATCGATGGCGGCGACGGCGACGACTGGATCGATGCGGGTGAAGGCAACAACACCGTCTTCACCGGCGACGGCAACAACACCGTCTGCACCGGCAATGGCGACAATACCGTCATCGGGGGGGCTCACGTCGACCTCGTCCAATTCGGCTGCGGCCAGGACACGGCCCGCCTCGGTGGGGGCAACGACGTTGCAAATGGCGGCGGCGGCAACGACCGGCTCTTCGGCGAAACCGGCAACGACACGCTCTCCGGCGATGACGGCGACGACTGGGTCGATGGGGGCGAGGGCGATGACCATCTTTCCGGCGGCCGCGGCCAGGACCGGCTCTTTGGCGGTGGCGGCAACGACATCCTCGACGCCGGCGATGGCGATGACGAGGCAGATGGGGGCGATGGCGACGACATCGTCTTCGGCGGTAACGGCGATGATAAGGTCAAGGGCGACGCTGGCCATGACCGGCTCTTCGGCGGTGCGGGCGACGACCGGATCGAGGGCAATGACGGCAATGACGTCATTGATGGCGGCACCGGCAATGACTGCCTGTTCGGTGGGACCGGCAATGACGTGATCCAGGGCGGCGGCGGCAACGACCAGATCGAAGGCGGTAGCGGCGCCGATACGCTCGATGGCGGTGGGGGCAGGGACCGGGTCGAGGCCGGGTCTGGCGACGACGTGATCATCGGTACGCTCGATGCCGCAGCCGATTGCTATGATGGCGGCAGCGGTTGCGACACGCTGGATTACTCCCGGGCCACGCAGAGCATCGACATCAACCTGGTCGAGGGCAAGGCGGTCAGCGTCGAGATCGGCGAAGACGGCTTCTCCAATATCGAGGCCGTGATCGGCGGCAGCGGCAACGACCACTTCACCATCGGAGCCGACGCGGTGACGCTGACCGGGGGCGCCGGCGACGACATCTTTTCGTTCGACGTGCCCTACGACGAGGACGATCGCGACTTGATCCACCAGATCCTCGATCTTGAGGCCGGCGACCGCCTTCGCATCAAGCAGTACCAGATCCGCAAGCACGACGACGATGATGATGACGATGACGGCGGAAGCGGTTCCGACGACGATGCCTTCGATCGCACCTATGGCGAGGATGGCGACGATTCCGGCCGGCCCTTCCGCTTCCGCATCGAGAAGATCGGTGACGACGACCGCACCTTCGTCGACGTCTATCTCGAGCAGAATGACGAGAAGGACTACTCGATCGAGATCCAGGGCAGTCACAGGCTTTATTATTACTGATCCCGGTGCGGGGCGGTCGCGCCTCGCATCCCGGGCCGGCTGACGGGAGAAACGACCATGACCACACGCAATGTCGCATCGCAGGCCGGCGGGGACGCCAGGGGGGAGCGCGAGCCGAACTTCGGCCTGGGCCGGCATATGCTTGCCGGCACGGCGCTCGCCCTGCTCTTGGTCGTCGGCTGCGGCGGCTGGGCTGCCAGCGCCCATCTCAACGGCGCCGTGATCGCCCAGGGCTCGGTCAAGGTCGACCAGAACCT
>NZ_JBFRHE010000054.1:0-1626 GCF_052115715.1 Allobosea sp. 2KB_26
CAGCGCCGCGTTCCCTTTACCGCGGGGTGGAGCAGCCCGGTAGCTCGTCAGGCTCATAACCTGAAGGTCGTCAGTTCAAATCTGGCCCCCGCAACCAAATCAAATATCAAACCCCGTCTCTCAAAAGAGGCGGGGTTTTCGTCGTTCAACGGGCTGATGTCGCCAGCCGCCACGCGAGGCGCACCAGCCGACACATGGCCTCAAGCGCCGCAGCCCGCTAATGGGCCCTATCGTCCACGGCCGCTCTAGAGCCCTGCGGCGAGCCCGGAGATGGTTTCGCGTAACCAACGATGCGCCGGGTCATGGTCATAGGACGCGTGCCGGATCATCGAGACGTCCGAATCCGGCAATTCCAGCGGAACCGGACAGGTTTCCAGGCCGAAGCGTTCGGCAAAGATCCGCACAGGACGTTCGGGCACGGTCGATACCAGGCGGGCTCCTTTCAGCAGGAACGGCACGGCCGCAAAATGCGGTGTCGTGACCGCGATCGTCCTGCGCCGCCCCGACGAAGTGAGAGCATCATCGACGACCCCATGGCCCCAAAGAAAATCTATCGGCTCGGTCGAGATTTGACCGTTTGTGAAGCGTCGAACGACGGCAGATGAAGAGGCGGCGAACCCTGAGATCCTGAAAACCCATGAGGACACAATGCGCCGATCGCTCAATCCTGCCGCGACGCTGCTTGCGGCGTTCGCTATAGCCGGCTGCGCGGCTCAAGCCGGTGAAGTCAGGGAAGAGCAGCGCATCTCCCGGCCTTCACCGGCAGCGTTGGCCGCGGTTGAGTCCCTCGGCAAAATGCCGATCGATGCATTCGAGCCGAGCGTCTTCGCCGCTCCCAACGGGCACAGCATTCCCTATCGCCTGCTCTCGCCGGCCGCTCAAAGCGAAGCGAAGCCGCCGCTCGTCATCGCACTGCATGCATCGGGCGGGATCGGCACCGATAATGTCAGTCAGGTCGGGCCCTTCATCCGGAGTTGGGCTGCTCCCACAATTGCCCGTGAATTTCCGTCCTATGTCGTCGTGCCGCAATTTCCGACGCGCAGCGCGAACTATACCGGCGACGGCGGCAATCGGGTTGCAAAACCGAGCGACCACCTTGCCGACGTTCTGGCATTGGTCGAGGACTTGAAACGGCGCTTGCCGATCGATCCGCAGCGGGTCTACCTGGTCGGGTTCTCGATGGGGGCGTCGGCGGGGATCATCGCCGCGGCAACAAAGCCCAAGGCGTTCGCCGGCGTCGTCGCATTCTCGGGGGTTCCGCCGCATCGCAGCCTGGCGAAACAAGCGGCGAAGGTCCCGTTCCTGATCGTCCATGGAACGGCTGACCGCGAGAATCCGTATGCCGCATCGAGATCATGGGCCGATGCGTTGGCCCTGGCTGGCGGTTCGCCGATGTTCGTGACCTATGACGGGATGGACCATAAAGTCAGCCCGGATCAGTTCCTGGCGCCGGAATGGCGCACTTGGCTCTTCAGTCAGTGCGGATTCCGACGAATTCGGCGGGCAATTCCGATATGAATTCGGCACCCTGTTCCGATTTCATTCCGGCACCCCATTCCGATTTGAAGCCGGCAGGTGCGAGGTGATTTGCCTGGGTCGTTCGTGATGATTGTCGTGGATGGATTT
>NZ_JBFRHE010000055.1:0-1202 GCF_052115715.1 Allobosea sp. 2KB_26
AACTCGTTGTCCTTCTGTCTGAACATGAAGTGATAGGGCATGAAGTCGCTGGGATGGCTGAGGCCCGCCGCACCCGCGATTTCGCCGAGCGCGTGCATGGTGTTGCGATGAAAGCGCGCGACGCGGTCGCTCTTGTCACCGACATCTATCGCGCTCTGGCGGCGCTGGTCCTGTGTCGCGATACCGACTGGGCAGCGATTGGTGTGGCAAGACTGGGCCTGGATGCAGCCGATTGCGAACATGAAGCCGCGCGCCGCGTTGCACCAGTCCGCCCCGAGCGCGAGCGTGCGGGCGATGTCGAAGGCTGACACAATCTTGCCAGCCGCCCCGATCCTGACCTGATCGCGGATGCCGGCGCCCCGCAGCGTGTTGTGGACGAAGGTCAGCCCTTCCAGCATCGGCATGCCGACGCGGTTGGCGAATTCGACGGGAGCGGCGCCAGTGCCACCCTCCGCGCCGTCCACGACAATGAAATCGGGTACGATGCCGGTGTTRAGCATGGCCTTGACCATACTCATGAATTCGCGGCGATGGCCGATGCAAAGCTTGAGGCCGACCGGCTTGCCGCCGGAAAGCTCGCGCAGTTCACCGACGAATTGCATCAGCCCCGTCGGGGTGGAAAAGGTGCTGTGGGCCACAGGCGATATGCAGTCTACGCCCATCGCAATGCCTCGCGCCTCGGCGATCTCGGGTGAGATCTTGGAAGCYGGCAGCATGCCGCCATGACCCGGTTTGGCGCCTTGGCTGAGTTTGATTTCGATCATCTTGATCTGCGGATCAGCAGCCAGTTCCGCAAAACGTTCGGGAGAGAAGCTGCCATCTTCGYTGCGGCAGCCGAAATAGCCCGACGCCACTTGGAARATCAGGTCCCCGCCRCCTTGCCGGTGATAGCGGCTGATGCTGCCTTCGCCGGTGTCATGTGCGAAGCCGCCCTTCCTCGCGCCAGTGTTGAGCGCCAGAATGGCRTTGGCGGAGAGCGAGCCGAAACTCATGGCCGAGATGTTGTAGATGCTGGCCTCGTAGGGAYGCCTGCAGGCAGGTCCGCCGATCCGGACGCGAAAATCGGTGTCGACAATGGCCGTCGGCGCGGCCGAATGGGTCAACCACGCATAGCCGGAACCGTAGACGTTCTCAGAGGTGCCAAARGGCAGCTTGTCCTCGTCGCCCTTGGCGCGCCGGTAGACCAGGGCGCGGTCCTGCCG
>NZ_JBFRHE010000056.1:0-1187 GCF_052115715.1 Allobosea sp. 2KB_26
ATGGCCAAAGAGAAGTTTGCGCGGACGAAGCCGCACTGCAATATCGGAACGATTGGTCACGTTGACCATGGCAAGACGTCTTTGACGGCAGCGATCACGAAGGTGCTGGCTGAGTCGGGCGGGGCGTCGTTCACGGCGTATGACCAGATCGACAAGGCGCCTGAGGAGAAGGCTCGCGGGATCACGATCTCGACGGCTCACGTCGAGTACGAGACGGCGAACCGTCACTATGCGCATGTCGACTGCCCCGGGCACGCCGACTACGTGAAGAACATGATCACGGGCGCGGCGCAGATGGACGGCGCGATCCTGGTTGTGTCGGCAGCCGACGGCCCGATGCCGCAGACGCGCGAGCACATCCTGCTGGCGCGCCAGGTCGGCGTTCCGGCGCTGGTGGTGTTCATGAACAAGGTCGACCTGGTCGACGACGCGGAGCTGCTCGAGCTGGTCGAGATGGAGATCCGCGAGCTTCTGTCGAAGTACGACTTCCCGGGCGACGACATCCCGATCACCAAGGGCTCGGCGAAGGCTGCGCTTGACAACGTCTCGCCCGAGATCGGGCATGACGCGGTGATCGAGCTGATGAAGACGGTCGACGCGTATATCCCGCAGCCGGAGCGTCCGATCGACCAGCCGTTCCTGATGCCGGTCGAAGACGTGTTCTCGATCTCGGGCCGTGGCACGGTTGTGACCGGTCGCGTCGAGCGCGGCATCGTCAAGGTTGGCGAGGAAATCGAGATCGTCGGCCTGAAGGACACCGTGAAGACGACGGTGACCGGCGTGGAGATGTTCCGCAAGCTGCTGGACCAGGGCCAGGCTGGCGACAACATCGGCGCGCTGCTGCGCGGTACGAAGCGCGAGGACGTCGAGCGCGGCCAGGTGCTGTGCAAGCCGGGTTCGGTGAAGCCGCACACCAAGTTCAAGGCCGAGGCCTACATCCTGACGAAGGAAGAGGGCGGCCGCCACACGCCGTTCTTCACCAACTACCGCCCGCAGTTCTACTTCCGCACGACGGACGTGACCGGCGTGGTGCACCTGCCTGAGGGCACCGAGATGGTGATGCCTGGCGACAACATCGCCATGGAAGTGCACCTGATCGTGCCGATCGCGATGGAGGAGAAGCTGCGCTTCGCCATCCGCGAAGGCGGCAGGACCGTCGGCGCCGGCGTCGTCGCCAGCATCATCGC
>NZ_JBFRHE010000057.1:0-1114 GCF_052115715.1 Allobosea sp. 2KB_26
AGCTCGAGGTCAATGCCGCCGGCCAGTCCGACAGGATCGCCGCCACCGGAACCGCCACCCTGTCCGGGGGAACGGTGCAGCTTCTGGCGGAACAAGGCGGCTATGGCGCCTCGACGCGCTACACCATTCTGACGGCACAGGGCGGGGTCCTCGGCCAGTTCGCCGCGGTGGCCTCGAACTTCGCCTTCCTGACGCCGAGCCTGGCCTATGGCGCCAATGACGTGGCGCTGACGCTCGATCGCAACGCCATCGCCTTTCCGCAGGTCGCCCTGACCCACAACCAGGCCGGGGCCGCTGGAGCGGCCGAGGCGCTGGGCGCCGGCAACCGTGTCTACGATGCGCTGCTCACGGCAAGCGTCGCCGATGCCCGAGCCGGCTTCGACGCGCTCTCGGGCGAGATCCATGCCCAGGCGGTCGGCGTCGCGATCGAAGACAGCCATCTCATCCGCGAATCCATCCTCAACCGGCTGCGCTGGCCCTTGGCCGCGACCGGGTCCGGCGGCACGGTCGAGGGCGCCTTCAGCGCCGACGCGCCCGGCAGGTCGGGCGGCACGACGCTGCCGGCACCACACCTCGCCAGGGAACGCTTCACGCTTTGGGGCGAGGCGATCGGGGCGCAAGGGCGCACGGACGGAGACCGCAACGCGACCTCGCTCGACCGGCGCGGCGGCGGCATGCTGTTCGGCGCCGAGCTCAACTCCGGCTGGAGCGGCGACGGGCACTGGCGCCTCGGCCTTGCCGGCGGCTATACGCACACCGATTTCGATATCGACGGCCGCCGCTCGAGCGGCGAGCTCGGCAGCGCCCATGGCGCGCTTTATGGCGGCATGCGTTTCGGCGCCGTCTCGCTGCGGGCCGGCGCGGCCTATGCGTGGAGCGATATCGACGTGACGCGCCGGGTCGCGCTGCCCGGCATCTCCGATCTGCTGCGCCTCGATGGCCGCAGCGCGACCACCCAGGCCTTCGCCGAGATTGGCTACGCCCTGCCCTACGGGCCGGTCTCGTTCGAGCCCTTTGCGCAGATCGCAGCCGTCACGGTCCGCACCAGCCGCGACGCCGAGACAGGTGGCCCCACCGCACTGCAGGTGCTCGGCCGCGACCAGCGCCTCGGCTT
>NZ_JBFRHE010000058.1:0-1065 GCF_052115715.1 Allobosea sp. 2KB_26
ATATGCTTGCCGGCACGGCGCTCGCCCTGCTCTTGGTCGTCGGCTGCGGCGGCTGGGCTGCCAGCGCCCATCTCAACGGCGCCGTGATCGCCCAGGGCTCGGTCAAGGTCGACCAGAACCTCAAGGAGGTGCAGCATCGCGACGGCGGCATCGTCCAGGCGATCGGGGTGCGCCAGGGCGACCGGGTCGAGGCAGGCCAGACCCTGTTCTGGCTCGACGATGTCCAGACCAAGGCCGAGCTCTCGATCATCCGCTCGCAGCTCGGCGAGAATCTCGGCCGCAAGGCCCGCCTGATCGCCGAGCGCGACAATCTCGCCGCGATCACCTTCCCGGCCGAGCTCGCCAGGGTCTCCGACGAGGCGGATCAAATCATCCAGGGCGAGACCCGCCTGTTCGACGGCAACCGCACCAACCGCGAAAGCCGCAAGGAACAGCTCGAGATCAGCATCGTCCAGTCCGGCGAGGAGGTGAAAGGCCTCGAGGCCCGCCAGGTCGCCAAGGTCGAGGAACTGCGCCTGGTCGAGCTCGAGCGCAACAAATATCTCGGCCTGTTCCAGAAGGGCTTCATCGACGGTACCAAGGTCTACAACATCAACCGCGAATGGGCCCGCCTGCTCGGCGAGCGCGGCGAGATCGAGGCTTCGATGGCCCGCGCCCGGCTGCGCATCAGCGAGGCTCGCCTCCAGATCATCGCCGTCGACGAGACCGCCCGCACCGAGGCCCAGCGCGAGCTGCGCCAGGTCGAGGCCAAGGTCTCCGAGCTCAGCGACCGGCGCCTGGCCAGCGAGGACCGGCTCTCGCGCTCCGAGATCCGCGCCCCGATCGCCGGCCTCGTCAACGAATTGACTGTCTTCACCGTCGGCGGCGTCATCACCCCGGCCGCCCGGCTTGCCACCATCGTGCCGGGCGAGGCCAAGCTCACCGTCGAGGTCAGGATCGCGCCGACCGATATCGACCAGGTCAGGCCGGGCCAGCCCGCCCGCCTGCGCTTCTCCGCCTTCGCCAAGAACGCGACCCCGGAGCTGCCGGGCAGCGTCAGCCATCTCTCCCCGGCCACCACCCGTG
>NZ_JBFRHE010000059.1:0-1065 GCF_052115715.1 Allobosea sp. 2KB_26
ATATGCTTGCCGGCACGGCGCTCGCCCTGCTCTTGGTCGTCGGCTGCGGCGGCTGGGCTGCCAGCGCCCATCTCAACGGCGCCGTGATCGCCCAGGGCTCGGTCAAGGTCGACCAGAACCTCAAGGAGGTGCAGCATCGCGACGGCGGCGTCGTCCAGGCGATCGGAGTGCGCCAGGGCGACCGGGTCGAGGCAGGCCAGACCCTGTTCTGGCTCGACGATGTCCAGACCAAGGCCGAGCTCTCGATCATCCGCTCACAGCTCGGCGAGAATCTCGGCCGCAAGGCCCGCCTGATCGCCGAGCGCGACAATCTCGCCGCGATCACCTTCCCGGCCGAGTTCGCCAGATTCTCGGAAGAGGCCGCCCAGATCATCCAGGGCGAGACCCGGCTGTTCGACGGCAACCGCACCAACCGCGAAAGCCGCAAGGAACAGCTCGAGATCAGCATCGTCCAGTCCGGCGAGGAGGTGAAAGGCCTCGAGGCCCGCCAGGTCGCCAAGGTCGAGGAGCTGCGCCTGGTCGAGCTCGAGCGCAACAAATATCTCGGCCTGTTCCAGAAGGGCTTCATCGACGGCACCAAGGTCTACAACATCAACCGCGAATGGGCCCGCCTGCTCGGCGAGCGCGGCGAGATCGAAGCCTCGATCGCCCGCGCCCGGCTGCGCATCAGCGAGGCTCGCCTCCAGATCATCGCCGTCGACGAGACCGCCCGCACCGAGGCCCAGCGCGAGCTGCGCCAGGTCGAGGCCAAGGTCTCCGAGCTCAGCGACCGGCGTCTCGCCAGCGAGGACCGGCTCTCGCGCTCCGAGATCCGCGCCCCGATCGCCGGCCTCGTCAACGAGTTGACGGTCTTCACCGTCGGCGGCGTCATCACCCCGGCCGCCCGGCTTGCCACCATCGTGCCGGGCGAGGCCAGGCTCACCGTCGAGGTCAGGATCGCGCCGACCGATATCGACCAGGTCAGGCCGGGCCAGCCCGCCCGCCTGCGCTTCTCCGCCTTCGCCAAGAACGCGACCCCGGAGCTGCCGGGCAGCGTCAGCCATCTCTCCCCGGCCACCACCCGTG
>NZ_JBFRHE010000060.1:0-1043 GCF_052115715.1 Allobosea sp. 2KB_26
TGCTGCCGTCCAGCGCCTCACCGGTCGCGTCGGTCCGGGTATAGGGATACATGGCTTCTACGGCATCGTTGCCATAGAGACCGCCCTTGGCGGCGCCAGCCCGCATCAGCCAATCGCCGTTGAAGAAGGCCTCGTCGCCAAAGAACGAGCCGATATTCCAGCCGTTGATGTCCTTGTTTCCGCCGGCCAGCCATTTGTCGACCTTGTCGTCACCCTGCTTCATCGCGATCAGGATTGCGGCCTTGTGTTCCAGCGACAGATCCTTGAACGCGAAGGTCTTGCCGGGACCGATGCCGATCTTCGCAAGTTTCGCACGAACCGAYTTGTCCCGTACCGTCTCGGGGACGAATTGCAGGGCCGCRTCRAGATACTCGAAGAAATTGTCCTTGATGCCGGCCGTGGTGGCAGGAACGAACGTGAGCTTCGGCGAGGCGGGCGGGGCGGGTTGCTTGAGGAAGGCAGAAAGCGGTTGCGCCTTGTAGCCGGCCTGGATCTTCTCGACGTTTGGCATGTCGTCGGGGTTGAAGAGCTGGGTGCGGATAGCCGTGAACGTGAACGGCGTCGTCGATCGGAAGACCTGCTTGATCCCGGTCGGCTTTTCGCCTTTCCAGTCGGGACCGACCACCAGATAGTCGCCAGGCTCCGTCCCCGTGGCGCGCGTGCCGATATAGCCGAAATTATAGGTGTTGCCGTCGATRAGCTGGACCGAGTAGTAGCGCTCCTTCTCGATCGCCGGCACAGAGATGACCATTGGTTCRGCCCGCAAATCGAGCCAGACGAACGAGTAAGGCGTGTCGCTGTTCGGCGTGATGATTGCCGTGTCCGCCGGGGTGGCGACATGGTGCAAATTGTTGATTTCGTTGAACGGTGCCTTGAACTGCCCCGAGTTCCTGKCAACGGCGAACTCTTGCATGACCGCATAGTTCATCACCAGCGGCAGGCCGTAGATGAAGCCCTCTTCGGCGATGTCCTTGGCCTCGAACACGTTCGGCCATTCGGTTTTGCTTTGCGCAAGGACCGGGCTGGACTTCACCGCCGCCGCG
>NZ_JBFRHE010000061.1:0-1030 GCF_052115715.1 Allobosea sp. 2KB_26
TGTGGAGCGTCAACAGGTTGTCCTCGCCGAGAGCGAGTCTGCTGATGGGTGTATTGGCCTGGATGCCGCCATGGGGGCGATGCCAGTTGTAGTGATGGAGCCAGCGCGGCAGCTCTTCGGCTCTGCGATCTGAGTGGGGATAGGGTCTGGCATAGGCCCATTCGCGGAGCGCCGTCTGGATGAAGCGTTCAGCCTTGCCGTTGGTCCTGGGGGTGTAGGGCCTGGTCCTGATCTGGCGCAGGCCGAGGTCGCGGCAGGCGTGGCGGAAGGCATGGGCTTTGTAGCAGGGGCCGTTGTCGGTCATGACGCGCGCGACGGTGACGCCGAGGCCTTTGTAATAGGCGACGGCGGCCCTGAGGAAGGCGACCGCGCTGAGCGCCGTCTCGTCCGGCTTGATCTCGACGAAGGCGAGCCGGGAGGCATCGTCGATGCAGACATGGGCGAACTCCCAGCCCGCCCCGACGCTGCGGCCGGCGCTGCGATCCCCGGTGACGCGATGCCCCGGCTCTCGGAACCGGTTGAGCTTCTTGATGTCGAGATGGATCAGTTCGCCTGGGCGGGCGCGCTCGTAGCGGCGCGCCGGCTCGGCCGGGTCGAGGTCGCGCATCCGGCTCAGCCGCGCTCGTCGCAGGATCCGGCTCACGGTGGCCGGCGAGACCTCAGCCTGCCTGGCGATGGCCTGGCCGCTCAGCCGCTGGCGCCGCAGCGCGATGATCTGCTCGACCTGGCCTGCAGGCGTCGGGCGATGCAGCCGGTGCGGACGCGACGAGCGGTCCGTCAGCCCCGCCATGCCCTCGGCGGCGAAGCGGGCAATCCATTTATGGACGGTCTTGAGGCTGACGCCGGCCGCCCTGGCGATCACGCGAGAGGCCGTGCCTGCCGCCGCCATGCGCACGATCCGCTCTCGACCCAGCGGCGTCAGCCGGGCATTCTTGTGGATGTTCATCCGGTTCCTCCCCGAGGGCTCTGAAGCTTCGCAACCTCAGCTTCCTCGCTCGGGACCGGATGGACAACCTATTGAGAGCTCACA
>NZ_JBFRHE010000062.1:0-811 GCF_052115715.1 Allobosea sp. 2KB_26
CGCGTTGTCACGTTAATCGCGGACGACCGAAGCGAACTCAACCGGGTGACGGGCTCACGCTGCGAGGCCGGCCACGGCTTTCCAGTGCGCCATGGCGCGCAGACGATGCAGATGGGTGGCGAGGGCGGAGCGACGGGACCGGGACGGGACGAACAGGTTGCGGACGGCGGAGAAGATCGCAACGAAGCGTTGCAGGCCTCCCGGGGATCGAAAGCCTTGCATCGTCCGCTCGCGCTTTCGGAGCGGCAGGTGTGAGTTCTCGGCGCGGTTGTTGAGGCCCTTGTGCGCGCGATGCTCGATCGTCGGCATGATCTGGCGCCGGGCGGCGGCATAGGAGCTGAGCTTGTCGGTGATCATCCGCCGGGGCGCACAGCCCTGCTTCTGAAGAAGGCGTATCAGCAGTCGCCGCGCTGCCTTGGTGTCACGCCGGGTCTGGACGATCTCATCCAGGGTATAGCCGTCCTGATCGACCGCCCGCCAAAGCCAATGCTTCTTTCCGGCGATGGTGACGACGACCTCGTCGAGATGCCAGATGTCGCGCCGACCCGGGTTCTTCCGCCGGAGCCGGCGGGCGTAATCCCGCCCGAACTTCAAGGCCCAGCGCCGCACCGTCTCGTAGGAGACGGCGATGCCGCGCTCCAGAAGCATCTCCTCCACCAGGCGAAGGCTCAAGGGAAAGCGAAAATACAGCCACACCGCATGCGCGATGATCGCCGGAGGGAACCGATGGCGCTTGTAGCTGATGGTCGGCAGGGTCATGCACGCCCACCTACACGGCTTGCCGCCATGCCGGAGTTAACGTGACAACGCC
>NZ_JBFRHE010000063.1:0-783 GCF_052115715.1 Allobosea sp. 2KB_26
AGCTCGAGGTCAATGCCGCCGGCCAGTCCGACAGGATCGCCGCCACCGGAACCGCCACCCTGTCCGGGGGAACGGTGCAGCTTCTGGCGGAACAAGGCGGCTATGGCGCCTCGACGCGCTACACCATTCTGACGGCACAGGGCGGGGTCATCGGCCAGTTCGCCGCGGTGGCCTCGAACTTCGCCTTCCTGACGCCGAGCCTGGCCTATGGCGCCAATGACGTGGCGCTGACGCTCGATCGCAACGCCATCGCCTTTCCGCAGGTCGCCCTGACCCGCAACCAGGCCGGGGCCGCTGGAGCGGCCGAGGCGCTGGGCGCCGGCAACCGTGTCTACGATGCGCTGCTCACGGCAAGCGTCGCCGATGCCCGAGCCGGCTTCGACGCGCTCTCGGGCGAGATCCATGCCCAAGCGGTCGGCGTCGCGATCGAAGACAGCCATCTCATCCGCGAATCCATCCTCAACCGGCTGCGCTGGCCCTTGGCCGGCGGCACGTCCGGCGGCACGGTCGAGGGCGCCTTCAGCGCCGACGCGCCCGGCAGGTCGGGCGGCACGACGCTGCCGGCACCACGCCTCGCCAGGGAACGCTTCACGCTTTGGGGCGAGGCGATCGGGGCGCAGGGACGCACGGACGGAGACCGCAACGCGGCCTCGCTCGACCGGCGCGGCGGCGGCATGCTGTTCGGCGCCGAGCTCAACTCCGGCTGGAGCGGCGACGGGCACTGGCGCCTCGGCCTTGCCGGCGGCTATACGCACACCGATTTCGATATCGACGGCCGCCGCT
>NZ_JBFRHE010000064.1:0-575 GCF_052115715.1 Allobosea sp. 2KB_26
TTCTTCGACGGGGTCTGAGCGGTCAGTGTGACGATCCTGATTTGGAGGGTCGTTTTGTGTCCAGGCTTGACCATAGACTTGAGCCGGAGGGCGAGGTCCGGCGCTTTGAGGTGATCAACGGTGCGATCGGCCGCCGTCGCTGGAGCGGCGATGAGCGGGCGCGGATCCTGGAGGAGACGCTCGCGCCCGGCGCGGTGGTATCGGCGGTGGCCCGCCGCCATGGTCTGACGCCTCAGCAACTGTTCACCTGGCGGCGCGAGGCACGTCAGGCGGCCGAGACCCTGCCGGCCTTCGTGCCGGCGGTGATTGCGCAGCCTGCGGGCGCTGCGCCGGAGGCGGGCACCCCATCGCGATCCCCGCGTCCCAGACGACGGGCGCAAAGACGCCGCACCGCTGCGATCGAGATTGATGTCGGCGGCGTCAAGGTGACGATCGAAAACGGGGCCTCCCCGGCCACGATCGCGGCGGTGCTGGGTGCGTTGAAGGCCGGCTCGTGATCGGCCCGACCGGCGCGGTCCGCGTCATGATCGCGACGAAGCCGGTCGACTTCCGCAAGGGCGCGGAGGGCTTGGCCG
>NZ_JBFRHE010000065.1:0-483 GCF_052115715.1 Allobosea sp. 2KB_26
GTTCGCCCCATTGGAAAGTTTGCCCCAATCAGGATTTCGTGGCGGCGAGGTCGCCTCCGATGACAAGGAGGGGTTGAGCTCGGGCTTTCACGGCTCGGACGAGTTCGCAGCCGGATTCCGGCTCAAGTGAAAGCAGCCCTGAAATGCAAAATGCCCGCCGTGAGGCGGGCATTCGCTCTTCGACCGAAGCTCAAGGGGAGGGAAACATGAGCCCCGGGAGAAACKAYCTGGAACGCGCTGCGCCCGGTGACGCGGCGGTTCTATTCAGTGACTTCAGGCCSCAGCGTGCGAGCGGGCGATGAAGGGGATCTCCGAGCGTGACAGGCCAAGATCGTCGAGCTCACGGTTGGTCAGGCGCGACAGCTCGCGAACCGTCTCGCGATAGCGCAGGAAGGCGCGGATTTTGGCGGCAATCATGGTGACGAACATGGTGATATTCCTCTGGCGGATATTCCGGACCGGGGCGGTGCCCACAGCGACAAT
>NZ_JBFRHE010000066.1:0-465 GCF_052115715.1 Allobosea sp. 2KB_26
AAGCCGAGGCGCTGGTCGCGGCCGAGCACCTGCAGTGCGGTGGGGCCACCTGTCTCGGCGTCGCGGCTGGTGCGGACCGTGACGGCTGCGATCTGCGCAAAGGGCTCGAACGAGACCGGCCCGTAGGGCAGGGCGTAGCCAATCTCGGCAAAGGCCTGGGCGGTCGCGCTGCGGCCATCGAGGCGCAGCAGGTCGGAGATGCCGGGCAGCGCGACCCGGCGCGTCACGTCGAGATCGCTCCAGGCATAGGCCGCGCCGGCCCGCAGCGAGACGGCGCCGAAACGCATGCCGCCATAAAGCGCGCCATGGGCGCTGCCCAGCTCGCCGCTGGAGCGGCGGCCGTCGATATCGAAATCGGTGTGCGTATAGCCGCCGGCAAGGCCGAGGCGCCAGTGCCCGTCGCCGCTCCAGCCGGAGTTGAGCTCGGCGCCGAACAGCATGCCGCCGCCGCGCCGGTCGAGCGAG
>NZ_JBFRHE010000067.1:0-405 GCF_052115715.1 Allobosea sp. 2KB_26
CGCGGCGGCGGTGAAGTCCAGCCCGGTCCTTGCGCAAAGCAAAACCGAATGGCCGAACGTGTTCGAGGCCAAGGACATCGCCGAAGAGGGCTTCATCTACGGCCTGCCGCTGGTGATGAACTATGCGGTCATGCAAGAGTTCGCCGTTGCCAGGAACTCGGGGCAGTTCAAGGCACCGTTCAACGAAATCAACAATTTGCACCATGTCGCCACCCCGGCGGACACGGCAATCATCACGCCGAACAGCGACACGCCTTACTCGTTCGTCTGGCTCGATTTGCGGGCTGAACCAATGGTCATCTCTGTGCCGGCGATCGAGAAGGAGCGCTACTACTCGGTCCAGCTCATCGACGGCAACACCTATAATTTCGGCTATATCGGCACGCGCGCCACGGGGACGGAGCC
>NZ_JBFRHE010000068.1:0-403 GCF_052115715.1 Allobosea sp. 2KB_26
TGCCGATGCTGGAAGGGCTGACCTTCGTCCACAACACGCTGCGGGGCGCCGGCATCCGCGATCAGGTCAGGATCGGGGCGGCTGGCAAGATTGTGTCAGCCTTCGACATCGCCCGCACGCTCGCGCTCGGGGCAGACTGGTGCAACGCGGCGCGCGGCTTCATGTTCGCGATCGGATGCATCCAGGCCCAGTCTTGCCACACCAATCGCTGCCCAGTCGGTATCGCGACACAGGACCAGCGCCGCCAGAGCGCCATAGATGTCGGTGACAAGAGCGACCGCGTCGCGCGCTTTCATCGCAACACCATGCACGCGCTCGGCGAAATCGCGGGTGCGGCGGGCCTCAGCCATCCCAGCGACTTCATGCCCTATCACTTCATGTTCAGACAGAAGGACAACGAGTT
>NZ_JBFRHE010000069.1:0-358 GCF_052115715.1 Allobosea sp. 2KB_26
TCGGCATCCTTCTTCGGCATCTTGCGCACCCAGATCGGGGCCAGCGTCAGGTTCTCCAGGATCGTCAGATGCGGGAACAGGTTGAAGTGCTGGAAGACCATGCCGACATCGCGGCGGATCTCGTCGATCTTCTTCAGGTCATTGGTCAGTTCGGTGCCATCGACGATGATCTGGCCCTTCTGGTGCTCCTCGAGCCGGTTGATGCAGCGGATCATCGTCGACTTGCCCGAGCCGGACGGCCCGCAGATCACCAGCTTCTCGCCGCGGGCGACTTTCAGGTTGATGTCGCGCAGCACATGGAACTCGCCATACCACTTATTGACCCCGATCATCTCCACGGCCGTGTCCGTGGTCAGGG